>NZ_JBQFYQ010000001.1:0-1463102 GCF_056541565.1 Ruegeria sp. AG6 | reverse complement strand
TCCCAGATACGGTCGACCAACTCTGCCACCTCTGGATGATCCGACCAGCGGTGAACGTCGATTGGCCGCGAGTGCCATGGGTTCTCTATCTCCCCCATAACCTCCTCCTCCCTCTGTGTATTATGGATCAGGAACGAGGATACTCGGGTCTCTCTATCCTCCGGTTTCTATTCATTACTTATACCTATTCCCCACCCCCATAGAACCCCTGCTAGAGGTTAGGAAAGAGAAGAGGTCAGAGGGTGTCAGAACACCCGAAACCACTGGGGCATAAACGGGGGCATTTTCCGTGGCAAACGGGTGCCACGGGTATCGAAGTAACGATGTTCCGATGAACTGGCTGGGGTGGTAGGATTCGAACCTACGATACACGGTACCAAAAACCGCTGCCTTACCACTTGGCTACACCCCAACAGTGAGCGGCTATCTACGATTGTTGTTGGCGGGGATCAAGAGCGTTTTGTCAAAAAAACTCAGGTTGAACCGATTTTTTTCAGGGCAGTCATTGGGTGTCGATCAACACGGCTCCGGTCCGGTTTCCATCCTGCACCATTGCATGCGCAGATGCGCATTCTTCCAGTGCAAAGACCTTTTGAACAGGGCAGGTCAAAGCGCCATCCGTCAATGCCTTGTGAAGGGTCTTCACGGCATCGGTACGAAGATCCAGCGGAAGAAGGTAAATCAAAATGGTCTCAAGCGTCATGGCTTTGAACATCATCGGTCCGAATGGAAACACGGGGGCCATGTCTTGGGCAGAGCCATAGGCGTTGATGCGACCGTTCTCGGCAATGACCGCGGCGTTTGTTTGAATATTCCGGCCGAATTCGACGTCGATAATTCGGCTGATTGTCTTTCCTTCATTTGCATCGAGAATTTCGGAGGAAAGATCCTTGCTGGCGTAATCAATCACGATATCTGCGCCGGCTTCTCGGACCCGGTCAAAGTTGCGAGGGCTGGCGGTAGCGATCACGCGCGCGCCTGCCCATTTGGCAAGCTGAACGGCCAGAAAGCCGACGGTGCCCGCGCCACCGTGTATCAAGATCGTTTGCCCATCGGGACAGCCGCCTGAAAACACCGCGTGGCAGGCGGTAAGACCGGGAATGCCCAGAATCGCGCCGGTCTGCATCGACACCGCATCCGGCAGAGCCACGGCCTGGGCATCGGGAAGGGTGATGTGGCTGGCGGCGGTGCCGAAAGGGCGTTGCCATTGCCCGTTCCAGATCCACACGCGCTGCCCGATCCGAGATGCGGATACTCCGTCGCCAACGGCCGAAATCACACCAGCGCCGTCACTGTGCGGGATGATCAGGGGGAACGGAGGCTCTGTCACGCCCGGTCTGGTCCCGGCGCGGGCTTTGACGTCGGAAGGGTTCACTCCGGAAAAGGACAGCTCTACCGTGACCTCGCCCGGACCCGGCGGGACCGGAGAGAGGTCCTGTATCCGCAGGACATCGGCCGGGTCTCCGAAGTTGGAATATGTAACTGCGCGCATGATCGCCTCCGTTTTGGTCGAGTTTCACAGCATATCGGCAGGAAACTCAAACACCTTGTCGCGTGTCCGCAACGCGGGGGAAGGTCGGCCCTGTGGTTATTCGCGAATCTCGGACGGGTCGACCCCCCAAAGGTTCGACTTCAAGGTCCAACCCCGATACCCGCCGGCGGTGATCCGGCACCAGTCCAGCGAACAGGTTCCCAGTCGGGCCACGACCCCGGATTCGAAATGCGCATTCACGGGGGAGGTCGGATCGGGTCGGGCATAGACAGGCAGCATTTCGGATTCAATCAGTACTGTCCGAACACCCGACAACAGGGCGTAGTGAACCCAGCCTCCGGCGCCGTCGCGGTCCTGAACCCGTCGCCAGTTGCCGTATTCGGCAGTGACCTGAAGCGGCATTCCGCGCCGTTTGAACACCCAGTCGATTCGATGTGTCAAAGAAGGTCCGCGTCGCACGTTGCCTTCTGCTGCTTTCATCGAGACATAACGGGGCAGGGGGAGGTTGGTGACGGATCCTCGTTTCACGTCGGCATGAGCAGCCCATGCGCCGAACATGATCAGAAATACGGATAGTGCCGCCAGACAGCGGCGATTTACCGGTCGAATACCACTCACTGACTGCCTGCTCTTATGCCTGTTGATCCGGTTCCGAAAAAAGGTCGACTCAATGCCAAAGGGGTTCTTGTGCCCCGCCTTATCCTGCGCCACGATGCCATGGCGCGCGTCCGTTTGCAAAGCAGTGGGAGGGCCGAGGTGCCAAGAGAACGTTTGAGTGTTGTCGTTACGCGACGGTTGCCCGAAGCGGTCGAAACACGTTTGAGCGAGTTGTTTGATGTGCGCTTGCGCGACGATGACACTCCGATGACGCGCGAAGAACTGGTGGCCGCAGTGCAGGACGCTGATGTCCTGGTGCCTACGGTGACTGATGCGATTGATGGCGGTCTGCTGGGGCAGGCGGGCGAAAGGCTGAAGCTCATCGCCAATTACGGTGCCGGTGTCGACAATATTGACGTGTCCACAGCGCGCCAGCGTGGGATTCTGGTGTCGAACACGCCGGGGGTTCTGACCGATGACACCGCCGACATGACCATGGCCCTGATTCTGGCCGTTACCCGACGCATTCCCGAAGGTCTGAGCGTGATGCAGCAGGGAGATTGGTCCGGCTGGGCGCCCACCGCGTTTCTGGGAGGCCGTATCGGTGGTCGTCGTCTGGGCATTCTGGGCATGGGCCGGATCGGGCAAGCGGTGGCGCGGCGTGCGAAAGCGTTTGGAATGCAAGTCCATTATCACAACCGCCGCAGGTTGCGCACCGAGACCGAGCAGGAGCTGGAGGCAACCTATTGGGAAAGCCTCGATCAGATGGTCGCGCGGATGGATGTGATCTCGGTCAATTGCCCCTCAACGCCGTCGACCTTCCATCTGATGAACGCACGTCGTCTGAAACTGATGAAACCCTCGGCAGTGATCGTGAACACGTCACGTGGTGAAGTTGTGGACGAAAACGCTCTGACCCGGATGATCCGCGCAGGTGAAATTGCGGGGGCGGGGCTGGATGTCTACGAACAGGGCACTGACGTGAACCCGCGCCTGCGGCAGCTGCCCAATGTGGTTCTGTTGCCTCATATGGGATCAGCCACGCTCGAGGGCCGGGTGGAGATGGGCGAGAAGGTCATCATCAACATCAAGACCTTCGAAGATGGCCACCGCCCGCCGGATCAGGTTGTGCCAGCAATGCTCTAGCGCTCTGGAAAGGAGCAGGAATGGACGTCTATGAAGGAGGGTGCCGTTGTGGAAATCTGCGCATCAGGGCTTCGGGTCGTCCTCTGCGGGTCGGAATCTGTCACTGTTTGGACTGCCGCAAGCATCATGGCGCGGTTTTCTATGCGGCGGCCGTTTTCCCGGACGACAGAATAGAGGTTTCCGGCGAAGCGCGTGGTTATGCTAACAGGTATTTTTGCCCCGGCTGCGGCTCTCCGGTCTTTGCGCGCAGCGGAACCGAAGTGGAGGTGCATCTTGGATGCCTTGATGCGCCAGATCAGTTGGCGCCAACATATGAAAGCTGGGTCATCCGGCGTGAAGCTTGGTTGCCCGAGTTCCGCGGTATGACCCGCTATGATCAGGATCGATTGGTGGGCGACGCAAAGGCTTAACGCGTGCTGCGGACACCGGCCATTTGCTGATGGCGTGCGGGTTGGACTTGTTCAGAGCGTGTTCGGCGCGCAGTTTTGATAATCAGGGATGTATCGGAGGATTTGATCAGATGAGACGTGTTTCAGTTCTACTGTTTTCTGCATTTTGTTTTGCAACTCCGGGGGTCGCTCAGGAAGCGGCCGATGCCGTTGCGCCCGAAACGGCCACGGAAGGGCAGGTACAGGCCATGACCGACGAGGTCATCGCGGCGCTCGAGGCCAAACTGGATGGCGTTCCGGTCACGTCCCAGAACTGGATGGTCGCCGCGGCCAACCCGCTGGCGGTGGAAGCCGGTGCCAGAGTATTGCGCGCAGGTGGGTCTGCCGCAGACGCCATGGTTGCGGTGCAGGTCGTGCTGGGCCTGGTCGAACCGCAATCCTCGGGCTTGGGCGGCGGTGCGTTTCTGGTCTGGTACGATGCAGCGACCGGTCAGATGACAACTCTGGACGGGCGAGAAACGGCGCCGCTGGCGGCTACACCGACCGTGTTTCAGGACGAAAACGGTGAGCCGCTGAAATTCTTCGATGCGGTTGTCGGTGGGCTGTCCGTGGGGACGCCGGGCACACCTGCTTTGCTGGAAGAGGCGCATCGCCGCTGGGGGCGTTCCTCGTGGCCCGGATTGTTTGCCGATGGAATCCGGTTGGCGGATGAAGGGTTCCTGGTGTCCCCACGTCTGGCCAGCCTGGTCGAAAAAGATGCCGAGCGCCTGTCACGCTTCCCGGAAACCGCTGAATATTTCCTGCCGGGGGGCGCACCGCTGCGACAGGGGCAGCGCCTAATGAACCCGGCTTATGCCGAAACGCTGCGTGTGTTGGCCAGTGACGGGGCGGCAGGATTCTATGGCGGTGAGATTGCCGCGGATATCGTGCGCACGGTTCGCAATGCTCCAAGCAATCCTGGTGTTCTGTCCGGTGCGGATCTTGCGCTGTATCAGGTGATCGAGCGCGAGCCGGTTTGCGCGGAATACCGCGCCTATGAAGTCTGCGGCATGGGCCCGCCGTCGTCGGGTGCGCTGACCGTGGGGCAAATTCTGGGGATGCTGAACGGCTATGATCTGGCGGCTATGGGGCCGGAAAGCGCCGAGGCCTGGCGGTTGATCGGGGACGCTTCGCGCCTCGCCTTTGCGGACCGGGGCCGGTACATGGCTGACAGCGATTTCGTGCCCATGCCGACCAAGGGGCTGGTTGATCCGGCCTACCTGTCGCAACGAGCGGAATTGCTGAACACCGAAGGCGCGCTGGCAGATGTCGGGCCCGGTCAGCCGGAGTTCGACCACGCGCTGAACTGGGCGGATGATGTGTCGCTGGAGCTGCCTTCGACCTCGCATATCTCGATTGTAGACAGCTATGGCAACGTGCTGTCGATGACCACGACCATCGAAAACGGCTTTGGCTCACGTCTGATGACGAACGGGTTCCTTCTGAACAACGAACTGACGGATTTTTCGTTCAAGACCCACAGCGATGGTGTGCCGATCGCCAACCGGCTGGAACCCGGAAAACGCCCGCGTTCGTCCATGAGCCCGACCATCGTGATGCAGGATGACGCGCCGGTTCTGGCGATTGGCTCGCCGGGCGGCAGTCGGATCATCGGCTATGTGGCCAAATCGATCATCGCATGGGCCGACTGGGGCATGGATGTGCAACAAGCCGTGTCGCTGCCGCATCTTGTCAATCGTTTCGGAACATATGATGTCGAGGCCGGGACCGCTGCCGAAGGCTTTTCCGACGGGCTGACCCAGTTTGGGTTCGAGGTAAACCCGCGTGACCTGACATCTGGCCTTCACGCCATCGAAATCGGAGACGGGCTGAGCGGTGGTGCCGACCCCCGTCGCGAAGGTATTGCGCTGGGCGAATAGGGCCTCGGTATTTGTGGGGATTGCCGGCACTTGGCGGGCCCTTTAGTCATGGACTGAACGGCCCGCAACGTGCTGGGACAGGGGAGGATGACGATGGTGCAGGCGACCGCTTTGCCTCGGAATGAAACAGGTATTGAAACCGTCATAGGCGTTCTGAAACAACGTTTTGGCGACAGGTTGCAAACGGGTACCGCGATCCGTGAACAGCACGGGCACACCACGACCTGGATCGAAAACCAGAGCCCGGATGCTGTGGTTTTCCCGCATACTACGCAGGACGTGTCGGAAATTGTCAAAACCTGTGCCGCGCACCGGGTGCCGGTGATTCCCTTTGGCGCGGGAACGTCGCTGGAAGGGCATGTGAATGCGCCAGCAGGGGGGATCTCGGTCGATCTGATGCAGATGGACAAGGTGCTGGCTGTCCACGCCGAAGATCTGGATTGTGTCGTGCAGCCCGGCGTCACGCGCGAGGCGCTGAACACCCATTTGCGGGATCAGGGTTTGTTCTTTCCGATTGACCCGGGGGCGAATGCCTCGCTGGGCGGTATGGCCGCGACCCGCGCGTCGGGCACCAATGCGGTGCGATACGGAACGATGCGGGACAACGTTCTCAGCCTCGAGGCGGTGATGCCGGACGGCCAGATCATCCGTACCGGTCACAGGGCCAAGAAGTCATCGGCCGGGTATGATCTGGCACGCCTTCTGATTGGGGCGGAAGGCACGTTGGGTATCATCACCGAGCTGACTCTGCGCTTGCAGGGCATCCCCGAAGCGATCAGCTCGGCCAGGTGTTCCTTTCCTTCGGTCGATGCCGCGTGCCGCGCGGTGATGATGACCATTCAGTATGGCATTCCGGTCGCCCGAATAGAGTTGCTGGATGAAATGTCGGTTCAGGCGGCAAACGCCTATTCCGGGCTGAGCCTGCCGGAAACGCCATTGCTGCTGCTGGAATTCCATGGCTCTGAAAGCGGTGCGGCGGAACAGGCTGAAACCTTTGGTCAGATCGCCCGGGAATTCGGCGGTACAGATTTTGCTGCGACCTCGACCACCGAAGAACGGAACAAGCTTTGGCAGGCGCGCCATGATATGTATTGGGCATGTCTGCAACTGCGCCCCGGCGCGCGTGGTATTTCAACGGATGTCTGCGTGCCGATCTCGCGCCTGGCGGAGTGTGTGACAAGCACTCAGCAGAAGGCAGCTGATCTTGGCTTGCTCGCGCCAATGGTGGGGCATGTGGGGGATGGGAACTTTCACTCGCTTCTTTTGATCGACATGCAGAACGCCGAAGAAGTCGCCAAGGCCGAAGAGTTTGTCGGGTGGTTGAACGACCTGGCAATTTCAATGGAGGGCACCTGTACAGGTGAACACGGAATCGGTCAGGGCAAGCGGCCATACCTCATCAAGGAACTGGGCGCCGCCACGCAGTATATGGCCGCAATCAAGGCTGCTTTGGACCCCGAGAACATCATGAACCCCGGCAAGGTTTTGGCGGGCCAATCCTAGCGGTTTTCGCGTTCTGGCCGGCATTGCGCCTTCAAATCGTCCACATGTTCTGGTCTCACCGACTCGGTTAGGAACAGGTGGCCGACATGAGCGCAAAATATCTGGCAGGGTTTGCAGCGATCTGCGGGATCGCCGTTGTTGGGCTGGACTATTATCAGCAGGCCAAGGCATCCGAAAACGGGCTGGGCTTCAAAGGTTATGTTACCTCGGTATCCGCGCGTGTCGGGATTTCGGAAAGTCGGCTTGAAGCTGATGCCCAACCTTCACAGCCCGAGGAACCTGCGGCGAAGACACCGTCAGAGGAAGTTCGGAAACTTGTCTGCACCACGATCGGGACAAGCAAGCGCTGTCGCTCCAGCGGTTGAGATCACGGGTTTCATGTCAGATCTGCGACCCGCATTCGATCATCGGGTCGTTTTTTTCATATCACTGGTCGGATGAATGTCGCGCGATCCCCCTCAAGTGCGCCATATGGTGTCAACTGATTTCAAGGGGAGACGCCCGGTTATGAAAACCCAAGTCAAAGCACTGGTTGTTGGCGGCGGCGCCGTTGGGACCTCGATTGCCTACCATCTGGCCAAAGCGGGCTGGGATGATGTGATGTTGATCGAACGGGACGAGCTGACGTCCGGGTCCACCTGGCACGCGGCTGGTCTGCTGCCATTGTTCAACATGTCCTATGCGACAACTCACATCCACAAGTACTCGGTCGACTTCTACAAGACGCTGGAAGAAGAAACCGGGCTGAACGCGGGCTTTGCCGTCGTCGGCAACCTGCGCATGGCACAGACGCAGGAGCGCATGGATGAGTACATGCTCTACGCCTCCACCGCCGAAACCTGCGATGTTGCCTATGAGTGGCTGACCCCCGAGCAGATCAAGGAACGTTGGCCGTTGATCGAGACATCGGATCTGAAGGGCGCAATCTACCATACCGAAGACGGGTATATTAACCCGGCTGATGTGACGCAGGCGATGGCCAAGGGGGCCCGTCAGCGTGGCGTCGAGATCGTGCGCAAGATGCAGGCGGATGCCTTCCACTGGAACGGCACCCATTGGGAAGTCACCTGCACCAAAATGGTGGAAAAAGGCGGCAACCTTGTCGAAAGCGACGAAAAGGTTGTGATCACTGCCGAACATGTCGTCACTGCATCGGGCAACCACGCACAGCGCACCGCCAAGATGCTGGGCATCAAGATGCCGGCGATCCCGGTCGAACACACGTTTATCGTCATGGACAAGGACCCTGAACTGGTCAAATGGCGCGAAGCAGGCAACCCGGAACACCCCGTCGTGCGCGACGCCGACAATGAATCCTACGCCCGTGAAGAACGCGGCGGCTGGATTCTGGGTATCTATGAACATGGCGCCCCCGCGCGGTTTGAACACGGTGTACCGGACAGCTTCCGCGCGGATCTGTTCCCGCTGGATTTGGATCGGATTGCGGATCAGTACATGGCGATGGCCGAACGTGTGCCGTCCTGTGCTGAATCCGGCCTGAAAGACGATTTCAACGGCCCGATCTGCTATACGCCTGACGGCAACCCGCTGGTCGGTCCTGCGCCGGGCCTGCGCAACATGTGGCTGGCCGAAGGTTTCAGCTTTGGTATCACTGCCGCAGGCGGCACCGGCTATTATCTGGCGCAGATGATGGTCGATGGCGAAGCCGAAATCGATATGGCCTCGCTGGACCCCAAACGCTATTCCAGCAACTGGATGACCACCGAGTTCGCGGCCCGCAAGAACGAAGAGTGCTATGAGCACGTCTATATCCTGCACCACCCGGACGAAGAGCGTGAAGCCTGCCGTCCGCTGCGGACCGTTCCGGCCTACGACCGTCAGAAAGCGCGCGGTGCCCAGTTCGGCTGGGTCAACGGCTGGGAACGTCCGAACTACTTCGGCCCTGTCGATGCGCCCGAGAACTTCGACAAAGAAGCACGCTCGTTCCGTCGTGGCGGCTGGTGGCAATATGCCGTCGAAGAAGCCAAGGCGATCCGCGAAGGCGTCGGCCTGATCGACGCATCGGCCTTCACCAAGCACGTCGTCAAAGGCCCCGGTGCGACTCAGTTCCTGGATTGGTTCACCTGCAACAAGCTGCCCAAGGTTGGTCGTATCAACCTGACCTACGCGCTGACATCGCACGGCACCACCCGCACCGAATACACCATCGTCCGCAATGGCGAGAACAACTATTACCTCGTCTCTGCCGGTGCCTGGACCGAGTACGACGCCGATTATCTGCGCAAGGCGGCCGAGGACAAGATGGAAGAGTTCGGTTACATCGAGATCCAGGACGTGACCACGCAATGGGGTGTTTTCGCCATCGCCGGACCCAAGTCGCGTGACGTTCTGAAAGAGGTCATCAAAGATGCCGATCCGGAAACCGCACTGTCCAACAAGCGCTTCCCTTGGCTTTCGGCGCGCCAGATCGAACTGGGCATGTGCCCGGTCAACGCGATCCGCGTGGCCTATACCGGTGAGCTGGGCTGGGAACTGCACCACCCGATCGAGATGCAGAACTACCTGTTCGACCTGCTTGAAAAGGCCGGTGAGAAGCATGGTATGAAGCTGGTTGGCGCGCGAGCCCAGAACTGGCTGCGTCAGGAGAAATCCTATCGCGCATTCGGCACCGAACTGGGCCGCGACGCGACACCGCTGGAAGCCGACCTGCCGCGTTTTGTCGACCTGTCCAAGGACTTCTACGGTAAGGCCAAGCTGGAAGAGACCGGCGTGCGCGTCAAATGCTGCACCCTGCTGATCGACGGGCCGGACGATGCAGATCCGTGGGGCCGCGAGGCGCTGTACACACCGGAAGGTGAGCGCGTGGGTCGATTGACCTCGGGCGGCTACTCGGTGGCGTTCGAGAAATCCATTGGCATGGGTTACGTGAAGCCCGAAATGGCGGTCGAAGGCACCAAGCTGCAGGTCAAAATTCAGGACAAGCTGTGGGATGCGGTCGTCACCTGCGACAGCCCCTACGATCCGAAAAACGAAACCATCCGCAAGGACGGTTGATCGAAGAAAGGCCCCGGAAACCTTCGGGGCCTTTTCTTTTTGTCATCCAGACAGTTCGTCGAAGCATTCCAGCGCCTTGGCCGCGTACATCATGGCTGGGCCGCCGCCCATCTGGATCGCCATGGCCAACACGTCGGACACTTCTTCCCGTGTCGCACCGGCCTTGATCAAAGCTTCGGTGTGCAGGGTGATGCAGGGTTCGCATCGCAGGGTGACTGACATGCCCAACGCAATGAATTCCTTGGTCTTGTAGTCGAGCGTTCCGCCCTCTTTGACGGCTTTGCCAAGCGCTCCGAATGCGCGTGACGTATCGGGAATGGATCCGTTCAGGTTTCGCAAACTCTTTCGTGTTGCCGAGAGTTTTTCTTGCCATGCCATTGCTGAGTGCCCTTCTTCATATCTAGCAACTGGAATATGAATTGGGTTGCGGCTGTTTGACTTTGATCTCGATCAGACGTCAGGGCGTTCGGCAATGAACGCTAGATTGTTGGCAGGCATTTCGACCGGTGCCAACGCGAGCAGGCCGACGTTTTCGAACAGGTTCAGAATGTCCACGTCGTTTTTATAGCCGATTTGCGGGTCTTGCTGGATCAAAGCCTTATGAAAGTGGACATCCCCGTCACTGATGAGTTTGCCCGAACGTTTGAACGGGCCGTACAAGATGAACCGGCCCATTGGTGACAGGGATTGTGCGACCTCTGAAATGATGGTTCTGGTTTCCTGCCAACTGATCAAGTGAATCAAGTTTATCAAAACGATCAGATCCTGGCCGAAAAACCGCCTGTGCCAGCCTGATGTCGCTGCATCCAGTTCTGCGACCCGCGCGACATTGGGCAGGTTGCGGGTATAGGCATCGATGCTCACGCGCCGCTCAGGGTCAACTTCCGAAGGCTGCCAGGTCAGCCCGGGCAGCACTTCGGCGAAGGCCCTGACATGCTGACCAGTCCCGCTTGCGATTTCCAATGCGTGGCCCTGGGGCGGGCCCCATTCTTGCAACACAGCACACAGGGCGTCCGTGTTCCGGGATGCTGCCGGGGCCACCAGCTTGCCATCTTCAGACGCATTGGCGACGCTTGCAGACGAGGGGAGGCTGCGTTTGATCATCGTTCCAGCCTGTCAGGGGTCAACATGCCTATTATGTCAGGTTCTAGCTCGGGTGTGTTTCCGACAACAAGATCGCACAGCAGTTGCGAGGCCGCCGGTGAGGTTTGAAAACCATACCCGCCCTGACCGCCACACCAGACAAACGAAGGGTCCAGCGGGTCGCGCCCAAGCACCAAGGTCCCGTCCGGGGCAAAACTGCGCAAGCCCGCCCAATTCGTTTCCACCCTTGTGACAGGCTCGGTCATCAGTTCCTCATACCGTGCCAGACCTTCTGCCAGCACCATATCATCGGCATAAGCATCCTGTGGCGGAACTGGATCGGCTTCGGATGGTGAAACCAGCAACTTGCCCGCATCCGGTTTGGCGTACCATGTTTCGCCGGCGCCCAGCATCATCGGCCAGATGGAAACGTCATGCCCTCCGGGGGCGGGTAGACGCGCCATCGACCGACGGCGAGGTGTGAGGTCGATACCGGGCAGCCCCGCAAGCTGTGCAACCTCATCCACCCAGGCCCCTGCTGCGTTGATCAGAGTGCGGGCTTCAAAGATCTCACCGGCCTCAACCACCCAGTGCTTTTCTTTTCGAATGCCGGTGACTCTGCTTTTCGTCGAAACCGTTCCATCGTTTTGCCGGATGGTCCGGGCGAAATCCTGCAACAGGCGATCCGTATCGATGTCAAAGGCCGCTTCGCTGATGGCTGCAAACCCGACCTTGTCCGGATCCAGAATCGGAACGCGCGATATCGCCTGATCCATCGGTATTTTCACCATGTTCAGATCGGCGCAATCGGCTTCGAACATGTCGGGCTGGTCAATTGCCCCGACCAGCATCAATCCGCGCGGGGTCAGGTAACCGCCATTCTGCGTATGAAGAAAGGCAGCCCCCGCTTTGTTCAATGCGACGACCGAAGGCGGTCCATAGCTTTCTTCGAACAACGCCGCTGACCGGCCCGAGGCGTGATAGCCCAGGGCATCTTCCGCTTCCAGAACCATCACGGTTCCGTGCTGCGACAGGCGCGCACCGGCGCTCAGCCCGGCGATGCCGCCTCCGATTATCAGGAAATCAATCATGACTTGCGATCCATCCTGTAAAGAGACGCTACAGGTTCCTTGAGTTTCATGCTGACGCCAAAGCTCCTCATTCGCCACGCGTTTGGTTTTCCGGACTATAAGCAGCCTTGAAATTGTGCTTCAACCCGGTCAAAGAAGTATCAAAATAAACAGGAGGGTAAGGTGACCGCAGCAGACGTTCATCCAATGGCCACAGGGCATATTCCAGGATATGTTGTCGCAGCTGACGGAAGCGATTACCTTTTCTCCGCCATGGTCGTTTTTTTCGTCGTTCTGGTGGTGCTGATCGGTGTCGGATACCTGACGCTGCATTCGGTTCCTGAAAAAATGGCCCACGAAAACAATCACCCGCAATTTCAGTTGGTGGGTATTCTGGCGCTGCTGGCGCTATTTACCCATAATGGGCTTTTCTGGGTTGCTGCAATATTGGTCGCAGGGTTTCAGTTTCCGGATTTTGCCACCCCGCTTCGAAACATTGCCGATGCCATTCGTTCTCTGGGTCGGTCACCTGTTCTGGAACCAGTGCCTGAAACAACGGTGCCGGCATCGTCAGAATCCGAACCCAGCGACGCGCAGGAGCAAGCCATATGATCGAGACCATGCTCTGCGCCCTGATAACGGTGCTGCCCGACTATCTGTTCCGCCGTTTTGTACAGGGCAAGCGGATCGGTCACGAGATTACCTTGTTCACCATGTGGTA
The DNA here is from genome assembly GCF_056541565.1 of Ruegeria sp. AG6. Taxonomy (NCBI): domain Bacteria; kingdom Pseudomonadati; phylum Pseudomonadota; class Alphaproteobacteria; order Rhodobacterales; family Roseobacteraceae; genus Ruegeria; species Ruegeria sp. AG6. The sequence continues at coordinate 1,450,167 of NZ_JBQFYQ010000001.1, read as the reverse complement.
CGAACTGCGCTGGGGTTTGACCACCTGTGCCATTCTGGCGCTGACCGTCATTACCACACTGTTTTATTTTCATCCGGCCAGCAAAACCGCGGCATCCTATTTCCGAACGGTGACCATTCTGCCGCAATTGGGCGGTCGTGTTTCCGAGGTTTTCGTCAAGAACAACGAACTGGTAACCGCAGGACAACCGATCTTCCGGATCGAGGATTTCAGCCAGACTGCTCAGGTTCAGGCGGCAAATGCGCAGATTGCACAGGTGCAGGCCTCGCTTAAGGTTGCGGAAACCGATTTGGCCGAGGCGGAAGCTGGAATTGCAGGTGCCAAGGCAGCGCTTGCGCAGTCTCTGGAGGATCTTGAGCGCAACACAACCTTGCGAGATGAGGGTTCAAGCGCCGTAAGACTGGCCGAGATTGAGAGGCTGGAAAACCTTGTCGCCGAGCGAGAGGCCCAGGTTCTTGCAGCGGAATCCAAACGTGCTGCGGTTGAGCAGCAGATCGAAGAACTGATCCCCGCGCAGCTGGCCAGTGCCATTGCGCAACTGGATGCTGCGCAGACCGAGTTGGACAAGACGGTGATCACCGCGGGCGTCACAGGGCGGGTCGAACAGTTCGGCCTTCAGGTCGGTGACTACGTAAGCCCATTGTTGCGCCCCGCGGGCATTCTTGTGCCATCGCACACAGGGCATGATCGTTTTCAGGCCGCTTTCAACCAGCTCTCTGCCCAGGTTATCAAGCCGGGCATGATTGGTGAATTGGGCTGCATGACAAAGCCATTCACCGTGATCCCCACCGTGGTGGTCGAGGTGCAGGATGTCATCCCGTCCGGCCAGATCCGCCCATCGGACGAATTGCGGGACGTGCAGACCAACAACAATCCGGGCTCGATTCTGGTCTATATGGAGCCGCTATACAAAGGTATGGCCGATGACATTCCGCCGGGCAGCAATTGTCTGGCCAATGTCTACACAGACAACCACGAGCGGCTGGAGCACGAGGATCTGGGCTTTTGGGAGGCGGCCTTTCTGCACGTGGTCGACACGATCGGCGTGGTACATGCCGCGGGTCTGCGCCTGCGTTTGATCCTGATGCCGGTGAACACTCTGGTTTTGACCGGGCATTGATCTGATCTTGGCAATCCGAACGCGAAGGGCCCGGCAAGTTTCGCCGGGCCCTTTGGTTTCTTAAAGCGCTGCTTTGAACAGCTGCGTCAGGTTGTCTTTCGTCAACTCAATCGGGTTGCCGCCGCATGACGGATCGATGATCGCCCCTTCGACAAGCTCTGGGATAGAAGCTTCGGTCACACCCAATTCGGACAATGTGCGGGGGATGCCAAGGCTGTCGTTGAAATTCTGCACGAAGGCGCGGAAACCATCGAAGCCGCCGTCGATGCCCAGATATGCCGCAGCTTGCTGGAACCGGTCTGCAATGGCCGGGGCGTTGAAGTCCAGCACCGCGGGCATGCAGACGGCGTTCGTGGTGCCGTGATGGGTGTTGAATACCGCACCTATTGGGTGGCTCATCGCGTGGATCGCGCCAAGGCCCTTCTGGAAAGCCGTTGCGCCCATGGCAGCGGCGCTCATCATCTGGGCGCGGGCCTCGATATCGGTGCCGTCTGCATAGGCACGGGGCAAATACTCCTTCACCAGTCGCATACCCTCCAGCGCGATGCCCTGGCTCATCGGGTGATAATGCGGGCTCGAGAAGGCTTCGACACAATGCGCGAAGGCGTCCAGGCCAGTTCCTGCCGTGATGAACTTGGGCATCCCGACGGTCAGCTCCGGGTCGCAAATCACCACGGTCGGCAGAACCTTGGGATGAAAGATGATTTTCTTGGCATGGGTCTCGGAATTGGTGATGACGCTCGCGCGGCCCACTTCCGATCCTGTCCCTGCGGTGGTCGGAACGGCAATGATTGGCGCGATCACGTCGGCATCGGCTCGTGTCCACCAGTCGCCGATATCCTCGAAATCCCAAACGGGGCGCGTCTGACCGGCCATGAAGGCGACCATCTTGCCCAGATCCAGACCAGAGCCGCCGCCAAAGGCGATCACCCCGTCATGACCACCTGCGTTATAGGCCGCAACTCCGGCTTCAAGGTTCTTCTCATTCGGGTTGGGGTCCACATCGCTGAACAGGCCGCAGCCCAGTCCCGCGGCTTCCATGATGTCCAGTGTCGCGCTGGTGATGGGCAGATCGGCCAGCCCCTTGTCCGTGACCAGCAATGGTTTCTTCATTCCGGCGGCGGCGCAGGCTTCGGGCAATTCCCTGATGCGCCCGGCTCCGAATTTGATGGAGGTCGGATAGGACCAGTTTCCAACAAGTGTCATGTCAGGTTTCCTTTGCAAAATAAGGCCTGCTTCGGCGAGGGGGTGGGTCCGAAGCAGGCCGTCGTCCTTAGCCCGTTACCTTTTTGAGGTGGTAGGATTTGGGACGTGTCAGGTTGTGATATCCGATGACGGACAAACCGCCGCCGCGCCCGGTATTCTTGCAGCCCGTCCAGCACAGGCCGGGGTCCAGATAATCGGCGCGGTTCATGAACACGGTCCCGGTTTCGATCCGGTCACCTACCCGCGCTGCACGATCCACATCGCGGGTCCACAGGCTGGCAGTCAGGCCAAACTCACTGTCATTCATCAAGGCGATGGCCTCCTCATCCGAGAACACTTTCATGATGCTCACCACGGGCCCAAAGCTTTCGTCCCGCATCACGCGCATGTCATGTGTGACATTGGTCAGGATTTGCGGTGTCAGGTACGCGCCACCGTCGTCTTCAGCGAAGGTGTCGATATGCGCAACCGCACCGGCTGCAACCGCCTCGGCGATCTGGGCTCGCACCTCATCGGCAAACCGCACATTGGCCATCGGGCCAATCGTCGTCTCGGCATCCAGCGGATTGCCCAGCTTGTAACCCTTCACAATGTCCACTGCCTTGGCGACGAAGTCATCATAAAGGCTCTCGTGAACATAGATCCGCTCGATTCCGCAACAACACTGGCCCGAATTGAACATCGCACCGTCAATCAGCGTGTCGACCGCGGCATTCAGGTCGGCGTCGTCCATGACATAGCCGGGATCCTTGCCGCCCAGCTCGGTGCCGACGCCGGTAAACGTGCCCGCCGCGGCACGTTCCATCGCCTGACCGCCGCCGACTGATCCGGTGAAGTTCACGAAGTCAAATGCGTTGCCCGCGATCAGGTCGTTGGTCACGTCATGGCTTAGGAACACATTCTGGAACACGTCCTCGGGCACACCTGCCGAATGGAATGCCTTCGCCATACGCTCGCCCACCAGCAACGTCTGTGTCGCGTGTTTCAGGACGACCGTATTGCCCGCGATCAGCGCCGGTGCGACCGTGTTGATCGCCGTCATATAGGGATAGTTCCAGGGCGCCACCACAAAGACCACCCCATGAGGAATGCGCTTGATGTAGCGTTTGAACGTTTCGTCTTCGCCGACGGCGATATCTGCCATGGACGTCTCGGCAATCTCCGCCATATGGCTAGCGCGTTCGTTGAATCCACCGAACTCGCCGCCATAACGCACCGGGCGTCCCATCATATGGGCCAGTTCCGGCACGATCTCATCGTTCATGGCGCCAACGGCGGCCACACCCGCCATCACAAGATCGATCCGCTCCTGCAACGGACGGGCTGCCCATTCCGCCTGAGCAGCCCGAGCACGCGCCGCGGCCCCGAACGCGGCCTCTCGCGACAACACTTCACGTTCGGCAAAAACCGATCCGTCGATCGGCGAGACACATTTCAACATCTGCCCCATTTTCACTCCATTTCCGAAAGAAACAGGATCCCTGCTTCATCTGGCCCAAAATATCCCGGGGGTCTGGGGGCAGAGCCCCCAGCGTGACCCGACCTCACGCCCGCTCGAACCCGCGGGCAATTTCCCAATCCGTGACCACGCGTTCGAACTCCTCGATCTCGACCTCTGCGGCACGGGTATAGTGGTCGACGACGTCATCGCCCATGGCCGCGCGCAACATGACCGATCCGTGCAGCGCATCCCGCGCCGCACGAAGGTTGCCCGGGATCATGGCAGTCTCACCCTGATAAACGTCGCCCTTGGTCGGCGGTTGCAGATCCAGCCCTTCCTCGATGCCCGCGATCCCTGCCGCCAGCATGCCAGCCATCGCCAGATAGGGGTTCATATCTGAGCCCGGAATTCGGCACTCGACGCGTACGGCCTTGGTGCCGTCACCGCACAGGCGGAACCCGGCGGTGCGGTTGTCCACAGACCAGATGATCCGCGTTGGCGCGAAGGTGCCTTTCATGAAGCGTTTGTAACTGTTGATGTAAGGTGCCATGAAATAAGTGTAATCAGGGGCATATTTCAGCAGCCCAGCCATATAGCTTTTCATCAGCGCCGACATGCCCAGATCGTCCCCGGCGTCATAGAAGGCAGGCTGTCCATCCGCCCACAGTGACTGGTGCACGTGGGACGAGCTGCCGACTTTCTCATGGTGCCATTTCGGCAGGAACGTCGCTGCGTGACCATGTTGCCACGCGATCTCTTTCACAGCGTTCTTGGCGATCGAATGATACTCGGCCGTTTCCATCGCGGGCGCGTATTTGATGTTCAGCTCTTCCTGTCCGGTCTCGGCCTCACCTTTGGAGTTCTCAACCGGAATGCCCGCATCCCACAGATGGTTGCGGATCGGACGCATCACATGCTCTTCCTTGGTGGTCTGAAGGATGTGATAGTCTTCGTTATAGCCCGAGATCGGCTCCAGATCCCGGAATCCTTCCTTGCGGATCTGGTCAAAGCTTTTCTCGAACAGGAAAAACTCAAGCTCGGTCGCCGTCATGGCGTCATAACCCATGGCTTTCAAACGGCTGACCTGTTTTTTCAGGATTGAACGCGGCGCGTGCGGCACTTCCTCGTGCGTGTGATGATCCAGCACGTCACACATCACCATCACCGTGCCTTCAAGCCACGGCACCGGGCGCAGGGTGCTGAGGTCCGGTTTCATGACATAATCGCCATAGCCCCGTTCCCAACTGGTCGAGGCGTAGCCATCGGGTGTCGCCATCTCCAGATCGGTGGCCAGAAGGTAGTTGCAGCAATGGGTCTCTTCCCATGCGCCAGCCACGAAATGGCCCGCGTGAAAACGCTTGCCCATCAACCGGCCCTGCATGTCCACCATGCAGACCAAAACCGTATCAACCGAACCTTCGGATACCTGCGTTTTCAGATGTTCGAACGTGAGCATGTGCCACCTTTGTCTTTGCCGAAATCCTTCATCGGCCTTTCGTTCTTTCAGACCCGCCCCCACGCAAGGGGCGGGTCGTTTGGCCAATTCTTAGCCGTAGCGGTAGGGCCGTCCAGCCTTGAGCATGTCGGCGTTGTACTGTTTGAAGATTTCAACAACCTTCGCCTTGGTTTCGGATTCGGCTGCGATCTCGTCCCAGAAGGCAACGGCCGCGGCTTCGACGGTTGCCCATTCTTCGTCCGGAATCGACGTCAGCTGCATCTTGTCTCCGTTGACGCGCAGGCTGGCTTCGCCGCCCCAGTACCACCACTGACGATAATAGTGTGACTGATCGGTGCAGACGCGGAACAGGGTCTGCAAATCTTCGGGCAGCTCGTTCCAGCGGTCCATGTTGGCAAAGAACGAACCGGCCCAGGCGCCCGAGATGTTGTTAGTCAGGAAGTAGTTGGTCACATCCGCCCAGCCGACAGTGTAGTCTTCGGTAATGCCGGACCACGCGATGCCGTCCAGCTCTCCGGTTTGAACCGCGACTTCGATGTCTTCCCAGGGCAGGGTGACCGGCACAACGCCGAACTGAGACAGGAAGCGGCCCGCGGTCGGGAAGGTAAACACACGTTTGCCCTGAAGGTCTGCCAGGCTGTTGATCGGGTCCTTCGTTGCAAAGTGGCACGGGTCCCAGGCACCGGCCGAGATGTGCTTGACGCCGACTTTCGAGTATTCCTCGTCCCAGATCTCGTTCAGCCCGTACTGGTTGAACAGAACCGGCACGTCCAGCGAGTAGCGCGAGGCAAAGGGGAAATAGCCGCCGAACACGGTGACCTCGGTGGGCGACGCCATCGAGTCATCATCCGACTGCACGGCATCAATCGTGCCGCGCTGCATGGCACGGAACAGCTCGCCCGTCGGAACCAGCTGGTCGGCATAGAACAGCTCGATCTGCATCCGGTCTCCGGCGATCGTGTTGAACATCTTGATGGCCGGGTCGATCACGTGTTCGGCCAGCGCCGGGCCGGCATAGGTCTGCATCCGCCATCTGATGGTCGATTGCGCCAGTGCAGGCGTCGCCAGAGCAGCGGCGGGAGCGGCCGCAGCACCTTTCAGAAATGTACGTCTGTTCGTCATTCTCTCTCTCCGTTGGTCAGTTTCGATTGTGCGGGGATTGCCCGCGAAGCCCCGGTTTGATCCGGGATCATTTGTTGTAGATGTATTCAGGCAGCCACAGCGCGATCTGCGGGAATGTCATGATGATCGCCAGCGCCAGCGTCATCACCATCACGAAGGGCAGGATCGAACCGTAGATGTCGCGCAGCGATATCTCTGGCGGCGCCATCGCGCGCATCAGGAACAGGTTGTAGCCGAAGGGTGGCGTCATATAGGCGATCTGGGTGGTGATCGTGTACAGAACCCCATACCAGATCAGGTCGAACCCCAATGCACCCACGAGCGGCACGTACAAAGGCGCGACGATCACCAACATGGCCGTATCGTCCAGAAACGTGCCCATCAGAATAAAGCTGAGCTGCATCAAGATCAGGATCACCCACGGGTTGAGGCCCAGCCGCTCGGTAAACAGGTTCTCGATTGCCCGAACGGCGCCCAAACCGTCGAAAACAGCGCCAAAGGCAAGCGCAGCCAGGATGATCCACATGAACATACAGGTGATGCCCAGCGTTGACCGTACAGACGTCTCGAAAACCTCACGTGTCATACGGCCCTTGAGGATGGCTGCGGCGAACGCCGTCAACGCACCGATGGCCGAGCTTTCAACCAGCGAGGTCCAGCCGTTGACGAAGGGCACCATCATCGCGGCAAAAATACCCAAGGGCAGAAGGCCTGCGCGCAACAGGCGCAGTTTCTCTGTCATGGGCACGTCGCGCTCCTCGGCTGACAAGGCGGGCCCTAACGCCGGGTTGATGCGGCAGCGGATCACGATGTAAAGGATGAACATTGCGGCCATCATTAGCCCGGGAAGCAGCCCTGCAAGCCAGAGCTGCCCGACAGGCTGGCGCGCGATCATCGCGTAAAGAACCAGCACGACGGAGGGTGGCACAAGGATACCCAATGACGATCCGGCTTGTATTACCCCGGTCACCATTTTCTTGTCATAGCCGCGTTTCAGCAGTTCCGGCAGCGCAATGGTCGCGCCGATGGCCATGCCTGCGACACTCAGCCCGTTCATGGCCGAGATCAGCACCATAAGACCGATCGTGCCAATCGCGAGCCCACCGTTCAGGCCGCCCATCCAGACGTGGAACATCTTGTACAGATCGTCTGCAATTTTGGATTCGGCCAGAACATAGCCCATGAAGATGAACATCGGCAGGGTCAGCAGCGGGTACCATTTCATCAGCTTCATGGCGGCCGAAAAGCCAATGTCATAGCCGCCGCGATCCCCCCACAGAAACAGGGCGGCCATCACGGCGACAAATCCAATCGCGCCAAAAACGCGCTGCCCGGTCAGCAGCATCAACATCATGGTCGAAAACATCAGGATGGCGATCAATTCGTAAGACATCAGATCACCTCGCGCGGGATGTCATCGCCCCTGAGGCGCAGAATATCTTTGAACAGTTCCGAGATCGCCTGAAGCAACATCAGGAACAGACCCACGACCATGATGACCTTGATTGGCCACAGATATGGACGCCACGCGGTCGGGCTGCGTTCGCCATATTGCAGCGAATAGCTCAGAGAGTCGTATCCGCCGTAGATCATCACGCCCAGGTAGATGATTAGAAAAAGGACGGTGATCGCATCCGTCCACGCGCGACGACGGTCGGACCATTCGCCGTACAGAAGGTCCATGCGGACGTTGGACCCCATCTGGATCGAATAGGGGCCGCCCAGAATGTAATAGGCGACCATTGCGAACTGGGCCATTTCCAGGGTCCAAAGCGATGGCAGGAAAAAGGTTTTTGAAATCGAGGACCAGAGCAGAATGCCCATCATGACGAAGATGCCGTACATGACGAAGCGTCCGATCCAGCGGTTCGTGCGGTCAATGACCGCCACATATCCCCGCATGAAATTCATCCCGATACCTCTGCTCTCATGGTTTCGCCTCTGCGTGCGATAAGTCTTGGATGACCGATTGCAGAATTGGCGTCAGCAATCCCGCAATGCGGTTCACGCCGTCTACTGTGTCGATCAGATCGTTTCGAACTTCGATCATGACATTTGGAAGCCCGCGCCGGACCGCGTGTTCGCGCAACGTGTGCGTGACGCCATCCGTGGCCGAGTAAGGTTCGTTCAAAGCCACGCGCAATCCCGAGCTTTCCGCGTGGCTCAGCATCAGCTGCGCGGCGCGGTCGTCTTCGTCATGAAGAATCCCCAGCTCTACCGTTCGGGGGGTTCCCTTGTAGACGGGCGTGAAACTGTGGATCGTGATGACAACCGGAGGTTTGGGCCGTTCGTCCAAAGTGGATGAAACCAGTGTTTTGAAAGGTTCATACACGTCGCGAACCCGCTGGGCGCGCTGAGCATCTGTCAGGTTCATGTTTCCGGGAATGGAAAACACTTCGCTGACCTGCGGCATGGCATCGTCGCGTTCGGGCGGGCGGTTGCAGTCATAAACAAGGCGACTGACGCGCGAGTGGACCAGCGGCGCATCCAAAGCGCCCATCAGCTCCACCGACAGGTCCAGCGCGCCGATGTCCCAGGCCGCGTGTGAGCTGGCCGCCGCCTCATCCAGCCCCAATCCATCCAGCGCGGCCGGAATAAACCGGCTTGCATGTTCGCATATCAGCACGGCAGGCGCGCAACCGTGCGCATTGAGCACGCGGGCTGCCGGGGCTTCGGTCGGCAAAAGCAATGATGACTCGGTCTCGTGACACATAGGTAGCATTTGTTACAGCAACTTCTCACCTGTCAAGAAAATTTCTGTAGACAAAATTTCAAACGAACATATTCTGTAACAAATTCAAGAAACGAGGGCGCCGATGGCCACCGTTGCCAAACTTGTCAAACAGCGGATTCAGGATGAACTGGACGATCTGACACGGTCTGAACGTCAATTGGCCTCGGTCCTGTTGCAGGATTATCCCATGGCCGGTTTGCAATCGATCACCAAGCTGGCCGCTGCGGCGCAGGTTTCGACCCCGACCGTCATTCGCATGGCGCGCAAGCTTGGGTTTGACGGGTTCCCCGACTTGCAGGATGCGCTGCGCGAAGAGGTTGCGGCGCAGATCAAAAAGCCGATCTCGAAACGGGACGCCTGGGTTGTGGATGATGAGGCAGAACATCCGACAACGCGCTTTGCCCAGGCCGTATGGACCAACATGCGCCACACGCTGGAACGTTTGGACAAAGAGATGTTCGATGCCGTCGCGCGTCTTTTGGCCGAGACAGAGCGCCATCTTTATGTCGTTGGTGGCCGCATCACACGGTCAAATGCGGATTATCTGTTCAATCACATGCAGATCATCCGGCCCAACGTGACGATGCTGGGCAATTCGGCGAATGTCTGGCCGCAATACCTTTTGGATATGGATAAATCATCCGTTCTGGTGATCTTCGACATCCGCCGCTACGAGGCGCATCTGGAGAAGCTGGCACAGGTTGCCTCGGGCCGCGGCGTCACCGTTGTTCTGTTTACGGACCAATGGGGATCGCCGATCGGAAAGACCGCCAATTATTCCTTCCACGCATTGGTCGAGGCGCCATCCAGTTGGGATTCGACCATTGCCTTGCAGTTGATCTCGGAAACGCTGATTGCCGAAGTGCAGGAGGCGCGTTGGGAAGAAAGCAAGGAGCGGATCGAAGAACTGGAGCGGTTCTTTTCCTCGACCCGGATATTTCGCAATCAGGACTGACGGGCCGAGCCGTGTCGGAAAAATTGCGCCACTAAATTTGCCACTTCCGGCTTGACGATCCCGAAAGCATGACTTAACCAGCGCAAACCATTTGCGGGTATAGCTTAATGGTAAAGCCCCTGCCTTCCAAGCAGGCTATGTCGGTTCGATTCCGTCTACCCGCTCCACGCCTTCCCTGAAATTCTGCGTCAAATGGCCCTTTCGACCTGCCGATTGCGGTTGTGATGCTTGACCATACCTGCCGCTACCTCCAAGAAAGCGGTCACTCAGTACGGTTCAGGACACAAGGGCCAGACATGGCAAGACAAGCCGCCAGCAAGCCAACGCATACCACCGCGCCCGGAGCTTCCGAGGAACGCGCCCGTTCAAAGAAGATTGGGGTTCTGGCCTCGCTTTGGCCGTTCATGAAACCCTACAAATTCCTGATGATCGGCGCGACGCTGGCGTTGATTCTGACGGCCAGCATGACCCTCACGCTGCCATTGGCGGTGCGGCGCGTGGTCGACAATTTCCGAATTCAGGATGGAGAGCTTCTGGATTGGTATTTTCTGGCCGCGCTGGTCATCGCTGCCGTTCTGGCCGTGGGCACCGGTATTCGGTATGCGCTTGTGACCCGTCTGGGCGAACGGGTGGTGGCCGATATCCGCAAGGCGGTGTTTGATCGGGTCATCGGTATGAGCCCGGAATTCTATGAGCGAATCATGACCGGAGAGGTGCTAAGCCGGATCACCACTGACACGACGCTGATCCAATCTGTTCTCGGCTCGTCCGTGTCCATTGCCCTGCGAAACATGCTGATGTTCATTGGCGGACTGGTTCTGATGCTGCTGACATCCGCCAAGCTGACCGGGCTGGTGTTGTTGCTGATCCCAGTGGTCATCGTGCCGATCCTTGTACTTGGTCGCCGTCTGCGCGTGATCAGCCGCGAGAATCAGGACTGGATCGCGGCGTCCTCGGGCAATGCGGGCGAGGCGCTGGGGGCGGTACAGACCGTGCAGGCCTTTACCCATGAACAGGCCAGCCGGAGGCAATTCGGCGAGATGACGGAAACCTCGTACAGAGTTTCTCTGCGCCGTATTCAAACCCGCGCGGTGCTGACCGTCATCGTAATTTTTCTGGTCTTTTCCGGCATTGTCGGCGTTCTGTGGATGGGTGCCAATGACGTACGCAATGGCGTGATGACCGAAGGTGTTCTGATCCAGTTCGTCATCTATTCGATCATCATGGCGGGTTCGGTCGCCGCCCTGTCCGAAATCTGGAGCGAACTTCAGCGTGCCGCGGGGGCCACCGAACGTCTGGTCGAGCTACTGCATGCAGAAGATACCGTGACCGACCCTGCCAATCCCAAAGCGCTTCCCAAGAACATTCAGGGCGAAATCCGGTTTGAAGATGTCAGCTTCCGCTATCCCGCGCGGCCCGATACGGTTGCACTGGATCATCTGTCGCTTCTGGTGAAACCTGGCGAGACGGTCGCATTCGTCGGGCCATCCGGGGCGGGAAAAACAACCGTGATCCAACTGATCCAACGGTTCTATGATCCGAACTCGGGCCGCGTGACGCTGGACGGTCTTGATCTGCGCGACATCAACCGGTCTGATTTCCGCCGCCACATGGCTCTGGTGCCTCAGGATCCTGTGATCTTTGCCGCATCCGCGCGGGAAAACATCCGCTTTGGCCGTCTGGACGCCTCGGATGCAGAAGTTGAGGCCGCCGCGCGGGCCGCTGCCGCGCATGATTTTATCGCGGCTTTGCCGCAAGGATATGACAGCTTTGTCGGCGAACGCGGTGTCATGCTGTCTGGGGGGCAGAAGCAGCGTATTGCCATTGCCCGCGCAATCCTGCGCGACGCGCCGGTTCTACTGCTGGACGAGGCGACTTCGGCGCTGGATGCGGAAAGCGAACGCGCAGTGCAGGGCGCGGTGGACAAGATGCGCGCCGGCCGCACGACCCTAATCGTCGCGCACAGATTGGCGACGGTTAAGAAAGCCGACCGCATCGTCGTGCTGGAGGAAGGCCGCATCGTGGCACAAGGCCGCCATGAGGATCTGGTGTCTCAGGACGGGCTGTATGCACGCCTTGCCCGGTTGCAGTTCACCGATGGTGTCGCCGCAGAATAAGAGTGACGCTCCGGCACTTGCGAATTCGCCGTAGCGTCATTCTACATTTTACTCCCCTTGAAGGCTAAGGCCTCGCTTGCGCGAGGTTCGTTTTGCTTCCATCTTGGTTGCGAACAACAAGCCCGCGCAAAACGCGGGAGAATAATACGGGAGGAACCACATGGCCTTTGTGGGTTTGGAAGACAAGAAGCGCATGGAACAGGAAATGCCGTGGGAGGATCGGGATTTGCCTGTCACCTTCCACCAGCTTTTGTCGCGCACCGCAGGGAAGTTCCCCAACCACAATGCCATGAGCTTCCAACTGTTCTCGGGCCCGACGGACAAGGCCGAGACCCTGACCTGGTCGCAACTTCTGGCTCAGGTCAACCAGGCGGCGAACCTGTTCCGCTCGCTGGGTGTGGGTGAAAAGGACGTGGTCGCCTATGTGCTGCCCAACTGCAACGAGACACTGGTCACGATGATGGGCGGCGCGGTTGCGGGGATCGTGAACCCGATCAACCCCTTGCTTGAACCGGAACAGATTGCCGCGATCCTGCGCGAGACCGGTGCCAAGGTCGTGGTGACGCTGAAATCTTTTCCGAAAACAGATGTCGCGCAGAAGGTCGAAGAGGCGGTGCGCCACGCACCCAAGGTCAATACCATTCTGGAAATCGACCTGAATCGGTATCTGACCCCGCCCAAATCATGGCTGGTGCCGTTCCTGCGCCCCAAGATGGGCGACAAGGAAAAGCTTGCCCATGCGGATTACAAGAACTTCCACATGGAACTGGCCAAGCAACCGACGAAGCTGACGTTTGAAGACAGCAAGGAAGATCGTGTCGCCTGTTATTTCCATACCGGCGGTACCACGGGTATGCCGAAGGTGGCGCAGCACAAGTATTCCGGCCTGATCTACAACGGCTGGTTGGGGAACACGCTTCTGTTTGACGAAAACGACGTCATCATGTGCCCGCTGCCCATGTTCCACGTTTTTGCGGTGCATGTGATTGTGATGGCGGCCGTATCATCCGGTGCCCATGTGGTTTTCCCGACGCCACAGGGATATCGCGGCGACGGGGTGTTCGACAATTTCTGGAAGCTGATCGAGCGTTGGAAGGTGAGCTTCATCATCACCGTGCCAACCGCGATTTCAGCCAAGATGCAGCGCCCGGTCGATGCCGATATCTCAAGCGTAAAAACGGCCTTCTCGGGCTCGGCCCCGCTGCCCGTGGAACTGTTCCGCCGCTTTGAAGAAGCGACCGGCGTCACCATTGTCGAAGGGTACGGTCTGACAGAGGCCACGTGTCTGGTTTCGTGCAACCCGGTGGATGGTGAGAAAAAGATCGGATCGATCGGTATTCCGTTCCCCTATACAGACGTCAAGATCTTGCAGGATGGGCCAGATGGACCGACCGAGTGCGACACTGATCAAATCGGTGAGATCTGCATCTCGAACCCTGGTGTCTATGCGGGCAATACTTACACTGAGGCCGACAAGAACGTTAACCTGTATCACTTCGACAAGTACCTGCGCACGGGCGATCTGGGGCGCTTCGACGAAGATGGATATCTGTGGATCACCGGTCGCGCCAAGGACCTGATCATTCGTGGCGGTCACAACATCGACCCTGCCGAGATCGAAGAGGCTTTGCTGGGTCACGAGGCCGTTGCTTTTGCCGGTGCCATCGGCCAGCCGGATGCGCATTCCGGTGAAGTTCCCTGCGCCTTTGTCGAGCTGGTCGAGGGCGCGTCTGTCACCGAGAAAGAGCTGATGGATTACTGCAAGGTTCACGTGCATGAACGCGCAGCGCAACCCAAGCACATGACCATTCTGGATGAGCTGCCCAAAACGGCCGTTGGCAAGGTGTTCAAGCCTGATCTTCGGAAACAGGCCATCACTCGTATCTACAACGGTGCCCTCGAGGATGCCGGTTTGGCGGCGCGAGTAGTTTCTGTCATTGATGATAAGAAACGCGGCCTCGTCGCGCAGCTTGACGCGAACGGATCTTCGGAAGACGATGTTGCAAAAGTGCTGGGCGTATACACCCGGCCATGGGAGTGGTCTGAATAAGCCGGAGGGACAATGGACTATGAACGCCTGATCGACGAAGAAACCTGGGCGTTCATACGTCGCACGGCCGAAAGCTATCCCGATGACGCGGTCGAGCTGTCGATCGAGGATCAGCGCCGTGTCTATGACACCATGTGTCAGGACTTTCGCCAACCACGCCCGGCTGGCGTGGAAACTCAGGACCGGGCGGCCGATGGTGTTCCGGTTCGAATTTACTCTGCCGGGCAACCAACCCGAACCGTCATCTATTTTCATGGTGGCGGTTTCGTTGTTGGTGGTCTGGAAAGTCACGACGATGTTTGCGCTGAATTATGCGCCCAAACCGGGTATCGGGTCGTCGCCGTCGATTACCGGCTGTGCCCTGAAGATGTGCACCCGGCACAGTTTGACGACTGTTGGAGCGCTGCGAACTGGGTCGCAAACGAATTCGGAGACCCTTTGATTTTGGCCGGTGATAGCGCCGGTGGAAATCTGGCTGCTGCTGTATCCCACTACGCGCGCGGGCGTTTGGACGGGATTCTTGGGCAGGTTCTGATCTATCCGGGCCTCGGAGGGGACCGCAGTCAGGGGTCCTACCAGGAACATGCCCAGGCCCCCTTGCTGACGCTGGACGAAATCAGGTTCTATGAAACCATCCGATGCGCGGGCGATCCGCCCCAGGGCGATCCGACCTATGCGCCATTGCAGGACAGTGACTATTCAAACCTGCCACCGACCGTGGTTGTAACGGCTGATTGCGATCCGCTGCGTGACGACGGGCAAGTTTATTGCAGTCGGATCAATGCGGCGGGCGGGCAGGCCCACTGGATCAATGAATTCGGTCTTGTGCACGGATATCTGCGCGCACGAACTGCGGTGAAACGTGCGGCCGACAGTTTTGAGCGTATTTCGGTTGCGATAGAAGCGCTGGGGCAGGGGATCTGGTCCTACGACTGATGCAGTGAATTGAAGGCTCAGGTCCTTTTGGGGCCTGTATGCCGAAAACCGGCTGGCTGTGGTAAGCTCACTCAAATTTTCCGAGGAGATCTTACCTTATGGCCGACCCCTTTCAGAACGTCGATGCCGCAGGGCCTGAATTCATCAAGCTGTTTGCGGATTCGATGGACCAGCGGCAAGCGGACCCGACGATGGAACAGATCGTTGCCGCGTATCTGGGTCACCTGAACGTCACGGATGCATCGACGGTTGTTGAGGTTGGCGCCGGTGCAGGCGCCGTTACACGTCGCATCGCATCACACTGCCACCCGGCGAACGTCATAGGTTTCGAGCCTTCGCAAGGATTTGTCTCGGAAGCCAGCACTCGGGCCAAAGAGCATTCGAACCTGACTTTCAAGGTTGCCGACGGTGCCGCGCTTCCGCTGGAGGATGATGCCGTCGATGCGGTCATCATGCACACGGTGCTCACGCATGTAGAAGACCCCAAATCGTTGGTTGCCGAGGCCTTCAGAGTGCTGAAACCCGATGGGATCTTGATCGTCTGTGACGCTGATTTCTCAAAAGCGACCTTCAGTGCTTTTCCGAATGATCCACTGGATATGTGTGCAAAGGAATTTGTACGCGAGTTTGTGACCGATCCTTTTGTCGTCGCAAAACTCAGGTCAATGATTTCCGATGCCGGACTTTCCGTGCAACATTTCGACGTGCAGAGCAGAGTTGTCTCGACACCCGAGCAGATGTTGCCTTGGGTCGACCTGACCACCAAGCAAATGTACGAGCGGGGTGATATCGGAAAAGAACTGGCAGAGGGGCTCGTAGCCGAGCACGAAAGACGTGCTCGAAACGGGTCACTTTATGGATATCAGGTGTTTGCGACAGTGGTGGCTGCGAAGGCCGCATAAGTGACCCCGAAGCTGCGTGCGCATTACCGCAGAAACGGTTCGGCCTTCATTGTCTCAGCAATGGGGGCACCCATTCGGCTCAGGATGGTCGGGGCCAATTGCAACTGGCTTATGACGGTATCTGCGTCTGGCCCTTCGGCGTCGCCGAAATAGTACAGCGCCGTTTCCTGTTGCAGCGTGCCGCGCCCGCCGTGGTGCCCACGCTCGTCCTGGCCGTGATCCGCGGTGACGATCACTTCATATCCCAACTGGCGCCAGCGGGGGATGAAAGGGGCGAGCATTTCGTCGGCGACAAAGCAAGCGTGATCCATTTCTTCACAATCGTGGAAGAAACGGTGGCCCATACTGTCCAGCGTGCAGGTGTGCAGAATGCCATAGTCCAGCCCGAAACGCAGGCACAGATTGGTCAGAGTGGCATACAGGTCGACATCGGATGGCGTCATCTGGTTGGCTTTGCCATAGCCCGTCATGCTGTGAAAACGGCCATGGTTGATCGTCGCGCTTTCGGGTTCGTCATATTCGATGTCGCGGACGTAATCGAAGGGATGACGGTTGAAGAATTGCGACCAATAGCTGTGTGTGACCGCCCCGGTCACACCACCGGCTTCACGCACCTGGCTGAACACGTCCTTGTGGTTCAGCCGGAAGACGTTTCCATTTCCGGTGCAGCCATGCTCTTGCGGCGTCACGCCGGTGTGGATCGACGCATAGCAACTGGCCGATGTCGAGGGCAGCACGGCATGCAGTTTCCAGACGCGTGCTTCTCCGCTGTCGACCCAGCCTTCGAGATTGCCGAACAGGCGGCGAAAGTTGCGATAGGGGACACCGTCCAGAATGATAAGGAGTAGCTTGCGGTCCATGTCGAGGCCCTTTGAGAGACATTGCATTCCGGCGACCCTAAGAGATTTGACGTCCTCGGGCTGCCACTTTGCGCCCCCAATAGCAAAATCCCGACACCTGTCTTCACACAAGGTGCCGGGATTTCAAACCTTCATCGAAATGTCACGAACCGGATCAGTTGCCGGCGCTTTCCATCTTGCGATGGGCGACAACCTCTTCCAGCCAGCCCAGGTGCATTTCAGGCACCGAACTGAGCAGCAGGTCGGTATAATCGTCGAAGGGCGGGCTCAGCACCTGGCTCTTCGAGCCATAACGGGCCACGCGACCCTGATACATCACCGCGATGCTGTCGCTGATCGCGCGGACCGTCGCCAGATCATGGGTGATGAACAGATAGGCCACATCTTCGATCTTTTGCAGGTCCAGCAGCAGCTTGAGGATCCCGTCTGCCACCAGCGGATCCAGAGCCGAAGTGACCTCGTCACAGATGATCATCTTGGGCTTGGCTGCCAGTGACCGGGCGATACAGACACGCTGTTTCTGACCTCCGGACAGTTCCGCAGGATAGCGGTCGATGAACTTTTCGCCCAACTCGATCTCATCCAACAGCTCGATGATCCGCTTGCGCTTTTCAGCGCCACGCATGTTGAAATAGAACTCCAACGGGCGGCCGATGATGGTGCCGACGGTCTGACGTGGGTTCATTGCCACGTCTGCCATCTGATAGATCATCTGCAACTCGCGCAGATCCTCCCGAGAACGCCCCGCAAGGTCCGGCGACAGCGTGCGACCGGCAAAACGGATCTCGCCATCGCGCGGCGGCAACAGGCCGGTGATCACCCGGGCCAGCGTGGATTTGCCCGAACCGGATTCGCCCACGACCGCCAGCGTTTGCCCCGGATGAAGCTCGACATTGACGTTGTGCAGCACGTCGAAGTTCAGCCCCTTGTAGCGCG
The DNA here is from genome assembly GCF_056541565.1 of Ruegeria sp. AG6. Classification (NCBI taxonomy): domain Bacteria; kingdom Pseudomonadati; phylum Pseudomonadota; class Alphaproteobacteria; order Rhodobacterales; family Roseobacteraceae; genus Ruegeria; species Ruegeria sp. AG6. The sequence goes on along the minus strand of NZ_JBQFYQ010000001.1, from coordinate 1,432,332 downwards.
CGGTGATCCCGTCAACGGTAAGCAGCGGTTCCGGTGTGGGCTGCTTTTCTTCGTGCTCGATCGAACGCACCGAGACCAAAGCCTGAGTATATTCTTCCTGTGGGTTGTTGATGATCTGATCGGTGCTGCCGTATTCGACTGTGTCACCCATCCGCAAAACCATGATATCGTCGCTGACCTGCGCAACCACGGCCAGGTCATGGGTGATGTACAAAGCGGCAACGCCGGTGTCGCGTATGGCATCCTTGATCGCCATAAGAACATCGATCTGGGTGGTAACATCCAGCGCCGTGGTCGGTTCGTCGAACACCACCAGATCGGGTTCAGGACACAGTGCCAATGCGGTCATACAACGCTGCAACTGACCGCCCGAAACCTGGTGCGGATAACGGTTGCCGATGTTGTCAGGGTCAGGCAAACCCAGCTTTGCGAACAGCTCGCGCGCGCGGGCCTCGGCCTCTTTGCGCGAAAACTTCTTGTGCTCGACAGCCGCTTCGACAACCTGATCCATGATCTTCTTGGCCGGGTTGAACGACGCGGCGGCAGATTGCGAGACATAGGCAACCTCGCCCCCGCGCAGATTCCGAATATCGCCATGCGATGATTTCAGGATGTCGCGCCCGTTAACCCAGACTTCGCCGCCGGTGATTTCAACGCCACCCCGGCCATAGGCCATCGAGGCAAGACCGATGGTGGATTTCCCAGCGCCGGATTCACCGATCAGACCCAATACCTTGCCGCGCTCGAGGTCAAAGCTGACCCCGTGCACGATTTCGATGTCATGGGGTTTCTCACCCGGTGGGTAAACGGTTGCACCGATCTTGAGGTCACGGACCTTGAGAAGGGAATCACTCATCCCCGACCTCCTTTCAGCGATGTAGTACGGTTCAGGATCCAGTCAGCCACAAGGTTGACCGAGATCGCGAGCGTCGCGATGGCCACCGCGGGGTACAGGGCCGCGCCAATGCCATACACGATGCCGTCCTTGTTTTCCTTCACGATGCCACCCCAGTCGGCCAGCGGCGGTTGAACGCCAAGACCCAAGAAAGACAGGGTAGAGATGAACAGCACCATGAAGATGAACCGCAGGCCGAACTCGGCCACCAGCGGTGACAATGCGTTCGGCAGGATTTCCCGGAAGATGATCCATGTCCGCCCCTCACCACGCAGTTTCGCGGCTTCGACATAATCCATCACGTTGATGTCCACGGCGACGGAGCGCGAAAGGCGATAAGGGCGTGTCGCATCCAGAAGGCCCATGACGAGGATCAGGATCGGGACAGTTACCGGAACGATGGCCAGAATGACCAGCGCAAGGATCAGGGTTGGGATCGACATGATCAGATCGACCGTCCGGCTTAGCGCCTGATCCGCCCAACCGCCCAGAACGGCGGCCAGAAGACCAAGCGATGTACCGGTCAAGAAGCTGAGCAATGTCGCGGCGGCGGCAATGAAGATCGTCGTGCGCCCGCCATAGATCATGCGGGTCAGCAGGTCGCGGCCGATATTGTCGGTGCCCAGCAGGTGTTCGGCGCTGGCCGGCTCCCATACATCGCCGACCACTTCTGCCATCCCGTAAGGCGCGATCAACGGGGCAGCAATGGCCACGAAGAAATAGGCGCCGGTGAATATGAGGCCAATCAGAGCCGAAAGAGGGATGTTTTTCATTTCGGATGCCTCAGTCTTGGGTTGGCGAGGATCGAGACGATATCCGCGACCATGTTCAGGCCGATGTAAACAGCCGCGAATACCACGCCGCAGGCCAGAACAACCGGCACGTCACGCTTGGTCACTGCGTCCACAAGGTACTGCCCCATGCCGGGATAGACGAACACGACTTCAACCACGACGACGCCAACAACGAGGTAGGCGAGGTTCAGCATGACAACGTTCACGATGGGTGAGATTGCGTTGGGAAAGGCATGCCGCGCGATGACCTGAAATGTGCTCAGGCCCTTGAGTTCGGCCGTTTCGATATAGGCTGATTGCATGAGGTTCAGAATTGCAGCGCGGGTCATCCGCATCATCTGCGCGAGGACCACCAGTGTCAGAACGAAGGCCGGAAGCGCAATCGCGTTCAGCTTTTGCCAGAACGACATCGAGTCGTTGATCATCGCAAGCGAGGAAAACCATCCCAGCTTGACCGAGATGTAGTAGATCACGACGTATCCGATCAGGAACTCGGGGATGGAAACCGTTGTCAGCGTGACGGCGGAAATCAGTTTGTCGGGCCAGCGATTGCGGAACCGGACAGCCAGCAGACCCAGAAAGATCGCAAGCGGGACGGATACGATTGCCGCGACACAAGCCAGGAACAACGTGTTTCCGAGGCGTTTTCCGATGCTCTCGGCAATATCAAGCTTGTTGGTCAGCGATTGGCCAAGGTCGCCCTGAACGATGCCGCCCAGCCATTCAAAATAACGGGTCAGGGCCGGGCGGTTCAGGCCCATTTCTTCGCGAAGGTTGGCCAAGGCCTCGGGGGTTGCGGACTGCCCCAGGACGGCTTGCGCGGCGTCTCCGGGAAGAGCTTCGGTCAGGCCAAAAATCAAGGCCGAAGCGCCGAACAGCAATAGAATTCCCAGCGCGAGGCGCTGGGAAACCAGTTTTATGATAGGATGCATTATCCGATGCCCGTATCAGACGAACCACATTTTGCGGGACATGTTGCCGTTCATCATTTCCTGTGTCGGGTCGCTTTCCCAACCATCCAGTTGGTTGCTGACACCTTCAACAAAATCGTTGAACATCGGGCAAATCAGACCGCCTTCATCACGGACCATGCGGCCCATCTGGCTATAGATGCCCTTGCGTTTCTCGACATCCAGTTCTGCACGAGCCGCGAACAGCAGGTCGTCAAATGCCTGAACTTTGAAACGTGTATCGTTCCAGTCCGCCGTCGACAGATACGCGGTCGAGTACATCTGGTCCTGTACCGGACGACCGCCCCAGTAAGAGGCGCAGAAGGGCTGCACATTCCAAACCTCGGACCAGTAGCCGTCATTCGGCTCGCGCTTGATTTCCAGCGGAATTCCAGCCTGGGCGGCTGTCTGTTGGAACAGGGCTGCAGCATCCACCGCGCCCGGGAAGGCGCCGTCTGCAACACGAAGGACAATCGGCGAGCCGTCATGACCGGACTTCTTGTAGTGCTCGGCTGCTTTTTCCACGCTGAACTCGCGCTGTTCGATTGTCTCATCAAACAGTGGATAGGCTGCGTTAATCGGCATGTCGTTACCGATCGAGCCATAACCGCGCAGTACTTTGTCCACCAGATCCGCACGGTTGATGGCATACTTCAGGGCCGTGCGCAGTTCGTTGTTGTCGAACGGTGCGGTATCGCAGTGCATGATAAAGACATAGTGGCCGCGGCCAGCGGTCGAGTGCACGGTCAGATTGGGTGCGCGCCCCAGCAGGTCCGCGACCTTTGGTTCAACACGGTTGATGGCGTGGACCTGACCCGATTGCAATGCAGCGGTACGCGCAGTTGCGTCATTGATAACCACAACTTCAACACTGTCGAAGTTACCAAAATCAGAGTTCCAGTGGTTCTCGTATTTTGTGAACAAGTGGCGCACACCGGGTTCGTCCACTTCCACCTTGTACGGTCCGGTTCCGATACCTGCTCCGGGATTGTCCATGCCGCCATCGGGCTGAATGATCAGGTGGTAGTCGGCCATCAGATACGGAAGGTCAGCGTTAGGCTCGGACAGAGTGACCTGGAAATTGTCGCCATCGGCTTTCATTGACTCGATGCCCTTCATGATACCAAGGGCACCGGACTTGGAGTCTTCGTTCGAGTGGCGCTGCATTGTCTTCAGCACGTCCTCGCTGGTCATGGTTTTGCCGTTGTGGAATTCGACACCCTGACGCAGTTTGAAGGTCCAGACCTTGGCATCCGCGCTGCCTTCGACGCTTTCCGCCAGGCGCGGTTCGATGGACCCATCGGGTGCAACTTCTACAAGCTGGTCGCCAAACTGCTTGCCGTTCTGGAACGGAACCGAGCTGGCATAGGTCGCCGGATCCAGCGAGTTGGTCGACTCACCGCCTTGCAGACCGAACTTCAGATCACCACCCTTTTTCGGGCCTGCTGCGCGTGCTGCGTCCGCGAACATCGTGCTGGCCACGGCAGCCGAAACGCCCAGGGCCGCGGCTTTCCCCATGAATTCGCGGCGAGTCATCTTCCCGGCTGTGACCTGACCGGCCATATGCGTTATTTGTTCATTCATTGAGTGTTCTCCCTATTGAGTGGTTCCAGCCCCTTTGGGGGCTTTTTGTTGACGCATGAGTCAACGTTGGCTTATTTCCGCGAACCGGGCAAGGTTATTTCTCTTAAATACCGAAGGCCAAAGCCATCGCTTTGTTGTCCGGTGTGCGGCAATTGCTGAATGGGTGTTCAGGTACATTCTGCATTTTCGGGTAGTTTCCGGTCGATTGCGGGCCAAAGCGGCATGATAAGCGTCAAATCATCCACGTATCGCGACAACCAGGTCCATGACGTTGGTGCCGGTTGGTCCGGTTGTCAGCAGGCCGTGCGCTTTTTCCAGGAATGATCCGCTGTCGGCTTTGTGAAGAGCGCGTTCGGCGCCATCACTCCAAGTCTTTCCTGTTATGATTCCACCCGCCGCATTTGTCGGGCCATCCGTGCCGTCGGTGCCGCCCACGATCACCGCGAGATCCGTCTGCCCCGCGATCTCTTTTGCCAAAGCAAGCGCAAGGGCTTGATTTCTGCCGCCACGTCCCGGGTGATCAGGCAAGACCACGGTCGGTTCTCCGCCAAAGATCATCACGCCCTTTTCCATTCCACGCAGCAAGGGCCCAAGACGCGCCGCGACCTGCAAATAGTCGTCGTGCAGAGCCTCATCATTGATCAAGACCCTCAGCCCCATTGTTTCCGCTGCTTTGGCAGCGGCACTGCGGGCATGCGCGTTCGAAGCAACGATCCGGGTGCTGGCGGCAAAGGAATGATTGTCGGGCAATGCTCCGATTCCCGAACCGATGACGTTCAGATCGTCTCCGGGCACATCCGATATCGCCAGAACAGTGGCGCGGTCTCCGGCGAAATGGGACAGCAGGCCGCCGCCCTTGATGCGCGACAGCTTGCGCCGCTCGGCATTCATTGCGCGGATATCCAGCCCTTTGGACAGCAGTTCGCGGTTCAACGCCTCGAGATCCGCCAGCGATGTTCCGGGAAGCAGGTCTTCGGCCAGGGATGACGCGCCGCCCGAGACCAGCAGCAGAACATGTGATCCGGGCCCCATCTGATCCATGGCCAGGCGCAGCGCCCGCCCGCCCGCCACGCTGCGGTCGTCCGGAACGGGGTGTGATGCTTCGATCACCTCGACCCCAGCCGGCAGGTCGTGGCCATGCCCGTCTTTGGTGACCACAAGCGTGGGGATGGCGCCGAAATGTTCCAGCGCAGCCCGCGCCATGGCTGCGGCGGGTTTGCCCACGGCCAGAATACGGTCTGGTTTCGGGACATCAGGCAAGGCGGCCAGGGTGGCCTTATACCCGCCGACGGCATCAACACCGGCCTGCCACAACCTGACAGCTTGCTTTTCAATATCCATCAATTCTCCACCCAGATCGTGACCGGCCCGTCATTTACAAGCTCAACCGCCATGTCCGCGCCGAACTGTCCGGTTTCCACCGCGATCCCCTGCGCGGCAAGGTGCTCTGCGAAGACCTTGTACAATTGCTCTCCCAACTCGGGCGGGGCCGCGTTTGAAAATCCGGGACGATTGCCGCTGGAGGTGTCCGCCGCCAGTGTGAACTGGCTTACCACCAAAGCAGAGCCTTCAACATCCAGAAGCGAGCGGTTCATCTTGCCGGCGTCATCCTTGAAAATCCGCAGTTTTGCGGCTTTCTCGGCCAATTTTTCTGCCTGTGCCTTGCTATCGCCCTGCATGGCGCAGACAAGAATCATGAGCCCGGGACCAGTTTTGCCGATGACGGTGCCTTCGACCGACACTTTGGCCTGTGTCACCCTTTGCAGCAATGCGCGCACTTGGTTCCTCCCCCGAAACGTTGAGCCTGCCTGAGCGACGGTTTAGCCGCGCCAGTCCACAAAGTCACCCAATGCCGCGCGTTCCGTACGGAAGCTGTTTGCAGGATGATCCATATCCGAATAGCCAAAGGAAATTGCGCACAGGATCAACCGGTCATCGGGGATCTGAAAATACTGATGCAAAAACGGGCTGTACGCCGCCAATGCCGCTTGCGGGATGGTCGCCACGCCCAAAGCCTGAGCGGCGAGCGCAAAAGCCGTGACAAAGCCGCCGCAATCCATTGCACCATAAGGTCCCAGCTCTGCCGGGCTTGAGATGATGGCACAATGTGGTGCGCCAAAAAGGGCGAAGTTCTGCATCATTTGCTGCGCCGATCCTTTACGGTCCCCCCGTTCTACGCCAACCGCGCGGTAGAGCGCCCAGCCGCACGTCCGGCGGCGGTCTTGATACACGCCGGAGTAGGAAACGGGAAAAGGAAGATCGGGGGCCGGCGTGCCGTTCCTGGCTTCGTTTGACATCGCGTCGCGGAACCTGTCGGTTTCGTCTCCGCTGGTGATGACCAATTGCCAAGGTTGCGCATTGCACCAGCTCGGCACCCGGGACGCGCTGGTCACGATCTGTTCGATGTCACCACGTGGAACCGGGTCAGGCCGAAAGGCGCGGCAGGAATGGCGCGCAGTCAGAAGAGTGTTCAGATCGGCCAGGGTCACGTCGTCTTCTCCTCCGGGGCAGCCGGCGGCAGGATGGGTGAGAAGCCGGGGATGTTCAAGGGGTTCCGCCGCACAGATTTTGGCTGCGGCCCCCGAAGGTCATTGCTGTCCGGTCGCCATGAGGTATCCGATGCCTGCCGCAACCAGCAGGCCAAGCACAACGGCGATCGTGACCTTGATTGCCGACCAGGGGCGTTCTCCCTGAACCCGGCCGGTCCGGCCGTTCACCACGAAACGATAGGTCTGACCGCGATACTTGTACGCCGCCAACCAGACCGGCAGCAGGATATGCTTGAACGTGACATCGCGCACATCGGTGTCCACTGCATGGATGCGTTGCCTGTCGCCCCCAATATCAAACCGCACGTCCCGCTCGATCACGCGGGCCATATAAGCGCGTGCCTCGGCATATCCATCTTTCAGCTCGACCGTATAGGCCTCGGCCCGAAAACCGGCGAGGTACTCTGGCTGGTAGGGTTCCAGAGCCGGGAGATCCCAAGGCTCCAGAGCATCCGTGTAAGCCTTGGGCAGGGACCTTGAGGCCAACACCAACACGTCGTCAAAAAACCGCGCCACCCGGCCGGACTTGGGCGTCCAGCGAACCTTGGGCACCTGTTGTTGCACCCGTTTGCCATCCCGCATGACGGTGCGGGTTTCATAGTAGACTATTCCGCGCTCTCCGCGATAGGCCGACTTCGTATCGGCGTCGAAGGTCCAGTACGGCACATAGATGCCCTGCATCCTGCGGCCCTTGCGGGCATAATCCTTCAACCCGTTCGGCGCGAACCACAGCCGCCCCAGCCAGTCGCTCATGGCTTTGTGGGCGGCGCGTTCGTCCAGCGCAAAAGGCAGAACGCCCTTCGGTTTGATATGCCGGTTCATCCCGGTGTCCGTCACGACCGGGGTGGCGCAGAACGGGCATTCCGAAGCATGGGTGTTGGGATCGAATTCAACCTGCGCTGCACAGTTCGGGCAGGACAGAACCCGCGTCTCTTCGATTTCGCTGTCGGGCAGGCGGTCGGCGATGGCAGCGTCGAAATCCAGCTCGCGCAGGCTGGCGCCGCCCCAGGGGCCGGCACCGATCGGTTCGGAATGGCCACAGTGATCGCAGATCAGCGTGCCGGATTTTGGATCGAACCGATAATCGGCGCCGCACTGGTCACACGGGAAACGATGTTCCGCGAAATCAGGCGATGGGGCAGGGGCATCCGTCATGCTACGCTCAGTCCTTGAGAGGGAAGTAGAGATAGTCCGCGCGGTCTTCCGCAGGCAGGACATGCGGCAGCATCGCGGCCTCGCAGGCCCCGATCGTCTTGAAGTTTTTACGCCCCTCAGCCAATGTCAGGCCGTGATTGGCCGCCGAAGGCTCGCGCAGGTTCGTGTCATATTGGATGTCCTCGTCCTCCCAGAAACAGATCGGGCAGATCAGGTACTGTCCACGTTCCGAAAGGGTGACATAGTCGCAGCAGGGGCAGACGAAATGCGGTTCGGGCCGCGTTCTGCGCCTGCCCTTTTTCGAACGCTTTCCAAGGCCGGCCATGCGGTGCCCTCATGCGCCGGGCGGGGGCGGAGGCAGAATGGTGAACAGCTGCGCCAGTTCCTGCACCTCACCCGCCTTCTTCCAGCCGTCCTGACCGGGCGTCCACACGTAGGTGTCGCGCGTGATCTCGCCCTCACTGGCCATGCGGCCCATCTTGGCCTTCGAGAACGGGCCGCTGGTCTGTCCGTCCACCGCAATGTGCCAGACATGCTCGACCGGCGGCGGAGGCGGCGGGGCCACATGTGCGGCCTGTTGCGGGGCAGCGGGCGCGGGCGCGCCCCACGGGCCTGACGACTGACCCGCTGCCATGTTCGACATCTGGTTCGCCATCGCCATGCCCATTCCCATACCAAGGCCAGCGCCCATGCCGCCGCCTCCGCCCGGGGAACTGGCTGCCGCCGTCATCGCCTCGGCCGCGGAATACTGGGTGAACTTGCCCAGATCCCCCGCCAGACCCATCGAGGTGCGCTTGTCCAGCGCCGCCTCGACCGCCGGCGGCAACGAGATGTTCTCGATGTAGAATTCCGGCATCTCCAGCCCATAGCCGTCCAGTACGGGCGAGACCTCGGCCGCGATCAGCTTGCCCAGATCGGCGGTGTTTGCAGCCATGTCCAGAACCGGGATGCCCGAGCCCGCGATCACTCGGCTGAATTCCTGCACGATGATGTTGCGGATCTGAAAGCTAATCTCGTCCATGGTGAACTCACCGTCGGTGCCCACGATCTCGACCAGGAAACGGGCCGGGTCCTTCACCCGGATCGTGTAGGTGCCATAGGCGCGGATCCGGGTGGGGCCGAATTCGGGATCGCGCAGCATGATCGGGTTCTTGGTGCCCCATTTCAGGTCGTTGAACCGGGTCGTGTTGACGAAATAGATCTCGGACTTGAACGGCGACTGGAACCCGTGATCCCAATGTTGCAGCGTCGTCATGATCGGCATGTTGTTGGTTTCAAGCATGTAGAGGCCCGGCGTGAACACGTCGGCCAGCTGGCCTTCATGCACGAATACGGCCGCCTGGCCCTCGCGCACGGTCAGCTTGGCGCCATACTTGATCTCGTGGCCCTCACGTTCGAACCGCCAGACCATCGTGTCACGGGTGTCGTCCACCCAATGAATGACATCAATGAATTCTCCGGTCAGAAAATCGAAAATTCCCATCTGGGTTCTCCTGTCATCGGGGTCAGAGCGGCTGCCCCATCAATTCATGTGCGATTATTCGTACAATGGGTCGCGCTTCATCAACGTCTATGCCGGGCTGCAACCGTGGGTCATACAACATCGTCAGCAGCTTTTCGTCGTGACTGGTCAGCAGGGCAAATTCGTCATCATCATTGAAAATCGAAGGCCGCGCTGCCGGGCTGTCATTGGACAGGCCAAGACCCTGAGCTATTTCTTCGTGAATGCAGCTTTGGCGGCCCAGATCCGTCAATTCGGCCCGGATAAGGGAAACGGCACGCACGTATCTGTGTGGTGAAGACGTCGTTGCCGATGCAATCACCAGGCAATCGAAATTGGCGCGTGGATTGGCCACCAGATTCAGCGAGTCCTGACTGATATTCGGGATCAGCTGTTTCAGGCGGGATACGATATAGGCGCTGTCGTCCTTGCCTGCAATAAAGACATGGAAATTGGCGTTGCGAGAGACGACGGAAACCGGATGATCCGTCAATCTGGCCAGTCGGGTGGCAAAGGACCGAACCTGATCCGCATCATGCTGCCGTGCAGAAGGAAGCACGGAGGGCCCGAACTCGGTCTGTATTCGGACAGAGCCGGACCACCGGCTGAGTTGCCCGTCGGTCTGACGCGAGCCAGCCGAGACGCTTTGCGTCGGATATTCGCTGTAGAACGCAATCGCTTCGAAATTCCGCGCTAGATCATCGGCATCATAGGGAGTGTCCGGACCGCCCCCATCGGTGCGTAAAAGCCCTCGCACCAGCAAATCCCGTTCAACCCGCTGATAAAAACGCGCCAGATCCTGACTTGCGGCTGACGGTGGCACATAGGCATTGGCTGCCACGGGTGCGGGTGTCGGGCGAGGTTGCGGAACAACAGATGACGTCAGGGTTTCATCGCAATTGGCCAGAGCCAAGAGCGACACCATCCCCAAGGTTCCTTTCAAGTAACCGAAGGCCCGCACGCCGATCCCGCCCTCAGCCGGGAACCGCCGTACCGGCATTGTCGCCGGTTCCGTCGCGGCGCGCTTTGGCGGCCGCCAAAGTGTCGCGCAGTTCCTTTTCCATCTTCTGCAACTCAGCCTCGGCTGCGGCGCGTTTGGCTTTGCCTTCGTCCGCAATGGCAAGGCTTTCGTTGATGGTGCCAATCAGGTCGGCATTGGCCTGCTTGACCGCTTCGATGTCGAACACGCCGCGCTCCATCTCTTGGCGGATCATCTTGTTCGATTCGCGCAGGTTGGCCGCATTCGAAGTCAAAAGCTCGTTCGTCAGGTCGTTCGCATCCCGCACCGCGGCGGCGGCTTCGGCGCTGCGTTGTATCGTAACCGCCTGGGCCAGCTGCGTTTCCCACAGCGGTACCGTGTTCACCAGCGTCGAGTTGATCTTGGTGACCAGCGATTTGTCGTTTTCCTGAACCAAACGGATCGACGGCAGCGACTGCATCGTGACCTGTCGTGTCAGTTTCAGGTCATGAACCCGGCGTTCTAGGTCGTCACGCGCCGCACGGATGTCACGCAGTTCCTGTGCCTTCATCACTTGCTGGTCTTCCGGAGCGGCCTGAACTTCGGCTTCCTTTTCAGGGATGTCGTGGCTGTCCAGCTCGGTCAGCTTCTCTTCGCCCGCAGCGATGTACAGCGCCAGTTCGTCATAAAAGCCCAAGGTCTTCTCATACAGCAGATCCAGAGATTTGATATCCTTGAGCAGCGTATGCTCATGTCCCAGAAGATCGTCGGTAATGCGATCGATCTGGCCCTGAACCTCTTCGTACTGGGCGGTAAATTTGGCAAAAGGCGCAGCCCTGCCCAACAGTTTCTCCCACCAGCTGCGCTCGCGCCGCACGTCAAGTTCACTGACCGAGAAACCGCGGATCGTAGTTACGATATTGCGCAGGCTGTCACCGGCCGGGCCGACATCCTTGTTGCGCACATCCGCAAGCATGGCCTGGCTTATCTCCTGCAACTCGGCCTGCGCGGACGAGCCGAACGCGACAATCGAATTGGTGTTGCCCATGTCGATTTCATCCATCCGCTTGCGGATTTCGGCGCTGACGGGTTCGTCGGCTTCCTCCAACGACACGACCTCGGCCTGCGGTTCGGGCAGGGCAACTGCGGTGACTTCCTGTACCAGTGTTTCGGCCTGAACTGCCTTGTTCTTGATCTCATCGGACATGGGTATGTTCCTCGCTCAAATAATGGCCGGTCAGTCCAGCCGGACGCCTTCGCGCTGCAGTCTTTCACGCAACACGTCAATTTCGACCGTCAGATCACTGCGGTCATCCAAAAGCATTTTCCGCGTTCGCGCGGCGAAATTCTGTTCCAGATCGTCCAGCAAAGCAGAGTAATCCGCAAGCGCCTGCGCATCGCGGGTTCGGGCGTAGACATCAGCAAACTTAACGGTCGCGTCGCGTGCGCCCTGCAAGTACACGGTCAGGTACTTTCTAGCACCGGCCAGATCTCGCGGGTCTTCCTCGACCGTGCGAAACAAATCCCGCGCGGTGTTCTGAAACCGTTCGACGCGGGCTTCGACCCTGCGGTCACCAGCGCGTTTTATGGCATTCGTCATTTCCGACAGATGTTTCTCGGCATCATCGACCACGCGGGCCACGCGGTCCTGCTGAAAAGTGTCGACCCCTTCCATGCCCTTGTTCTTCATCGGATCAAGCCCGAATGAGACAGAATGCAGAACGGTCGCTGCAACACCAAACAGCACGGGGGCCAACAAACTGACCTGCGCTGCCGCTTCAGCGTCCAGAAACTCGGACCTGTAAGACGCAAGGCCAGCGCCAAGGCCGGTGAGAACACTGGCAAATATCTTCCGCGGAAAAGCAGGACGTCGGGCGGTTTTGCGGGCATTGTACGCGGCCTCAGCTCTCAGACCTTCTCGCAGCAAAAATGCGGCCGCCGTCAGAAAACCAGCGGCGACCAGCCCCAGTGTCATGCCAATCGCGCCGTCGTTCAGGGACAGAAACACCAATGGAATGGCGGGTAGAAACAGAATATTCGCACGTGCGCCAGCGGGCTCGACCCGTGCGCCGTCAAACTGACCCCTCGGCAGTGGGGTGTTTTCCGATTCATCCCCCTGTGGGCTGTATTTGCCGCCGAACCGCTTTGCCATGGCTTACAGACCTCCGAGCAAACCAGTGCAGACGCCAAACAACAGCACCAACAGCACAGCGTAGGCCAGTTTTTGCACTCCGCTTCCGGACATCACGCCCCCCAAATAGCAGCTTTCACTGAAAATTTAGGGTATGCGCGGGCTTAGCGCTAGGGGGAAGGTTGCCGAACCCACATCACTTACGGGGATTCTTGCCGATCAGAGGCCGTTTTCTTTTGGGCCGTGACGGGCGCTTGGGCGCGTTGCCGGGTTTGTCTTCGGCGTCCAGCCCCAGCTGGTCCCGCATAACCCGGCGACGGACTTCTTCGACCTCGCCCTGTTTCAGCGTCCCAAGCTGGAAGGGGCCGTAGGACACGCGCAACAGACGATTCACGGTGAAACCGATATCTTCCATCGCGCGGCGGATTTCGCGGTTCTTGCCTTCGCGCAAGCCGATCGTCAGCCATGCATTTGCGCCCTGCTGGCGATCCAGTGTGACGGTCATTGGCTGGAACCGTTCTCCCTCGATCACCAGCCCCTTGCGTAGCGGTTCGAAATCCTCGTCCTTCGGGCGACCGTTCACCCGCACGCGGTACTTCCGCAACCACCCGGTCGAGGGCAGTTCCAGCTTGCGCTTGATGCCGCCATCGTTGGTCAACAGCAGCAATCCTTCGGAATTCAGGTCCAACCGACCAACGCTCATCACTCGTGGCATGTCGTCAGGCAGCTTGTCGAATATTGTATCTCGTCCTTTTTCGTCGCGGGTCGTCGTCACCAACCCGGCGGGCTTGTGATACAGCCACAGACGCGACGGTTCCGGTTCCGAGACCGGCTTGCCGTCGACTGCGATCTTGTCTTTCGCGGTCACGTTCAGGGCGGGGCTGTCGATGGTCTTGCCATTCACTGCCACGCGGCCTGCTTCTATCATGCGTTCAGCCTCGCGCCGGGATGCTACGCCAGCGCGGGCCAGGACTTTGGCGATCCGATCGCCGGGGGGTGGGGTCTTGTTCATGTCAGGGCCATACCGCATCCCGGGCGCTTGCGAAAGGCGGGTTTCTGCGGCAGTCAGGGGGCATGGTGTTCAAATCGCATATGCAACAGGCCCTGGCCGAGGCGCGCGCAGCCGCTGACCGCGGCGAGGTGCCCGTGGGGGCCGTTGTCGTCGGACCGGACGGAACGGTCGTGGCCGCGGCTGGGAACCGGACGCGCGAATTGAATGACCCCACGGCCCATGCGGAAATCATGGCCTTGCGTGTCGCCTGTGCGCAGGCGGGCTCTGAACGGCTGCCGGATCATGATCTCTACGTCACGTTGGAGCCTTGCGCGATGTGCGCCGCGGCCTTGGCGGCCACGCGCATCCGGCGGATCTATTACGGTGCGGCAGACCCCAAATCCGGGGGCGTGGCGCATGGCGCGCGCGTGTTTTCGCATGCACAGGCGCATCACGTGCCCGAAGTCTATGACGGAATTGCAGGCGAAGAGGCTGCCGCGCTTTTGAAGGCCTTCTTCGAAGCGCGCCGCCAGGACAAGCCGGGCTGACGCGCTGCGCTGTCGTCAGACGGTGATGGCTTTCATGACCTCAGGTTCGATCACGTCGACCCCGGGCAACCCGTCGATCAATGCCTGTGCGGATTGTTCCAGAATGGGGAACGTCTGGTAGTGACATGGGATGACCGTCTTGAAGTCAAAGTACCGTTTCGCGGCATAAGCGGTGGCTTTCATATCCATGGTGAAATGCCCGCCGGCGGAAAGGATTCCGATATCGGGCTTGTAGTAATCCCCCATCCATTCCATGTCGGCCATGATGTCGGTATCGCCCGAGACGTAGAGCATACGCCCCTCGGCCGCGATCATGAAGCCGACCTCACTGCCACCAGTGCGCAGACCGTCCGGTGTTGAAAAAGTCGAGCTGTGAGAGGCCGGTACCATTGTCACCATGACGCCGTTCAGGTCGACGGTGCCGCCTTTGTTGAAACCGATGGTCTCAATGCCTTCCGCTTCGCTCCAGTATCCCATCAGGTCATACTGTCCGACAACGGGGATTTTCAGGTGCTTTGCCAGAGGAAGTACATCGGCCACGTGGTCAAAATGCGTATGGGTCAAAAGAATGTGGGTCGCCCCTTCCAGCACGGCATCATGCCGATCTTCGGGCAAGACCGGGTTGCCGGTCAGCCACGGGTCGATCAACAGAACCTGCCCCTGAGTTTCTATGCGAAAACTGCCATGGCCCAGCCAGATAATGTTCATTCCGGAATTCCTCTCAAGTCTTGTCTTGGCTCCAGCCTAGCATTGGCTATGTAAATTTCCATGGACTGGATTCGAGAAATTGATGGCTATTGCGAACGCGTGTCCCCGGAGTATTGGGCCGAGCCGATCAACGCGATCACAAATGCGGCTTTTCTGATTTCCGCATGGGTCATGTGGCAGCGCGTGCGCGATCAGGACATGCCGCTGGCCAAAGGTCTGGTCGTGATTTTGGCCATGATCGGGGTTGGAAGCTATCTGTTTCACACCCATGCCCGGGTTTGGGCGGCATTGGCGGATGTGGCGCCGATCCTGCTGTTCATATTGGTCTATATATTTGCGGTGAACCGGAACATCTGTCGCATGTCGTCCGGAATGGCGATCTGCGGTACGCTTCTGTTTCTTCCTTTTGCGGCACTTGTTGCGCCTTTGTTCCAGCTTGTGCCGGGGTTTGGCGGGTCGGCGGTTTACGCGCCGGTTCCTTTGTTGATCCTGATCTATGCGTTCCTGCTGCGGGGCCAAGACATGATCCTGGCCAAAGGGATGACAATCGGGGCCTTGATCCTGATTCTGTCGATCACGTTCCGGGCGCTGGATTTGCCATTTTGCGGGCAATGGCCGGTGGGGACGCATTTCATGTGGCATATCCTGAATGCCATCATGCTGGGATGGATGATCGAGGTGTATCGCGCAGCTCTTGTCAGGGGCCGTTTTAGCAAAGGCCCGGCGCCTTGAGGCGCGGAAGGATCGCGTGTGTCTTCCGAGCCTCATGGCAAGAAGCCAACGAAACCGCCCCGGTCCGATTCTAGTTCTGAAAGGCTGCGGCCAGATGGTCGGGCAGATCAAATTCGCTCAACACCCGAGCGCGGCCTTCGGGCGACATCTTGCGGGCCGTTTTTTCAACGATGCTCTGGATTTTCTCGGCCGAGTGTTTTGCGGCAAAGGGCTGGAAATACCATTTCAGAAACACAAAGCAGATCACGTCTTCCAACGCCTGCACTTCCGCGTCGCGCTTGATGCCTTGTTTGCGCAACATGCGCCCTGCGGCCTCGATCTGTTCTGAATCGTAACCTTCGCGGGCCATCAACCCCATGACCACGTCGGAATGGTGTTCGCCCTGCGCCTTGCGCCATGACAGATATCCAACCCGGCCTTCGGGGTATTCACTGCGGGCAAGTTTCCAACGTTCCACATGCTGACCGCGCGCGGCGATTTGAAGGGCGTCGGAAGCATCCGGAAACAGGCGGCCCAGCTCGGCACTCATGCGTTCGCCATACAACAGTGCCGCGGGGCGGCCCTCGTCTTGGTTGGGGTCATTTGCATTGGCTGCGTCGATTGCGTCCAGAACCGCTTGTTTTTGCGCGCTCATCATCTGCTCCACTGGCTTGCCTGAACTACGAAACCTCGGCGCAGTTCTGTTCTGTATTCGACGTCATGCTAGCGGCTTGCTCAGGGATGTGCATCCTCGAAAATGCAAAACAGCCGGGTCAGAGAGGGGATATCTGACCCGGCTTGGACCTGCGCGTTACTTGGCAGGTTTAACCTGATCCTGCGTGACCGGTTCCGCGATAGGGGACGGGAAGGTCAACGTGCGTGTCAGGTTGCTTGTGTCGATACCCAAAGCCATGGCCGGTGCGGCCAAAATCGTGGCGGACAAGACCGCGGCTGTTATCAGGGGTTTCATGTTTTTCTCCGGTTTGCGTTATGTCGCATAAATAAAATGAACAGTACAGTACAGTTTTCAAGATCGATAATGAACTATTCGGTTTACTTTTTTGCATACCAGTCATTCAGTTTTGAATAGCCTCATAAGAGGGGGGATTCCAAACTCGGACCTGCCCAAGGCACCCCGGTCTTGCGACTGCCGCTGCAGACGGGTAAACGCCCCCTAACGTAGATGAGGGAAGCCGATGTCGATTGACCAAAGCACCGCCGCCAAAGTGGCCAAACTGGCCCGGATCAAGGTCGAGGATGACGCGCTGCCGGCGCTGGCATCCGAGTTCAACACCATCCTTGGGTTCATCGAACAGCTGAACGAAGTGGATGTGGAAGGTGTCGAGCCGATGGTTTCGGTCACACCCATGCGCCTCAAGCGTCGTCAGGACGAAGTCACCGATGGCAATCAGCAGGACAAGATTCTGGCCAACGCCCCCGACGCCCGCGAAGGGTTCTTCGCAGTCCCCAAAGTGGTGGAGTAAGACATGAGCGATCTGAACAAATTGGGCCTGGCCGAGGCCCGCGACGCGTTGCGAGCCGGCGACGTCACCTCTGTTGAGCTGACAGAAGCCTGCTTGAAAGCCATTGATGAAGCAGATGCGCTGAACGCATTCGTCCACAAGACGCCCGAGATCGCGATGGAGCGCGCCAAGGCTGCGGATGAACGGATCAAGGGCGGGGACGCTCCGTCAATGTGTGGCCTGCCGATCGGCATCAAGGACCTGTTCTGCACCAAGGGCGTGCCGTCACAAGCCGCGTCGGGCATTCTTGAAGGCTTCAAGCCGGAATACGAATCCACCGTGTCACAGCAACTGGCCGACGCAGGCGCAGTCATGCTGGGCAAGCTGAACATGGACGAATTCGCCATGGGCTCGTCCAACGAAACATCGGTCTATGGCAACGCGGTCAGCCCGTGGCGTCGTGGCAACGATGATGCGCAGCTGACACCGGGCGGTTCGTCGGGCGGGTCCGCGGCCGCTGTGGCCGCCGACCTGTGCCTTGCGGCAACGGGCACTGATACCGGCGGTTCCATCCGCCAGCCCGCGGCTTTTGTCGGGATCACCGGCATCAAGCCGACCTATGGCCGATGCTCGCGCTGGGGCATTGTGGCGTTTGCGTCCTCGCTGGATCAGGCCGGTCCGATGACCAAGAACGTCCGCGACGCCGCGATCATGCTGGAAACCATGTGCGGCCATGACGCCAAGGATTCGACCAGTGCGGACCTGGCCGTCCCGAATTTCGAAGCGATGTTGACTGGCGACATCAAGGGCAAGAAGATCGGTATCCCCAAGGAATACCGCATGGACGGAATGCCCACCGAGATCGAAAAGCTCTGGGCCGATGGTGCCGCGATGCTGAAGGATGCGGGGGCCGAGATTGTCGATATCTCGCTGCCGCACACCAAGTATGCGCTGCCTGCCTACTATGTGATCGCCCCGGCCGAGGCGTCTTCGAACCTCGCCCGCTATGACGGTGTCCGCTATGGGCATCGTGCACAGATGGCGCAGGGTGATGGCATCACCGAGATGTACGAAAAAACCCGCGCCGAGGGCTTTGGCCACGAAGTGCAGCGCCGGGTCATGGTTGGCACCTATGTTCTGTCGGCTGGTTTCTATGACGCCTATTACAACCGTGCCCGCAAGGTGCGCACGCTGATCAAGAAAGACTTCGAAGACGTGTTCGCGGCCGGTGTCGACGCCATCCTGACCCCGGCAACCCCATCGGCGGCCTTCGGTCTGGGCGAAATGACCGAAGCAGATCCTGTTCAAATGTATTTGAACGATGTCTTCACCGTGACCGTGAACCTGGCCGGACTGCCCGGTGTCTCGGTCCCCGCAGGGCTGGACACACAAGGTCTTCCGCTGGGATTGCAGCTGATCGGACGTCCCTGGGAAGAAGGCGACCTGCTCAATACCGCCTATGCGCTGGAAAACGCGGCCGGTTTTGTGGCCAAGCCCGGGAAATGGTGGTAAGCCTCGGGCAACTGAAGCACTAGACACGGAGCCAAACTATGCGCGTTTTGCTTTTGGTCCCCGCTCTTGCACTGGCAGCGGCGTGCACGGATGTCGCACCGCTGACCAGCACGGGTTTCAACACGCCTGAATACCAGGCGCAGCGCGAGGCTCAATTGGCAGGTCAGGGTGCGGCCGGCAACCCTCTGCTGGCCCCGGTCGAAGTTTCACAACAACCGCTGGGCGCCCCTGGTACGGCGCCTGTTGCCACGGGTGAAAACGCGGATATCGCCAACCAGACCGCGGCGGCATTGGCCAGCACATCTGGCCAAAACCCAGCCGCGGTTACGGCGGTTCCCGTGGCGAACACTGGCGCGATTTCGGATGAACAGGACTTTGCCGCCGTGTCCGAACGCCGCAGCATCGAATCCGACGCCGCCCGGATCGAGCAGAACCGCCAGACCTACGAAATCGTGGCCCCGACGGCAGTGCCCGAGCGCACGGCGAGCGGCCAGACAAACATTGTGCAATATGCGCTGAGCACGTCCAATCCGGTAGGTGTGCAACTTTACAGTCGGTCCGGTTTCAACCTTCAGGCCAAGGCTCAGAGGAACTGCGCGCAATTCCCATCCCCTGATCAGGCTCAGATCGAGTTTCTGTCCAATGGCGGCCCCCAGCGCGACCGCAAAGGTCTGGACCCGGATGGGGATGGTTATGCGTGTGGCTGGGACCCGAGCCCGTTCCGCAGTGCCGTCAGCAACTGACCCCCTGAACCCAATCTGGCATCCGTCACCCAATTTTGGTGAACGCCGAGATGGTCTGACACCATCCTTGATCGTGATCCATTACACGGCGATGGACAGCGCGCAGGCGGCTCTGGATCGTCTGTGCGACCCAAAGGCCGAGGTCTCGGCCCATTACCTGATCGGCAATGATGGCACGCTGTGGCAGATGGTGCGCGAAGAAGAACGTGCCTGGCATGCTGGGGCAGGGGAGTGGCACGGTCAGACCGACATCAACTCTCGTTCCATAGGCATCGAGCTGGACAACACCGGCAAGCATCCGTTCCCTGAACGCCAGATGCACCGGCTGGAACAGCTGTTGCGCCAGATAATGCACCGTTGGGCCATCTTGCCAAACGGTGTTATCGGCCATTCGGACATGGCGCCCGGGCGCAAATTTGACCCCGGTCCGCGATTTGACTGGTTGCGGCTCGAGCGCAACCTGCTGGCCGCGCCCCGCGGATATGCCGCTGGTCCGCAAACTGCATCAAAGGGCCAGTTCCGAAGCCTGGCTCGGGCCGCCGGTTTCAGCGCTGACGTAGACGATGATACGCTGTTGCATGCCGTCCGCCTTCGATACCGCCCATGGGGCAGGGGGCCTTTGCAGCAAGCCGACCTTGCACCGTTGATCCCGCACACCTGATCCGCACTTCATCTGGCTGAAAATATCCCGGGGTTGAATTGGCCGCAGGCCAAGAAGGGGCTGGCCCCTTCTCTGAACCATCCACCCTTGACGCCGCCGACCGCAGAGCCTACCCAACCCACGCGCGGAGGGCCGGATGGCCGCTGGGGTCGCAAGGCCCGAGAGGAAAGTCCGGACTCCACAAGACAACGGTGCCGGGTAACGCCCGGGCGGGGCAACCCGACGGAAAGCGCCACAGAAATCAGACCGCCCGGAACCTAGGTTCAGGGTAAGGGTGAAACGGTGGGGTAAGAGCCCACCGCGCCTCTGGCAACAGGGGCGGCACGGCAAGCCCCACCGGGAGCAATGCCAAATAGGGTCCCCGCGCGGGCCGGTCGGCGCAAGCCGATACCGCCGCTAAGCGCGTCTTGGCCGAGAGGGACCGGGTTGGCAGCTTGAGCCGCGCAGCAATGCACGGCCTAGAGGAATGGTCATCGAAGGGGGCAACCCCGGAACAAGATCCGGCTTACAGGCCCTCCGCGCGTATCCGCCTATCCTCCGGGAGGTGTGTAGGAACCGGTCAGCGCCGCCGCTTTCTCGGTTATCGACGTGAACTCGTCTGCGGTCCAGGCGCGAACGGTTTCGATGTTCGTCACTGCACCCGACGCGGCGACAGCCATGCCAACGGCCACGGCGTCTGTCCCATCTGGGGCTTCGCTGATCACAACCACGTCGTTGCTGCCGGTTGTCATGTAGAAGGACAGCAGCCTGCCACCTACTTTTTCCAGCAAGGCTTTTACTGGGCCGGTGCGGTTCTCGGGTTTCTGCAACATGCCTTTGACACCGGCTTGCGAGTAAGATGCGTAAGTAATGAAAATGGGCATTGATACCTCCTGTTACATCAAATCGTTTTAGGGTCTTCAAGTCAGCCGACCCCAGGGCCGTTCAAAATCAGGTGCCAGAAAACAACAGTGCCGTGATGAACCAAAGGCCAGCGCCGATCAGCGCAAAACCTGTCACCGGCACAAGCCACCGGGCCCCGGGCAAAAGTTTTTCCAGCGCGACGTACGCGGCAATTCCGACAATCCAGTAGAGGTTCATGATCCCTCCGACGAAAAGCAGCAGCATCAGTGCCCAGCAGCATCCCAGACAATACGTGCCGTGCAGGATACCGGTGCGGAATGCACCGAATGTTCCGGGTCGGTTGTGATCGGCCAGAAAACGTGCGGGGCTCTGACAGTGGCGCAGGCATGCGTTTTTCAAAGCTGAAAACTGATAGGCGCCAGCCGCCAGCAGAACACCCCCTGCGAAGACGCCTGAACTAATCGTCATCATCGGCCCGTCGGACAACCCGATTTGTTCCAACCCCCATTGCAATGCGGTTGCAATCAGGCTGAACGCCCCCCAGGCCACCAGATAGCCGGATAAAAACCACAGGCTGAACGCAACCGTCCGGTGCTTTTCAGGCCCTGTCCGCTTGACCGCGATGAACAGAAGAACGGCAGGCGCAGCGCTTGGGGTCATCATGGCGATCATCATGACCCACCACATCAGAAAAATCAGCAAGGCATAGCTTGCGCTCCACGCTGCTGCCGGGCCCATTTGCATCGGGTCTCCGACAGGGCCGGCCATCCGGGTCATCTCGACCGCGGACATGTTCATCCCGACGCCAGCTATCGTGTACCAGGTTGCACCGAGGATGATCAGAAGAACGCTTCCCAGAACAATCGCGCTGTCCTGTCTCAGCAACCACTCAACCGTCCCGCCCCGGGGCGATGCGTTCTGTTTGGTCATGGGTATTCTCTGATTATGCGCCCAAGACGCCATGGCCCGAGATGTTCAGATGCGCCAGATGAGCATGGGTTGCGTCAAAGGTCAGCCGGATCTGACCACCCGTTGTAGTCGCACTGCCCGATGCCGCCTCGGCATGGCGGTATTCAAAGCCGTTCGGCAACTGTATCGACGCGCGGTGAGGTGCGCCCGATACGATATGAGGGATCGGATTGACCTCAACATCGAAAACTCCGGTAACTTTGGCGTATCCGCTGCGCTCTTCGCGGTTCCAGTCCAGTTCAATCGGAACAAACAGAGTTTCATGTTTCAAAGGCGCCATGGCGCTGAAGACATACCAGAACGTGGCCATTTCATCAGTATCCTGACCGGTCATGATTGCTTGCAACGCAGCCCGCTGTTCAGCTGTCGCGCTGTCATCAATGATCAGCTGCATCTGACCGTTGCCCTCATGAATTGGTCCCGGCCAATGATAGACCCCTGCCGCCCGAAGACCGCCCAGATCAGTTTCACCGTAGTGACCGCTTTGAATGTCAAAGACCACAACCGCTTCGCAATTGCCGTGTGACGGCAGTACGCTGAACTGACACGGGCAACCAAAGTTGCAATTGCAATTGGCCAGTTCTTCGGCCTGAATAGCCCATTCTGTCATGATAGCCCCCCAAGAAAAGTCGCCTAAAACAACTCTGCTCGTTGCAGGTTTAACGCATTCACGCTGCCTCGGCCTTCGAGCCTGAATTCGGCTTCTTGGATGGGCGAACCTATCACGAATCCGTGATATGTACAAACAAGACCGCAAATTACATGCCTTCTTTGGGCTTTATCGTGCGCCGGGCTAAGGGCCGGTCGCGTTCAGGTTGAGCACGGTATTCGGGATTGCATTCGGCTGTTAGACTTTCGGAACCAATTTGAAGATATGGGAGGTTGATTATGAGCTTTATGAAAACGCTGGCGTCCGTGGCCATTGGATTTGCTGCGGCCAAGGGCATGGAAAAATATCAGAAGATGGGCGGCATGGCCGGACTGCAAGACATGATGCAAGGTGCCGGCGGTGGTTTGGGCATGGATCAGTTGGGCAAAATGGCAGAACAATTTGGTCTGCCCGGTGGCGCGTCAGGCTTGCAGGACATGATGAGCAAGATGGGGGTTGGCGGCAGCACAGCCGGAGCCGCTGGTTTGGGTGGGTTGTTGAACGCCATGCAAGGGGCTGCCAAAACTGCCAATCAACACACAGGTGACATGATGGAAACCGTGTTCGGCGGCACGCCCGCGGGTGCAGCGATGGAAGAGCAGGCAAAACTCATGCTGCGCGCAATGATTCAGGCTGCCAAGGCAGATGGTGAACTTGACGAACAGGAAAAGGAAATCATCCTGGGTGAATTGGGCGACGATGTCAGCGAGGAAGAGCGCGCATTCGTGCAAGAGCAGCTGAACGCACCGATTGACGTCATGGGATTGGCGGCTGATTCTGGTGCGCCGCTCAAGACGCAGATCTATGCAACTTCCCTGGCTGCGATCCGTCTGGACAATGCGCGCGAGGCGTCTTACCTGCGGCAATTGTCCACCGCTCTGGGTCTTTCCGACGCGGAAAGGGACCAGATTCACACGTATATGGGCGCGCCAACCTTGCCTAGTTGAACCTGCATCAGATTCCTGTGCCTGTATCATCCGATTGGCCTTGACATAGGCGGTGCAGCGCGTAAAAGCGCACGCTCATAGGAATTCAACCGAAAGGCCCCTGCCTTTTCGGACGCAGGAGATAACCATGGCGAAGCCGACGACAATCAAGATCCGTCTGAACTCGACCGCGGGCACGGGCCACTTCTATGTGACCAAGAAGAACGCGCGCACCATGACTGAGAAAATGACCATTCGTAAATACGACCCGGTCGTTCGCAAGCATGTCGAGTATAAGGAAGGCAAGATCAAGTAATCTGCCATTCCATTTGGAAATTCCGAAAAAGGGCTCTGTTGCACAGAGCCCTTTTTCAGTTCCGGTTTCCTGATTTCGGCGGATGGCAGGCTGCGACGGTCCGTTGCAGTGGCGCATCAGCGTTTGGGACAATCGCATCCCCTGCGGCTTGCTTTTTATGGGAACCTGCAAGTACGCTTCAGCAAACCGCCACAAAATGTTGACCGCCATGAAAAAAATCTTGTTATCCACAATTGCCGTTCTGACCCTAGCGGCCTGTGAAGACCCGTTTAACCGCGAAGGTGTCGGGTTTACTGGAATCGATGGCGAACCGCGCACGATTTCGGACGTACCCGGGGCCGTCGCCTTTCTGCCAGACGCGACCAACGTTCCGGCAGAGCTGGCGGAACTGCGGACAGTCACGCTTTTGAGTGATGAGGTTGACCCGTCCAAGGTGGCTTCGGTTGCAATAGACAATGGCGGGCAGACGCCAAACACTGCTGTTCAACTGCAAGGAAGCGACACAAACCTGTTCCTCAGCACTGTCAGCGTCAACGGCACCTTATTTGGTGTGCTGCGTACGCGCTCTAACAGTGTGAAGGTCGACAATTCGGTCGGTGTAGGCTTTGCGGAAGAAGCAGAGCGTTTTACCGGCTGTCTGCCGGCTGGTCAGGTCTACCGCAAAGGCACCTCGGAAAAGAGCTCGGGCTTTGCCGTTCCGCTGAATTGCAGCTAACAGATTTCTCTCTCAAGTCCAAAACCCCCGCCGAATTCGGCGGGGGTTTTTGTTTGGTTTACGGCAAACAAAAAGGCGGACCCGTAAGGCCCGCCCTTGGAAGTCGGCTATTCCGGTCGCTTATTCTCGATTGCCAAACAGTTGCAGCAGGAACATGAACATGTTGATAAAGTCCAGATACAGGCTCAGCGCGCCCATGATCGCGGCTTTGCCCAACCATTCTTGATCGCCCGAATGGGCCATTTGCAGATAGGTGTTTTTGATGTTCTGCGTGTCATAGGCTGTCAGGCCGGCAAAGATCAGTACGCCCAGAACCGAGATCGCAAACGCCATCGCCGACGAGGCGATGAAGATATTCACGATCGAGGCGACAATCAGGCCGATCACACCCATGATCAGGAATGTGCCCATTGCCGACAGGTCTTTCTTGGTCGTGTAGCCATAAAGCGACAGACCGGCAAAGGCGATTGCAGTGATCAGGAACACCTGAATGATCGATTCACCGGTGAACACAAGGAAAATCCAGCTGATCGAGACACCCATGACCGCAGCAAAGGTGTAAAACACCAACTGAGCAGCCGAGGCCGACATACGATTGATCCCGGCGCTAAAGCCAAAGACAAACAGCAGCGGGGCAAACATGATGACCCATCTCAGAGGCGACGCAAACAGCGAGTAACCAAACGACGTCAGATACTTGCTTTCGCTCAGTTGAGCGGCGGCTGCCGACGGATCGGTTGTGGTTGCCAGACCGGCAATTGCCCAGGCCGCTGCAAAGGTGATCAGCATGCCGACGGACATCGTGCCGTAGACTTTGTTCATGTGGGCGCGCAGGCCCTGATCAATCTCGGCGGCGCGCGCGCCGGATGCCGTCCGGATCGTGTCGAATTGTGCCATCAAAGGGTCTCCCTAGTCGTCAAGTTAGAGCGCCCCGGCAGAGCGGGGCGGTTTTCCCTCTAAATATCGGCAACAAGGGGCTGTGTTTCAAGAGATTCCGGGCGAAAACCGACTAAAACACGCAACAAAAATGCCAACAGGCGACTCACGGTCGCCCATCGCCATAAAAATATGAGAGTCACAGTTACCTTTTCCAGAATTGAGGTGCATCCCAGAAAAAGCGTTTTGCTTCTGCGGATGCTTCCTCGCGGGTGACACCGATGTCGTCCAGCACGGCAGCATCCAGCGTTGCCAGCTTTCGCCGCTGTCTGGACAGTTCGAACGCTTGTGAGATCAGGGACACCAAAGAACGTTTGGCTGGTTTGCAGGGATTATGGATTGCGAGTTGAGTCATAACGTGTCCTTTCCGAATTTTTGATGGTTTCGATGGGTGTCATCAATTTCCTTGATTGATATGGGTGAGTATGACATATTTTTAAAACGAATATTATTGATGGAACGCATAAGGAATCGTGAAGATGCGAAATCTGGACATTACAACCCTGCGATCTTTTGTGGCGGTGGCGGATCAGGGCGGTGTAACCCGCGCCGCCGGATTTCTGCACCTGACGCAGTCTGCGGTGTCCATGCAGCTGAAGCGGCTGGAGGAGCTGCTGGGCCTGGAGTTGCTGGACCGAAGCGGCAGGACAATTGCATTGACCGCATCCGGTGAGCAGCTGCTGGCCTACGCGCGCCGCATGATTGCCCTGAATGACGAGGTAATCTCAAAACTCACCGATCAGGCCTTTGAGGGCGAAGTGGTTCTGGGCGTTCCCCATGACATCGTCTACCCCGCGATTCCCCGGGTCCTGCAACGGTTCAATGCCGACTTTCCCCGCGTCAGGGTGCAGTTGGTGTCGTCCTATTCACTGCAATTGAAAGACATGTTCAAGCGGGGCGAATGTGATGTGATCCTGACGACCGAACCGTCTTCGGCCGATGGCGCAGAGACCATCGCAGAGCTGCCGTTGCGCTGGATCGGCGCGCCGGGCGGGTCCGCATGGCGCAAGCGCCCGTTGCCTCTGGCGCTGGGGCGGCGCTGCTTGTTCAGACCGCAGGTCATATCGGCACTGGATGCGGCCGGAATACCGTGGGAGCTGTCCGTGGAAACCGAAAACGACCGTACCATAGAAGCCACGGTCAGTGCCGATCTTGCGGTTCACGCAATGCTGGACGGAACCGAGGCCGCACATCTTGAACAGATCGACTCGGGTGGGGCCCTGCCGGATCTACCTGCACACATGATCAACCTCTACGGTGGCGAGCAGGGCCGGGATGCGGTTGTCGAAGCTCTGGCACAGTTGGTGCGACAGAACTTCAGATTGCTGGGCGGTACCCAGTTGCGGGCCGTGGTTGGATGATCGCGATCAGGGCGTGATCACAATCTTGCCCGTCGACTTGCGCTCTTTCAGCAACTGCATTGCATGTGCGACATCTTCAAGGGGCAGAACATGACTGATATGCGGTTTTATCCTGCCCTCAGAATGCCACTTGAACAGGGTGTCAAAACTGTTGCGCACAGCTTCGGGGCGGAACTTCAGATAGCCGCCGATATACACCCCGATCACGGTCAGGTTTTTGACCAGCAGATGATTGGCCGGAATCTGCGGGATATCGCCCCCGGCGAATCCGATGGGCAGCAAACGCCCTTCGGGATTGGTGGCCCTGAATGCGGCCTTGAAAACATCCCCGCCGATGACGTCATAGACGACATCTGCGCCACCCAGCGATTTGACCCGCTCGCGCAGGTCTTCGGAAGCATCGATCAGATGATCGGCACCAGCGGCAAGGGCAACGGCAAGCTTGTTCTCGCCGCGCGCCTGCGCGATGACCGTGGCGCCCATGAGCTTGCCGATTTCGACGGCAGTCAGGCCGACGCCTCCCGCTGCGCCGGTGACCAGAAGGGTTTCACCCGGTTGCAGGCGTGCCCTGTGATCAAGGGCCATGTGACTGGTGGCATATGCGATCTGGATGGCGGCGGCGTCTTCGAATCCGGTGTCGTCCGGCAGCACGATCGCACGATCCGCGTCGAATACACCGTACTCGGCCAACCCACCCTGACCGGAATAGACTGCGATCCGGTCGCCTGGGCTGAGTGTTGAAACGCCGGGTCCGACTGTATCCACGATACCGGCGATCTCCATGCCCAGGGTGAATGGGGCAGGTGGCGTGTCCTGATATGCCCCCGTCTGCATCAGTAGATCGGCGAAATTCAGGCCGCAAGCTTTTATCGCGACTCGCACCTGGCCTTCGCCCGGCTCGGGTATTTTCACGTCACAAAGCTGGGCAGGCGCCCCGTCGGATGGAATGCAATAGGCCCGCATATTGTTCCTCAAGAGTTTCCGACATAGGCGCGTGTGCCGTCAGAAAAGTCAATCCGTTTGCTGCGCGGGCGCAAAAGGCACCCGATTTTGAAGGAGGATTCAGTTGCAGGAACACGGTTCTGAAAAGGCTTTGGGTAATACAACCACAAATCCCTGTCAGGGGCGTTCGATTCAACCAGCTTGAAAAAAATCTCAAAACCGGCATTATAGATAATCAGTGCTGTAAACGGGGGGCGGTACAGTCCGTATTAGGGAGCGGTTAAGGGGAGCTCTCTAAAACTGCGATATCGGACGTCGCAAAATCCCGTGCAGATGTTTGTGTAGTATAGGAGAATA
Source organism: Ruegeria sp. AG6 (assembly GCF_056541565.1). Lineage (NCBI taxonomy): Bacteria > Pseudomonadati > Pseudomonadota > Alphaproteobacteria > Rhodobacterales > Roseobacteraceae > Ruegeria > Ruegeria sp. AG6. The sequence goes on along the minus strand of NZ_JBQFYQ010000001.1, from coordinate 1,404,464 downwards.
CCAATGACTCATCACGTCGATGTCCATGTGGGCAAGCGCGTTCGGCATCGCCGCTGGCTGATTGGGATGACCCAGCAGCAGTTGGCGCAGCAAGTTGGTATCAAGTTTCAGCAAATCCAGAAATATGAGACCGGTGCCAACCGAATCAGCGCATCCCGCCTGTGGGACATCGCCGAGGCGCTGGATGTTCCGGTCAGCTTTTTCTTCGAAGGTCTGGAAGAAGCCCAGAAAGGCGATGCGGACAAGAAATCCGTCCCTGCCGACTTGATGGGTGACAAAGAGGCTTTGGATCTGGTGCGCTCTTACTATGCGATTCCGGAAAATCAGCGTCGCCGCCTGTTCGAGCTGGCGCGGGTTCTCAGCGACGTTGCCTGACTGACTTGACTTTGTCGCGGATTGCTCGCACCTCAGGGTCATGCAACCGACGACACAGAGCGATATCGAAATTGCCGAAGAAATGGCCGAAGCTGCGCGTGAGGCCATACTCCCCTTTTTTCGTCAAACAAATCTGGAAACTACGAACAAGCTGGCCGATGGGTTCGACCCGGTCACAGTGGCTGATCGTGCGGCTGAACAGGCGATGCGGGACGTTCTGGCGCGGCGGCGCCCGGATGACGGTGTGCTGGGCGAGGAGTTCGGCGCGCATACGGGCACCAGTGGCCGCACCTGGGTACTGGACCCCATCGATGGGACCCGCGGGTTTATCAGCGGCACGCCAACCTGGGGTGTTCTGATTGCGCTGAGTGATCAGGACGGGCCTTTTATGGGTGTAATCGATCAGCCGTATATCGGAGAGCGCTTTGTCGGATCGTCTTCCGGTGCTCACATGACCGGTCCGCAGGGCACCAGAAGAATGCAAACGCGCGATACCAGGGCGCTGGATCAGGCGACTTTGTTTACCACGTTCCCTGAGGTTGGAACCCCGAAGGACCGCGCAGGGTTTCAGGCGGTGTCCGAGCAGGTACAGCTGACGCGCTATGGAATGGATTGCTATGCCTATGCGCTTCTGGCTGCCGGGCAGGCGGATTTGGTGATCGAGGCGGGCTTGAATTCCTATGATATCCAAGCGCCGATTGCCGTTATTCAGGCGGCCGGCGGTATTGTGACCGATTGGCAGGGCGGCCCCGCACATCAAGGCGGCCGGGCCCTGGCTGCAGCAAACGCTGACCTTCACGCCGCAGCGCTTGAGATACTCCGCCAATTCTGAATTCTGTTGCCCGGCGCATCAAAGGCAACTACACCGGTGATGGCCGGTTCTTGCGCCCGTTTTCCACCGGCCGACGCACTTCTTGCATGAGACGGGCAGATGCAGGAGCGCGAAATGACGGAAACCCTACTCAAGAATGCTGATCTGATCCTGACGATGGACGAGTCCCGGCAGGAATTGTCCAAGGCCGATATTCTGGTCCGCGACGGGCAGATTGCCCGGATCGGGCAGCGACTGGAAACACAGGGTGAGGTGCATGATGTTTCAGGTTGTCTGGTGACGCCTGGCCTGGTGAATACCCACCACCATCTTTACCAAACCCTGACACGGGCGGTGCCGGGCGGGCAGGATGCGCTGCTGTTTGGGTGGCTGCAAACGCTCTATCCGATCTGGTCGCGTTTCGGGCCGGAGGAAATGTTCACCTCGGCTCAGATCGGTTTGGCCGAACTGGCGCTGTCGGGGTGCACGCTCAGTTCCGATCACCTTTACCTCTATCCCAACGGCGCGCGGCTTGAGGATACGATCGCGGCCGCGTCCGAGTTGGGGATGCGGTTTCATCCGACACGCGGCGCGATGAGCATCGGCGAGAGCGACGGGGGCTTGCCGCCGGATCACCTGGTGGAAAACGAAGCCGCTATTCTGGACGACATGGTACGTGTCGTGGACGCGTTTCACGACCCGTCGGAGGGGTCCATGTGCCGCGTTGGCCTTGCCCCGTGTTCACCATTTTCCGTCAGCCGCGACCTGATGCGCGATGCGGCGTTGCTGGCGCGGGACAAGGGCGTGATGTTGCATACCCATCTGGCCGAGAATGATGAGGATATCGCCTATTCGCAGGCGCAATTCGGCTGCCGCCCGGGGCAATATGCCGAGGAACTGGGCTGGACCGGCCCGGATGTCTGGCACGCCCATTGCGTCAAGCTGGACGGGGCCGAGATTGATCTGTTCTCGCGCTCGGAAACAGGCGTGGCCCATTGCCCCTGTTCAAATTGCCGCCTCGGATCGGGTATCGCACCGGTGCGGGCGATGCGCGATGCGGGTGTCAAGGTCGGCCTCGGCGCCGATGGATCGGCCAGCAATGACAATGGCAACCTCATGCTTGAGGCGCGCCAGGCCATGTTGCTGCAACGGGTCGCCAATGGTGCAGATGCCATGTCGGCCCGCGAAGCGCTCGAGATCGCGACGCGCGGCGGCGCGGATGTGTTGGGACGTTCCGATTGTGGACGGCTGATGCCCGGAAAACGAGCCGATATTGCTGTGTGGGATACCCGCGGCATCGAAAGCGCGGGCAGTTGGGATCCGGCGGCGCTGCTTCTGGCGGGGCCGATGTCTGTGAAACATCTGTTCGTCGAAGGCCGCCAGATCGTGCGTGACGGGCACATAACGACCATCGATCTGCCCCGCGTGATCGAACGCCAGAACACGCTTGCCCGGGCGTTGCAGGCCTAAGCCGCCTGTTGTCCGCCGATCCAGACCTCAGCCACGGCGCGATCATCGCCCATCATGATGGTTGGGAAGATCGCTTCCCAAACATCTTCTGCATGGGCCTCGCGCTGGGCGATGGCGGGGGTCGAGGCGAGGTCGATTACCACCAGATCCGCCTCCATCCCCTGAGCGATGTTGCCGATGCAGTCGTCCATACGCAGGCTTCGGGCGGATCCGACCGTGCCCAACCACAGCAATTGCGCCGGATGCAGGGGACGGCCGCGCAATTGGCCGATCTCATAAGCGGCGGCCATGGTGCGCAGCATCGAAAAGCTGGACCCGCCGCCGGTATCCGTGGCCAGACCGATCCGGTGGCCATCATGGATCAGCCCGTTCATGTCAAACAATCCCGATCCGATGAAGGTGTTCGACGTGGGGCAATGGATCAAAGAGGCATCGACCTCGCGCAGCCGATCCCGTTCCCGGTCTTCCAGATGGATGACGTGGCCATACAGGCCGTTCTGGCCCAACAGGCCGAATTTCTCGTAGGTATCCAGATAATCCCTTGCTTCAGGGAACAGGGATCGAACCCATTCGATTTCATCTGTTTGCTCGCTCAGGTGGGTTTGCATGAGACAATGGGGATGCTCGGCCCAAAGCGCGCCCATGGCCTCGAGCTGTTCCGGGGTCGAGGTCGGTGAAAAGCGCGGCGTGACCGCATAGGACAAGCGGTCGACGCGATGCCATTTTTCCAGCAGGGCGGCGGATTGGTCGTAAGCCGTCTGCGCGGTGTCGCGCAGCCCTTCGGGCGCGTTCCGGTCCATGCAGGTCTTGCCGGCGACGACACGCTGCCCACGCTGTTGCGCCGCGGTGAAGAAGGCATCGACGCTTTCAGGGTGAATCGTGCAAAAACTGCACATGGTCGTGGTGCCGTGGGCGGTCGTCAGGTCCAGATACCGGTTGGCGATCTCGGTCGCATAGTCGAAATCGCCGAACTTCATCTCTTCCGGGAAGGTGTAGGTGTTCAGCCAGTCGATCAGCCGTTTGCCCCAGCTGGCGATCATCGCAGTCTGTGGATAATGCACATGTGGATCGACGAACCCAGCCATGATCAGGCGCGTTCCGTGATCCTTCGTAACCGCGTCAGGATGGGCTTTATTCAGCGCATCGGCGGTGCCGACCTCTGCAATTCGCCCGTGTTCGATCACGACCGCTTCGTCCAGCCGGGTCGCCTCGGTCGGCTCTCCGTCGAAGGGTGATCCTGTGAAACTCAGAACACGCCCTTTCAAAAGCGTCTTTTGCGCCATTTTCCCTGTTCTCCACCTGTTTGGAACCGCACACCAGCATAGGCGGACGAAAGAAGTGGGTAAATCGGCGCATTGTCATTGTTTTCCGGTAGCTGCTTCTTCTATTTAAGGGCAAATCGTAAAAAAGGGGCAGAGCATGACGACAGGCAGAGACGAAGCCGGACACGATCAGCCCCGGGATGAAGACGCCTATGCGTTGGACCCCAAGGCAGTAGCGGCAATTCTGTACGCGGTGGACATAGACGACCGCGACAAGCTGGTTGAGTTGATGGAGCCGCTGCACTCGGCCGACATTGCCGACCTTCTTGAACAGATCAATCCGTTTGACCGGGCGCGCCTGATCCGCCTGTATGACAAAGAGTTCGACGGCGACATCCTGTCTGAACTGGATGAATCGGTTCGTGAAGAGGTGATCTCGGTTCTGAACCCGGATGTTCTGGCCGAAGCCGTGCGCGAGATGGAAAGCGACGATGTCGTTGACCTGCTGGAAGACCTTGAGGAACCGCAGCAGGAAGCCATTCTGGACGCATTGGAGGTTTCCGAAAGGATCGCAGCCGAGCAGGCACTGTCCTACCCCGAGAACTCGGCCGGTCGTCTCATGCAGCGGGAAGTCGTCATGGCGCCGGAACATTGGAGCGTCGGGCAAGCTATCGACTTCATGCGCGCCAATGACGATTTGCCCGAGCAGTTCTATCATGTCGTTCTGGTCGATCCGCGCCTGAAACCGGTTGCTCAGGTGACGTTGGGCAAGCTTATGGCGGCGCGTCGTGAAGTGCCGCTGATTGATCTGGCAGAAGAAGAGTTTCACATCATCCCCGTCGATCAGGATGAGGAAGACGTGGCTTATGCCTTCAACCAGTATCACCTGATCTCGGCCCCGGTGGTGGATGCAGATGGTCGTTTGGTCGGTGTCATCACCATTGACGACGCGATGGTCGTTCTGGATGAAGAGCACGAAGAGGACATTCTGCGTCTTGCCGGTGTTGGCGACGAAAGCTCGTTGTCTGACAGTGTGGCGGCAACCAGCCGGCGAAGGTTGCCCTGGTTGGCGGTGAATCTGTGCACGGCGATTTGTGCCTCTTTGGTGATTTCGCAATTCGAGGCGGCAATTGATCAATTGGTCGCGCTGGCCATCCTGATGCCGATCGTTGCGTCAATGGGCGGCAATGCAGGAACACAATCGCTCACCGTGGCGGTGCGTGCGCTGGCGACGCGCGACCTGACAAATTCGAACGTGATGCGCGTTATCAGGCGGGAACTGCTGGTGGGGATGCTGAATGGGCTCTGCTTTGCCATCGTGTTGGGGACCGTGGGGATGCTGTGGTTCGATTCCCCGCTGCTGGGTGTCGTGATCGGGTCGGCCTTGGTCGTGAATATGATCATCGCCGGGTTCGCAGGTACGGTAGTACCGGTGGTGCTGGATCGTCTGGGAATTGACCCGGCTCTGGCTTCAGGAACCTTTGTGACAACCACGACGGATGTCATGGGTTTCTTCATATTTCTTGGGCTTGCCAGCGTGGTGCTACTGTGACCGATCTGACCGATATTAAAGCCGCAGCGCGCAAAGCGGCATTTGCCCGCCGCAAGGCCGCGTTTGATGCCCGCTTGCCGGGCGCAGCCGGGCGCTTGTCCGAGGTTCTGGCAGGCTATCGCGGCGTGCCCCTGTCAGGTTACATGCCGATCCGGACCGAGATCGACCCGGTGCCTGCGATGGCCGAAGCATCGGCTTATGGCCCGGTGGGGGTACCTGTCATTCAGACAGCCGGTCAGCCGCTGAAATTCTCTCGCTGGACGCCGGACGGTGTGCTTAAGGACGGCCCGTTCGGTGCAAAAGTGCCCCAGGTGGATGACTATTTCGAACCCGAAATTCTGATCGTTCCACTGGTCGCCTTCGACGCAAATGGTGGCCGCCTGGGGTATGGCGGCGGGTTTTATGACCGAACGCTGGAAGGTCTGCGCGCCAAACGCCCGACGCTTGCCATCGGCTTTGCTTTTGATGCGCAAGAGGCTGCGGACCTGCCGCTCGAGCCAACCGACCAACCGCTGGACATGGTTGTCACGGAAAGCCGCGTGCTGACCTTCTAGCTGCTACTGTTCGAAATGGCTGCGCAAGTAATCCCAGGCATCCACCTCGGTGCCGTCCTTCAGGATGCAGACGCCATAGACACTGCCGTCTTCGTTTTTACGAAGCTGGTAGGTCCCGTCGTTTTCAATGCAAAAGGTCGCGGCGGGGTTGGGCATGGATGTCTTGGTGCCTTCGGCAGCGGCAGCAGTTGCCGCCAAAAGGCAGCCGGTCAGAACAATTGACGACTTCACGAAGAATTCCTTCTGTATTCAAGAGACGTATCGAAACATCGCCACGGCAGAATTTGATTTCAACCCCCAAGTCTGCCGTTAATTTCACGCTTCCGCCTTGTTATTGCCAAGTACAGCCCCTACGACCCGGATCATGAGGATTCTGTTTCTTGGTGATGTCATGGGGCGCGCGGGACGCGCTGCCGTTCAGCAGCATTTGCCGCGCCTGCGCGACGAATGGCGGCTGGATTTTGTCGTGGTCAATGGCGAAAACGCGTCGAACGGCATGGGGCTGACCGGAGATCACGCCAGGCTGTTGCTCGACGCCGGAGCGGATTGCCTGACGCTGGGCGATCATGCGTTCGACCAGAAAGACATGCTGCAATTCATCGAGAAGGAACAGCGCATCATACGACCCATCAATTTCGCCAAAGGCGCGCCGGGGCGGGGTCATCGGCTGTTCACGGCCCCGGGGGGGCGCAAGGTTCTGGTGGTTCAGGTGCTGGGTCAGGTCTTTATGAAACGCCCGTTCGACGATCCGTTCTCGGCTATCGAACCGATCCTGAAATCTCATCCCAGAGGCGGGCAGGCGCAGGCGATCATCGTGGACATGCATTGCGAGGCCACGTCCGAGAAGATGGCGATGGGGCACTACTGCGACAAACGTGCAAGCCTTGTGGTAGGAACGCATACCCATGTCCCGACGGCGGATTCCCAGATTCTGCCGGGGGGCACTGCGTATTTGACCGATGCGGGCATGTGCGGAGATTACGATTCGGTCATCGGCATGGACAAGCAGGAGCCCATGCGCCGGTTCATCACCGGCATGCCCAAGGCGCGCTTTACCCCTGCAAACGGCGAAGCCACACTAAGCGGCGTGTTCGTGGAAACCGATGATCGTGACGGACAAGCCAAAACCGTGCGCATGGTGCGCGTCGGAGGGCGCCTGGAACAAGCCGGGCCCGAATAGTCATCGTCAGGCTTGCTCTGTCGGGCGCAATGCGTGAAACTGCATGTCATCAGGCGCTTGGGCCCGGGTTCGGACAGAATACCACGAATGAATTTCCTTTCACTGACAGACACAGGAAGCGCAGTTCTGGCGCTGGTCATCGTTGCGGGCATGTTCATCATGTTCCTGCGCGAGGTTTATCCGACCGAAGTCGTGGCCATTGGCGGTGTCTCACTGATGCTTGTAACCGGCATTCTGCCCTATCAGAGTGCGCTTGCAGTTCTGTCCAACCCGGCACCCTGGACGATTGCCGCGATGTTCATCATCATGGGGGCTTTGGTGCGGACCGGAGCCCTGGATTCGTTCACCTCGACCGCGCAAAAGCAAGCTCAGGTGAACCCGCGTGTCGCAATCGCTTTGCTCATGGGGTTTGTCGTGCTGGCCTCGGCGGTGGTTTCGAATACGCCAGTGGTCGTGGTGATGATACCGGTCTTTGTGCAAATCGCCCGCACCCTGAATGTTCCCGCGTCCAAATTGCTGATTCCGCTGAGTTATGCGGCCATTCTGGGCGGCACGCTGACATTGATCGGCACGTCCACCAACCTGCTGGTCGATGGTGTGGCCCGCGCGCAGGGGATGAAACCCTTTACGATTTTCGAAGTCACGCCGCTGGGGATCGCGCTGGTGATCTACGGCATGATCTATTTGCGGTTCATCGCGCCGAAACTGTTGCCCGAGCGGGACAGCATGGCGTCGCTGCTCAGCGACCGGTCCAAGATGAAGTTCTTTACCGAGGCCGTCATTCCGCCGGACAGCAACCTGATCGGGCGCGAAGTGACCGGCGTGCAGTTGTTCAAACGCCCCGGCGTGCGCCTGATCGATGTCATCCGGGGGGATGAGTCGTTGCGGCGCAACCTGAAAGGCGTCGAACTTAAGGTCGGCGACCGGGTGGTTCTACGCACCGAGATGACCGAGCTTCTGAGCCTTCAGCGCAACAGGGAACTCAAACGCGTGGATCAGGTATCGGCCGTTGAAACCAAGACGGTTGAGGTGTTGATCACGCCCGGATGCCGTCTGGTGGGTCGGACCCTTGGGATGATGCGGCTTCGGCGTCGTTATGGCGTTTACGTGCTGGCGGTGCACCGCCGCAACCAGAATATCGGTCGTCAACTGGATGACTTGGTGGTCAGGGTTGGGGATACGCTGCTTTTGGAAGGTGCCCCGGCGGATATCCAGCGGCTGGCGGCGGAAATGGACATGGTGGACGTCACCCAGCCATCGGCTCGTGCATTCCGTCGCAGCCACGCACCGATTGCGATTGGGGCTCTTGTAGGGATTGTTGCCCTTGCCGCGCTGGGCATTGCGCCCATCCTGTTGTTGTCGATTGTGGCCTGCGCCGTGGTTCTGTTGACCCGTTGTATCGATGCGGATGAGGCGTTTTCTTTTGTGGAAGGTCGCCTGTTGGCGTTGATCTTTGCGATGCTGGGCATTGGGGCTGCACTGGACAGTTCGGGCGCGGTTTCTCTGATCGTCGAGGCCGTTGCGCCGGGGCTCAGTGTCTTGCCGCCATTCCTGATTATCTGGGCGATTTACCTGCTGACCTCGGTGCTGACGGAACTGGTTTCCAATAACGCCGTGGCGGTTGTGGTCACCCCGATCGCCATCGGTTTGGCGCAGGCGGTCGGAATAGACCCGCGTCCGCTGGTCGTCGCGGTCATGGTGGCGGCCTCGGCATCTTTTGCAACTCCGATCGGATACCAGACGAACATGATGGTCTATGGCCCCGGAGGCTACAGGTTCACCGACTTCATGAAGGTGGGTGTGCCGCTGAACCTGACGGTCGGATTGTTGGCGTCTCTGCTGATCCCGTTGATCTGGCCGTTATGACATCGGCGCAGATTTGCCGCTTTATCCGCGGCGTACTTGTAAATGTCGGATGAACAGCAATCTTTTGTAGAAATATTACTTTAAGGGGTACTGCCATGCTGACATTCGGCCGCACCATGTTTCCTGCGGTTGCTTTCGCCACCGTTTTGAGCGGCGCATCGCTTGCCGGAACCGTCGAAGGAACTGCAACCTACCGAGAGCGTATTGCGCTTCCGCCTGACACGACCTTGTTCGTCGAGCTTCAGGATATCTCATTGGCGGATGCGCCGGCCGAAACGCTTGCCGCGCAGAGATATGCTCTGACCGGAGTTCCGGCGCAGTTCGAACTGACCTATGATGACGCATTGATTCAGGACGGGCGCAGATACGCCGTGCGTGCTTCGGTCATGCAGGGGCAAAAGCTGTTGTTCACCACGGATACCGTTTATCCGGTACTTACACATGGGGCCGAGAATTCTGCTGACCTGCTGATGATACAGGTGCAACACCAAGGTGCCGTGATGCTGGAAAACACCGAATGGGTCGCTTCGGGCCTCAATGGTGCGGCTGTCGAGACAGAGAAACGTCCTGAACTTGCTTTTGGGCAGGGCGGGGCATTTTCAGGCAGCGGAGGTTGCAACCGGTTCAGTGGCCAGGCCGAGATTTCTGACAATCGGATTGCGTTCCCGGACAATATGGCTGCAACGCTCATGGCTTGCCCACCCCCGCTGGATGAGGTCGAGCGGCAGTTTCTCAAGGCGATGCAAAGTGTCACGACCTTCGCGATGCAAGGCAACGTGCTGGCCTTGCTGGATGCTCAGGGTGAGCCGGTGATCAAAATGATGCGCAAGTAATAGGGCAGGGCTGTCACGCGATGGCCCTCGATCGTCCGGCGTTGCGACCCGAAAAGATGCAGCCGCCCAGGAAAGTTCCCTCAAGCGCGTTGTAGCCGTGATAGCCACCGCCTCCGAATCCGGCGACTTCGCCGGCTGCGAACAGGCCCGGCACAACCTGACCGTCGGCGCCGATCATCTGACTGTCCAGATTGGTCTGCAAACCGCCCAGTGTCTTGCGGGTCAGCACGTGCAGCTTGACCGCGATCAGCGGGCCATTCCTGGGGTCCAGGAACTTGTGCGGTTTGGCGGTGCGGATCAGCTTGTCGCCGCGATAGTTGCGCGCCGCCAGGATCGCCATCATCTGCGCATCTTTTGAGAACGGATTGTCCACCTGTGAATCCCGTGCTTCGATCTGGGCGCGCAGATGCGCCTCGTCGATCAGACCCCCGCCCAGATGGTTCATGCCACTCACCAGTTCGGTCAACGTGTTGGCGACGACAAAATCCGCGCCCTTTTCCTTGAACGCCTCGACCGGGCCGGTGGCTTTCGACCCCGACAGGATGCGCTGCCGGATCACTTCCTTCCAGCTGCCTGATGTGAAATCGGGGTTCTGTTCAGACCCGGACAGGGCGAATTCTTTCTTGATCACCTTCTGTGTCAGGACGAACCAACTGTATTCATAGCCAGTCTTAAGGATTTCGCGCAGGGTGCCCAGCGTGTCGAACCCGGGCAGGCAGGGGGGCTGCAACCGGTTTCCGCGCGCGTCGAACCACATCGAGCTGGGACCGGGCAGAATGCGAATGCCATGGTCGGGCCAGATCGGATCCCAGTTGCGCACGCCTTCGGTGTAATGCCACATGCGGTCTCCGTTGATAACATGGCCACCGGCCTTTTCGCTGATGGCGATCATCCGACCATCCACATGGAAGGGCACACCCGCCACCATGTCCTTGGGCGGTTCGCCCAGGCGGTCGCGGGGCCAGTTCTGGCGCACCATCTCGAAATTGCCACCGATCCCGCCCGAGGTGACGATGACGGATGGTGCATAGACCTCGAACTCGCCCACCTCGTCACGGTTGGTCTTGCCGCCGCGTGGGGCCGCATCATCGGCCAGAACCTCGCCCGAGACGCCCTTGGCCTCGCCGTTCTGCATGATGATATGGCTGACCTGATGGCGGAACTTCAGCTGGATCAGGCCGGCGCTGACATGGTCGCGGACCCGGCGGATGAAGTGTTCCAGTACGCCGGGTCCGGTGCCCCAGGTGATGTGAAAGCGCGGGACGGAATTGCCATGCCCGTTTGCATAAGACCCGCCACGTTCAGCCCAACCCACGACCGGAAACCAGCGCAGGCCCATGTCATGCAGCCAGGGGCGCATTTCACCGGCGGCGAACTCGATATAGGCCTCGGCCCATTTGCGGGGCCAGATGTCTTCTTCGCGGTCAAACTGCGCGCTTCCGATCCAGTCGCGCAATGCCAGATCGTGGCTGTCGCGGATACCCATGCGGCGTTGTTCCGGCGTGTCGACCATGAACAAACCGCCCAGGCTCCAGAAGGCCTGGCCGCCCAGAAAACCTTCTGGTTCCTGATCGAGTATGATTACCTTCTTACCTCGGTCGCCCAGTTCGGCGGCGGCGGCCAATCCGGCCAGACCAGCACCGATTACGATCGCATCAGCAGTGTTGTTTGTCATAACGGTCCTTTCAGCGCCTGCGGAACCAGACAAGAAACGGCAGAACCACGGCGTACATCGTAATGCCATAAACTGCCGAGGGCAGGGCCAGCGGGCTGAACCCGCTTTCGGTATTCGTGATCAGCGCCGCCAGTGTAATGCCCAGCGTGGAGTTTTGAATTCCGGTTTCGATCGAGATCGTCTTGCACTCATTCCAGGACAGGTTTGATATCCGCGCCAGCCCGAGCCCGATGAACAGCAGGGCGATATTCAAAGAAATCAAGCCTGCGCCCATGATGCCAAGATTGTCGACGAACAATTGCCAGTTCCCGGCCAGTGCCGCGGCAACGATCAGCACGAACAAAACGGTCGCGAGCGTCGACAATCCCGGCTCTACGCGGTTTGCAAACCCTGTTGCAAAGTTGCGAATTCCGACCCCGATGGCCACGGGCAGCGTTGTTATGAGAAACAATGCAACAGCCAGACCGGTGATCGAAACCTCGGGGGCTTCGTCGCCCATGAAGTGCCTGATCGACCACGCGGCCAGTATTGGCACGGTCACCATCGACAAAAGGCTGATCACGGCGGTCAGGCTGACCGAAAGCGCGACATCGGCTTTGGCGAGCTTGGAGAGGATGTTGCTGGTTACGCCGCCCGGGCAAAAACTGAGCAGCATGAAACCAACCGCGATCTCGGGGGGCAATGCAAAGATTGTGACCGTCACAAAGGCCGCGACTGGCAAGAGAACAATCTGGCTTGCCGCCCCGATGGCAAAGGCGCGTCGTCGGCTCAGGATACGACGGAAGTCTGCCACCTCCAGCCCGATGCCCAGAGACAACATGATAATGGCAAGCGACACCGGCAAGCCGACATTCAAAAGCAAATCCAAGGACAACTCCTCCCAAAGTTGCGTCAGATCAGCCTATGCGAGGGGGCAAGGCGCAGGCAACCGCGCCGTTGGGTCATTCGTATCGTCGGACGAACCGGCGCAGGATCTCGCCCGGCTGCGTGACATCGGCCGAATGGCAGTGGTCGATCAGTTTTTGCGCGTCTTCAGGCGGGAAATAGCCGTGGTTCTTGTAGATTTTGATGCGCTGTTCAAAATCCCTGGCGTCGGCTTCTGGGTGGAACTGCGTGGCGTATACGTTCTGCCCCCAACGGATCATCTGGAACGGGCAGGGGGCTGACGCGACAAGGTGCACGCATCCCTCTGGCAGAGCCTGAACCGCTTCCTTGTGGCCAACGAAAGCGTCGAAGGTGGGTTCCAACCCGGCGGTCAACGGATCCTGCCGCCCCTCCGGGGTCAGGTGGCACGTGGATGGTCCGACGGGTTCGCCATACCGGGCCTTGCTGACGTCGCCGTCCAGGTAAGCCGCCAGAATGCCAAGGCCATAGCAGCAGCCCATGAATGGGTGATCCTGTGCGATGATCTGCGGCATCAATCCCATGATCGCAGCCTCGATCCGGGCATCCAGCGGGGATTTGGTCGCCGGGTCGTCACTGACGCATCCCGGTCCGCCGCCTACGATGACACCGGCATACTCCGTGACATCCAGCCCTTCTGGCAGGTCGTCGCAATCCAAACGGATGCGATTCGCCCGTTCCTGAGGCATCCCGCTTCGGTTCAGGATCGAGGCATATTCGGCGTCGGACGCATCTGTTTCGGGGCGCAGTTGCAGGATCAAAAAGGGTTTCATGCGCAGCCTTTACCGGTCATAGCGGCCAGAATACAAGAATGGCGGGAACAGAAACGGCTATGATCAGCACTTCCAGCGGCAATCCCATGCGCCAGTAATCTCCGAACCGATAGCCGCCGGGACCCAGAACCAGCGTGTTGTTCTTGTGCCCGATGGGGGTCAGGAATGCAGCCGAGGCCGCAACGGCCACGGTCATCAGGAACGGGTCGGGTGACACCTCGAGCGTGCGTGCCATCTGTATCCCGACCGGCGCGGCGACAATGGCGGTGGCGGTGTTGTTCAACACGTCCGACAGAGTCATCGTGACAACCATCAATACGGTCAGAATGGCCCAGGCGGGCAGACCATCGGTCAGCTGGATCAGGGCGTTTGCGATCAGCTCGGTGCCGCCCGAGGTCTCCAAAGCACTGCCCAGAGGGATCATAGACCCCAGCAGTACGACCACCGGCCATTCGATGTGATTGTAAATGTCGGTGATCGGCATGATCTTGGTCAGCACATAGGCAATCACGACCAGTCCCAAAGCAATGGGCAGATAGATCAACCCAACACTTGCGGCCAAAACAGCGGCGGCAAACAGACCGATGGCCAACCCTGCCTTGTCGTTTGCAGTAACGTTCAGCCCGCGTCCGGCAAGGGGCAGGCAACCCAGCCATTCCGTAACATCCGCAGCGCGGTCGCGGGGGCAGAGCAGCAGTAGGATATCGCCCGGTTCCACCTCGGTCTTGCGGACCTGTTGGGTGATCCTGCGCCCCTGGCGTGAGATGCCCATCAGAACGGTGCTTTGCCGCCAGGCCAGCCCAAGCCCTTGTGCCGTGCGACCTGTGATGCGCGCGCTTTCCGGCACGACGACTTCGATCACTTCCAGCCCGTCACCCTCAGCCGTCAGCAATTCCTGCCGGCGCGTGTCCGAGAAGTTGAGATTGAGCGCCGCGCGAAACTCGTCCAGCGCTTCGGGTCCGGCTTCCAGAACCAGCGCGTCACCTTCTTGTAAAACAGCGTGTGCCGACCGGCCATAACGACGCTTGCCATCCCGGATTAATCCGATGATGGCCACGTCCGATTTCTCGGCCACCTCATAAAGCTCGCTGACCCGTTTGCCGATATGGGCGGATTCCGGGGGAACGGTCAGCTCGGCGATGTACTCGGCCAAGGTTTCCGATGTCTCGGCCTGCGGTCCGCGATTGGGGATCAGGCGCCAGCCTACCAGTGCGACAAAGGCAAGACCGGCGATCGCGGCCAGCCCACCGACCGGGGCAAAATCGAACATGTGAAACGGCTCGCCCAGTGTTTCGGCCCGGATCGACGCGATGATGATGTTCGGAGGTGTGCCGATCAGCGTCGCCATCCCCCCCAGAATGGTGGCAAAGCTCAGCGGCATCAGCGACAGGCCCACTGATCGTCCAGCCTTGCGTGCGGTCTGAATGTCCACGGGCATCAGCAGCGCCAGCGCCGCTACGTTGTTCATGAAGGCCGACAGAACCGCACCGATCCCACCCATCAGGGCGATATGCGCGCCCAGACCCCGCGAGGCATCCACCAGCGTGCGGGTGATCAGGAACACTGCTCCGGACCGGACCAAACCGGCAGAAACCACCAAAACCAGCGCCACGATGATGGTGGCCGGGTGTCCGAACCCGGCAAAGGCGTTATCCACCGGCACGACGCCCAGCACGACGCCGATCATCAGCGCGGCAAAGGCCACAAGGTCGTATCGAAACCGGCCCCACAGCAGCATTCCGAAGACGGTGATGAAAAGCGCAAAAAGAATGATCTGGTCTGTCGTCATGCCGTCACCATACTAGTCGGTGAAGCCGTCGCAAGCCGCTCTCTTGATCCTGCCCCCTGCAAACGTCTATATGAGCGCCGAACACGCAATCACGATGACGAGGACGCATTATGGCAGGCCACTCAAAATGGGCCAACATCCAGCACCGCAAGGGGCGTCAGGACGCCGCGCGGTCCAAACTGTTTTCCAAACTGTCGAAAGAGATCACCGTTGCCG
The DNA here is from genome assembly GCF_056541565.1 of Ruegeria sp. AG6. Taxonomy (NCBI): domain Bacteria; kingdom Pseudomonadati; phylum Pseudomonadota; class Alphaproteobacteria; order Rhodobacterales; family Roseobacteraceae; genus Ruegeria; species Ruegeria sp. AG6. The sequence goes on along the minus strand of NZ_JBQFYQ010000001.1, from coordinate 1,389,205 downwards.
CCAAGATGGGCGACCCCGATCCCGACAAGAACCCGCGCTTGCGTCTGGCCGTGAAAGAGGCCAAGTCGAACTCGGTTCCCAAGGATGTGATTGACCGCGCGATCAAAAAGTCCACCGCCGGTGAAGGCGACGATTACGAAGAAATCCGCTACGAGGGCTATGGCCCCAACGGCGTGGCCGTGATTGTTGAAACCATGACGGACAACCGCAACCGCACTGCGTCGACCGTGCGTTCGACCTTTTCCAAGAACGGCGGCAATCTGGGCGAGACGGGCTCGGTCGGGTTTATGTTTGAACGCAAGGGCGAAGTGATTTACCCGGCAACGGCGGGTGACGCAGACACCATTTTCGAAGCCGCCATCGAGGCCGGCGCGGAAGATGTCGAAAGTTCAGAGGATGGCCACATCATCTGGTGTGCGGATACGGATCTGAACGACGTTTCGAACGCGTTGGAAGCCGCGCTGGGTGAATCGGAATCCACCAAATTGGTCTGGAAGCCAACCACCACGACCGAGCTGGGTCTGGAAGACATGCAAAAGCTGATGAAGCTGGTGGACGCGCTGGAAGACGATGACGACGTGCAGCGTGTCACGACCAATTTCGAAGCCTCGGATGAGGTGATGGCACAGCTCTGAGTTGTTGCGGATCTTGACGGCGAAACCCGGCTCAACGGCCGGGTTTTTTCGTTTTCGGACAGTTTTGAAGAGTTGTTGGCTGAACCCTTCGAAACGCATAGGCTGGAAAAACTCGGAATTTCCGGGACAACACCACCGAAAGATCCGCGATGGATGCGACTGCTGAAAAGGCCAAGCGAAACGTGCCGGTTCTTGCTGGGCAGAGTATCGTGTCTCAGGTTGCGTGGACTCTGGGCAGCCCATCGGTGGTTTTGCCGTTTCTGGCCGTGTCATTCGAATTGCCGATGTTCGTGGCGGGCGCGCTGGTTTCGGTGCGAATGATTGGCAGCATGATTTCCGATTTCTTTCTGGCGCAATCCGTCGCGGCGAAATCGCAAAAGAAACGCGCCATTGCCCTGACCGAAGCGATCATCGGATCCTGTCTGGTTTTGGCGATGGTGGCCGCCGCGACCGGGATCGTTCCGTTGATCGCAGTGGTCTTCGTGGCGGTCTTTTTCGTGATCGGTCTTGTGGACGAGGTTCAGAACCTGATGTTCACCGATCTGCTGGGCGATCATGTCCACTCGCGTTCGCGCATGGTCCTGCATTACCTGCAACTTGGGGGCGGAGGCCTGTGTGCCATCGGTCTTGCCATGCTTGTGCATCAGATCACCAGGGAAAACCCACCTTTTTCCCGCCACTCAACCATGATCGGTGTATCGGTTGCGTTCTTCATGCTGTCAGGGCTTTTGATGCTGGCCATGACAGAGAATGCCCGCTCGGCGGAGTCGGCAAACAAGACCGGACCCACGGCAAAGCTGTCGTTCAAGGCCAATGCCCGGGGTATTCTGGGCATGTTCGAATACTCGTGGTTTCGGCGTTACATGGTCATGCGAATGCTCTTGGTGGCTGTTTCGCTCTCTGTCCCGTTCTTCGCGCTGATCGCGGCCGAGGCGCATCACAGCTCGGCCAAGGGACTGACCGCGATGATTGTTTCATCTGCTTCGGGCTATCTTGTGTCCGGGCCTTTGTGGCAGGTCGTGAACATGAAATCTCATCGTGCCGTCATGGTGGTCGGGACACTGATGGTGGCCGCAACCGGTGGCGTTCTTCTGGCATTTCACGACTTGGGTATCGATCACGATGTGCATCTGCACGCGATCGCGCTGTTTGTCGTCACCGTTGCGGTGACCGGGATCAGCAGCGCGCGCAAGCTCTATTTCCTGGACGTCGCGCCCAAGGAACAGCGCGTTCAGGGATCAGCCGCGATCAAGTCTTTTACCCGTTTGTTGGCGGTGCTGCTTTCGGCGGCTCTGGCCGCGGTCGCCCATATGCACGAGGTTGCATTGGCCGTCGGGTTCATAGTCGCGGCCAGCCTGGTGGCCTGCGTGACATGCTATCTGACGATGTCGCCGGGCCGAAAGGACGCCTCTGGCACACAGGGCTGATGCGGCTCCGCCTAGAAAAAGGAAGAAATCTCGTCCAGGGGCTTTTTCAGCTTTGCAACGGACGGCACGGTCGCGGTTTCCGAGGGATGTCCAACTGCGATGATCATTGTCGGTTTCTCTGAAGCGGGCCGACCCAGCGCATCGGTCAGAAATCGCATCGGGTTCGGGGTATGTGTCAATGTGCTGAGACCGGCGTGATGCAACGCCGCCAGCAGAAAGCCGGTGGCAATGTTCACACTTTCTGGCACATAGTAATTCTTGTACCGCGTCCCGTCTTCGAATTGCCCCCAGCGTTGGGCAAAGACCACGATCAGCCACGGGGCGATGGTCAGATGTTCCTTGACTGCGTTTGTCCCGATGGGTTCCAGAGCCTTGATCCATTCATCGCCCGCCGCTCCCGCGTAAAAGCGACGCTCTTCTTCCTCGGCTTCCTCGCGGATGCGCAGTTTCAGCTTGGGGTCCGAGATGGCAGCAAAATGCCAGGGCTGGTGGTTTGCACCTGACGGGGCTGTTCCCGCGGTGCGCAGGCAGGTTTCGATCACGTCACGAGCCACCGGGCGCGTGGAGAAGTCCCGAACGGTATGACGTCGCCGCATCTTTTCAAAAAAAGCCACTGCCGCGTCCTGCATGTCCGCATCACTGATCTCGCATCGGTCGGGCAGGGGAATGGGGTCATAACTGAGGGCGTCGCGCGAGAACATTGGTTCCTCCAATCGAATGAGTCTGACTATTTGCCTTGTGACGGTAGTAAAACCCGTTGCGCAGCATGCTGGACTGCCTGTGTAAGGGGTTTGAGCGCCGGGGCAAGAACCCGCCCGACCTGCCAGCTGAGCGCGATGTCCAGTGGCGCATCTGGAACGATCGGGCTCAGAAGTCCGCGCGCCATGGCGTCTTGCACAAGGGCTGCGGGGTTCATGCCCCAGCCAATTCCGGCGACTGCGGCATCAACGAACCCTTGCGAAGATGGCAGGAAGTGGAAAGGCGGTGACAGATGTTTGCCGGTGTGATGTGCGATCCACGCTTTTTGCAGACCGTCCTTCCTGTTGAAGACAAGGCAAGGCGCTTTGCTGAGGGTTTCCTCGGTCACGCCGTTCTTGAACCAGGTGTTGACAAATTCCGGGCTGGCGGTGGGCAGATACCTCAACACGCCCAGCTCAATCGCGTCGCAACCGCTCACGGTTTGTCCGCCGACAGTGACGGCGGCGCTGACCTCGCCGCGCCTCAGCCAGTCTGCAGAATGATCCTGATCGTCGATCACAAGGTCGAACAGCAGGTCGGGCACCCGCGCCATCGCGTCAATGAACCAGGTGGCCAGAATGTCGGCGGGTACCGCAACGCGAACCCTTGCGGACCCGGGTTCTTGTACCAGAGCCAATTCCCGTGCCAGCTGCGCCTCGAGCAGTCCGACATCTTCAGCGTAACGTGCGATGCGCTGCCCGGCTGGCGTTCCGGTGCAAGGGGTTCCCCGATGGATGAGCGAGGCGCCCACGCGATCCTCCAGCGCTTTTATCCGCTGGGATATCGCCGAAGGGGTTACAGCCAGTTCCGCCGCCGCCGCATCAAAGCTGCCATGGCGCAGAATGGCTGACAAGGCGGCCAATTGGTGAGGATCCAGCAGCATTAGCAAAACTTAACTGAGGGCAACATCTTTAATTTGATAGATCGCATCGCGGCCATTAGTCAACGCAAACGCAACGCAGGAGGTACCATGCCTACATCCGTGATCGCCGGTTTCGCGCTGGGTTTCAGCCTGATCCTCGCCATCGGGGCGCAGAACGCCTTTGTTCTGAGGCAGGGCTTGCGACGCGAGCATGTGTTTTTTCTGTGCCTGACCTGCGCGGTGTCTGATGCCATCCTGATCGGAGCAGGCGTAGCAGGTTTTGGCACACTGGCACAGGCCGCACCCTGGTTCGAAACCGTGATGCGATACGGTGGGGCGGCATTCCTGACCTGGTATGGCTTGCGCAGTCTTCGGTCGTCCTGGCTGGGTGGTTCGGTGATGGAAATCGGCAATGGCAAGCGAACCAGCCTCAAGGCTGCGCTGCTGACGGTTTTCGCGTTCACCTGGCTGAATCCGCATGTATATCTGGATACGGTCGTGCTGATCGGCTCGATCTCGGCCCAATATGACGACCGGCTTGGTTTCGCCCTCGGCGCGATGACATCCAGCTTTGTATTCTTCTTTTCGCTTGGCTATGGGGCAAGCATCCTGTCGCCTGTTTTTGCGCGCCCCAGGGCGTGGCAGGTGCTGGACGCAGGGATTGGCGTGGTCATGTTGGGTATCGCGTTGAAACTTGTTACCATGTGAAGGGTTGTTCCCGGCCGGGTTTCGGTGTTCAACCTTGAACATGACTTCATCCACCGTATCGTCCCGTCCGCTTGCCGGCATGTTCTGGATGTTCGCCGCCGGCTTGTCCTTTGTTGTGATGACCGCGCTGGTGAAGTCGCTGGGCACATCGATGAATTCCATCCAGGCCGCCTTTCTGCGATATGTGCTGGGGTTGGTGTTTCTGTTGCCGGCCATGCGGTCGATCATGGCGACGCATCTGACCCCCCGCCTGCTGACGCTGTTCGGTCTGCGAGGCGTCGTGCATGCGGTTGCGGTCATGCTCTGGTTCTTTGCGATGACACAGATCCCACTGGCCGAAGTTACAGCCATGAATTACATGACTCCGGTTTACGTCACACTGGGGGCGGCCCTGTTTTTGGGCGAAAAGCTGGCCTTTCGCCGGATTGCCGCGATTTTGGTCGCTCTGGTTGGCGTCCTGATCATCCTGCGGCCCGGGTTTCGCGAAGTGTCATCAGGCCATCTGGCCATGCTGGGAACGGCCCTGACCCTTGGGGGGTCGTATTTATTGGCCAAGATTCTGGTGCGTGACGTACCGCCCGCCGTCGTTGTGGCACATCTGTCGATCTGGGTGACCATTGCCTTGATACCCTTTGCGATCGCCGTTTGGACGCAGCCAAGCCTGCGGGATATCGGGGTTCTTTTTCTGGTGGCCAGCTTTGCGACCGCCGGGCACTATTTCATGACCCTGGCGCTTCAGGCGGCGCCAGTGGCCGTCACGCAGCCGGTGACGTTTCTTCAGCTGATATGGGCCACGATCCTGGGCGCCGCGGTTTTCCATGAAAGCGTTGACGTGTGGGTTGTCGCGGGCGGCACGCTGATCCTTGCCGCCGTGAGCTTTATATCGTGGCGCGAATTCGTGTTGAACCGCAAGGACTTGACGCCTCCGAGTATTGCGCCGAAGCTGTAACGACATCGCTCTCTGATTTTTCATTAATTGACGAGTCAATAAAAACCCCCTAGCGTGGTCCCGTGACGCCTGCTCAAGGGGAGAACGATGCCAAAAGTCGGAATGGAGCCAATCCGCCGGGATGCGATTGTTCGCGCGACAATCGCTGAGCTGGGCGTGAAGAAATCCCTTGATGTAACCGTCAGTCAGATTGCCAAACGTGCGGGCATGTCCAGCGCGCTTGCGCATCACTATTTCGGCGGCAAGGATCAGATCTTTCTGGCCGCCATGCGCCGGATCCTGTCGGACTTCGGCGAAGAAGCAAGGGGCGAGCTGAAAGCGGCTACGCCGGACCAAAGGGCGCAGGCGATCGTCAGGGCGTGTTTTGCGCCTTCTTGTTTCACACCCGATGTGATCGCGGCATGGATGACCTTCTATGTGCTGGCTCAGACAAATGATGATGCCCTGCGCCTGTGGCAGATCTATCAGGCCCGCATCAAATCCAATCTGACCCACGCCCTGCGGCACAAGTTGGCTGACCCGCAGGAGGCGGCCGAGAACATGGTTGCCCTGATTGACGGTCTGTACATCCGCGCCGCACTCAGCGCCCCTGAAGAACCGCAACTGGCCGTGAACCACGCGATGCGTGTGCTCAACACTCTGCTCGAGGCTGAAAAATGACAAAACCGAACATTCTGATCCTGATGGTGGATCAGCTCAACGGGACTCTCTTTCCAGACGGTCCCGCTGATTGGCTTCACGCTCCGAACCTGAAGAAACTGGCGGAACGGTCAACCCGATTTGCCAACGCTTACACGGCGTCGCCCTTGTGCGCGCCCGGGCGGGCCAGCTTCATGTCCGGTCAATTGCCGTCGCGAACCGGCGTCTATGACAACGCGGCCGAGTTTCGCAGCGATATCCCCACATACGCGCATCACCTGCGCCGCGCGGGCTATTACACCTGCCTGTCGGGCAAGATGCATTTCGTCGGTCCTGATCAGCTGCACGGGTTCGAAGACCGCCTGACCACCGACATCTACCCAGCCGATTTCGGCTGGACCCCGGATTACCGCAAGCCGGGTGAACGCATCGACTGGTGGTATCACAACATGGGGTCCGTTACCGGCGCGGGCGTTGCCGAGATTTCCAACCAGATGGAATATGACGACGAGGTCGCCTACAACGCCAAGGCCAAGCTTTATGATCTGGCACGCGGCAAGGATGACCGCCCGTGGTGCGTGACCGTCAGCTTCACGCACCCTCATGACCCGTATGTTGCCCGCCGCAAATACTGGGACCTTTACGAAGATTGCGCACATCTGCTGCCCGAGGTCGCCGATCTGGGTTATGACAATCAGGACCCCCACGCCAAGCGCATCTTCGATGCCAATGACTGGCGCAGTTTCGACATTACCCAAGAAGATATCCGCAAGTCGCGCCGCGCCTATTTCGCCAATATTTCCTATTTGGACGACAAGATAGGCGAAATCCTCGAAGTGCTGGAAACCACCCGGCAAGAGGCGATCATCCTGTTCGTTTCGGATCACGGGGACATGTTGGGTGAACGCGGGCTGTGGTTCAAGATGAACTTCTACGAAGGTTCGGCGCGAGTGCCGCTTATGATCGCGTCGCCTGATCTGCCCGCCGGCCGGATTGATGCTCCGGTGTCAACAATTGACGTAACGCCGACCCTAGGGGCGCTGGCCGGCGTAGACATGGCCGAGATTGCCCCCTGGACCGATGGCGAAAACCTCGTGCCGTTGGCACTGGGCGAGGAACGAACCACACCGGTAGCCATGGAATACGCGGCCGAGGCATCCTACGCGCCGCTGGTCTCGTTGCGATATGGCAAGTGGAAATACAACCGCTGTGCGCTGGACCCTGATCAGTTGTTTGATCTTGAGGCCGACCCGCACGAACTGAACAATCTGGCAGACAGCCCCGAACACGCAGGTACGCTGCAAACACTGCGTGCCAAATCCGAGGCCCGTTGGGATCTGGATCGCTTCGACGCCGAAGTCCGTGCCAGCCAGGCGCGGCGTTGGGTTGTGTACGAAGCGCTGCGGCAGGGCGGATACTACCCTTGGGACTATCAGCCGCTGCAAAAAGCGTCGGAACGCTACATGCGCAATCACATGGATCTGAACATCGTCGAGGAAAACGCCCGGTTCCCACGCGGCGAATAACCTCTTCATCTTTTCGAAAATACTCCCGCCGGAGGCATCCAACCTTCTCGGCGGGGCAGGAGTTGTGGAAATGGAAGCAGATTTTGTCATCGTCGGCGCAGGGTCCGCAGGCTGCGCAATGGCATATCGTCTGAGCGAGGCCGGGGCCTCGGTTCTGGTGATCGAACACGGCGGCACCGATATGGGGCCGTTCATTCAGATGCCGGCGGCGCTGAGCTATCCGATGAACATGTCGCGCTATGACTGGGGCTATCAGTCCGAGCCCGAGCCGCACCTGAACAACCGCCGCCTGGCCTGTCCGCGCGGCAAGGTGATCGGCGGGTCGTCCTCGATCAATGGCATGGTCTATGTTCGCGGCCACGCGCGCGATTTCGATACCTGGGCCGAGATGGGGGCTGACGGTTGGTCTTACGCGGATGTTTTGCCTTATTACAAACGGATGGAAACCTGGCACGACGGCGGCCACGGGGGCGATCCGGCATGGCGCGGCACTGACGGTCCGCTGCACGTGTCGCGCGGCCCGCGCGAGAACCCGTTGTTTCAGGCCTTTGTGGATGCCGGTCAGCAGGCCGGTTACGAAGTCACGGGCGACTACAACGGTGAAAAGCAGGAAGGCTTTGGCCCGATGGAGCAGACCGTCTGGAAAGGGCGGCGCTGGTCTGCGGCGAATGCCTATCTGAAACCCGCGCTCAAGCGCGACAATTGCGATATCGTGCGCGGTCTTGCGTCTCGGGTTGTCATGGAAAACGGCCGCGCCACAGGGGTCGAACTGATCCGTGGCGGCAGGAAAGAGGTCATCAAGGCCCGGCGCGAAGTTGTTCTGGCGGCATCGTCGATCAATTCGCCCAAGCTGCTGATGTTGTCCGGTATCGGCCCAGCGGCGCATCTGGCCGAGCATGGGATCGGCGTCGTGGCGGATCGCCCGGGGGTTGGTGCTAACCTACAGGACCATCTTGAGCTGTATATCCAACAGGCGTCGCTGCAACCGATCACGCTCTACAAGCACTGGAACCTGTTCAGCAAGGGCCTGATCGGGGCGCAATGGCTGTTTACCAAAACGGGACTGGGCGCATCGAACCAGTTCGAAAGCGCTGCGTTCATCCGGTCGAAGCCGGGCGTGGAATACCCCGACATTCAATACCACTTCCTGCCGATAGCGGTGCGCTATGATGGGCAGGCCGCTGCCGAGGGGCACGGGTTCCAGGCGCATGTCGGCCCGATGCGGTCCCCGTCACGCGGGGCGGTCACATTGCGCTCTGCCCAAGCCGCAGATGCGCCGGTGATCAAGTTCAACTACATGAGCCATGAAAAGGATTGGGAGGATTTCCGCACCTGTATCCGGCTGACCCGCGAAATCTTTGGGCAAGCCGCCTTCAAGCCCTTTGCGGGCAAGGAAATTCAGCCCGGTTCCGCTGTCCAAACGGATGAAGAGCTGAACGCCTTTATCGCGGAGCATGCGGAAAGCGCCTATCACCCCTGCGGTACGTGTCGGATGGGGCGCGCGGATGACAAGAATGCGGTAGTCGACCCCCAAGGCCGTGTCATCGGCGTGGACGGGTTGCGCGTTGCGGACAGTTCAATCTTTCCGCAGATCACCAACGGCAACCTAAATGCGCCGTCTATCATGGTGGGTGAAAAAGTGTCGGATTCGCTATTGGGCAAAGATCCGTTGCCGAAGGCCAATGATCGTCCGTGGATTCACCCCAACTGGGCAACCGCTCAACGTTAACCTTTCCAAACGGCCCCCGGTTGAATGCGCGTGAAATACCGCGCATATCGGGGGCATGTTAAGGATTTGTTTAACCTTTGTTCTTCTGCTGCCAGGTCTAACCCATGCCGCAGAGCACCTTGCGGGTCGGGTTCACGTAATCGATGCGGACACCTGGAATGTCGGTGATGTTCGGGTGCGGCTGCACGGTATCGATGCGCCCGAACTGGATCAGACCTGTCAGGATTCCGACGGATCAAGCTGGCCGTGCGGGGCGTGGGCCACTCATATGGTTCAGAAGCAGTTTCAGGGACGGATGACCACATGTGTCCCGGTGGATCGGGATCGCTACGGTCGCATCGTTGCTCGGTGCAGCGTGGAGCGCGAAGACGTCGCCACCCAGATTGTAGAGCAGGGCTTGGCCTTTGCGTACCGTAAATATTCGGACACGTATGCAGGCGCCGAGCGGGTTGCGAAGACTGGAAACAGGGGATTGCACAAAACTCAGATTCAGGTGCCTTGGGTGCACAGGGCGCGCAAGAAACCGAAATCCTCTGATGTATGCATTATTAAAGGAAATGTTTCGTCAAAGGGCGAAAGGATCTTTCACGAACCGGGCCAGAGGTACTATTCCAAGACCCGGATCAGCGCAGCCAAGGGCGAGCGATGGTTTTGCTCTGCTGCCGAAGCACGTGCAGCGGGTTGGCGTGCTGCGCGACGCTGAATTCTGAATTTTTACTGTATGAAATTGATCCGCGTCAAAGTGGGCGGCGCGTCACGCTTCTACCACTGATATGCAACGACATATTAAGGAGCGAACAGACATGTCCCACACCCCGCATGAACTGGCCGAAGAGTTTCCGGACAAGGTTGAACTGATGAGCCAGCTCAAGCAAACGGACGCGCATTTTGCCCGTCTGGCTGATGAGTATCACGAGGTCAATCGCGTTGTGCATCGGGCTGAAACCAACGTCGAACCCATGGAAGACCTGGCCGAAGTTGATTTGCGCAAGAAGCGGGCAGCGCTGAAAGACGAAATCTGGGCGATTTTGTCCAAGGCCTGAACATTATGGCCGGGGGATACTGTCCCTGTCCTTTCCCGGCCCCGGTCGGGGCTCCCCCGGTTAATTTCTGGCCATACGAACTCAGGTGACTTCGTATGGCAGGGTGCCGCGCGTATGGGTGTCGATGCTGAGCCGACGTTCCAGCGGCGGGACCGAGCGCTGATGGCAGTTTTGCCGCTCGCAGATGCGGCAGGAAATGCCGATGGGCTCGTAAGCGCTGGCGTTGTTTATGTCGAGGTTGTCGGCATACACGAGCGCCGGGGCGTGGCGTACCTCGCACCCCAGCGCAATTGCGTACCGCCTGACCGGTGCGCCGAATGAACCACCTGATTTCGACACATCCCGAGCCAGCGAGATATAACGCACACCATCCGGCGTTTCTGCCAGTTGCCGAAGGAAATGGCCCGGCGTTTCAAAGGCCCGATGCACGTTCCAAAGGGGGCATGCGCCACCAAACCGTGCAAATTGCAGACGCGTGGCCGAGTGCCGTTTCGTGATTGTTCCGGCCTGATCCACGCGGACAAAAAAGAACGGGATACCTTTTGCACCGGGGCGTTGCAGCGTCGACAGTCTATGCGCAACCTGCTCAATCGATGCGCCGAACCGGTTGCTGAGCAGCTCCAGATCGTGGCGCTCTTCCTGAGCGGCGGTCAGGAATGCGGAATAGGGCATCAAGGAAGCGCCGGCGAAATAATTGGCGAGGCCGATCTTGGCGATGGACCGTGCCTCTTCGCTTTGGAACTTGGCAAAATCCAGTGTCGCTTCCAGCAGCTTGTCCTGACTGATCAATGCGACCTGCAACAGCAGTTGAAACACTTGCGTTTGCGGAGTCGAGCGGGAGGAAAGGCGCAGGATTTTGCTTTCAGCGTCATAGGTGCGCAAAGGGGCGATGTCAGAGAACATCACTTGAATGCCGCGCTCAGTCAGGCTGTTCAAAGCCGCCTGCCGGATACTGCCCGGGTTTTCCGCGCGATTGGCGAACAGCTCTGCCGCCCGGTCCACGGCGTCGATATAGTTGTCGCAATAGTGGAAGAAGTCCCGCACCTCTTCCCAAGGGCTGGCCTGCATTCGGGCGTCTTCCCGCCCCAAAGCTTCGTCCAGTGACGCGAGGCGTTCATGCGTTTGCCGGTAGGTTTTGTGCAGCTCGATAAATGCGCGGGCCAATGCCGGGGCGTTTGATGCCGTCAGGCGTAAATCGGCAAGTGGCGGCAGAATATCCGCAAAAACCGGGTCGGCCAAAGCTTCGCGCATGTCCGACACCAGTCGCTCGCTGTCGCCGGTGCTGAGCTCGGTGACATCCATGCCGAATTCTTGTGCCAGAGCCAACACAACCGTGGTCGAGATCGGCCGGTTGTTGTTCTCCATCTGGTTCAGATATGGGAGTGAAACACCCAGTTTCGCCGCGAATTCGCGTTGTGTCAGGGCCAGTCGCGTGCGCATTTCACGCAGTTTCGCGCCGGCATAGAGCTTTTGGGTGGCCATGAGGTACCTTTGCAAGTTTTCTATTTTGGAAGACTAACTTTGCAAAGTTTTCGGGGCAAGTGGTCACAGCCCCAATTGCCGTTCTCGCCGAATGACGGATCCAATTGCGAAAATCGCCAGAACTGCGGAGGTGAGCATCAGCCAGAGCAACGGCATGGCTCCGGTTTCCCGGGTCAGCAGGGTGCCTGCCAGCGCGCTCAGGCCCGCGCCGCCCCCCAGCATGATTGCGCCGCTCAGCCCCGAGGCGGTTGCGGCCAGATGCGGACGAACAGACAATGCGCCGGAAGTGGCATTGGGAATGGCCATGCCGTTTCCGACGCCCACAAAGGTCATCAAGCTGAAAAAGCTGAGTGCGGTGCCCAGACCTGTGAGGAACAAGGATGCTGAAAGCGCGACACCCAAAGCGTTCAGCAGGCTGCCCCACAGCACCATCCGGTTGATGCCAATCTGCATGGAAAAACGACCGCTCAGAAAGTTGCCAACAAAATAACCGACTGCCGGTGCACCGAAATATATGCCGACCTGTGCCGCGCTTAGTCCGAACAGTTCGGTTCCAATAAAGGGCGCGCCACCGAGATAGGCAAAGAAGGTGCCCGAAGACAACGCGCAGGACAGTGAATAGCCCCAGAACCGTGGCGAGGTCAGAAGTTCAGGGTATTCCTTGAACTGCTGAACAAGGGTCTTGCCGCTTTTCGCTGACGTTTCGCCAAAATCCGCAAAGGTCAAGGCAAGCGTCAATCCACCCAGGGCGAAAGGCAGCCAGAAATTCGCTTTCCAGCCAAAGCTTTCCTCCAGCAGCCCGCCGATCGCCGGGCCGATCATCGGGACCACGGCCATACCCATTGTCACATATCCGATCATCGATGCCGCCTGATCCTGATCGTACATATCCCTTACCGCGGCCCGGCTGAGAACCATGCCGACAACCACGACCGCCTGGCACATTCTGAACGCCAGAAAGATTTCAACGTTGGGGGCATAGATGCATCCAAGCGTGGCCAGCAGGAACAAGCCGATCCCCCACAGCAGAACTGGCCTGCGACCTGCCTTGTCGGCGAGCGGCCCAATCAGGATTTGCAGAACGGCATTGACCAGAAGATACAGCGCGATCGACAGCTGCATGACCTTGTAATCGGCGCCAAAATACGCGGCCATGTTCGGCAGGCTCGGCAGAAACAGGTTCATGCTCAGCGCAGACAAGCCCGCGAGCAATACCAGTGTCGCCAATGTGGGTGGTGTGCGGCGAACCGCGCGAGAGCTGAACTGCATGGTTCACATGTATAGTCATGGAATTTGGGATTGCCAGCAATCCAGCGATCTCAATAAGAGACTTTGCAAGTTTACAGTTATCCAGATTGTTGTTGCTGAATATTTGCAAATTTGCCGAAAAGGGCTTTGGATGAGAGGCGCAAAGGGGTAGGGTCCCGGCAAATTTTACAGGGGATAATCGTCATGAAAGACATCCTTTCCGAGTTGGAAAACCGCCGCAACGACGCACGACTGGGCGGCGGGCAGAGGCGGATTGATGCCCAGCATGCGCGCGGAAAACTGACGGCGCGAGAGCGGATCGAGTTGTTGCTGGATGAGGGCAGCTTTGAAGAATTCGACATGTTCGTCAGTCATCGATGCACCGAATTCGGAATGGAAAAACAAAAACCTGCAGGTGATGGCGTTGTCACCGGCTGGGGCACCATCAACGGCCGCATGGTCTATGTGTTCAGCCAGGACTTTACGGTCTTTGGTGGGTCGCTGTCCGAGACGCATGCCCAGAAGATCTGCAAGATCATGGATATGGCGGTGCAAAACGGAGCACCAATTGTCGGAATCAACGATTCGGGCGGTGCGCGAATCCAGGAAGGCGTGGCTTCGCTGGCCGGGTATGCCGAAGTGTTTCAGCGCAACATCACGGCCTCGGGGGTGGTTCCGCAGATCAGCGTGATCATGGGCCCATGCGCCGGCGGTGCGGTTTACAGCCCCGCGATGACTGACTTCATTTTTATGGTCAAAGACTCGTCTTACATGTTCGTGACGGGCCCCGACGTGGTCAAAACGGTTACCAACGAGGTTGTAACGGCTGAAGAACTGGGTGGCGCCTCGACCCACACCAAGAAGTCCTCGGTCGCCGACGCCGCGTTCGAAAACGATGTGGAAGCATTGGCAGAAGTGCGCCGTCTGGTGGATTTCCTGCCGCTCAACAACCGCGAAAAACCTCCGGTGCGCCCGTTCTTTGATGACCCTCACCGGATCGAGGATTCGCTGGACACTCTGGTTCCGGACAATCCGAACACGCCCTACGACATGAAGGAACTCATCACCAAAATAGCCGATGAAGGCGATTTCTACGAAATTCAGGAAGATTTCGCCAAGAACATCATCACCGGCTTTATCCGGCTGGAAGGTCAGACCGTAGGTGTGGTGGCGAACCAGCCGATGGTTTTGGCGGGATGTCTGGATATCGACAGTTCGCGCAAGGCGGCGCGGTTCGTGCGGTTCTGCGACTGTTTCGAAATTCCGATCCTGACGCTTGTCGATGTGCCGGGCTTTCTGCCGGGCACACAGCAGGAATATAGCGGCGTGATCAAGCACGGCGCAAAGCTGCTTTATGCATATGGCGAGGCGACCGTGCCCAAGGTCACGGTGATCACGCGCAAGGCGTATGGCGGTGCCTATGTGGTTATGGCGTCCAAACACCTGCGCGGCGATTTCAACTATGCCTGGCCGACTGCCGAAATCGCGGTGATGGGTGCCAAGGGTGCAACCGAGATCATTCACCGGGCAGATCTGCATGATGCGGAAAAGACCGCACAGCATGTCGCCGATTATGAAGATCGGTTTGCAAACCCCTTTGTCGCCGCCGAACGCGGGTTCGTCGACGAGGTCATCATGCCGCATTCGACCCGCCGGCGCGTGTCCAGAGCCTTTGCCAGTTTGCGCGGCAAACAGCTTAAGAACCCATGGAAAAAGCACGACAATATTCCGCTTTGACCCATTCGGGGCGACGTTGTCCGCCCCGGTTGTTGGCACCGGTAGTCCGATTCTGAGCAGGAAATGCTCAAAATTGCGGCGGAATTGACAAAAAGCGACAAATAGTTGAATGATCCGACCCGTCAGACATAGAACCGCGCAGGCCAAAAGCACTGCGCGCGCGATCCCGGAAGGAGGAGCCTGCCTTCGGTGGGTCCGGGATCGTGCCATATGTCTGGTATTGTGCGCGCTCGGCGCTCCTGTTTTTGCCCAGACAGACAGTTCGTTGCCGGTACCGTCCGGTCAGCCCGTGCATCTGAGCGATGTCCTGCTGGACAACAACCCCGGTGAGCTTTGGGTGCGCTTTCGATTTGTCGCCCCGAAGATCGGAGCATCAGTGGGACGGATCGGCTATGATGTGGCGTCCAGGGA
The DNA here is from genome assembly GCF_056541565.1 of Ruegeria sp. AG6. Classification (NCBI taxonomy): domain Bacteria; kingdom Pseudomonadati; phylum Pseudomonadota; class Alphaproteobacteria; order Rhodobacterales; family Roseobacteraceae; genus Ruegeria; species Ruegeria sp. AG6. The sequence continues at coordinate 1,374,071 of NZ_JBQFYQ010000001.1, read as the reverse complement.
TATGGAGCATCTGTGCCAGGTTCTTGCCGTTCCTTATGTGGCTCTGCACGAATTGCAGCCATCCAGAGTTGTCATTTCCCTGTCTGATCGCCCGGTGGAATTCGGCGACACCGCTCCGGACGCGACACAGTATTTTGAAGCCTACCGGCTGGAGCAGTCCCGGTGTATCTGGGAAGGGCTTTGACCATGAACTCACGCTGTCATGACGTCAAAGCTTCTCAGACCAACGGTGCGGCTTTGGAGGTGCGCAACATGATCCCATCCAAGTTCGGGTTCGAACTATTTTTGACTGCAAAACAAAGCTGTGGAGTGTCGCCATGCTGAAACATCGCGGGTTTCCAGGGCGTCTTTCAGGCACCGATTTTCAGTTCACTATTCGCCGCGCCAATCCCAAGGGTGTGACGCCGCTGACGCGGCGGGAACGGTTCCGGGATCGCAAACCGGCGGACAAACGTGCCGATGCCGCCTTCATGGAGGCCCTTTGGGCGCATTTCGGCGATCAGCCGTTCGAGAGGGGCAACCTGGATGCCGGACGTCTCAGCTGGCTTTTTGGGCGCGAAGTCATCCCGGCGGAAGATCCTTTTGATCCGGCCAGCTATGACGCGATGCTGGTGATCGATGTGGACGCCGCCCGTGCGTCCTTTCCCGACGTAATCGACGGGACAGGCTGATCGTGATCCAGGCCGCCGCATATCAGCCCTTCAAGACCGGTTTCGGGATGACCCTGCCCGAAACCGGGCAGGATCCGTGTGCGGCGTCAGAAGTTCAACTGAGCGGCCAGCTGAACGCGGCTTCCGTCAAAGGTTCTGCCGGTCGGCGCGTCGTTCCGTTCGCCATAGATGTACTCGGCGCTGAGTGTCAGATCCTCGGTTGCCTTGTAAAATGCGTTGACGTGGATCGTTTCCAGTTCGGTAAACGACAGGGTTCCGGTCGAGGTCGGCAGGTCATAGTCTTCTTTGCCGTATGCAATGCCAACATTCCATTTCGGGCTCAGATCCTGCCGGAATTCGATGGTGTATCCATCCACGTCATTGGCCTGGCCGTTCACGATGGGATCACCAAGGCCGATCAGGTACGGGCCGAGTGCCTCGCCGTTCACATAGTTGACCTGGAACAGACCGCCCTGCCATGGGCGAACCGAGCCGGAAATCGTGAACCCGGTCTGATCAACTTCGACATTGCCGGATTCCGCCTTGCCATAAAGGCCGGACACACGTGCGACATAAGTCCCGTCATTGTATTCGGCGGATGCGGTCAAAACCGGATCGTCCGAGTTCGAACCGCCGACATTCTCTTCGATCGAAACGGCGAAGGACGTGTTCGTTCCGAAAGAGTTGGTATAGCGAACCTGCGGAACCCGTGCGAAAGGGATACCAACGGGGCCGTTGAATTCCACCGAGGTCGGGTAGGTGTCCAGCGGCATGAAGTTGGTCCAGGTCTGTCCGATCAGCCAGTTGTCACCGATGGTGATATTGGCGTGGCGTATACGCAATTCGGCCGTTCCGCCGGAACCGAACAGATCCAGTTCCAATTGTCCGCCGATATCGCCGATACCGCTTGGGGTGGTGGTGCGCAGACCGATCCGCGATTGGCGGACGGTGGCACCAAATGTACCATCGGTCGCGGCCGACGGTTCCCCGATGACATTCACGAACGCCGTGTCGCCCTGATCGAACTCGAAATCGTAGAAGAAGTCGGCCTTTACATAGCCATAAACGTCCAGAACGGTGTTACCGATGCGGAAGTCACCGTTGGCAGGGCTGGCACTGGCGGATTCCAGCGCCTCGACCCGGGCGCGCAAGGCGTCAAGTTCGGCTTGGGTTTGGGCATCCTGAGCAAAGGCAAGCGTGCTGGTCACACAAAGCGCAGAGGCAGCAAGCAGGAGTGCCTTTTTTCTAGTCTTCGTCATGTGGGTGTTCCTTTGAGTGCGAGTGTGCACAAGGACCGTTTCACGAGGTGCAAACCTTGGGAAATCACGAGAATGGGAAGTGAAGGCTTTGATTTTTCAAGTATATGTGTGTTTTTTACTGCGCTGAAACACGACGTCTTGAGCTGCTTGGATAACGCATTGGCGCAAGGCGGTTCTGTATGTCCAACGCTGACCGAGAGTCGTGATGCTGCAACCGCGAAACGCGCGGGAAGCGGCTTGATCTGTCACGAAACTGTGACGGTAAAGCGGCCTCAAACGCCCGAGCAGTATCGAACCGGTATAGGCGCGAAGTTGCGCGGCATTTCCGGGTGTGGGCAGATTCCAGCCGAAATCCCGATTGGAAACAATACTGTGTTTGCCGGCAATATTGTGCTGTGCAAACTGGATGAGCCGTGCGGCTCTACTTTGCCTGCGCCGCACATGCACCTACTATTCCGTACCCCTTCCTTGCGCGGGCAGGCTTGTGTTCCCCACATAGTCCTGTCCGCGTTTTTCTTTTTGCCTGTCACGGACAAAAAGAGGCAAAATCCCGCACAAAAATCGCCGGCGCGTCCGTTGATATTGAATAACAGGGTGTGTTTCGCGCATCTGACCCGAAAAGGACCAAGAAACCAAAAAGGGCAGATACTATGCGATTCTCACGCTTCATCCTTGTTGCGACGACCTGCGCGGGTCTGGCCGCCTGCGGAGACACCACGGGCGAACAGGCAATCCTCGGCGGAGGTGCCGGGGCAGTGGGGGCGGCCGTCCTCAACGCGGACCCGTTGTTTGGCGCAGCAGTCGGCGCGGCGGGCAACGTGCTGTACTGCAAGACACAGAACACCTGTAACTAACGCATATTTTGCGGGGCGCATGTCGTCCCGCCCGTCATCGCGCATCACGCCGTCGTGGGGATTGTTCCCTGCGGCGGCGTTTTGCGTTTCCAGAAGACCAAGCCAAAGGACGTTCCATGTTCAATAAGATCCTGATCGCCAACCGGGGCGAGATCGCCTGCCGGGTTATCAAGACCGCCCGCAAGATGGGTATCGGCACCGTCGCCATTTTCTCGGACGCGGACAAGAACGCGCTGCATGTGTCGATGGCGGACGAAGCCATCCATATCGGCCCGCCACCTGCAAACCAGTCCTATATCGTTATCGACAAGGTGATGGACGCCATCCGCCAGAGCGGCGCGCAGGCGGTCCATCCCGGTTATGGTTTCCTGTCCGAAAACGCCAAGTTTGCCGAGGCGCTGGAAGCCGAAGGTGTGGTTTTCGTCGGTCCTCCGAAAGGCGCGATCGAGGCGATGGGCGACAAGATCACCTCGAAGAAAATCGCGCAGGACGCGAATGTGTCGACGGTTCCCGGATATATGGGGCTGATCGAAGACGCGGAAGAGGCGGTCAAAATCTCGAACGAGATCGGCTATCCTGTCATGATCAAGGCCAGCGCCGGCGGCGGCGGCAAGGGCATGCGGATCGCGTGGAATGACGACGAGGCGCGCGAGGGCTTTCAGTCGTCAAAGAACGAAGCCGCAAGCTCGTTCGGGGATGATCGGATCTTCATCGAGAAATTCGTGACCCAACCGCGTCACATCGAAATTCAGGTTCTGTGCGACAGTCATGGAAACGGCATCTACCTTGGCGAGCGCGAATGCTCGATCCAGCGCCGGAACCAGAAAGTCGTGGAAGAGGCGCCGTCGCCGTTTCTGGACGAAGCGACGCGCAAAGCCATGGGGGAACAGGCGGTGGCCCTGGCCAAGGCCGTGGGCTATTCCAGCGCGGGAACGGTAGAGTTCATCGTTGACGGTGAAAAGAACTTCTATTTCCTGGAAATGAACACGCGTTTGCAGGTTGAACACCCTGTCACCGAACTGATCACCGGCGTTGATCTGGTCGAACAGATGATCCGCGTAGCAGCGGGTGAAAAGCTGTCGATCACGCAGGACGACGTGACACTGACCGGATGGGCGATCGAAAACCGCCTGTACGCCGAGGATCCGTATCGCGGTTTCCTGCCCTCGATTGGCCGTCTGACCCGGTATCGCCCGCCGCAGGAGACGGCAGCCGGACCGATGCTGGCCAACGGCAAATGGCAGGGGGATGCGCCCGAAGGCGATGTTGCTGTTCGAAATGACACCGGCGTCTATGAGGGCGGTGAGATCAGCATGTATTACGACCCGATGATTGCCAAACTGTGTACCTGGGCTCCGACCCGTGATCAGGCGATCGAGGCGATGCGCGTGGCGCTGGACAGTTTCGAGGTTGAAGGCATTGGCCACAACCTGCCGTTCCTGTCCGCCGTGATGGATCATCCGAAATTCATCAGCGGCGATATGACCACGGCCTTTATCGCCGAGGAATACCCCGACGGGTTCGAAGGCGTCGAACTTGCCGAGGCAGACCTGCGCCGGATTGCGGCGTCCTGCGCGGCCATGCATCGCGTCGCAGAAATTCGCCGGACCCGCGTGTCGGGCCGGATGGATAATCACGAACGCAAGGTCGGCACCGATTGGGTTGTCTCCTTCGGGCGCGAGATCCAGTGGCCCGTCAAGGTTAACGCGGATCAGGACGGGGCCACGATCAGGTTTGACGACGGTCAGGAAATGCGGGTGACGGGTGATTGGACACCGGGTGATCAACTTGCCGTCATGACGGTCGATGACGCGCCGCTGGTCATGAAGGTGGGCAAGATCTCGGGCGGGTTCCGCATCCGTAACCGCGGCGCGGATCTCAAGGTGCAGATACGTACCCCGCGTCAGGCCGAACTGGCGCGGCTGATGCCTGAAAAACTGCCGCCGGACACTTCGAAAATGCTGCTGTGCCCGATGCCCGGCCTGGTCGTGAAGATCGACGTCGAAGTGGGGCAGGAGGTGCAGGAAGGTCAAGCGCTGTGCACCATCGAGGCGATGAAGATGGAAAACATCCTGCGCGCCGAGAAGAAGGGCATCGTTGCCAAGATCAATGCAGGCCCCGGCGACAGTCTCGCCGTGGACGAAGTGATCATCGAGTTCGAGTGATCATGACCGCGCTTTTGCCATACCCGTCAAAGCCTCCGGCATTCTGTGCCGGGGCCTTTCGGGGTGGCGAAAGCGGTCAGCCGCCTTCGCGCCGATCGCGGATTTCGCGTTCGCGCAGGGGGGTCTTGTCGATGGACCGGCCAATCTCGCGCACGCTCCACGGAGAAGGTTTGCGCAGTTTGACCACGCCGTCCTTGTCGACGAATACCATCTGGAACCCGCGCGGGCGCAGCTGTGACCGGATCGGAGACCGCGCCGATGGGTCGGTGTCGGTCAGAACCACCACGTCACGCTCACGCATTGCGGCTTCGCCCTCGACCAGCATGTCGATCTGTTGCTGGAACCGCGGGTCCGCCGGCGTGTCGGCAAAGACTACGATAGGTCGGTTGACCCAAAGAAACTCGCTGAGTTCGCTGTCACCCACCGGGCGGACAAAACTGTCATCCGTCGTCGCCGTGCCATCCGCCGCCCAGACAGACATCGGGATTAGTGCCAAGAAAACAAAGGCAAGCGTGCGTGTCATGTGGCCTCCTGTTCCTTCGAATATAGCCTCTGTGACACCGATTGCGACCGACGATTTGTACCAAACACTCAAAATGTCGCGCTTGTGGCTGAATGAAACGGCCAAGCGCAAGACCTCAATGCGGAAGCTTTCGACTGCCGCCATCCGAATTGACAAGAGGAAACCGAAATGACCGACACCAAGGATTGGAAAGCGCTGGCCGAGAAAGAGCTGCGCGGGCGTCCGCTGGACGATCTGACCAAAGAGACGCTGGAAGGCATTGCGGTCAAACCGCTCTATACGCAGGAAGACACCGCTGGTTTGCCGCATATGGGTTCGCTGCCGGGCTTTGGTCCGTTTACACGCGGTGTGAAAGCCACGATGTATGCCGGCCGTCCGTGGACGATCCGTCAATATGCGGGCTTTTCGACCGCCGAAGAATCCAACGCCTTCTATCGCCGCAATCTGGCGGCGGGCCAGCAGGGTGTTTCGGTTGCCTTCGATCTGGCCACCCACCGCGGCTATGACAGCGACCACCCGCGTGTCGTCGGTGACGTGGGCAAGGCCGGTGTGGCCATCGACAGTGTCGAGGACATGAAAATCCTGTTCGACGGCATTCCGTTGGATCAGGTCTCGGTCTCGATGACCATGAACGGCGCGGTGATCCCGATCCTCGCCAATTTCATCGTGGCGGGTGAAGAGCAGGGACACGACAAATCCGTGCTGTCCGGCACCATTCAGAACGACATTCTGAAGGAATTCATGGTGCGAAATACCTATATCTATCCGCCCGAGCCCTCGATGCGGATCATCTCGGACATCATTGAGTATACCTCGAACGAGATGCCCAAGTTCAACTCGATCTCGATCTCGGGCTATCACATGCAAGAGGCCGGCGCGAACCTGGTGCAGGAGCTGGCCTATACCCTGGCCGACGGGCGCGAATATGTCCGTGCAGCAACACAGGCCGGGATGGACGTGGACAAGTTCGCAGGCCGGCTGTCGTTCTTCTTTGCCATCGGCATGAACTTTTTCATGGAGATCGCCAAACTGCGCGCCGCGCGCACGCTGTGGCACCGGGTGATGACTGAGTTCGGCGCGAAATCTGAACGGTCAAAAATGCTGCGCACCCACTGCCAGACGTCAGGTGTTTCGTTGCAGGAACAGGATCCTTACAACAACGTGATCCGCACCGCCTATGAGGCGATGAGCGCGGTTCTGGGCGGGACTCAATCGTTGCACACCAACGCATTGGACGAGGCGATTGCGCTGCCCACCGACTTTTCGGCGCGTATCGCCCGGAACACGCAGCTGGTGTTGCAGGAAGAGACCGGCGTGACCGATGTGGTCGACCCGCTGGCGGGGTCTTATTACGTCGAAAGCCTGACCAATCAGCTGATCGAGAAAGCCTGGGCCCTGATGGAAGAGGTCGAGGAAATGGGCGGCATGACCAAGGCCGTGGCCAGTGGTATGCCCAAGCTGCGCATCGAGGAAAGCGCCGCGCGCCGCCAGGCCATGATCGACCGTGGCGAAGAGGTGATCGTCGGGGTCAACAAATATCGCAAGGAACAGGAAGATCCGATCGACATTCTGGACGTCGACAACGTGGCGGTTCGCGAAGCGCAGGTCGCGCGTTTGGAACGTATCCGTGCGACCCGTGACGAAGCCGCTTGCCAACAGGCGCTGGACGCTTTGACCAAGGCTGCCCAAGAGGGCGGAAACCTGCTGGCCGCCGCCGTCGAGGCCGCCCGTGCCCGCGCATCCGTAGGAGAGATCAGCATGGCAATGGAAAAGGAATTCGGCCGCCACCGCGCCGAAGTGAAAACCCTGGCCGGCGTTTATGGCGCGGCCTATGAGGGCGACGAAGGCTTTGCCGCGATCCAGAAATCCATCGAGGAGTTTGCCGAGGCCGAAGGCCGCCGCCCGCGTCTGCTGGTGGTCAAGATGGGGCAGGACGGCCATGACCGTGGGGCCAAGGTGATTGCCACCGCGTTCGCCGATATCGGGTTTGACGTGGACGTTGGCCCCTTGTTCCAGACCCCGGCCGAGGCCGCGCAGGATGCAGTGGACAATGACGTGCATGTGGTCGGCATTTCCTCGCAGGCGGCAGGGCACAAGACACTGGCTCCGCAACTGGTGGAAGAGCTGAAAAAGGCCGGGGCCGAGGACATCATCGTGATCTGCGGAGGGGTGATCCCACAACAGGATTACCAGTTCCTTTATGATCATGGGGTCAAGGCAATCTTTGGCCCGGGCACCAACATTCCCGAGGCCGCTCAGGACATCCTGCGCCTGATCAGCGAAGCGCGCGGCTGAAGAAGGTCGGGTTTTTCGTCAGATCATCTTGTGATCGTGCCTCTTTGGCGAAAACATACGGCCAGATCCGCAAGGGTCTGGCCATTAACTTGCAGGAGGTGGCACATGTTACTGGATCATCTGGCCGTCGCGGGCGAAACGCTTGAAGAAGCGTCTGCGCATATCGAACAGGCGCTTGGCGTTGCGCTGCAACCCGGTGGGAAACACGAAAAATTCGGGACACATAACAGGCTGCTGGGTCTTAGGGATGGGCTCTATCTGGAAGCGATTTCCATCGATCCGCAGGCGCACCCTCCGGGCAGGCCGCGATGGTTCGATCTGGACAGTTTTCAGGGCGGCCCGCGTTTGACGAACTGGATATGCCGGGTCGAGGATATCGAGGCCACACTGTCGATCTTCCCCGATGGCACCGGAGAGCCGATCGACCTGACCCGGGGCGCGCTGCGGTGGCGCATGGCGGTTCCACCAACCGGGCGCTTGCCGTTCGACAACCTGTTTCCCGCCCTTATCGAATGGCAGGGCGATCTTCACCCGGCCGACATGCTGCAAAACAGCGGCTGTCGGCTGCGGCGTTTGGTTGTGTACCACCCGGATGCGTTGACGCTGGCCAGACATCTTGGTGCATTGGATCAGGTGGTGTTCGACACCGGCCCGGCCGCGCTCAGGGCGGAGTTCGAGACGCCTCATGGGGTCCGGGTGCTGGGATGATCATTCGCCCGGCCATGGCGGCGGATGCGCCCGAAATCGCCAGGATCACCAATGCGATCATTCGTGAGTCGTTGATCACCTTCACGACCGATGAGCGCAGCACAACGCAAATCACCGAGGATATTACGGAGCGGGGCACTGGATTCCTAGTCGCCGAACATGATGGGCAAGTTGTTGGTTTTGCCACCTATGCCCCGTTTCGCGCGGGCCCCGGATACGCGCAAACGCGCGAACATTCGATCCAGTTGTCACCGGACGCGCGCGGAAAAGGCACTGGGCGGGCTTTGATGCAAGCGCTCGAGGCGGCGGCACGAACCGACGGGGTGCATGTGTTGGTTGCAGGCATTTCCTCGGCCAATCCGGGCGCCGTGGCGTTTCACGCGGCGCTGGGCTTTTCGCAGGTTGGTCGCATGCCCGAAGTTGGGTTCAAATGGGGTCAATGGCTGGATCTTGTGTTGATGCAGAAAATTCTTTCGCCTGAATGATCTGTCGCACCTGACAGTCCCGAATTGTGACGCTAGTGTACGCCCATGTCGATCTGGACCCGCATATCCGATGCGCTCAGCGCGCTGGCCCAAGGCGAAAGCCTGGCCGCAGTTTTTGAAAAGCTGCGAACACCTCCGGAACGATCGGTGGCGTTCACGATTGCAGTGATTGCCCTGGGCGCAAAAATGGCCAAGGCAGACGGTCAGGTGACTCGAGATGAAGTCACTGCCTTCCGCGATGTGTTCCAGATCGCGCGCGAAGACGAAGAAGATGCTGCGCGGGTCTTCAACATGGCGCGCACGGATGTGGCGGGGTATCAGGACTATGCCCGCAAGATCGCCCGGATGTTCGCCGAAGACAGCACCACGCTTTGCGACCTGATGGAGGGGCTGTTTCACATCGCCATGGCCGATGGGTTCTACCACCCCAATGAGAACGCGTTCTTGGAGGAAGTGAGCAAGATATTCGGGCAGTCCGACGCTCAATTCAAAGCATTGCGGGCACGGTTCGTGCCGGATGCGCCAAAGGATCCTTACACGGTTCTGGGTGTGCCGCAGGACATGCCTTTGCCCGATATCCGCAAAGTCTGGCGAAGGCTGGTCCGCGAAACGCACCCGGACGCCATGATGGCGCGCGGTGTCCCGGAAGAGGCGATCAGACTAGCCGAGAAAAAGATGATCGACATCAACCGCGCCTGGGATGAGATCAACGGCGCGCGGGCCTGACAGGATGCGGCTGGCGACCTACAATATCGAATGGTTTGCCAATCTTTTTGATCAAAACGACCATCTGATTGTCGATGACACCTGGTCCGGTCGGCATAATGTCACCAAGGCGCAACAGGTCGAGGCGATCGCAAAAGTGCTGACCGCGATTGACGCGGATGCGGTATTGATTGTCGAGGCTCCGAACACCGGCAAACGCCAGAATACGGTGCGGGCCCTGCAAACCTTTGCCGAGGCGTTCGATCTGCGCATCTCTGACGCTGTGATGGGGTTTGCCAACGACACCCATCAAGAGCTGGCGCTGCTCTACGACAGGACCATTCTTGCCGTGCGTCATGATCCCAAGGGTGACATCGACGACCCCTTGGCCCCCCGGTTCGATGGTGCGTTCAGAATCGATCTGGATATTGATGCGACCGAGGATGTGGTGCGGTTTTCCAAACCACCGATGGAACTGGCGGTGACGACGCAATCGGGCCACGACGTCCGGCTGATCGGAGCTCATTTGAAATCCAAGGCTCCGCATGGGGCCGGGTCGCGGGACGAGGCGATCCGGATCTCGATTGCCAACCGCCGCAAGCAACTGGCGCAGGCGGTCTGGCTTGCCAGGCGGGTCGAGATGCACGTTGCCAGCCAGGAACCCGTCATTCTGCTGGGAGACCTGAACGACGGTCCCGGGCTGGATGAGTTCGAGCATCTGTTCGGCCGCTCTTCGGTCGAGATTTTGCTGGAAGCTGGGTTGTTCGACCCGCACGCGGTGACGGCTCATGGTTTTCGGCCGGGATCGATACCCTCCACGGCGCGCTTTGCCCGCCCGGAAGAAGGCAGGTTTCTCGAGGCTCTTCTGGATTACATAATGATTACACAGGATCTGCGTGCATACCGCCCGGCCTGGCGCATTTGGCATCCGTTTCGCGACGCGGCCTGTTGGTCCGCACCGGACCTGCGACAGGCACTGCTGACGGCGTCGGATCATTTCCCGGTCACACTGGACATCGACCTGTGACCTTTCACGCCTTCGGCTGGGGCGCTATATACTAGTTATGAAACACGTTTTGCTGATCAGCATAATCACTGCCGGCATCGCCGCGCCCGCCCTTTCGCAGGAAGACAACAGCAAATCCCTGATGGAGCAGGGGGCCGAGCTGTTTTTCGAAGGTCTGCGCAAGGAGATGGAACCGGCGCTGGATGATCTGCTGGGCCTTGCGGATGAGTTTGGCCCGGCAATGCAGTCGTTCTTGCGGGAAATGGGCCCCGCACTGGCCGAGCTGGGGGCCGAGATCAAGGATTGGAGCGCTTATGAAGCGCCCGAGATCTTGCCCAATGGCGATATCATCATCCGAAGGAAACAGGCCGAGGATCCGCCAGAGCCTGAAAATGAAAGTGAAGAATTGCCCGAAGGGGCAACTGATATCTGATCGGATCGATGGTCAGCCCTTGATGATCACGCGCGTATCGGATTTCAGGGCGTTCGCCAGTGAATTCAGGCGCGCTTCGGCAACTTCGCTGAACAGGGGGGCTGCTGCTTCGGGCAGGTATAGCTCCAACTCCCGCTTTTTGGGATAGAATTTCAGGCGCCCCATATTGGCGTCCTTGTGCATCCACAGCATCGCGCCAAAGCGCATGGCCTTGCCCAGAATTTCGGCCTGTTTCTGGCTTTTCTCATCCAGCAATTCGTAAAGCCGAGAGAACCGGTTGCCTTCCCGTTTGTTGCGATAGCGGTGTTGCAGTGCCAATCCGATGAAAACACGCTCGGAGTGCTTCAGGCCCCCCAGATTGGCGCGCGTGACGTTGTCGAAACACACCTCGGCCCGATAATCGGGATGTGCGCGCCAGCTTACATCGTGCAGCAGGCAGGCCGCCTTGATCAGGCGCACCCTGCTGGGCGGTGCGGATCTGAACAGCGGGATGACAAAATCATAGAGATTGCTGCCAAATCCGGGCAGGCGCGCGTCCTTGGCTTCCGAGAACCGGCTGGCTTCGATCAGCGGGTCGCGGTCGCGCACTTCCTGCGGCATCTGCTCATACAGCAACCCCTCGCGGATACCATAGCTCGAGATGGCGATATCTTTGGGTTTGAACGTGCGGATCAGCCGCGCCAGAACATCCATCGCATAAGGGATAAGCGCCATGCGCGAACTGGACACGCCGGCCTGAGTACGCAGCTTTTCATGATCGTGTTTCTCGATGTATTTGATCGTCTCGCGCACCTGCTTGGTGGTCATGCGGTATTCATGCAGAACGTTCAGCGGATAGCCTCGCCGCAGCATGTCCAGCCGCGCAAAGGCACGCCAGCTGCCGCCGACCAAAAACAAACGATCCCGCTGCTGGCCCATCTGATTGCGCAGATCCTCCATCGTTTCCTTGATATGCGCTTTTCGCGCGCGCCGCCCGCCTTTGATGTCACGCAGTTTCAGCGGCCCAAGCGGCGAGGTCACGCGGCGGCCGACCTGACCACCGCCGATTTCGGCCAATTCCATCGACGATCCGCCAATATCGCAGATCAGCCCATAAGCTCCGGGCCATCCCAACAGGACACCCTGTGCCGACAGGCGGGCTTCTTCGTCACCGTCAATGATGGCCACTTGCAATCCTGTTTCAGCCTGCACCTGATCGCAGAACTCGGGCCCATCCGAGGCTTCGCGCACAGCAGCGGTGGCGACAACATGCAAACCGGGCAAATCCAGATCCATTGCCAGGTGCTGGAAGCGCCGCAATGCCGCCAGGGCACGTTTGCGGCCTCGCGGGTTCAGCCGTCCGGTTTCGGACAGGCCCGCCCCCAGTTCGCACATGACCTTTTCATTGTAGAAATAAGCCGGTGATCGGGCCGCCCCGTCGAAAATGACCATCCGGACCGAGTTCGACCCGACATCGACAACCCCGACGCGCGACAGCGCCCGTGCGTCCGGTTTGTCAAACAGAGGCTTTCCGATTGTTCCCCAATCCGGGATATCGGTTTCGACGGTCTGATCCATGTGCCTTCCAGATTGTTCTGTTTGAGGATGCGAAATTGACGTCAGCGGGTCAATCATTGGTCTCGATCTCGTCCGGGCTCATGTTCAGAACCCGCACGGCCAGGGAACGGGTGATGTCGCGCTTTTCCATAAGGGCCAATTGATCCAGCTGCGCCACTACGTCGGCCGCAGTTTCAAATCGACGATCCATGTGTTTGACCAGATAGGCGATTACTTCGGGGCCGGGGTTCAGCTGCCGATCTACGAACAGTTTGGCCAGAACCGCACCCAGCAACGCGTCGTCGGGCGGATCCAGCGCCACGTGATGGGCGCCTTCGACCCGGCTTTGCAGGTCGGCCAGTGGCAATTCCCAGAACTTCGGGGCCAGCCGACCCGTCATCAGCAGGGCGTTCCCCTCGGCCAGAACCAGATTGTGCAGGTGAAACAGCGTTTTCTGCTGGTCGGCATCGTCGGCGATCATGGGCACGTCTTCGACGGCAATCGGCCTGCGTGCCAGATCCGGCACGTCGTCATACCGCAAATCGGCGGCCTGAATGATGCGCCCGCCGGTTTCCGCGGCCCAGACATGTGCCAGATGGGTTTTACCCGCGCCAGCCGGACCGGTCAGAACAAGCTTGTTTCCCGGCCAGGATGTGGCCGAGATCATCGCCACGGCCAAGGCATTGGCAGGCGACACAAAAAAGTCCTCTCGCCCGAGCGCAGTTTTGGCGGGCAGATCAAAGCTGAGTTGTCGGGCCATTTACTCGGTTTCCTGATCCTGACGTTCAAGACCGGTATAAAGTCGGCTGTCCAGGTACAGCGATGTGGCAAATCGGGCCAGCACGCCCAATGCTGCGGCCACGGGCACGGCGATCAGCATGCCGACAAAGCCAAACAAGGCCCCAAAGACCGACAGCGCCAGCAGCAGCCAGACCGGGTGCAGCCCGACAGAGCTGCCTACCAGTTTGGGTGTCAGGAAATTCCCCTCGGTGACCTGTCCGATGGCAAAGATCCCCGCGATCAGTCCTACATGTGCCCAATCACCCCAAAACTGAAACAGCGCCAGCCCGATGGCCAATGAGCCTCCGATCAGGGCGCCCAGATAGGGGATGAACGTGACCAGCCCCGCGATGAACCCCACGATCAGGCCGAATTGCAGACCGGCAAGCATCAGCGCGACGGCATAGTAGGTACCTAGGATCAGGCAGACCGTTCCCATCCCGCGCACGAAAGAGGCCAGCACGGCGTCAATCTCACCGGCCAGCCGCCTGATGGTGGGGGCATGATCACGCGGCAGGAGCTCTCCGATGCGAGCGACCATGCGATCCCAGTCCAGCAGCAGGTAAACGGCCACAACGGGCACGATCACCAGAAGGACAACAATGTTTATCGCAGACCCAAGTGAGGCAAGAACCGTTTGCAGAACATCACCGGTCTTGGATTTCAGCATGTCGCCGAAGGACACCAGCATCTGATGAGTGTTTGATTCCCGATCCAGCAGCGACGGGAATTGTTTTTCAATGAACCCGCGCAATTGCTTGAACAGGTCTGGCAGAACGTCGATCAGATCCAGCAACTGGGTAATCAGGGCGGGCACGACCATCAGGATCGCCAATATAAACCCCAAAATCCCGATGACGGTGATGACGGCTGTGGCTGCGATGCGCGACAGGCCCAACCTCTCCAGCCGATCCGCAACGGGATCAAGGAAATACGCAATTGCTCCGCCTATGACGAAGGGCAGCAGGACATCCCCCAAAGCCCAGAGGATCAAAACAAAAACCGCCGCGGCGACGCCCCAGTATCTCAGCTGATCCTTTACCGGCAAAGCCATCGTGATCCCCTTGTTCAGGCACTTGCAGGCGTTCTTGGCGCATCAAAGCCCATGATGCAAGCGCTTCATGGGCAGGGGCTTTGCCCGCTTCAATCGTGCAACGTCCCCAGTTCAGGGGTGTCTTCTTCTGCGGCTTCATCGGGCCAGTTGGTGCGCCAGATTTCTGCCGACCAGTGGCCGCAATGAACCGCCGGACGGTCGAAACCGGGCAGGGCGGGCAACAATGGTTCAACAATGACGTCATGGCGGGGTACGGCGAAATAAGGGAAAGAATACCGTTCCTTGCCCGACCGGTTGACCACCCGATGTGGCGTGGATTTCAATCGCCCGCCTGACCAAAGTTCCAGCATGTCGCCGATATTCACCACGAAACCACCGAGTGGGCAGTCTGGTGAAATCCACTTGCCGCTGCGGGTCTGCACCTCGAGCCCGCCCACCGGATCGGGCGCGATGATGGTCAGTGCGTCCGTATCCTTGTGCGGATGGATGCCATAGCCCGCTTCTTCCGCGGCCTGCGGGGGATAGTGCAGCAATGTCATATTGGTCATCGGGTTGCGGAACGCGTCGCGCAAAATGCCAGAGGTCAAGTTCAGGCCGGATTCCAACGCGCCCAACAACACATCAGTGACCTGATCCAATTGACGCCAATAGTCCAGGATGACCTCTTTGGCGTGGGGGACTTCGGCGGGCCACAGGTTTGGGCCGTACAGGGCACATTCAGAGCGCACAGGGTCGGTGGCGGCAACCTCGTGGTGCAGCTTGTAACCCTCGTATTTGTCGGCCTTGCCGGATCCGTCATTCGGTGTGAATAAACCCATCGGGATATAACCGCGATAATTCTTGCGCGTGATGGCCTGATCCCATTTGCGGGATTCATTGATGGCAAAGATCTCTCTTGTGGTTTGACGGACGTGATTCACTGTCCGCTGGGACACACCTGTCCCGGTGATGGACAGAAACCCGATTCCTGTGCAGGCCTCAATTATGCCTTGTACCGTTGCGGCAAAGGCTGCGCTGCCGGGATCGGACAGCGGCGAGATGTCTATGGTCGGAATTCTGTCCATCAGTGAATCCTGACCCCCTGACGTTGCAGTTCCGCGTGAACAGGTGCCAGATTCAGCTGGTCCAGCTCCTGATTGCTTTTCAATGATACCGCTGCGGCGATTCCCGCGCCCTGGCCCATGACGGCGCAGCAGGCCATGTTGCGCGTGGCGGCATGGGCCACCCGGTCCGCGCCATGCGACCGCCCGGCGACCAGCAGGCCCTTGACGCCCCTGGGCAGCATCGAGCGGTAGGGGACCTGCATGTACCGCCCCGTGGTCGGCAGGATCAGAATGCCATAGCCGTCGATGAATTCGGGATAGATGCCGATCGTGTCCTCGAAGCGGCCCTGATGGCGGGCGTCGTTTTCGGTCATGTTGTAGACCGCATCGATCTTGCGGGTGTCGCGGATACCGATGGTCATCCCGAAATTCCGAAGCCGCGCGTTTTCGCATCCCGGCATGAACCGGCGCAGCGCCTCGATGGCCAGCATGGTCTGACGGCGGCCTTCGATCTCGCCACGTGTCAGGCTGTCGGGGTCGGTCCCATCAATCTCGGCCAGATGGATGAGGTTCATGTAGGTCAGCTCGCCCGTGTCATGCATCGCACCCCAGGTGCCGGCAATGGTATTCAGATGCGGCGGGATCAGCCCCTGATCGATGGCCTGCTGGAAGGGCTTGTGCACGAAGGGCGAGAACATGTCGTCCTCTTTGCCGCTGGTTTCGATGTTCCACTCACCACCGCCGCCCCAGTCCTTGTAGGTCTGCGGGTCGGCCTTGACGCCCTCGATAAAGGCGCGCTTGTCCACCCCGGCCAGATGGAACATGACAGACGCCGCCATCATGTCCTCCCGAGCGGTTTTGTGCGTCGGGGCCCCCGCCCGATGGGCCACATCGGCGTCACCGGTGGCATCGATTACCACCTTGGCCAGTATCGCCTCGCGCCCGGCCTTGGACTCGGTAATGATACCAGTGATCCGGTCCCCTTCCATGATGGGGGCGACGAATTGCCGGTGCAGCATCGGGTGAACACCCGCCTCTTCGACCAACTTGTCCGCCACCAGCTTGAACCCTTCGCTGTCCAGTTCATAACTGAGCGACTGGCTTTCGGGCACCGCCGCGCCCATTTCTTTGGCGCGGGTTTCGAACTCCATCCCGATGCCGCCGGCCTCGACGGTTTGCTCGTGCCGGTACCAGGCGAATCCTTCGACGCCGACGGCAGTGATGTTGCCGCCCATACAGCCGAACCGGTCAACCAGCGACACGTCTGCGCCTGCACGGGCCGCTGCCAGCGCTGCTGCCAACCCGGCCGGGCCAGAGCCCACGACCAGAATATCGGTCTGGTGGATGACAGGTATCTGCCGGGCGGGTTCCTGAATTGTCTGCAACAGTGCCTCCTGGGGTTGGTGTTCCCGTCACAATTGAAATTCCCAATTGGCGGGTCAATCAAAAACCCGACTGACCTTGGGTCGCAAACGCGCCATTGCCGGGCGTCGCATTCACAGCCCGCCAGCGCAGAGAGCCGACGTACCGGGCCGAAACGTGCTATACTGACGCCCTGCCTTGGGGGACGAAGCAATGCCCGACATTTATCAGAGCCTGGATCAACAAGGGGGAGACACGGTTCGCGTCGTTGCGGACCGTCTGGAATTTCGCGGCGAAATGCCGGATTTCATAAAAATGCGCGAACGCTATTTCGACCGGCTCGACTGGGCCTCGTGCCGCCGCATCGTCGATCTGGGCTGTGGCACGGGCGTCGTGACGCGGGCGCTGGCCGACCGGGTCGGCCCGGAGTGCGAGATTGTCGGGTCGGATCTGGCGGCGGAACTGATCAAGGTCGCAATGGAAAAGACGGACGCTGCGGGGTTGGCGGGGCGCATACGGTACGAGGTTGCGGATTCCCGGAACACCGGTGACGGCGAAGGTAGCTTTGATATCGTCATCGCGCATACGGTGATCAGCCATGTGGTGGACCCGGCGGCGATGCTGGAGGAAGCCGCGCGACTGACGCGGCCCGGCGGCACGATCGCCGTTTTCGATGGCGACTATGCGTCGTTGACGATCGGCGCTGGCGACCCTGACGCCAACGCGATGGCGGTGAACGCGATCTTGCAGACGGTGGTCGGCAATCCGTTCGTTCTGCGGCATCTTCCGTTCCTGGCCCGGCAGACGGGGCTGGAAGTTTCCGGTTTCATCCCGGAATTGCTGGCCGAGGCTGGCCAGACCTCGTTTTTCGGAAACATGATCGACGCCTATGTCGGCCCCTGCATTCAGGCCGGCGCAATCGACGCCGAGACCGCCTTGAAATGGGCCGAAGGACAGAAAACAGCCGCGCGGGAAGGCACGTTCTTTGGTTCGTGCAACTATTACACTTATTTGCTGCGCAAGCCTGAATGATGCGCCGCCTTGCCTAGCCTTTGTGGATCGCGTAGAGCATTCGGGCTTTCGCTAGACAAATAGGATCGTTCATGCGCCTCAGCCGTTACTTTCTGCCCGTTCTCAAGGAAAACCCGTCCGAGGCCCAGATCGTTAGCCACCGGCTGATGCTGCGTGCCGGGATGATCAAGCAGGCTTCTGCGGGGATTTATTCCTGGCTGCCGCTGGGCTTCAAAGTGCTGCGCAAGCTGGAAAACATCGTCCACGAGGAACAGGCCCGGGCTGGTCACATCGCGATCCAGATGCCCATCATCCAATCGGCGGATCTGTGGCGCGAATCCGGCCGCTATGACGATTACGGGCAGGAAATGCTGCGCATGAAGGACCGGCATGACCGGGACATGCTTTTCACGCCCACGGCCGAAGAACTGGTGACCGATATTTTCCGCGGTCACGTGAACAGCTACAAAGACCTTCCGCTGACCCTCTATCAGATCCAGTGGAAGTTCCGCGACGAAATCCGCCCGCGTTTCGGTGTGATGCGAGGGCGCGAGTTCTATATGAAGGACGGCTACAACTTCGACCTCACCAAGGAAGATGCGCTGCACGCCTATAACCGCCATCTTGTCAGCTATCTGCGCACCTACGAGCGTATGGGCCTTCAGGCGATCCCGATGCGCGCGGATTCGGGGCCCATCGGCGGCGATGACACCCATGAGTTCCTGGTGTTGGCTGACACTGGTGAATCCGAGGTCTTCTATGACAGCGCCGTCACCGATCTGACCTTTGGTGATCGTGAGATTGACTATGACAGCCGCGAACAGTGTCAGGCGATCCTGGAAGAGTTCACCTCGAAATACGCGCGCACGGATGAAACGCATGACGAGGCGCTGTTCAATCAGATCCCCGAAGAACGCCGCCGCGTGGCGCGTGGTATCGAAGTTGGGCAGATCTTCTATTTCGGCACGAAGTATTCCGAGCCGCTGGGCGCCACCGTGCAGGGCCCGGATGGAAAACCGGTTCCGGTGCATATGGGCAGCCATGGGATTGGTGTCAGCCGCCTGGTCGGTGCGATCATCGAGGCCAGCCATGACGACAAAGGCATCATCTGGCCCGAGGGCGTGACCCCGTTCCATTGCGGCATCGTGAACCTGAAACAGGGCGATGAAGAAGCGGATGCGGCCTGTGACAAAATCTACAATGCTCTGACTGCCTTGGGGCTGGAGCCGCTTTATGATGACCGCAATGAACGGGCAGGGGGCAAGTTTGCGACCATGGATCTGATTGGTCTGCCCTGGCGGATCACGGTCGGGCCGCGTGGCCTGAAGAATGGTGTCGTTGAACTGACTTGCCGCCGGACCGGTGAAAGCGAGGAACTGAGCCCCGAGGCGGCCGTTACCAAAGTTGCTGAAATCTACCAGCAGATTGCCTGAGCACCGTCACCGGTGACGGGTCTTGCTGTCACGCAACACAGATCCATTTCGCGAAGGTGGCCATGCGATTGGCTTGGCCACCAAATGTGAACTGACCAATTTGATTGGTTCAGACGTCAGTCTTGGTCTGCCGTCGGGCGCGTTGCAAGGATGTCGCCGTTGGCGCCATCGCCGCGTGCGACCACGATCGGACGGCCCAGCCGGTTGACCAGGTCGCGAAACTCAAGACCCAGAAATCGCAACCCGCAAACCCGCGCGTCCGTAGTGCGATCCGTGATACACAGACGTCCTTGCCGGAAAACCAGACGGTACCCTTTGTCTTTCAGGATATCAGTCAAGTTGCCCCAGCTTGCCGCGCTGGCAAAGATCGGCCGAATGGCCGCACGCAGCAGCGCCGCTGTTTCACAATCCAGTTCTTTTGATGCTTGGCGAGACGGAATAACCCCCGCACCGTTGGTTGAAATTTGAAAATTCATTGAGCGACCCCCGCTCCTTAAATGTGTTCCCCCACATACAGGGTGACAAAGTTTCTGAAAATAATCAAAAAGAGTAATAAAATTTCGCGCCCATTGTTGCCTTTTCGATTCAGGAGCTCACAAAGCGCGACGATTAACTTCATACATGAAACAATACCAGTTTGTCTGTGATGCGCTTCACAACTCATGGTGTAGCGCCAGAATTCCAAGTCATCCGTTTGGCCCAGCCACAGTGCTGGGCAACCGGATTGATTCGGCTCGTTCAGGCTGAGGAACGGGTTCGGAATGACAACCGGCTTGACCATCGGGTGAAATGTCGAAACTGTCCCCGCGAACATGAACACCCCGGAGCAGGCATGGCCAAGACACCCCCGCCCTTTGCCCCTTTTGAATGGAAAATCGCATGGCGTTATCTGCGGGCCCGCAGGGCCGAGGGCGGCGTCAGTGTGATGACCTGGATTTCTCTGATCGGGATCACATTGGCAGTGTTTGCCCTGATCGCGACATTGGCGGTCCGGTCCGGCTTCCGTTCGGAATTTGTTGGCACCATTCTGGGCGCCAACGCGCATGTGACGGTCTATTCGTCAGGCGAGATTGATGCGCAGGGGCGGGTGGATCGCACAATCGCCGACTTTGAGGAACGCGCGGCCCGGGTCGCGCAAGTGCCCGGTGTTCAACGCGCGGCTCCCTTGGTGAAGGGGCAGGTACTGATCACCAACCGCGACCGCAGCAGCGGGGTCGAGGTGTTTGGAATCCGACCCGACGATCTGCGTGATCTGCCCGGAATTGCCCAGGCAGAGCAGGCTGTGGGGGACTTGTCTGAATTCCAGGCGGGTGAGGATGTCATCGCAATTGGTTCAGGCGTGGCGCGCAGCATCGGGGCAACGGTCGGGGATGTCGTCAAGTTGACGTCGCCCAACGGCGTCAAAACCGCCTTTGGTACGTCGCCCCGCGTGAATGCCTATCGCGTTGTCTATGTGTTCTCGGCCGGGCGCTATGACATCGACCGCACCCGCGTCTACATGCCGTTTTCGCAGGCGCAGGGCTTTTTCAATCGCGAAGGTGTGGCCGATGAAATCGAAGTGATGGTGGACAACCCCGAAGACCTGGGCCCGATCCTGATTTCTATTCTCGAAGCATCGGGCGAGCGCAGCCAGATCTGGACCTGGCAGGATGCATCCGGAGGCTTTCTGCGGGCGCTGGAAGTTGAAGACAACGTGATGTTCATCATCCTTTCAATCCTCGTTCTGATCGCCGCGATGAATATCGTTTCGGGCCTGATCATGCTGGTCAAGAACAAGGGGCGCGACATCGGCATCCTGCGTACCATTGGCCTGAGCGAAGGGTCGGTTCTGCGTGTTTTTTTCATCTGCGGCGCTTTTACCGGCCTGATCGGAACGGCAATGGGGGTCATCCTGGGATGCCTTTTTGCGATCTATATCGATCCGATCTTTTCCTTCGTGAATTACGTGATGGGCGGCGGCGTCTGGGATCCGTCGATCCGGGGCATCTATGCCTTGCCCGCCGAGCTGCATCTGAGCGACGTGCTCAAGGCGATCGGCCTGTCGCTTGGCCTGTCCTTTGTCGTCACCTATTTCCCTGCCCGTCGAGCGGCGCGGCTGAACCCGGTCGAGGCGTTGCGCTATGAATGATGTCACATTGCGTCTGAAAGGTCTGACCAAGACCTATCTGAAAGGCAAACCGGGCGAGGTGCAGGTTCTGCGCGGAGTTGATCTGGATCTGCGCGCGGGTGAGGCCGTAGCGATGGTTGCGCCCTCTGGGGCAGGTAAATCAACGCTTCTGCATATTGCTGGTCTGCTGGACATGCCCGACGAAGGAACCGTTGAAATCGGCGGGCAGAACGTATCGGGCAAGGGCGACCGGACCAGAACCGCACTGCGTCGGCAGGATATCGGGTTCGTGTATCAATTCCACCACTTGCTGCCGGAATTCACGGCCTTAGAAAACATCACCCTGCCGCAACTGGCCAATGGTGTACCGGACAAGGCCGCACAGGCCCGAGCGCTGGATCTGCTGGACCGTGTCGGCGTGGCCGCACGCGCCAGCCATCGCCCCGCCGCACTCTCTGGTGGGGAACAGCAGCGGGTGGCGTTTTGCCGGGCCTTGGCGAATGCGCCCCGTGTTTTGTTGGCGGATGAACCGACGGGCAATCTGGACCCCGAAACCTCGGATCAGGTCTTTGATACACTGATGAAGCTGGTGCGGGACGAAGGGTTGTCGGCGTTGATAGCAACGCACAATCTTGACCTAGCGGCGCGCATGGACCGGATGGTCCGGCTTGAGGGCGGAGTGCTCAGGCCAGTTGAGTGATCGCAACGCCAATGGCCATGACGGCGATCCCGCCCATCCGCATAAGCGTAAGCGGTTCGACCTGTGCGCCGAACAGGCCGAAATGGTCGATGGCCGCAGCGCTGATCAATTGCCCGAGCAGCACAAAGAACACTGCATTGCCCACCCCGAAATGTGGTGCGACATGGGTGATCGACAGGACATAGAAAGCAATCAGGACACCTGCAAGCAACAGGTGTTTCGGCGCATTGGCAATCTTGGACAAGGCCGCAAATCCGGGAAACAGCGCCATGACCAAGGCGGAGGCGGCGAAGGCAATGGCAAACAGCACAACAGCTGCCGCAGTTGGCGACCCGATGACTTTTCCCAGCGCCGCGTTGAGCGCGGCCAGGATCGGAATTCCAAATCCGGCGGCCAGCATGATGGCGGCGTATTGTGTCATTACCCGAAACCTCTGTACCTTATTCGTTGATCTGGATCATTGCGCCAAGACGGTCATCGGGCAACCCTGCAAATGCCAATCCAGGCAGGAGGATACGATGTTCAAGGCAACAATCAGTGTGATGGTTCTTGGGGTTTCGGCTGCTGCCTCGCAGGCCGCCTGGGCTCAGGACGCGAAGACCGGAGAGGAACTCTATGTGCACCATTGCGCGACCTGCCACGGAATCGATGCGATGGGTCAGGGTCCGATGGCAGCCGTGCTGGTGGTTCAACCAAGTGATCTGACCGCTTTGTCCAACGAAGAGGGCGTGTTCCCGACTGCGGGCGTTGTCGCCCGCATTGATGGTCGGGATCCGCTGGTCAGCCATGGTAGCCCTATGCCGGTTTATGGTCCTTATTTTGACGGGCAGGACACATCCATGAAAACGCCGCAGGGTCAGCCAATTCTGACGAGCCAGCCCATCGTGGATCTGGTGGCCTATCTGGAAACACTTCAGAAGAATTAGGTTCCGCTGCAAATCCCGTCGATCTCGGCCTCGCTCCAGGGAAGCAAGATCGCGCGCTCACGCCCTTTTTGCGGAAGCGGGGACAGATCAAAATGCGCACTCAGCATCCTGTGCAGCCGTTTGGTTCGGGTGGCCTGAGGGTCCAGCGCACGGCAGCAAACGTATTCCTCAACGATGGCGCCCTGCTGTTCAAACCCGTAGGACAGGAAGTCCGGCGAGGTTTCGAGGTCAAAAAGATACGGGTCGCTGCGCCCACCATGTTCCGCCGCTGCTCGCAACGGGTGGTAACCGGTGGTCCGGCGATTCTGCCACTGCCAGACATGCGTCAGTTCATGGGCCAGCAGCATCGCGGCCACCAGGTTCATCTGATCCGGAAAATCGGACATGTAGTCTTCCAGATACCAGTCGCGCGCAAAATAGACCTTGTTGAACAGGGCCACGGCTGCGGGCCTGCCGGTCACCGGCCCGGGTTCTACCGGAGGAAGGATGCGCTCGCGGCAGGCCAGACGTGGCCGCTCTTCGCGGAAATACGTCACATTGGTAACCGGCGCGCCTTGGACCAATCGCACGCTGTCAAGATTCAGGGTCTCGCCCTGAATGGCATCCGCAAAGTCGCGCTCTTGCTTTGTCAACGGACGGCCGCAAGAGGACAGCAATAAAAGAGCACACAGGAATACGCGCAGAACCATGAGGTGAATCCTAGTCCTCTGCCTGCGATCCGCAAACGGTTTTCACAGGCTCATGGCCAGAACCCGGCTGATTTCCGTCAAAGACCGCCCGGATTGATCCATCCAGGAATTGAAGGCCCGTTGTACCGCCGCCATGGCTTTTTTCGACGTAGCGGGTTTGTCGATCACGCCCTCGGCGATCAGACGGGCGGTGACGTCTCGCGACAGGATGAAACTGTCGCGGCCCGCAAAACGCATCGCATATTGCGCCGAAGCCCCGCCAAGACGAGACCCGCGTTTGGACAGCATGGCAAGAAGGTTGACATAGTCATCAGAGGGCCAGCCCCCCAGAACCTGGCCCGCGCCGCCTTCGTTGCGCAGTTCCAAAAGGAACGCCGCGTTGTCCCGCACTGCTGCGATCTTGGTTCCATTGCGGACAATGCGTGTGTCTTGCAGCAGGGAATCGAACTTTTCATCATCCATGAACGCACACCGGCCCACATCGAAGCTGTCAAAGGCGGCCTCGAATCCATCCCATTTGTTTTCGATGACCTTCCAGTTGAAACCGGCCTGAAAGACGCATTTCGTGATGATCGATAGCCACCGGTCGTCGGGCATCGCCGCCAGTTCTTCGTGGCTTTTGGGCTTGTTCAGCTGTGCTTCAAAGGCTTCGATCCCACCGTGGCGAGAGGCGGCAATATCAAAGATCTCGTCAAATGAACGCATGAACCCAACCTCAAAGCTGTCTTAGGAAGAGTGTTTTGTTTTGCCTTCCTTTTGCAATGGGAATTTTCGGTGTTCGAAAGCCACCCGACCGGAAATGAAACTCGGCCCGAACAAGAAAAACACTGAACTGTCAAAGAAATCCTCGACAAACGGGTTTAAAACGGTTTGTGATTGACTCGTCAGTCAACATTCCGTGCCCCGGGGCGGGGGATAATGGCAGGTTGGGCGGGGGTCCTTGCGGCGCCTGCGGGAAAAAATCAACGCTTCAGCGGCAAGAAAGCCGCGCTGTTACAAACTGATCACTTTCCTTTTCCGACCAAATTTGTGCATGTTGCGGCATGGTATTGTCATCAGACAAAGACACCGGCGGGAAACCCCTGCCGGGGTGGGCAAAACAAATAAGACAGGGAGAAAATCCATGAAAAAACTGAGTGTAAGCCTTATGGCCCTGACCGTTGCCGGTGCGGCGCATGCGGCGGATATGGGGGCCGTGGACGAGCCGATCAAACTGGCGATCAACGAATGGACCGGTCAGCACGTAACCACGCATGTGGCGGGTGAGATGCTCAAGGCCGCCGGTTATAACGTGGAATATGTGACCGCCGGCATGATGAACCAGTTCCAGGCGCTGGCCGATGGAGACATCGACGCGACGCTTGAAATCTGGTCGTCCAATGTTTCGGATGAATATGCCAAGAAGATCGAGGAAGGCACGGTTGTCGAAATCGGCGATCTTGGCCTGGATGCCAAGGAAGGTATCGCATACCCGGCGCATGTCGCTGATCTGTGCCCCGGCTTGCCTGCGTGGGAAGCGCTGAAAGACTGCGCGCAGGTGTTCGCCACGGCGGAAACTCTGCCCGGTGGCCGTCTGGTCGACTATCCGGCCGACTGGGGCACGCCTGGTGCGGATCGCATGACTGGCCTTGAGCTGCCGTTCAAGGCTGTCCCCGCCGGTTCCGAAGGTGCCCTGATCGCTGAACTTCGCGCATCGACCGAGCGTAAATCGCCGCTGCTGATCACATTCTGGCAGCCGCACTGGGCGATGTCTGCCTATGACGTGCAGTTCGTTGAACTGCCCGCAGGTGAAGAGGCATGTTTTAACGATCCGGCGTGGGGTCCGAACCCGAACGCGGTAAACGATTGCGACTTTTCGCCATCGCGCATCTTCAAAGCCGGCTGGAGCGGCCTGGAAGAAAAGTGGCCGGCCGCCTATGAGATCCTGTCCAACTATCAACTGGCGGTCGAAGACCAGCAGCCGATGATGGGCGCGATCGATGTCGACGGCGGTCAGGTCGAAGAAGTTGTCGCCGCATGGATGGCCGAGAACGAAGACAAATGGCGTCCTGTTGTCGACGCGGCGACCAAGTGAGCCACTTAGGTGACTGACACGACTGTGCCAGCCATCGCCTGCCGGAATCTCTGGCAGGTGTTTGGCCCGGGCGCTGACAAAGCCCTGACCGACGCGCTGTCTCGGTCAGGGAATGACGCCGACAAGGCTGCCGTCGCCCTTCGCGAACAGGGGCTGATCCCCGCCGTTCAGGATGCCAATTTCGAAGTTCAGGAAGGTGAACTTTTCGTCATTATGGGCCTGTCGGGCTCGGGCAAATCCACGCTGATCCGCTGCATTTCGCAGCTGCTGCCCGGCACAGGCGGTGAGATTCGGGTGGACGGCGAAAATGTCATCGGCGCCTCAAAAAAGGCCCTGACCGAGCTGCGCCGGAAAAAACTGGGCATGGTGTTCCAGCATTTCGGCCTGTTCCCCCACATGACCGTTGCTGAAAACGTCGCATATCCTCTGCGCGTTCAGGGCGTGGGCAAAAAGGAACGGCTGGACCGCGCGCAGGAAGTGATTTCGCTGGTCGGTCTGGAAGGGCGCGAAGACAGCTTCCCGCGACAACTTTCCGGCGGGCAGCGGCAGCGGGTGGGTATCGCCCGCAGTCTTGCCGTAAACCCTGACATCTGGTTTCTGGACGAACCGTTCTCGGCGCTTGATCCACTGATCCGTCGCCAGTTGCAGGATGAATTCCTGCGCATTCAAGCGACGTTGAAGAAGTCGATCGTCTTCATCACCCACGATATTCAGGAAGCGCTTAAGCTGGCTGACCGTATTGCCATCATGCGGGACGGCAAGATCGTGCAGATCGGCACGCCCACGGATATCGTCCTGCGACCCGTCGATGACTATGTGCGCGAATTCTCGAAGGACGTCGCCAAGGGGCAGCATGCCAAGGTCGCCTCGGTCATGCGAAACGAGGCAGAGTGCGGCCCGGACGATCCCGGCCTGACCACATCGATGACACTGGACGCGGCCCTGGCCCATTGCATGGAACTTTATGAACCCGTGCCGGTGCGGGATGCCGATGGCAATGTCGTTGGCACGGTGCACCCTTCCGATCTGGCTGCCGCGCTTCAGGTGGACGAAACATGACCGCCGTAGCTGAGTTTCCGACGCAGCACGGCGCGCGGCTGACGGCAGGCGCCAGGGCCGCCCTGATCACGGTTGTCGTCGGTGCGGTTTGCCTTGCACTCGAGGGCATCGCCCCATGGCTGGTCAAATGGCCCGCCGCGTGGGAACTGCCTGCAACCCAATGGGTGGGCACGTTTCTGGACTGGTTTCTGAACCTGATCAAACCGGCGATGCGGTTGTTCTCGGATTTGATGACCTATCCGATGAACTGGGCGAATTTCGTTCTTGGTAACACACCATGGCCCATTCTGATCGGGATCGTGACCGCGCTGGGCTGGTATCTGGGCGGTTTGCCCATGGCCGCGCTGGGCTTTCTGGGCCTCAGCTTTGTTCTGGCGTCGGGTTACTGGGCTGAAAGCATGAACACTCTGGCCTTGGTCGCAGTATCCGTTCCGGTGGCGTTGATACTGGGTGGTGGCATCGGCATCCTCGCCAACGAGGTACCGCGGGTGAAATCCTTCGTTCAGGCGGTTCTGGATGTCATGCAGACGGTGCCGACCTTCGCATATCTGACACCACTGTTGCTGCTCTTTGGCTTTGGCCCGGTTGTCGGTCTGATCGCCTCGGCCATCTATGCTGCGCCGCCCATGGCGCGCAACGTGATGCTGGGGCTGGAACGGGTGGAGCCCGAGATCAAAGAGGCCGCCATCATGTCCGGTGGCACGCGTTTTCAGCAACTGTTTCAGGTCGAAATTCCCGCCGCCACGACGCAGATCATGGTCGGTGTGAACCAGTGTCTGATGGCGGCCTTGTCCATGGTCATCATTGCCGCCGTCATCGGTGGGTTCAACGATATCGGCTGGGAGGTTCTGCTGACCATGCGCAAGGCGCAGTTCGGGGAGTCTCTGATGGCGGGTCTGGTCATCGTGGTCTTTGCCGTCGTCATAGATCGCATGAGCGGCACCTTGGCGACCGAGCGCAAACGTTATGACAGTCGGGTTGTCTGGGCGATGTTGGGTTTCGCCGTGGTCTTCACCGCCGCCTTCTGGGCGTGGTTGCCGAACCCATCCGAACTGACCTTGCTGGATCCGATGGCCGAGGCCGTGGACAGCGGCCTGACCGCGTTCACTCAGGCCAATGGCCCGTGGTTGGATGCGCTCAAGAACAACTCACTTTTCTATGTGCTGCTGCCTTTGCGGATCGGTCTGGATCAGGCGGTGCTGCCCTTCACCTGGGGCTTCCAGTGGACGCCGGGCATGAGCTTTGGCCTGTTTGCCGCAGGTGCCGGGATCGCGCTGTTGATGGCATGGCGTGGGCGGCTGACGGGTGGTCTGATCGTCATGATCCTGATTGGAATGCTGGAAACCGGCATTGCCAACCTGCCGTGGCCCTTTGTCCTGACCGGCGCCGCTGCTCTGGGCTGGGTCGCGGGGGGCTGGCGTCTGGCGGCGCTGTGCGTGGGGCTGCTTTGCACCATCCTCGTTTCGGGCCTGTGGGAGAGAGCGCTCTTGTCGCTTTACCTCAGCGGTGCGGCGGTGTTTTCCTGTGCCGTGGTCGGCGGCCTGATCGGCCTTGCCAGCGCGGTCTGGGAACCGGTGTGGAAAGTGGTCCGTCCGATCTGCGACATGTTGCAGACAATCCCTCTGTTCGTGTTCCTGATCCCGGTTCTCATGGTGTTCCAGATCGGCGAGTTCTCGGCCTTTCTGGCAATCTGCGCCTATGCGATCGTGCCCATGATCCGCTACACGCGGCACGGGTTGGTCAACACGCCGGACGAGATGATGGAGGCCGCGATCTCAAGCGGTGCGACCGAGTGGCAGATCATGCGCGACGTGCGCGCGCCCTATGCCGCGCCCACGATCCTGCTGGGGTTGAACCAGACCATCCTCTATGCCTTTGCGATGCTGGTGATCGCCGCCCTCATTGGCACCACGGGTCTGGGGCAGTCGATCTATCTGGCGCTGGGTCAGGCAGATGTGGGGCTTGGCATTTCGGCCGGGGCCGCGATGGCGATTCTGGCGCTGATTGCCGACCGCATAGTGCAGGGGTTTGCCGAAGAACGCCGCGCGGCGCTTGGATTGTAAACAGGGCAGGGGCGATGCACCGCCCCTGCGCCGAACTTGATTTTGGACAAGGATACCAGTGTCGTCCTGATCTAGACCGATCCCAATAACGCGGAGATCACCATGACCGGTTGGGTCCTATTCCTTGCAGCGCTCGTCACATTCCTTCTCAGCCACGCGATTCCGGTGCGACCCGCCATACGCGGACGGCTGATCG
Organism: Ruegeria sp. AG6; assembly: GCF_056541565.1. Taxonomy (NCBI): domain Bacteria; kingdom Pseudomonadati; phylum Pseudomonadota; class Alphaproteobacteria; order Rhodobacterales; family Roseobacteraceae; genus Ruegeria; species Ruegeria sp. AG6. Next base: position 1,344,955 of record NZ_JBQFYQ010000001.1, on the reverse strand, counting down.
ATACACTCGGACGCCGGGGGTATTTCACGGCCTATTCGGTTCTGTCGCTGGCCGTCCTGGCGTGGTTGATCATCGCCGCTGCCAACGCTCCTTATGTCGAGGTCATTCCGCCATTTGCGGTTTTGCGCTGGGCGCCGGTTCTGATCATGCCGGTGGTCTGCTGGCTGGCTGTTGCGGGGCTGATCATTCAGAACCCGTTCTCATTCGGAGGGCTGGGCAATCGGCCCTTTGACCCAGAACAGCCCGGTATCCTGCGCACCACCCGACACCCGATCCTTGCCGCGCTGATGCTGTGGGCGGTGGCACATCTTCTTGCCAATGGCAGCCTGTCACATGTGATTCTGTTCGGCCTGTTTGCCGGTTTCGCAGCCATGGGCATGGCCCTTGTCGACCGGCGCAAGTCGCGGGAAATGGGCTTTGAATGGGTCCGCTTGTCCCGCAACACGGCGCGGTTCTCACTGCGCGCACCGCGTCCCTGGCCGCGTCCCGGGGTGTGGCTGGCCGCACTTGCCGCCTATGCGGTTCTGCTTCACCTGCACGCCCCTGTGATTGGCCTGTCCCCGCTTCCGTGAACGAGGGAGTGGCCGGGCGGTGTCATGCGTGCTATTTGAAACGTCACAAACGAATTACAAGAGGTCCAAGATGCATCTGGCCTATGTCACCACCACCGATCGCGGCGCGACGGACCGCCTGCTGAGCGCCGTTGCGGACCGCCTGCTGGCCTCCGGAGCAAAACTGGCCGGTGTCGTGCAAACAAACACGGAATGCGCCGACAGCAGCAAATGCGATATGGACTTGCGCGTGCTTCCCGATGGTGAAACCATCCGCATTTCGCAGTCGCTGGGCACCCAGTCGCGCGGCTGCCGTCTGGACCCGGCAGCGCTGGAACAGGCGGTGGGATATGTGACTGCCTCGCTGGAGGGCGCGCCCCAATTGCTGATCATCAACAAATTCGGCAAGCATGAATCCGATGGGCGTGGATTCCGCCCCGTGATCGGCGAAGCCCTGGCGATGGATATCCCGGTTCTGGTCGGCGTGAACGGTTTGAACGAAGAGAAATTCCAGACTTTCGCGGATGGCGCAGCGCAAGCCCTGCCGGCGGATCTGGATGCAATCGAGGCGTGGTTCAACAAGGTCTCGGAACTGCGCCCGGCGGCAGAATAGAACCTTCCAAACCCTTGGTTAAGAAACAAAAAACGGCGCTGACCAACAATCAGCGCCGTTTTTTTGATGTTGGGTGCAACTAGGTTGTCTTAAGCCTGCGGTACCCGAACAGGCCCAGAACGGCCCCGATCAAAAGCAGCCCGCTTGCGGGCAGGGGGACCGGTGCAACCTGCAGGTTATCCACGTTGAATTCGCCACACCATTGGTCGCACCAAACGGTGTTTGACCCAAGGCCAAAGGGGAATTTGACTGCGTTGGGGACGTTCAGCGTGATCAAAAGTTGATCAATGGCCGTGAACCCACTTGAAAAACTAAAAGTGTTCAAAGCCGAAGGTCCGAACGTCTGCGTCGCAACTGTGGCACCGTTCAGAAGCCCCGAAAATGTCAGGGTTGGAACTGTTGCAGTACCCGCCTTGAGCCACTGGTTGTAGGCCTGCGTTCCAAGTGCGGGTGCAGGGCCGGATCCAGTCTTGAACACACGTGACAACCCCCAAAGATCGACGGACTGCACAGTGAATTTCGTCCCGTTTACGGCCTGCACGACGGTTGACAGCACACCGTTGTCATCATGGAAATTAATCTGATTTCCAAAATTGTAGACCGCACCATAGTCAAAGGTGAAACCTTGGCTGGTTCCCTGATATGTTGTCAGGCCGCTTTGGGGATCATTTGGAAAATTATTATCAAACGTAATCGTCAGCGCATTCGCCGCGCCTGCGACACACACGGCAATAGCCGCCAGTATCAATCTCATAACAAATCCCTCGCAAATACGTGAACAGACTAGCGGGCGGTGCCCTGTTTCGCAACTTTTACGAGTCTTTGCAGCCATCATTGCGCATAAGCATGCACATAAGCTCGCGCGGGCGATGCGTTCTAGCCATCTTTGAATTCTACGGGAAAGATGGTGGGCGACCCTGGAATCGAACCAGGCGTGCGTCTCCGCGAGGGAGTTACAGTCCCCTGCCACACCTTGCGGCCTGTCGCCCACTGTCAGGCGTTGCACCTGACGTGGAGGCGTGATTACTAGCGCACCAAAGGAGCGTCAACAGGAAAATTTCGCTTTGGCGCAGGAAACCGAATTCCCGGCCCGGAGGCCTGAAAAATGAAGAAACCCAAATGGGTCGTTGAAAAGGAGCAGGCGCGCAAGGCCGCGGCTGCTGAAACCGTTTGGCTGTTCGGTCTGCATGCAGTTCGCGACGCTTTGATGAACCCCAATCGGCAGAAATTGCGCCTGATCGTAACGCGCAATGCGCGGGACAAACTGGCGGAAGCGATTGAATTCTCTGGTATCGAGCCCGAGATGGCCGATCCGCGCAAGTTCTCGGCGCCCATCGATGCAGGCTCGGTGCACCAGGGTGCCGCGTTGGAGGTAAAGCCGTTGGATTGGGGCGGACTGGCCGAAAATTGCATCGGTCGGGAAAATCCACGCGTTATCCTTCTGGACCGCGTTACGGACCCGCACAATGTCGGGGCGATTCTGCGCTCGGCCGAAGTTCTGGGTGCCAGTGCCGTCATAGGCACCCGCCACCATTCCGCGCCCGAGACCGGGGCCCTGGCAAAAACCGCCAGCGGCGCGCTGGAGCGTCAACCCTATCTGCGGATGCGCAACTTGGCCGACACAATTGTTGAACTACAGAATATGGGATTTCTGGTCCTTGGGTTGGATGGTGAAGCAGAGGTAACGATCGAAGGCGCGCTGAGCGACGGTCGGGACCGCCCCGTCGCACTTGTTCTGGGGGCGGAAGGCCCGGGATTGCGCCAAAAGACGAAGGAAACCGTGGATCAATTGGTGAAAATTGACGCAGCCGGGGGATTCGGATCGCTGAATGTCTCAAATGCGGCGGCAATCGCCTTATATGCATCCCGGCCCTGACAAAAAAAGGAGAGCGCTATTTCCGGTCCATCCAAAATTGCGACCTGCTGCTATTGCGGGACCCGGGCTGTGCTGGTCCTGAGGGGCAAAGAACGGCACGAGCTGAGCTGTTCCAGTTGTGGCGCACCTTTGCACGATCTGAAGATGCTGCCCAAGCGGAAGGCCGCGCCTGCCAAAACAGTGCGATCTGAGGTTTCTCATGCCCCTCCGCGGAAGGCCAAGCGAAAAAAGAAGAAAAAGAGCATGTTCTCGCGCGTGTTCGATGAAGCCTGGGATGTGATCGAAGACATTTTCGATTGAACGTTTTTGGGTGAAGATCGTTCACATCCACGTCAACAGGGGTTCCGCATGCAGCAAAAAATTGCATCTTGATACCCCAGTGATTTCTGATTCTGACATGGCAATGCTGACCCGACGTTCCACACTTGGCGCGCTGTGCGCTTTTTTTCTGGCGCCTGCCACGTATGCGCAGGAAAGGCCCGTTTACTACGCCACCGAAGGGGTGGCGTTGGCCGGGTATGACGCCGTGTCCTATTTCGACGGTTCTACGCCGATCATGGGCATGCCCGAGAATTCCGTGATGTGGAAAGGGGCGCGGTGGCATTTCACCTCGCAGGAGAACCGCGAGCTGTTCGAAAGCAATCCCCGTGCTTTCGCGCCGCAGTTCGGCGGGTATTGTTCATATGCAATGGCGATGGGCGTTCTGAAGAGCTCGGACCCCAAGGCCTGGAAAGTCGTGGATGGTCGTCTGTACCTGACACACTCGATCGAGATCGAAGAAATCTGGAAGCAGGATCAGGCAGAATACATTGAGTTGGCTGAAGAAAACTGGCCGGCAATCCTCTATCACGAATGAGCGGGAATCAGCTAATTGTGATGAGTCATCACAAAAATGCGCCGCCCCTCTTTTTTTTAACAAATATATGCCTAAATGTCACAGTGACCGCGGAATGGAACTGCCGCGGGTCATTTCACTGTCCCTCGTTCCAACAACTGGCGCCCAAGGTTTCTTGGGCGCTTTTTTCTTTTTGGAACCCTGCTAAGGATAGGGCATGCCAGACTATTCCGATCAGCACCTGAGAACCATTCTGCAACGCACCAAGTCCGTTGCCGTTGTCGGGGTGTCCATGAACCCGGTGCGGCCCAGCTACTACGTCGCCCGCTACCTGTCGTTGAAAGGGTTCAACGTGATCCCGGTCAATCCGGGCCATGCCGGGAACGACTTGTTTGGCCAGACGGTACGCGGCAGCCTTTCGGAGATATCCGAACCCGTGGACATGGTAGACATCTTCCGACGGTCCGAATCCGTGCCGCCCATTGTGGACGAAGCGTTGGAGGGGTTCCCGTCCCTCGGAACGATCTGGATGCAGATCGGGGTTGAACACCCTGAAGCGGCAGCCAAGGCCGAGGCCCGCGGTGTGGACGTCGTGATGAACCGCTGTCCGAAGATCGAGTATCAGCGCCTGTTTGGCGAGCTGCGCATGGGTGGGTTTTCCACCGGGATCATCTCGTCCAAGCTTTAGGGCGTTGCTGGCTGATAGGGTTTCAGGCGGGCAACCTGTTCCTGTCGTCGTTTTTCCAGCACCACGTCCCGAGGGACCCAATCATATCGGGTATCCTCGACCAGAGGTGACCAGAACAAAACCCCGCCATAGCGCCACGGATCCAGCACGACGCCCTCATACAGCGATTCACCCTTGCGACTGATAATCGCGGTGCTGTGGTCGATCCTCAACGGATTGTCGGCGTTGGCGATGGCGCGGTGCAATTCCAGCGTCTGGAAGTTTTCCTGTTTCAGACGACGCTCGATATCCTCGGCCCAATGCCAGCACAGACCACGCGGGCGCAATCCCTTGTTGACCTTCGCATTGTGGATCAGCGGCGGGTCGGTGATCTGGTATTCGTCCACCAGCTGCGCGGTATAGGAATAGGCGACTTGCGCCGCCCGGCGGGCTTCTTCCGGATCGATATCCGGGCCAAGACGCTGAATCTCGGCTGTCAGGCGTTGCACCTCATCCCCGGTCGAAGGGGGAGGCGCCGCACATGCCGCAACGATGGCAAGCGTTGCCACAAGCATCAAAATTCGGATCATGTCGCGCCCTCGACCTGTCATTCTGACGCCCGAGTATAACGGGCGTTGCGGCGGCGCGGAACCCGGCCGTTACCCTTTGGGGCGGGCGGCTTTTTCGGCAATGCCGCTGATGCCCTGACGGCGCGCAAGTTCGGCCAGAACATCCTCCAGCGCCACGTCCCGGGCGGCCAGCATGACCAGCAGGTGATACAGCACGTCTGCGGCTTCGGCGGTCAGCTTGGCCTGATCGCCCTTTGTGGCTTCGATGATGGCTTCGATGGCTTCTTCACCAAATTTCTCGGCGCATTTCTCGGGACCCTTTGCAAGCAGCTTGGCTGTCCAGCTTGAATCGGGATCAGCCCCTTTACGCGCCTTAATCGTGGCAGCAAGGTCGTGCAGAATGCTCATGTCAGCCTCATCGGAATGCCTGCGGCGGCCATATGCTCTTTGGCTTCGCGGATCGTGTATTCTCCGAAATGGAAGATCGAGGCTGCAAGCACCGCACTTGCGCCACCTTGGGTGACGCCTTCGACCAGATGGTCCAGTTTACCGACACCGCCGCTTGCGATCACGGGCACATCCACGGAATCGGAAATCGCGCGGGTCAGGGGCAGGTTGAAGCCAGCCTTGGTGCCGTCGCGGTCCATCGAGGTCAGCAGAATTTCCCCGGCGCCTTTGGCGACAACAGTTTTTGCGAACTCGACCGCATCAATGCCCGTTGGCTTGCGGCCGCCATGCGTGAAAATCTCCCACTTTCCGGGGCTGACCGTCTTGGCGTCGATGGCGCAGACGATGCACTGGCTGCCGAATTGATCTGCTGATTCCGCGATCACGTCGGGATTGGCGACGGCTGCCGAGTTGAAGCTGACCTTGTCTGCCCCCGCCAGCAACAGGGCGCGGACATCATCCTTGGTGCGAACTCCGCCGCCGACTGTCAGAGGTACAAAGCACTGCTCGGCGGTGCGCTGTACCACATCGAACATGGTGCCGCGGTTTTCGTGGGTTGCGTGGATATCAAGAAAACAGATTTCGTCCGCGCCTGCGGCGTCATACGCCTTGGCCGATTCCACGGGATCGCCCGCATCGCGCAGACCGACGAAATTCACGCCTTTGACCACGCGGCCATCGGCAACATCAAGGCAGGGAATGATCCGGGTCTTCAGCATCTGATCGTCCTTCGTTGCCGGACCTTTACCGACAAAGCGCCGCCGATGCCACAGACGTTTTGCCGCCCATGGCCCTGGTAGCACGGGCCATGGGCGGAGCGGGGGGCTTAGTGATCCCGGTTCTTCAGCAGTTTCAGTGCCGAAAGCAGGTTTGCCTTACCATCGGTCCATGGCAGCGCTCCGTCGGTTTCGACGATTTGCCAGTTTCCATCCTGCGCAAAACTCTCAATTCGGGATTTGTCGGGGCTCAGGATCACAACGCTGCTGGTGGCGGCTCCGGTTTCAACCTGCTCTTTACCCACGGCCAGCTGCTGATGCGCAGCGGTCAGGTTCAGGCTGTCGGCAATTCGGGCCAAAGGCTGGACCAGATCGTAGAACCGGTTTGTGATGTGGAACACCAAAACCCCATCATCGGCCAGGCGGCTGGTGTACATCTCTACCGCCTCGCGTGTGATCAGGTGAAGCGGAATCGCGTCCGAGCTGTACGCATCCAAAACCAGGATATCGAAGGCAAAAGGCTTCTGCTTCAGAACGATCCGGGCGTCACTCAGATGGGTCTCGGAATCGGGCGTGCATTCCGACAGATAGGTGAACAGCGAAGGGTCGCGTGCGATCTGGTCAACGGTCGCGTCGATCTCGAAGAAGTCCCAGTTTTGAGCAGGCTGCCGATAGCAGGCCAGTGCACCTGTTCCAAGACCGACAATTCCGATGCTGTTGGATTGCTTGCCGAAGTCCGACGTGATGACCTGCGCCATCGGTCCTTCGGGGTGATAATAGGACAGCGGTGTGGGTCGAGTGCCATATTCGGATTCGCGTTGCCAGCCATGCACCGTGGTGCCGTTCTTGTAAAGACGGTAGCCCTTGCTTGAATACACGGAATGCACGCCGAAAAAGCTGCGATCTTCGAACACCGGATTGTTTTTTACCGCAAATGCGGGAAGCAGAACGACGGTAAGAACCACAGGGATACGCATGGCCTGCGCCCGGAACAGGTACAGCACTGCGAATATCAGCACGAACAGCGCGCCTGCTCGCGGGATATATGCGCTCAGCGCCGCGACGCCGCGTGTCGCACCTGCGATGACGAGGATGAAAACACTTGCCGCGATGCCCATGATGACATGGCGAAGGGCAAATCCCGGGGCGCGGACAAGAAACAAGCCTCCGGCCAGAATCATGGTGATTGGCGCCTCCAACTCACGTGTGAAGGCAATTGGCGCAACGATCGAGTTGAACAGCCCGCCAATTGCTCCGCCCATGGAAAGGGCGATGTAGAACACGGTCAATTGCTCGGCGGATGGGCGCATGTCGTACAGCAGGCGGTGCGCAAAAAGGGCGATGATGAACAACACCGGGACATAGAGCAGAATAACCATCGGCGCGTCATGCTCGCTGACCACCTTGGACACCAGTAAGACACCCGCCGCCAGCGCCGCCAGCATGGGCAGGTTCAAGGCGTCAAGCGTCAGGTGTTTCCATTTGGCAAACGCGATGATGAAGGACAGGATATAGACCGCCAGCGGAACAACCCAGATCAACGGGAGAGCACCCAGATCCGTGCTAACCCGCGTTGTGAAGGACAGCATCAAGGAAGAGGGGATGAAGGCGACGAACACCCAGACAGCGATCTGCCGCAGGGTCGGGAAACTGGCCTTGAGCGCCGTTTGAACCGACGGCTTCGTGTGCCGTGATCCCCGCAAGGCGATCATGCCACTGCCAAGCAAAAGCGCGCCGAGCAGCACGAAGCCGACCAGCCAGGCACGGCTGATCTCGGCTGCGCCAAAAAATGGATCCGCAACCAGGGGGAAGGCCAACAACGCCAGCAAGGATCCGACATTGCTGGCGCTGTAGAGGAAATACGGATCATCCGCCGAAGGCCCGCCCGACCTGGCGTACCAGGCCTGCAACAGGGGCGCATTTGCCGACAACACCGCAAAAGGTACACCCACACCTACGGCGAACAGGCCAAGCGTTTGTAGCGCGGTCGAGGTCGAGGCGTCATAGCTCCAACTTTCGCTTGTGGACAGCGGCAGGAAAGTCAGCGCCGCCACCCAAAAGGCAAAATGGGCGATGATCTGCCAGCGCAAGGGCAGAAACTTGGTCAACAGGTGCGCGTAAACATACCCGAATATCAGCACCACTTGGAAAAACAGCATAGCCGTCGTCCAGACCGCCGGGGCGCCGCCGATTTTTGGAAGAACCAGTTTGGCAAAAAGCGGCTGGACAAAGAACAGAAGACTGGCGCTCGTGAAAATCGCCGCACAGAAGATCGCAATGGTTGCCGATCCGAATCTGGACGTTTTGGGAACGTCTAGGTTGGAAACACTCACGTTTGCCACCCGGGTTGTTGTGTTTGACGAAGGAGTGAAGCGGGGATTCCGCCCGAATTATGGCTCAACCCAGTGAAATGTTTGGCTTCTGGTCGGATTGTTCTTCAAAGCCAGGATAAAATGGGCGTCATCAATTCTGGCAAAGCTTTGCTGATGCCAGACTTGTGATTGTCAGATTTCCAAAACCTGTGAGAATTGGAGTGAATATTACAGAAGGAATACCGACATGCGTAGCTTGATACTTGCTTCAATTTTTTCGCTCGGAGGGGCTTTGGCTGCCATGGCTGACGACATCATCAAAGTTCAAACGAACAAATCCGTAGCCGAGGCGCTGGATGCGCTGGAAGCAGCGGTTGGCAACGCAGGGGCCACTGTCTTCGCCCGTATCGACCACGCGGCCGGGGCGGAAAAGGTCGGTACGCCCATTCCGGCCAATCAAGTGCTGATTTTCGGCAATCCTGCGCTGGGCACGCCGGCCATGCAGATCGATCCGCGTGCAGGATTGTTCCTGCCGCTCAAGGTGCAGGCGTATGAGGATGGGAACGGTCAGGTCTGGTTGGCCTATGAAGACCCCAAGGAAACGATGGACGAGCTGGATGACGTCGAAAAGTCACCTGTAGTCGAGAAGATGCGCGGTGCGCTCGCCAAGTTGACCGCTGCGGCCGCGGGTTAGACCTTTTGGGTCATGTGCTTGCGCTTTTCACACGCGCAAGCGCGTTTCGCGCGATCAGGATGTGAAATGGCAGGATCGCAGCCAGGTACAGGCGCCCGCCAAGGTTATGGCGTCGGACCCATGTGGCCAGCGAGATGCGGCCGTTTTCCGACAGGACGGACACCCGGAAATCCAGGTGGCGATCGTTGAAACCTGCGATCACCTCGGTCCTGCCATCATGTTCGACCGGGAAGATCCCCAGCTTGTCGTCAGCATCCGGGCCGGTCGTGCTGAGGCCAAAGGGTGTCACCAACAGGCCGCGCAGCCGAACCAATGCCAGCACCCATCCGGGGAACGCGGTGATGATTTCCGCGGCCCGGCGCGGCGGAAGATTGGATTCAACACTGAAGCAGTCCAGAAAGTCGCCGGTTTTGAACCGTTCGTTCAGCAGGCTGTGCGCGGACAGTTCGGAACGCTTTACCGGCGAATGAAACATAAAGCTATCCTCTGAGCGTGGTCAGAGCCTCTTTCAGATCAATCGCTCCATCATAAAGCGCGCGGCCGGAAATGGCACCGTTCAAAGCTGCGCCACAATCGCGCAGGGCGATCAGATCGGCGATCGAGGACACGCCGCCAGATGCGATGACCGGAATATCGACCGATTTGGCAAGCTCTGCGGTGGCCTCGACATTGGGGCCCTGCATCGCGCCGTCCCGGTTGATGTCGGTGTATATGATCGCAGCGACGCCCGCGTCTTCGAAGCTGCGGGCCAGATCGGTTACCTGAACGTCGGTTTCTTCGGCCCAACCCTTGGTGGCAACCAGACCGTTGCGCGCGTCGATGCCCACGGCGACCTTGCCGGGAAAGGCTTTGGCCGCTTCGCGCACCAGATCGGGGTTCTCGACCGCGACCGTGCCCAGAATCACGCGGGCCAGGCCTTTGTCGATCCAGGTCTCGATGGTGGCCATGTCGCGGATGCCGCCTCCCAATTGCGCGGGCACGTCGCAGGCTTTCAGAATCGCTTCGACCGGGGCGGCGTTGACTGGCTCACCAGCAAAAGCGCCGTTCAGATCGACCAGGTGCAGCCACTCGCACCCGGCCTCGACAAAGGCGCGGGCCTGCGCGGCGGGGTCTTCGTTGAACACGGTGGCCTTGTCCATTTCACCACGCAGCAGGCGCACGGCATTGCCGTCTTTGAGGTCGATGGCGGGGTAGAGGATCATGTCGGGCGGCCCTATATCTGTGTTGCACGCGCGGGATATCGCACAGGCGGGGCAGGGGATGCAACGCGACGCTGGGTCATTCTTGCCCGCAGCTGGTTGCCGGGTCAGACTGCCATCAAAACAGGGAGACAATCATGAAGAAATTTACGTTTGCAGCGGGTTTGATGTTTCTTGCGACCAGCGCGATGGCTGCGGATCCCGTCGACGGTCTGTGGAAGACTGCACCCGGTGATACCGGCGGCTATCTGCACGTGACGATTTCCGGATGCGGCAGTGCGATCTGCGGAACCATCGACAGCGCCTTTGATGCGGATGGCAACGAGCAGCTGGAATATGAAAACCTGGGCAAGCAGATCATTTGGGACATGGTGCCCGATGGCGGCGGAAGCTATGATAGCGGCAAGATCTGGGCACCGGACCGGAACAAAACCTACAATTCAAAAATGTCACTGGACGGCCAGAACAAACTGACCGTCAAGGGATGTGTGGCGGGCGGTCTGATCTGCCGCGGTCAAACCTGGACGCGTGTTCAGTAAGCCTCAGGGTTTCCAGGTCAGGAAGTTGCCCAGCATGCGCAGGCCAACGTCCTGGCTTTTCTCGGGGTGAAACTGCATTCCAACCATCGTGTCGCGGCCAATGACGGCCGTGACCTCCTGCCCGTAGTCCACATAAGCCAATCTCTGTGCCGGGTCGGACACCCGGAAGTGGTACGAGTGGACGAAATAGGTGTGATCGCCGGATTTCACCCCGTTGAACACCGGGTGATCGCTGTCCAGAACAAGATCGTTCCAGCCCATATGCGGAACTTTCAGCGATGTGTCTGACGGCTCGATCCTGACGACATCGCCGGCAATCCAGTCCAGACCATCCGTTTCGCTGTATTCATGGCCTTTGGTTGCCATCAACTGCATCCCCACACAGATGCCCAGAAACGGGCGGCCTTTCTGTTCGACCGCCTCGACCATCGCGTCATAGATGCCCTTGTGCCCACGCAATTCGGCAGCGCATGCCGGAAACGCCCCGTCGCCCGGCAGAACCAAGCGATCCGCGCGTGCCACAACATCCGCGTCCGAGGTGACGACAACCTCACCGGCGCCGACCTCTTGCGCCATGCGCTGAAACGCTTTTTCCGCCGAGTGCAGGTTGCCGCTTTCGTAGTCGATAATGGCGGTCAGCATTTACAACGCGCCTTTGGTCGACGGAATCGCATCTGCCTTGCGCGGATCGGTTTCAACGGCGTCGCGCAGCGCGCGCGCGACGGCCTTGAATGCGGCCTCGGCGATGTGGTGGCTGTTGAAGCCGTGCAACTGGTCGATATGCAGCGTGATGCCGCCATGGGTGCTGAGCGCCTGAAAGAACTCGCGCACAAGTTCTGTGTCGAATGCACCGATTTTCTGCGTCGGCAGGTCCACATTCCAGATCAAATAGGGGCGGCCGGACAGGTCCAGCGCACAGCGCACCTGAGCGTCATCCATCGGTAGGTGGCATTCTCCGTACCGCCGGATACCCTTTTTGTCGCCCAGGGCCTGCGTCAAAGCCTGCCCCAGCGCGATGCCGGTATCTTCGACCGTGTGGTGATCATCAATGTGGTAATCGCCCTTGGCGCGGATCGTCATGTCGATCAGCGAATGGCGCGCCAGTTGATCCAGCATGTGATCAAAAAATCCAACTCCGGTCTGATTTTCATACATGCCGGTGCCATCCAGATTGATCTCGACCGAAATTTCGGTTTCGGCAGTCTGGCGGCTGATCTTTGCGCTGCGCATGGGCGAATTCCTTTTGCTACAGGCGCGCTTATAGACGGGGAAGGTCGGGGTTTTCCAGACCGCGCGTTGCGAACGCTGCAAACTGTTGCAGGGGATTGCGCCCGGCTTGGCCCCGTGTCAGCTTGTCAACAATACGAACCGATAGGGTCAAACCATGTCCACCTGCGTTTTCATCCAGATCCGTTGCAAGCCCGGAACCACCTACAAGGTCGCCGAGGAAATCGCCCTGCGCGAAATCCATTCTGAACTGTATTCCACCAGCGGTGAATATGATCTGCTGCTCAAGCTCTATATCCCCGAAACCGAGGATGTGGGTCATTTTATCAATGAACACCTGCTGGTGATTCCCAATATCGAACGCTCGCTGACCACAATGACGTTCAAGGCTTTTTAACCCAGTTCGAATGAGGTGACGCCAAAGACACGGCTCAGATCGATATCCGGCGCGTGGCCGGAATACATCCGGGCCGTTTCAAACACCTTTTCAAGACCCAGCGCATCCGCCAGCGCAAAGGCGGCGGCGTTGGGCCGCGGCATGTCGATGAACACGTCATGCGTGGCGTGATCGTCGGGGATGGCTTCCAATACCGAGGCCAACAGGGCTTGGGCAATCTCGGCGTCGTCCGCGAACAACGGCCCGATCTTGTATCCGCTTTGACAGGGCCGCAGGGTCGCATAGCCCCGGATCACCCCGTTCTCGGCAATCACGCGCGAGGCGTGGCTGGGCGCGCTCAGCCAATCGCGAAGGAAGATGTCGCGCGGGGCAGGGAACATCTGCCGGTCATAGGCGGCTAGATCGTCCGAGAGGCTGTTCAGCTCCTCAGCCCGCGCAGCTGGTTGCGCCCCGAGCGCGGCCAGAATCCCGCGTTTTGTCCCGCCAAAGCGGTAGTTGTTATAGGCAAAGGAAAAACCGGACTTGCGGTAGTTATCCTGCTGCTCGACGACCCCATCCAGACCGATGTTGTCCGCATTGCAGTTTTCCAAGGCGTGCCGCCAGATTTTCAACCCGTGGCCCGATCCGCGAAACTCGGGCCGGACGATGTAGAACCCAAGGAACGCAAAGGCGTCATCATACTGAACGACCGAGATGGAAGCGATCATCTCGCCATCCAGGAACCCGCCGAGAAACCCGCGGGTATCCGTGCCGTGGAAGCAACGAGCATCGTGATACCCCGGGTTCCACCCTTCGCGCCCGGCCCAATCGACGGCCTTTTGCACCTCGTCAACGGTAAGAGGGCGGATGACGTAATCAGACATGGGTGAATCCTGCGTTGGGCAATGCAACCAGAATGACGCAATGTCATGTGAAGAACCAGCATGTCTGGAGAATTTCGTATCTGGAGCGGGCGAGGCGATTCGAACGCCCGACCCTAACCTTGGCAAGGTTATGCTCTACCCCTGAGCTACGCCCGCATCAGATACATATGTGGTCCGAAGACCTCTCAATGGAGCGGGCGAGGCGATTCGAACGCCCGACCCTAACCTTGGCAAGGTTATGCTCTACCCCTGAGCTACGCCCGCGCCGTTGAGTGAGGAGGGATTTATAAATTCCCACGCGGGGCTGCAAGCGGAAAAACACAAAAAAGAGGAAAAATATTTCGACGGAACCTGGCATCCGGCCCGTTCAATCTCGAACACGGATCAAAAAAGGACACAGGCAGAGGGGCTTTCATGATTTCTGTTGCAGACATGAAGATAATGGCGCTGGCCGCAATGATCTTGCTGGTCACCGCGATGCCGAAATCGGACGATCACGAACACAACCGGATCACGCCCGTTTTGTTGAAAGCGCCCCTTGTGATGACGACGGATCTGACCGGATAACACCCGCCAACCGAGCTACATTGCCAGAATCAGGTTGGCGATGGCCGCAACCAGAATGGCCAGGAACGTCAGGCTCATGCCAGCCTGCCGCAGGATGACGATCTGGGGCGTGCGCCCGAATCCGTACGCGTGCAGCAGACGCCCGGCCAGCAACATCAAGCCCAGTATATGCAAAAGCAATCCGCCCGCTCCCTGCAATTCCACCATGGCGATCAGCAAAAGGGCGATAGGGGCGTATTCGGCGCAATTGGAATGTGTCCGTATCGCCTTGATCATCAATTTGCTGCCCCCATCCCCGACTGAGATTTTGTCGCTGCGGCGCTGAAGGATCACTTTGACGCTGAGTGCCACGTAAAGAATAGCGATCAGGGCCGCATAGATCGGGGTGATAGCAAGCATGGTGGGTCTCCGTTCCAGCATAGAAAAAGGGCCGCGCGGTTTCCCGAGCGGCCCTTTGAACTGTAACCGGTTCGGCAGGTTATTCCAGCTCGACCAGAAGGTCCTTTGCGTCAATCTGGCCACCGGGCTGCACATGAACGGCCTTGACGGTCGCATCGCGCTCGGCGTGGATGCCGGTTTCCATCTTCATCGCCTCGATGGTCAGCAACATGTCGCCTTCCTTGACCTGCTGGCCCGCTGTTACGGCGACGGTGGCAACAACACCGGGCATCGGCGCACCGACATGATCCGGGTTGCCGACCTCGGCCTTGGGCCGCGCCTGCGTGGTCGAGGTGACCAACCGGTTCGGAACCCGGATCACGCGCGGTTGGCCGTTGAGTTCAAAAAACACTTTGACCTCTCCGTTTTCATCCGTTTCGCCAATGGCCTGACACCGGATTTCCAGCGTCTTGCCGGGGTCGATTTCCGCGGTGATCTCCTCGCCCGGCTCCATGCCGTAGAAGAAGGTGCGCGTTGGCAGGGTACGAACCGGGCCGTAGATCCGGTGGCGACCCATGTAGTCCAGGAACACCTTGGGATACATCAGATAGCCGTTCAGATCCTCGTCATCGACCTCTTTGCCTTCCAGCTGCTTGGACAGCTCGGCGCGGGTGGCTTCAAGATCGACCGGGGGCACGTCCTTGCCGGGTCGCTGCGTGTTGGGAACCTCGTCTTTCAGCACCTTCTTGATGATGGTCTCGGGGAACCCGCCCGGAGGCTGACCCAGATTGCCGCGCATCATGTCCACGACCGAGTCGGGGAAGGCCACGTCGGTATTCGGGTCCTCGACCTGTTCACGTGTCATGTTCTGGCTGACCATCATCAGCGCCATGTCACCAACGACCTTGGAAGACGGCGTGACCTTCACGATGTCACCGAACATCTGGTTCACGTCAGCATACATCTGCGCCACTTCGTGCCAGCGTTCTTCCAGACCCAGGCTGCGTGCCTGCGCCTTGAGGTTGGTGAACTGACCGCCCGGCATCTCGTGCAGATAGACCTCGGACGCGGGGGCCTGAAGGCTGGATTCGAAGGCCGCATACTGGCCACGCACAGCCTCGAAGTAATCGCTGATTTCACGGATGGCCTTGATGTCCAGCCCGGTGTCGCGGTCGGTATGGCGCAGCGCTTCGACCACGGTGCCCAGCGTCGCCTGGCTGGTGTTGCCCGAGAAGCTGTCCATCGCGCAGTCAACTGCATCGACGCCCGCCTCGGACGCGGCCAGAATGGTCGCGCTGGCAATACCGGCGGTGTCATGTGTGTGGAAATGGATCGGCAGCCCGACCTCTTCCTTCAGCGCCCGGATCAGGATTTTGGCCGAGGCCGGTTTCAGCAGGCCCGCCATGTCCTTGAGGCCCAGAATATGCGCGCCGGCGTCACGCAGTTCTTTCGCCATGCCGACATAATATTTCAGATCGTACTTGGCGCGATCCGGGTCAAGAATATCGCCAGTGTAGCAGACGGTACCTTCGCAAATCTTGCCGCTATCGACGACCGCATCCATCGCCACGCGCATGTTTTCGACCCAGTTCAGCGAGTCGAAGACACGGAACACGTCAATTCCTGTCGCCGCCTGACGCACGAACTCCTGCACTACGTTGTCAGGATAGTTCGTATAGCCCACGCCGTTTGCGCCGCGCAGCAGCATCTGGGTCATCAGGTTCGGCATCGCCTCACGCAGGTCCCGCAGGCGCTGCCACGGGCATTCCTGCAAGAACCGATACGCCACATCGAAAGTCGCGCCGCCCCAGCATTCGACCGAGAACAGCTGCGGCAGGTTCGCCGCATAGGAGGGAGCCACCTTGATCATGTCGATCGAGCGCATCCGGGTCGCCAGCAGAGACTGGTGCCCGTCGCGCATGGTGGTGTCGGTGATCAGCAGTTGGCGCTGCGCCTTCATCCAGTCGGCCACCGCCTGCGGGCCCTTCTGCTCCAGCAGGTTGCGCGTACCCATCTGCGGTTCGGCCTTCAGCGCCGGAGGCCTGGCCTCCTTCAGGTCGGCGCGCGGGCGCGGGCGGTCCTTGGTTTCGGGATGCCCGTTCACGGTGATGTCCGCGATATAGGTCAGAACCTTGGTGCCGCGGTCGCGCCGCTTCTTGAAGGTGAACAGTTCGGGCGTCGTGTCGATGAACTTGGTGGTGTATTCGTTCGACAAGAAGGTCGGATGCTTGAGCAGGTTGATGACGAAGTCGATATTCGTCGAAACCCCGCGGATGCGGAACTCGCGCAGGGCGCGGTCCATCCGAGAGATCGCCTTTTCGGGCGTGGGGGCCCAGGCCGTAACCTTGGTCAGCAGCGAGTCGTAATAGCGCGTAATCACCCCGCCCGCATAGGCCGTGCCGCCATCCAGACGGATGCCCATACCGGTGGCCGAGCGATAGGCGGTGATCCGGCCATAGTCGGGGATGAAGTTGTTCTGTGGGTCCTCGGTGGTGATCCGTGTCTGCAACGCGTGCCCGTTGAGCTGGATATCCTTTTGGCTGGCCATGCCGGTCGCCTCGGCCAGCGTCTTGCCCTCGGCGATCAGGATCTGCGCCTGCACGATGTCGATACCGGTGACTTCTTCGGTCACGGTGTGTTCGACCTGAACGCGCGGATTGACTTCGATGAAATAGAACTTGCCGGTGTCCATATCCATCAGGAACTCGACCGTGCCGGCACATTCGTAATTCACATGCGCACAGATCCTGCGGCCAAGCTCGCAGATCTCTGCGCGCTGTTCGTCGCTCAGATACGGGGCAGGGGCGCGTTCCACGACCTTCTGGTTCCGGCGCTGGACCGAGCAGTCGCGTTCATACAGGTGATAGATTTCACCGTGCTTGTCGCCCAGGATCTGCACCTCGACGTGGCGCGCACGAATGATCATCTTTTCCAGATAACCCTCGCCATTGCCAAATGCGGCTTCGGCCTCGCGACGGCCTTCCAGCACTTTCTCTTCCAACTCTTCTTCCGACTGGATCGGGCGCATGCCGCGCCCGCCGCCGCCCCAGGACGCCTTGAGCATCAGCGGATAGCCGATTTCGGCGGCCTCCTTGCGGATCGCGTCCATGTCATCGCCCAGAACTTCGGTGGCAGGAATGACCGGAACGCCTGCTTCGATTGCTACGCGTCGCGCGCTTGCCTTGTCGCCAAGCGCGCGCATGGTTTCCGCCTTGGGGCCGATGAAGGTGATGCCGTTCTTGACGCAGGCATCGACGAAATCCGGGTTCTCGGACAGCAGACCATAGCCCGGATGAATCGCGTCGGCGCCACATTGCTTGGCAACACGGATGATCTCGTCGATCGAAAGATAGGCGGCAACCGGCCCCATGCCTTCACCGATCTGATACGCCTCGTCAGCCTTGAACCGGTGCAGGCCCAGTTTGTCTTCTTCAGCGTAGACGGCGACGGTTCGTTTTCCCATCTCGTTTGCTGCGCGCATGACGCGGATGGCAATCTCGCCGCGGTTGGCGATCAGGATCTTGTTGAAGTCTGTCATGATAGGTCCCGGTCTTTTGTGTATGGGCGTCTTATTGGGCGGAGAATACGCGCAGGTATATCCGTTCTTCTGGGTAGAACCGGCATGTTATCGCTCGCAAACGCCCTATGATCGCAGCGCCCTTATACTTTTGCTGCGCCGCAGCATCAAATGTTTAACGTTAACTCTCAATCTGACACAGGCTTGCCAGGCCCATCTGGCCCATATTTGCATGCAGGTCTTGCCTGAGAATCTCGATGACATGTGCAGGCCCCCGCGCGCCAAGCGCCGCAAGACCATATAAAAAAGCCCGCCCGAGCATCACGAAGTCTGCGCCCAGCGACATGGCACGCAAAATATCCAGACCGCCTTCGACACCACTGTCGAAGATCAGGGGCAGGCGGGTTGCATCCCGGACAGAGGGCAGAACCTCGATGCTGGCCGGGGCCGCGTCAAATTGCCGACCGCCATGATTCGACACCCACAAAGCATCGACACCGACCTGTTCCAGCCTGCTCGTATCCTCTGGTCGCAGGACACCCTTCAGGACAAGCGGACCGTCCCAATGGTCGCGCAGCCATTTGACATAGTCCAGATCCGGCGAGGTTCGAAGCAGGTAACCGATATGAGCCGTGGGCGGCAGATTCCCGGGGGTTTCGATATATTTCTCCAGCGTTCGCATATGCGGCACACCGTTGCGCAGCATGCCCATCGCCCAGGCGGGTCTTTGGGCGATCTGCGCCAGAATGCGCGGGGTCAGCTTTGGCGGTTGCCGCAGGCCCGATCGTGTCTGCCTTTCCCTGCGCGATGCGACGGGAACATCCGCGGTGAGGACCAGGGTTTTGAACCCGGCCTTGCGGACCCGGTTCAGCAGGTCTTTTCGAATATCCGGATCCCGGGGCGGGTAAAGCTGGAACCAGGCATTGTCCCCAAGATGCGGTGCCATGTCTTCAGGGCTTTGGCTGGCTACGGTCGACAGGGTATAAGGAATACCCGCCTCTGCGGCCGCGCTGGCAAGCAGTTGCTCGGCGCGGGGCCAGACCAGCCCGGACATTCCGATCGGCGCGATTCCGAACGGCAGCGGATATGAAGCGTCGAGAAACGACTTTGACGTATCAAAGTCCAGCTCGCCATGCAGGATCGAGGGGCAGAGGCGCACGTCATCCAGCGCCTTGCGGTTCCGGTGCAGCGTCGTTTCAATCCCGGTTCCACTGTCGATATACTCCCACACGAAATGCGGCAGACGACGGCGCGCACGGTGTTTCAGATCCGGTATGCCGGGATAGGTGCTGTGCAAGTCCATGCAGATTGATCCGACCTGCCATGCGATTCGGCAAGTTTTTTAAGCTGCATCCTTGGGTGGTTGCCGGTTTTCAGGCGACGCATTTTCGGTCTTGTTCCTGGTGCCGCTTGCAACATGCACCTGGTTGCGCCCCTTGTCCTTGGCGACATAAAGCGCATCGTCTGCCGCGCGCATCAGGTCCTGCGGCATGGTGCCGTGGGCCGGGTAATGTGCAACCCCGACCGATATCGTAATGCGCGGCAATACCTTCTCGCCATATCGGACGGTTACGGCTTCAACCGCCTGGCGCAGTTGTTCGGCGCGGGTCATGGCATCTTCGGGGCTGTTGTCAGGCAGGATCAGCATGAACTCTTCCCCCCCGATGCGGCAGGCGACTTCGTCCCGGTCGCACCCCTGTTCCAGGGCGGCGCCGACGGCGCGCAATACCATGTCGCCCGCATCATGCCCATGAGTATCGTTGAACTTCTTGAAGTGATCCACGTCCACGGCGATCAGGCTTAGCGCGGCGCCCGTCTGCTGGCTGCGGCTGATGGACTTGCGCAGCGTCTCGGTCATATGGCGGCGATTGAACAGCCCGGTCAGGGGGTCTCGTACCGATTGGTCGTGAAGCTGATCCCGCATGCGGACGTTGGCGATCGCCATACTGATCTGTTCGGCGCATAATTGGGCCAGCTTGCGGCTCTTGTTGAAGCAGTCTTCGCGCCCCTCAAGTGCCCGCAAATGCAAAAGACCAACGGTTTCGCCATGGGCCAGAATGGGAAAGCAGAAATAGGGCCGCCCGTCATGCGGTTCGGCGTGTTCGCAGACAAAGTCAATCTCGGATGCGCCGAACTCGTAAGTCCGGCCGCGCCGCAAACCCCAGCAACCTTCGGGGTGAATGTGGGATTTATGAGTTCCACCGTTCCAGCTGGCGCAGCCATCCAGCACATCGCGTGAGTTTGAGTAGACATACACGCTGCCTTCGGCCTCTGGCAGGATGTGGGTCATGAAGCGAGACACCATGTCGAACAGTTCATCCAGCGACCGGCTTGATTGCAGCCATTCGTTCAACTCACCCAACAGACGGACCTCTCGGGCCAGGCGCAGCTGCTCGTCCATCAGCTCCCTCTCTTTCTGGGCCCGTTTGCGCAGGTCGCGAACCTGACGACGGTTGGTGCGATGGACAATCAGGATGACAGTCGTCAGCGCCAGCAGGGCGACGCCGCTCAACAGCGCCAGAGACAGGCGAACGCGCGTGATGAACAGGTTCCGCAGGTCGGTTATGTCGGAATAGAACTCGATCGCGCCCATGAACGTCGCATCCTTGATGATCGGCGTATAGACCTCTGCCACATGGCGGCTGCTCAGTTCCGTATCCCGGGAATTGTCGAAAACAAAGGAATCAACTTCGGTAACCGGCTTCTCTTCGTGTTTGTAAAAAAGGCCCCCAGCGGCGACGATCGACTGGAAATAGGGTTTCGTATTCACGAACCCGACGTCGCTGGCTCGGGTCGACCAGAACACCTGCCCCGAAGCATCAAACAGCTTGAAGCGGTAAATGTCCGTGGTTTCGGGCAGTAGCTCCAGAAACTCCTGGTCATGATCGGTCAATGCGTGAAAACGGAATGTCTGCTCAAGATCGTTTAGATGGCTTTCGACCTGGCGGCTCATCCGCATCGCGTTCTTTCGCAGGTCTGCTTCCAGCATGCGATCAACCACTGGCGCAGGGGCGGCATAGATCCCCCAGCCCGCCGCTGCCGTCAGCGCGAGCAGCATCAGGGCCACGCCTATCATTTTAAGCCTCGAGGACTGACCCGTCAG
The DNA here is from genome assembly GCF_056541565.1 of Ruegeria sp. AG6. Classification (NCBI taxonomy): domain Bacteria; kingdom Pseudomonadati; phylum Pseudomonadota; class Alphaproteobacteria; order Rhodobacterales; family Roseobacteraceae; genus Ruegeria; species Ruegeria sp. AG6. Next base: position 1,323,885 of record NZ_JBQFYQ010000001.1, on the reverse strand, counting down.
TTCCGCCTGTTTCATATGTCCGCTCCCACTACACTCTGCCAAACATCCCAGTCAGGATTTGACAGAGAGTTAACGGGGTGCAGGACGGTGGCGTGTTTGTTTAGAATTGAATGTAAAAAGAAGTGCGAAAAGTCTGTGAACAAGCCGTGAACAAACCCTTTCCCTTCGCGCTTATCCGGCGTAGTTTGGGGCCATGAGCAGTTTTGACGAAATGGACGCCTTCGAGGGCGCATCGCTGTCGGCGCGGGCCATGGCCGTGCGCCCTTCGCCCTATCTGGATGAGCTTAACCCGGCACAACGGGACGCGGTCGAGCGTCTGGATGGCCCGGTTCTGATGCTGGCAGGTGCCGGAACGGGCAAGACCAAGGCTCTGACCGCCCGGATCGCACATCTTCTCAACACCGCGCGCGCACGTCCGAATGAGATTCTGTCGGTAACCTTCACCAACAAGGCCGCGCGCGAGATGAAGGAACGGGTGGGCCGCCTGTTGGGGCAGCCTGCTGAGGGGATGCCATGGCTGGGTACCTTTCATTCGATCTGCGTCAAACTGCTGCGCCGCCATGCGGAACTGGTCGATTTGAAATCGAACTTCACCATTCTGGATACCGACGACCAGTTGCGCCTGCTCAAGCAGTTGGTGCAGGCCGCAAATATCGACGACAAACGCTGGCCTGCGCGGATGTTGCTGGGAATCATCGACGATTGGAAGAACCGAGCGCTGACACCCGACAAGGTGCCAGCCGCCGATGCCGGGGCTTATGACAACAAGGGCATTGAGCTATATGCCCAATATCAGACCCGCCTGCGCGAATTGAATGCGGTGGATTTCGGCGATCTGCTTCTGCACATGGTTACGATCTTCCAGACCCATCAGGATGTTCTGGAGCAATACCAGCGCTGGTTCCGCTATATCCTGGTGGACGAGTATCAGGATACCAACATCGCCCAATATCTGTGGCTGCGGCTGCTTGCGGGCGGGCACAAGAACATCTGCTGCGTCGGCGATGACGATCAGTCGATCTATGGCTGGCGCGGGGCCGAGGTGGGCAACATCCTACGGTTCGAAAAGGATTTTCCCGGCGCGTATGTGGTGCGGCTGGAACAGAACTACCGCTCGACCCCGCATATTCTGGCGGCTGCGTCGAACGTCATTCGCGGCAATGAAAACCGTCTGGGCAAAGAGCTGTGGACCGAAGCCGAGGAAGGCCACAAGGTCAATCTGATCGGCCATTGGGACGGCGAGGAAGAGGCCCGCAGGATAGGTGAAGAAATCGAAGCACTAGTTGATGGAACCTCTCCTTTTGCAAAGCGAAGAGAAAATCCAAGATCGCAGGACATCCTCCAAGAGTTTGAAAGACTGTCGAAGCGAGGTGCATTAAGTGGTGTAACAAATCTCAAGCAGTTAGAAAGCCAACTGGTTGCGCAGAACTTCCCATTTCAAGACTTAAAGACACTAAACCTAGTTTGGAGATTGAAAGGTTTTTCTGATGAGGAAAAGGACTTAGAACCAGCATTCTTTCGCTATAGTTACAGTGAAATCGCCATCCTCGTCCGCGCCAGCCACCAGATGCGCGCCTTCGAAGACAGGTTTCTGACCATCGGTTTGCCCTACAAAGTGATCGGCGGCCCGCGATTCTATGAACGGATGGAGATTCGCGATGCCATGGCCTATTTCCGGCTGGTGGTCAGCCCAGAGGATGATCTTGCTTTCGAGAGAATCGTAAACACGCCGAAACGCGGCTTGGGTGACAGGGCGCAGCAAACCATCCAGATGACCGCGCGCGAAAATGGGGTGTCATTGGTCGAGGGGGCTCGGATTGCGGTCGATAACGGGTTGATCAAGGGCAAGGGAGGCAAGGCGCTGCGCGAACTGATCGACGGTCTGGCGCGTTGGAATGCGATGACACGTGGGCCGCGGATCGAGGTGGACGACGATTCGGTGATCGATGACGGTTCGCCCATGCGGTTCGGCGCACCCGAGCATACGCATATCGAACTTGCGCAGATCATTCTCGACGAATCCGGCTATACCGCCCACTGGCAGAACGACAAGACGCCCGAAGCGCCGGGGCGCCTTGAAAACCTCAAGGAACTGGTGAACCAGCTGGACAATTTCGAGAACCTGCAAGGGTTTCTGGAACATGTCAGTCTGGTCATGGACAACGAACAGGACAGCGACGGGGCCAAGGTTTCGATCATGACCCTTCACGCGGCCAAGGGGCTGGAGTTTCCCGCCGTCTTCCTGCCGGGCTGGGAAGACGGGCTGTTCCCCTCGCAGCGGTCAATGGACGAATCCGGGCTCAAGGGGCTCGAAGAGGAACGGCGGCTGGCCTATGTCGGCATCACCCGCGCCGAAGAAGTGTGCACCATTTCTTTTGCCGCAAACCGGCGGGTGTTCGGGCAGTGGCAGAACTCCATGCCATCCCGCTTCATCGACGAATTGCCGGACGATCACGTTGAGGTTTTGCCAGGGGCCGGGTTGCACGGCAACAGTCAGATGTCGGCCGGTATCGAGACCCGCGCGGCCGAAGCGAATGTCTACAACTCGCCGGGCTGGAGACGGATGCAGGCGCGGCAGGGGCAATACGGCATGTCGCAGCCGCGCGAATCCCGCAACACGGTGATCGACGCGACCGCCGTGGCCAGTTTCACGCTGGGGGAACGGGTGTTCCACCAGAAATTCGGCTATGGCGCGGTTGTCGGGATCGAGGGCGACAAGGTCGAAGTCGAATTCGACAAGGCAGGCACAAAGAAAGTGGTCTCGCGTTTTCTGACCAACAAGGATGACGTCCCGTTCTGAGGCGTCATATCCCTTCGACCAGAACCAGATTGGTTGAGGCGGTGGCTTGCCGGACCTTCGCCAGCTCGATGTAATCAGGGTCGTCTTTCCAGGCTTTCGCCGCGGCAAGGTCCGGAAACTCCATCAGCACAATGCCACCTTTGGGCCAATCGCCTTCGACCCGTTCGACCGGTTTCGATGAAACCTTGAGCAGGCGTCCTTTGTGGCGGTCGAAGATCGGCATGAAACCCGCCAGATAATCCTGATACCCATCCGGGTGGTGGATGTCGATCTGCGCGATGAAATAGGCGGCCATTGTTTCCTGCGGATCAGAAATCAGAGGGCCATCTTACACCTATGTCAGAAAAACAAAAAAACGGCGGTTCCCAGGGAGGAGGAAGGGGAACCGCCGTCTTGTCAACATCAGAGCAGGGAGGAGGAGAGCCCCGATGTATTCGAACCCGGGTTTGAGCCCGGTATGGAGAAGACGCGGCGACGTCAGGGAGGAGGAAGGCGTCGCCGCGCGCTTTCAACATCAAGGCAGGGAGGAGGAGAGCCTCGATGTATCAGGATCCGGCGAGTTGAGGCCGGTATATGGTGCGGCAACGTCAGGGAGGAGGAGAGACGTTGCCGCTGATAACAGACCCTAAGGGAGGAGGAAGGGCCTGATCTCGATATTCGTGGCGCGCTTATTGCGCGATGTGATCGTTGGCGGCCTGCATGGCCACCCGACGGATCATGGAACGATGCAGGCCCAGATCGGCCAGTTCACGGTCCGACAGTCCTGCCAGCTCATTGACGGTCTGGCGATACATACGATAGCGGGCAAAACGCGCCTTTGCGTTTTCGATCAAAGTTGCGATTCCGAACGCCGGTGTGCTCTTCGATGCTGTATGTGTGCTTGCGACTGCCATGCTCATCATCCGTATTTATTTGCTTTGCCGATTACGCTCGGCCCTTGCTTGAGGTTGAAAATAGGCAAATGCTGCGATTGCACAATAGGTCGCGTCGTCAATGCTGCTATGCAGCAAGCGCATAGATTGGTTCAGTTTTTTCCTTCAACTCGAAATGCACCTTGAAACATTGGGCCTTCCCTTGGGTCACGGGTGACAGCGGAAACATGGCCTTCTTATGGCTTGCCTTTTAATTGAGCGGTGTTGGCTGGAATATGTGCGCAATAAAACCATTCAAGACGTGCGTGTGACCGAAGCGCCAGGCAAGGCGTGGCGGTTCAGCTATTCCCTGATGCACGATTTGCCAGTTTCGCACGTCGCAGAGCAAACTGCCCGAACGCCACGGGATTTCATGGGCCAATGTGGTTGTCGAGGGGAAGTCCCGCCGAAATTGCGCTCAAAGTGCAAATGATTCTGCGAGATCGCTGCCCAAAGATGCCGGGTTTTTCCACCCTGAATGGCAATTCTTTAGATATTCCGGGAAATCGTGGGAAAAAAATTCCAACTTCGAATTGTCTATATCTGGGGTGTTGCGCGGAAAGACCTCCTACAATTGGTGTCATTGTGATCAAATTTTATGGTGGTATTGTTGTTGGAGCGTGATTCATGGAACACGGTTCGCAAAATTCCTGTTGATTTCCATGAATTCCCATGGCATCCCTAATACATCCGATGAGGACGAGGCAGCAGGGGCGCCAAACGACCCCGACCAAAAATAATCAGGTTTCATACAGGCATCTCGCTTTCATCAATCAAGAGATCCGGCGCGCGGGCGAGCAGACATCCCCCCAGGTGGCGCGTGCAGCTGGACATCCCGCACAGCGGGTCAATGCGGCGGGTTGATCAGTGGCAGCAGATCAACCCGCCGTTTTTCATCCGGGGGGAACGCGAATTTCAAGTGGGGCGCAAGCGAAAGGGACAGTCGTCTTGGCGCGCAGGTTCAGAGGTGAAAGCCACCATAAGGTGGATGCGAAAGGCAGGGTGTCGATCCCGGCCTCGTTTCGCCGCGTGCTTGAAGCCTCCGATCCCAACTGGCAGCCCGGCGACAATCCAGAGCTTGTGATTGTCTACGGGGATCATCGCCGCAAATACCTGGAATGCTACACGATGGAGGCGATCGACGAGGTCGATGCCAAGATCGATGCGCTGCCACGTGGCGCGATGAAGCGCAAGATGTTGCAGCGCCTGTTCCATGGGCAGTCCTTCCCGACCAATGTCGATGAAACCGGGCGGCTGGTTCTGCCGGCAAAGCTGCGCAAGAAAATCGGTCTTGAGGGCGAGGCGTTTTTTATCGCCGCCGGGGATACTTTTCAGATCTGGAAGCCCGAGACCTACGAATCCGAGGAACTGGCGGCGACCGAGGAATGGCTGGACGGCCTTGGCGACGATGTTGATCCGCTGGAATTCCTCGATGAAGTCGAGGGCGGGTGACGGCATGGCGGCCGCGGATCATCCACAACCGGACGCGCCTCACATCCCTGTCTTGCTGCGCCCGCTCTTGGCGGCGGTGGCGCCGGTCACGGGCGTCTGGCTGGACGGAACCTTCGGCGCAGGCGGGTACACCCGCGGATTGCTGGAGGCCGGGGCCGACAAGGTGATCGGCGTGGATCGCGATCCCTTGGCTTTTGAGATGGCGTCAGACTGGGCGGGCGCCTATGGTGATCGGCTGGTGATGCAGCCCGGCGTGTTCTCTCGTATGGATGAATATGCACAGAACCTGGACGGCGTTGTTCTGGACCTTGGCGTTTCCTCGATGCAACTGGACCAGGCCGACCGCGGGTTTTCCTTCATGAAGGATGGTCCTTTGGACATGCGCATGAGCCAGGATGGCGAAAGCGCCGCCGATCTGGTCAATACCGCGACCGAGGCGCAACTGGCCGACATCCTGTTCCACTATGGTGAAGAACGCGCCAGCCGCCGGATTGCCAAGGCGATCGTCAAAGCGCGCACGGAAGAGCCGATCACCACAACCCTGCGTCTGGCCGCGATCATCGAATCCTGCCTGCCACGTCCGAAACCGGGGCAATCCCACCCGGCCACGCGCAGCTTTCAAGGGCTGCGGATCGCCGTGAATGCAGAATATGAAGAGCTGTTTCAGGGGCTGATGGCCGCTGAACGTGCTTTGAAGCCCGGCGGGCAACTGGCCGTTGTCACTTTCCATTCCATTGAAGACCGAATGGTGAAACGGTTTTTCCAGTCCCGCGCGGGCAAGACGGGGCGCGCGAACCGCTATGCGCCCGAGATTGAACAGGAACAGCCGCAATTCACACTGAAGACCCGCAAGGCGGTGGGGCCTGACGAACAGGAATTGCAGGAAAACCCGCGCGCGCGCTCGGCCAAACTGCGCGTGGCGATCCGAACCGAAGCTCCGGCGGGGGAAATTGAAGCGCGGGCCATCGGAATGCCGCAACTGGGGGGAAGGGCAAGATGAAGAGTGTTTTGTATGTGTTGACTGCTCTGTCCGTGTTCGGGTTGGCGCTGTGGGCCTATCAGGAAAACTACCGAACCCAGCAAGTGGTAAAGGAAACCCAGTCTTTGCAGCGCGAGATCGGAATGGCACAGGTGCGACTGGCTGTTCTGAACGCGGAATGGGCCTATCTGAACCGCCCGGACAGGCTGCGCGAACTGGCCGACCTGAACTTTGAACGCCTTGGTCTGCTGCCGTTGCGGGCCGAGCAGTTCGGGCGCGCGGATCAGATCGCCTATGCCGAAGACCCGGACCTGCCCGTCGTTGATCCGATTGAATTGCAGGCCATCACTGACATTCAGGCTTTGGGCGAGGTGCAGATTCCATGACACGCACCCCTCTGCGCCCCCTGGCCCGAATCCTGGATGCCCGCGCGCGGGGCGAAAACCCCAAGGCAATCGAGCGTGAGAACATCCGCAAGCGCCACGAAGAGATGAAGGATCGCGCCCGCGCCCGTGCCGAAGGGCGTCTGCTGGTGCTGGGCCTGTTCTTCTTCTGCGCTTTTTCCGTTGTCGGCTTCCGCATGGGCATGCTGGCGACCTCGGAAGCACAAGAGCCTCTGGCCAGCGCACCAGGCGCGGCGATTGCCATGCAGCGCGCCAACATCGTCGATCGCGAAGGGCGCATACTGGCCACCAATCTGGACACCTATTCCGTTTACGCGCAGCCCCCGTTGATGATCGATCCCGTCGCCGCTGCAGAGCAGTTGGTTGCGATCTTTCCTGATCTGGACAAAGAGCGGCTGATCAAGGACTTCACCGGCAACCGCAAATTCCTGTGGATCAAGAAACGCATTTCGCCCGAGCAGAAGCAGGCCGTGCACGACATCGGTGATCCCGGCATCCTGTTCGGTCCGCGTGAAATGCGGCTTTACCCCAACGGGCGGCTGGCCGCTCATATCCTGGGCGGGTCCGGTTTTGGTCGTGAAGGCGTCAGCGCCGCCGAAGTGATCGGCGTGGCCGGTGTGGAAAAGCAGTTCGACGATTATCTGCGCGATCCGGCCAACGGCAACAAGCCACTGCAACTGTCGCTGGACCTGACGATTCAAGCCGCAGTAGAACAGGTTCTTTACGGCGGTATGAAGATCATGAATGCCAAGGGGGCCTCGGCCGTTCTGATGAACGCGCATACGGGCGAGGTTATTTCCGCTGCTTCGCTGCCTTCTTTTGATCCGAATGACCGCCCGCGCCCACCGACCTCGGGCTTTGACCCCTCGGACAGCCCGCTTTTCAACCGTTATGTACAAGGCGTGTATGAACTGGGATCTGTTTTCAAGATTTTCACCGCGGCCCAGGCCGTTGAACTTGGATTGGTGAATTCGAACACCATCATCGATACGTCCGGGCCGATGAAGATCGGCCGCTTTCCCATCGGCGAATTCAACGGCAAAAATTACGGCAAGATCAGCGTGGCGGATGTGATCGTCCACAGCTCGAACCGAGGCACGGGGCGTCTGGCCTTGCAAATCGGTGCCAAACGGCAGCAGGAGTTTCTGGACGCGCTTGGCATGTTCGATCCGACCCCATTCGAGATTGTCGAGGCCAAGGGCGGTGTGCCGCTGAAGCCGAAGAAATGGGGCGAGCTCAGTACCGTGACAATTTCTTATGGCCACGGCCTGTCGACCAGCCCGATGCATCTGGCCGCGGGATACGCGGCGATTGCCAATGGCGGGCATTACGTCAGCCCGACCATTCTGCGCCGGAACGGCCCGCAATACGGGCCTCGTGTCATGTCGCAGAACACTGCACGGCAGGCGCAAAAGATGCTGCGCAAAGTGGTAACGGACGGCACCGCCAGTTTCGCCGAGGTCAAGGGCTATGACGTGGCCGGCAAGACCGGTACGGCCGACAAGCCCAAACCGCGCGGCGGGTACTATGATGACAAGGTCATTGCCACCTTCGCGACGATCTTCCCGGCCTACGATCCGCAATACGTTTTGATCGTGACGTTGGACGAACCTTCGATCGTGGCCTACGGTGAAAAACGCCGCACGGCCGGTTGGACTGCCGTGCCAGTTGCCGCCGAACTGATCGGACGCGTCGCACCTTTGTTGGGGTTGCGTCCCCGGCTTGAGCCTGAGGCGGGCGCTGCTATAACGCTGACCTCAAACTAGGCTGTCCGGCAAGAGGTGGGTCATGGGCATAAGGACGAAGAAACTCAGCCAGCTGGCCCTGACCGCAAGAGAGGGCGCAAACCCGGATATCACCGGTCTGGCCGTTGACAGCCGCGAGGTGAAAGAGGGCTTCCTGTTTGCCGCGCTGCCCGGGTCCCGCGTTCATGGCGCAGAGTTCATCCAGTTTGCCCTGCGCATGGGGGCCGCTGCAATCCTGACCGATGCCGAAGGGGCAGAGATCGCCGAGGCCGAACTGGCAGCCTCGGACGCAGCGCTGGCCGTGGTTGAAGACCCGCGACAGGCGCTGGCCGGTGCCGCGGCGTTGTGGTTCGGCGCGCAGCCGCAAACCATCGTGGCCGTCACGGGAACGAATGGCAAAACATCTGTTTCCACCTTCGTTCGGCAGATCTGGTCCGCGCTTGGCCACGCCGCCGTCAACCTCGGCACCACCGGGGTTGAAGGTGCGTGGACAGCGCCGCTGGCCCACACCACGCCCGAGCCGATCACCTTGCACCGCTGTCTGGCCGAGGCGGCCGAGAACGGCGTGACCCATGCCGCAATGGAGGCTTCGTCCCACGGCCTTGAACAGCGCCGCCTTGACGGCGTTCACCTGACCGCCGCCGGTTTCTCGAACTTCACGCAGGACCACCTGGATTACCACGAAACCTTCGAGGCCTATTTCAACGCAAAGGCCGGTCTGTTCGACCGGGTTTTGCCGCAGGATGGAACGGCCGTTGTCAACCTGAGCGACCCGAAAGGGGCCCAGGTCCGGCGGATCGCCGAGATGCGCGGCCAGTCGGTGCTGACGGCGGGGCTGGGCGATGCCGACCTGTGTCTGATCAACCAGCGGTTCGACGCCACGGGGCAGGACCTGCGCTTTGCGTGGCAGGGCCGAACGTTCCAGACCCGCCTGAACCTGATCGGCGGGTTTCAGGCCGAAAATATCCTGCTGGCCTGTGGCCTGGTGATCGCTGCCGGGGACAGCCCCGAACGGGTGTTCGAAACTCTGCCCCATCTGACGACGGTTCGCGGGCGGATGCAACTGGCCGCCACGCGTGACAATGGCGCGGCGGTGTTTGTGGATTATGCCCACACGCCTGATGCTGTTGCCACGGCACTCAAGGCGCTGCGCCCGCATGTGATGGGCCGTCTGATTGCCGTTATCGGTGCGGGCGGGGATCGCGACGCCAGCAAACGACCCTTGATGGGCAGGGCGGCAGCCAACCATGCAGACGTGGTCTTTGTCACCGATGACAACCCGCGCAGCGAAGATCCGGCAGTCATCCGCGCGGCCGTGATGGCAGGCGCGTCAGAGGCAGCAGGCGACGCCAGCGTGACCGAAGTCGGCGACCGCGCCGAGGCCATCCTGCGCGGCATCGATGCGCTGCAACCCGGTGATGCGCTGCTGATCGCCGGAAAGGGGCATGAAACCGGTCAGATCGTGGGAGATCAGGTTCTGCCCTTCGACGATGTCGAACAGGCCAGCATTTCCGTTGCAGCGCTGGACGGGAGGGTCGCATGACGCTCTGGACTGCATCCGAGGCTGCTCAGGCAACGGGTGGACGGGTCACGACCGACTGGGCCGCTGATGGTGTCTCCATCGACACGCGCACTCTTCAACCCGGTGATCTGTTCGTGGCGCTGAAAGCGGCACGGGACGGGCATGAGTTCGTAGCCCAAGCGCTTGAGAAAGGCGCGGGCGCGGCTTTGGTCTCGCATATTCCCGACAACGTATCGCCAGACGCACCACTGCTGATCGTCGAAGATGTGCAGGCGGCGCTCAAGGCTTTGGGGCAGGCGGCTCGCGCCAGAACGGATGCGCGTGTGGTGGGGGTGACCGGCAGTGTCGGCAAGACGTCGACCAAGGAAATGCTGGCCGTGATCCTCGAAACACAGGGCAGAACCCATGCCAGCGTGGCCAGCTACAACAACCACTGGGGCGTTCCGCTGACCCTTGCCCGGATGCCGCGCGACACTGAATTCGCAGTGATCGAGATTGGCATGAACCATCCGGGCGAGATTGCCCCGCTGGCCCGGCAAGCCCGCCCGCATGTGGCGCTGGTCACGACCGTGGCGGCGGTGCATCTGGAAGCCTTCGAGAATGTGGCTGGCATCGCCCATGAAAAAGCTGCGATCTTTGAAGGGCTCGAATCCGGTGGCGCGGCAATCGTCAATGCGGATATCGAGCACGCGGACATCCTGCGCCAAACGGCACTTGGGCAGGGGGCCGGGATCGTGGATTTCGGCCAAGGCGCAACGGATTACCGGCTGACCGACGTTCAGCAGGGGACGAGCGCCGTGAATGCCGAAGCTGCCGTTGGTGATCAGGTATTCCGCTTTGCGGTGAACTCTGCCGGTACGCATTTCGCCATGAACGCACTGGGGGCTTTGGCAGCCTGCGTTGAACTGGGTGTCGATCTGGATGACGCTATCGCGGGTCTGCGCGCATGGTCTCCGGTCAAGGGGCGCGGCGTACGGGAAAGCCTGCCTTTGCCCGGCGGCGGGCAGATCGAACTGCTGGATGACAGCTATAACGCCAACCCGACCTCGATGGAGGCCGCGCTGGATGTCTTGGCCGCCTCCAAAGGCACCCGCCGCGTTGCGTTTCTGGGTGACATGAAGGAACTGGGCGCCCAGGAAGAGGCCATGCATGCCGCCATGGCGGATATCGAGGCGATGGCGCGCGTGGATCAGGTTCATTGCATCGGGCCATTGATGCAGGCAATGCACCGCGCGCTGCCCGAGAAGAAACGTGGACTCTGGTTCGCAACCAGCGCCGAAATGGCCGAACATCTGCCTGCCTTGATCCGGGATGGAGACACGGTGCTCGCCAAGGGCTCGCTCAGCATGGCGTTGGCCGCGATTGTTGACGGTCTGCGCAAAATGGGGCAAGGGGGCGCGCTTGATGGGTGAACTTGCCCGCGCGCCTCGTGTGAGAAAGGTATTGTCATGCTGTACTGGTTGACCGCTCTGTCGGACGGAGGGGATTTCTGGAACCTCTTCCGGTATATCACCTTCCGCGCAGGCGGTGCCTTCATGACCGCGCTGATTTTTGGGTTCATCTTCGGAAAACCTCTGATCAACGTGCTGCGCAAGAAACAGGGCAAAGGCCAGCCGATCCGTGACGACGGCCCCGAAGGGCATTTTTCCAAGGCAGGCACGCCGACGATGGGTGGATTGCTGATTGTCGGAGCTCTGGTCACGTCAACCCTTGTCTGGGCACGGCTGGACAACCCGTATGTCTGGATGGTTCTTTTTGTGACCTTGTCTTATGCGGCCATCGGATTTGCGGACGACTATGCCAAGGTTTCAAAACAGAATACGCAAGGGGTCTCGGGCCGGATGCGCCTGGCGTTGGGCGTGATCATCGCCGTGCTGGCATCGCTTTGGGCGACGTTGCACCATCCCGAAGCCTTGCAGAACCAGCTCGCTGTACCCGTCTTCAAGGACACACTGGTCAATTTGGGCATCTTCTATATCCCCTTTGCGATTGTCGTGATCGTGGGGGCCGCCAATGCGGTGAACCTGACCGACGGTCTGGACGGGCTGGCCATCATGCCAGCGATGATCGCAGCCTCGACCCTGGGCGTGATCGCCTATGCGGTGGGTCGGGTCGACTTTACCGAATATCTCGATGTGCATTACGTGCCAGGCACCGGTGAGATCTTCATATTCACCTCCGCGTTGTTCGGGGCCGGCCTCGGGTTTCTCTGGTACAACGCCCCTCCGGCGGCAGTGTTCATGGGTGACACCGGATCGCTGGCCCTGGGCGGCGCGCTGGGTGCCATCGCCGTGGCCACCAAGCACGAGCTGGTTCTGGCCGTGGTCGGCGGCCTGTTCGTGGTCGAGGCGCTGAGCGTGATCATTCAGGTCCTCTACTTCAAGCGCACGGGCAAACGGGTCTTCCTGATGGCCCCGATCCATCACCACTATGAGAAAAAAGGCTGGGCCGAGCCGACCATCGTGATCCGCTTCTGGATCATCTCGCTGATCCTGGCCATGATCGGTCTGGCGACGCTGAAGGTGCGGTAGTTTAAGGCAACGCGGAATGACTTGCGATCAAATGGAATTGTGTTGGCGTGAACGACTTTACGCCATCGCGGCAGGGTTGCAGTCGGCAGGGTTGGCTGTAATTTTTTTAAAATTTTTGGAAAGCGTTTCTCTTGGGAAAGGCACCATTAGCTTGTTCTTAAACAACACTCTTGGTCTTTTTGATCTGTGCAGTTCGTACTGGGGAGTGATCATAGCAGCGTTGGTTTTGTCCGCTGTGGCTATCGTCGTGCCAATCCCCATAGTTATGCTTCACAATAGCGTAAATACAAGGTGGCCCAAAAGTAAGTCTTCTCGTCGTTCTTTTGATCAAGCTTTGTGGCTCGCGATTGCGGTATTTTTCATACTGATTTTTTTGGCCTGTGTCGGCTTTGATTTCCGTGTGTATTTGATCACCGCGTTTGTAGTATTGGTCGCGTTCCTTCACGTTGCAAACTCCGCAGCATTAGTAGTTGGCTACAGGCTTACTCAATTGAGTGGTCGCTACGACCGCGAGGCAGTAAGCGTACAAATATTATCGTTTTTCATTTCGTTGCTGTTTATTATTGGCGGGGTCGTAGCTGTTGGTGATTTCACGATCTTCGGTAATCTAAAAAAGGTGACCCCCTAATGATCCCGGTCAAAGGCTTTGCAGGGCAGAAAGTGGCCGTTCTGGGGCTGGGCCGGTCCGGTCTGGCCACTGCACGTGCGCTGCGTGCGGGCGGGGCGGAACCGGTGTGCTGGGATGACAACCCGGCCGCCCGTGATACCGCCGAAGGCGAGGGATTCACCTGCGCCGACCTGCGCAAGCATGGGGCATTTGACGACATCGCGTCGCTGATCGTTTCACCGGGCATTCCGCATCTCTATCCTGAACCGAACCCCGTGGTGGCGGCAGCCCTGGATGCAGGCGTGCCTGTGGACAATGACATCGGCCTGTTCTTCCGCTCCTTCGCGGGGGCGGAATGGAACGGTTACGACACGCCGCCGCGCGTGATTGCAGTGACGGGATCGAACGGGAAATCGACCACAGCGGCGTTGATCCACCACATTCTGACCGAGGCCGGGCGCGAGGCGCAGTTGGCGGGCAATATCGGGCGCGGGGTTCTGGATATCGATCCGGGCGGAGATGGTTCGGTCGTGGTGTTGGAGCTCAGCAGTTACCAGACGGAACTGGCCCGCGCTCTGACCCCCGATGTGGCGGTGTTCACCAATCTGTCGCCCGATCATCTGGACCGCCACGGCGGCATGGGTGGATATTTCGCGGCCAAGCGGCGTCTCTTTGCCGAAGGCGGCCCTGACCGTGCGATCATTGGCGTCGATGAAGCCGAAGGTGCTTTTCTGGCGGGGCAACTGGCCGAAGGGCCATCGGATGACCGGGTGATCCGTGTCTCGGTGGCGCGGAAGCTGACTGGGCCGGGCTGGCAGGTCTTTGCGCGCAAAGGGTTCCTGTCGGAATACCGCAAGGGGCGGCAGACGGGGTCTATCGACCTGCGCGCCATCAAGGGCCTGCCCGGTGCACATAACCACCAGAATGCCTGCGCGGCCTACGCGGCCTGCCGGTCGCTGGGCCTTGCGCCGCGCGTGATCGAAGATGCGTTGCATTCCTATCCGGGCCTGCCGCATCGCAGCCAGATCATCGCCGAGGCCGATGGGGTTACCTATGTCAACGACTCCAAGGCGACCAATGTCGACAGCGCCCTGAAAGCGCTTATGGCATTCAAAAAGATCCGATGGATTTGCGGCGGTCTTGAGAAAGAGGGTGGCATATCAGCCCTGAACATGGCGGCGGGCGAAGTCATCAAGGCCTATGTGATCGGTCGCGAAGCGGCCGGTTTTGCGATGCAGCTTGAAGCAGACGCGCAGGTCTGCACCACGATGGAGGCCGCCGTGGCGCAGGCCATGGAAGATGCCGAGGCAGGCGACACTGTGCTGTTGGCACCGGCCGCCGCCAGTTTCGATCAGTATGACAATTTTGAGCAGCGCGGCGAGGATTTTGAAACGCAGGTTAAGCGCCGGCTGACAGAATAGCCATTTGCAATAGACCGCCGGCTGGGCCAAACTTGGATGCTATCAGCTTGACGCGGCACCATTATTGGTTTTGCCTGCCAGCAGATTCAACACGAGGTTATGACTATGCCATTTCGTAGACTTTCTCTGATCCTACCTGCCATTCTTGTTGCGGGGGCCTGTACGAACACGGGTGCCAACTATCAGCCCATCGTCGACGGTCCGGTCGGCCCGAATTACAACGTGGACCTGCAGCAATGCCAACAACTGGCGGCATCGCAGAGCAGCGTTGATGGCTCTACCGCGGGGAATGCAGCAATTGGCGCAGCGGGTGCTGCGGCCGTTACCGGGATCGTTCAGGACAGCAGCGACAATCTTGGTCGCGCGGCTGTGGCAGGTGCCCTGGTAGGCGCTGGCGCAGACGTCATCAATAAAAACCAGAACAAAGAAGTGATCGTGCGCAACTGCATGCGCGGGCGTGGCTACAACGTCGTAGGCTAGCGTCCGGCGGCAATTGCAACACCTGCGGCATGGCCTGACGACCATGCCCATTGGAAGTTGTAGCCGCCCAACCAACCGGTGACATCAACTGCTTCGCCAATTGCATAGAGGCCGGGGACATCCCTGGCCTCCATCGTTTTCGAAGACAAGTCATCCGTGTTGATCCCGCCCAAGGTGACTTCGGCGGTGCGATACCCCTCGGTCCCCGACGGCACCAGTTGCCACGCAGACAAGGCCGAGGTCAGTTCGACCAGTTTCGCGTCCGACTGATCCGCCAGCTTCCCGGACATCGGAATGATCCGACACAGGTAATCGACCAGCCGGGCCGGCAGATGCCGCGCCAGTTCAGTGGTCAGCGCCTTGCGGCCAGCGCTTTGCCGCTGTGCGCGCAACAGATCCAACAGGGGCAGGTCGGGGATCAGGTTCACCTGGATTGCCTCACCTTCGCGCCAGTATGACGACAGTTGCAACACCGACGGCCCGCTGAGACCGCGATGGGTGAACAGCAGCGCCTCGTCGAAGCTGGCGCTATCATTCGACAGTCGCACGGGAAGTGAAACGCCGGACAGGTCCTTGAACCGCCTGTCCGAGAAGGTGAAAGGCACCAGCGCCGCCCGAGTCTCGGTCATCCGCAACCCGAACTGGCGCGCGATGTCATAGGCCAGCCCGGTAGCGCCCATCTTGGGAATCGATTTCCCGCCCGTCGCCAGCACCAGATTGGCGCAGGTCAGGTGCTGCCGTTGCCCGTCACGCTCCACCTCCAGTGCAAAGCCGCCTTCGGTCTTGCGCAGATCGCGCAGCAAGGTTTGAACCCACAGCTCTGCTCCTGCACCGCTCATTTCATCCAGCAACATCCGGATGATCTGTTTCGAAGAGCCATCGCAGAACAACTGGCCCAAGGTTTTCTCATGCCAGGCGATGTTGTGACGCTCGACCAGATCGATGAAATCCCATTGCGTGTACCGTGAAAGGGCGGATTTGCAGAAATGCGGGTTTCGCGACAGGAAGTTGCCCGGCCCGGCATACATGTTGGTGAAATTGCAGCGCCCCCCGCCCGAGATGCGGATTTTCTCGCCGGGTGCCTTGGCATGGTCAATCACCAGCACGCGCCCACCGCAATGGGCCGCACACATCATGCCGGCAGCCCCGGCCCCAAGGATGATCGTGTCGTAGGTCATGCGCGGGGGATGGCGTGGATTAAACAAGATGGCAAGAGCCCATGCCGAAGTCGCGCGGCGCGCGCTCGCCGCGTTCTCTCAAATTCGAAGTCGGCTGACAGGGCGATTGCCAGAGTTCCAGCGCACTGACATGCTGCGGCCATACCGCAAAGAGGTTTTGACAAGACAAACTGGCAAAAGGAACTCTGAATGCAATTCCCCGAATTTATTTCGTCATTTCCAAAACTGGATGTGCCTTTTCCTGAGGACGTGGTGCAGACGGCCGTCATTCGATCAGATGCAGGGCTGGTCGCTTTCTTCACTTTTCTTAAGGACATGGAGCTTCCCCTGCATTCGCATGGTGCCCAATGGGGGACGGTGGTTGAGGGTGAAATTGAACTCACGATCGGTGGCCAGACCCGCATCTACGGCCCCGGCGACAGCTACTCGATCCCAAGCGGAGTCGCGCACGGAGGGACCATCAAGGCGGGGTCTCGCGTCATTGACGTGTTTGAGGAACCCGACCGATATCCGATCAAGGAATAATGCATAGCAACCCGCCTTGTGGATCAACGCGCGCCGCTCCGCCAAGCGGTGTGTCCAAAGCTGCAATAACCACGGGCCGCCACGTGCAGCCGGGGGTGCTTTGGGCCTGGAAGGTCGATTTATGCCTTGTGGCTTCATCCTACTAGCCCAAACACAAAAATCCCTGTAGAGTCTCAATCAGACCCCGAAAACGGGGCGTTGACGAGGCAGAGAGTGGCGGTATCTCATGACTGAGATGGTGTATGGCGCGGTCCAGGACCAGCGCGGAGAACCGATTCTACCGAAATGGTGGCGCACAATCGATCGCTGGACGATGTCCTGCGTTCTGATCCTGTTTGCCATCGGTCTGTTGCTGGGGCTGGCGTCTTCGCCACCGCTGGCCGGGCGAAACGGGTTCGATCCGTTCCATTATGTCGAACGTCAGGCCATCTTCGGCGGATTGGCGCTGATTGCGATGCTTCTGACCTCGATGATGTCACCGACGCTGGTGCGTCGTTTGGCGGTGCTGGGTTTCCTGGGGGCCTTCGTGGCACTGGTTTTCCTGCCCGTCTTCGGGACCGACTTTGGCAAGGGCGCGGTGCGCTGGTATTCGCTGGGGTTCGCCTCGCTTCAGCCGTCCGAGTTTCTGAAGCCCGGCTTCATCGTCGTTGCTGCATGGCTGCTGGCTGCCTCACAAGAGATCAACGGCCCGCCGGGGCGGATCTGGTCGTTTGCCCTGTGCATGGCGATTGTCGGTATGCTGGTGATGCAACCTGATTTCGGTCAGGCCTGCCTGATCCTGTTCGGCTGGGGGGTGATGTATTTTGTCGCCGGGGCGCCAATGCTGCTGCTGGTTGGAATGGCCGGGTTTGTTGTTCTGGGCGGTATGTTCGCCTATTCCAATTCTGAACACTTTGCCCGCCGTATCGATGGCTTTCTGAATCAAGAGGTCGATCCGACCACCCAGTTAGGCTATGCCACCAACGCCATCCGCGAAGGGGGGCTGTTCGGTGTCGGCGTGGGTGAGGGGCAGGTCAAGTGGTCGCTGCCGGACGCGCATACCGATTTCATCATCGCGGTCGCGGCCGAGGAATACGGCCTGATCCTGGTGCTGATCATCATCGCGCTTTATTCGTTGGTCGTGGTACGTTCGTTGCTGCGCCTGATGCGGGAACGTGACATGTTCATCCGCCTGGCGGGCACCGGTCTGGCATGCATGTTCGGCGTGCAGGCGATGATCAACATGGGTGTTGCGGTACGTCTGCTGCCCGCGAAGGGAATGACGCTGCCTTTTGTCAGCTATGGCGGCTCATCCCTGATTGCAGGCGGTATTGCGGTCGGAATGCTGCTGGCCTTCACCCGAACCCGCCCACAGGGCGAGCTTGGCGAAATTCTGCGCGGACGAGGATAATGGGGAACCCTTACCTGTTGATTGCGGCTGGCGGGACCGGGGGGCACATGTTCCCGGCTCAGGCGCTGGCCGAGGCGATGCTGAACAAGGGCTGGCGCGTGCGCCTGTCCACCGACCCGCGCGGCGCCCGCTATACCGGTGGTTTCCCGCATTCGACCGAGATCGTCGAGGCATCATCGGCCACTTTCGCGCGTGGCGGTCTGGCGGCCAAGGCCATGGCCGGCCCCAAGATCGCCGGTGGCGTGGCTGGCATGGTGTTCCAGATGGTGCGGGACAAGCCCGACGTCGTTGTGGGTTTCGGCGGGTATCCCTCGATCCCGGCGCTGAGCGCTGCGACCATGCTCAAAATCCCCCGCATGATCCACGAACAGAACGGGGTGCTCGGGCGTGTGAACCAGTTGTTCGCCACCCGTGTCGCGCAGGTGGCCTGTGGTGTGTGGCCCACGGACCTGCCCGAGGGCGCGCATGGCATCCACACCGGAAACCCGGTCCGGTCCGCCGTTCTGGACCGCGCCGCGGCCGGTTATATTCCGCCCGGCGATTATCCGATGTCGGTCCTTGTCATGGGCGGTTCGCAAGGCGCACGCATCCTCAGCGATGTGGTGCCTGGTGCCATCGCCGCACTGCCCGAAGAAATCCGCACTCACATCCGCGTGGCGCATCAGGCCCGGGACGAGGATGGCGAGCGCGTCACAGCCTTCTACAACGAACACGGCATCCGCGCCGACGTGCAGCCCTTCTTTGATGATGTCCCCCGTCGCATGTCGGATGCCCAACTGGTGATCTCGCGGTCTGGCGCGTCCAGCGTTGCCGATATCTCGGTCATCGGGCGCCCGTCGATCCTGATCCCCTTTGCCGCCGCCGCCGGAGATCACCAGACAGCCAACGCACGGGGCTTGGTGCAGGCGGGCGGGGCCATCATGATCCCGGAAAAGGCTCTTGACGTTCCTGCGCTGACACAGCAAATCACCACGGTTCTCACGAACCCCGAAGCCGCACAGAAAATGGCCCATGCCGCCTTGTCCGTCGGGGCACCTGACGCCACCGAGCGTCTGACAGCCCTTGTTGAACAATTGGCGCAGAAGGAGACCACATGAACCCAGCAACCAAACTGCCGCAGGACGTAGGGCCGATTCACTTTGTGGGGATCGGCGGGATCGGAATGTCGGGTATCGCCGAGGTGCTGCTCAATCTGGGGTACCGGGTTCAGGGCTCGGACCTGAAGGCATCGAAGATCACCGACCGGCTGGCAAGTCTGGGGGCCGAGATCTTTGTCGGTCAGCGCGCGGAAAACCTTGAAAACGCGGCCGTTGTGGTGGTCTCGACCGCGATCAAACCGGGCAACCCCGAGCTTGACGGCGCCCGTGCCCGCGGCCTTCCGGTGGTGCGCCGGGCTGACATGCTGGCCGAACTGATGCGGCTGAAATCCAACATCGCCATCGCCGGGACTCACGGCAAGACCACCACGACCACGATGATGGCCGAACTGATGGTGGCAGGGGATTTTGACCCGACCGTGATCAATGGCGGCATCATCCATGCCTACGGCTCGAACGCCCGGATGGGACAGGGCGAATGGATGGTGGTCGAAGCGGACGAGAGCGACGGCTCGTTCAACCGCCTGCCCGCGACCATCGCCATCGTCACCAATATCGACCCCGAGCATATGGAGCATTGGGGCGATTTCGACAAGCTGCGCGCGGGTTTCCATGAATTCGTATCGAATATCCCCTTTTACGGGCTGGCTGTGTGTTGCACCGACCATGCCGAGGTGCAGGCGCTTGTCGGCCGCATCACCGACCGCCGCGTGCGCACCTATGGCTTCAACGCGCAGTCCGATGTGCGGGCCGAGAACCTGACCTACAAGGGCGGCGTCGCGCATTTCGACATTCACCTGCAATACGAAGACAAGGTGATCGAAGGCTGCACTCTGCCGATGCCCGGCGACCACAACGTTTCCAACGCTTTGTCCGCCGTGGCTGTTGCCCGCCATCTGGGCATGAAAGCCTCGGAAATTCGCGAGGCACTGGCCAATTTCGGCGGCGTCAATCGCCGCTTTACCAAGGTCGGAGAGGTCGACGGTGTCACCATCATCGACGACTATGGCCACCACCCCGTTGAAATCACCGCAGTCCTGAAGGCCGCGCGACAGGCGACCGAAGGCCGCGTAATCGCCGTGCACCAGCCGCACCGTTATTCGCGCCTGTCCAATCTGTTCGATGATTTCTGCACCTGCTTCAATGACGCCGATGTCGTGGCTATCGCCGATATCTTCGCGGCTGGTGAAGACCCGATCGAAGGCGCATCGCGCGACGATCTGGTGCAGGGTCTGATCCGTCACGGCCACCGCCACGCCCGCGCGCTGTTTGACGAAAACGATCTTGAGCGGCTTGTGCGCGAGCAGGCCCGCCCGGGCGATATCGTCGTCTGCCTCGGGGCCGGTACGATCAGCGCCTGGGCCAATGGTCTGCCCGAGAGATTGCAACGAAAACAAGCTGTTTGACTTCTCTTCTGTTTGGTGCACAACCTGAAGGTGTAGCAAATGCCCGCAGCCGCCGCATGTCCTCGGAGGGGACAGATGGACTATTCGATGATCATTGCCGCCCTTTGGGTGATCTGCGCCACGATCGTGGCGTTCTTGCCGATGCGAATGCAGTTTCCGCCGGGCGTGACCCTACTGATCTGCGCTCCGGTACTGATCGTCTGGCTGGGTTATGATCACGGTTGGTTCTGGTCGGTTTTCGCCTTCGGCGGATTCGTTTCGATGTTCCGCAACCCCATCCGGTATTACTGGCGAAAATGGGTGCGCGGGGAGGTCATGGAATGAACTGGTCCATCGCCCTTGCCGGTCTTTGGGGCGTTTCCGCGAATCTGCTGGCAATGATCCCGAGCAAAGACAACCACTGGACACGCGCCTATATCCTGATCGCCGTGGGCATTCCGATTCTGGGGTATGTCACCTATCAGAACGGCCCGTGGATCGGCTTGCTGGTGCTGGCCATGGGTATGTCCGTGCTGCGCTGGCCCGTGATTTATCTGACCCGTTGGACAAAGATGAAAATGCAGGGCATGAAGGCGGCTGACGAATAACCGGCCAGTTTCAGGAGGTCCGCCATGGCGTCCGTCGCCACATTTGCCTATCTGCCGATTCTTTCTTTCCTGCTAGGTGCCGCCGCCGGTTTTACGGCGGGCCGTTGGCTGGGCCTGCGCGGCTTGTTGTGGCTGATCGGTCTGGCCTCGGCCGTCGGGCTGGCGTTGATCGTGGTACTGGCCGGTATTGGCACCGGCGAAGAAGAACAGGCGTTCGGCCCGCTGGTCTGGCTGACCGCCGGCGTTCTTCCCTTTCTGTTCGCTGCAATCATGGGCGGTGTGGGCGGACGCAGCCTGGCGGTGCGTGCAGACGCATGACAACGTTTCCCGTTCCGAAAGGTCGCCTGTCTCGGGCGCGGCCTCTCTCTGAGCTCACATGGCTTCGCGTCGGCGGCCCGGCCGATTACCTGTTCCAGCCTGCCGATACCGAAGACCTGCAAGCCTTCCTGCGGGAACTGCCCGCACAAACCCCGATCTTTCCGATGGGTGTCGGTTCGAACCTGATCGTTCGGGATGGGGGGCTGCGGGCCGTGGTGATCCGGCTGGGGCGCGGGTTCAACGCGATCTCGGTTGACGGCAACACGGTTACGGCAGGGGCTGCGGCGCTGGACGCGCATGTTGCGCGAAAAGCGGCGGATGCCGGTGTTGACCTGACCTTTCTGCGCACCATTCCGGGCTCGATCGGCGGCGCGGTGCGGATGAACGCGGGCTGTTACGGCAGCTACACGGCGGATGTTCTGCGCAAGGCCACGATTGTCACCCGGCAAGGCGAACTTGTGGACCTGACGCCCGAAGACTTGAACTTTCGCTATCGCCAGACGGACCTGCCGGAAGGCGCCGTGCTGATTTCGGCTGTGTTCGAGGGCCCTTCAGGCAGTCCCCAAGAACTCCATGCCCGTATGGAGGCACAGTTGAAAAAACGCGACGAAACCCAGCCCACCAAAGATCGCAGCGCGGGGTCGACCTTCCGTAACCCGGCGGGGTTTTCTTCGACCGGGCAGGCGGATGACGTGCATGATTTCAAGGCGTGGAAGGTGATCGACGACGCCGGAATGCGCGGCGCGACGCTTGGCGGTGCGCAGATGAGCCCGAAGCACTCGAATTTCCTGATCAATACCGGCGCGGCCACCGCTGCAGACCTCGAAGGTCTTGGCGAAGAAGTGCGAAAAAAGGTTTACGAAACAAGCGGCATCACGCTAGAGTGGGAAATCATGCGGGTCGGTGATCCGCTGACAGAATAAAGCCCCGACCGTCAGACCATAACAGGCAAATTCAGGCGACGGATCAAAGGCATAAACGCAGTACGGACCACGACATAAGGTCCGGGGACATTGAGGCGCACATTGGGTATGTCGAGCAGGACAAACCCCAAAGTGGCGGTATTGATGGGTGGACCCTCGGCGGAACGCGAGGTGTCTCTCAGCTCTGGGCGCGAATGCGCGGCCGCCCTTGTGGGAGAAGGCTTTGAAGTGGTCGAACTGGACGCGGGTCCCGACCTCTGCGCGCGCCTTGTGGACATCAAACCGGATGTGGTTTTCAACGCCCTGCATGGCCGCTGGGGCGAAGATGGGTGTGTGCAGGGCCTGCTGGAGTGGATGCGTATCCCTTACACCCATTCCGGTGTGCTGGCCTCGGCGCTGGCAATGGACAAGCAGCGCAGCAAAGAGATTTACCAGACCGAAGGGCTGCCCGTCGTACCAAGCGTGATCGTGCCCAAGGTCGAGGTGGTCGAAGCTCACGTGATGAAGCCACCCTATGTGGCCAAGCCGAACAACGAAGGCTCCAGCGTTGGGATTTACATCGTCCATGAAAACGCCAACGGCCCGCCGCAGCTGTCCGAAGACATGCCCGATCAGATCATGGTCGAGAAATATGTTGCGGGGCGTGAACTGACCGTAACGGTGATGGGCGACCGCGCCCTGACCGTGACCGAGATCATGACCGATGGTGGTTGGTATGATTACGATGCCAAGTACAAACCGGGCGGATCATGGCATGTTCTGCCTGCCGATGTGCCACCGGACATCTTTGACCGTTGCATGGATTACGCCGTGCGTGCGCATGTTGCCTTGGGATGCAGGGGCGTCAGCCGCACCGATTTTCGCTGGGATGACAGCAAGGGTGCCGATGGGTTGTTCCTGCTGGAAACCAATACCCAGCCCGGCATGACGCCAACCTCTCTGGTCCCGGAACAGGCCGCTCATCTTGGAATGACATTCGGACAGCTCTGCGCCTGGATGGTGGAGGACGCCTCATGCGACCGCTGATCGCCAGTCGTTCATTGGAAATCCACCGCAGCACACCACTTGCGGGGCCGGATGCCGATTTCGCCTCGGCCGACACGGACTCGCACGAGGCCGAACCGCTTTTGCGCCTGCGCGGTGCGCGTGTGTTTTCCCGCTCTGCGAAGCGCAGTGACCCTGCGCCGTCTCGTCTCAGCTATCGGCTGCAACGTTGGATGCTGACGCCGGGCATTCGCCTTGGTGTCAAGGTCGGCCTGCCGATCTGCGCCATCGCTGCCGCGGTTGGCATCTTCTTTGCCTCGCAGGACCGTAGCGACGCACTTGCCGCTTATATCGCCGATGTGCGCACTTCGATTCAGGAGCGCCCTGAATTCATGGTCAACCTGATGGCCATCGATGGGGCGGGAACCGACCTGTCCGAAGATATCCGTGAAATCGTTCCGCTGGATTTCCCGATCAGTTCCTGGGATCTGGATGTGGAACAGATCCGCGACACGATCACCGGGCTGGACCCGGTGAAATCCGCAACCGTCAGAATCCGCCCCGGAGGCATCCTGCAAGTCGATGTCGTCGAGCGTCAGCCCGTAATCGTCTGGCGAACGCGTGAGGGGCTTGAGCTGCTGGATGAGACAGGCGCGCATGTCAAGGAAGCCACCTCTCGCAAGGATCACGTCGATCTGCCGCTGATCGCAGGGATGGGCGCCGACGATCACGTCGGCGAAGCGCTGGAGCTTCTGCGGACTTCGCGCAGCCTGGGCAATCGCGTGCGCGGCTTGGTGCGCGTGGGAGAGCGGCGCTGGGATCTGGTGCTGGACCGTGGTCAGCGCATCATGCTGCCGACCGAACGCCCGGTGCGTGCGCTGGAACGCGTGCTTGCCGTGAACGAGGTACAGGACCTTCTGGAACGTGACGTGGCCGTGGTCGACATGCGCCTCGGGCAGCGTCCGACCATCCGAATGACCAAAGCCGCCAGCGAAGACTGGTGGAACACAAAAGTGACAGTGAGTAACGGGCAGTAACGACCATGATGACCGATCTTTATCAGTCCCAACGTGCCATGCGTCAGATGCGGCGGCAGGCATTGCAACGCGGTGTGATTGCGATTCTGGATGTGGGCAGTTCGAAAATCGCCTGTCTTGTGCTGCGCTTTGACGGAACCGGTCGGCTGAGCGAGGACAACACCATCGGTTCCATGGCAGGGCAGACAGGTTTTCGCGTCATCGGTGCCGCGACCACCCGGTCGCGGGGCGTGCAGTTCGGCGAAGTCACCGCCATGCAGGAAACCGAACGTGCCATCCGCACCGCGCTTCAGGCCGCACAGAAGATGGCCGACATCCGCGTCGACCATGTGATCGCCTGTTTCTCGGGCGCGAACCCGCGGTCTTACGGGCTGGATGCACAAGTCGATCTGGACGGTCAGATCGTGACCGAGGCCGAAGTAGGCCGGGTTCTGAACGCCTGCGACGTGCCGGATTATGGTGACGGGCGCGAAGTACTGCATGCTCAACCGGTGAATTTCGCGCTCGACAACCGATCGGGCCTGATCGACCCGCGCGGGCAGATGGGCCAGAGCCTTGCGGTCGACATGCATATGCTGACCGTGGATTCGTCAGCGATCCAGAACATCGTGCGCTGTATCAAGCGCTGCGATCTGGAACTGGCCGGGATTGCGAATTCGGCCTATGTCTCGGGCATCTCGGCGCTGGTCGAGGATGAGCAGGAACTGGGTGCGGCCTGTATCGACATGGGCGGCGGCACCACGAGCGTTTCGATCTTCATGAAAAAGCACATGATCTATGCCGATTGCGTGCGCATGGGCGGCGATCACGTGACTGCCGATATCTCGATGGGCTTGGGTGTACCTGCCGCCGTGGCGGAACGGATCAAGACATTCAATGGTGGCGTTCATGCCACCGGGGCCGACGACAGGGATATGATTGATATCGGTGGTGATACCGGCGATTGGGAACACGACCGCCGCACCGTCAGCCGTGCCGAGTTGATCGGCATCATGCGCCCGCGTGTCGAGGAAATTCTTGAAGAGGTCCGCGTCCGGCTGGACGCCGCCGGATTTGAACACATGCCAAGCCAGCAGATCGTGCTGACCGGCGGCGGCAGCCAGATCATGGGGCTGGACGGGCTGGCCACGCGCATCCTCGGTCAGCGCGTTCGCCTGGGCCGCCCCTTGCGCGTGCATGGCCTGCCCCAATCAGCCACCGGGCCCGGGTTCTCGTCCGCTGTCGGCCTCAGCCTGTTTGCAGCCCATCCTCAGGATGAATGGTGGGACTTTGAAATCCCGGTCGATACCTATGCCGCGCGCCCGTTCAAGCGCGCCGTGCGGTGGTTCCGTGACAACTGGTAGAGTCCTGCGCGGGTGTGCACTGGGCACGGCGCTGCTGCCTTGCTTGGCCTCGGCCCAGACCATGATCACGCCCGAGGCGTTTCTGGACGCGGCGGTCGGCAAAACTCTGACATTCTACGAAATCCGCAGCGGTGGCCTGGTGGGAACCGAACAATTTCTGAACCGCCGCATGTCGGTCTGGCGCGAAGAGGGGCAGGGCTGTGTCTACGGGCAGATCACGACGCCAAACGGTCAGTTGTGTTTTCTGTACGACAATGACCCGGACGGCATTCCGGTCTGTTGGTGGCCGTTTTTGCATGAAGATCGTTTGATGGTGCGGCTTGCCTCATTCGTCGATGGCGAAATACAGGAAGTGCGATCCATGACGGATCGCGGCCTGGACTGTCCAAATGCACCGCTCAGCTGAAGAAACCGGTTGCAGCGTTTCGATTTATCCCTCAAGATATCCACAAGGCCCGAAAGAGGCCTCGCGGCAGGACCTGAGCAGTTTTCCGCAATGTAGTCGACAGTCGATCAGAGCGCGATGAACGAATGTGTTCTCGCGTTCATGCCGGTTGTCTAGTAATGGTCGCCGTTGTTTCCGCTATATCTGGCGTGACCTGCGAAATGCCGCCGGTTTCTGCCTTATTTCCTCCATATTTTGTGGGAAAACGCGATTTTTGACGTGACCTTTTGGCATCAGGCCGCTAGAATCGAACAAGGATAGGTAAGAAAAACACCGCTTTGGCGGGACATAAATACAGGCGGACAGAGCATGACATTGAATCTTTCGATGCCCGGGCACGACGAACTGAAGCCTCGGATTACAGTATTTGGCGTTGGCGGTGCAGGCGGGAACGCCGTCAATAACATGATTGAAAAACAGTTGGACGGCGTTGATTTCGTGGTCGCCAACACCGACGCACAGGCGTTGCAACAAAGCCAGTCTTCGGCGCGGGTGCAGCTGGGCGTGAAAGTCACCGAAGGTCTGGGGGCAGGGGCCCGCCCGACCGTAGGCGCGGCCGCCGCCGAGGAAAGCATCGAACAGATCGTGGACCACCTTGCCGGCGCGCATATGTGCTTCATCACCGCCGGTATGGGCGGCGGTACCGGCACGGGGGCTGCTCCGATCATTGCGCAGGCCGCCCGCGAATTGGGTGTTCTGACCGTCGGTGTCGTCACCAAGCCCTTCCAGTTCGAAGGTGCCAAGCGGATGCGCCAGGCTGAAGATGGTGTCGAGGCGCTGCAACAGGTTGTCGATACGCTGATCATCATCCCGAACCAGAACCTGTTCCGTCTGGCCAATGAAAAGACCACCTTTACCGAGGCGTTCTCGATGGCTGACGACGTTCTGTATCAGGGCGTCAAAGGCGTGACCGACCTGATGGTGCGGCCCGGCCTGATCAACCTCGACTTTGCCGACGTTCGCGCCGTAATGGACGAGATGGGCAAGGCAATGATGGGCACCGGCGAGGCAACAGGCGAAGATCGCGCCATTCAGGCGGCGGAAAAGGCCATTGCAAACCCGCTGCTGGACGAAATCAGCCTCAAGGGTGCCAAGGGCGTGCTGATCAACATCACCGGGTCGCACGACTTGACCCTGTTCGAGCTGGACGAAGCTGCCAACCGCATCCGCGAGGAAGTGGATCCCGAGGCCAATATCATCGTCGGCTCGACGCTGGATACCGCCATGGAAGGCGGAATGCGCGTGTCGGTTGTTGCGACCGGCATCGACGCCAGCGAAAAATCGACCGAAGTCCCGGTGGCACGCCGTTCGATGTCCGAACCGCTGACCCGCACGGTTTCGGCTGAAGAGCATATTCAGGAAGAAGCGCACGTAGCTGCCGACACAGCAGAGCCTGCCCCGCAGCCGGAAGAAAACCGCGAACCTTCGCTGTTCGAAGCCGCGGAAGAGCCGGCGCAGCCACAATTCCAGCCGCGCGTCGAGCGTGACGATGACGGCTTGCCGCCACCCGCTTATCAGCCGCGTGTGGCCGAATTCGAACCGCAGCCCGAGCATGTTGAACCCGCGCCGGAGGCATTCGTGGCACCGCGCGGGCATGCTGCCGGCACCCCGTCGCCCGAAGCGTTGCAGCGTTTGCAGGCCGCTGTGCAGAAGGTTCCGTCGGCGCCACAGCGTCCGGCGGCGCCCCGTCAACCCGAAGCAGTTTCGCAGCCGGAACACGAAGAACGCTCGCGGTTTGGCTTCAATCGCCTGATCGACCGGATGACCGGGCACGCCTCTGACACACCGGCTCAACCGCCGCGTCAGCAGCCCGTTTTGCGACAGTCCGAGGCAACCGCGCCGCTTCAGGAAGAGGCCGATCCGGATCAGGACCGTATCGAAATTCCGGCCTTCCTGCGCCGTCAAGCCAACTGATCGCGGTAACAAAATCCACTCAAAGGGCTGCCATTTGGCGGCCCTTAATTGTTTATTAATAGTCACTTGCAACTATGTGAGCAGGGTTTCGCCGATCTGTTACATACATGTTTCAATCGGTTGCAAAGAGTGAGTTGAGCCTTGACGCGGGCTTCCTTAACTCAGTGTCCAACACGGCCCAAGCAGGCTGGACACTACTCACCGAGGCCTATTTTGCAACATACGCTCAAATCTCCGGTCACGTTTACAGGCGTCGGGCTGCACAGCGGCAAGCCGGCGACCATGGTCCTGAAACCGGCGGCAGCCGGTCATGGCATCTGGTTCAAGCGGACGGATATTCAACTGGGCGACGCGATGATCCCGGCGATCTACTATGCGGTTGAACGGACCCCGCTTTGCACGCGTCTGGTGAATGATGCCGGCGTTTCGGTTTCCACCGTCGAACATATCATGGCTGCATTGGCCGGGTGTGGCGTGCACAACGCGCTTGTCGAGATCGACGGTCCCGAAGTTCCGATCATGGACGGCTCCTCGATTGATTTCGTGCGTGGCATCATGGCCCGGGGTGTGCGCCGTCAGGCCAGCCCGGTATTGGCCTATGAGGTCCTGAAAACCGTCACCGCATCCCGCGAAGGCGCGAGCGCCAGTATTGCGCCCGCTGACGGGCTGATCATCGACTTCCATATCGATTTCGAAGACGGTGCCATCGGCAGCCAGAGCAAAACGCTTGATATGCGCAACGGTTCCTTCGCGCGCGAACTCAGCGATTGTCGCACGTTCTGCCGACGCACGGATGTCGAGGCGATGCGCGAAAACGGGTTGGCTTTGGGCGGCACGCTTGAAAACGCCGTGGTCGTTCAGGGCGTCGAAGTTCTGACACCGGGCGGTTTCCGCCGGGTCGACGAGGCCGTGCGCCACAAAATGCTGGATGCTCTGGGTGATCTCTATCTGGCTGGTGGGCCGATTTTGGGTCACTTCACCGGAAACAAGTCGGGTCATTCGCTGACCAACACATTGCTGCGCAACCTGTTCGAAACGCCGGGCGCCGTGCGTCCGGTACTGTGCACACCGGAACAGGCCGCGCGCCTGCCGGGGCAGGGGCTTGTGGTCAAGGAAATTCCCGAAGTGGCCTGATCAGATCAACTCTGACGACATTTGCGCCGGAAGTCGCATAAGGCGTTTTGCACCGGAATTTTCTGTGCTAGACCATGGCTCAAATCGGGGCAAACCCCATTAAGCAAGACGACAAGGATGGGCGGTATGGTTGGCAGCAAAGCGGCAGTCAGACTCGCGGGTGCGATTCTTCTGGCAGCAGTTTTGACGGCATGCGGCAACGCCGGCGGCCTTTTTGGTCGCAAGGGCGCGGACCGTGAACAGAATCTGGAAGGGTTCACGCCGGAACAGATCTATACCCGAGGTGAATACGAACTGTCGCAGAATCGCTCGGACGACGCGGCGTGGTATTTCTCGGAAGTCGAACGTTTGTATCCGTATTCGGACTGGGCCAAGCGCGCACTGATCATGCAGGCGTTTTCGTTCCATTCGGACCAGAATTACGAAGAAAGCCGCGCGGCGGCGCAGCGGTATATCGACTTCTATCCGACGGATGAAGATGCTGCCTATGCGCAGTATCTGCTGGCGCTCAGCTATTATGACCAGATCGACGAAGTCGGGCGTGACCAGGGCCTGACCTTCCAGGCGCTGCAATCTCTGCGGACCGTGATCGAGGTCTATCCCGACAGCGAATACGCCACATCGGCGGTACTGAAGTTCGATCTGGCCTTCGACCATCTGGCGGGCAAGGAAATGGAGATCGGGCGCTACTACCTGCGTCAGGATCACTATGTCGCGGCGATCAACCGGTTCCGAGTTGTGGTCGAAGACTTTCAGACCACATCCCACACCGCCGAAGCACTGTATCGTCTGGTCGAAGCCTATCTGTCGCTTGGCCTGCTGGACG
Organism: Ruegeria sp. AG6; assembly: GCF_056541565.1. Lineage (NCBI taxonomy): Bacteria > Pseudomonadati > Pseudomonadota > Alphaproteobacteria > Rhodobacterales > Roseobacteraceae > Ruegeria > Ruegeria sp. AG6. The sequence goes on along the minus strand of NZ_JBQFYQ010000001.1, from coordinate 1,293,926 downwards.
AGGCGCAGACCGCAGGTGCCATTCTTGGCTACAACTACCAGTCCTCGGAATGGTATGACGATGCGTACAAACTGTTGACCTCTCGCGGGCTTGATCTCAAGAGCCGCGGTAACAACTGGCTCAGCACGATTTATCGTCAGACCATCAAAGGTGAATGGTTGTAATCGCGATGGCCTTTGGTCCGGGACGCTGAAGACCACATGCTGCGCGCCCTTGATATCCGCGATATGCTGATCATTGACCGGCTGGAACTGAGCTTTCAGCCGGGCTTGAACGCCCTGACCGGCGAGACCGGTGCAGGCAAATCGATTCTGCTGGATTCGCTTGGCTTCGTGTTAGGCTGGCGCGGGCGCGCGGAACTTGTGCGGCAGGGTGCCGCGCAGGGTGAGGTCGTCGCCGAATTCGAACTCTCTGCCGATCATCCCGCACATGCGATTCTGGCCGAAGCCGGTCTGCCGGGTGGCCAGGAACTGATCCTGCGCCGCGTCAACACGGCCGAGGGGCGCAAGACCGCCTGGGTCAATGACCGCCGCTGCTCGGGCGAAGTTCTGCGGGCGCTGTCCGAGACCTTGATTGAACTGCACGGACAGCACGATGACCGCGGTTTGCTGAACCCACGTGGTCATCGGGCGATGTTGGACGAATTCGCACAGGTCACGGAGCAGCTGTCAAACGTGCGAACCGCCTGGGCCGCGATGTCCCGAACCCGCAAGGCGCTGGCCGAGACCGAGGCCGCTCTGGCTGCGGTCCGCAGCGAGGAAGAATTCCTGCGTCACGCGGTCGCCGAGCTAGACCAGCTTGACCCGCAACCCGGTGAGGATGCCGAACTGGATGCCCGCCGCCGCATGATGCAAGGGGCCGAGCGGATTCGCGACGATGTTGCGCGTGCCTTTGCCCTGTTGGCCGGGGACGGGGCGGAAGGGGCCATGTCCGACGCCATGCGCTGGTTGGAAGGCGTCTCGGACAACGCGGGCGGCCAGCTGGAAGAACCGATAGCAGCGCTCGGGCGCGCGATGATCGAGTTGGGCGAGGCGCAGGATGGCGTGAATGCCTGCCTTCAGGCGCTGGACTTCAACCCGGTAGAATTGGAACAGGCCGAGGAACGCCTGTTTGCCATCCGTGCGCAGGCCCGCAAACATGACGTGGCCCCGGATGATCTGGGTTCGTTTGCCGGCACTCTGCGTGACCGGTTGAACCGGTTGGAGGCAGGGGATGCCGACCTGGCAGACAGGCGAGCTGCCGTAGACGCGGCGCAACAGGCCTATGACGCCGCCGCAGCCGACCTCAGCGCCGCGCGCAAGGCCGCCGCTGGGCAGCTTGACGCGGCCGTCATGGCGGAACTGGCCCCGCTCAAGATGGAACGTGCCGTGTTCCAGACCGAGATCACCCCGGTTGAACCCGGCCCCGAAGGCACCGACGCTGTGGCCTTCACCGTGGCCACCAACCCCGGTGCGCCGGCGGGGCCGCTGAACAAGATCGCCTCGGGGGGTGAGCTCAGCCGCTTTCTGCTGGCCCTCAAGGTCTGCCTGTCTGGCGACGACAGTGCCCGGACGATGATCTTTGACGAAATCGATCGCGGTGTCGGTGGGGCAACCGCCGATGCGGTCGGACGCAGGCTGGCGTCGCTCGCGCAGGGCGGGCAGGTTCTGGTTGTCACCCATTCCCCGCAAGTTGCTGCGCGGGCAGCTCATCACTGGCGGGTGCAGAAACAGGTTACCGACGGACAAACCCTGTCCACCGTCATTCCTCTGGCCGAACCGGATCGGGTGGACGAGATCGCGCGCATGGTGGCCGGCGACACCATCACCGAAGAAGCCCGCGCCGCCGCCCGGGCTCTGTTGCAGGCCTGACGCGGCGATGGCGTGAATTGGTGCTCACACTGTCGCTATCTCACTTTTATATGGGCGCTCCGTGGCTTACTAAGGGTTAAGTGATGATCCTCGAGGGCCAATGACCCAATCGACCCGCACCGTTCTGCGCAACCAGTTCAATCAGGCTGTGGCCGCGATCAAGGATGCGTGGCGGGTCATGCTGCGCCGGGGGCCAAGCCAGATCCAGTTCTGGTTCATTGCGCTGGCCATCGGGATAGGGGCGGGTTTCATGGCGCTTGGCTTCCGCAAGGCCATCAGCGCATTGCAGGCCTATCTGTACGACACCAATGATATCCTGCTGCTGCACAGCCACGCCGAGAAACTGCCATGGTTCATGGTTCTGATCATTCCCATCTTCGGTGGCCTGGTCGTCGGCATCATCCTGAACCGGTTCACCAATGACGGGCGCGTCCGGTCGGTTGCCGACGTGATCGAAGGTTCGGCCATCACCGACGGGCGGGTCGAGGTCAAGGCGGGCATCGCGTCGTTCTTCGCCTCGCTGATCACGCTCAGTTCGGGCGGGTCAACAGGCCGCGAGGGGCCGGTGGTGCATATGGCCGGAGTGATTTCCACATGGGTCAGCAACCGCATACATGCGGACGGGATCACGGGGCGTGACCTGTTGGGATGTGCCGTCGCTGCGGCCGTGTCGGCCAGCTTCAACGCCCCCATTGCGGGGGCCTTGTTCGCGCTCGAGGTCGTGCTGCGCCATTTCGCCGTTCACGCCTTTGCCCCGATCGTCATCGCCTCGGTCGCGGGAACGGTGATCAACCGGCTGGAATATGGCGACGTTACCGAGTTCACGCTGGAGACGCCGGGATCGCTGCAATTCTATGTCGAGCTTCCGGCATTCCTGATCCTGGGCCTGATCTGCGGACTTGTCGCGCTGCTGCTGATGCGGTCGATTTTCTTTGCCGAGGATATCGGCAGCCATATCCAGAACCGTCTGTCGATTCCGGCCTGGTTGCGCCCTGCGGTGTCCGGGGCAATGCTGGGGCTGATGGCGATCTGGTTCCCGCATATCATCGGCGTGGGGTACGAGACGACAATTCGCGCCCTGACCGGTGATCTGGTGCTGACCACGGCCATCCTGTTTGCGGTGACCAAAACGGTTGCGGTGGCGATTACCATGGGTGGGCGCATGGGCGGTGGGGTGTTCTCACCGTCTCTGATGGTCGGCGCATTGACCGGGCTGGCCTTCGGTCTGATCGCCACCGGGTTGTTGCCGGATGTGTCGGGCACGCATACGCTCTATGCCTTTGCCGGAATGGGCGCCGTAGCTGCGGCGGTGCTGGGCGCGCCCATCTCGACCACTTTGATCGTTTTTGAACTGACCGGCGATTGGCAGATCGGTCTTGCCGTGATGGTAAGCGTGTCCATGTCCACGGCACTGGCCTCGAGACTTGTGGACCGGTCTTTCTTCCTGACCCAGCTGGAACGGCGTGATGTCCACCTGGCCGCGGGGCCGCAGGCTTATCTGCTGGCAATGCTTCGCGCCGGTGCCGTGATGCGCCCGCTTGGGGATCCGCGGTCGATCACGAAAGAAGAGGCGCAGGGGCTGATCGACCAGGGCCTGTGCATTCAGGCCAGCGCCACGCTGGAAGCCGCCATGCCCTATTTTGATCGTGACGACATCCCCTGCATTCCGGTTGTCATTCTGGAAAACGACGGCTCTGAAACACCGGTTGGGGCGCTCTATCACGTCGATGCGCTCAAGGCATATAACAGGGCGCTTGCGGCCACGGCTGCCGAAGAGCATTCCTGAGTTTCACTCACCATACACGCTGGCTGCGTCGCCCAGATAATTGTCCCACGCAAACCAATAGGAAACATGACCGGCGACTCGTGGCAAACGCGTTCCATCCGGCCCGATCAAAGCCTCTTCCGTGACGGTCCAACCGTTCCCCGCGCTATCCTGCAACCCGCCTTGCGTCGCCCGGAACGCATGCGTTTTTCGCTCATAGGCCCGCACGCTGCGCTCTTTGGGATCGCCAATCAGAACCAGAGGTGTCCGACCGATTGCATCGTTGATCACCGGTTTGCCCTTGAACGCAACCAGAGGCCAGGCGCGGGCTGCACCAAACTGGCGCACGGCAAAGATGTAATCCTTCTGCCTAAGCCGGGACTGATCCACAACCGCCGGGAACATCAGCTCGCTCGAGGCGAAATAGTCGCGATAAACCACCCCTGATCCGTAATTGCGCCGATGCCCGGTGTTCAGCGACAGAACACGGGTTTTGGGATGCGAGGTCCTCCAGCTGTCCCATGTCGTGATCACCACAGGGCGTTGTTTCAACGTGATGCCGCTGTTCGCCAAGGGCCCTACAACAGGTTTGCCGGTATACTGGTTCCACAGCGAATGCGTCTCACGGTCAAACATCAGCTTGTTCGAGCGATAGAGGAAACCTGACGACCCGAAAATGAACGGCTTTCGCCGCCCCGCCACCTGGGTTTCAAACAGGATGCCAGACCCGCAAAGCGTGCAATAGGCCAGCGCCACGGGCACGCCACCGATCACCTCGTTGAACATCTCGTGCCAGCCCATGATCCGCAGGGGATAAGCGCGCTCATCCCCATTGATGGCGACGCCAAACACCAGATCATCGCCCTTCAGATACCCCGCATTCGAAGCAGAGATCAGGGTGGGATCGTCCAGGGACGGAATGCCATCCTTGTACACACCGCCCCAGGCGATCTCTTCCAGGCGGATCTTCATCTTGTCGCGTTGCAGATATTCGGGCCGCAGGAACAGATCGAAATTCGGGTCGATCCCCAGAAGAACCTCGCGCTTGAACGGGATCAGCGACGGATGAGGGACAATCTGCGGGTTACGTTCCTGCCACAGCATCCAATCGAACCAGTCATTGCCATGGCGTTGCCCGGTCAGGGCCTCCATCACCTCGACAATCTCATCCCGTCGCCTGTCGGCATAACGCATCGCAGTCAGCAACCCGGCCACAACATCCGGCTGGCCACGGCCCTTCAGATACGCCATCTGCGCCTCAAACGCGGTCCGACGCCCGCTCAGCGTGCTGCGCAACGCGTCCAGAACCGGATCCTGCTGCGCCCACAGCACGCCGGGCGCCATTGCACCAGCCCCAATCATCCCAGCAAAATCGCGACGTGACATCGACATGGAAGCCTCCGGTGTTACCCCGGAGAAAGTGTGCCGCAAATGCCGTTCACGTGCATGCCACAGCTGCGTGAGGTGGGCGCGGGGGCTGGCGTTAAATCTGCTCCACTTTCACCGATTCGACCGGGTAGAATGCCAGATGGTCCTTGATCTCGGCCACCGCCTGAATCGGATCCTCATAGCTCCAGACCGCGTTGTCGGTCACGGATGACTTGTTGACGATGGAAAAGTGCGTCGCCTCGCCCTTGCCGGGGCAGTGGGTCACCTTGTCAGTCCGATCCAGAAACGCCATCGCAATATCGTTGCGCGGGAAATAGATCACCGGATCCTTTTCGCCTTCAAGCAGTTCCAGCGCGTTGTTCGTTTCGCCCAGAATCGCACCGCCCGAGCGGACAGTCCATTTGCCCGGCGCTTTCCGGATCGTGATCTCAGCCATTCCTCTTCCTTCCGTCGTCGTATCAGGGTCACCCCTCTGCCTGTTTTATGTAACAGGCCAGTGTCAGATTGGGGCAGTTGCGGCATCCAACCACAGTTGTGCGTCATGTCCCAGCCTTGGGCGGATTTTTTCCGCAACGTCGCGGTGATAGGCATTCAGCCAGTCGCGTTCGTCAGGCGTCAACATATCGACCAAGATCAGTCTGCGGTCAATCGGCACAAAGGTCAGCGTGCGCCAGTACAGCATTGCGCGTTCGGCATCGCCACCGGGCAGCAGAGGAGCGTCTTCCACGACCACAAGGTTTTCGATGCGGATGCCAAAGGCACCTTCCCGGTAATACCCAGGTTCGTTTGACAGGATCATGCCGGGTTGCAGCGGTATATGGCTGACTTTGGACAGCCGTTGCGGCCCTTCATGCACGCTCAGATAGGCGCCGACCCCATGTCCGACCCCATGGTTGAAATCCTGTCCCGCAGACCACAGCGGCACGCGGGCCACACATTCGATATCCCGCCCGGAAAGGCCCGCAGGCCAGCGCAGCATCGACATGGCAATCATGCCCTTCAGCACCCGGGTGAAGCAGGTTTTTTCCTCGGTTCCGACGTCACCGATGGCGATGGTTCGGGTGATGTCGGTGGTGCCGTCCAGATACTGCCCGCCACTGTCCAGCACCAGAATATGGCCATTTTCCAGGCGGCTGTCGGTCTCTTCGGTCACGCGGTAATGCATGATCGCGCCATTCGGACCCGTGCCTGCAATGGTATCGAACGAGATGTCCTGAAGCGCATTGTCCTTACGCCGGTTTTCTTCCAGCCGGGTGACAACCTGTGTTTCGGTCACGCTGCCCGGGGCCTGTTCGTCCAGCCAGCACAACGTCTCGATGACCGCCACCGCATCGCGCAAATGCGCCTCGGCGCTGCCCGCGATTTCAGCCGCATTCTTGCAGGCTTTGGGCAGGGCGCAGGGATCGCCGCCATCCGTCATCGCGTCACCCAGCGCATCGGCCACGAGCTGAGGCACCGAAGCGGCATCCACCTGCACCGGACCGGCCAGAGCCGCAACCGAATCCAGAAAATCGCCCACAGCGCGCAAGGTCACCTGAGAACACAGATGATCCCGTACCCCGGCCAGTTTTTCTGCCGCCATGAACAGATCGACCTGACCACCTGCATGAAGAATGGCAAAGCCGTGGGCCACCGGGTTATAGGCGATATCCGACCCACGGATATTCAACAGCCACATGATGGAATCCGGCAGGGTGATCACCGCTGCCTTGTGCCCGGCCCGCCGAAGGTCTTCGGCCAGACGGGCGATCTTGCTGTCCGCACCTTCCCCGGCAAATTCGATCGGATGCGCCTTGACCGGGTTCATCGGCGGTGCGGGTTGATCGGCCCAGATCCGGTCCACAAGGTTTTCGCACCTTACCAGTTCGATGCCCGATCCATCCAGATCACTCAATGTGCCGGAAATCTGCCCCGCCGCATGCAGCCACGGGTCAAAACCGATCTTGCCGCCGTTGGGCAATTGCTGTTTCAGCCAGGCGCTCAGGCTTACCTCGGGCCAGGGGACCGGGGTGAAATCTGCGGCAACTTGTGCCTTGACCTGGGTGCGATACCGCCCGTCGATGAAAACTCCGGCCACGTCGCGCAGGGCGGCGCAAAACCCGGCCGAGCCCGTGAACCCGGTCAGCCAGGCCAGACGTTCATCGCGCGCCGCGACATACTCTCCCTGATGCGCATCCGCCCGCGGGATCAGAAACCCGTCCAGCCCTTCTTGCACCATCTGTTCGCGCAAGGCGGCCAGCCGCGGTGGCCCCTGTTCCGGGCGGGCGTTCACTTCGAAGGATTGGAACATGGGCGGCCTCATTCACTTCATTTGAGCGTGACCCTGAGGCGCATTTCAAAAAATGTCCAGACGGGAACACCCCGTCTGAACGGGCCGATGATCAGCAAGGAAAAACACGTCGCCCTCGGGGAAATACGCCCGCCGCGCAGAAGATCAGCCTCAGCCGGCCTTTCTCATCCCCATGACACGCGCCCGCGCCCGCGGGTCACTGTCAAAAAGAGCCGCCAGTTGTTCGGTCATCGCGCCGGCCAGTTGTTCGACATCGGTAATCGTCACCGCCCGGTCGTAATACCGGGTCACGTCATGGCCGATGCCGATGGCCAAAAGTTCGACCATCTTGCGTTTTTCAACCATCGCGATCACGTCGCGCAGGTGTTTTTCCAGATAGTTGGCGGGGTTCACGCTCAGTGTCGAATCATCGACCGGCGCACCGTCCGAGATCACCATAAGGATCTTGCGTTGTTCGCGCCGTGCCAGCATCCGGCGATGGGCCCATTCCAGGGCTTCCCCATCGATGTTTTCTTTCAGCAGGCCCTCTTTCATCATCAGACCCAGATTGGGCCGCGCACGACGCCAAGGGGCGTCCGCGCCCTTGTAGATGATGTGGCGCAAATCGTTCAGACGGCCGGGCTGTTGCGGGCGGCCATCGTTTAGCCACGCCTCGCGCGCCTGACCGCCTTTCCACGCCCGCGTGGTAAAGCCCAGAATTTCGACCTTTACATTGCACCGCTCCAGCGTCCGGGCCAGAACATCGGCACAGATGGCGGCGATCGAAATCGGACGACCCCGCATCGACCCCGAATTGTCCAGCAGCAGCGTCACCACCGTGTCGCGGAACTCGGTGTCTTTCTCGACCTTAAAACTCAGCGGAGTGGTGGGGTTCGCGACCACACGTGCCAATCGGCCCGCGTCCAGAATGCCTTCCTCGCGGTCGAACTCCCAGCTGCGGTTCTGCTGCGCCTGCAAGCGACGTTGCAGCTTGTTGGCCAAACGGCTCACCGCGCCTTTCAGCGGTTCAAGCTGCTGATCCAGATAGGCCCGCAGACGTTCCAGCTCGGCCGGTTCCGCTAAATCCTCAGCGGCGATCTCTTCGTCGTGAGTGTCCAGATAGACCTTGTAATCCGGGTCCGCTTCAGATGCCGGCGGTGGGGCAGGCGGCTCCAGAGGCGCCTCGCCATCCGGCATCTCAGCCTCGTCACCCATCTCGTCTTCGGCCATTTCGTCCATCGAGACCTGGGCCTGAGACTGATCCTGCTGCTCTTCCTGCGTCTGCTCAGGGGTCGCGTCGGCGTCCTGTTCGTCCTGATCATCCTGACCGGTGCTGTCCGGATCGGGCTGCTCCTCGGCGTCTTCCTCGGCCTGGTCTTCCTGCTCGTCGTCCAGCTCATCGGGGTCATCCCCAAGCTGGTCGCCATATCCCAGATCCTTGATCACCTGACGGGCGAATTTGGCAAAGTCCGCCTGATCCGAGAGAATCTCGTCCAGATTCTCCAACGTCCCACCCGCTTGCTCTTCAATGAACCCACGCCACAGGTTCATGATGTTTTCTGCGGCGGGGGGCAGATCGCGCCCGGTGGCCAGATGCCGGATCAAGTACCCTGCCGCAACCGACAAAGGTGCATCGGCGGGTTGCTTGCACTGATCATACCCACGCCGGATTGCTTCATGCCCGATCTTGACGTCAATATTGCTGGCGGTGCCCGGCATGTCCCGCGCGCCCATTGCCTCGCAGCGGGCGGTCTCCATCGCCTCGTACAGATCCCGCGCCATATCGCCCGGAGGCGCATAGCGCGCATGGGTCGCGTCGTCATGATACTTGCGATGCAACGCCAAGGCGTCCGCCGTGCCTCGCGCCAACAGCACTTCTTCGCGCGTCATCCGGCGCGAGACCTGAGGCAGCCGCATCGACTCGCCCGTCATGCCCGAAGGGTCCACCGTATAGGTCACCGACAGTTCGGGATCATCGGCCATGACCTTGGTGGCCTCGGCCAAGGCCTTCTTGAACGGATCGGCGGGGTTGTCGTTCTTCTGTGCCATGTCCTTAAGCCCTCATAGTACTGGCCTGCCCGGCGTCGAAAACAGCAACGGATCTGTCTTCATCTGGCCAAAAATATCCCCGCCGGAGGCATTGCGCCCGCTCCGGGCGCAATTCGGGTGCTTACCCCAAGCTTGCACTCGCGGCGCTTTCAGGCAACTCCTCATCAAAGCAGCGCTGATAGAACTCGGCCACGGTCTGGCGCTCCAGCTCATCGCATTTGTTCAGGAAGGACAGGCGGAACGCATAGCCCACATTGCGGAAAATCTCAGCGTTCTGGGCCCAGTTGATCACGGTCCGCGGGCTCATGACGGTGGACAGATCGCCATTCATGAAGGCGGTCCGGGTCAGGTCGGCCACGGTGACCATCTGGCTGACGGTCTTGCGGCCCTCGGCGGTGTTGTAATGCGGCGCCTTCGACAGAACGATCATCGTCTCGGCGTCGTGGCTCAGATAGTTCAGTGTCGACACCAGCGACCAGCGGTCCATCTGCGCCTGGTTGATCTGCTGCGTGCCGTGATACAGACCCGTGGTGTCGCCCAGACCGACCGTGTTGGCGGTGGCAAACAGGCGGAAATTTGGGTTCGGGGTGATGATCTCGTTCTGATCCAGCAGGGTCAGCTTGCCGTCATGCTCCAACACACGTTGGATCACGAACATCACGTCGGCGCGGCCCGCATCGTATTCGTCGAACACGATGGCAACCGGGTTGCGCAACGCCCAGGGCAGAATGCCTTCGTGGAATTCGGTCACCTGCTTGCCGTCGCGCAGTTTGATCGCGTCTTTACCGATCAGGTCGATCCGGCTGATATGGCTGTCCAGGTTCACACGCACGGCGGGCCAGTTCAGACGGGCAGCGACCTGTTCAATGTGGGTGGATTTGCCGGTGCCGTGATAGCCTTGGATCATCACACGACGGTTATGGGAAAAGCCCGCCAGAATCGCCAGCGTGGTTTCCGGATCGAACTTGTAGGTATGATCGATCACCGGCACTCGGTCGCTGCGCTCGGCGAAACCCTTGACCGCCATGTCGCTGTCAATGCCGAACACGTCACGGACCGAGATATCCTCGGTAGGTTTTGCGTTGATATCGATCGATCCGTCAGCCATGCGCCTAGTCCTTATCCTTTGGCCCGTTCACCGGGTATGAACCCGTGTGTGGTGCAACATATTGCGGGCAAGGGCAAGGGAAAGCGAAAGGCGCCCAAAGGTGCGCATGTTTTTCTTGCAAACTGGCCCTATCGTTGCACATGGGGTGTCATTCCAGAATGATAAACCACGCTACGATTTGGCACCTCGCGTTAACAAGCTTTGAGGCCGATTGCGCATAACCCAGAAGTCCTCGGTGAAAGGCTGGCAACGGCCTTTGCGCCTCGCTCAAATGTAAACATTAACATACTATCATTGAAATGCTTCTTCGGCGCGTTAACATGACTTCTAAATGTGGTTTTTTGGGCGGTCTTTGTGAGTTTGTGAGGGCCGTGGTGTTCTGTTCAGTCAACACACGGAAGGAACTTGTTCGTTGCGAGTTCCCTTTTGGTCCAACCTGCTTAGCGGATACAACGTATGTCGTTTGATGTCTTACTTCATTCGGTCAACACAAGCGGGCAAGGCGACTTGATCGTCCGAAACTTGACCGATCCAGCCACTGTCTCGGGTCAAACGATTTCGATCAACGGTGGTCCGTTCGTACCCTACACGTATCTTGGACAAGGTAACTACAGAGGTACCGGCGAATCTGGTGAGTTTATTCAGGTTGGAACCGAAATCTATGCCTGGGACACCAACAACCCCACCGGGCCAATGACAACCGGAAACTGGCAAATCACAACCGGAGATCTTGATCCAAACAATCCGCCCTGTTTTGTTGCTGGAACCCTGATAGAGACCGAGGCCGGTCCACGCCCGGTCGAGAACCTGATGATCGGTGACAGAGTTTGCGTGTCAGGTGGGAAAACGCTGCCGATTTTGTGGATCGGGAAAAAAGTGCTGAGTGCACAAACACTGGCTTTGCAACCGAAATTTAGACCCGTTCGCATTCGGCGCGACGCGATTTGCAAGGGTCAACCCAACCAGGATGTTTTTGTGTCCCCGCAACATCGGATCATGCTGGAAGGCTGGCGCGCCGAGTTGTTGTTCGGACAAGATCGGGTCTTTGTTGCGGCAATCCACTTGGTGAATGACAGAACAATTCAGCAGGTGCATACAGGTGAAGACATCACATATTACCACATTGCCTGCTCTCGACACGCGATACTGCACTCGCAGGGGCTACGTAGCGAAAGTCTTTTTCTGGGCGACACAGCGCTGCAGTCTTTCTGTCGTGAAGACGTCGAAGAATTGCTCGCACTGTTCCCCGAATTGCGTGACGGCACTGCAGAGTCGCAACAAACTCGCTTAAGTTGTTTGAAGCGCCGGGAAGCAATTGCATTGCGAAGCTCATACCCGGACTGAAGCGCGGATAGTTGTAATCCGAACCGCCCCTGGTTTGATCCCTGGCCTCAACAAACCCCTTCAAATGTGTTCTCTGGGACCATTTACCATAGGCAATTTCTCAGTGCAGCACCGTTGAGATGGCCTTACACATCTGTGCCTTGGGTCAACCGTTGCTTGACTATAGCGAAAACCAAAGCTCGTCTTTGCGAAAGCCACCTTTTACCAGACGATCCGCGTTCAACACATCCGGAAACTCGTCCACCCAATCCCGAAACCGGTCATTTGTGACGATGCGTGCCTTGCTATCCCGCGCCGCCTGCAAGATCAGCGGGTCCGCAGGTGTCCCTTCGGGGGCCACCATGACCTGCTTGGATCGCAGGCCCAAGGCGCGGCTCAGCTTCCGGTCGTCCATATAGTGGCCTTCGACTTTGTACCCGACATTCGCATCGAACATGACGCCCGGTTTGAACCCTGCGCGCTTCAAAGTCTCAAGGACCTTCTTCAACGTACCCAGATCCGGGGTGCCATCTTTCCAGTGCATGACGTTCGAACCGTCCACGATGATCCATGTATTGGCCCGGCGCCATCTGAACCAGGCCCGTACGAACAGAATTGCGCTGGCCATCACGCAAATCAGCGCCAATAGGAACAGCCAATCCGCGTCAGTCGTAATGAAACTGGCAGCGATGAGCCCGCTTAGCGAGACGAGCAACAGGCAAATGGATGTGCGCACGAAACTGATCCCTGGAAACTCCTGTCCCAAATCCTCCACCACTTTCGTGTGGAATGAAACAGGGTTCCATACGGAACTTGCGCAGTTTTTTCAGGTTGTGTCGTCCGCGGCACCCAACCATTCAGGCAGAGCGCGCCGCCAACGCAAAGCAGGCAAAGCCGTGACCGCTACTTGAAGTTCCGGCTGTCCTTGATCTGATCCCAGGCCCAGACAACTTCCTGCAACTGCTCTTCCTGCGAACGGTCGCCGCCGTTCATGTCCGGATGCAGCACTTTGATCAGCTTCTTGTACGCTTTGCGAACCTCGGCCTTGGTCCAGCTGTCATTGGCCTCGAGAATCTCGATCGCACGGCGTTCGGTCGGCGGCAGGCGTCGTCCGCCGCCACCCGTCGTGCGGCCTTTGTTCTGCGTGCTGTTGGCACCAAGAACCTGATGCGGATCCTCGATCCCCAAACGGGCCCAGGCACGTGCTTCGGGGTCGCCCATCGGCTTGGTCTCGCGCTCCCAAACCTTGTCTTTCGATCGCTGCGCGTTCAGCTCGGCCTCGGTGGTGCCGTCAAAGAAATTCCACTTCTGGTTATATTCCCGCACGTGTTGCTGGCAGAACCAGAAAAAATCATCCAGGACATCCGGTGCTTTTGGCGCGCGGAACTTTCCCGGTTCTTCACATCCCTCGTGGTCACAGATCCGGACCGAGGTTTCAGAGGCACCCGACATGCCCCGGCGTCCCCGCGGATTCTTCTTTTTGGCGCTGGAAACGGACATATCGAATCCGAAGGGGTCTGATTTCGCCATGCTCTAATCCTCAAGAACGCGTCTTTTCGACTCGGAGGCAGCAGTTTAATCTAAGCAGCCGAAAGTAGAAGAGGGGTGCGGCAATATTTTTGCCGCTGAGCAAAAAAATGAGTGTGACCGACGAGATCCGAACCCGCCTGCAAGCCGCCTTTGATCCGCGCGAGCTGGACGTGATCGACGACAGCGAAAGCCATCGCGGCCATGCGGGATATCAGGACGGTGGTGAAAGCCACTTCAACGTCCGTATCCGCGCCAGCGCATTCGAAGGCAAATCCCGCGTCGCCCGCCACCGTGCCGTGCACAAGGCGCTGGGCGACATCGTGCCCCGCATCCACGCGCTGGCCCTTGATATCGGCGTCTGAAGACCTTTACGTGTCAACCCGCCTCCATCTGTGCGGACGGCGTCGATGCCGAGATGGCGTATTCCTCTTCCGTCATGCCCTCTTCGATTCCCTCGAACAGGGGGGTCGACAAGTATCGCTCGCCGGTGTCCGGCAACATGACCAGCATGACAGAGCCTGCCGGCGCGGATTCGGCCAGCTTCATGGCCACCGCAATGGTCGATCCGCCCGAAATCCCGGTGAATATCCCTTCTTCGGCGGCAAGCCGGCGCGACCATGCGATTCCTTCGGGTCCGGGAATGGGGATCAACTCGTCATAGTATGAATTGTCGATGGCTTCCTGAAGAACCCAGGGGATGAAATCCGGTGTCCAGCCCTGAATCGGGTGGGGCTCGAAATCGGGGTGGCTTTCGGTCGGCTGATGGTCAGCGTTGCGCGTATTGACGTAACCTGATGATACTATTGCGGCATTTGCCGGTTCGGTCAGGATGATCCTGGTGTCGGGCCGCTCTTTCCGCAGTATACGCGAAACGCCCGAAACGGTGCCGCCGGTCCCATAGCCCGTCACCCAATAATCCAGCCGTTGCCCTTCGAAATCCGCAAGAATTTCCCGGGCAGTCGTGTTCTCGTGAATATCGGCATTGGCTGCGGTCTCGAACTGGCTGGCAAGGAACCATCCGTTTTCCTCGGCCAGTTCCTTGGCCTTGGTATACATGCCGAACCCTTTTTGCGCCTTCGGGGTCAGAACAACCTTGGCGCCCAGAAACCGCATCAGCTTTCGCCGTTCGACCGAGAAGCTCTCGGCCATCGTCACGACCAGAGGGTATCCCTTGGCCGCGCACACCATGGCCAGCCCGATCCCGGTGTTGCCGGATGTCGCTTCGACAACGGTTTGTCCGGGCTTCAGCCGCCCGTCACGTTCCGCCGCCTCGATGATGTTCAGCGCCAGCCTGTCCTTGACCGAGCCTGCCGGGTTGAAGGCCTCGAATTTCACATAGACGGTCACATGCTCGGGCGCGATCCGATTGACCCGAATGCAGGGCGTGTCACCGACCGTGTCGAGAATGCTGTCATACAGGCGTGTCCGCCCTTGTGTCTGTCGAATAGCCATTTCGATGTCCCTCCAGAATATCCGGCTAACATGCCACAGATTTCCCGAGGGTGTAGCCCTTATTGCTTTCCAATGTGGTTGGGCCGTCCCGGCTCGACTTGACGTATGTCAGAGCGAACACGGATGTCCTGCACAAGGCCACAGGGCATTTGCAATCGCTCTGGCGGTCGTACCAGCCCCCAAGCCTATGTTTTTGAAGGGTCGCTTTCATCAGCGGCGTCATCAGACCGCTTCAACGACAAAGGCGGCTCGTCCGCCTCTGCGGCAATAGGTTTTGGGGCCTGTACCTCGTCGGGGCCCGGAATCGGCTGGGCCAGCGGGGTGTCATCCATCTCAGGTACTGCGCCGACCCACGAGGCATCGACTTCCTCTTCCACCACGCGGCGGAACACCAGCACATTGCGCCAGTTCGTGGTCGATCCGGTCAGACCCGAGCGTTCTTCGCTGGGCAGCAACTCGGCCCGCTGGTATTCCCAGCCATCCTGCCCCAACTGATTCAGCAGTTGCTCGACCGAGACGGCAAAGCGGCCCTCGGCCGTTTTCACGCCTTTGGCTTTGACACCTTTTTGCGGGGCGGGGATGACCTTGTATTCGTAGCGCTTCATCTACTGTTCCTAAATGCGTTTCCGCGCCAACTTAACACGCTGCCCCCCGGGTGAAAGGGCCCTTGCTCATCCGGCGGAATTCACCTCTGACCATTCGCTTCGGCCTGTGCCGCCTTGGCCACAACCGACAGGCACAGTTCCGTCGCCAACGCCATGTCCTGCACTGAAATCCATTCCAACGGGCCGTGAACGCACTGCATCCCGGTGAAAATGTTGGGGCAGGGGGTGCCGAATTCGGTCAGGCGCGATCCGTCCGTGCCGCCCCTAATCGGTACCGACAGCGGTTCAACCCCCAACTCGCGACACGCATCGCGCGCCAGTTCGACCGGAGTCATGTCGTTTTCCAGCCAATACCGCATGTTGCGGTACTGGTGGCTGATGTCGCAGGTGATGGTCGCGCGCGGTTCCGTGGCCTGCACGGCGGCGCAGACCTGCCGCACGATGTTTCGTTGCGCTTCCAGCCCGTCCATCTCGAAATCACGCAGGATCAGCTTGATCTCCATCTCGGATGATCCGCCGTTCATGTCAGTGACATGGATGAAGCCTTCGCGTCCGTCCGTGGTTTCCGGCGT
The DNA here is from genome assembly GCF_056541565.1 of Ruegeria sp. AG6. Classification (NCBI taxonomy): domain Bacteria; kingdom Pseudomonadati; phylum Pseudomonadota; class Alphaproteobacteria; order Rhodobacterales; family Roseobacteraceae; genus Ruegeria; species Ruegeria sp. AG6. The sequence goes on along the minus strand of NZ_JBQFYQ010000001.1, from coordinate 1,278,014 downwards.
CATGGTGGCCTGAGGCAATGTCTGTACGATCTTTGCCGCCAGATGCGTGGCGTTCACCATCTTTTCCTTGGCCAGGCCGGGATGGATCGAAACACCCTCGATCCGGATCACGGCGCGGTCGGCCGAGAAACTTTCATACTCGATCTCACCCACTTGCTGCCCATCCAGCGTATAAGCAAAATCCACGCCCAGATCCTGGGGAAGTTGTTCCGTGACACCCCGGCCGATCTCTTCATCCGGAGTGAACGCGATACGAATCGGACCATGTGGAACATCCTGATTTTCGATCAGGTGCCGCGCCATCGTCATCAGAATCGATACACCGGCCTTGTCGTCCGCGCCCAGCAGGGTTGTGCCCGACGCAGTGATCAGGTCGTGGCCGATCTTTTCGGCCAGATAGGGGTGGTCTTCCGGAGAAAGAACCGGATCCGGGTTGTCGGGGAAGGTGATGTCGCCACCGTTGTAGCCCTTGATCACCCGCGGCTTGACGCCGGTTGCGTTGAACTGAGGGGCTGTATCGACATGGGCCAGAAAGCCCACGGTCGGCCCCGGCGCCGTTCCGGGAATGGTCGCGACGACAACACTGTCGCCCGTCATCTCAACATCCTGCGCGCCGATCTGCATCAGCTCATCGCGCAACAGGTTCAGCATGTCGAACTGAATCTGAGTGCTCGGGGTCGTCGGGGATGTCTCGTCACTTTGACTGTCGATGGCGGCATAGCGCACCAGCCGGTCTTCGAGTTCCTGATCAAATCTGCTTTGCATAATACCTCACCTCTCTGTTGCGGAGGAAAGGGCCCAAACAGCAGGAAGTCAAGCCGATGGCTTGACCCCAAGTCTTGAGATTTTGTGAGAAACCGGATTGTACAAACCCGCCAAAGATTGCCGGCCGGCTTGTACAAAACGAAAGGTTTACGAGCCCAGCTTCTTGCTGACCAGTTCGTTGACGGCTTTCGGGTTCGCCTTGCCGCCGGTGGCTTTCATGACCTGACCCACGAACCAGCCCGCCAGTTTCGGGTTCATCTTGGCCTTCTCGACCTGCGCCGGGTTGGCAGCGATGATCTCGTCCAGCGCGGCCTCGATCGCGCCGGTGTCGGTCACCTGTTTCATGCCGCGATCCTCGACGATCTGCGCCGGGTCGCCGCCTTCGGTATAGACGATCTCGAACAGCTCTTTGGCGATCTTGCCCGAAATCGCGTCCGAGGCGATCAGGTCGATGATCCCGCCCAGCTGCGCGGGCGAAACCGGCGAGTCGGTGATGTCGCGGTCGTCTTTCTTCAGGCGGCCGAACAGCTCGTTGATGACCCAGTTCGCCGCCAGTTTTCCGTTGCGGCCCTTGGCCACTTCTTCGAAATAGGCGGCGGATTCGACCTCGGCGGTCAACACTGATGCGTCATAGTCGGTCAGGCCGAACTCATTGATGAAACGCGCCTTTTTCTCGTCCGGCAGCTCGGGCAGCCTGGCGGCGATATCATCGACCCACGCTTGTTCGATCTCCAGCGGCAGCAGGTCGGGGTCAGGGAAATAGCGGTAATCATGCGCTTCTTCCTTGGACCGCATCGAACGGGTTTCACCCTTGTCCGGATCGTACAGACGCGTTTCCTGCTCGACCTTGCCACCACCTTCGACGATGGCGATCTGACGGCGGGCTTCGACCTCGATCGCTTGCTGGATGAAGCGCATCGAGTTCATGTTCTTGATCTCGCAACGCGTGCCCAGATGCGAAAAATCCTGTGTTTCCTGATACTTCTTATAGGCGCCGGGCAAACAGATCGAGACGTTCACATCGGCCCGCAGGTTGCCGTTCTGCATGTTGCCGTCGCAGGTGCCCAGGTAACGCATGATCTGACGCAGCTTGGCGATATAGGCCGCGGCCTCTTCCGGCCCGCGGATGTCGGGGCGGCTCACGATCTCCATTAGGCAGACACCGGTGCGGTTCAGGTCGACGAAGGACATATGCGGATCCATGTCGTGAATCGACTTGCCCGCGTCTTGTTCCATGTGGATACGCTCGATCCGCACCTTGCGCGCGGTACCGTCGCCCAGTTCGACCAGCACTTCGCCTTCGCCCACGATCGGGTGATACAACTGGGAAATCTGATACCCTTGCGGCAGGTCGGGGTAGAAATAATTCTTGCGGTCAAAGGCCGATTTCAGATTGATATCCGCCTTCAGGCCCAGCCCTGTGCGCACAGCTTGCTCAACGCAGTATTCGTTGATCACCGGCAGCATCCCCGGCATCGCCGCGTCCACGAAAGCCACGTTTGAATTCGGTTCCGCCCCGAATTGGGTGGATGCACCCGAAAACAGCTTGGCATTGGATGAGACCTGAGCATGCACCTCCATCCCGATCACCAGTTCCCAATCGTGCTTGGCCCCGGCAATGGTTTTGGGTTTGGGCATTTCGTATGTCAGATCGAGCATGGCGCGCCTCATTTCCGCAGAAGTCTAAGCCTGCGTATTAGGCCCGGCAGGGCTTAGGGGCAAGGGGGAATCCTGTCGTGTTCAGTTCTGGGAAAACCGCAGGCCCGACGGTGTGAATGTCACATCCATACCGCTGCGCAGTTCTTCCCGGAACAGATCCGAGATGGCGCGCAAGGCATCGCGCTGACCGCGCGCTGCAAATCGTTCGGGCGAGTTTATGCGGACGGAATTGTTGAAACCGTTGGCCGCATGCGCCCAGATCAACGGGTGCAATTCAGTCAGGTGATCGCGGATAAGCCGGTTTGCCGTGTCACGCATCTGCGAACGGACAAGGTCGGCCTGATCGTTCAGGCCAAATCCGTTCTGGACAGTGATCGCGCAGTAGGATGACAGCATGTTGATCATCTGCTGATCAGGCCGCAGGCGCAGGATATCGCGCAGGCCTTCAAGGAAATACTCGATATCGACGCGGGCACAGGCCTCTTCGTCCAATGCGATGGCGTCGAACTGAACCCATGTGTATCCGCCCGCGCCCCAGATATCCTGTGTCCTGGCGGCTGTACGCAAGGCTTGCAACTCCAGCTCTTCGTAGCTGCCGAACCACCGGGGCAGAAGATGGCTGCCCATCGCGCGCATGTGGCGCTGATTGCATGGATCCAGCGTGATCAGCCGTTCATATTCTTCGGCCACCCGCGCGTTGGATTTGCGCTGGCCAGCCAGCAGCGCACATCCGGTCGCTGCAATCAGGGGGCTGTCGGGGGCATCCTTCCTGCATTTGGGCAGGATTGCCGCGGCCCGGTCGAAATGCGCGGCGCAGCGTGACCGGTGCAAAGGTGGCAGCGTCGCGTCCGAGGCCGTTCCGCGCCATGCCCACGCCAGATCGATATGGGCAAGGGCAACAACGGTGGCGATCATCGGGTCATAGGGGTTGTCCGCCATCTCGCCTTCAAGTTCCGAGATGCCCCCCAACAGGTCGTAATCCGAGATGGCCGCGCCATCCGAGAGCGCATGTTCAGCGGCCAGAACAACGTCAGACCTTGCACCGAACGCCAGCAGATCGGCCACCGGCATACCATCCGCAACGGCGGCGCGATCCTGATCAGCTACGCGCATTTCCTGCGACAGCTCTGCCCAGCGGTCCTGCCGGGCGAGATAGCGGCCATGTTCGATCGTGGAATGTCCGATCAGATCATCGCGGTCGGATTTTGCGACGGGAATATTCAGCTGACCTTGCTCGGGCAAGGCAGCCGCAAGCGCGGATTTTGTCGCGCACAGATCTGCTGAAACATTTGTAGGAGTAGCTGTGGATGGGGCGAACAGTGCCCTTAGCGACCGAAACATGGCGATACTCAAAACTGTAAAAACGTATAACTGACACCGAAGTCTGGCGGGATATCGGGTTCAAATCAAGTAAATTGCCGATTAATTTCTTCTTTTCGTGTCCAATTCACCATTCAAGGGTCCAGTGTTTCAGAAAACAGTGAAATGATGCCGTTCTACGCGAAATCCGGCTTGTTTCAGAAGGGTTTCCAAATCCAGATGCGCTGGCAGCGACTCATCCGGCAGACGGATTCGTTTGCCGGAATGCAAAACGATCGACACTCGAACCGAGAAATCCCAACGGGTGTCAAAGCGGAAATGGTCGATGTCGCGCAGCGCGACCTCTGCCTGCCGGTTCCCCGTGAACCAGCTTAGCGCATCCTGATCCAATTGCATGCCTGCGCTGGTGTTCTGAACCACGTCCCAAAGTGCGGGCAGGGTGGCCAAAGACAGCAGCCCCGTGATCCACCAGGCCGCGTCAAACAGGACAACCAGCGTCAGCAACGCCGCATAAACGCCGGCCAGGATGGCCAGCGTTCGCAAATTCCGGTTGCTGCGGGCAAAGCTGTAAGGCGTCATGCGCCGAGGATGCGGGACACCATTTCGGTCGTGTCCCGCGACAGGTTCGGTGTTTCCGCGATGCGGGAAAGCTGCGCACGCATCAGGGCCTGACGATCCGGATCATACCGTTTCCAGGTCTGGAACGCCGAGCACATTCGGGCCGTGGTCTGTGGGTTCACCGGGTCCAGACGGATCAGCCAGTCGGCCAGCAGGGCGTATCCGGCGCCATCCGGTTGGTGGAACCCTGCGTGGTTCATCGCCAAGGCCCCCATGACGGCGCGGAACCTGTTCGGGTTTTTCCAGTTGAAATCGGAATGCTCGGTCAGGGTCGCGGCAATTGCGGGTGTCGCCTCGGGTGCTGCCATCGCGACTTGCAGGCCAAACCACTTGTCCATGACCAACCGGTCATGCTGCCACTGGTCGTAGAAGGCATCCAGCTGCGCCTCACCCTTGCGGGCGCGTAAAAGGCAAGACAATGCCGTCAGTTGCAATGTCATGTTGTCTGCCGTGTCGTACATCGCGGCCGCCATCGCCCCGCCGTCCAGACGAGAGGTCAGTGCCAGCGCGGCGCTGCCAAGTGCCCGTTTACCGGATTGCTCGGCGTCCGGGCTGTAGGGGACGTCCACCAAAGCCTCACTGTGCAGGCGGGGCAGCAAATCCTGTACGGTCTGGGCTGTTGCCTGCCGCAACGTTTCCACTGCGGTCCAGATCGCCATAGGGTCGGGCGTGTGGCCACGGTCGTGCAGGGCCGCTGCCAATTCCGATTGTGTCGGCAATCCCAGCATCAACGCACGATAGGCCGGGTCCAGTTCGTCATTGCGCAGCACAGTCAACACGCCGTCAAGGTAATCGGTATCCGGTGCCGCATCCTTAAGGATCATCCGCATCAGGGTGTCCTGCGCCAGATCCCGTCCTGCCTGCCAACGGTTAAACGGGTCCGTGTCATGCGCCAGAAGAAACGCGCGTTCCGCGTTCGACTGGTCATGTTCCAGAATGACAGGTGCCGAGAAATCGCGCAGGATCGATGCTGTGGGTTTCGCCGCCAGGCCAGTGAACGCAAAGCTCTGTTCGGCCTGCGTCAGTTCCAGCACTTCGGTCGCGCGAACTTCATCGCCGTTTGGCCCAATCAGGCCGACTGCAACCGGGATGACCTGAGGCAGTTTTTCCTCCTGTCCCGGCGTGGGGTCGGTTCGCTGTTTCAGCGTAAGTGTATAGGTGCCATCGGCCCAGTCTTCCTGAACCCCGACGCGCGGTGTGCCCGACTGGCTGTACCAGCGTTTGAATTGTGTCAGATCGCGCTCAGTGGTGTCTTCGAAAACCTTCAGCCAGTCCTCGATCGTGCAGGCCTGACCGTCATGGCGTTCAAAATACAGATCAAGCGCCTTGGCATAGGCCGCATCCCCGACCAACCGTTTCAGCATGCCGATCACCTCGGCGCCCTTCTCATAGACGGTGGCGGTGTAGAAGTTGTTGATCTCCTGAAAGCTTTCTGGGCGCACAGGATGCGACAACGGCCCGTTGTCCTCGGGGAACTGCCGGGCACGCAGGTCTATGGCATCGTGGATGCGCTTTACCGGGGCCGAGCGCATGTCCGAGGTGAATTGCGCATCCCGGAAAACTGTTAGACCTTCCTTGAGGCACAGCTGGAACCAGTCGCGGCAGGTGATGCGGTTGCCGGTCCAGTTGTGGAAATACTCATGCGCGATGATCGCCTCGATCCGTTCGAAATTGGCGTCGGTCGAAGTTTCGGGACTGGCGAGAACGGCCGACGAGTTGAAGATGTTCAGCCCCTTGTTTTCCATAGCGCCCATGTTGAAGTCATCGACGGCGACGATGTTGAAGACGTCCAGGTCGTATTCACGGCCATAGACATCCTCGTCCCATTTCATCGACTTCTTCAACGCCTCCATGCCGAAGGCGCATTTCCCCTCGTCTCCGGGACGGACCCAAAGGTTCAGTTCGACGGTGCGACCTGATCTGGTGGTGAACTGACCGGGATGTGCAATCAGGTCTCCGGCGACCAGAGCGAACAGATAGGCGGGTTTTGGCCATGGATCGACCCATTCGGCCCAACCTTCACCCTTGCCCGACGGGTTGCCGTTCGACAGCAGAACCGTCAGGTCGCCGTTGATCCGAACTGTGAAGGTGGACATCACGTCGGGACGGTCGGGATAGAAGGTGATCTTGCGGAACCCCTCGGCCTCGCACTGGGTGCAGTACATGCCGTTCGACATGTACAGACCTTCCAGCGCGGTATTGTTGCCGGGGTCGATTTCAACCTCGGCTTCCCACAGGAACGGGGCGTCCGGGACATCTGCGGTTAGTCCTTTGTCGGTCACGTCTGGCGTGATCTCGGCCCCGTCAATGGCGGCGCGGATCAAGTTCAGTTCTTCCCCGTGCAGAAAGAAGGTGCGGTCGGTTGCGTCAGGATTGGGCCGGAACGCAATGCGCGAGGTGACGCGCGTGGCGTGCGCGTCCAGATCAAAGGTCAGGTGCACGCTGTCCACCAGATAGCCAAACGGTGTGTAGTCTTTCAGGTAGATCGTGGTGGGGGCAGCGTCGCGCATCTTGGGCCTCGTATCTGTTCGGGACTGGCGCGACGTTAGGGGCTTCGTTCGGGCGCTGCAACCGGCCCTGCCATTGCCTTGAGGTTTTTGAAACAGCTTCAAGCCGAAGCGAATGCCCCAAATGACGGGATGAAAGTTGCCTATCGGAAACTTTCCGCCTAAGTCACAGTGCATACAATGGCGCACAATCGCAGGAGAGCAGGAATATGACGGACAGACAGACCCTGAGCGGACTGCAGATCGATCCGGTTTTGGCTGAGTTCATCGAGACGCAGGCGCTGCCGGGCACGGGCGTCTCTTCGCAGAAGTTCTGGGACGGCATGGCGCGGATGGTGGACGAACTGGGGCCGAAAAACCGTGAGCTGCTGGCCAAACGGGCCGAGATCCAAAGCCGCATCGATGGGTGGCACATGTCCCGAAAGGAGCAGAACACCGATGCCGCTGAATATGAGGCTTTCCTGAAAGAGATCGGGTATCTGGTCGAAGAAGGCGACGCGTTCCAGATTGAAACGGCCAAGGTCGACCCCGAGATCGCCCTGACCCCGGGCCCGCAACTGGTTGTTCCGATTACCAATGCACGCTTTGCCCTGAACGCGGCCAACGCGCGCTGGGGCAGCCTGTATGATGCGCTGTACGGAACCGATGCAATGGGGGATCTGCCGGCAAGCGGTGGCTATGATGCGGCGCGCGGCGCACGGGTGATCGCATGGGCCAAGGCGTTTCTGGATGATGCCGTGCCTCTGGCGTCGGGATCATGGGCGGATGTCACCGAACTGGGCATCACCGACGGTGCGTTGACCCCTGCGCTGGGCGATCCCGCTCAATTTGCCGGGTTTGGCGGTTCGGCGGACACGCCCGACTTTGTGCTGTTGAAAAACAACGGCCTGCACATCCAGATCATGATCGACTCCACAAGCAACATAGGCGCGACCGATCCCGCAGGCATTGCAGATGTCCAGTTGGAATCCGCACTGTCCACCATCATGGATTGCGAAGACTCGGTTGCCTGTGTCGATGCCGCCGACAAGGTTGTGGCCTATGGCAACTGGTTGGGCCTCATGAAAGGCGACCTGACCGAAGAGGTCACCAAGGGCGGCACAACGTTCACTCGGAAACTGGCCGAGGACCTGAGCTTTACCACTCCGTCGGGTGATCAGGCCAAGCTGAAAGGCCGGTCCCTGATGCTGGTGCGCAACGTGGGTCACCTGATGACCAACCCGGCCGTGCTTGACGCAGAAGGGCGCGAGATCGGCGAAGGCTTGATGGATGCTCTGTGCACCACCCTGATCGCCATGCACGACCTGAAGCAGGACGGGGGCAATTCTGTCGAGGGCTCTGTCTATGTGGTGAAGCCCAAGATGCACGGGCCCGAGGAAGTTGCGTTCTCGGTCGAGATATTCGACATGGTCGAAGACATTCTGGGCCTGCCGCGCAACACGGTGAAGCTGGGCATCATGGATGAGGAACGCCGCACCTCGGTCAACCTCAAAGAGTGCATTCGCGCCGCAAAATCACGCGTCGCCTTTATCAATACGGGTTTCCTGGACCGGACCGGCGACGAAATTCATACCTCGATGGAGGCCGGTCCGATGCTGCCCAAGGGCGACATCAAGAATACGCCATGGATTGCGGCCTATGAAGATCGCAATGTCGATATTGGTCTGGCCTGTGGCCTGAAGGGCAAGGCGCAGATCGGCAAGGGCATGTGGGCCATGCCGGATCGCATGGGCGATATGCTTGAGGCCAAGATCGGCCACCCCATGGCCGGAGCGACATGTGCCTGGGTGCCGTCGCCCACGGCCGCGACCCTGCACGCAACGCATTACCACAAGGTCGATGTGCTGGCCCGTCAGGACGAGCTGGCCGCAGGCGGCGCACGTGGTACGTTGAAGGATCTGTTGACCATCCCCTTGCTGGCTGGACGCAATCTGAGTGACGAGGAAATCACGCGTGAACTTGAAAACAATGCGCAGGGTATCCTCGGCTATGTCGTGCGTTGGGTCGATCAGGGCGTGGGCTGTTCTAAGGTGCCCGACATCAACGATGTCGGCCTGATGGAAGACCGCGCGACGTGTCGGATTTCGTCGCAGGCACTGGCCAACTGGCTGCATCACAGCATCGTGGATGAAGCTCAGGTCATGGCCGCACTGCAAAAGATGGCCGCCGTCGTGGATCGCCAGAATGAAGACGATCCGAATTACACACCGATGGCGCCGGGATTTGACGGTATCGCCTTTCAGGCCGCATGCGATCTGGTGTTCAAGGGCCGGGTTCAGCCCTCGGGCTATACCGAGCCGGTCCTGCATGCGCGCCGTCTGGAATTGAAAGCCAGCCAAAGATAACACCGACAAAAGCCCACAGACCAATCGTTTGCGGGCTTCGTCGAACTTCAATCTGACGAGAGGACCTTCAGATGTCAGTTTCCCTACGCAAGGCCCGCACCATCATCCGCAAAACCCTGGAAAAGGGCCGAGAGATGGAGTTGAAGCCGCTCTCAGTCGTGGTTCTGGACGCCGGTGGGCATGTCATTGCGTTCGAGCGCGAGGATGGTGCAGCACCGGGCCGGTTCGGGATTGCACAGGGCAAGGCCTATGGGTCGGTCATGCTGGGAATGGCGGGCACCGCGCAGATGCAGCGCGCTGAAACACAGGCCTATTTCATGGCCTCTGTAAATGGCGTCTATGGTGGTCAGGTCGTGCCTGTTCCGGGTGGCGTGCTGTTGCGTGATCGCAAGGGGGCCGTGATCGGCGCCGTTGGGGTTACCGGAGACACATCAGACAATGATGCGCTGGCCGCAATGGCGGGGATCGAGGCAGCCGGCCTGATCGGCGAGATTTAACAAGAGCGTTGTATTTATACGTCTTTCCCGCTGAGTGGGGAAATTTTTTCCATCGCGCAGATGTTCGTTGGAAAATTTTTCCAATTAAGCGGGGCGGGCCAGAACGTACAGTGCGTCTTCGAACACGTCCCTGCGCTTTCATGCAGGGCGTGTATTCTTGCACGTTAAAACCGCTGCCGCTAGCTTCCTTGACAGGCACAACAACAGCAGGGAAAGCGGAATGTCTCGGCCTGTCGTCGGTATCATCGGCAACTCGTACCTCATGAACGATCAATACCCCACACATGCTGGGGGAACGATGAATTCGGATGCCGTGGCCAACGTGTCAGGATGTCTTCCGTTGTTGATACCCGCAGATCCGCGTTACGTGTCGGTAGATGAGTTGTTGGAGGTCTGTGACGGCTTTTTGCTGACCGGCGGTCGCCCGAACGTGCACCCGGAAGAATACGGGGAACCTGCAACCGATGCACATGGCGAATTCGACCGGGCACGAGACGCCATAACTCTGCCGTTGGTTCGGGCCTGCGTTGAAAGGGGGCAGCCGTTTTTGGGCATCTGCCGGGGGTTTCAGGAAGTCAACGTTGCCATGGGCGGAACGCTTTATCCCGAGATACGCGATCTGCCGGGGCGGATGAACCACCGGATGCCGCCCGATGGAACCCTGGAGGAAAAGTTTGCCCTGCGTCATGTGGTGACACTGGAAAACGGCGGCGTTTTCCACAAACTGTTCGGCGCAACCGAGGTCATGACCAACACCTTGCACGGTCAGGGCATCAAAACGATTGGGCAGCGCGTGGTCATTGATGGCCATGCACCGGACGGGACGCCCGAAGCGATCTACATCAAGGATGCGCCCGGCTTTACCCTGTCGGTTCAATGGCATCCGGAATGGGACGCGATCAATGACCCGGTCTCGCGCCCCCTGTTCGAAGCCTTCGGTGATGCGGTGCGTGGATGGGCCGCCGGAACGGTTCATCAGGCAGTTCAAAAATCTGCCTGAATGACACCGGCCCCGACGAGGGGGAAATCGGGCCGGTGCCGTGCGATCAGACCAGCAGGTTGAACTGATTGATCAGCGGAAGCGAGCGGGCGCGCTTGCCCGTCAGGTCGAAAAGCGCATTGCCGAGTGCCGGCATCGAAGGCGGTGTTCCGGGCTCGCCCGCACCACCCATATGCTGATTGGTTTCCAGCACGCGCACCTCGACCTGCGGGGCTGTGTGCATCCGCATCGCGTCATAGTCGGGGAAGTTGAACTGCTCGACTTCGCCTTCCGCAAAGGTGATCTCACCGAAATACGCGGCAGACAGGCCGTACATCATGCCGCCGAACATCTGCGCCTTGACGTTTTCCGGGTCCAGCGCCAGCCCCATGTCGCAGGCAATCCAGGCCTTGCTGATGCGGATGGTGCCGTCTTCGTCGACCACTTCGATGACCTGGGCCACCGGAGTGCCGAAGCTGTATGTGAAAGCCACGCCCCGACCGACGCCTTCGGTCGTCTGACCCGTCCAGCCTGACATTTCCTTCACCGCTTCCAAACATCCCGCCGACGGCGCGTGTTCGTTCCTCATCAGCTCCAGCCGGAACTCCAGCGGATCACGGCCTGCGGCATGAGCCATCTCATCCATGAATGTTTCATGAAAAAAGCCGTTATGGCTGTTGCCGACCGAGCGCCAGAACCCCACGGGAACAGCCAAATCAGCAATGTGGCCGCTCATGCGGTAATTCGGTACCGCGTAGGGCTGGTTGAAGAAGCCCTCGACCAGCACTTTGTCGGGCCCTCCGCCGGGGAACCCGGTGTAGCGCTCGACCGCCTGTTGGGTCGGAGATTGGGCCGCGACCTTCCCGTCAACGAGCACGGCCTTGCCGTCCTGAACCGCGCCGCGCATCCGGGCGATGGCGCCGGGGCGGAAATAGTCGTGACGCATGTCCTCTTCGCGGCTCCAGGTCGTCTGAACCGGTGTGCCGGGCATGGCCATGGCAACCTTGGTTGCGATTTCGCCGAAATCCAGTTCGCCCCTGCGACCAAACCCGCCACCCAGATAGGTGGTGTGGATTTGGACGGCTTCGGTATCCAGACCGGCAGTGTTGGCAACGCGGAACTGAATCAGTGTGGGGGCCTGGTTGCCGCACCAGAGTTCCAACGCATTTCCCGTGTAGAGCGCGGTGGCATTCATTGGCTCCATCGTTGCATGGGCCAGATAGGGCACGCGATACTCGGCGGTGATTTCAATGGCGTTTTCCGGGCTCGCGCTGACATCGCCGTCGTCGCGCATGGTCGAGTTCGGTGCGTCGTCAAACGCCTCGGCGATCCTGGCAAAGATGTCTTCGGTTTCCGGCGGATAGGGCGCGTCGCCCCAATCGACATCAATGGCCTCGACTGCCTGATTGGCCAACCATGTGTTGCTTGCGATCACGGCCACGCCTGTGCCCAGATCGACGACCTTCTCAACCCCGGGCATGGATCTTGCGTCGCTGTCGTCAAAGCCGTTCATCGCGCCGCCCAGTTTGGGGTTCATTCGCACGCTGGCGAATTTCATGCCGGGCAGGCGGACATCGACGCCGAATTCAGCGGTGCCCGTCGCCTTGCCCACCATGTCGAGACGCGGTTGGCTTCGGCCCAGATAGCGCCATTCGAACGGGTCTCGCAACGGTACCTCAACGGGTTCCAACCCGGCGGCATCCTCGGCAAGCATTGAATAGGCGATCTTGTCGCCGTTGGGGGCAATGACATGGCCTGACGCCGTTTTCAGATCCGAGGGGTCGACGCCCAACCGGTTTGCGGCAGCGCGTTTGAGTGTTTCACGGGCCGAAGCACCGGCTTGCCGCATCCGGTCGAACCCATCTTTCATCGAGGTCGAGCCACCCGTGACTTGCAGGCTGAGCGTCTTGCCCAGAACACCCAGTGCCTCGCCCAGATTGTGCTGGAAATTCGAGATATCGTATCCCTTGTTTGGCAACCCTTCGCCCACAAGGGCCGAATTGTAATAGGCCGCCGCAGCGGGGCCGTGCAGAACGGTGATCTGATCCAGATCGACATCCAGTTCCTCGGCGATCAGCGCGGCCCATGTGGTTCGGACGCCCTGACCCATTTCCGCGCGGGGCGCGAACAATGTGACGCCGTTCTGGTCAATCAGCACAAACGGGTTCAGTGCTGCCTCTCCTTCGCGGGGTTTCAAGGGGTTGCCCGCAGGGCGGGTCACGTAATAGGCCCCGAAGGCCACGCCGCCAACGATCGCGGCAGAGCCGATCAGGAACGTACGGCGGAGGATTTTTCCAACGGAAGCCATTGCTTACGCCTCCTTCAGCTTGGATGCCGCGTCATGGATTGCTGCGCGGATAAGGGGATAGGTGCCGCAGCGGCACAGGTTGCCCTGCATCGCTTCGTCGATGTCTGCGTCAGAGGGGGCCGGGTTTTCCACCAGCAATGCCGCGGCCTGCATGATCTGGCCCGACTGGCAGTATCCGCACTGCGCGACCTGATGATCGATCCAGGCCTGTTGGATCGTGGCCAGCGCGTCCGGCGAGCCGAGCCCTTCGATCGTGGTCACGTCACCCCAGACATCCGAAAGCGCCACCTGGCAGGAGCGCACGGCCTCGCCATCGATATGCACGGTGCAGGCCCCGCATGCGGCCACGCCGCAGCCGAACTTGGTGCCGGTCAGCCCGACCTCGTCCCGCAGAACCCAAAGAAGGGGGACGTCATCAGGCAGATCCACCTGATGTTGCTTGCCGTTGATCTTCAGGGTCGTCGCCATGGCGCACCTCGTGTTGCTGTGGCTGGTTTCTGACATAATTGTGGGAAAGTGTCAGGATGTCAATTGACAAATTGAACAAAAAATGTCAGGGCTTCGAATATGAAAGACAATGGTGACGGCTCACGGCAACAGGCGATCCTGAACTCGGCGTTTCAGGCGTTTTCCACTTATGGATATAGAAAGACCTCGATGGACGACATCGCGCGCGGCGCGGGGATGTCCCGGCCGGCGGTGTATCTGCATTACAAGAACAAAGAGGCGATCGTCAGCAAGCTGACCGAGCTGTACTATGCCGAAAAGAGCGTTGCGGTGGCCGAAGCGCTGGCGACGCAGGGGTCGGTGCCCGAGGTTCTGACCCGCGCAATTCAGGCGCAGACCGAGGGGATGGCAAAAATTCTGACCTCGCCCCACGGGCTTGAAATCCTCGACAACACAAAATCTCTGTCTGGGGAAATCATCGCGGCGGGTGAGGCCAGGCTGGCCGCGCTCTATGCGGACTGGCTGACGCAACAGGAAAAGGCGGGCCGGGTTCGCCTGCTGGCTGACGCGGCAGAGACCGGTCGGACGATCACGGCCACGCTCAAAGGGCTGAAGCTGATTGGCGCCGGCGCCGAGGTCTATGAACAGCAGGTCGCACAGGTCGCGGCCCTTTTCGGCGCCGGACTCGAAGTCAGGTAACGCGCTGACGGATCCTGTATTCGGGCGTGTCCCACAGGCGATTCTGCATGATATCGGCCATAATCCCGACGGCGCGTTCGACATCGCCTTCGTCGATATACAAAGGTGTAAAGCCGAACCGCATTATGTCGGGTGCTCGAAAATCTCCGATCACGCCTCGGGCGATCAGGGCCTGCATGGCGGCATACCCTTCCTTGAAACGGAACGAGATCTGGCTGCCACGCTGCTGCGGATCACGGGGGCTGGCCAGTTGCAGATCCGGGCAGGTTGCCTCGACGCGTTCTATGAAAAGCTCGGTCAGTTCAATCGATTTGGCCCGGACGTCGGTCATGTCCGCCAGATCCCAGATATCCATCGCAGCCGACAAGGCCGTCATCTGGATGATGGGGGGCGTTCCCACCCGCATCCGTTCAATGCCGCTGCCGGGGCGGTAGTCGAGATCGAAGGCAAACGGCGCTTCGTGCCCCAGCCATCCGGACAGGGCGGGGCGTGCGTGTTCCGCCAACCTCGGCGCGACATAGATGAAGGCCGGCGCGCCGGGGCCGCCGTTGAGGTATTTGTACGTGCACCCGACTGCGAAATCGGCGTTGCACCCTGAAAGGTCCACCGGGATGGCCCCCGCGGAATGGGCCAGATCCCAGACTGTTATCACGCCGTTGGCATGCGCCAGTTCGGTCAGTGCCTTCATGTCGTGCATCCGACCCGAGCGATAATCCACCTCGGTCAACATAAGAACAGCGACCTCTTCGGTGATTGCACCGGCCACGGCTTCGGGATCAACGACGCGCAACTCATACGCGTCCCCAAGCGAGCGCAGCAAGCCATCCGCCATATACAGGTCCGAAGGAAAGTTGCCGTTGTCCGACAGAACCACTTTGCGACCCGGATTCAGTTCAAGGGCCGAGGCCACCGCCTGATAGACCTTGATCGACAAGGTGTCTCCGGTCACCACACTGCCGGGCTCAGCTCCGATCAGGCGGCCAATCCGGTCACCAAGCGCGGTGGGCAGGGCCATCCAACCAGCCTTGTTCCATCCGGTGATCAGCATCTGGCCCCATTCATCCGTCAGCATCCGTTGCACTCGGGCACCGGCCGATTTCGGCAGGGGGCCCAGAGAATTGCCATCCAGATAGATGACGCCCTCTGGCAGGTCGAACATGGCTTTGGTTGCCGCAAAATCAGTCATGAAGGCTCGCTAACTAGTGTGAACGTCGGTGATTGCTATTGAGGTAGTCGATCCTCGATATTGAGTCCATGCGATGCGACATACTGGTCTTTTGCCATTTTGGCTCAAAAGCGGTAGGACATCGCGCAGAAGCGACATGTGCTTGATCTTGTCGTCATTCAATGAGGGCTTTGCATGCGCTGGATGGACGTTCCGCCGGTTTGGTTGATTGCTTTTGCGGCTCTTGCCTGGTTGCAGGCCAGGTATCTGAAGCTGGGCCTGTCGCTTGAGGGTGGTTTGACGGATCTTCTGAGCGGGGTGTTGATCGGAGGTGGAATCCTGATGGCTGTTCTGGCAGTGGTCGAATTCCGCCGTCACAAGACAACCGTCATCCCACATGAAACCCCGTCGTCGATGGTGCAGTCCGGCATTTACAAGCGCAGTCGCAATCCGATCTATGTGGGCGACGTTCTGATTCTTGCGGGTCTTATCCTTCGGTTTGATGCCGTGCTGTCCCTGGTTCTTTTGCCAGTCTTTGTCTGGGTGTTGGAGCGTCGGTTCATCCTGCCGGAAGAAGACCGCCTGCGTCGTACCTTTCGCGCTGATTACGCTCGCTACGAACGCAAGACACGGCGCTGGATCTAGTGTGGATTCTGCAATGACATCACGTCAAAAATGCTGCGCTTGCGAAATAATGTTGCGCAGGATACATCTTTGCTTAACAAAGAATACCGATCACCCGCTCAGAACGAGTAAGAAATAGGGGGACTGCCAGTGAAGATAGGCACGCCAAAGGAAATACTGGACGGCGAGAACCGGGTCGCGATGACACCGGACTCGGCCGTGCAACTGCAAAAACTGGGCTATGAGTGCCTGATCGAAAAAGGCGCAGGTGCTGCCGCCGGTTTTTCGGACGCGGCGTATGAGGCCGTGGGCGTTGAAGTTGTCAAGACCGCAGCATCGCTGTGGAAGGCCGCAGATATCATCGCCAAGGTTCGTATCCCGACCGAGACGGAACTGAAGCGTCTGACCAAGGGCAAGACGCTGATTTCCTTCTTCAACCCTGCCGGAAACGAAGAAGGAATGGACCTTGCCAAGTCCAAGGGCGCAAACGTGATCGCCATGGAAATGGTGCCGCGTATTTCTCGCGCGCAGAAGATGGACGCATTGTCGTCGATGGCCAACATTGCCGGCTACCGCGCCGTTATCGAGGCGGGCAACAACTTTGGTCGTTTCTTCACCGGTCAGGTGACTGCGGCTGGCAAGGTGCCGCCTGCGAAGGTTCTGATCGTCGGGGCCGGTGTTGCCGGGCTTGCCGCGATCGGTACATCGACCTCGCTGGGTGCAATCACCTACGCGTTCGACGTGCGCCCCGAGGTGGCCGAGCAGGTCGAATCGATGGGGGCAGAGTTCGTCTATCTGGACTTCGAAGAAGAACAGCAGGATGGTGCGGCCACCGGCGGGTATGCTTCCGTCCAGTCAGAAGAGTTCCGCAATGCGCAGCTGGCCAAGTTTCGAGAGCTGGCCCCGGAAATAGATATCGTCATCACCACGGCACTGATCCCCAACCGTCCGGCGCCAAAGCTGTGGCTGGAAGACATGGTCAAGGCCATGAAGCCGGGCTCGGTCATCGTTGACCTTGCGGCCGAACGCGGCGGGAACGTCGAAGGTACCGTGCCGGACGAAAAGGTGGTGACCGACAATGGCGTGACCATCATCGGCTATACCGACTTCCCCAGCCGGATGGCGGCGCAGTCTTCGTCTTTGTACGCGACCAATATCCGTCACATGATGACCGATCTGACGCCTGAAAAGGACGGCCAGATCAATCACGACATGGAAGATGACGTGATCCGCGGCGCGACCGTGACCTATGAGGGTGAGATCACCTTCCCGCCGCCACCACCCAAGGTGCAGGCAATCGCGGCGCAGAAAAAGCCCGAGGTCAAGGAACTGACCCCGGAAGAAAAGAAGGCGCAGGAAATTGCGGCCTTCAAGGCGCAGACCAAGCAGCAATTTACCCTGCTGGGTGTTGGTGGCGTGCTGATGCTGCTGGTGGGGCTGATCGCTCCGGCCAGTTTCATGCAGCACTTCATCGTCTTCGTGCTGGCCATCTTTGTGGGCTTCCAGGTGATCTGGAACGTCGCACACAGCCTGCACACTCCGCTGATGGCGATCACCAACGCGATCTCGTCGATCATCATCGTCGGGGCCCTGATGCAGATCGGATCGGGGTCGTTCCTGGTCATTCTGTTGGCGGCACTGTCCGTCTTCATGGCCGGGATCAACATCTTCGGCGGTTTCCTCGTAACCCGGCGCATGCTCGCCATGTTCCAGAAATCTTAAGGAGACCGGGCACATGGATTATGGCTTCACCACTGCCGCCTATGTTGTTGCGGCTGTCCTTTTCATCCTTTCGCTCGGCGGTTTGTCGAACCAGGAAAGCGCCAAGCGCGCGGTCTGGTATGGCATCGTCGGTATGGCGCTGGCGGTTTTCGCCACGCTGGTTGGCCCGGGCTCGGGTCTGTGGCTTCTGTCGCTGCTGCTGATCGCGGGCGGTGGTTTCATCGGCCAGTATGTTGCGCAGCGCGTGCAGATGACCGAGATGCCGCAGCTTGTTGCGGCGATGCACTCGCTGGTCGGTCTTGCGGCCGTGTTCGTCGGCTTCAACGCGCATTTCGAGATCGGCAACGTGGCGCAGGTCATGGCCATTGCGGACAGTGCCAGCCAGGCGGATCTGTCCGATCTGGGGTCTTTTGCCAAGTTGATTGCCAAGAAAACCCCGGCCGAGCTGGCAATCCTGCACGTGGAACTGTTCCTGGGCATTTTCATTGGTGCGATCACCTTTACCGGGTCGGTCGTCGCCTATGGCAAGCTGGCGGGCAAGGTGACCTCGGCAGCGACAAAGCTGCCCGGTGGCCATGCGCTGAACGCGGCGGCGGCGGGTCTCTCGCTGATCTGCCTGATCTGGTACACATCGACAGGGGGTCTGTTCCCGCTGATCCTGATGACGCTGGCAGCGTTGTTCATCGGCTATCATCTGATCATGGGCATCGGTGGTGCCGACATGCCGGTGGTTGTGTCGATGCTGAACAGCTATTCGGGTTGGGCGGCCGCGGCGATCGGTTTCTCGCTGGGCAACGACCTACTGATCGTGGTCGGTGCGCTGGTGGGTTCAAGCGGTGCAATCCTGTCCTACATCATGTGCAAGGCGATGAACCGCCACTTTGTCAGCGTGATACTTGGCGGTTTTGGCGGCCCGCAGGGCGAACAGATGGCCGTTGAAGGCGAACAGATCGCAATCGAGGCCGATGGCGTTGCTGCAGCCTTGAACGACGCGGACAGCGTGATCATCATTCCGGGCTATGGCATGGCTGTGGCACAGGCGCAGCAATCGGTTTCCGAACTGGTGCGCAAGCTGCGGGCCAAGGGCAAGAACGTTCGTTTCGCAATCCACCCTGTGGCGGGCCGCTTGCCGGGCCACATGAACGTTTTGCTGGCCGAAGCGAAGGTGCCGTATGATATCGTTCTGGAAATGGACGAAATCAACGACGACTTTCCGGACACGGATGTGGCAATCGTCATCGGCTCGAACGACATCGTGAACCCTGCGGCACAGGAAGATCCCAACAGTCCCATCGCCGGCATGCCGGTTCTGGAATGCTGGAAAGCCAAGCAGGTCTTTGTGTCGAAACGTGGTCAGGGCACCGGGTATTCTGGCATCGAAAACCCGCTGTTCTTCAAAGAGAACACCCGCATGTTCTACGGCGACGCCAAGGAGTCGCTGGACAAGCTGCTGCCGATGATCGATTGATCGTCGCGTTGGATCCGATTGCAAAGGGCGCCTTTGGGCGCCCTTTTCTTTTTTGAGTTTGTATGGGGGCGTTGCCCCCAAACCCCCAGGATATTTCCAGCCAGATGAAGCAGGCGGAGTGTGGTAGTCTGGGGTGGCGGCACAGATGGCAGGAGGTCGAGGATGGAGAAAGTGAATGGTATTGGCGGAGTGTTCTTTCGCGCCCGCGACCCTAAAGCGCTGAGCGCCTGGTATGAGAAGCACCTGGGCGTCAATCATTATGACCCCGTGCCCTGGAAGCAGCGTGAAGGCTATACGGTCTTTGCGCCATTCGCGGAGGACACCGCGTATTTCGGGCGGGCCGATCAGCAGTGGATGATCAATTTTCGTGTTGATGACTTGGCCGCGTTGACGGCGCAGCTTGAGCAAGCTGGAATCACGGTGGAGACCAATCCAGACTGGGACAGCGAAGTTGGAAAATTTGCCCGCATCCATGATCCCGAAGGCAACCCCATCGAGCTGTGGCAGCCAAATCAATGAGATAGCAGGGTTGTATACCGTTGTACCCCTGTAAGTACGTGAAATAAAAAGAGAATTGATGTGTCAATTATGTGCCGTATAGTGCGCGTGACGATGCGGAGCCTCACATGACACCGATAGATGACCATCCCCTTCGCTATGCGCTGGCCAATGAACTGCATGCTCGACCGTTTCCGGTCGCGTCAATGCCCTGTACGGTGGTCTTTCTTGCGATCAAAAAGCCTGAGGCCGCCGTGGCGCGCGATCGACGTGAGGATTTGGCTCATTTGATCGACCTGCTGGATCGCCACGGTGCGCAGCACCCTCGGCCGGACGCCACGCATTACGCGGGCCAGATTGGACGCCACTGGTTGAAGTGGGAGCAGCATACCGAATTCGTGACCTATACGGCGATCGCGCAGAATGTGAGTGAACGCGCCTTTGACCCGGCTGACTTTGAGGTCTTTCCGCCCGATTGGTTGATGGCCAGTCCGGGTCAAAGGGTTACGTCGGTTCTGGTGCGCGTGGTTGAACGCGAAAGTGACGACGTGGTGAAATCGAAACTGCTGGATTGGTTCGAGCCGGAAAGCCTGGCCGTGTCCAGGGTGTTGGACGATGCAGCGGTTTGTGCCAGTGATTTTCGGATCGATCCGGCAGGTCACATGCGCTTTGCCTTGTTCGTGGCCGAGGGCACCGGACGGCGTCGGACGGGACGGATTATTCAGCGTCTTTGCGAAATTGAAACGTATAAGGCGATGTCGATGCTGGGTTTTGCGCGCGTCAAGCAGCTGATGCCGCGTATCGGAGAGCTGGATGGGCAACTCACCCGATTGATGGGGCAGATGACAGGCAACTCGGCGCAGCCTGACGCGCTGTTGCAGGATTTGCTGGCAACGTCGATCGAGCTCGAAACATTGTCGGCACGGTGTTCTTTCCGGTTCGGAGCCACCGGGGCGTATGAGGCCATCGTCAACCAGAGGATCGAAGTGTTGCGA
Organism: Ruegeria sp. AG6; assembly: GCF_056541565.1. Lineage (NCBI taxonomy): Bacteria > Pseudomonadati > Pseudomonadota > Alphaproteobacteria > Rhodobacterales > Roseobacteraceae > Ruegeria > Ruegeria sp. AG6. The sequence goes on along the minus strand of NZ_JBQFYQ010000001.1, from coordinate 1,257,398 downwards.
GAAGAACGTTTCGAGGGTGGTCAGAATTTCGCCGATTTTATGATGCGCCGATATGACCCTGCAATTCGCACCGTGAAATCCACGGAACGCCGCCTTGAGGCCTTGTCGGACCGGGCGATCCGCGCGGGTGAGTTGCTGCGGACAAGAGTGGATGTGGAAAGAAGCGCGCAAAATCAGGCGTTGCTGGAAAGCATGGACCGTCGGGCTGATCTGGCGCTGCGCTTGCAACATACGGTCGAGGGGCTTTCCGTGGTTGCCATCAGCTATTACGCGGTTTCGCTGGTCAGCTATCTTTTGTATCCGCTGACGGCCTCTGGCATCAGCAAGGGCATGCTGACGGCGGCGGTTACGATCCCGGTTGTCGCCGCGGTGTGGTACTCGGTGCGACGCATTCGCAAACGGCTCGGTTGAGCAGCAATTGCCAAGTTTTTTCTGACCTGTAGAACGGTGGCATTGGGTAAGCTGAGCGAGGGCATGGGATGGCAAGCATAGTTGCAGCATGGCGCGCTGTCGCCGCCATGTTCATTCTGAATGGTGCCCTGTTCGGAATCTGGGCGTCGCGCATTCCCGCCTTACGCGACCGCTTGGAACTGTCCCATGATGCGCTCGGGTTCGGCCTATTGTTCATGGCTGCTGGGGCTGTCTGCTCTTTCCCGATAACCGGGCGGCTTACGGATCGTTTCGGCGCTGTTGCAATCACCCGGATCATTGCGATTCTGTATACGGGGTCGCTGATCTTGCTGGCCATGGCGGATGGGCTTTGGGGGCTGGCAGTGTTCCTGTTTGTCTTTGGCGCCTTCCACGGGTCGATGGATGTTGCGATGAATGCATGGGCCGCCGAGGTAGAGCAGGCATATGACAAACCCGTTATGTCCTCGTTCCATGCAATGTGGAGCCTTGGTGCAGGTCTTGGCGCGCTCAGCGGTTATGCCGCGGTTCAGATGGGGCTGACGGTTCTTGTGCACTTCCTGTTGGCGGGTGGCGTGGTTGTTGGCCTTGCGCTTGCGTCATCCTGGGTAAGCTGGACCTCGCGCCAATCCCAAGAGCCTCAGAGTACGGTCTTCGCCTTGCCATCCGGCGCGTTGATACTGGTTGGCATAGCCGCCTTGTGCGGAGCGTTGGGCGAAGGGGCCGTGGCAGACTGGAGCGCGATATATCTGCGTGACATTACGGGGGCGTCGGAAAGCGTCGCTGCCTTGGGCTATGCGGTGTTTTCAGTAACCATGGTGGCGTTTCGACTTGCAGGCGCGCTTGTTATTATCCGGTTCGGTCCAGTCGTTTCCGCCCGGTTCGGCGGTATTTGCGCGGCGTTTGGTGTTATTACGGTGGTTTCAACAGCAACGATCCTGCCCGTGCTGGCCGGCTTTGCATTGATGGGAATAGGTTATGCCGTGATCATGCCACTGGCATTCAGCCGGGCGGCCAGCGATCCGAATGTGCCGCCGGGGCAAGCCATCGCAAGTGTTGCGACATTGGGGTATGGGGGGCTGTTGATCGGTCCGCCGTTGATCGGCTTTTTGGCGGAAGTGTTCGGCCTGCGTCTGGCATTCGCCGTGCTGTTGCCATTGGCCGTTCTGATCGTGCTGTTGGCCGGCGCGCTGAGGCGCGCCGACTGAACTTGTTTCAGCGTCCGCGAATGCGGGGATCCAGTGCGTCGCGCAGACCGTCACCCAGATAGTTGACGCTCAGGACAGTCAGCGAGATTGCCAGACCAGGCCAGAACACACGCTCGGGGTATTGCTGTAGGTAATCGACTCCGTCGAACAGCAGGCGGCCCCATGTCGGGAAGTCGGGCGGAAAGCCCAGACCCAGGAAGGAAAGCGCGCTTTCGGTAATGATCGCCGTGGCAATCCCCAGCGTCGCGGACACCATGATCGGTGAAAGCACGTTGGGCAGAATGTGCCGCGTGATGATCTGACTGTTACTGGTGCCGATGGAGCGTGCCGCCAGAACGAATTCGCGTTCCTTGATGGCCAGCACATCACCGCGCACGATCCGTGCGGTCGGCATCCATGAGGTGATGCCGATGGCGCAGACGATCAGGATGAAGATCCCACGCTCCAACCCGAACGCGGCCGACAGGGGCTCGCGGAACAGCAGCATCATGACCAGCAGCAAGGGCAGCAGGGGCAGGGCCAGAAACAGGTCTGTCAGACGCATGAGCGGACCATCCAGCCGTTTGAAGAACCCGGCCAGAACGCCGATGAACGATCCCAGGAACAGTGCCAGCAGCATCGCGGTGATGCCCACCGATACCGAGGTTTGACCGCCCGACATCATGCGCGCCAGAATATCCCGGCCCAACTGGTCGGTGCCGAAGGGATGCGCCCAGCTTGGCCCCTGATTGCGGGCCCGGATATCGATCTGCGTTGGATCGATGCTCCAGAGATAGGGGCCCAGATAGACGCCCGCCACGATCAGGATGAACAGCACCGCACCCACCATGGCGCCCTTGTGCGTCTTGAACTGATCCCAGACGTCGCGCCATTGGCTGCGCGGCGGGGTCGTGAGTTCCTCCATCACATCAGCGGTTGGCAGCGCGGTGGATGCCGGGGCCAGACCTTCGTCGGGGATCAGCGTGTCTGATTTGTCGTGATCAGTCATAGCGAATCCTCGGGTCCAGAATGCCATACAGGACGTCGGCGATCAGGTTGAACAACACGATCAGCACGGCAAAGATGAAGGTCAGGGTTTGCACCATTGGCAGGTCATTGGCCTGAATGGCGCCAATCAGCAACTGGCCGATGCCATTCACCTTGAATACCTGCTCGGTGATGATGGCGCCGCCGAAGATGGCCGGAATGCCCAGTGCAATGACCGTGACCACAGGGATCATCGAGTTCCGCAGGACGTGGACCATGACGACCGTGTATTCGCTGAGCCCCTTGGCGCGGGCGGTGCGAACGTAATCCTGGTTGAGATTGTCCAGCATCGAGGCGCGCATGAAACGGCTGAGCTGTGCCGTGATCTGCAACGCCAGCACCATGACCGGCATGATCATCTGCTTCAGCTGCACGACGAAGCTGTCCCAGCTGTTGACCACATGGGTCGTGTCATAGATCGAAGGGAACCAGCCCAACTGGACCGAGAAGATCACGATCACCAGAACGCCCGAGAAAAACGGAGGGACCGAGAAGCCGACCATCGACACGAAGGTGCCCATCTGGTCGAACCAGGAATACTGGCGATAGGCCGAATAGATGCCGATGGGCAGCGCGATCAGGATGGCGACAACATAGGCGGTGCCGACAACCCACAGGGTCTGCGGGATACGCTGAACGACGATGTCCATGACGGGCGAGCGGGTCTGCCAGGATATTACACGCAGGTCGCCTGCGGAAAAACTGGTGCCGAAGATGTGGTCTATCAGAACCTGCGGTTCGATCCAGAAGAATTGCACGATCCACTTCCAGAACCGGATATGCATCGGCTGGCCAAGGCCAAGCGCCTCGCGCATCTTTTCCTTGACTTCGGGGGGAACGGTGAGCGGAACCTGCGCCATCGGATCGCCGGGTGCGAGTTCGAGGAGCAGGAAGATGACGAGGCTGATGAACAGCAGCGTTGGAACGGCCAGCACCAGTCGTCTGATTGTGAAATTAAGCATTAAGAGGCGCCTTTATATGCGTCTTCTTGTTGGGGTGGGTTGCAAATGACCGCGCCCCGATAACGATCGGGGCGCGGTTTTGCAAGGTCAGTGCTTAGGAACCGGTCTTGCGGTACCAGTCCGCAATGTTCCACAGCTCGCTGTCCCAAACGTTCAGGACAACGCCACCCAGGGTGTTTGCATGCGCCGACAGGCGACCACGGTGAACCAGCGGGATCATACCACCATTCTGAACCATGATGTCATTCAGCTGCTTGGCGATTTCCGCACGCGCTTCCAGACCAGCGGTTTCGGCCAATTGAGCGTGCAGCTTGTCGAACTCTTCGTTGCAGAAGCGGCTGATGTTTTCGCCCTGCCACTGCGAGTCAGGACGCGGAGCTTTGTCGCACAGGCCGTTGCCCAGATAGGACTGCGGGTCGGTGCCGTTGAAGGTGTTGGCGTACATTTCAACGTCGGCATAGAACTTCTGGAACGTGTCGGGCGAGCCCGGGTCACCACCGAAGAAGACCGATGCGTTGATGTTGCGCAGTTCGGTTTCGATGCCGATCTGGCTCCACCATTCCTTGATCAGCGCCTGGAAGTCCTGACGGACGGCGTTGGTCGAGGTCTGATAGACGATCTTCAGCGGAACGCCATCCTTCTCGCGGACGCCGTCGCCATCGGTGTCGACGATGCCGGCATCATCCAGCAGTTTCTTGGCGCCTTCGATATCCTGGGTGTCACAGGTCATCGAGGTCGAGTTGAACGCAGCAGGGGCCGGAACCCAGTTGCAGGTCACTTTACCAGCCTGACCATAGCCGATTTCCACCAGCAGCGGACGGTCGATGGCCATCGACATGGCTTTGTAAACGGCCGGGTCCTTCAGGAATGGGTGCGGATGCTTGGCCGTCGAACGCTCGCCTTCAGGCAGCTCAGGCGACGGGTTGGTCTGGTTCAGCATGATGCGCTCGACCAGCGGGCCGAAGCCTGCAACCGGCGTACCTTTGCCACCTTCCTGCATCTGAGCGATCACTTCCGGAGCCAGTTGCAGGTTCCAGGCATAATCAAACTCACCAGTTTCCATGACAGCACGACCAGCAGCTGTCGCGTCACCGCCGCCTTTGAAGGTCACGGTCGCAAAGGCAGGTTTTGCCGGATCACGATAGTTGTCGTTGGCCTTGAAGGTGATCACGTCGTTCGGCTTGAACTCGGTGACGACAAAGGGGCCGGTGCCGATCGGGTTGAAGTTCTGCTCGGTGCATTCGGGGGCTTTGGCGCCCATGCAGTTTTCGAACTGGGCCTTTTGTAGGATCGGGCTTTCACCGCCGACGAACGGGCCATAGGGGAAGGGGGTCGGTGCGTCGAAAGTGACCTTGACGGTCAGGTCATCAACAGCTTCGACCGAGGTGACGCCTTCGAACTTGGTGACCTGTGCGCAGCCACCTTCCGGGTGCATGCAGTAATCAGCGGTGAACTTCACGTCAGCAGCGGTGAACGGAGAGCCGTCAGACCACGTGATTCCCGGCGCGATTTTCCATGTGATCGACGTCAGGTCTTCGCTGACACCGCCATTTTCCACGGTCGGGATTTCAGACGCCAGAAATGGCACCATGTTGCCGTCCTGGTCGTAGCGTGCAAGTGGCTCGATCACCAGCGAGGCTGATTCCACGTCTTTCGTACCGCCGGACAGGAACGGGTTCAGGATCGACGGAGCCTGCCAATAGATGATGCTGACATTGCCGTCCGAACCGCGCTCGGCAAAGGCCATCGGGGCCATTGCCGTGCTTGCGATCGCACCAAGCAAAAGGGTTTTGATTTTCATAAGTCACTCCCGAATTGGACACGTTCGTGTCTCGATTATCTCCGCAAGGCCTGCGGGTTTGGCGTTGCCGCTTCGGGGTAAGATTTTGATCATTCACGATAATAGCGCTAACGGATTCCGTCGGCGCTGCTTCCCCAAGGCGGTTACGTTGGGTATCGAAACAGAACTTGAGAAAAATGCAAGTGGTGCCGTCGCGAAAATGTGTAATGGGTTTGACTTTTCCCGGTGGCCCGCCGTAGCGTTCGGCACTCAGAACAAGAATTACCTCGTCAAGGGAGCGCGCACGTGCTGGATCAGCCTATTGCTCAAATCAAAAAACTGCGGGTGGAGTTTCAGACAAAGGACGGTCCCGTTGTTGGTGTTGAGGACGTCTCGTTCGAGGTCAAACCAGGCGAAACCGTTTGTATCGTTGGCGAATCGGGCTCGGGGAAGTCGGTTTCATCTTTGTCTTTGATGCGTCTGGTCGAGTTTGGTGGCGGCGAAATCGCGGGCGGCGAACTGCTGTTTGATCGCCGCGATGGCGAAAAAATGAACCTGGCCAAGGCCGATCAGGATCTGATGAAACAGATTCGCGGCAACGAGATCGGGATGATCTTTCAAGAGCCGATGACCGCGCTGAACCCCGTTTTCACCGTGGGCCGGCAGTTAACCGAAGGTCTGCGCATCCACAAGGACATGACGAAGGCGCAGGCCGAGCAACGGGCGCTGGAACTGCTGCGTCAGGTCCGTATCCCAGAGCCCGAGCGCCGTCTGAAACAATACCCTCACGAGTTGTCGGGCGGGATGCGCCAACGTGTTGTCATTGCGATGGCGATGGCCTGTGAGCCGCGCCTGTTGATCGCCGACGAACCCACCACGGCGCTGGATGTGACCATTCAGGCCGAGATCCTGGCCTTGATGGACCGCCTCAAGCGGGAAACCGGAACTGCGGTGATGTTCATCACCCACGACATGGCCGTGGTTGCCCAGATGGCTGACCGCGTGGTGGTGATGTTCCGCGGCAACAAGGTCGAAGAAGGCACGGTCAAGGAAATCTTTGAAAACCCGCAGCACGACTATACCAAGGCGCTTCTGGCCGCGGTGCCGAAACTGGGCGAGATGCAGGGTAAATCTGCGCCCGAGCCGATGAAGCTACTGGGGGTCGAAGGGCAGAAAATTGCACCAATTCCGGGTACGGAAGAGGTTCTGCTGACCGTCAAGAACCTGACAACACGGTTCCCGGTCAAAGGCGGGCTTTTGCGGCGCACGATTTCGAACGTTCATGCGGTCGAGGATGTCTCGTTCACTCTGAACAAAGGTCAGACGCTCAGTCTTGTCGGCGAATCCGGGTGCGGCAAGTCTTCGGCTGGGCGCTCGATCCTGCGGCTGGTTGAGCCTTTGGCGGGCGAGATTGATCTGGACGGTGTCGATATCATGAAGCTTGATCCATCTGGTTTGCGCAAGGCGCGGCTGGACATGCAGATGATTTTCCAGGACCCGTTCGCGTCGCTGAACCCGCAGATGCAGCTGGTCGACCAAGTGGCCGAGCCGATGCGCAATTATGGTGTGGCATCGGGATCCGAACTTCAGGATCGCGTGGCACAATTGTTCGACAAGGTGCAATTGCCGCGCAGCTTCATGCGTCGCTTCCCGCATGAAATGTCGGGCGGTCAGCGTCAGCGGATTGCAATTGCCCGCGCTTTGGCCCTGAACCCCAAGCTGATCATTGCGGATGAGGCGGTCTCGGCCCTTGACGTGTCGGTGCAGGCGCAGGTTCTGAACCTGATGATGGAATTGCAGTCCGAGCTGGGCCTGTCATACCTGTTCATCAGCCACGACATGGCCGTTGTCGAACGCGTCAGCCACTATGTCGGGGTCATGTATCTGGGGCGCATTGTCGAACTCGGGCCCCGGGCGCGGGTGTTCGAGAACCCGCAACATCCCTATACGCAGGCGCTGATGAAGGCGGTTCCGATCGCAGACCCGAACAAGCGGAAATCGGAAAAGGATCTGAATTTCAAACCGATCCCTTCTCCTATTCATCCCACCAACTACACGCCGGAACCTTCGCAATATCAAGAGGTTGAGGCAGGGCACTTCATTCTGACCACGGACAGCGGGTATTGACCCAAATGGCGAAACGCCTGACTCCGCTTGAGATCATGACACTGCTGATCTCATTTCCGACCGTAAGCCGTGATTCCAATCTGCCGCTGGTGGATTGGGTTCAGGACTACTTGCAAGGCCACGGAATCGAAAGCCACCGCTGGCCAGATCCGGACCAACCGCACAAGGCCGCGATCTTTGCGCATGTTGGTCCATTGGAAGAAGGTGCGGTGGTTCTGTCCGGTCACACGGATGTCGTGCCGGTGGACGGTCAGCCGTGGGACACTGATCCTTTCACGGTGACCGAGAAAGACGGCAAGTACTTCGGTCGCGGCACCTGCGACATGAAGGGGTTTGACGCCCTGGCCATCTGGGCTCTGGTCGAAGCACACTATGCCAATATCAGCCGGCCGCTTCAGCTGGCGCTCAGCTTTGACGAAGAGGTCGGATGCACCGGTGCGCCGCCGATGATTGAAGCAATGCAACAGGTTCTGCCCAAGGGATCGGCAGTGATAGTGGGTGAGCCGTCGATGATGCAGGCGGTGACGGGGCATAAGGGCGGGTTCGGCATAGATACACATATCGTCGGGTTCGAAGTGCACAGCTCGATCATGCACACTGGCGTGAACGCGATCATGGCGGCGGCGCCTTTGATTGATTGGGCAAATCACCGAAATGCCGAAAGCATGGCTGCTGAGCCGAGCGAAATCGCAGCCGTATTTGACCCGCCGTGGACAACCTGTCATGTCGGCATGATTGAAGGCGGGACAGCCCATAACATCACCGCCAAAGACTGCACTTTCATGATGGATTTCCGCACGGTGCCGGACGAAACGCAGGCTGAATGGCGCGATGCCTATATCGAACAGGTCCGCCAGGTCGAAGCTCGGATGCAGGCCGTTCACCCCGATACGCGCATCGAACTGTCTGAACATTTCGCGATCCCGGGGCTGGTGCCCGAACAGGACGGAGAAGCCGAAGCTTTGGTGCGCGCCCTGACCGGGGACAACGCAAGTCACGTCGTCAGCTATGGGACCGAGGCAGGGCAGTTTCAGGCGGCCGGGTATTCAGCCGTGATTTGCGGCCCCGGCGATATCGCGCAGGCTCATCAGCCGAACGAGTTCATATCGATCGCGCAATTCGAAGCTGGGCATGGGTTCATGCAACGATTGGTTGAAAGGCTGAGCGCGGCGTAACATTCAACGTGGCCTCAGTGGTTCAGGGGAGGGTCTTGAGATGCCAGTCAAAAACAGACTTGCAGAGATGCATGGTGATATTACCAAGTGGCGCCGCCACCTGCACGCACATCCTGAACTGATGTATGACGTGCATGAAACGGCTGCTTTCGTTGTCGAGCGTCTCAAGAAATTTGGTGTGGATGAGATCACGCCGGGAATTGGCCGGACGGGTGTCGTGGCTGTGATCCGGGGACGGCAGGATACGACCGGGCGCGTGATCGGATTGCGCGCTGACATGGATGCATTGCCGATCGAAGAAGCGACGGGGTTGGACTATGCCTCGACTGTATCGGGCAAGATGCACGCCTGCGGGCATGACGGGCATACCTCGATGCTGCTTGGGGCCGCCCAGTACCTGGCTGAAACCCGAAACTTCGATGGCACCGTTGTTCTGATTTTTCAGCCCGCCGAAGAAGGTGGCGCAGGCGGTCTGGCCATGTGTCAGGACGGCCTGATGGACCGCTGGGGCATTGATGAGGTCTATGGCATGCACAATATGCCGGGGTTGCCGGTGGGCGAATTCGCGATCCGACCCGGCGCATTGCTGGCTTCATCTGATGAATTCGAAATCACGATCACCGGCAAGGGCGGACACGCGGCTGCACCGCATGACGCGGTAGACACCACGCTGGTGGCCTCGCATATCGTCGTGTCGTTGCAATCCGTCGTGGCGCGCACCGTCGATCCGATCAAACGCGTGGTGCTGACCGTGGGTACGTTTGAAACGGACAGTGTCGCGTCGAACGTGATCGCGCATACCGTCCGCTTGCAGGGGACCGTCCGGACGCTCGACCCCGAATACCGCGCCATTGCAGAAGAGCGCGTTCGCAGGATCGCCGAGGATACGGCCTCGGCCTTCGGCGCAAAGGCAGATGTCGTCTGGTCGCCCGGCTATCCTGTGACTGTGAATTCCGAGGCTGAGACGGCATACGCTGCCGAGGCGGCCGAGGCCGTGGCGGGCAAGGTCAATGACAGCACTGATCCGATCATGCCGTCGGAAGATTTCGCCTACATGCTTGAAGAACGGCCCGGAGCTTACATCTTTATCGGGAACGGGGACACGGCCATGTGCCATCACCCGGAATACAATTTTGACGACAATGCGATTCCCGCCGGTTGCAGTTGGTTTGCCGAGATCGTGGAACGACGATTGCCCGTGGCTTAATTTGAGGGAGAGTGACATGCCGATCAAAAACCGCCTTGCAGAGATGCACGAAGAGATCACAGGCTGGCGGCGTGACATTCACCAACATCCGGAAATTCTGTACGACACGCATCGCACCAGCGCGCTGGTGGCGGAAAAGCTGAAGGAATTCGGCTGTGATGAGGTCGTTACAGGCATCGGTCGCACCGGCGTGGTCGGGGTCATTCAGGGAAAGAGCGACACGCAGGGCCGGGTGATTGGCCTGCGCGCCGACATGGATGCGCTGCCGATGCAGGAACAGACCGGGCTGGACTATGCCTCGAAGACATCAGGCGCGATGCATGCCTGCGGGCATGACGGGCATACCGCCATGGTTTTGGGGGCGGCAAAGTACCTCTCTGAGACGCGCAATTTCGATGGCACTGCAATCGTGATCTTTCAGCCTGCCGAAGAGGGCGGGAATGGCGCCGAGGCCATGTGCAAGGACGGTCTGATGGACCGGTTCGGCATTCAGGAAGTCTATGCGATGCACAACGTACCGGGCCTGCCGACCGGGCAGTTCGCGATCCGTTCGGGCCCTTTGCTGGCCGCAGCGGACGAGTTTGATATCCATCTTGAAGGGCGCGGCGGTCACGCTGCAAAACCCCATGAAACGGTCGATACGACGGTGATGCTGTCACAACTGATCGTGGCATTGCAGACGATCGTGTCGCGCAATGCCGATCCGATCCTGCAAGCCGTGCTTTCGGTGACGTCTGTCGAGATGTCATCGAAAGCGTTCAACGTGATCCCGCAATCGGCGCAGATACGCGGCACGGTCCGAACCCATTCCAACCAGATGCGAGATCTGATCGAACAGCGCCTCAAAGAGGTCGCCGAAGGGATTGCAGCAACATTCGGTGGTTCCGTGAACGTCAATTACTCGCGCGGCGTTCCGGTGACGATCAATGCCGAAACCCAAACCGAATATGCGGCAGAGGCCGCAGTCTCGGTCGGGGGCAGCTGCATCGAGGCGCCGATGGTGATGGGGGGCGAGGATTTCTCGTTCATGCTGGAGGAACGGCCCGGAGCTTTCATTGTTCTGGGCAACGGAGACAGCGCCGGGTTGCACCACCCTGAATACGATTTCAACGACGAGATCATCCCGATCGGATGTTCGTGGTTCGCAGAAATGGTCGAGCGCCGAATGCCGGCGGCTTGAACTGAATTAGGAGAGAATAGACATGCCAGTCAAAAACCGCTTTGCCGAATTGCAGAATGAAATCACGGAATGGAGAAGGGATCTGCACGAAAATCCAGAGATCCTGTTTGAGACCCACCGCACCAGCGCGAAGGTGGCCGAGAAGCTGAAGGAGTTCGGCTGCGATGAGGTGGTGACCGGTATCGGACGTACCGGTGTCGTGGGGGTGATCAAAGGCAAGTCGGACAGCAAGGGAAAGGTGATCGGCCTGCGCGCAGATATGGATGCGCTGCCGATCCATGAGGCGACGGGGTTGGACTATGCCTCGAAAACGCCGGGCGCAATGCATGCCTGCGGCCACGATGGCCACACGGCGATGCTGCTTGGTGCGGCGAAGTACCTGTCTGAAACCCGCAATTTCGATGGCACGGTTGTTGTAATCTTCCAGCCTGCCGAAGAGGGCGGCGGCGGTGGTCGTGAAATGTGTGAAGATGGCATGATGGACCGCTGGAATATTCAGGAAGTCTACGGCATGCACAATTGGCCGGGTCAACCTGTGGGCAAGTTCGCCATCCGCCCCGGTTCTTTCTTTGCCGCAACCGATCAGTTCGACATCACTTTTGAAGGGCGCGGTGGTCATGCTGCCAAGCCGCATGAAACAGTAGATACCACGGTACTGGCCGCGCAGGCGGTGTTGGCGCTTCAGACGATTTCCTCGCGCAATGCCGATCCGATCGATCAGGTCGTGGTGTCGGTGACGTCGTTCGAGACCTCGTCGAAAGCGTTCAACGTGATCCCGCAGACTGTTCAGATCAAGGGTACCGTGCGCACCATGAGCAAGGATATGCGGGATCTGGCCGAAAAGCGGATCAATGAGATCTGCAATGGTGTGGCGGCAACGTTCGGAGGCACCGCCGATGTGACCTACATCCGTGGGTATCCGGTGATGGTGAACAGTGAAGAGCAGACTGAGTTTGCCGCAGCTGTTGCCCGGTCGGTATCCGGCGATTGCGACGATGCGCCTTTGGTCATGGGCGGCGAGGATTTTGCCTTTATGCTGGAGGAGCGCCCTGGCGCCTATATTCTCGTGGGTAACGGCGATACGGCCATGGTTCACCACCCGGAATACAACTTCAACGATGAGGCGATTCCCGCCGGGTGCAGCTGGTGGGCAGAGATCGTCGAGCAGCGGATGCCGGCGGCCTGATGGGGCGGGTGGGGGCTCTGCCCCCACACCCCCGGGATATTTTTGGCCAGATGAAGAGGGATCCCGCCTGATCACGTCAGGTTGAGCGAACAGCAAAGCGTTTCCACGACGGAGTCCAGTGCGTTGCTTTGCGTCTGGACGCAGGATTGGGCGGCGCTGCGGGCCCGGGTCAGGGCTTGATCGTCTGAAAGCCAAAGGTCGACCGCCGCAGAGAGATCTGTTTCGGTTCGAACCTCGATGGCGCCACCGGCTTTGATCATCGGCGCGAAAGTTTCAGCAAAATTGAAGTATCCGGGGCCGGTTATCACGGCGGCTCCGGCCTGGGCGGGTTCGAAAGGGTTGTGGCCGCCGATGTTTTTCAGGGAACCGCCCAGGAACACGATGGGAGACAGAGCGTACCATGTGCCGGTCTCGCCCAATGTATCGGCGACATATACCTGGGTTTCGGTTTCGATCGGGGAACTATCTGATCGGAACGCGGCGCTAAGATCGGAGGCGTCCAGTAGTTTTGCGATATCGCAACGGCGCTCTGGGTGGCGGGGGATCAGCAGCAGCAGCAGATCGGGCCAGCGTTCCAGAAGTGATTGATGCGCGGCCAGAACGATTTCCTCTTCACCGGCATGGGTTGAACTGGCGATCCACACAGGTCTGCCAGAAACCTGAGAACCGATGTCATCCAGCGTGCCGTGGTCTATGGGAAGAGGGTCTGACATGGCCTTGAGATTGGTGCCGGGCCGGACGCGGCCGGCAGGGGCACCCATGGCTGTCAGGTTGGCTGCGGTTTTGTCGTTTTGCGTCAGGAACAGGTTGAACTTGTTCAAAACGAACCGCGCTGTTCTGGGGCGTTTTTTCCAACCGGCAACGGACTTGTCCGACAGTCGTGCATTCAGAAGGGCCAGCGGAACGCCGTGTCTGGCGCTTTCGACGATCAACCGCGGCCATATCTCACTCTCGACAAAAACTCCGCCCTCTGGTTGCCAATGGTTCAGAAAGCGCCGGACCGGGCCTGCCGTGTCAAGCGGCGGGAATTGATGCCGTGTACGGGGCGGCAGGCGTTTTCCGATCAGTGCCGCTGAAGTCGGGGTGCCGGAGGTGATCAGAAACTCGGCCTCGGGCAGGCGGTCTGCCAGCCGTCTGATCAGGCTGAGGACCGAAAGGCTTTCACCGACGCTGGCGGCGTGGAACCAGATCAAACGCCCATTTGGTCTGGGCAGGCTGGCATGGCCAAGGCGTTCTTGTTGCCGCTTATCAGGTACGTTTGCTGCACGCAGCTTGTTCCGAACGACCCGCCATATCAGAGGCGCGGCCAGAGACGTTAGGGCGCAGTACACATGGTACAACGCCGTGGGGCGGCCGTCATGATCCGGCATATCAGCCGCCTGTATGGCTCATGTGACGGCTCATCCGGCCATCGACGGCTTGGCGGGAATAGTCGAAGTCATGCCCTTTGGGTTTGAGATTGATCGCAGATCGGATTGCGTCTTCAAGTGGCTGTTCGGTATCGGGATGATCGCGCAGGGCGCCGCGCAGGTCGGCCATGTCTTCCTGACCCAGGCACATGTAAAGCTCGCCCGTGCAAGTCAGGCGAACCCTGTTGCAGCTTTCACAGAAATTGTGCGACAGCGGCGTTATGAAGCCAATTTTCTGGCCGGTTTCCTCGAGCCGCACGTAACGGGCCGGGCCACCGCTGCGTTCGGCCAGATCGGTGACCGAATAGTGGTTTTCGTATTCTTTCCGGACGTCCTTGAGCGACCAGTATTGATCCAGGCGGTCTTCGTTGCCAATATCACCCATGGGCATGACTTCGATCCAGGTCAGATCCATATCCCGCTGGGCGCACCATTCCGTGATTTTGGGAAGTTCGGGCTCGTTGAACCCTTTCAGGGCAACGGCGTTTATCTTGATCCGCAGGCCAGCTTTTTGCGCGGCGTCGATTCCGTTTAAAACCTGTTTCAGGCGACCCCAGCGCGTCACCTTGGCGAACTTGTCATCATCCAGAGTGTCCAGCGAGACATTCACCCGACGCACACCGGCCGCATACAGATCATCGGAAAATCGGTGCAGTTGCGATCCGTTGGTTGTCAGCGTCAGCTCCTTCAATGCACCGCTGTCCAGATGACGTGTCATCGAATTGAAGAACGTCATGATGTTGCGACGCACCAAAGGCTCACCACCCGTAATGCGCAGCTTTTCGACCCCCATTCTGACGAAGGTCGAACACATCCGGTCCAGTTCCTCCAAAGTCAGCAGGTCTTTCTTGGGCAGAAAGGTCATGTTCTCGGACATGCAATACACGCAGCGGAAGTCGCAGCGGTCCGTGACGGAGACGCGGAGATACGTGATGGCGCGGGCAAACGGGTCGATTAGCGGAGCTGTCATGCCATTATAGGTAAAGCTGGAACATGCTCGCGACAAGGGCGAACTGTGCTTTGCGCTGGAACAGCTGGGCGCAGGGTTGTAGGTTTCCGGCATGAAGAAAATACTTGTTTTGACATGCGTAATGACGGCCGGATGCGATGCCGTGCAGTCAACGACTGACCGAGTGTTCGGCGGGGGCGACGCGCCCGCCCAAACGGTGCCTGACACGGAAGCCGGCACCGCAGTTGCCGAAGAGGTGTTGCAGCCCGAACCGGTTTCCGCGCGCCCGAACTGGGTTGGGGCGAAAACCACCATCGCCGGGCTTGGGGATCCGACCACTCCGGGGCGTTGGATGCAGACACCGCTGGTGGACAGCGAAGTTACGGCACGTGTCGTCGTGCCACGAACCGGGGCGCAGGCCTATATTACGTTGGTCCCGGTTCCCGGTCCGGACAGCAGCGGCAGCCGCTTGTCACTGGACGCCATGAGGGCCCTGTTGGTGCCCTTCGACGAACTTGTCGAGCTTGAGGTCTATGTGGACTGATTTTTCAGGTATTTGCCTGCTTCACGGCGGGCAAACGGCTTCATGGCATCACCGTTCTGGTTCAGAAAGGCGATCACGCGTTCTGGGTCATGTTTGGACAGTTCGCGCAGCCACCAGGCTATGGATTTCTGGATGAACCAGTTGCGGTCCGAAACATATCCCGCAGCCCAGCCAAGGATGCGGTCACGGCGGTGCAGATCGTCAGGCTTGGGGTGGTTCTGTTTGGTCCAGGGCAGGGTTGCGACCAAGGCCGCGCGCCGGGTCCACATGTGATCGGACCGGGTCCACAGTTCAACCTCGTCCAACCGTTCGGGATCTGCTGAAAGCCGTTTTTGCATCGCCATGCACGCATGGTCCGCAACGGCCCAGGCATCGAAATCCGGCAGCCAGCTTTGAAGCAAATTCCAAACCGCCCCATCCGGTCGGATGCGTGCCTGAGTCAAAAGCTTGGATGCAGCAAGCCGCCCTTCGTGGATGTTGCTTTGCCATAGCCCGTCCGCCAATGCGACCCGCGCCGGTACGTCCAATTCTTTCCGCCACGCCTTGGTCAGGTCGTTGAGAACCGGGTTCGCGACGCCCAGATATATGCGATCCGCCTTGTGGTAGCTGGCCATCTGGGTCGCCCGCTCGGGGTCACCATGCGCTTTGATCTGATCTAGATATCCACTCAGCATCGGGCTCACATCGGTACGCCGGTTGGCTTTCCATCAATCGTATGGCTGTTCCTTTCCACCCAATACGAGCGGATGTCCTCGTCTGATTTTCCATCCACCCATTTCTGCATCGTATCGCGGTCGGATTGGAATTCCAAGAAAGGCACGGCATAGCCGCAAGAGGTCTGCACCATGTCGATCGTCTGGTCATAGATCTGCCGTGCGCTTCGGTGATTTGGGAACAGGCCGGCAAAGTCGTCCCATCCATCATCCCCGACATGCAGGCAACGTGCCGTGCCATAGGTGCGCAGGATCATCGGGCGCGTGGTGAAGGAACACCACATCAGCGTCATCCTGTTGACCTGCAAAAGATGCCCCGCCGTTTCATTGCCACTGCCGGTCAGGTTCATCCAGACGATGCGGTTCGGCCCCAATATCCGCAGCGAATCCATTCCCTTGGGGGAAATATTGAAACGACCTTCGGCCCCGGCGGTGCCGACGAAGAACATATGCTGATCTTCGATGAACTTTTGATGCGCTTCCTCAAGCTGCGGGAACTGCTTGGCCATAATTCACTCCACCGTGACCGACTTGGCCAGATTGCGCGGCTGATCCACATCGGTGCCCTTGGCAACCGCCGTGTGATAGGCCAGCAATTGCGCGGGAACCGAATACAGGATCGGTGCAAGACTGGTGTGAACATGCGGCATGCGGATGGTGCTCCAGACTCCGTCGCCGGCCTCGTCAATGCCGTCATCATCAGAGACCAGGATCACCTTGCCCTTGCGCGCCATCACTTCCTGCATGTTCGACACGGTCTTGTCGAACACGGTGTCACGGGGTGCCATGACGACCACGGGCATATGCTTGTCGATCAGGGCGATGGGGCCGTGTTTCAACTCTCCTGACGCATAACCTTCGGCGTGGATATAGCTGATTTCCTTGAGCTTCAGCGCGCCTTCCATTGCCAGCGGATACATCAGGCCACGGCCCAGAAACAGGACGTCGCGCGCCTCGGACAGGCGTTGGGCGGCTTTGCGGATCGCCCGGTTCTGATCGAGCGCGGCGTTCAGCACGGTCGGCAATCCGCGCAGAGCGGCGGCATGATCGGCGATGTCCTCATCCGTCATCGTGCCCCGGTCTGCTGCGGCCTTGAGCGCCAGCATCAGCAGCACGCTCAGCTGACAGGTGAAGGCTTTGGTCGAAGCCACGCCGATTTCGACACCGGCATGGATTGGCAAGGCGATATCGCTTTCCCTTGCAATCGAGCTTTCGGGGACATTGACGACCGAAACGATCTTGTCTGCCTTGCCCTCACAGTACCGCAACGCGGCCAGCGTGTCGGCGGTTTCGCCCGACTGGCTGACGAAAAGCGCCAGTGTTCGATCCGTGATCGGAGGCTCGCGATAGCGGAACTCGCTGGCGATATCGACCTCTACCGGCATCTTGGCCAGTTGCTCGAACCAGTATTTCGCGGTCAGGCAGGCGTAAAACGCGGTGCCGCAGGCCACCATGGTCAGACGGTCCAGCTTGCTGAAATCCAGATCGGCATCGGGCAGTGCCACGCGGTCACCGCCCGTGGGCAGGTAGGACCGGATCGCCTCTGCCACAACGATGGGCTGTTCAGCGATTTCCTTGGCCATGAAATGCTTGTGCTCGCCCTTGTCCGCGCGCGTATGATCCAGCTTGATCTTGCGCTTTTCCCGGTTGGCCAGCTCACCGGATTCGTTGCGGATTTCAAGCGACGTTCGCGTCAGAACCGCGCGGTCGCCTTCTTCCAGATATGTGATCTGGTTGGTCAGAGGCGCCAAGGCGATGGCGTCAGAGCCCACATACATCTCGCCATCCCCGTGACCGATGGCCAGTGGTGATCCCTTGCGGGCCGCCACGATCAGGTCGTCCTCTCCGTCGAACAGAAAGGCCAGCGCAAAGGCGCCTTCCAACTGGTCGATCGTCTTGAACGCGGCCTCAACCGGGGACAGGCCCGAGTTCAGGTGGTGTTCCGTCATGAGGGCGACCGTTTCCGTGTCGGTTTCGGTTTGGAAATCAACACCATGTTCGGCCAGTTCGGCCCTCAGGTCGCGATAGTTTTCGACGATGCCGTTATGAACGACGGCCACCGGGCCCGCCTTGTGCGGATGTGCATTGTTGACCGACGGGGCGCCATGCGTGGCCCAGCGGGTATGGCCGATGCCGGATTTTCCGGGAAGGGGATCATGCACCAGAAGATCGCTGAGGTTGACCAGCTTGCCAACCGCGCGCCGCCGGCCCAATGCGCCGTCGTTGACGGTTGCAATCCCGGCGCTGTCATAGCCGCGATATTCAAGCCGTTTCAGGGCTTCTACCAGAATAGGGGCGGCCTCGTGCTGCCCCAAAACACCTACTATTCCACACATATCTCAGGCCTTTTTATCGCGGCGAGCCTTTTTCGCCTTCAACATATCAAACAATTTACGTGCATATCCGGGCTTGTTTTCCTGCTTGGCCCGCGCAACAGCCAGCGCATCAGGGTCCACATCCCTGGTCACGACAGTGCCCGTCGCGGTCATCGCGCCGTCGCCCACTGTGACCGGCGCCACCAGCATGGTGTTCGAGCCGACAAAGACATTCTCCCCAATCGTGGTCTTGTGCTTCATCACGCCGTCATAGTTGCAGGTGATCGTGCCTGCGCCGATGTTGGTCGCAGCGCCAACCGAAGCGTCCCCGATATAGCTGAGGTGATTGACCTTCGCGCCTTCGGCGATTTCGGCATTCTTGATCTCGACAAAATTGCCGACCCGCGTGTTTTCGGCCAGTTCGGCACCAGGGCGCAGGCGCGCGTAGGGGCCGACGACAGCGCCCCGGCTGACATGGCAGCCCTCAAGATGCGAAAAGGCGCGGATCGTTGCGCCGCTTTCGACCGTGACGCCCGGTCCGAACACCACATTTGGCTCGATCACCGTATCGCGCCCGACCACCGTATCCGCGGCCAGATACACCGTGTCAGGCGCCATCAAGGTGACACCCAGGTCAAGCAGCTCGGCACGGGCGCGCGCCTGAAATACGGCATCGGCGGCCGCCAGATCAGCGCGAGAGTTCACGCCCAGCGTCTGCGCCTCGTCGCACGCGACTGCGGTCACGTTCAGCCCACGGCGGCGCGCAATTTCAACCACGTCGGTCAAATAGTATTCGCCCGAAGCGTTGTCGTTTCCGACCTCGTCGATCAGCGAAAACAGCAGCTGCGCATTGCAGGCCAAAAGCCCTGAGTTGCAAAATGTTATGGATCGTTCTTCATCCGACGCATCCTTGAATTCGACAATGCGTTCCAGCACGTCGCCATTCATGACCAGCCGGCCATAACGGGCAGGATCGGCTGCTTCAAAGCCAAGAATAACAAGGTCATTCCCGGACCGTGCCTCGATCATCCTTTCCAGCGTGTCGGGCTGCAGGAACGGGGTGTCGCCGTAAAGAACAACCACATCACCTTCGAACCCGCTCAATGCGCTTCGGGCCTGGGCGACCGCATGGGCCGTACCCAACTGGTCTTCCTGCACGGCGATCTGCGCCCCTTCATCCTCGGCCCGTGCAACCTTTGCCACAGCTTCGGACCCGTGGCCGGTGACGATCACGGTATGTTCGGGCGACAGGACAGATCCGGCGCGCATCGCATGGATCAGCATCGGAACCTGAGCGATGGGATGCAGAACTTTGGGAAGGTCCGAATTCATCCTGGTGCCTTTTCCGGCGGCAAGGATGACAAGGGCAGTGGTCATGAATTCGTTTTCTCTTTGTGTTTTGTTGCCGTCCGTTTTATCCGCTGAGGTCAAAGGCGCAAGCCGTTCGGCCATCAAACAAGATTGCCGATTGAAACAGGACACGGCGAAAACCTGCCGAGCAAGGGGGCGAAATGCGCACCGTCATCTTCGATCTGGACGGCACTTTGGCGGATACATCCGGCGATTTGCTGGCGGCCGCGAACCATTGTTTCCGCAAGATGGGGCACGGGGATGTACTGGTCCATGGGCCGGATTCCGGTGTGGCGCTGCGAGGTGGACGCATGATGCTGACCCACGGGCTGAAACGAGTCGGGGCCTATGACGAGGATACGGTGCAGGCCTATTACCCGGTTCTTCTTGAGGCCTACGCGCAGGACATCGACACCCACACCAGTTTCTATCCCGGCGCACTACAGGCGGTCGAGATGCTGAGTGACGCGGGTTACGGTGTGGGCATTTGCACGAACAAACCGGAACATCTGGCCGAATTGTTGCTGACACGCATGGGGGTGCGGGACCGTTTTGCATCTTTGGTCGGGGCAGATACGCTGCCGGTCCGCAAACCGGACCCGGCGCCGTTGCGTGAAGCCGCGCGCCGTGCCGGGGGCGATCCGGACTTGTGCGTGCTGGTCGGAGACTCGGATACTGACCGCAACACCGCCAGGGCGGCGGGCGTTCCTTCGGTGCTGGTTACCTTCGGGCCATCGGGGGATGACATGGCGGCGCTGGAACCCGAAGCCCTTCTGCATCATTTTGATGACTTGCCCGGCCTCGTGCCTGATCTGATCGGTGCGGCAGCCTGAAACCTTGACCGGACCCTTTCGGAGCCTCAGAACAAGACCATGACCGACGTATTCTCTGGCAGCTTTACGCAGCAGGAACCCCTTCCGGAAGAAGCAATCGAAGCGGCACTGGCCGTTCTGCGCCATGGACGTCTGCATCGTTACAATGTCGTCCCCGGAGAGTTGGGGGAAACGGCCCTGCTGGAGCAGGAATTTGCGGCGCAGATGGGGGCCAAATACTGTCTGGCGGTTTCGTCTGGCGGTTACGCTCTGGCCACGGCCCTGCGTGCGGTTGGCGTGCAGCCGGGCGACCCGGTTTTGACCAATGCGTTTACGCTGGCGCCGGTGCCGGGGTCGATTGCCTCGGTCGGAGGGCGGGCAATTTTTGTGGGAGTGACGGAAGAGCTGACCATCGATCTGGATGATCTAGAGGGCAAGCTGGATCAAGCGCGTGTTCTGATGCTCAGCCATATGCGTGGGCATCTGTGTGATATGGACCGGCTGATGCAGATGTGTGACGCGGCCGGGGTGATCGTGATCGAGGATTGCGCACACACGATGGGTGCAGCCTGGCGCGGTCAGTTGTCAGGACGGCAGGGCGCGATCGGGTGTTATTCCTGCCAGACCTACAAGCATGTCAATTCGGGCGAAGGGGGCTTGCTGGTCACCGATGACGAGGAACTGGCGGCCAAGGCTACGATGTTGTCGGGGTCCTACATGCTGTACGAACGCCATCTTGCGGCGCCGGGGCCGGACGTGTTCGAACGGATCAAATACACCACGCCCAACGTCTCGGGCCGGATGGACAATTTGCGCGCCGCCATCCTGCGCCCGCAATTGCGGGATCTGGACCGGCAGGTGGAACGGTGGAACGAACGTTATCGCGAGATCGAAGCCGGGTTGCGGGGCACGCCGGGTCTGACGATCGTCGAACGGCCCGAAGAAGAAACCTATGTCGGGTCTTCGATTCAGTTCTTGCTGCTGGATTGGGTGCCTGAACGGATAGCCGAAGTCATCAGCCGTTGCGCCGCGCGTGGGGTTGAGCTGAAGTGGTTCGGCGGTGCCGAACCGACAGGTTTCACGTCGCGCTATGACAGTTGGCGATATTTCGATAGCGAGCGGATGCCTGAAAGTGACCGCGTTCTGGCCGGCGTTATGGATATGCGCGTGCCTTTGACGTTTTCCCTGGAGGATTGTCGATTGATCGCCCGGATCATCCGGGCTGAGGTGAGCGCGGTTTATCAGTCTTGACCAAGCGGAGTGCGCCTGCGGCGCACGCTCGATCTTTTGAAACGCCGCCCTTTTCGGGGCGGCGTTTTCTGTTTCGGACGCGCTGCCACAAAGATTGACCGGCGGCAGATTCGCTGCTAGAGATTTATTGAACACTTGTTCATTAAAGCGGAGGGAAGACGCAGATGTTCATGGCCACGATGAAATTCGATCTGGGTGAGGATGTGAATGCCCTGCGCGAGATGGTGCATCGCTGGGCGCAGGAGCGTGTCAAGCCGATGGCGGCCGAGATCGACGCCACCAATGCCTTTCCGAACGAGCTGTGGAAAGAGATGGGAGAGCTTGGTCTGCTGGGTGTTACCGTGCCGGAAGAGTACGGCGGTGCAGGCATGTCCTATCTGGCGCATACGATCGCCGTCGAAGAGGTCGCGCGCGCTTCAGCTTCGGTTTCTTTGTCATACGGGGCGCATTCGAACCTGTGCGTAAACCAGATCAAGCTGAACGGCAATGAAGAGCAGAAGCAAAAGTACCTGCCGCGGCTTATCTCGGGCGAGCATGTGGGGGCGCTGGCCATGTCGGAACCTTCGGCCGGATCGGATGTGGTGTCGATGAAGCTGCGCGCCGAAAAGCGGAACGACCATTACCGTCTGAACGGCAACAAATACTGGATCACCAACGGGCCGGATGCGGATACTCTGGTGGTTTATGCCAAGACGGACCCCGATGCCGGATCAAAGGGTATTACCGCATTTCTGATCGAAAAAGAGATGAAGGGTTTTTCAACCTCGCCCCATTTCGACAAGCTGGGTATGCGCGGGTCGAACACGGCTGAGCTGATCTTTGAAGATGTAGAGGTTCCGTTCGAGAACGTGTTGGGCGAAGAGGGCAAGGGTGTTGCCGTGCTCATGTCGGGGCTGGATTATGAACGGGTCGTGCTGGCAGGCATCGGGACCGGCATCATGGCCGCCTGTCTGGACGAAGTGATGCCTTATCTGGCTGAACGCAAGCAGTTCGGCAAACCCATCGGCAGCTTTCAGTTGATGCAGGGCAAGATTGCCGACATGTACACCGCGATGAACTCGGCGCGGGCCTATGTTTACGAAGTCGCCAAGGCGTGTGACCGCGGTGACGTGACCCGGCAGGATGCGGCAGCGTGCTGCCTTTACGCGTCGGAACAGGCGATGGTTCAGGCCCATCAGGCGGTTCAGGCGCTGGGCGGGGCGGGCTTCCTGTCCGATGCGCCGGTCAGCCGGATTTTCCGGGATGCCAAGCTGATGGAGATCGGTGCAGGCACCAGCGAGATTCGCCGGATGCTGATCGGCCGCGAAATGATGAGTGAAATGCTCTGAAAGAAAAAACACCCTGCGGACGAGGTAACCGCAGGGCGCTTTGGAAACGGGATCAGAACCGATGGACGTAGGAAACACCGACCAGCCAGGGATCGATTTCCGCGGTGCCGATGGGGGCGCCGTTGAGCGAGACGTCCGAGTCAATGTCGAACCAGCGCACGTTCAGGCGGATCGCCCCGTTGTCGGTGACCATGTAATCCAGACCGGCCTGCAACGAGACGCCGAAGGAGTCATCGACCTTGATGTTGCCCAGGGGCGATTGCTCGTCGAAGAAGATCGTATAGTTGAGACCGGCGCCGACATAGGGTTTCCAGGCGCTGTTGGTCGGGAAGTGATAATTCAGCGACAGGGTGGGCGGCAGGTGCTTGACCGTGGCCGCGTCCGTACCGCCAAGGGCCACGGTGTGTTTGAACGGGGTCGCCGCCAGAAGCTCAATGCCCAGGTTGTCGCGAATAAAGTACTCGGCGGTGAAAATCGGGCGGGTGTCCGCGTCGATCGTCGCTGCCGCACCGGCCAGCGTGCCGTTGTCGGATTTCGGATCCAGATAGCCAACACCGATACCCAGCGTCCAGTCCCCTTGCGACTGGGCCAAAGCCGGAGCCGCCAAGGCGACCAGCGCGGTAGACAGTGTCAAAGCGGCGAGTTTCTTTGTCATATTCTTGCCTTTGGTTATGTTGATGCTCTTGGTTTCGCAAAGGCGGTGTCCGGCCACTCTGATCTGCATCAAGTTTGTGTGATGTGTCCGCCCAAGGTCAGGTCGCGAAGCATCAGGAAAACAAGGGGAATTCGCGTTGCTGCACGCTGAGCGCATACCGGGTTTGCGCTCAGGAGGAGGCTGGGACATACCGGACCGGCTGAACATGGCGCAGCAATGTCTGAACCATCCGGGTGATCAGGTGGCGCTTATTGATCTGACCGGATCAGGGCAGCGGCTGACAACCTATGGGCAACTGGCGCAAATGGCTGATGGGATTGCCCGCGCCCTGCTGGCCCGCGTCCGGCCCGGTGATCGGGTCGGAGTGCTGCTGAGCCAGTCACCCTGGTGTGCGGCAGCTCATCTGGCGATCTGGAAGATCGGCGCGATTTCGGTGCCCTTGTTCAAGTTATTCAAACGGGATGCGCTGCGGTCGCGGGCGGGCGATGCAGGCGTTCAGATCGTGCTGACCGATGCTGAAGGTGTGGATTTGCTGGGCGATCTGGCTGAACCTCTGATCGCATCCGAAATTGGCGTGGCCGGTCCTGCGCTGCCCTATGCCGCGACAGGGCCCGAGGATCCTGCCGTATTGATCTACACCTCTGGTACAACCGGCAGCCCCAAAGGCGCACTGCACGGGCATCGGGTTCTGACCGGGCATGTGCCGGGTGTCTCGATCAGCCACAATCACCTGCGCGAAGGAGACTGCCTGTGGACCCCGGCGGATTGGGCGTGGATCGGCGGGTTGTTCGATGTGCTGATGCCGGGCCTTGCGCTGGGCATTCCGGTTGTCGCGGCACGGCTTGAAAAGTTCACTCCCGAAGCCTGCGCCGAGATCATTGCGCGGGGCGGGGTGCGGAATGTGTTCTTTCCGCCGACCGCCCTGCGGATGCTCAAGGCGGCGGATCAGGCGATCCCGGGTTTGCGCTCGGTTGCGTCCGGGGGTGAACCGCTGGGGGCCGAGATGCTGGCCTGGGGCCACGGTGCGTTTGGTCTGACGATCAACGAATTCTACGGCCAGACCGAATGCAATATGGTCGTATCCTCCTGCGCCGAGGATTTCCCTGTTCAACCCGGCTGTATCGGAAAGCCGGTGCCTGGGCATGAAGTCGCGGTGATCGACGAGGATGGCATCCCGACCAGCGAGGAAGGCGATGTTGCCATCCGGCGGGGTTCGGCCTCGATGCTGCTGGAATACTGGAACAATCCGCAAGCGACGGCCGAGAAGTTCCGGGGTGACTGGCTGATCACCGGAGACCGCGGCGTGTGGGAAGGCGACTATCTGCGCTTTGTCGGTCGGGATGATGACGTGATCACCTCGGCCGGTTACCGCATCGGTCCGGCCGAGATCGAGGATTGCCTGCTGACCCATCCGGCTGTGGCCACCGTGGGCGTGGTCGGCAAGCCCGACCCGCTGCGGACCGAGATCGTCAAGGCCTACGTGGTGTTGAAACCGGGGGCCGAGGCCACGGGTGCCGAGTTGCAGGGTTGGGTCAAGGACCGTCTGGCGCATTATTCGTACCCGCGCGAAGTGGCATTTCTGGAGGAACTGCCGATGACCGTGACCGGGAAGGTGATCCGCAAGGAGTTGAAGGCGCGGGCGGCGGGGGAAGATGTAGGGGAATGAAAGTACTCGATAGAATTAGTGGGCTCCGATGTCCTTGTTGCGACGCACCTGTCACGTGGAATATCGCAAATACAGCGAAGGGCAGTGAGGGCTACATACCTTTCGTCGAATGTGGAAAATGCAATGAGAAGCTCAGAGTCGCGAGCGGTTCTGGTCTCATCCACGCAATAATAGCTTGCACTCTCGTGACCGTTTTTTGGTTCGCCTTTGGAATGATGGGCTTGTTCGGCGTCGACGGCGTGTCACTGTTCCCAAGTTGGGTGCCGATTGGACTATTAGGAAAATCAATATTGTTTGGCATTGCTGTGGTTTTCATAGCTCTTCCAATTGCCAATCGGTCTTTGAAAATAGAGGTATGCAAATGAAACTCACATCCAAAGCTATGCCCGCCTCTGAGGGCTTCAAAGCCAACCGCGCAGCCCATCTCGACGCGCTGGCGCAGATATCTGCCGCCGCCGAGGCAGCCCGCATGGGGGGCGGCGAGAAATCCCGCGCGCGGCATGAATCCCGCGGCAAGATGCTCCCCCGCCGAAGGGTGGCGAACCTGCTGGATCCGGGGTCTCCGTTCCTCGAAATCGGGGCAACAGCGGCG
This sequence comes from Ruegeria sp. AG6, assembly GCF_056541565.1. Classification (NCBI taxonomy): domain Bacteria; kingdom Pseudomonadati; phylum Pseudomonadota; class Alphaproteobacteria; order Rhodobacterales; family Roseobacteraceae; genus Ruegeria; species Ruegeria sp. AG6. The sequence continues at coordinate 1,231,555 of NZ_JBQFYQ010000001.1, read as the reverse complement.
CATGGGATGTATGGCGGTGCCGCGCCCTGTGCTGGGGTGATTGCGGGCATTGGCCTTGTGCAGGGGCAGCAGGTTATGGTTGTGTGCAATGATGCCACCGTGAAAGGCGGCACCTACTATCCGATGACGGTCAAAAAACACCTGCGGGCGCAGGAGATTGCCGAGGAAAACCATCTGCCCTGTATCTATCTGGTCGACAGCGGTGGCGCGAACCTGCCCAATCAGGATGAGGTCTTTCCCGACCGCGATCACTTTGGCCGCATTTTCTACAACCAAGCGCGGATGAGCGCGAAGGGGATCGCTCAGATCGCCGTGGTCATGGGGTCATGCACGGCCGGTGGCGCCTATGTGCCGGCGATGTCGGATGTGACGATCATCGTCAAGGAACAGGGCACGATCTTTCTGGCCGGCCCGCCGCTGGTCAAGGCAGCAACGGGAGAGGTCGTCAGCGCCGAAGATCTGGGCGGCGGCGATGTGCACACGCGCCTGTCCGGCGTGGCCGATTATCTGGCCGAGGATGATGCGCACGCGCTGGCCTTGGCCCGTCGGGCGGTTAAGTCACTCAACCGCCGCAAGCCGCAGACGGTGGACTGGGCCAGCCCCGAAGATCCGGCCTATGACCCCGAGGAAATCCTGGGCGTTGTCCCTGCTGATCTGCGCACGCCCTATGACATCCGTGAAGTGATTGCGCGTCTGGTCGATGGGTCTCGGTTCGACGAATTCAAACCGCGCTTCGGCGAAACGCTGGTCACGGGGTTTGCCCATGTCAAAGGCTGTCCGGTTGGGATCATCGCCAATAACGGCGTGCTGTTTTCCGAAGCCGCGCAGAAGGGCGCCCATTTCGTCGAGCTGTGTTCGCAACGCAAAATCCCGCTTGTGTTCCTGCAAAACATCACCGGCTTCATGGTGGGCCGCAAATACGAGAACGAAGGCATCGCGCGGCATGGGGCCAAGATGGTGACGGCGGTGGCGACCACTTCGGTGCCCAAGATCACGATGCTGGTCGGCGGCTCGTTTGGTGCTGGAAACTACGGCATGGCCGGTCGCGCCTATCAGCCGCGCTTTCTGTGGACCTGGCCGAATTCGCGCATTTCGGTGATGGGCGGCGAGCAGGCCGCTGGCGTTCTGGCCACCGTCAAACGCGACGGGATAGAACGGCAGGGTGGCACGTGGTCCGCCGAAGAGGAGGCCGAGTTCAAACGCCCGACGCTGGATATGTTCGAGGAACAGTCGCATCCACTCTATGCCTCGGCCCGACTGTGGGATGACGGCATCATTGACCCGCGCAAGAGCCGCGATGTGCTGGCCCTGTCGCTCAGCGCCGCTCTGAATGCCCCGATCGAGGAGACACGTTTCGGCGTGTTCAGGATGTGAGATGAGCGAGAGTTTGAAAGACATATTAGCCCGTTATCCCGGTGCACAAACCTTCAAATTCGGCGACAACCCCGTGCTGAGTTCAGAGCTTCTGGCCTTGGTCCGTTCTGGCCGTAAAACAGCGACCTGCGACGCGCTCAGAAACTATCCTGATGACAGCCTTGAGATGCCCAAGTCCGGTCGCCGCGATATTGCGCTGAACTGGGATGACACTCCGGCGTTGGTCATTGAAACCGTTGATATTTCGATCCAGCGTTACTGCGATGTGACCGAGGAATTCGCCTTGGCGGAAGGTGAAAATGAAACGCTTGAAGGATGGCGGGAAGATCATCGTCGATATTTCCAACGAAACGGCGACTTTGATCCCGAGATGAAACTCGTGTGCGAACGGTTCCGTCTCGTCGAAGATCTGGCATTGGAAGGGTGAAGGCCATGTTCAACAAAATTCTGATTGCCAACCGGGGTGAGATCGCCTGCCGGGTGATGGAAACGGCTCAGAGCATGGGCGTGTCCTGCGTTGCTGTTTATTCCGATGCGGATGCAGCCGCAAAACATGTTCAGATGGCGGATGAGGCGGTTCATATTGGCGGCCCGGCCCCGGCGGACAGCTATTTGAAGGGTGATGTGATCATTCAGGCCGCGCTGGACACCGGCGCGCAGGCGATCCATCCGGGATACGGCTTTTTGTCCGAGAATCCCGATTTCGTGGATGCCGTGCAGGCGGCGGGGCTGACGTTCATCGGCCCCTCGGCGGATGCGATCCGCAAGATGGGCCTCAAGGACGCGGCCAAGGTTCTGATGGAGAAGGCCGGCGTTCCGGTCGTGCCAGGTTATCACGGCGACAATCAGGACCCCGAGCATCTGGCAGGTGCGGCGGATGCAATCGGCTATCCGGTTCTGATCAAGGCCGTTGCGGGCGGCGGCGGCAAGGGGATGCGCCTTGTCGAACGCCCCGAGGATTTCGCGACCGCGCTCGACAGCGCGCGGGGCGAGGCCCGGACCGCCTTCGGCAATGATGCCGTGCTGGTCGAAAAATTCGTGGCCAAACCCCGCCATATCGAAGTGCAGGTGTTCGGCGATGGTACTCATGCCGTGCATCTGTTCGAAAGGGACTGCTCGTTGCAGCGCCGCCATCAGAAGGTGATCGAAGAAGCCCCCGCCCCGGGCATGACGTCTGAGATGCGCGAGGCTATGGGTCAGGCCGGCGTGCGGGCCGCCGAGGCGATCGGCTATAAAGGCGCGGGCACGGTCGAATTCATCGTCGATGCCTCGGACGGGCTGCGCCCCGACAGATTCTGGTTCATGGAAATGAACACGCGCCTTCAGGTGGAGCACCCGGTGACAGAGGCGATCACGGGGATCGACCTGGTCGAGTGGCAGCTTCGCGTGGCCGCAGGCGAGAGCCTTCCCAAGAAACAGGATGATCTTGCGATCTCTGGCCATGCCTTCGAGGCTCGTCTGTATGCCGAGGATGTGCCGAAAGGGTTCCTGCCCGCGACGGGGACGCTGACTCATCTGGTTTTCCCCGGCACGTGTCGCGCCGATAGCGGCGTTCGCGCCGGGGACACGATCAGCCCGTGGTATGACCCGATGATCGCCAAGGTGGTGGTGCATGGATCGACGCGTGCCGTTGCACTTGAGACGTTAAACCGGGTGCTGCAACAGACCGAAGTTGCGGGTACCGTTACCAATCTGGCCTTTCTGGGCGCGTTGACGCGTCACGAAGGATTTGCCTCGGGCGATGTCGATACGGGGCTGATCGGGCGGGACCTTGAAATGTTGGTGCAGGAACCCGAGCCGTCGGATGTTACCGCGGTCGCGGCTGCGATGACAGCATTGGATCTGGTGGATGTCGATTCGGAAACCGGGTTTTCGCTGTGGGCGCCGCTGCATCGTGCCGTGCATTTGTCCCGTCGCGACGACGTGCTGGATCTGGATGTGCAGGTCGATGGGCCGGATCGCCAGATTTGGCAGATTGGCAAAAACCGCGTCGTTGCGGACCGCACCGCCGGGCGCTGGATGTTGAACGACACGCCGATGCCTCGCGTTGCTGCACAAAACGGGACCCTGACGGTTTTCACCGATTACGGTCAGAGCTTTGACGTCATCGATCCGCTGGACCGCGATACCAGCGCGACCGGCGACACCAATGTGATCGAGGCGCCTATGCCCGGTCTGGTCAAAGCCGTTTTTGCCACAGCGGGACAAACCGTACAGAAAGGCGATCGTCTGGCCATTTTGGAAGCGATGAAGATGGAGCATTCGCTGCTTGCGGCGCGGGACGGGATCGTTGCCGAAGTGCTGGTCGGGGATGGTTCGCAGGTCGAAGCCGGGGCTGCCTTGGTGAGGTTGGAGGAAGAAGCTTGATCTGTACCCGCGCAACGCGGCGTGCCAAGGTCAGACGATATTTGCTTGAAACGACGACAATCCAGAAGGGGGGCGGACATGGGTGAGCTGGTCGAAATCTATGAGGTCGGGCCGCGCGACGGGCTGCAAAACGAAAAACGCGAAATACCGGTCGCGGACAAGATCGCCTTGATCGACTGTCTCAGCCGGGCGGGGTTTCGCCGGATCGAAGTTGCAAGCTTCGTGTCCCCGAAATGGGTGCCGCAGATGGCGGGTTCCGCTCAGGTGCTGGGGGGGATCACGCGTGCGAATGGGGTGCGCTATGCCGCGCTGACGCCGAACATGCATGGCTATGGCGACGCGCTGGCGGCCAGGGCGGACGAGATTGCCGTGTTTGCCTCGGCCTCCGAAGGATTCTCGAAGGCCAATATCAATGCATCCATCGCCGAGTCGATTGAGCGGTTCACGCCGATTCTGGAGGCGGCGCGCCATATCGACCTGCCGGTTCGAGGCTATGTCTCATGCGTGACGGATTGCCCATATGACGGCCCGACGCCGCCCGAAAAAGTGGCTGAGGTTGCTGATCGGCTTTTTGCGCTGGGCTGTTACGAGGTTTCGCTGGGCGACACGATTGGGCAGGCAACTCCGGACAAGGTTGCACATATGCTTCTGGCGGTGCGCGAAAGGGTTCCGGTGACACGGCTGGCGGGGCATTTCCATGACACCAACGGGCGCGCGATCGACAACATCGATGCGGCATTGGCGCTGGGCGTGCGGGTGTTCGATGCAGCCGTGGGCGGGTTGGGCGGTTGCCCCTACGCCCCAGGTGCGGCCGGTAACGTGGCCACCGAGGACGTTGCGGCGCATTTGCAGCGGCTGGGGTATGAAACTGGCCTGGATATCGACGTCATTGAAGAGGCCGCGCAGATGGCCAGGGCTTTGAGGGGCTGACATGTTTGAAACGATCACGATCTCGACGGATAAGCGTGGTGTCGCGACGCTCACTCTGAACCGGCCGGACAAACACAATGCTATGTCGGGGCAGATGATCACGGAATTGACCGAGGCCGCATCGCAACTTGGTCAGGATGACGCGGTCCGGGCGGTGGTTCTGGCCGCGGCGGGCAAGACGTTTTGTGCCGGCGGTGATCTGGGATGGATGCAGGACCAGATGGCGGCTGACAAAAAGACGCGTTTTGTCGAGGCGCGCAAGCTGGCCGAGATGTTGCAGGCTCTGAACACGATGCCAAAGCCTCTGATCGGGGCGTTGCAGGGCAATGCCTTTGGGGGCGGGGTGGGCATGGCGGCCGTGTGCGATGTCGCGATCGGGGTCGACAGTCTGAAGATGGGGTTGACCGAAACGCGCCTGGGGCTGATCCCCGCAACAATTGGCCCCTATGTCATCGCCCGCATGGGCGAAGCCCGCGCGCGCCGGGTATTCATGTCGGCCCGTCTGTTCGATGCGTCCGAGGCCGTTGATCTGGGCCTGCTGGCGAAAACCGTGTCGGCAGATCGGCTTTCCGAGGCCGTTGAGGACGAAATTCGCCCCTATTTGTCTTGCGCGCCCGGGGCGGTTGCCTCTGCCAAGGCGCTGGTGCGCGCTCTGGGTCCGCGCATCGACGATGCCGTGATCGATCAGACCATAGGCGAGCTGGTCGAACGGTGGGAAACACACGAGGCACGCGAAGGGATCGCTGCGTTTTTTGAAAAACGAAAACCTGCATGGAATAAGTAGGTTTTACCAGGTTCCTCCACGCCAAAGCCAAACGCTGGTACTGCGATTCTATGCCGCGCTGTCAAGCGCAGGTTTGATCGCGAAGGGGGCTGTGTTCGGTTGACCCTCTGACCCCGCAGGGATAGAGAATGTCCAGTCAACACGCCAATTGACGGCGCACCCGACAAGACATGTGCGCAGGAAAGGAGCTATTCGTGGAAGACCTGCTGCGGGAGTACCTCCCGATTCTGGTGTTTCTGGCCGTTGCCGTTGGTCTTGGGATCGTCTTGATTCTGGCCGCCGTCGTACTGGCCGTCCGCAATCCCGACCCCGAAAAGGTCAGCGCATATGAATGTGGTTTCAATGCCTTCGACGATGCGCGGATGAAATTCGACGTCCGATTCTATCTGGTCTCGATTCTGTTCATCATCTTCGATCTTGAAATTGCCTTCCTGTTTCCCTGGGCCGTCGGCTTCAAGGACATCAGCGATGTTGGGTTCTGGTCCATGATGGTGTTCCTGGGCGTTCTGACCATCGGCTTTGCCTATGAATGGAAGAAAGGGGCGCTGGAATGGGAGTGATGACAGGTGCCAACACTGCCGGTGTCGACAAGGAAGTCGCCACCCAGGCCCTGAACGCCGAGTTGCAGGACAAAGGTTTCCTGCTGACCTCGACCGAGGACATCATCAACTGGGCCCGGACCGGATCGCTGCACTGGATGACCTTTGGTTTGGCCTGCTGCGCGGTTGAGATGATGCATACCTCGATGCCGCGTTATGATGCGGAACGGTTCGGCATTGCGCCTCGGGCGTCCCCGCGCCAGTCGGACGTGATGATCGTGGCGGGAACGCTGACCAACAAGATGGCGCCCGCGCTGCGCAAGGTCTATGACCAGATGCCCGAGCCGCGCTATGTGATCTCGATGGGGTCCTGCGCCAATGGCGGTGGGTATTACCACTATTCCTATTCCGTCGTGCGTGGCTGTGACCGGGTTGTTCCGGTGGACATCTATGTGCCCGGCTGCCCTCCGACTGCTGAGGCACTGCTTTACGGTCTGATGCAGTTGCAACGCAAAATCCGCCGTACCGGCACAATTGTCCGCTGAGGAGAGAGCTGATGAGCGAAGCACTCAAGGAACTCGGCACGCAGTTGGAAATCAAGCGGTCTGATTGTGTTCTGTCATGGGACGTGACCCACGGCGAGCTGAACGTGGATGTGGCGCCGTCAAACCTTGTGGAATTCGTCGAATTCCTGAAATCCGACCAGAGCTGCAAATTCTCGTCGCTGGTGGATATCACCGGTGTGGATTACCCCGAACGCGCCAAACGGTTCGATGTGGTCTATCACTTCCTGTCGATGTACCAGAACCAGCGCATCCGGCTGCGGGTGTCGATCCGCGAGGATGACATGGTGCCCTCGATCGTCGATGTTCACCCCTCGGCCAACTGGTTCGAGCGTGAGGTGTACGACATGTTCGGCATCCTGTTCTCGGGCCACCCAGATCTGCGCCGCATCCTGACCGACTACGGCTTTCGCGGTCATCCGCTGCGCAAGGATTTTCCGACCACTGGCTATACCGAGGTCCGCTATGACGAGGCGCAGAAACGCGTCGTCTACGAGCCGGTCAGTCTCGTGCAGGAGTACCGGCAGTTTGATTTCATGTCCCCATGGGAAGGTGCGAACTACATTCTGCCGGGGGATGAGAAACAGGAGACCGAATAATGGGTGGCATCTGGTGGCTGATCCTGTCTGCGCTGACCATCATTCCGATGGTGAAGATATTGCCGTTCTTCGGGATCAACAAATACTGGTGCCTGCTGTGTCTGGTTCCCTTTGGCACGATCGCCCTGCTGTGGTGGGTCGGGCTTAAACTGCAAGAGCTGGAGCGCCGCTGATGGGTCTGGGGGAACTGATCGCGTTGGGGGCGCTGGGGGTTCTGCTGGCCGGGGCTGCTGCCAAAGCGGCCGAGGCGGAAAAGGTTCGGGTTCGGGCCGATGCGAAAAAGAAACGAGGGCGTTGATGGACGGCTCAAGATACGATGACGGCAGCACGGACGCGCTGAGCGGAGAACAGAAGATCCGCAACTTTAACATTAACTTCGGCCCGCAACACCCTGCGGCGCACGGGGTTCTGCGTTTGGTGCTTGAACTGGACGGCGAGATTGTCGAGCGCTGCGACCCGCATATCGGCCTGCTGCACCGCGGCACCGAAAAGCTGATGGAAAGCCGAACGTATCTGCAAAACCTGCCCTATTTCGACCGTCTGGATTACGTGGCGCCGATGAACCAGGAACATGCCTGGTGTCTGGCCATCGAAAAGCTGACCGGGGTTGAAGTACCGCGTAGGGGTTCGCTGATCCGGGTTCTGTATTCCGAGATCGGCCGCATCCTCAACCACCTGCTGAACGTGACCACGCAGGCGATGGATGTGGGCGCGTTGACCCCGCCGCTCTGGGGCTTTGAAGAGCGCGAAAAGCTGATGGTGTTCTATGAGCGTGCCTGCGGGGCCCGCCTTCACGCGGCTTATTTCCGCCCCGGCGGTGTGCATCAGGACCTGCCGCCGGAACTGCTGGACGATATCGAGGCCTGGAGTCACGAGTTCCCAAGCGTCCTTGATGACATTGACGGGCTGCTGACCGAAAACCGCATCTTCAAGCAGCGCAACGCCGATATCGGCGTGGTGACCGAAGATGACATCCAGAAATACGGCTTCTCGGGCGTGATGGTGCGTGGATCGGGTCTGGCCTGGGACCTGCGTCGCGCGCAGCCCTACGAGTGCTACGACGAGTTCGAATTCCAGATCCCCGTCGGCAAGAACGGCGACTGCTATGACCGCTACCTTGTCCGCATGGAGGAAATGCGCCAGTCGCTGCTGATCATCCGTCAGGCCATCGCCAAAATCCGCGAGTGCCCCGGTGACGTTCTGGCGCGCGGCAAGATCACCCCGCCAAAACGCTCGGACATGAAGACCTCGATGGAAAGCCTGATCCATCACTTCAAACTGTATACCGAAGGCTTCCACGTGCCGGCTGGTGAGGTCTATGCCGCCGTCGAGGCCCCCAAGGGCGAGTTCGGCGTCTATCTGGTCGCCGACGGCACCAACAAGCCTTATCGCGCCAAACTGCGCGCGCCCGGTTTCCTGCACCTGCAAGCCATGGACCACGTTGCCAAAGGCCACCAACTGGCCGACGTCGCCGCCATCATCGGCACCATGGACGTTGTGTTTGGGGAGATTGATCGGTGAGATGCTTTGCCCTGATTCTGGCCCTCGTGGCTGCCCTACCGGCGCAGGCCGCATCGACTCACCCGACGGCAAAAGTGCTGGAGGTTATGCGGGAAAACGGCTGTCGGCTGGATATTTCGCAAACCGAGGAGGCTTTTTCTGCGCGTGACCTGCGCCCCGAGGATGTCAGCGCCGTGATCAATTCCTGGGCCGAACGGGGGTTGGCTGGTCTGGACGGTCCCGTATTCGAGATTGCGCCTGCGATTTGCGGTGCGCATGGACTTGCGCCCGAGGATACGGCAAGGCGTGCCGACGCCTTATTTGACTTCGTGCGTTTGAATGGGTGCCGTATGGTCGAAGAAGAAGCCGAGATAAAATTGCGCCCCGCCGGTTTTACACAGGCCGAAACGCCTGATCTGATTGCCTTCCTTGTCGAACAAGGTCGCGCGCATCAGAACGCCCCCTATATCATCGTGATCGGAGATGCCTGCTAATGCTGCGCCGTCTGCACCCCGAACAACCCGAAAGCTTTGCCTTCACCGCTGCCAACCAGCAATGGGCCAAAGCGCAGATTACCAAATACCCCGAGGGGCGTCAGGCCAGCGCGGTCATTCCGCTGCTGTGGCGCGCGCAGGAGCAGGAGGGCTGGCTGAGCCGTCCGGCGATTGAATCGGTCGCGGATATGCTGGGCATGGCCTATATCCGCGTGCTCGAGGTCGCCTCGTTCTACTTCATGTTCCAGCTGCAACCAGTAGGATCTGTGGCGCATATTCAGGTCTGCGGCACGACGTCCTGCATGATCTGCGGGGCCGAGGATCTGATCGCGGTCTGCAAGGAAAAGATCGCGGCGAAACCGCATGAACTTTCTGCCGATGGCAAGCTGAGCTGGGAAGAGGTCGAGTGCCTGGGATCCTGCACCAATGCGCCGATGGCGCAGATCGGCAAGGATTACTATGAGGACCTGACCGCCGAGAGCTTTGGCAGGATCCTCGACGATCTGGTGGCGGGCAAGGTGCCGACGCCCGGTCCTCAGAATGGGCGTTACGCGGCCGAGCCGTTGAAAGGGCTTTCCAGCCTGTCCGAATATGAAGCCAGCAAGCCGAAATACAACGCGAGTGTTGAACTGGCGACAGAGCTTGGGGACACGGTCAAGCGTATCGACGGAACCGAAGTTCCGATCCTGACTCCTTGGCTTGGTAAGGATGGCAAAGCCGAAGCTTCCGGTTCCGCTCCTCAACCGCCGAAAAAGCCGGAGCCCGGCAAGACGGCGGCACAACAGAGTGGAACCAAAAAATCTACCCATACCGAACCGGCATCTCCCGAGGGCGCTGCAGCAAAGACGGATGGCCCAGACGTTCAGGAGACCCAGCCTAACACTCTAACCGCGGCACGTGACGGCAAGGCGGATGACCTTAAATTGTTGAAAGGCGTCGGCCCCAAGCTGGAAGAAACGCTAAACGAGCTGGGTTTCTATCACTATGACCAGATCGCGGCCTGGACGCCCGAACATGTGGCCTGGGTCGATGCGCGATTGAAATTCAAAGGCCGGATCGAACGCGATGGCTGGATCGAGCAGGCGACCAAGCTTGCTGCCGGTGAGGAAACCGAATTCGCCAAACGTGCCAAATCCGAGGGCACATACGAAGACTAGACGGATGCCCGTTCCGGGCTTCGGGGGAAGATGGACAAGGACAAGGAACAGGCCATAGCCCGCAAGGGCCGACATATCGGGGTGGTCATCGCCGTGACCATGCTGATCTGGCTTGCGATGAACCTGTTCATTGGCCCCGCGCTGGGTTTGACAACCCGGCATGCGCTGCTGTTTGATTTCGCCGCTCTGGCGGGATTCATCTATGCGGGCGTCAACATTTTTCAACTCTGGCGCATGCGTCAGGACAGCTGAAGGTAACACGCGATGCTGAAGGATCAGGACCGGATCTTTACCAACATCTACGGGATGCATGAACGCACGCTGAAAGGTGCGCAGGCCCGCGGGCATTGGGACGGCACTGCTGGCCTGATTGATAAAGGGCGCGACTGGATCATCCAGACGATGAAGGATTCCGGGCTGCGCGGACGCGGCGGCGCGGGTTTCCCGACCGGTCTCAAATGGTCGTTCATGCCCAAAGAAAGCGACGGGCGCCCGTCCTATCTGGTGGTCAACGCGGACGAATCCGAACCCGGCACCTGCAAAGACCGCGAGATCATGCGCCATGATCCACATACGCTGATCGAGGGCTGCCTGATCGCGTCTTTCGCCATGAATGCCCACACCTGCTACATCTACCTGCGTGGTGAGTACATCCGCGAACGCGAGGCGTTGCAGGCCGCGATTGACGAGGCCTATGACGCGGGTCTGCTGGGCAAGAATGCCGCGGGCTCGGGCTGGGATTTCGACCTATTTCTGCACCACGGGGCGGGCGCCTATATCTGTGGCGAGGAAACCGCGCTGATTGAAAGCCTCGAAGGTAAAAAGGGCATGCCGCGGATGAAGCCGCCGTTCCCGGCAGGTGCGGGTTTGTATGGCTGCCCGACGACCGTGAACAACGTCGAATCCATCGCCGTCGTACCTACGATCCTGCGCCGTGGGGCGGATTGGTTCGCAGGTTTCGGCCGCCAGAACAACGCGGGCACCAAGCTGTTTGCGATCTCGGGTCACGTCAACAACCCCTGCGTCGTGGAAGAGGCGATGTCAATTTCCTTCGAGGAGCTGATCGAGACCCATTGCGGCGGCATTCGCGGTGGCTGGGACAATCTGCTGGCCGTGATCCCCGGAGGATCCTCGGTTCCGTGTGTGCGCGGTGAGAACATGCGCGACGCGATCATGGATTTCGATTATCTGCGCAACGATCTGGGCTCGGGGCTTGGAACGGCGGCGGTGATCGTGATGGACAAGTCCACCGACATCATCAAGGCGATCTGGCGCCTGTCAAAATTCTACAAACACGAAAGCTGCGGCCAGTGCACGCCCTGCCGCGAAGGCACTGGCTGGATGATGCGGGTCATGGACCGCCTGGTGCGTGGCGAGGCCGAGCTGGAAGAGATTGACATGCTGTTTGATGTGACCAAACAGGTGGAAGGTCACACGATCTGCGCGCTCGGCGATGCGGCCGCTTGGCCGATCCAGGGCCTGATCCGGAATTTCCGTGAAGAAATCGAAGACCGCATCAAGGCTCAGAAATCGGGCCGTATGGGTGCGATGGCGGCGGAGTGATCGGGATGGACATGTTTGCAGAATACAGCCACGCGATTTCATCGGTTGTGCTTTTCACGCTGGTGGTTCTGTTCCTGGCCCCGTTTTCAGCGCTGGCCAAGCAGGGCAAAGGCCTCGCGCCTGGGGCGACCCCTGAGCAGGACTATTCCGACCAGGCCTATCGACTGAACCGGGCCTATCTGAACGGAACGGAAACGCTTCCGGCGTTTGTGGCTGTTGTGACTGCGGCGGTATTGCTGGGCGTCAGCCCGGTCTGGGTCAATCTGCTGGCGTCTGTCGCATTGGTTGCGCGGTTGGTGATGCTGGTGGTGCACATCAAAGGCATAGGCAAGCCGAACAGTGGCCTTCGGTCCGTGCTGTATGTATTGGGCTGGGCCTGCATGTTTGTGATTGGGCTTATGGCATTGGTGGCGGCGTTCTGATGGCGTCCCGGCAGATGAGAACACGAAGAGGGATAGTATGAAGGCCTCAAGAACCCTTGTAGTCCTGCTGGCACTGGCAAGCGTGTCCGCCTGCGGCATCATCAAGCCGTCGGAAGATCGTATTTTGTTCGATGGAAAAGCGTTCAAGGCAAAGGCGAAGGCGGTCGACAAGAAAGCATCGCCAACGGACTTTACCGTTGTGGTAAAGGGTGCGTCCGCATCGCTGGACGGCGCACGTGAGGCCGGCCGTCATGAAGGAACCAAGTTTTGCGTGCAGAATTTCGGGTCTTCGCGGATCGATTGGAAAGTGGGGCCGGACACCGAACCGCAAAACCTGCGCATCAGTGATGATCAATTGACCTTTGCGGGAAAATGCCAACGGCCATGACGCGCGGTTTTGCATATCACGACACGGATTGCCGGCCGCTATTGCCTAGCAAGACCGGACCGGTTCGTTTTGGTGCGTCCAAAACGAAGGGAAAATCCATGTCTATTGCCAAAACACTTGCGCTGGCTACCTTGGTCACATTGCCTGCCGTTGCAAATGCGAAGCCGCCCTTGAGGGATGTCAAAGAGATCGACGACGAACTCTATTACATCGCGATCGCAAATGAAATTTCGGAATATTGCCCCTCGATCAGCGGGCGTCGATTGAAAGCGATCAGTGTGATGTGGGGGCTGCGCTCCAAGGCGAACAAACTGGGGTATTCGGACACCGAAATCCGCACTTACGTCGAATCGGATGCTGAAAAAGACCGGATGCGCGCCAAGGGCGAGGCGTATCTGGCTTCGAATGGCGTGACCTATGACAACCCCAACACATTCTGCACTCTGGGGCAGAAAGAAATCCAAAGAAACAGCGCCATTGGCGTTTATTTGAGGGCGAATTGAAAGCCATGTCTGACCTCCGCAAGATCAATATCGACGGACAGGAAATCGAAGTCGATGGCGCGATGACCCTGATCCAGGCTTGTGAACAAGCCGGGGTCGAAGTGCCGCGCTTTTGTTATCACGAGCGTCTGTCGATTGCTGGCAATTGCCGGATGTGCCTGGTCGAGGTCGTCGGCGGGCCGCCGAAACCTGCGGCCTCCTGCGCGATGCAGGTGCGTGACCTGCGTCCGGGGCCTGAAGGTCAACCCCCGGTGGTCAAGACGAACTCGCCCATGGTCAAAAAGGCCCGCGAAGGCGTGATGGAGTTCCTGCTGATCAACCATCCGCTGGATTGCCCGATCTGTGATCAGGGTGGCGAATGCGACCTTCAGGATCAGGCGATGGCCTATGGCATGTCCGGATCCCGCTTCAAGGAAGCAAAGCGGGCGGTCGATGATCTGGATCTTGGCCCGCTGGTTGGCACCGCAATGACCCGCTGCATCAGCTGCACGCGCTGCGTGCGCTTCACCACCGAAGTTGCCGGGATAACTCAGATGGGTCAGACCGGGCGCGGTGAGGATGCCGAGATCACCTCGTATCTGAACCAGACGCTGGATTCGAATTTGCAGGGCAACATCATCGATCTGTGCCCTGTCGGGGCGCTGACCTCCAAGCCCTACGCCTTTACTGCACGTCCGTGGGAATTGACCAAAACCGAAAGCATCGATGTGATGGATGCGTTGGGATCGAACATACGCGTCGATACCAAAGGCCGTGAAGTCATGCGTTTCCTGCCGCGCAATCATGACGGCGTGAACGAGGAATGGATCAGCGACAAGACCCGCTTTGTCTGGGATGGCCTGCGCCGTCAGCGTTTGGACAAGCCCTATGTCCGTAAAAACGGCAAGCTGCGCCCGGCCTCATGGTCCGAGGCGCTGACCAAGGCAGCAGAGGCGCTGAAAGGCGCCGAGAAACCCGCCGGTATCGTGGGCGATCTGGCTCCGGTCGAGGCGGCGTTTGCGCTGAAACAGATGATCGAAGGGCAGGGTGGTGTTGTCGAATGCCGTACCGATGGCGCAAAGCTTCCGGCGGGCAATCGTGGCGCTTACGCTGGCACCGCCGCGATTGAAGATATCGACACCGCGGAACGTATCCTGCTGATCGGTACCAACCCACGTGACGAAGCGCCTGTCCTGAACGCGCGCATCCGCAAGGCGTGGGCGCATGGGGCCGAAGTCGCTTTGGTCGGTCCTGCGGTCGATCTGACATATGAGTATCAGCATGTTGGCGATGATCGAACAGCGCTGCAAAAAGTTGTCGACATGGGCGGAGATGATGAGATCAAGGGAAAACGGTCGTTGGTCATCATCGGTCAGGGCGCTTTGCAGGAAGCGGACGGCGCCGCCGTGCTGGCTGCTGCGCAAGCCATCGCGGCCAATACAGAAAGTGGTCTGATCGTTTTGCACACTGCGGCATCGCGCGTTGGTGCGATGGATGTGGGTGCCACGAACGAAGGCGGAATGGACGCGATCAGCGCCGCCGACGTGATCTACAACCTTGGTGCGGATGAGGTCGAGATCGGCGAAGGCGCCTTTGTGATCTATCAGGGCAGCCATGGTGACCGGGGTGCACACCGCGCCGATGTGATCCTGCCAGGCGCGGCCTATACCGAGGAAAACGGCGTGTTCGTAAACACCGAAGGTCGCCCTCAACTGGCGATGCGGGCCGGTTTTGCGCCGGGTGAGGCGAAGGAAAACTGGGCCATCCTGCGCGCCTTGTCGGCCGAACTGGGTGCAACACTGCCCTACGACTCCCTGGCACAGTTGCGCACGGCCTTGATCGAGGCGGTTTCGCATCTGGCCCGTATCGACGAAGTGATCGAGAACGATGTGAAAGCTCTCGACGCCGGTGCTCTGGGCAACGCAACTTTCCGCTATGCGATCAAGGACTTCTACCTGACCAACCCGATCGCACGGGCTTCACAGTTGATGGCCGAGCTTTCGGCACAGGCGCAGGCCCGCAAATCCGAGAAGATCGCGGCGGAATGACCCAGACCATTTTCATATCGCAGATCGGCGCATCCGGTGCCGGGCGGCAGTTGGCCGCGCCTGATTTGCGTGTGAAACCGAATATTAAGGGTGGCGCAATGGCGGCAGATGCTGTTTACACCAACGCGCCGACCCAGCCGCAGTTTGCGCAGGCTTCTGGCCTTTGCATCGCGCGCGGAAAACGGAATACCCACGGTGTGAGGACCAATGGCTGAATTCTTTAACACCCCAGGCGGAATAGCCATCATCATTCTGGCGCAAGTGCTTGCCGTTGTTGCCTTTGTGATGATTTCACTGTTGTTCCTTGTTTACGGGGACCGCAAGATCTGGGCCGCTGTCCAGATGCGCCGCGGCCCCAACGTGGTGGGCGTCTATGGCCTGCTGCAATCGGTGGCGGATGCCCTGAAATATGTGGTGAAAGAGGTCGTCATTCCTGCGGGCGCCGACCGGACGGTCTTTATCCTCGCACCGCTGACATCCTTCGTTCTGGCGATGATCGCCTGGGCGGTGATCCCGTTCAACGATGGCTGGGTTCTGTCGGATATCAACGTCGCGATCCTCTATGTATTCGCGGTGTCCTCGCTCGAGGTTTATGGCGTGATCATGGGCGGTTGGGCGTCGAACTCAAAGTACCCGTTCTTGGGCTCGCTGCGCTCGGCCGCGCAGATGATTTCCTACGAGGTTTCGATCGGCCTGATCATCATCGGTGTGATCATTTCGACCGGCTCGATGAATTTTGGCGACATCGTGCGCGCTCAGGACGGCTCGTTCGGCTTCTTCAGCTGGTACTGGCTGCCGCATTTCCCGATGGTGTTCCTGTTCTTCATCTCGGCCCTGGCCGAAACCAACCGACCACCGTTTGACTTGCCCGAGGCGGAATCGGAACTGGTCGCCGGTTATCAGGTCGAATATTCGGCCACGCCTTTCCTGCTGTTCATGGCAGGCGAATACATCGCCATCTTCCTGATGTGCGCGCTGACCTCTCTGCTGTTCTTCGGCGGCTGGCTGTCCCCGATCCCTGGCCTGCCGGACGGCGTTCTGTGGATGGTGGCCAAGATGGCGTTCTTCTTCTTCATCTTCGCAATGGTCAAGGCGATCACACCCCGCTACCGCTATGACCAGCTGATGCGGCTGGGCTGGAAAGTGTTCCTGCCATTCTCGCTGGCTTGGGTGGTTTTCGTGGCCTTTGCGGCGAAATTCGACTGGTTCTGGGGCGCATTTGCCCGTTGGAGCGTAGGAGGCTGATATGACCCAAATCGACTATACCCGCGCTGCCAAATACTTCCTTCTGCAAGACTTCTGGGTCGGCATGAAGCTGGGGCTGAAGTATTTCTTCGCGCCCAAGGCCACGGTGAACTATCCGCACGAAAAGGGGCCTCTGTCCCCACGTTTCCGCGGCGAACACGCTCTGCGCCGCTATCCGAATGGTGAAGAACGCTGCATCGCCTGCAAACTCTGCGAGGCGATCTGCCCGGCCCAAGCCATCACCATCGACGCTGAACCGCGCGAGGACGACAGCCGCCGCACCACGCGCTATGACATCGACATGACCAAGTGCATCTATTGCGGCTTCTGTCAGGAAGCTTGCCCGGTCGATGCCATCGTCGAAGGCCCGAATTTCGAATTCGCAACGGAAACCCGCGAAGAGCTGTTCTATGACAAGCAGAAACTGCTGGACAACGGCGAACGCTGGGAAGCCGAGATCGCCCGCAATCTGGAACTGGACGCGCCTTACCGATGAGTGACAGCCCGACAAATCCGTTCGAGCTGATGATGAAGCAGGCTCAGGACATGGCCAAGGCGATGAACCCGGCGATGGAAAGCTTCTCGCCCAAGGGGTTCGAGGCGCTGTGGCCAACCATGCCGAAAGAGGTCATGGAGATGATGTTTGGCAACACCGTCAACAAAGACGGGCTGGATGCCAAAACCCGCCTTCTGCTGACGCTGGCCGGGCTGACCTGTCAGGGCGCTCAGGCGGACTCGGCAGTGCGTCAGACCGTGCGCCACGCTTTGGAGGCGGGTGCCAAGAAACAAGAGATCGTGGAAACGATCGGTCAGATGTCGGTCTTTGCCGGCATCCCGGCCATGACCCGCGCGCTGGATCTGGCGCAAGAGGTCATGGGCGACAACGAGGATGAGGATCAATGACCGTCTTTGCCTTCTACCTGTTTGCCATCAGCGCCATCACCGGCGGGCTGTTCACGGTGATCAGCCGTCAGCCAGTGCACTCGGTGCTGTGGCTGATCCTGTCCTTCCTGTCTGCGGCGGGGCTGTTCGTGCTGCTGGGGGCCGAGTTCGTGGCGATGCTGTTGATCATCGTCTACGTGGGCGCGGTCGCTGTGCTTTTCCTCTTCGTTGTGATGATGTTGGATGTGGACTTTGCCGAGCTAAAGGCCGAGATGGCGCGCTATATGCCGCTGGCCCTGCTGATCGGTCTGGTCATCCTGATGCAATTTGTCTTGGCTTTCGGCGCCTGGGACAGCGCGCAGGGTGCTGCCGAAAATCTGGCGCAGCCGGTCCCGACTGACCGCCACAACACCGAGGCGCTGGGTGTCATCCTTTACGATCAGTACTTTCTTCTGTTCCAACTTGCGGGCCTGATCCTGCTGGTGGCTATGATCGGCGCCATCGTTTTGACGCTGCGCCACCGTCAGGATATCAAGCGTCAGGACATCGTCGGCCAGATGATGCGCGATCCGGCCAAGGCGATGGAATTGAAGGACGTGAAACCGGGGCAGGGGTTGTGAGGTTCAAAGCCGTGATATCTGGGCTAAGTTTCGCTTTTTTCCCCGCGACTGTTTTCGCAGCGGGTATCGAAGCTTGCGAAGCTCTTCCGATTATGTCGCATCACGTGTTCGAGACGAACCACAGAATCGTTGGCAACGGCGTTGTCTCTTACTCTGAGATTGGCTCTATCTGCACCGACGAATTGGGATGCACACATACTGAGTTTGTTTTGTTTGCGGCTTGTGAAAGCGGTCAAACGATGCGCGTCGTAGCGAATCTTGAACGGGACTTCGACGGTACTCATTTGGATCGCGTCGATGAAGCAAATGAAGTTGTCCAAGTACTAGCATCTGCTGAAACAAGTTATTCGTGGACTTCGGCAACAAAAGCCTTTGAGCGAAGGGCATTCCAGATCGACGACTACATTGAATCGAAAGAAAACTGCGCCTGTGCAATGGCGTTTCCCGAGCTTCGCAACGGGAAAGAGAAATTCGAGGGACTCTAAGACGATGATCGGACTTGAACACTATCTTACGGTCGCGGCGACGCTGTTCGTCATCGGCATCTTCGGTCTCTTCCTGAACCGCAAGAACGTCATCATCCTGCTGATGAGCATCGAGCTGATGCTGCTGGCGGTGAATATCAACCTCGTGGCGTTTTCCAGCTTCCTTGGCGATCTGGTCGGGCAGGTGTTCACGCTGTTCGTGCTGACCGTTGCGGCGGCCGAGGCGGCGATTGGTCTGGCCATTCTGGTCTGCTTCTTCCGCAACCGCGGCACCATCGCGGTTGAAGACGTCAATATGATGAAGGGGTAAGAGAACATGGAAACCACCATCCTCTTTGCCCCGCTGGTGGGCGCGCTGCTCTGCGGGTTTGGCTGGAGATTCATTGGCGAGAAGGCCGCCATGTGGACGGCCACGGGCCTGCTGTTTCTGGCTTGTCTGCTGTCATGGCTCGTGTTCTTCTCGTTCGACGGGCTCACACAACAGATCGAGATCATGCGCTGGATCGAAAGCGGGTCGCTCTCGACCTCGTGGGCCATCCGTCTGGACCGGCTGACCGCCATCATGCTGATCGTGGTCACCACGGTTTCGGCGCTCGTGCATCTCTACAGCTTTGGCTACATGGATCACGACCCGCAATGGCGCGAAGGCGAAAGCTATAAGCCGCGTTTCTTTGCCTATCTGTCCTTCTTTACCTTCGCAATGCTGATGCTGGTGACGGCGGACAACCTTGTGCAGATGTTCTTTGGCTGGGAAGGCGTGGGTGTTGCCTCGTATCTGCTGATCGGCTTCTACTATCGCAAGCCGTCGGCAAATGCGGCGGCGATGAAAGCGTTCATCGTCAACCGTGTGGGCGATTTCGGCTTTGCTCTGGGCATCTTCGCGCTGTTCTTCCTGACCGACAGCATCAACTTTTCGGACATTTTCGCATCGGCACCCGCGCTTGCAGAAGAAAAGCTACATTTCCTGTGGGGCGAATGGACCGCGGTCGAGGTGATCTGTGTTCTGCTGTTCATCGGTGCGATGGGTAAATCCGCGCAGCTGATCCTGCACACCTGGTTGCCGGACGCGATGGAAGGCCCGACGCCGGTGTCGGCCCTGATCCACGCGGCCACCATGGTGACAGCGGGCGTGTTCCTTGTCTGCCGCATGTCGCCGCTGATGGAGTTCGCGCCGGGCGCGACCGGGTTCATCACTTTCCTTGGGGCCTCGACAGCGTTCTTCGCGGCGACCGTGGGTCTGGTACAGACCGACATCAAGCGCGTCATTGCGTATTCGACCTGTTCCCAGCTGGGATACATGTTCGTGGCCGCGGGCGTCGGCATGTATTCGGCGGCGATGTTCCACCTGTTCACGCACGCTTTCTTCAAGGCGCTGCTGTTCCTCGGTGCGGGGTCCGTGATCCACGCCATGCATCACGAGCAGGAGATGACGGAATATGGCGGTCTGCGCAAAAAGATCCCTTACACCTTCTGGGCGATGATGATCGGAACGCTGGCCATCACGGGTGTCGGCATTCCGCTTACCACAATCGGTTTTGCCGGGTTCCTGTCTAAAGACGCGATCATCGAAAGCGCCTATGCGGGCGGAACCGGCTACGCCTTCTGGATGCTGGTGATCGCGGCGATGTTCACCTCGTTCTATAGCTGGCGTCTGATTTTCCTGACCTTCTATGGCAAACCGCGTGGCGACAAGCATACGCATGACCACGCACATGAAAGCCCGATGACCATGCTGGTGCCGCTTGGCGTTCTGTCGCTGGGTGCGGTGTTTGCCGGGATGATCTGGTATGGCAATTTCTTTGGCCATGCGGACAAGGTCGGCAAGTTCTACGGTATTCCGGTTGCCGAAGCGTCAGAACATGCCGAGGCCGGTGATCATGCGGCGGCGGATGCTTCGCACGGTGAAGACAGCCATGCGGATGAAAGCCACGCGGCTGACAGTCATGCCGATGAAGGTCATGGTGAGAAGGATGCAAAGGGTGGCGATCATCACTATGTCTTTGCGGGCCAGCCCGGCGAGGGCGCGCTTTACATGGCGCCGGACAACCATGTTCTGGACGATGCGCATGCGGCTCCGAAATGGGTCAAGGTTTCACCCTTCGTCGCCATGTTGCTTGGCTTTGTCGTGGCCTATTGGTTCTACATCGTGAATACGTCGCTGCCGGCACGTCTGGCTGCAAATCAGCGTCCGCTGTACCTGTTCCTTCTGAACAAGTGGTATTTCGACGAAATCTACGATGCGGTCTTCGTAAAACCCACTGTGGCGCTTGGCCGCTTCCTGTGGAAACGCGGTGACGGCAATACAATCGATGGCTTCCTGAACGGAGTAGCAATGGGCGTTGTTCCCTTCTTCACCCGCCTCGCCGGCAAGGCGCAGACCGGGTACATCTTTACCTATGCCTTCTGGATGGTGCTGGGCATCGCGGCCCTTGTCACCTGGATGTCGATCGGCGGAGGGGCCCAGTAATGGATTATATCCTTTCGATCGTCACGTTTATCCCCGCCATCGCCGCAGGCATTCTTGCCTTGTTCCTGCAAGGTGACGATGCGGCGGCACAGCGGAACGCCAAGTGGATTGCTCTGCTGGCCACCACTGTGACCTTCCTGGTTTCCATCGGCATCTATACAGGCTTTGACCCGTCGAACCCCGGTTTCCAGATGGTGGAAGAGGGCGAGTGGCTGATGGGCCTCAAATACAAGATGGGTGTTGATGGCATCAGTGTCCTGTTCGTTCTGCTGACGACCTTCATCATGCCGCTGACCATTCTGGCCAGCTGGAATGTCACGGACCGTGTCAAGGAATACATGGTTGCCTTCCTGCTGCTGGAAACGCTGATGCTGGGCGTCTTCATGGCGCTTGATCTGGTACTGTTCTACCTGTTCTTCGAAGCGGGTCTTATTCCGATGTTCCTGATCATCGGGATATGGGGCGGCAAGGATCGGATCTACGCCAGCTTCAAGTTCTTCCTCTACACCTTCCTCGGCTCGGTCTTGATGCTGGTCGCCATGGTTGCAATGTATGCGGATGCGGGCACCACGGACATTGCCGCGCTGATGACGCACCAGTTCTCGTCCGAGGGCTTCAGCGTGCTGGGCATCTATGTTGTCGGTGGCATGCAGACCCTGATGTTCCTGGCCTTCTTTGCCTCGTTCGCGGTGAAAATGCCGATGTGGCCGGTGCATACCTGGTTGCCGGACGCCCACGTTCAGGCGCCCACGGCGGGATCGGTCGTACTGGCCGCGATCCTTCTGAAGATGGGCGGCTATGGCTTCCTGCGGTTCAGCCTGCCGATGTTCCCGGTGGGTTCGGCCGTGATGACCGATCTGGTGCTGTGGATGTCTGCCATCGCGGTTGTCTATACCTCTTTGGTGGCGCTGGTGCAGGAGGATATGAAGAAACTGATCGCCTATTCCTCGGTCGCGCATATGGGCTTTGTGACCATGGGTATTTTCGCGGCAAACCAGCAGGGCATCGATGGCGCGATCTTCCAGATGCTCAGCCACGGGTTCATCTCGGCCGCGCTGTTCCTGTGCGTTGGCGTGATCTATGACCGGATGCACACCCGCGATATCGAGGCTTATGGCGGTCTGGTGATCCGGATGCCAGCCTACGCGCTGGTCTTTATGTTGTTTACCATGGCCAATGTGGGCCTGCCGGGCACCAGTGGCTTCATCGGTGAATTCCTGACCCTGATGGGCGCGTTCCAGATCAACACCTGGGTAACGGCTGTGGCAGCGACCGGTGTGATCTTCTCGGCGGGTTATGCGCTGTGGCTCTACCGCCGGGTCGTGTTTGGCGATCTGATCAAGGAAAGCCTTAAGGCGATGACCGACATGAGCTCGCGCGAGCGATTGATCTTCGCCCCGCTGATCGTGATGACCATCCTGCTGGGTGTCTACCCGTCGCTGGTGACCGATGTAATCGGGCAATCCACAGCGGCTCTGATTTCGAACTATGACACGGCTCTGGCCGCGGCTGAGGCTGCGACCCAGACAGCCGCTTCGCATTAAGGGAGCTTTGGAGACATGATCCAGGCTGATCTGACAATCATCCTGCCGGAAATCGTTCTGGCGCTTTATGCGATGGCGGCGCTGCTGGGGGCTGTCTACACGACAAAGGACGGACTGGCGCCTTTGCTGGTCTGGACCACGGCAGGTCTTATGGCCCTTCTGGCAATCTGGATTGCAACTCAGGGCGGGGGTACAAACGTGGCCTTCAACGGCATGTTCGTCGATGACGGCTTTGCCCGCTTTGCCAAGGTTGCTATCCTTTTGTCGGCGGGTGCAGTACTGGTCATGAGCCAGGAATACATGGCGCGCCGCGATCTGCTGCGTTTTGAATATCCTTTGCTGGTGGCACTGGCCGCCGTGGGGATGATGATGATGGTCAGCGCAGGCGATCTGATGTCGCTTTACATGGGGCTCGAGCTGCAATCGCTGTCGCTCTATGTCGTGGCCGCTCTGCGTCGTGACAGCGCGAAATCGACCGAGGCAGGTCTGAAGTATTTTGTGCTGGGTGCGCTGAGCTCGGGTCTGCTGCTTTATGGCGCGTCGCTGGTCTATGGCTTCACCGGCACCACGTTGTTCTCGGGCATCATCCAGACAGTTCACCATGGCGATGTTTCGTTGGGGCTGCTGTTTGGCCTAATCTTCCTGATCTCAGGTCTGGCCTTCAAGGTCTCGGCCGTACCGTTCCATATGTGGACGCCGGACGTTTACGAGGGGTCTCCGACACCGATCACGGCTTTCTTTGCCACGGCGCCCAAGGTTGCGGCGATGGCGTTGTTCGCGCGCCTGTTGCATGACGCGTTCGGCGGCATTGTCAAAGACTGGCAGCAAGTGATTGTCATGCTGTCCGTGCTGTCGATGTTGCTGGGGGCCGTGGCCGCGATCGGGCAGCGCGACATCAAGCGACTGATGGCTTTTTCGTCGATTGCCCATATGGGCTATGCGCTGATTGGCCTGGCCGCTGGTACCGAGCTGGGTATCAAGGCCATGCTCATGTATCTGGCCATCTACGTGACCATGAATATCGGCACCTTCGCCTTCATTCTGATGATGGAACGTGACGGCAAACCCATCACTGACATTGACGCTCTGCGGCAATACTCCAAGCGTGATCCGGGCAAGGCGCTGGCGGTGCTGATCCTGATGTTCAGCCTGGCGGGCGTGCCTCCGATGCTTGGTTTCTTTGCGAAATTCGGCGTCTGGCAGGCGGGCGTCAGTGCGGGTCTGACCGGTCTGGTCGTCCTCTCGGCCATCGCTTCGGTCATCGGTGCCTTCTATTACCTGCGGATCGTGTTCTACATGTATTTCGGGGCCGAGAACGAAGAGCCGATCGAAACCCGGTCGACCCCTGTTCTGTGGGTGGCATTGATGGGGTCTGCGGCCCTAATGCTGGTCGGCATCTTCTATCAGTTCGGCGTCGAGGGCGCGGCAGCAGCCGCGGCGGCCACGCTTGTCAATTGATCGTTTCACACATCCGGAAAGAGGGGCTCGGTCGCGCGACCGGGCCTTTTTGATATGACAAAATGGCCCCAAGGCTATGGCCTGCACGAGGTGCAGGAAGTCGACAGCACGCTGAATGAAGCGGCGCGGATTGCTCCGAATGCGCGTGGTCCCGTCTGGATCATGGCGCATCACCAGACGGCGGCGCGCGGGCGGCGCGGACGAAGCTGGGCCAACCCGATGGGCAACCTGGCGGCGACCTTGCTGATGCGTCCTCAGGGCGCGCCGGAACAGGCGGCTTTGCGCAGTTTCGTGGCGGCGCTGGCCCTTTTTGACGCGTGTGTCGCCGTGTCCGGGCGGGCTGCCGGACTGTCGCTGAAATGGCCCAATGACGTGCTGCTGAACGGCGGCAAGCTTGCCGGTATCCTGCTGGAAAGCACGGGGCAGGGGCATGGCGTGGCGCATCTGTCCATCGGCATCGGAGTGAATCTGGCCAATGCCCCGGATGCGGACGCGGTAGAGCCCGGCGCGGTTCGTCCCGTCTCACTTCTTTCGGAAACCGGGGCACATGTCTCGCCCGAGGATTTTCTGACCGAACTGGCCGCGGCCTATGCCGGGTATGAAACCCAATTCGTCACCTATGGGTTCGAACCGATCCGCACTGCCTGGCTGTCCCGCGCGGCCCGGTTGGGCGAGGTCATCACCGCGCGGACCGGTACGTCGGAAACGGTTGGAACCTTCGAAACGGTGGACGCAAGTGGTAACCTTGTCTTAAACACCGCCAAAGGCCGCGTGAGCATTCCTGCGGCGGATGTCTATTTCTGAGAGGGGCGCGGATGCTTCTGGCCATCGATTGCGGCAATACCAATACCGTCTTCTCGATCTGGGACGGTGAGGAATTTCTGTGCACCCTGCGCACCTCGACCCACCATGCGCGCACGGCAGACGCGTATTTCACCTGGTATTCGACGCTGGTGAAACATTATGGGATCGAGGCGAATATCTCGGATGTCATCATTGCCTCGACCGTGCCACGTGTCGTGTTCAACCTGCGCATCTTTGCCGATCGCTTTTTTGGTTGCAGACCATTGGTTGTGGGCAAGCCCGATTGCCTGTTGCCTGTCCCGCCGCGTGTGGATGAAGGAACGGTGCCCGGCCCGGATCGACTGGCCAATGCAGTGGGCGCTTTTGACCGCCATGGTGGCAATGTGGTTGTCGTGGACTTTGGTACCGCAACAAATTTCGACGTTGTCGCCGCGGACGGTGCCTATGTGGGGGGCGTTATCGCTCCGGGTGTGAACCTCAGCCTTGAGGCTTTGCATCAGGGCGCAGCCGCACTGCCGCATATCGACATCACGCGTCCCGAGAAGGTGATCGGTACAAATACGGTTGGTTGTATTCAATCGGGCGTGTATTGGGGATATTCCGGTTTGATCGAGGGGCTGATCGCCCGGATCAAGGCCGAGTATGGAATGCCGATGAAAGTCGTTGGAACCGGAGGGCTGGCCCCCTTGTTCGATCAGGCCGACGTGGGGTTCGACGCAATCGAAGATGATCTGACGATGCACGGCCTGACCGTGATCCATCGCTACAACAAGGATAATGGCTCCGTATGAGCAGTGAAAGATTGATCTACCTGCCGCTGGGTGGCGCGGGCGAAATTGGCATGAACGCCTATGTGTACGGCTACGGTGAACCGGGAAAGGAACGCCTGATCCTTGTGGATCTGGGCGTCACTTTTCCTGATATGGACACAACGCCGGGCGTTGACCTTATCCATGCCGATATCTTTTGGCTGAAAGAGCGTGCCGACCGGCTGGATGGTGTTTTCATCACGCACGCCCATGAAGACCACGTCGGTGCCGTGGCCCATTGTTATGAAGCTTTGGGCGCGCCGGTCTATGCGCGCGCCTTCACGGCCAATATCGCGCGCCGCAAGATGGAAGAACACGCGCACCCGACCGAGGCGGTCACGACTGTTTCCGCCTGGCCTGAACAGGTGTCCGTCGGGCCGTTCACGGTTGGCTTCCTTCCTGTTTCGCACTCGATTCCCGAAAGTGCCGCACTGGTCATCGACACACCCGCAGGGCGTGTCGTGCATTCGGGCGACTTCAAGCTGGATGCTGCACCCGTCGTTGGAGAGGCCTTTGACCCTGACCTGTGGGCCGAGGTTGCCAAGCCCGGCATCAAGGCGCTGGTCTGTGACAGTACGAATGTGTTTTCGACCCATCCGGGGCGTTCAGAATCCGAAGTTGGCCCCGAGATTGTCAAGCTGGTCGAAAGCGCGGAAGGTATGGTCGTGGCGACCACCTTTGCGTCAAACGTCGCGCGGGTCAAAACGCTGGCCGAAGCAGGTGCGCGGGCCGGGCGTTCCGTCGTTCTGCTGGGGCGCGCGATGCGTCGGATGATCGAAGCCGCGACCGAAACCGGTATTCTTGCGGATTTTCCAAAGGTGATCAGCGCCGAAGAGGCTCTGGACCTTCCGCGCCAGAACCTGATGCTGATCGTGACCGGCAGCCAGGGGGAACGACGGGCCGCAAGCGCCCAACTGGCCCGTGGCAAGTACCGTGGTCTGGAACTGGCCGAGGGCGATCTGTTCCTGTTTTCCTCGAAAACCATTCCCGGGAACGAGCGGGGCGTGATCTTCATCATGAACCAGCTCAGCGAAAAGGGCGTGGATGTCGTTGATGACAGTTCGGGCCTTTATCATGTCTCGGGCCATGCGAACCGGCCGGACCTCGAGAAAGTGCACGCACTGACTGATCCGCAATTCGTGATCCCGATGCACGGCGAACACCGGCACCTGCGCGAGCATGTCAAACTGGCAGAGCAGGGCGGCAGAACCGGAGTGCTGGCGGTGAACGGCACCATGCTGGATCTCAGCGGCAATGCGCCTGTGGTCGTTGATTATGTTGAAACCGGTCGCACATATCTGGACGGCACCGTGAAGATTGGTGCCCTTGACGGCGTGGTGCGGGACCGTATCCGCATGGCTTTGAACGGCCATGTTACAGTGACGGTGGTTCTGGACGAAGAAGACGAACCGCTGGGCGAGCCGTGGTGCGATACCATGGGGCTGCCCGAAACCGGCACGTCCCGTGCCGCGTTGGTCGAAGTGCTGGAAGAGGATCTGAACCAGTTCCTGATGCGGGCCGCTGCCAAGACCCTGCGCGATGACGACAAGCTGGAAGATGAAATGCGCCGCATCGTGCGTCAGACAGCCAAAGCGGAAATTGGCAAAAAGCCCGAAGTGACGGTGGTGGTCAGCCGGATGCGGTGAAACCGATCCGTCAGTCGTGGGTTGGCATCGGATAGCCCCTGAGACGCAGGAACAGGTTGGCCTCTTCGTTGTTTTTGTAGAATGGAACTGACGATGGCGGCTCGGGGGACGTAACCCGGGCCGCTATTTCCGCCAGAACGACCTCGGTGATAAACGGCAGATCCAGATCCCGTGCCCGATCCAGTGGCACCCATTGCAGGTGCGACAGCTCATCCGAGGCGTGACTGAAATCATCCACATCACCTTGCAGAGCGTCGGCGTCGACCAGAAAGAACCGCGCATCGAACCGGCGGGGACGGCCCGGTGGAGTTACCGCGCGAAAGACGAACTGAAGCGCAGCCGCAGTTGGCAGGTAACCCAACGCGGCAAAGCTCTGCCAATCGCCAGGTACCTGACCGGGCCATGTGCCCGGCTGGCCGAGAACAAAACCGGTTTCTTCCCAAAGCTCGCGTATGGCGGCCGCGGCGAGGGCGTGTTGAATCCCCGGCTCGGCCTGTTCGCCCAAACGTTCAAAGCACAGATCCGGCAAATCCGTTGCCAATGGAACATCCGCGTCAGCCGGATCAACCGCGCCACCGGGAAAGACGAACTTGTTCGGCATGAAGGCCGCTTTGGACCCGCGCTGCCCCATAAGGATCGAGGGGTTTGTCCATCTGTCCCGCAGCACGATAACCGTCGCTGCGTCCCGGATGGCGGTTTTGTCGGGTGTCATGTCCAAACTGGTCAACTGGGTCGGGTCACGCGGTTTTTCCAAAGCCATGCATGCGGCGTGCCCACTGATACGCCACCACTGCACCTTTCAGGCGTGGCAACAGGTACAGGGACAGGGCGACGCAGGCGACGGAAAAGCCGATGGCCATCGTCCACGGATCGGGCCGCCAATGCACGTACGACACGTGCAGAGCAGGCGCCAGCAGGTGGCCGACCAGCAGGATTGTCAGGTAGGCGGGCCCATCATCTGCGCGATGGTGAAACAACTCCTGCCCGCAGTTCGAGCAGGAGTCATTGACCTTGAGATAGCTGTGCAACAGCTTGCCTTCCCCGCAGTTGGGGCATTTGCAGCGAAACCCCTTGACCAGGGCTGGCCATGTCTCACGCTCATCTTCAGAGGTCGTCTCGATCGTCTGATCCGTCATAATGTAACTCGCGCAGTAATCTTTTGCGGATAATGGGCCTGATCGTGGAAATTTAAAAGGGGGGTGCGTCGCTTTGCAACGTCTGCCCGGCACCTCGTCTTGGGGCGGTCCCGAACCTTTCAAAATAATATCGAATTCAGCGACGGAATTCCTGGCGCGGCCCGTTTGAATGGGTATGAGCGGCGGCACTCGGGCCGCGTCAACAAAAGGAAACGGAAATGAAAAACGTTACATTCATCTCGGCCATTGTCATGTCGGCGGTTGCGATTACCGGTACTTCTGTTTTGGCCGCTGGCTCGGGTGGCCGCGAGCCGGTGTCCTTTCAGGAATTGGACGCCGATGGGGATGGTCAGGTGACGCAACAAGAGATGGAGGCGCACCGCACCGCTCGTTTCACCGAGGCGGACACCAATGGGGATGGAAAGCTGAGCCAGGAAGAAATGCAGGCTGCCGCCCAGAAGAAAGCCAGTGATCGGGTTGCCAGGATGTTCGAAAACAACGACGCGAACAAAGATGGCTTCCTCAGCCAGGATGAGTTGCCGAAACCGCGCCGGGCTGACAAGATGTTTGATCGGATGGATGCGGACAACAGTGGCGGAATCTCGGAACAGGAATTTGCCGATGCCAAAGATCGGATGGGACGGCACCATAAGAAAAAGCATCAAAAATCGGATACAAGCGATAACTGATGCAGGATGGAGGATCTGACCTCCCACCCACAAGATGTTCGCGGCGCGGATTGCGCCGCGAACACACTCAGCGACGATGCGTTGCTGAGGCAATTCGCTGATGGTGAGGCGGGGGCGGCACGGATCCTGACCGATCGTTTGGGGCCACGCTGTTACTCGGTTGCTTTGCGCATGTTGGGCAATCGGGCCGAGGCGGAAGACGTGACGCAGGATGCGATGATGCGGTTGTGGCAGATGGCGCCGAATTGGGTTTCGGGTCAGGCCAAGGTATCGACCTGGCTGTATCGGGTGACGCTGAACCTGTGCGTGGACATCAGGCGCAAGAAGACACCCGACAGGTTGTCGGACGTTCCCGAACCCGAAGATGGCAAGGCCAGCGTTGTTGACCGCATGCAGGACGAGGCGCGCAAGGATGCCTTGCAGTCGGCTTTGGCCGAGCTGCCCGAGCGGCAGCGACAAGCGGTCGTGCTGCGCCATATTGAAGAGCTGCCCAACCCCGAGATTGCCGGGATAATGGGCATTTCGGTAGAAGCAGTTGAAAGCCTGACCGCAAGAGGCAAGCGCAGCCTGACCGCGATCTTGGCCGGACGACGCGAAGAACTGGGGTATGACAATGGCGGATGAAGACCTGGAACTTGATCATTTGTTTGCACAGGCACAGCGGCAGCGACCGGCACTGCCGGACGATCTTGCCGTGCGCATCCAGACGGATGCTGAAACTGTTCGCCTCGGTCGTCTTGCGCCTGCACCGCAGCCGATGCCTTCGATATGGAACAGGTTGATAAGCAATGTAGGAGGATGGCAGGGCCTTGGCGGGCTTGTCGCCGCAAGCGCTGCCGGGGTCTGGATCGGGTTTTCCGCACCGGCCTTTCTGCCGGACCCGGCCAGCCTGTTGACGTCAGAGGAGACACCCTTCCTCGTGGCCGACCTTGGATTTGACTCGAGTTTTTTGGAGAGCACGGAATGAACGCTGATCCCAAGCCCAAACGCAAGTGGGTGCCTGTCGTCTTGGCCTTGTCACTGGCGCTGAACCTGCTGGTTGTCGGTGTCGCTGTGGGCACCGTATTGCGCCTCAAAGGTGGGGATCATGCCAAATCACCGCCCGGCTTCGGCCCCGCGTTGTACCGGGCCCTGCCTAAGGATGATCGAAAGGCGATGCGGGGCGAGCTGACGGGCCTGCACAAAAAAGGATCAAAGGGTCGTACTCAGGATTTTGAAGCGCTCAGTCAGGCTTTGCGCGCAACGCCCTTCGACCCGGTCGCCGTTCAGGTTCTGTTGCAACAACAAGCACAGGCCACCGCCGATTTGCAGCAGGCCTTGCAAACGCAATGGCTGGCACGTGTGACCGCCATGAGCAATGATGAACGGCAGGCTTATGCAGACCGATTGCAGGAAGTCGTCAAACGCGGGCCGCATGGGCACAAGAAAAGAGACTGAACAGATCAGGCCGCACTTTGCCTGATGCTCACCTGATTGCGCCCTGCCTTCTTCGCAGCATACAGCGCTTTATCCGCGGATTTGATCAGGTTTTCCACGCTTTCAGCCGCATAGTCTTGCCGGGCGAAACCGACCTGAGACAACTTCAACCCGATACTGACCGTCACATCAACTTGTGCCCCATGGTCCGGTAACAGGAACGGGGACTGACAGATGCTGTCACAAACGGTTTCGGCAAGGTTCAACGCCTGTTTGGGCGATACATCGGGCACGCCGATCATGAACTCTTCCCCCCCGATGCGGGCGACAAAGCCACGGGATCCCAAGGCATGTTGCATACGTTCCGCCGCTTGCGTCAAAACATAATCGCCGCTTGCATGGCCATGGCCATCATTGATTGCCTTGAAGTGATCCAGATCGGCCAGCATGATCGCAAAACTGCGCCCCGTTCTGGCGGATTGGCGCGCGATTTGATCCAGCGCGCGCATGGCGTAGCGGCGATTGTGCAGCCCGGTCAACGGGTCGATCCAGGATTCCGCGATGCCTCTTTTGAGAGAGACCCGCATCTGATCCAGTCGCGCTTTGCGGGCAATCTGGTTTTCAAGCCGCAGCAGGATCTCCTGCGCGCAGAACCCGCCCAGACAGACAGCATCGGCCCCTCGGTCCAGAGCTTCCGAAGCCTGTCCGGCGTCTTCGTCTTTCAGCACCCCGATCAAAACCGTGTGCCGGGTCACGCCGCGTGATCTGAGGTCGGCAAGGATATTGAGGCCGGCCGGGTTCGAGCCCAGTTCAACCACGATCGCATCGGGAACAGAGCCGGACAAAACACCCCGCAGGTTCGACTGAGGATGCCAGTTCAAATCAAATTGACGTTGATCTTCCAGAGCCTTTTGCCAAAGCGTGCCGTTTCGGGCCGTGTGGGTCAGGATATCAACCCGCGCCGCTTTGGACGGTCTGATTATGGGTTGGACCGGCTCTGCGAAGCCAATCGATTGCGATCCGTTGCTGACCTGCAAATCCTGAGTGGCCGCACGAGCACGCAAAAGGCTGCGAATGCGCGCCAATAATAAGGTGTCTTTGAACGGGTGCGTCAGAACATCATCCAGCCCGTCCTTTAACGCCCGCAGCCTGGCGTCCCGGTCATTTTGCGCGGCAATCGCCACGACCGGAACGTCGTCAAGGCCGGGTTCCTTCACAATCGCCTTCTTCACATCCGCAGCCGTTCCATCCGGCAACGTCTGAGCCGTCAGAACCAGATCCGGTTGCGTACGCCGCACGAGCGCGGGCAACCCTTCAAGCTTTTCGCCCTGCACCACGTGATACCAGGCCGCCGTCAGCTGTACCTTCAGCATGATGCGATTGGTCGATACCCCGTCGAGGACAAGGATGGTTCCCTGCACAGACATAGTTGTTCACCGTTGATTGCATGCGTGAACAAAGTGTTTATGACTCTGGTTAACAAACCCTTTCCAAGACCGGATCTGACCCAAGTTTATGCCGATATCCTCTGATTCCGCCCAAACTCTTGCGCTGACGGCCCTGGCCTGGCTGGTCAGCAATGACGAGCTTTTGCCTGTTTTTCTGGGCTCTACGGGCGCATCGATCGAGGATGTCCGCGATCGGGCAAGCGATCCCGAGTTTCTGGCGTCGGTTCTTGATTTTCTGGTGCTTGACGATTCGTGGGTCATGGCGTTTTGTGACGCCAATTCACTCGCCTATGATCTTCCCGCCCAGGCAAGGGCGGTATTGTCTGGCGGCGCTGAGATACACTGGACATAACCATATTTTCCGCAGGAGCACCGGATGCCGATAGATGCGATCATCTTTGACAAAGATGGCACGCTGTTTGACTTTGCAAATACGTGGGGAGGGTTCGGGCGCTCCATGCTGTTGCGCCTGTCCAACGGGGACGAAGATCGCGCCACCGAGCTTGGCCGTGTCATCGGATATGATTTCGAGCAAGGGAGATATACCGAAGACAGCATTGTAATCGCCGCCACGGTCGAGGAAATCGCAGAAGTCTTGATTGCCCATGTCGATGGCGCGACCTTACATGAGATCATCGATTTGATGAACTCCGAGGCCGCCTCGGCCCCGCAGGTGCCCGCCGTGCCATTGGTTCCTTTCCTGGAAGGTCTGCAAGATGCCGGAATCAAGCTGGGCGTTGCGACGAATGACAGCGAACATCCCGCTTTGCAGCATCTCGAATCTGTCGGGATAAGGGGGCATTTCGATTTCGTCGCCGGGTATGACAGTGGTCACGGGTTCAAGCCGGGACCGGGCCAGTTGCTGGCCTTTGCCGCCCATATCGGGGTCGAGCCATCTCGTATCGCGATGGTGGGTGACAGTCTTCATGACTTGCAGGCCGGGCGCGCGGCGGGGATGACCACGATCGGTGTTTTGACCGGTTTGGCCGAGGCCGATGCTTTGGCTCCGATGGCGGATGTGATTTTGCCGGATATCGGTCATATTCCCGAATGGTTGGCCAAAATCTGATTTTCAAATCCGGGATTCGACAAAACGGAATGAAAAACCGACATATTCTGTCGCATACGGAGCGGCCATAGGCGTCCCTTCGGGGCTTGCTTGACGAAAGCAAGAACAGGAGGCACCGATGGCCGAGACTAAAACACGCAAGCGCCGCGGAGGAGGGCGCGCAGGGGCGGCTGCGCGCAGGGGCAGTGCAGCGATTGACCAGATGCCCTGGGATCCGCCGGTCAACATCGATCGACCCACAGAACCTTTGGATCAGGCCGGCATCGAAGCGATCCATGAAGGGGCGATGCGCATCCTCGAAGAGATCGGGATCGAGTTTTACAACGAAGAGGCAATAGGCATCCTGCGCGAAGCCGGTTGCACCATCAACGGCGACAATGTCCGCATGGGGCGGGACTTTGTCATGGAGATGATCGCCAAGGCTCCCAGCCGGTTTTCGATCACCCCTCGCAATCCGGATCGCAAGATCGAAATCGGCGGGAAGAACATCCTGTTCGGCAACGTCTCTTCCCCGCCGAATTACTGGGACATGGAGATCGGGAAAAAAGTACCGGGCAATCGCGAGATGTGTCGGAACCTTCTGAAGCTGACGCAATACTTCAACTGCATCCATTTCGCGGGCGGATACCCGGTCGAGCCGGTCGATATCCACGCCAGCGTTCGCCATCTGGATGTGCTGTACGACAAGCTGACCCTGACCGACAAGGCCATGCACGCCTATTCACTGGGCAAGGAACGCGTCGAAGATGTCATGGAAATGGTGCGCATCGCAGGAGGGTTGAGCCATGAGGAGTTCGAGGCCGCGCCGCGCATGTATACCAATATCAACTCTACCTCGCCGCTGAAACACGATCACCCGATGATCGACGGGTGTCTGCGCCTGGCGCGGCGCGGTCAAGCGATTGTTGTCACGCCCTTTACGCTGGCGGGTGCGATGGCCCCCGTAACCATGGCAGGCGCCGTGGCGCAATCCTTGGCCGAGGCGCTGTGCGCCATTGCGCTGTTCCAATACGTGCGCCCCGGTATTCCCTGTGTGATCGGTACATTCACGTCGAATGTGGATATGAAATCCGGCGCGCCCGCCTTTGGAACACCGGAATACATGCGTTCGACCCAGATGACCGGCCAGATGGCGCGGTTCTATGGTTTGCCCATGCGGTCTTCGGGTGTTTGTGCGGCAAATGTGCCGGACGGGCAGTCTGTGTGGGAGACTTCGAACTCGCTTTGGGCCGCCGTGCAATCGGGCACCAATATGGTCTACCACGCAGCCGGTTGGCTTGAGGGCGGTCTGATCGCCAGCCCGGAAAAGTTTATCATGGATTGCGAAATCCTACAGCAAATTCAACGCTATATGAACCCCGAGTTGACCGCCACAGGGCCGGACGAGATTGCACTGGATGCGATCCGGGCAGTCGGCAATGACGGTCATTTCTTTGGCATTCAACATACGCAGGATCGCTATACCACGGCCTTCTATCAACCCTTCCTGAGTGATTGGAAAAACTATGAAGGATGGGAGGTCGCCGGCGGCATCTGGACGGCAGAACGCGCGCATCACATGTTCAAGGAGATTATCTCGAGCTTTGACGCCCCCCCGATCGATGAAGGCATTCGCGAGGAACTGGCCGCTTTTGTCGAACGCCGCAAAGCGGAAGGCGGCGCGCCCACGGATTTCTGATCGGACAGGTGGTCTCGAGCTGATACTCGGTTGAATTTGCTACAACTCAGGGTGGATTTTGGCTATTTGTTAAGGTTTTTCCGGCCACAGTGCACAGGACACCAAACTGGGGCATCTGATGCATGGTCTGATCAATCGGGCGATACAGTCCTTTGTCTGTGCGACCTACGGGCGATCCTGCTGGTTGCGCGTGACCGAAGCCGCGCGGCTGGGGTTTGTCGAGTTCGAGGCCATGCTCGTCTATGACGATGACATGACGTCCAAGGTAATGGAGGCGCTGAGCGCCGACCTTGATCGACCGCCAGCCGAAGTCTTTGAGGACCTGGGAACGTACCTCGTATCTCATCCGAATATGGAAGGGCTGCGCCGCCTTCTCAGGTTCGGCGGTGTCAGCTACGTGGAATTTCTTCATTCGCTCGACGATCTGGCGGACCGCGTGCGGCTGGCCGTGTCTGATTTGACCCTGCCGGCCTTGGAATTGAGAGAGCTGTCAGCCACGGAATTTCAGCTGAGTTGCTCTCCGGGCCTGCCCGGTTATTCCAATGTCATGGTTGGGGTCCTGCGAGCAATGGCGGATGACTATGGTGCGCTGGTGATGCTGTCACACGAGGGGCAGCAGCAAGGCAGTGATGTCATTTCCATCATGTTGGTTGAAAGCGCTTTTGCCGAGGGGCGGCATTTTGATCTGGGGGCTCGGAACGGATGACAGACACCCAAGAACTGGCTGGTCTACTGGAAACGCTTTGCCCGATGTTCCTGTTGGTGGACCAAAATGGGCATATTCGGCAGGCAGGTCCGACCCTGCAAAAGTTGCGACCTGAACTGCCGCTGGTGGGGCAGGGATTTCTGGATGTGTTTGAACTGATCCGCCCCAGAACGATCACCACCATTCCCGCCCTGACGTCAATGGCGGGGGCGAAGCTGCATCTGAGGTTTCATGATGAACCCCGCACAACCCTGAAAGGCTTGGTCGCTCCTTTGCCGCATTCCGGTGGTGCGGTCATCAATCTGTCATTTGGTATCTCGATTTTGGATGCGGTGCGGGACTATGCGCTGACAAGTGCTGATTTCTCGGGCACGGATCTGGCGATTGAGCTATTGTATCTGGTCGAAGCCAAATCCGCCGCGATGGAGGCATCCCGCTCTCTCAACCTTCGGCTGCAGGGTGCGATGCTTGCAGCCGAAGAGCAGGCCTTTACCGACACATTGACCGGACTGAAGAACCGCAGGGCGATGGATCACTTGCTCGAGCATTTGATTTCGGGAAATTCCACCTTCGCGCTCATGCATCTGGATCTGGATTTTTTCAAATCTGTAAATGACAAGCTGGGCCATGCCGCGGGTGATTTCGTCTTGCAGCAGGCCGCCCGCATCATGCAACAGGAGACACGAAACAACGACACTGTGGCCCGGGTCGGCGGGGATGAATTCGTCATTGTTTTCAAGGATCTGACTCGGGAAGATACTCTGGCCTGCATTGCTGGGCGTCTGATATCAAGGTTGAATGAACCGATGACGTTTCAGAATCAGAGTTGTTCGATCTCGGCCAGTATTGGCACTGCCTTGTCCACGCAGTTCGACTGCTCCAAAGCCGCCGACATTCTTCACGCAGCAGACTTGGCCCTTTATCAGGCCAAGCGCGACGGCCGGTCTTGCCATCGCATGTATTCAGCGTTGAGCAAGGCGCAAACCTGAATTCGTTCAGAAAACACGATGGGCACGTATCGGGGCTTCAGGCTGAATCGAATGCCGCATTTATCTTTTTCGCAATCTGTTGCCGGATCGGAGGCAACTCTCCCACCACCGGCAGGACCACGCCTGAAAACCCCGCGCGATCCAGCTCTTGCGGGACGTCTTCCTGCACATGCCCTCCGGCACAAGCAAAGAACGGAAGGCACAGCGCCTGATCTTCGGTACCGTTTGCAGCGTCAGATATGGAAGGTGGCTCTTCGACG
This sequence comes from Ruegeria sp. AG6, assembly GCF_056541565.1. NCBI lineage: Bacteria > Pseudomonadati > Pseudomonadota > Alphaproteobacteria > Rhodobacterales > Roseobacteraceae > Ruegeria > Ruegeria sp. AG6. Next base: position 1,194,994 of record NZ_JBQFYQ010000001.1, on the reverse strand, counting down.
AAACCGACGCGAACGGATTTGAACGCCACCAGTCCCGCAAGCTGTTTCGCAAACTGCAACGCCACGGTCGACGGGTTCCGGCTGCGCCCGGAACCATGCGCGGCAATGACCAGATCGGTGGACCGAGCAGCCCAGTGTTTGTCGGACAATTCCGATCGCAGGGCCTCTGCGGTCAGGGCCGGCAGGTCCGGGTCAATTCCAAGCGGGTCCAAAATCCGTGCCGGATGGTGCCCAAGCCGTTTGGGTAGAGCGCTGGTGACAAACCACCCTTTTGCCATGAAAAGTGGATAGATGACCGAGTTTTCGGGCGCGCGGTCAAGCTTCGACTCCAACGCACCCGGCGCTGCCAGGGTGGCCGAATCCACTGCTATATGCCCGGTAAGCGCGTTGACCTTGGCGGCGAATGCCGCAAGTGCAGCTTCGGCCGGTTCCGGGTCTGACGGTTGGCCATGAGCGACAATTATGGCATGTGACATGCGGATCTCCTGCAGCGTTGCGCGATAGGTGTTTCACATCAACCTGAAGTCAACACCTCAGTTAGCCCAAAAGTGTCAGCCATAGCCAGACGGTCAGAATGGACGAGGCCGTTCCGATAAGTACCGCCGACGCTGCGACCCGTTTTGCGCGACCATACATGTTGGCGAAGATATAGGCGTTGAAACCCGGAGCCATGGCGGCATTCAAAACCCCCGACCGAAACAGATCCTGCGGCAGGCCCGTGGATTTGCCGAACACCCACACCAGGCTGGGATGCAGCATCAAAGAGATACAGCAAACATACGCAATGGTGCGCAGGTCGCCCTCGGGCTTGTATTTGACCAGCACACCGCCCAAGGCAAACAACGCCCCGGGCAGGGCAGCACGGGTGATCAACCCCAGTGCTTCGTCGACCACCGCAGGGATTGCCAGGCCGGACAGGTTGACTAGAAACCCAAGGGCGATACCAAGGATCAGCGCGTTCTTGAACATTGCAGACAACACAGACCGTGCCATGCGCATGCCACCATGACCGCGATTTCGCACGACCTCCATCACCGTGATCCCGACGCCGTAACAAAACGGAGAATGGAAGGCGATGATCGCGTAGTTGCCGGTCAGGTTCTCGGGCCCATATGCGCGTTCGGTTATCGGCAAACCCAACAGGACAGAGTTTGAGAACAGGCAACAAAACCCGATGGCAACGCAATCTTCCCAATCGCGCCCGAAAATGATGCGTGCGCCGAACAGACCTGCTGTGAAACACAGGGCGGCAGCGGAATAGAAACTGGCCAAAAGCCGGGGGTCGAAACTGGCGCTGAGGTCCAGATGCGCGATGGCGAGGAACAAAAGGCAGGGAATCGCAAAGCCTTGGGTGAACTTCATCAGCCCATCGACATGCGCTTCTTTGAAGTACCCCGTGCGTGTTGCCGTATACCCGGCCCCGATTACAAGGAAAACCGGAAGAATGACGTCGATCAGGCTTTGCAGCATGTGGCCCCCGTGCGACGGGCCTGCTGCGATATCATGCGGGCGACGGGCAGCGGCCTACTGCGACTGATGGATCACCATCCCGTCGAAGGCGGGGGTGATGTGGTCGGGGGTTTCAGCATCGACGGTGGCATAATCGAGATCGATATGCATGTTGGTCAGAACCGCGCGCTTCGGTTGGAGTTCTTCGATCCACCCAAGCGTCTTTTCCAGATGCGCATGCGTTGGATGAGGCGAGCGGCGCAGGGCATCGATGACAAGGCAGTCCAGCCCTTTCATTTCGGGCCAGGCGTCGTCGTAGATCTCGGCGACATCCGGAAGATAGGCGAGTTGCCCTATGCGGAATCCAAGGGAATCGATCGAACCGTGATTCACTTTGAAAGGACGCAACGGAATCGGGCCGCCGGGGCCGTCGATTTCAAATGGACCGTCGATAGACTTGAGCTCGAGTATTGGAGGATAAGGGGAGCCTTCCGGCTGAATGAACGCGTATCCAAACCGCCCCAACAAGGCGTTCTGGGTGTCGCCATCCGCCCAAACGGGAACGCGGGTTTTCATGTTGAACACGATCATGCGCAAGTCATCGATTCCATGCACATGGTCTGCGTGAGAGTGCGTATAGACGACCCCGTCCAACCGCCCTGTACCTGTATCCAGCAACTGGCTGCGCATATCTGGCGTTGTGTCGATCAGAACCGAGGTTGTCCCATCTGGCCCGTCGCGTTCGACCAGCATCGAACAGCGGCGCCGGATGTTCTTGGGGTTCGCAGGGTCACAATCGCCCCACTGACCGCCCAGCCGCGGCACGCCGCCAGAGGACCCGCAGCCCAGAATTGTAAATCGGAAGCCGGTCATGCGTCGGCCTTGTCTGATGCCGCTTTGGTAAACAGCCGGTCGAAGTTCGCCTGTGTCTGGTCAGCAAAGGCGGCATAGTCCATGCCAAAGATTTCAGCCCCCTTTTGGGCCGTGTGCACAGTATAGGCCGGCTCGTTTCGTTTGCCGCGATAGGGCGGCGGGGCCAGATAGGGCGCGTCAGTTTCCACCAGAATGCGGTCCACCGGGGCGTTTGCGAAGATATCGCGCAACTCCTGGCTTTTGGGAAAGGCTGCGATGCCGGACATGGACAGATAAAACCCCAGCTCCAGCGCGGCCTTGGCCAATTGAGCAGACGATGAGAAGCAGTGCATGACGCAGGAATAGGGTGCGTTGCGATATTCTTCAGCCAGAATGCGGGCCATATCTTCATCAGCTGCGCGGGCGTGAATGATCAGGGGCAACCCGGTGCGCTGGGCCGCTTCGATATGGATGCGCAGTGACTGTTTCTGCACTTCGGCACTGTCGGCGGTATAGTGGTAGTCCAAGCCGGTTTCACCGATACCGACGAATTTGGGATGCCGTGTCAGGGCGACCAGATCATCGACCGAGGCCAATGGCTCGTCCGCGGCGCTCATCGGATGTGTGCCGGCGGCATAGAAGACCGGCGCGTGGGCTTCGGCAATCGCACGGACGGCGGGTTCGTTGCGCAGTTTGGTGCAGATCGTCACCATCCGGGTCACGCCAGCCTGGGCAGCACGCGCGATGATGTCGTCCAACTGGCCTTCGAAATCCGGGAAGTCCAGATGGCAATGGCTGTCGGTAATCTGGGGGGTGTCGCTCATCTGTTCTGACCGGCAGTTTCCTGTATCTTGAACACCGTATCTAGGACCAGAGCGGCAGGGTCAAGGTTGACTGCCTGACCATGTCGCGCTCGGGCTGTGATCGTTGCGGCGACCTCGGCCCAGCGACGGGCTTGATTTGGCGATGCTGACAGACGCGCCAGTGTTTCACCCTCGTTGGGGGCGGCTTCAGGCAGCGGGGGCGTGCCCGTTGCCCCGGTCAGTGCCAGCCGTGACAGAGCGATGTCGATCAGGGTAAGCAAAAGTTCGAACCGGTCCGCCGCACCACGCTGTGCTGCCGCTTCGGCCAGGGCCAGCGCGCGCTGGCGGTCCATGCGGGGCAGGGTTCCCAGAATGGCGATCAGTTCGGCATAGATGTCCAGACCACCCAGATTGATCAAACGCACGGCGTCTCCGACTGAACCCGCTGCAAGCGCGGCAAGGTGTTCTGTCTGCGCGGGAATTTCGGTTTCCGTTTGTGACAGGGCGGCTTGCATGTCTTGCGCGTTCAGCGGGCCGAGGCGCAGCGTGCGACAGCGTGAACGGATGGTTGGCAACAGGCGCGAGGGTTGATGCGATACCAGCAAAAGGGTGGTGCGGGCAGGCGGCTCTTCCAGCATTTTCAGCAACGCGTTGGCGGCGCTGACGTTCATTTCGTCTGCTGAATCCACGATCACGACGCGGCGGCCGCCGTCCGCAGAGGACAGGCCAAAAAACTTTCCAAGCTTGCGGATGTCATCCACGACGATCTCACCGCGCAGCCGTCCCTGATCGTTCAGTGACCGGGTTATTGCCGCCAAACCCGGTTCCGCCCCGGCCTGAATGCGATGGGCCACCGGGTGATCGGGATCGATATCGAGCGTCTCGGGCGGAGGCGGCGCGCCGAACAACCCGCCATCCTCGGTCGGCGGAGTGGAAAGCAGAAACCTTGCAATTCGCCAGGCGAGGGTCGCCTTGCCGACACCGCGTGGCCCAGTCAGCAGCCAACCGTGATGCAAACGGTCCGAGGTGTAGGCGGTCAGGAATGCCTGTTCAGCCGCGTCCTGGCCAAAAAGCCGAACGGTTTCGCGCGGATGTGGTGCGCCCTGCACCTGATCCGGAGAAGGGATATCGTCGCTCATCGTCTACCGCAGTGCTGCCTGGACGAATTCTGTCACATCCTGCGCAACGCTGTCCATGTCCCTGTTGCCATCCACGATGTGAAACCTGTCGGGGAACTCATCGGCCAGCGCCAGAAAACCGGCACGCATTTTCTTTTGTAAATCCGGGCCAAAGTCCTCGAAACGTTCTTCGGTGCCTTGTCGCCCCTTGGCGCGTGCCAGGCCCGTTTCGGGGTCCATGTCGATCAGCAGCGTCATGTCCGGTTCGCGCCCGATCATCAGGCTGTGCAACTGATCCACCAGATTTCGCAGGTCACCCCGGGACAAGCCCTGATACATACGTGTGCTGTCAGCAAAGCGGTCGCAGATCACAACCTTCCCTGCCTCCAGAGCCGGCTCGATTGTACGCTCCAAATGGTCGCGGCGGGCTGCTGTGAACAGCAGAATCTCGGTCTCGGCCGACCAGCGATCCGGGTCGCCCTCCAAAACCAAACTGCGAATTTCCTCGGCCCCCGCGGAACCGCCGGGTTCGCGCGTCAGTACCACCTCGTGACCCTGCGCGCGCAGATGTTCCGCCAGCATCCGTGCCTGTGTTGACTTGCCTGAACCGTCAATGCCTTCGAAGGTCAGAAATAACCCCGCTTTCGTCACATCGACTCCAGCGGGTTGTTGATCACGTCTTTCAATACGATACCGCCGACGGTCAGCATGCGCACCACAAACCCGCCAATCGCAACATCTTCGGCTGCCACCAGCGGGCGCCGGATTTCCGGCAGCCCTTCGGGCTTGATAACCAGTTCGGCCAGCTGCTGACCTTTTTTGACGGGCGCGTTGATCGGGCCCTCATAGACCACTTCGGCCTCGACATTCTGAGTGCCCAGAACCGGGAACAGCACATTCAGATCACCTTCGGGAACAAGCCCCACGGTCTTTTTCTCGCCCATCCACAGTTTGGCTTCGGCTATCGGCGTTTCCGCGGTGGCAACTGTCCTCTCGACAAAATTTCGAAACGACCAGTTAACCACGGCCTCAGCCTCCTCTGCCCGTTGGCCGGTGCTGTCGAGACCCGTCAGCACAAAGATCACACGCCTGTCGCCTTGTTTGGCGGACCCGACAAGGCCATAGCCCGCTTCTTGCGTGTGGCCGGTTTTCAGGCCATCTGCGCCGATATCCAGCCGCAGCAACGGGTTGCGGTTGCGGGCGTTCGAGGGCGCGCGGCCATCGAATTCGAAAACTTCTTCGGCGAAAAGGGGATAGTATTCCGGAAAGTCAGTGATCAGCCGGTCTGCAAGAACGGCCAGATCATGAACTGACATCATATGCCCGGCGGCGGGCCAGCCGTTTGAATTTGCGAAGTTCGAATTGTTCATGCCCATCTGCTTGGCCCGCTGGGTCATGTATCGCGCAAACCCTGTTTCGGTGCCATCCGGGCTGAGCGCTTCGGCAATGACGACGCAGGCGTCATTGCCCGACAAAACGATAATGCCGCGCAGCAGATCTTCGACACGTACGCGATCCTGCGTATTCAGGAACATCGTCGAGCCGCCATAGCTCATCGCGTGTTCCGAAACAGGCAGAGTTTCGTCCAGCGTCAAGCGCCCGTCCCGCAATGCTTCGAACGCAACATAAAGCGTCATGAGCTTGGACATCGACGCAGGCGGCAACGGTTGGTCGGCTTCTTTCGACAGCAGCACGGTACCGGTGGTTTGGTCGATCACGTAAGCCGCGCGGGCGGATGTATCAAAAGCCTGGGCCGGTATCGCCAGAACGGCAAGCCCAAGAGCCAGAACAGATGTTCGTATTGAGGACAGCATGTTAAGCCTCCCTGAATTAGTCGGTTACCGTGAACGCATCTTTGAAGCCAAGGTCTTTCACGTCCTTTTGAAAGGCTTTGCGCTCGGCCCTTGTTGCGGCGGGGCCTACCAGCACGCGCCACACTGTACTATTCGCTGTTTTCAGTTCCCGAACAACCGTGGGCATTCCGTTGCGACGCGCCTTTTGGGCTGCTGACTTGGCGTTCGCCTCAACGCTGAAGGTTCCAATCTGAACATACGGCTTACTCAAAGATGTCGCCGACGTTGTGGCTGCTGCAACAGGCGTGGCGTCTGACGCATCTATTGCTGCTGCGGCCCCTTCTACCGGGTCCAGCGGTGTTTCGGTGATCGCGGCAGGGTCTTTCTTTTGCCACCATTTCCGCTTGGCAGGTTTTTCGGCAGGGGGTGTGACCGGTGCATCCGACAAAGAGGGCGACGCCACGGCCGCAGCGGCTTCGGCGGCTACGTCTGCGCTGTCGGTCGCTGTATCTGCCGCCGCCACGGCAGTTCCCGCAGCCGCAGCTGTGGGGGCTTTCTTCTGCCACCATTTCCGCTTGGCGGGTTTATCGGCAGGTGCTTCGACCTGATCGTCGGCTGATGTAGGCGTCTCGGCATCTTCGCTTGCGGGCTCGACGTCCTCAGCCGTTTCATCGGATGAACTGGCTGCACCGGCTGCAACCGCAGTCGTACCAGCCGCGGCGGCGGCTGGTTCCTTTTTCTGCCACCACTTCCGTTTGACCGGTTTTTCCGGCTCTGCGGACGCTTGCGTGTCGGAAGCTCCATCAGCAACCGCAGCCGTGGTTTCGGCGGCCGATTCTTCTGCTTCTGGCGCATCTTCCGACGACGGTTCTTCCAGCTTTTCCCGGCGCAGTGCGACGACACTGACTTTTGTCGGCGCCCCCGCAAGCATTCCCAGCTCTTTCGCGGCAGCGGACGAGACCTGAAGCGCAGGCCCGGGCAGGTTGCGCTCGCGCCGGAACAGGGCGCCGGTCACCGATTTGTTGTTGGACGTGTTTTTGATCACGACACGTTCAGGTTGAGACGCATCCGGGTGCGCAACCCATATCCCGCCAAGAGACGGCCGGCCATCCCAAAGCCCTGCTTCGGTTGTCTGAAAAACCTCAGGGGCCTCGATATCACGCTGAGAGCCGGTGGCCACCTCGGGCAGGAGTTCCGTCTTGCCCGAATTGTCTTCCGGTTTTTCAGCCGAGTCAGAAGTTGACAAAACCTCTTCGCATCCGGCCAGTATCGTCAAAGTCAACGCCAGATACGCCAGCCGTTTAGGCCCCGGGCGTGTCTCGATCGCTCGCTTCATCTGCTTTTCCCTTGCCTGAAGGGGTTTCGTTTTCCGAACCCCACTGCCGGTCTGCTGGTTCTGGATGCCAGCCTGTCGCGGTCTTTCCTGCGGATCATAACGTGGCTGAAGTGTCATGGAAAGACCGCTGCACAGGCTTCGGCAAGATTTCCCGATTTCGACTTGCCTCTGGTCGAACTTCGCCTTAGACCCTGCTTTCGACGGGGAGGTGGCAGAGTGGTCGAATGCGGCGGTCTTGAAAACCGTTGGGCGTGAGAGCGTCCCCAGGGTTCGAATCCCTGTCTCCCCGCCACAAAAATGGCAAATCCGACCACACGCTGACCACGTCCCGTATTTTACGAACCTACGGTTTTTTCAGAAAATTCCCATGTCTGGTTCGTGTTCTAGTCCCCGCTTGGTCTGAGCATGCTTTGCGAGTCGCTTTTGGCCGGAACCTTTCGAGTGTTCTTGAGCCATGGAGAAATTTCTTTGTGACCTGTGGTGGACGCAATCTGGTGGTCAGTACATCCAGCCTCGGCCAATTCGCTTGCTGCGCTGTATCGCAGGCAATATCGACATCTACAAAGACCGCCCCGAATGATCACCCGAAATGGGGCTGGGGCAGGGGAGGCGGGCAGGCGCCTCAACAATCGACGCGGCCATTCTGTATGCGCAAGCTTGGGCCGTGTCACAAACATCGCGCAGTTAGAACCTCCACGGCGTCGTCAAAGGTTTGGGTGCTCTTCTCGACCCGAGCCGTCAGATGAGCGCCTTCCAGCAAGGCCAATGCCGCGCGTGCTTCTGCTTTCGGATCCTCAACGCCCGTGATCGAATGATCTGTTTTGCCAAGCGCAAAGACATTCTCGATCCACCGGGTCAACATGCGCCGGAACTCGCGGATTTTGTCGGTGACCTCATTTGACAAGCTTTCCCGGCTGATGATCAGCGACACACATAAGCATAGGGTTTTTCCGTCGTTCAAAGCCGCGCGATACAGCGCGATCAGTGCACGCATGCGCGCGCCCGCCGTTTCGCAAGTTTCCTCGATCTCGACGCAGCGTCCGGTAAGCTCGGTATGGTAGCGTGTCATCAAAGCTGCAGAAAGCGCGGCTTTGGTCGGGAAGTGATAGTGGATCGATGCCTTGCGGATGCCCACATCATTGGCAAGGTCGGCATAGCTGAAGCCGTCGAAGCCTTTGCTGCGTACGGCAAATTCGGCAGAATTCAGCAAAGCGGTTTTTGTATCTATTTCCATGCCACGTTCATCCTATTTGCGCTCAACAATGCCGCGGTGTTTTCTGCCGCTTCCAATGCACCTTCCAGATATCCCCCAAATTGCGCGGCTGTTTCGGTGCCACTGAAGATGATCCGGTCTTCCCAGATCCGCGTCATGGCCTTGGGCATGCCGTATTGCGGATGGGCATGTACGGGCTGAAGATCCAGGTTGGTTGCTGTGAAGCGATCAAACGCCCAGTCTTTTAACAAAAGCGCATTGGGGCTGGTCGCCTTGCGCCCGAACAATCGCCCCAGCTGAGCCAGAACCTGCTGCCGCAACGCCCCTTCATCCCGGCGAGCTTGCGCAGGGATGCCGATGAAACCGAACAGCGCGAAGGGACCACCGCTGGCAGGCGACGCGTCGTGGATTTCCACCATGGGACCGCGCCGGCTCATAGCATCCCCTGACAATCCGTCTTTGCGCCAGAACGGAGTGTCATAGACCGCAACTGCTTTGGCCTGACCGGCCATCCAGGTCGCGATGTGCCGCATGGCTGACAACGTGCCATCGGGCAGGGCGGGCTCATAGGTCAACTCGGCCGCGATACGTGGGGGCATGGCAAGTACCACACGGCTTGCCCAAATATGCTGTCCAGATTGCGAGGTGACCCGAACTCCGCCTTTGGTGCGGGCCAAGGCGGTGATCTGCGTGGACAGGTGAATTGCTCCATCCGGCAACCGTGCCGACAGCGCATCCGTCAAAGCAGCGAGCCCCCCGACCAGACGATAAGACCCTTCCATGGATGAAAACCCGCGGCCCCGCACAACACGGCCCTGTTCATCTTCGAAGCTCAGCGCGCCGGAACTGAATTGGTCAAACCGGTGCAGGCCCAGTCGGTCTGTCAGCGCTGCGATACGTGGCTGCCCGGGCCAGAACCAAGCCGGACCCATGTCCAGATGGGCGCGCCCCTGAAGCTCGGTTAGAATGCGCCCGCCCAGACGGCTGCGCGCCTCAGCAACCAGCACCTCCTGACCCTGATCCACAAGCTGTGTCGCCAGGCCAAGCCCTGAAAGTCCGCCACCGATGATGAGCGTATCAGTGCGCATGGGTCAAACCCCCTCAGTTGAAGGACGCAGGTCCAGCTTTTGGGCCCAACTCGACCGGGGTTGTTGCGCCAGGGTTTTGTTCAGACATCGGTTACACCGCCGGCGGTTGGGCGTAAGGCAGGTGGCCTGTCTTCATCCAGATCTTGGCCCCGTCCGCCCCAGCAACGGCCGTCAGGCTGTGGCCTTCAGGCAGGCGCAGCCAATCGTTTTTGACCAGTTCGTCCCCGCCTTCGGTGACCGACCCGTCGATGATCAGAACCTCGATCCCGCCGGGGGCGTCCGAGCGCAGCGTCGCGCCCGCGTCCAGATGGGCGTAGGTCACGATCTCGCGAGCATCCTCATGTAGGACTGCGGTGGCGATACCGTTTGCGGGTGCGCGCAGCTCATCCACCATGTTTTTGCGAAACTGGGTTCGGTCGTTCAGGTCGAACTGCCAAAGCTTGACGAAGATCGTGCATCCCGGTTCCGACCCCGGTGTGTGTTGCGAGGTTGGCGGGTTGCGCACATAGGTCCCCGCCGGATAGTCACCATGTTCATCCTGAAATACACCGTCAAGGACAATGAACTCCTCGCCACCCGTATGGGTATGGGCAGAGAAATGACTGCCCGGCGCATAACGTACGATAGTGGTGGCCCGTGCGACCTCGCCTCCGATCCTGTCCAGCATCCTGCGATCCACACCCTTCATGGGTGAGGCCTGCCATTCCAGCTGGTCCGAGTGAACGACAACGCGGTCAGAGAAGTCCGAATTGATTTCCATGGGGTCAGTTCTCTTCCTTGATTGCAGCAAGGATGACTATCTACCAGTAGGTAGGCAAATGCCAACTGAAATGTTGCTATAGGCGACACCTTACACAGAGTGTTGAACGGTTTCTTGTCAGTGTGGCTTGGTTCCACGGTTAGGTGACGCAATTGCCGGGAAGAAGTGCCACGCCTTTTTTGGGGGCGGGTGCGATACGCAAGATCAGGCGCATTAAGTATCTGAATGATATCAATTGCTTCGTGCGAAAGGACAGCTTCACCACCCGTTTCGAAACTGGTTGTGCCTTCTGCACGGGGCATTTCGGTGCTCAAGAAACCAGCGGGTATTTTCGGATTCTGAGGTTTCGGAGGGGCAATGTTGAATTGCAGGAAGTCGAAACAAACTTGCGAAAATACCGCATTCAAGAGGTATAAAAACGTATTCCTTGAAGGGCAGCGCATCCGCATGCTTCACTTTTGGAGCCATGTAAGCCTGTGATTTTGCTGGCCCAAAAAAACCCGAAAGGCACGGCCTTTCCACACAAAAAAAACTTAGCGCACCACTACCCGAGAGGGTGAGAAAAACAAGCGCGGAAACGACCCAACACGGAGATATCAGATGAAAAAAACTGCAACGCTACTTGGAAGCGCGTCTTTCGCGATTGCCGGGCCGGTCATGGCCGCGGATATCGTGATCGGTGTGCCCAACTGGGCCTCGGTGAACGCCACGGCACATATTCTTGAGGTCGTGATCGAAGAGAACCTCGGCCTGGACGTGGAATTGCAAAACGGCACCAACCCGATTGTCTTCGAGGCCATGGACAGCGGTTCGATGCATGTCCATCCGGAAGTGTGGATGCCCAATCAGCAAAACCTTCACGATACCTATGTCAAGGAAAACGGCACCGTCGTCATGAACCAAAACCCGGTTCAGGCGGAACAGGGCATGTGCGTGCCGACCTATATCGCGGAACAGTACGACATCAAATCGATCGATGACCTGAGCGACCCCGACAAGGTTGCAATTTTCGATACCGATGGCAACGGAACACCCGAGGTATGGATCGGTGCGCCGGGTTGGGCGTCGACCGTTGTCGAGAAGATCCGGGCCAAGTCCTATGGCTATGACCAGATCTTCGATTTGACGGAATACGAGGAAACCATCGCCTATGCCAATCTGGCAAATGCGACCAAAGCGGGCGACCCGTGGATCGGGTTTTGCTACAGCCCCCACTATATCTTCGTGACCCAGGATTTGACGGTTCTGGAAGAACCGCCTCATGATCCGGCCACCTGGACAATCGTTCAACCCACGGATGATCCAGATTGGTTGTCCAAGTCCGAGGCGTCCTCGGCCTGGAACGGAGCAACGCTTCACTTGCACTACGCCAAGGAACTGGAAGAGAGCTATCCCGAAGTGGCCGCCCTGTTCAGCAACTACCAGATGACAGGCGACGATCTGAGCGCGATGGGTAAGGCGCTGGCCGTCGACAACATCGAAGCTGCGGATTTCGCCAAGGAATGGGTGGCTGCGAATGAAGACACCGTCATCGGCTGGCTGACCAACTAAATCACCACTCTTTGGGCCGTCGCGCAAAACCGCGGCGGCCTTTTTCTGTCGGGCAGGGCATCGCCCTGTGGGAGATAAATGGACGAACCTGTCGTAAAATTAGAAAACGTTTGGAAGATCTTCGGCTCGCGTGCCGAAGAGGCAATGGAAGCGGTCAGAAACGAAGGCATAGGCAAGCCGGAGGTTCTGGAGCGGTTCAACTGTGTTGTCGGCGTTCAGGGCGCCACGTTCGAAGTGCCGAGGGGTGAGATTTTCTGTATCATGGGGCTGTCCGGCTCGGGCAAGTCCACATTGGTGCGACATGTGAATCGATTGATCGAACCCACGGCGGGTCGGATCGAGATTCTGGGTCACGATGTTTCGAAACTGTCGGAATCCGAGTTGCGCCGCATTCGCGCCCAGCAAATCGGGATGGTCTTTCAGCACATGGCGCTGATGCCGCATCGTTCCGTGCGCGATAATGTGGCCTATCCATTGGAGATCCGAAAGGTGTCCAAGTCAAAGCGCTGGGCCGTCTCGGATCACGCGCTGAGCCTGGTGAATCTGACAGGTTACGAGGACCGCCTGCCCAAAGAGCTTTCGGGCGGGATGCAGCAACGCGTGGGGATCGCGCGGGCGCTGGCCTCGGACCCGGAAATCCTGTTGATGGATGAACCATTTTCTGCGCTCGATCCGCTGATCCGCCTGCAGTTGCAGGACCAGTTCAAAGCACTTGTGGCGCAGCTCAAAAAGACCACGCTGTTCATCACCCACGATCTGGACGAAGCCATTCGGATCGGCCACCGGATTGCGATCATGAAGGATGGCGTCATCGTACAGATCGGAACCCCCGAAGACATCGTCATGAACCCGTCCGACGATTACGTGCGCGAATTTGTTCAGGGCATCTCAAAACTCAAACTGGTCAAGGCGCATTCCATCATGGAGCCTTTGGACAGTTATACAGGGCCACTTGACGGTGCGCCCCGAGCCGACGAGGGCGCGGATCTGGATCAGCTGATCGACCTGGCCGTGAATTCTGATCTGCCGGTCGTCATCACGGATGCGGGTATCGATGTGGGTGTCGTGACCAAGCCGCGCCTGTTGCGCGGTATCCAGGGGGGCAAAAATGACTGATGCTGCAACAGAGATGAAAGTAACGGCCGCCTCTGATATCGAGGTCGATCGCGAGGCCTTGGACCTTTCCATCAAAGAGTTCGCGGGTCCGAACGGTGACTACTATGTCAATGCGTTCCACAAGATTCATGATGCGACCAGCGCGATTCCCAACACGTTCAACACGTGGGCCGCGGTGCTGGGGCCATTCTGGTCTGCGTCACGCGCCATTTGGGGCATGTTCTGGACCTTTCTGATCCTTGAGATCATCGCGTGGGTCCAGATCGGCAGGGGCGCGTGGGGCAATCCCGGTGCGGATTTCGCCGAGCGCGCTGCGCGTCAGCAGGAACGTGCGGCCGAACTGTTGGCGCGCGCAGCGGATGCCACGGAACAGGCCGATATCGATCGTTTCACCAAACTGGCCGAGAACATACAAAAAGCAGCGGCCACAAGTCTGGAAAGGGCCGCCGCTGCTCAGTCCGAGGCGGCAGGAATCCTGATTACCGGGTTGTTGATGTTGCTGGTATTCAAATTGGTTCAAGGGTTCTATGCCGACCGCGTCTATGAAAAACAGTACTCGAACTGGCGTATCGATCCGGACAGCACGGAAAGCGGGCGTTCGACCCGTAATATTGTCATGGGTGCGATCCTTGTCGCAGCAATCGGACCTTTGATTGTGTACAAGTTCACCGTGAACGCATCCCTTCCATTGTTGGACGCGTTCCCGGAACAGCAAGTGTCTGCGATATTTCTTGGCGAAGGCAACGGCACGCTGTTTTCGAGCTTGGCAAACTGGATGGAGGCCAGGATTGATGCCGCGGCGGCGGCAGGCGGCGACATCTTTGACGGGATCGTGGCGGGCGTGCGATCGGTGCTTGATGCGCTGACGATTGCACTGATCGGGTCGCCCTGGCCGGTGGTCATGCTGGTCATCTGTGTGACGGCCTGGCGTGCGGCAGGACCAAGAGTTGCCATCTTCACCGCGTCTTCTCTGGCCTATATCGCATTGCTGGGGTATTGGGACGTGGCGATGGAAACGGTGGCTCTGGTCGGTGCGGCGGTGCTGCTTTGCGTCGTTTTCGGCATTCCACTGGGTATCTGGTTCGGCAAATCGAAGCGCGCGTATCGCGCGGCGGAACCGGTCCTGGACCTGATGCAAACGCTTCCCGCCTTCGTCTACCTGATCCCGATCATCGCCTTCTTCGGCACCGGCAACCCGCCGGGGATTCTGGCCACCATCATCTTTGGCATGCCGCCGGTGATCCGCCTGACGGCACTGGGAATGCGGGGCGTGCCTGAAAGCATCAAAGAAGCTGCCGTCGCCTTTGGCGCGTCGAAATGGCAACTGTTGAAGGATGTTGAAATTCCGCTGGCGCTGCCATCGATCATGACCGGTGTGAACCAGACGATCCTGATGTGCCTGTCCATGGTCGTGATCATCTCACTGATTGGCGGGGGCGGTTTGGGCAAGGAAATCCTCGAGGCGCTGCAATACGCGGCCAAGGGGCCGGGCCTGCTGGGGGGCTTTGCGATCCTGTTCCTTGCCATGGTCATGGACCGGATCGTGCAGGGCGCGTTCCGACGAGAAGACGAAAAACTCTGAACGCAAACGCCCCCGGTTCTGATCGAGGGCGCTTTTCTTTGATCCGAGGAAACCATGACAGATCCGTATGAACAATCGATGATGGACAACCTGTATTGGTGGGGCGTGCCCACACTGTTCCGGTGTCCCAATGTCGGGCCCGAAGGGCAGGATATCGCACTGGCGGGCGTGCCGCATTCGACGGGCAACGGCACGACCGAAAGGGACCAGCACCTGGGACCACGCGCGTTGCGGCATGTCTCGGCAGTACAACGCAGGGTGCATTCGGTCTTTGAAATTGATCCCTGGCAGAGTGCGCGGATCGCGGATGTTGGTGATGTGCCTTTTCCAAAGGCCAACGACAACGAAGATTGCATCGAACGCATCACTGAATTCTACAAGACCATAGACACGGCCGGAGCGCGCCCCGTTTCCGTCGGAGGCGACCATTCCATCACCGGTGGCATTGTTCAGGCCCTGGGTGGCGGCAAGCTTGCAGGCGGGCAGCCGGTCAGCTTTCTGCATCTGGACGCGCATACGGATGTCTTCACCAAGGTTGATCACTTTCTGGGGGCCAAGAAATCCGCGGCTCACTGGGGGGCCTATCTGGCTGATCAGGGGCAGGTGGATCCAACCCGGTCGATGCAGATCGGTCTGCGCGGCCATCCACGCAGTCTGGACTGGCTGCAACCGTCTTACGATTACGGGTACAATATCGTCACCATGCGAGAGTTCCGACAGCGCGGATTGCAGGACGTCGTGGCGCAGACCAAAGAGGTTTTGGGTGACCGCCCGGTTTACATCACCTTCGATCTGGATTGTCTTGACCCAACCGTCGCGCCGGCCGTGTCAAATCTGGAACCGGGTGAGAAGGGGTTTGACATCGATGAGGCGGTCGGCATCCTGCGTGCGGCGCGCGGTTTGAACATCATCGGCGGCGATGTCGTCTGCATGATGCCCACCAAGGACAACCCCAACAACATCACCGCGCTGACGGCGGCGGCCGTGATGTTCGAGATGATTTCGATGATTGCCGAGAACGTCGCGCGGGCCTAGCGCCGCGCGTCGATCGCCTGTGCCAGAACGCAAAGCAGCTCGAACATCAGCGAGATGCCAAGCCACGCCGTTCCACCTTGGGGGTCGAATGGCGGTGACACTTCGACAAGATCGGCGCCAACAAGGTTCAGGCCGGACATCCTGCGAATGACCTGCTGGGCCTGAAAGCTGTTGGGCCCGCCGATTTCAGGTGTTCCCGTGCCGGGGGCGTAAGTTGGATCGACAAAGTCGATGTCATAGGTGCAATAGGTCGGCTGCATGCCGACGATATCGCGTACCTCGTTCATGACGTCGTCTATGCCCCGGTCGAACAGCTCTTCGACGCGAATGATGCGGATGCCCTGCGCCTCGCCCCATTCGATATCTTCAGTGTTGTAGGCCGTGCCACGGATTCCGACTTGTACAAAACGCTTCGGGTCCACCAATCTTTCCTCGACCGCGCGGCGGAACGGGGTGCCGTGGGTGAATTTGTGACCTCCGAAATAAGTGTCGAACAAGTCGGTGTGACTGTCGAATTGGATCAGGCCAACAGGACTTGAAGCGGCCAGGGCTCGCAGGACGGGCAGGGTGGTCAGGTGATCCCCTCCTGCGGTCAATGGTGTGATGTTGCGGGTTCGAAGATCAGAGTAGAAACGCGTGACCCGATCCAGCGTGTCTTCTATGTCGACGGGATTGGGGGCGACGTCTCCTAGATCTGCGCAGTTCACCATTGAAAACGGTGCCACACCCGTAACCGGGTTCATCGCCCTGATCATCGTGGAATAATCTCTTAATTGCCGCGGACCATGCCGGGCGCCGGGGCGATTGGTGGTTCCGCCGTCCCAAGGGATACCGACGATGCCCAGTTCGACTTCCGAGATACGTTCGTGCGCCAGATCCAACATGGGCAGGCGCATGAATGCGGGTATGCCGGCAAATCGGGCCAGTTCCATGGCGGATACCGGTTGAAAAAATGAATCGGCCATGATGCCCCATCCTCTGCAAGTTTCCTCAGCGACCCTAACGGTTCAGGACCAGGCAGGAAATGCCCGCGGCTCTTCAAGACAGGATATGAAAACGCCGGCGGATTTCGGCGTCTTGTTCCGGGGTGAGATATTCGGGGTAATGCGTGCGCAACACCTCTTGAGCGGCGCGCCGTGCGGATGACCACGCATCCATCGCGCCATCGGTTTGCCAGGTGCGGGGCTCCTGACGATCGGCGAGTTTCGGATAGAAATAGTCTCGTTCCATGGCTTCATAGGTTTGCTCGCTGCCCAGAAAATGCCCATCGCCCAAAACCGAATGGCATATGGCGTCAAAGCCAAGATTGGCTTCGGTGACCTCGATCCCGCGCAAGACGCGATACGTGTGCGAGTGCATTTCGTTGTCGAGAACGAAGGCCTCGAAGCTGACCCCGAGCAGAGATGCCGTCATGCCCGAGCTTTCATAGATCAGATTGCCTCCTGCCAGCGCTGCCGCCAGCGATGTGATGCCTTTTTCTGCCCCATGCTGGGCGTCGATGGCCTTGGCATCCGCCATCGAGGCGGCCACACCCGACGGCAAACCCAGCCAGTTCGTGATTTGCGCCGACGCCGCATTCAGGATTGCGGTCTCACCGCTGCCCCCTGCGAAAGAGCCGGTCCTGAGATCTACGATGAAGGGCCAGTTGGAAAAGACCATCGGAAAGCCGGGTTTGATCGCATTGACCATCACGAGACTGGCCAGCGTTTCGGCCAGTGACTGCGCCAGAAATCCGGCCAGAGTTGCCGGGGCGGTTGCGCCCGCCTGCGCGGCCGTGATGCAGGACATCGGCATGTTATGGGCGATGCATTCATAAACCACATCCACGGCATCCTCGCCGTATCGCATTGGTGAAATGATCGGACTTATATGCGCTTTGAGGAAGGGGCGTTTGGCGAATTCCCCGGCCCCTCCGGCGACGATGTCCAGCATCTCGACGATCGGGCCGACATGTTCCGCCAACGTGAAAGACGTTGCCATTGGCTTGGTTGTGTTGCGTACCAAAGCGTAAACGGTGTTGACGTCCAGATCGAACACATCCGGGACATCGGTTGCCACGCAGCATCGGGTGAACCAACTGACATTGGCCAGCGTGTCCTGCAGCCGGGTGAAATCATGCAGATCGGCCAGGGTTGAGGGGCGATAAAGCCCACTGTTGATATCAAGGGTCTGAACCGCAGCACCGCCGGTGCCAAAATACACGCGGTCGCCACCCACCTCGATGGATCGTTTTTCATCCCGGCCATGAAAGGTAAAGCTCTTCGCGGCCGAGGCGATGGCCTGTTTGACCATTGAACGGGGAAAAACCAGCCGGTTCTGTTCCCGATCCTGGGCACCCGCCGCCCTGAGGTCGAAGGCCAGCCTGTCCGGCACGTCTCCCATCCCCAGCTTTTCCAGCAAACGCAGCGCCGTGTCATAGATCTTCTCGATTTCCGATATGCTCAAGGGCTTGAATGCCCCGCCTTTCTGACCGGGGGGGCAAGGATCAATGACGGGCTTGGCCGCACGCTGTGCATGCCGTGCTTTGCGTCCGCTTCGTTTGATGCTGTCGGATGGCATGTGTTTTCGTCACCTAGCGTTTTCCTGCACCGTAGGACCCAAGTTGTCCCGGTATCAAAGAAGAAGTGCCGTTTTCAGAATCCGAAATCGCGGTTTCGATTTTCCGGCACCCGTATCTGCCCTGTTGTCTGCGCATCCCGTTATTCAGCAAGACTGGTGCCGAAGTTGAAGGAGCACTGCCATGAAGTCGCGTACCAGAGCCGTTGTGATAGGGGGCGGGATCGCCGGATGTTCGACGCTCTACCACCTGACCCGGGAAGGGTGGACCGACGTGGTTTTGGTCGAACGGAATGAACTGACCTCGGGCACGACTTGGCATTCGGCGGCGCAGGTCACCAATTTCGGCATGAACCAGACGATCGTCGGCCTGAAATCGCATTCGATCCGTCTGTACAAGGAGCTGGCTGACGATCCGGATTACCCGATCAACTATCATCACGCAGACGGTGGGATCCGTCTGGCCAACACCGAAGGGCAGATGCAGGGCTATCGTCACTTTGCGTCCATGGCGCGGGGGATGGACGTACATTTCGAGGTGATAGACGCGGATGAATGTGCCCGGAGACACCCGTTGATTTCGACCGACAATCTCATCGGTGGGCTTTGGGATCCGCTGGACGGCGACATCGATCCGGCGCAATTGTGCCAGTCCCTTGCGCGCCGGGCACGCAAGGCGGGCGCCGAGGTGTATCGAAATACGCCGGTGACCGCGCTGACACAGCACAGCGATGACACCTGGACCGTGCATACCGAGCACGGGGATATCGACTGTGATGTCGTCGTCAACGCCTGCGGCTACAGGGTCAACGAGGTCGGCGCCATGATGGGTGTTCATCATCCCGTGTCGTCCATGGAACATCAGTATTTCCTGACCGAAGAAATCGAGGCCATCCGGGATGCCGGACACCGGATGCCGCTGCTGCGCTGCCCGATCAGCGATTACTATTGCCGGCAGGAAAAGAACGGCCTGTTGCTAGGGTTCTACGAGCAGGGGTGCAAAACCTGGGGTATGGACGGGATTGATCCGAACTTCGTGAACGCATTGTGCCCGGATGATCTGGACCGCGTGACCGATGTGCTGGAAGGGGCCTTTGCGCGCATGCCCGCCTTGATGGAAGTTGGTATTCACACCGTGGTCAACGGACCGATCACCTATACCATTGATGGTGCCCCATTGGTCGGTCCGATTCCGGGCAAGCGCAACGCGTACTGCATTATTGGACTGCGGGCCGGGCTGGGTGAAGGTGGCGGTCACGGGTGGTTGCTGGCACAGCAGATCGTGCATGGCGATGCATGTTATGACACGTGGTGCCTCGACCCGCGGAGGTTTTCGGGTCATGCCAATGTGGAACTCACCGCGCTCAAGGCGATTGAAGATTATCAGAACGAATTCAGGTTCCACTTTCCGCATGAACATCGCCCCGCGGGCCGACCCGCCAAAACGACCCCTCTGACGCCTGTTCTGGCATCCGAAGGGGCCGAGTTCACTGTGGTCAACGGATGGGAAAGGGTAGACTATTTCAAACCCGATCCCGATTTCTCGCCAACGCTCAGTTTCGATTTTGACGAAACCTTCGATTTGGTGGCCGCCGAAGTCGAAAGCATTCGAACCGGCGTCGGGCTTGCAGAGGTAAACGGGTTCAACCGTATCGAGATCACGGGACTGGACAGGCACGCATTCCTGGATCGGTTGTTTTGCGGGCTTGTTCCTCGGCGCGAGGGGCGTGTCGGGTTGGGATACCTGTTGAATGACCATGGTATGATCAAGGCAGAAGCGACGATTGCCAATCTGCCCGCCAGCCACAGGGGGGCGGCCCGCGTTTGGTATGGTTCCGCCGCGGCAAGCGAGTTTCACGACATGGATTGGTTGCGCCTGCATCTGCGCAGCGATGAGGACGTTCAGTTGCGCAGCCTGACAAATGATCAGACCATTCTGGTTCTGGCTGGTCCGAAGTCGCGTTCTGTCTTGTCAGCCTGCGCCAGAGGAGATTGGTCGGCTGATGCGTTCCCGTGGCTCAGCGTGCGCGAGTGCTTTGTCGGTATTGCTCCGGCGACGGTCATGTACCTGAGTTACTCGGGCGAGCTGGCCTATGAAATCCATGTTCCAAATGCCTCGCTCTATGCGGCCTATCTTGCCTTGCGCGAGGTCGGCGAAACGTACGGGCTGAAACTGTTCGGTGCCAGGGCCGTTGAATCCATGCGCATGGAGAAGAGCTTTTTGCACTGGAAAGCCGATCTGATCACCGAATTTGATCCTTTTGAAACCGGGCTGGATCGGTTTGTCCGACTGGACAAGGGCGTCTTCGTGGGGCGTGATGCCCTGTTGAGACGGAAGTCCGAAGGACAACGACGCAAGCTGGTCCCCTTGCGCATCGATTCAACCCTTGGCCCGGCGCATCCCGGCGCATCACTGATGCAGGATGATACTGTCGTTGGCACCATCACGTCGGGCGAATGGGGGTATCGCACGGAGCTGAATCTGGCGCACGCTTTCATTCATCCATCCCTGGCGCAGCTTGGCCGCGAAATGGAGCTGGACAGCTGCGGGAAACGGATTGGTGCGACGGTTATCAGCCCAAGCCCGTACGACCCGGATTTTATGCGAATGAAAGCCTAGAATCGACCGTTTTGATCAACTTCTTCATTGCCGCATGGGCAAAACTTTGCTTCGCTAGTTTCGAACAAATCGAAACAATGGTCGGTTGCCGTGTCCAAATCTCTGAGTCTTCGATGGCTGGAAGTGTTTCAGTTGATCGCCAAATCCGGATCGATTCAGCAAGTCGCATCAGAAACAGACTTGTCGATCAGCACGGTTTCGAACCACCTGCGCAGCCTTGAACGCGCGTTGGGGATTGAATTGGTCGACCATGGGCGTCGCCCGATGGGCCTGACGCCGGCGGGCGAGGTGTTTGCCCGCTATGTGCGTGAGGGTCTGACTGTGCTGAAGCGCGGTGAGGCCGAGATACGAACGGGAAACTGGCAGCATGCGACGGATCTGCGGCTGGCTTTGATCGATGACTTCGACAACCAGATCGCGCCCGACCTTGTTCGTTTTCTGGCGCAGGCTCTGCCGCGGTGCAATTTCCGCCATTTCACGCGCCCAAGCCACGAAATTCTTGCCAAACTTCAGGAACACAAGCTTGACGTGGGCGTCGCCACACGACCGCTTGGTCGTACCGAGGGGCTGATCGAATACCCGTTGATGAGAGACCCCTTCATCGTCGTGGTTCCCAACAAGTTCGAAGGATCCCCGGACGAGCTGTTCAACCCGGATGCCGATTTGCCATTGTTGAGGTATTCGCGTGACTATGTGATCGGCAAGCAGATTGAAACTCAACTGGCCCGAAGCAAGTTCAGCCTGCCCAACCGGTTTGAACTGGAGTGCAACCAATCCATCATCGGCCTGGTCGCGCAGGGCAGTGGCTGGGCAATCACGACCGCGGCGTGCTTTCACCGAACGCAGAGGTTTCACAACAGGGTAAAGGCCATGCCCTTTCCCGGCAGCAACTTCGTTCGCACAGTGTCGCTGTTTACAACCGAAGTATACCCGGCAACGACGTCGGAGCTGATCCAGAAGGCCATGAGCAAATTGATACGTCAGCATTTCACAAGACCGATGTGTGCCCGGCACAATTGGCTGAAGAATGAGTTCCGCACCATGGAGATAGAGGGCGTCTAGCCCAATCTGACCGGGTTGCCGAACAGCTGGTGGTTGAGGACGAATGCTCGGACGGCTTTGACTGGACAGGCCGTGCAGGTGTTTCGGAAAACCGGGCCGATGTTCAAATTGCGGTCTGCGCTGGTTCGGGTTCTTTCTGACGGGGTGTCGAATTCGTCTCGCCTCGGGCTCAAAGCGCTTTTAGTCTCTGAACGACAGGCAATCACGTCAACAGGAAGCCAAATGAGCTGGATCAGAACCATCCCCTTCGAGCAAGCCACAGGCAGGCTGAAGAAACTCTATGACCGCGTCACAGGCCCGGGCAACAATGTGGACAATATCATGATGGCGCATTCGTTGCGCCCGCATTCGATGGAAGGGCACATGGCGATCTACAAGGCGGTGCTGCATCACTCGGGCAACAAGACACCGAAATGGTTTCTTGAGGTGCTGGGCGTGTGGGTCAGCTCTCTGAACCGATGCGGATATTGCGTGGAACACCATTTCGCAGGGTTGCAGCGGTTGCTGGCCAACGAAGAACGGGGAAACGCGATCCGGGCGGCGATCGAAGCCCGCGATCCGGCGGCCGCGCCATTGGATGCAGCGCAGGTGGCGGCCATGACCTATGCGCGCAAACTGACCGAGGATCCGGGCGATCTGGTCGAAGCGGATGTGATCGCGCTGCGCACGGCAGGGTGGGATGATGGAGAAATCCTCGAGATCAATCAGGTCTGTTCCTACTTCTCTTATGCGAACCGCACGGTTCTGGGGCTGGGATGCTCGACAGAAGGCGACGAATTGGGTCTGTCGCCCAACAACTCTGACAACCCTGACGATTGGGGGCATAGATGAAGCCTGAAACAAGGGGATCAGCGATCCGGTGCGCCAAACGGGCGCCAGCTTTGGCCATGTTGGCCGAGGTCGATTAGACGATCCTATTCAGGATTCAGGCAAGGGCCGCTCGGGCATAGCTTGAAAAACGACGTTTGTATCGGACCCTTGTATCCAGTGCGGAATTTGTGGGTTTTTGAGGCATCAATTTGACCCCAATCAAAGCGCATCCATGGCCTTTCTGCTAGCTCCTTTCCGGGACAACAGAAAAGGAAAGATTTCATGGAAGCCATTGCTCGGGTCGAAACAAATTCAACTCAGGTCAAGACCGGGCCGACGCCGGTTGCAGACGTCGCAGAGCCCAGCCCTGAAAAGATCCGGCAGGCGTTTGAAAGCGGCAAGTACCCCTATGGCCGCAAGATGGCGCGGTCGGTGTACGAAGAACAGAAGGCCAAGCTTCAGGCAGAGTTGCTGAAGGTTCAGTTGTGGGCGCAGGAAACCGGGCAGCGTTTCGTTCTGCTGTTCGAAGGGCGCGATGCTGCCGGCAAGGGCGGTACGATAAAGCGCTTCATGGAGCACCTCAATCCGCGTCAGGCCAGGGTCGTGGCCTTGAATAAACCCACTTGGGAGGAAAAGGGGCAATGGTATTACCAGCGCTATATTCAGGAACTGCCAACAGTTGGCGAAATGGTGTTCTACGACCGGTCCTGGTACAACCGCGCGGGTGTCGAGCGGGTGATGGGCTTCTGCTCTCCCAATGAATATCTGGAGTTCATGCGGCAGACGCCAGAGTTGGAGCGGATGCTGGTACGTTCGGGCATCCAGCTTTACAAATACTGGTTCTCGGTCACGCAGGAAGAACAGCAGCGTCGTTTCAAAAGTCGCGAGACGGATCCTCTGAAACAGTGGAAATTGTCACCAATTGACAAGGCCAGCCTCAGCAAGTGGGACGATTACACCGAAGCTAAAGAGGCCATGTTCTTTTACACCGATACCGCGGACGCGCCGTGGACGATCATCAAGTCGAATGACAAAAAACGCGCGCGGCTGAATTGTATGCGCCATTTCCTGTCGACGCTGGACTATCCGGGCAAGGATCACGACATTGTGGGTGAACCCGATCCGTTGATCGTGGGGCAGGCGCATCACGTGATTCACCGCTCCGAGCATATTCTGGGTACGACACTGCATCCGGACGCTCGTTAATCACGCCGGTGCCCGCCTGGACCGTGCAAGCGGGCACCGAGGTATCATGTTGACATTTTAGCGATCATCTCTTGTCTCGCGCCAAGCCCGCGCATATGGCTGGTGCGATGACAAAAGTGATGACATATCCGGCCCACTTTCGGGCAATTGCCGTGCTTGGCCTGCCGTTGATCGGCGGCCATCTGGCGCAGTTTGCCATCGGCCTGACCGACACCGTCATGCTGGGCTGGTACGGGGTCGAGGCGCTGGCAGCGGTTACCCTGGCCAGCAGCTATTATTTCGTTCTGTTTTTGTTTGGTGCGGGGTTTGGCTGGGCTGTCATGCCGATGGTTGCCACCGCAGCGGCAGAAGGGGACGAAACCAGCATTCGCCGCTCGACCCGCATGGGGCTGTGGTTGTCACTGCTATACGCTGCGGTGGTCATGCCGTTGTTGTGGTGGTCCTATCCGATCCTGATCGCCATGAAACAAGAGACGCATATCGCTGAAACCGCGTCGGAATATTTGCGCATTGCCGGTTGGGGATTGTTTCCGGCTCTCATCGTTATGGTGTTGAAATCCTACCTTGCGGCCCTGGAGCGAACCCAGATCGTGCTGTGGATCACGGTTACGGCGGCGGTTGTGAACGGGTTTACCAACTATGCGCTGATCTTTGGCAACTGGGGCGCGCCGGAACTGGGTGTGATGGGCGCTGCGATCGCTTCGATCGCGACACAGGTCGTTTCACTGGTCGCGGTTGTCGTCTATGTCGTCCGGACCTTGCCGGAACACAGCCTGTTCCAGCGCTTCTGGCGTCCGGATTGGGAAATGTTCATCAGCGTGTGGAAACTGGGCGTGCCCATTGGCCTGACAACCCTGGCCGAGGTGTCGCTGTTTGCAACATCCGCCGTGATGATGGGCTGGTTGGGTCAGGTCCCGCTAGCCGCGCACGGGATCGCCCTGAATTTGGCGTCGGCCACATTCATGGTGCATCTGGGGCTGTCAAATGCGGCCACCATCCGGGCCGGCAACGCGTTGGGCCGCCGTGACAAGGCGCATCTGGAGAAAGGTGCGATTGCCGTGACAGGCATGTCGCTGGTCATGTCCGTCGTGACCGTCATCCTGTTCCTGACATATGCCGAGCCGCTGATTTCCCTGTTCATGGAGGCCGATGATCCGCAGCGCGGACAAATTCTGGCTATCGGGACAGGATTGCTGGCCATGGCTGCCCTGTTCCAACTGGTCGACGGGGCGCAGGTGATTGCGCTGGGACTGCTGCGTGGTTTGCAGGATGCCAAGATACCGATGGTTATGGCGGCGCTCAGCTATTGGGTGGTGGGAATTCCGGCGTCCTACTATTTCGGCTTCGTCCGTCAGATGGACGGCATCGGTGTCTGGCTGGGGCTGGTGCTTGGCCTGGCATTCGCGGCGGTGCTGCTGATGGCCCGGTTCTGGATGCATTCGGTGCGGCAGATGCAGGCGCCGGCGGAACCGGCCTAGTCTTTGCTCAACCGGTCGGCTTTTTTCCGAACCAGAACCGTGCGCAGATCGTGCATCGCCATCAGCAATCTGTCGGTTACATCCTCAAGCTGTTCGTCGCTTGCCTTGGACTGCGCCCATTGCGTTGTCAGGTTCAAATAGTCGACAGCGCGGTGAATGTCGTCAATGTCGCGCTGGGCCAATATGGCCCGGCGCTCGTCCATCCATTGGGCGATCTCTGCCTGATCCCGTTCGGACAAAACCCGTTGCCCGTGTGGCTTGACCTCACCGTTGCGGATGTTGATGACGGCGATCTGGTCCATCTCGATCCGGCGCTGGCGGTTTTCCGTATCGATCCGAAACACCGCGGCCCCGTTTTCACGGATGCGAAAATAGTATTCGGGCAGGTCGGCAGACATGTTTACCTCAGCGATGCACAAAAGCGCTGTATACGAGCGCAGGCTTCGGTCAGGGCTGCGTCGGACGTCGCATAGCTGACCCGGAAGTTGGGTGACAGGCCGAAGGCCGCGCCAAACACGACGGCGACATCCGCCTCTTCCAGCAGGGCCGTGGCAAAGGCTTCATCGTTTTCGATGACGGTTCCCGCGGGTGTTGTTTTGCCAATCAACCCGGCGATCGAGGGGTAGACATAAAACGCGCCCTCGGGTGTCGGGCAGGTTATGCCGTCAATCTCGTCCAACATCCGCACCACCAGATCACGGCGGCGTTTGAACGTTTCATTGTTCGGGGCCAGAAAATCCTGTGTTCCGTTCAGCGCTTCCACCGCCGCCCACTGGCTGATCGAGCAGGGGTTCGAGGTGGATTGCGACTGGATCTTGCGCATCGCCGAGATAAGTTCGACCGGACCGGCAGCATAACCGATGCGCCAGCCGGTCATGGCGTAGGCTTTCGAAACACCGTTGCAGGTAAGCGTCCTGTCATACAGGCCGGGCTCCACCTCGGCAGGCGTGCAGAATTCAAATCCGTCATAGGCCAGGTGTTCATACATGTCGTCCGACATGATCCAGACATGCGGATGGCGCATCAGAACATCGGTGAGGGCCTTGAGCTCATCCCGGCTGTACCCTGCGCCTGTCGGGTTCGAGGGCGAGTTGAAGATGAACCACTTTGTCCTTGGGGTGATGGCGGCTTCCAGTTGTTCTGCCGTCAGCTTGAAGCTGTTGGCCAGCGTCGTTTCAACAACAACAGGCTTTCCACCTGCCAGCAAAACCATGTCGGGGTAGCTTACCCAATATGGCGCGGGGATGATCACCTCATCACCATCATTCATTGTTGCCATCAAGGCGTTGTACAGCGTCTGCTTGCCGCCCGTTCCAACCGAGATCTGCGCGGGCGTGTAGTCAAGCCCATGATCGCGCTTCATCTTGGCGCAAACCGCCTGCTTCAGTTCCGGAATGCCGTCCGGTGCGGTGTACTTGGTTTTTCCGGCTGCAATCGCTGCAACAGCGGCGTCCTTGATGTTTTGGGGGGTGTCGAAATCCGGCTCACCCGCGCTCAGGCCGATCACGTCGCGCCCGGCAACTTTCAACTCGGCGGCCTTGGCTGTCATGGCGATCGTGGGCGATGGTTTGACGCGTGACAGTGTCGCAGACAGGAAACTCATGGATGGCCTCGGTTTGTATGTTCAACCCGACTGTCATAGGGTGCGCCGGAATGACGATCAAGCCGTATGGACAAAGTGAATTGGAGACCCCGATGAATGATGAAAAAGACTGGTATGGACCTGAGTCTGCGACATTCGGGGACCGTTTGGCAGGCGCGCGCGAAGCGGCCGGAATGACCCAGGCAGAGCTGGCGCGCCGCCTTGGCGTCAAGAAGACGACGATTGTCGATTGGGAAAACGATCTGTCCGAGCCGCGTGCGAACCGGTTGTCGATGATGGCGGGGCTGGTCAATGTCTCGATCATGTGGCTGCTGACCGGTGAGGGCGAAGGCATGGATGCCCCGGTGGAAGAGGGCGAAGGTGGAATGGAACTGTCGACCGCGGTGGCCGAACTGCGCGCCATCCGAGGAGAGATGCGGGTTTGCGCTGAACGTGCGGCGCGACTGGAAAAGAAAATGCGTCTGATGCTGGAGCAGAAAAATTGAGTGAACCCCGGGACGTACGCATCAAGCGAATGAAAATGCGATCCATGCGGCGCGGGATCAAAGAGATGGACATCATCCTTTCCGCTTATGCCGATCGCAACCTGGCCGATATGGATGCCGCCGGGCTGGATGTCTTTGACGCGCTGCTGCACGAAAACGATCAGGACCTGTATCAATGGGTCACAGGTCAGGTGCAGCCGCCGGCGCAGTTTGCCAGTTTGATTTCAAACATCGCGCAGACCTTTCAGAAATAAGACAATACCGGCTTAACCGATTTTTCGGACTTTCAGGTCATCGTGTCTCAAACAGCACGACTGAATCGGAGGGTCGGATGAGTATCGAAATGCAGGTCTCCGGGCTGGGAGCCAAGGGGTTCATGACCAGCTATCTTGAGGCGCTGGCCCTGGTGGAGCGGCTGCACCGGTTGCTGCTGGACGTCATCAAGGATGAATTCGAGCGCGTCGGCGTGCTGGAAATCAACGCGGTTCAGGCGTTGCTGCTGTTCAATATCGGCGATCACGAAGTGACGGCGGGTGAGCTGAAAAGCCGCGGCTACTATCAGGGCAGCAATGTCAGCTACAACCTCAAAAAGCTGGTTGAGATGGGGTATATGCACCACCAGAGATGCGAGATTGACCGCCGCTCTGTCCGCGTGCGTCTGACTCCACGAGGCGGGGAAATCCGCAATATCGTGTCCGACCTGTTTGCGCGTCACGCCGAAGGATTGCAAAGCAGAGGCGTGTTGGAGTTGGAAGGTATCGAAGACATCACCACGTCGCTGCGCCGGGTGGAGCGATATTGGACCGACCAGATCCGATACATCTACTGACCGCAGCTGTGCGTCGCGCAGAACCAAATCCGTCCTGCACTGATGCACAGGCCTGGCGGCCTTGTTCAAATGCGGGTCCAGAGAGCAGGCCCGCAAAAGCAGCACTCAGGCGCGGATTTATTGCGGGTCTTCATCAAGCGCACCAATCTGCAAACCGCTCAATTCCCGTTTCAGCTTTTTCCGCATGGCCCGTTCGAAATCTTCGAACCCCTGAGCGACCTCCAAAAAGGCACCGGGACCATGCAGGACGTTGTTTTCAAAAAACGGGATCAGAAAAAGTTCGCCTTCAAAATCCGCCGCGTTGATTACGAGGCCATTGACCACCACATTCTGAAAAGCGAAGTGCCGATAGGCTATCTGCGGTCCATAGCCATCATTGTTGGAACCATCTCCGGACAGGTCAATGGTTTGAAACAAGCAGTCGGGTGCCTGGTTCATCAAGGTTGACCCGTAAGCCAGGGCATAGCCCATGGCGGTCGCTGATCCGGTATCTGATCTCACAGAGGCACTTATCTGACCGGACGCGAAAAGCAGGTCGGCAACATCTTCTATCAGCAACCAATTCAAAATGACGTGCTGGGTGGAACGACCGCTCCATTCGTAAACAGCCAGAGCAACCGGCATAGGAGAGGAGAAAAAAGCCTCCTGCACTTCGGGTGCGATCAGCGCAGCCGCCAAACCCTGCCGTTGCAGCACGTCCTCGGCCTCATCGACCGACACTGAAATGTCCATGGCCAATGCAAGGGCCAAACGACACGTTTCGGCCTTGATCGGGCTGGCCAGCGCGGCCAGCCCAAGCGTTATGACCCACCGGATCACCAGTGGCCAACGCTTTCCATGCTGGCCCAGGGTTCCTTCGGCTCCAGAGCATCGCCGTTTTGCAAAAGCTCGATCGAGATATTGTCGGGTGAGCGTACAAATGCCATGCGACCATCACGCGGAGGGCGATTGATCGTGACACCATTATCCTGAAGGTGCTGGCAAACCTCGTAGATGTTGTCGACGCCATATGCGAGGTGACCGAAATGGCGGCTGTCGCTGGGAAGGCCGTCATCACCGTCCCAGTTGTAGGTCAGCTCGATCGGCGCATCCTCCTGCCCCGGAGGGGCCATGAAAATCAGTGAAAACCGCCCGGCGTCGCTGTCATAGCGGCGTGTTTCTTTCAGTCCCAGAAGCTTGTAAAACGCCATGGATTTTTCCAGATCCTTCACGCGGACCATGGTGTGAAGATATGTCAGCGCCATTTTGGCCATCCTTTTCGACTCAGTTTGCATTGAGCTTAGCGCGCCGACCTAATGTGTCGAGACCGCCGGGTCTGGCGAATTGAAATTTGCGTGGGTTGCGGCATATATCGCGGTTTCGATGTTGCGGCTGGCGAGATATAGTAGGGGGCGACTCATTGCCAGAAAGGAAAACCTGATGCCGCTGTCCGCTGACCAACAGGCCGAGATCGAAGCGCAACGTGCGCAATCGCATCCCACTCGTCGCGTCGTTTCAGCGGGAATGGAAGATCACCTGTACACCGCGCATCAGGTTCTGGATCACGGCTTTGTCCGCGTGATTGATTACATGGGCGATGATGCGGCCATCTGTCAGGCCGCGCGTGTGTCCTACGGCAAAGGAACCAAATCGGTTCAGAATGACGAAGGTCTGATCCGGTACCTGATGCGGCACTGGCATTCGACCCCTTTCGAAATGTGCGAGGTCAAACTGCATGTAAAGCTGCCGGTCTTCGTGGCGCGGCAGTGGATTCGGCACCGTACGGCCAATGTGAATGAATACTCGGCGCGATATTCAATTCTGGATCGTGAATTCTATATTCCCGCACCCGAACATGTGGCCGCCCAATCAGAGGTGAACAATCAGGGCCGTGGTTCTGCTCTGGAAGGTGAAGAGGCCGCGCGTGTTCTGGACATCCTTAAGGCCGACAGCGCCCGGTGCTATGACAATTACGAGTCGATGATCAGCCAGGACGGGCAACAGGGGCTGGCACGAGAATTGGCCCGGATGAACCTGCCCGCAAACATCTATACGCAGTGGTATTGGAAGGTCGACCTGCACAACCTGTTCCATTTTCTGCGGCTGCGCGCTGACCCTCATGCTCAATATGAGATCCGCGTCTACGCTGATACGATGTGCAAGATCGTCGCCGACTGGGTGCCCTTTGCCTATAAAGCCTTCGAGGACTACCGTCTTGGGGCCGTCAACCTGTCGGCTCAGATGGTTGAAAGCCTGCGCCGCATGCTGGCGGGTGAGGACGTCACGCAGGAAAGCTCGGGCATGACGGCTCGGGAGTGGCGCGAGTTCGAAGAGATCATTCGCAAATAGAATTCGAATTACCGCGCGCCTATTTTTTTCGGATTGTCATGCCAAGCGATCCATCGCCTAAGCAGAGTGTGGGCTTTTGCGACGCATGCACGATGACCTGAAACCGGAACGAAGGGCGTCGCAACGTGCCAGCGTCGCCCCGAGCGCTTAATGAAAGCCTGGGAAATCCGGTTTGCGGGCGGGGCTGGGATCTGGTTGCGGGAAACCGGGGTATCCGACACCACTGCAACGGATATACACCATTGACGCCGCGCAAATGAAAAATCCGCGCGCGGGTAATGGAACAGGCCCGGTAGGGGGTGGTTGACGGCCGGAAATTGGCCGCCAACCTTAATGGATTCATCCCGCAATCAGCGGGGATGTCGTTACAACGGCTTCAATTCCGCAGCCATTTGTCGGCCGTCGCGCCCGTCCTGCAACTCGTACGAGACTTTCTGATTGTCTGCGAGTCCGGTGAGGCCGGACCGTTCTACGGCCGAGATATGTACAAACACATCTTTGCCCCCTTCATCAGGGGCAATAAAACCATAACCTTTAGTGGTATTGAACCATTTCACGGTGCCGGTTGGCATGTCCCGTGTCTCCTTCTACTTGCGCATTGTCCCACAAATTGGTGGGGGCTGTGTTCAGCGTCGCCACAAAAAAGACTGTTTGGCACTTTCTGAACAGTCCGTTTCGTGTGTTTCGCCTTTTTCAACATTGCACGGTGAAGTAAAAAATCAAGAATAACCGCCGGAAACTGGCAAGTTTGCCTAAAATGCAATCAAATGCAGGAGCAGTAAAAACATGCGCCTTTATGGATTGAAAACCTGTGACACCTGTCGCAAAGCATTGAAAACGTTACCAGACGCAGAGTTTGTGGATGTCCGCAGTGATGGCGTGCCGGATGCTGTGCTGTCGCAGGCTCTTGCTGGCTTCGGCGAGGCTTTGCTCAACACCAGGTCAACGACATGGCGCGGATTGGATGACAACCAGCGCGCGAAAGCGCCTTTGGAACTTTTGAAACAGCATCCCACCCTGATGAAGCGCCCGTTGATCGAGAAAGACGGAGAGCTGTTTCTTGGCTGGACCGCGGAAACTCGCACGCAGCTTGGTATTTCTTGAGAAATGCTTATGTGCCTGCAAGCAACAGTGAGGACGTTCAATGCGTAATGCCGCCATGATCTTGGGCGTGATTGCCGGGCTGATCGGGATGATCGTCGGTTTTTTCGGGTATGCGAAGGTGGTCGTGATCGATCACGTCGGCGAGATAGACGGCGTTCTGAGGCAGGTAGACAACCCTGACCTGATTCAGGCAGTGTCGATCATTGCGCCTTTGTTGGCCATTGCCGGGGGCGCGATGGCGCCCGCGCGCGCTCTTGTTGCGGGGATCCTGCTGCTGATTTCGGCAGGGGCGATGTATTATGCATTTGGATTCGGTGTGTTCACCATGTTCCCGATCGCGTTTGCCGGGGTTGCCGGGGTGCTTGGGCTGGCAGCAGGTAAACCGGACCAGCCCAAAGCGCATTTCTAGGTCACTTCAGGCGCAGGATCCGATCAAGTGAGATGGGGCCCGCACCGTTGATTACGATCACCAGCATCAGGAACGTCCACATCGTGCGCTGATCCATAATGGATGGCGCCGCGTCGAACAGGCTGCCCAGTTTCACGCCATGGCCGGTGACATCGACCAGGGTCTGCACCCAGATGAAACCGATCATACCCAAGGCCGCCAGGCGGGTGAACAGACCGACCAGCAGCAGCGCGGGAAGGACGAATTCTGCAACCGTGCCAAAGAAAATGACCACCCGTTGAAAGAGCGTCATTTGGGAAACGTCGTAAAGGACGGCTTCGGCGGCTTTGGGAAAAATCTGACCGAAGGCACCGGCCGAAGGTGAAAAGATCGAGCCGTCGATCTTCAGCATCGCCGAGTTCCAGTAATAGACCAGAAGAACCGCGACAAAGACCAGTCGCGCCAGCGTGGGTGTAAGCCAGTTGGACGCCAGGTCCACTTTTCCCAGAACGTTGTTGTGAAGTGAGATCAGGGCAGTCATGTCTCCAGCCTTTCGATAGTCACAGAAGTTATTGCACCGCCCTGCAAAAGCAGTGCCAGAGTGGTTCCAAGGTCAAATTCCGGTTGCGCCGCAGCGGTTTTTTCAAACGCTTCGCCGATCATGTCGCCGCCTTGCATATTAGCGATCCAATCGGCGCCGCCGGCTGGCAGCAACTGGGCAACCGGGTCGAATTCCGGGCGTGTGATCAAAACATCCTCAGCTCGCGCATCTGGTTTCGGCGCGTTGGTTTCGGTGTTGAAACGCCAGATCGCGTGAATGGGCCAGTCCGAGCGTACCACCCGCATGGCCGGGGCAAAACGCAGCCGGGCTCGCATGACCTGTTCGGGGTCTACGGCCAGCGCGTCTGCCGGGGCGGGTTGGCTGTCGGCGGCGTGGTACGACTTGCGCAACGCAAGTTCCAGCCGCGCCACATCCGGCAGGTAACCAAGATGGGAAAGCTGCTGCATTTCGGCCAGAAATTCGGGAAAGGCTTCACCGTAGAACATCATCAGCGGTGATGATGGTGGGTGCTGGCGCAGAAATATCCCGGCCAGCCCGTCCATGTTCTGTGGCCCCAGCAACTTGGTGATGACTGGGAACGCCTGATGCATCGCTTCGGTCAAGGACACGGCGACATTGTTGCGATAGACGCTGAACCGACGACCGGCTGGCTGCGCCTGAGCGTCCAGCAAACCTTCGGGGACAGGGGCTGACGCATCCATCATGGCCGCGCGAAATTCGGATTGCGAAACGCTCATGCCGGGATCCGTTCCAGGGCGGTCTGCGCGCGATCGGCTTCTTCCCGCAAAATGGACCAGTCCGGTACGTCGGTATCCCACTCGATCAGGACGGGTTTCGGCCCCGTACGTTCCAGCACGTAATCCAACAGCGCCCAGACCGGATCGACGACTTCACGCCCGTGGCTGTCGATCAGCAGCGGGTGGCCGTGATCGTCTTCATCCTCGTCATGGCCCCCAAGGTGAATTTCTCCAACTTTTTCAAGTGGATAGGCGTCGATGTAACCCTGGGGAGAGAAATCCAGATTGGTGGCAGAGACAAAGACGTTATTGACATCCAGCAACAAGCCACATCCGGTGCGACGTGCAATTTCGCGCAGAAAGTCCGGCTCGGACCAGGTGCTTTCGTCAAAAGCCAAATAGCTTGAGGGGTTTTCCAACAGCATCTGCCGTCCGACGGTGTCCTGAACCTGATCGATATGATCGCAAACGCGCGCCAGTGTTGCGTCGGTATAGGGTAAGGGCAGCAGGTCGTTGTAGAAATGGGTATCATGCGTGGACCACGCCAGGTGTTCGGAAAAGCTGGCGGGATTCAGCCAGCCCACCAGATGTTTCAGCCGGGCCAGGTGATCAGGGTCCAGCGCGCCTTCGCCGCCGATGGACAGGCCAACGCCATGGACCGAGATCGGGAATTGTTCGGAAAGGTGGCGCAGCTGCGCCAGAGGCCGCCCGCCGTCGCCCATGTAGTTCTCGGCATGGATTTCCAACCATGCGACGGGCTGTGCGTGTTCAAGTATCTGAGCGAAGTGTTGCGGCTTGTAACCAACGCCCGGCGCTGCGGGCAGACGGTTCGACCGGTGGGCATCATCCAGCATGGGTCAGTTCCTTGATCACGAAAGGGAAGGGGCGGGCGATGGTGCCCGCCCCTGAATTCGTCAGGCCGTTCTTATGCGGGCAGATCGCGATCCAGGGCTTCCAGTGAGCCTTTGCGCGGGCTGCCGTCTGCCTGCGCGGGCAGTTCGATATCCGCGCAGGTGCCTGCGTCAACCAGGGTCCATGCATTGCCCTGATAATCAACGGTCGAGGTGCCCGCGCAGGTGGTGCCGGGGCCCGCGGCGCAGTCGTTCTGACCGGCCAGCGATACGCCATAGCATTTTTCCTTTGCCTGAGCGGATGCAGTGGTTGCGGCGCCCGATACGGCGGCTGCGACTGCGGTTGCGATAACCAGGGACTTGGCTGTGTTCGACATCTCGGTAATCCTCTTGATGACTGGGTATGTCTGCTTGTGACAATGACAAAGGTAGTAGCTTGGTAGACAGAGTTGAATTCACGAGCCCGTGTCTCACAAGCACGTCAAAGGGCGGCGTGCCCTCTTGCAGCGTAAAGCATTGTTTTTGATGAAGAAAGAGTGAATTGTTTCAATCTGGCCCCAATTCGGGGGCCAGATTCCCAGCAATATGCTGCCGATTGTTACAGCAAATCCGGTGGGGTGGCTGCCTGCGACAGCTCGTTTGTTACAACGTCAAGCGGTTGAACCTGCGTCTGTTTTTCACCCAGACGTCGGACGCTGACGGTGCGCTCTTCAACCTCGCGGTGGCCGACGGCCAGAATGACCGGCACCTTGCCGACCGAATGCTCGCGGACCTTGTAGTTGATCTTCTCGTTGCGGATATCCGCCTCGGCGCGGACACCCGCAGCTTTGAGCGTTTCAACCACTTCCAGAACATACTCATCCGCTTCGGAGGTGATCGAGGCCACGACGACCTGACGCGGGGCCAGCCAGAACGGCAGTTTGCCCGCGTGTTCTTCGATCAGGATACCGATGAACCGTTCGAAGGATCCCAGCGTCGCGCGGTGCAGCATGACGGGGCGGTGTTTGCCGCCGTCGGCGCCAATATAGGTGGCGTCCAGGCGTTCAGGCAGAACGAAGTCCACCTGGAAGGTGCCGCACTGCCAGTCGCGACCGATGGCATCTGTCAGGACGAACTCCAGCTTTGGACCGTAGAAGGCGCCTTCACCCGGGTTCAGTTCGGGTTCGATCCCGGCTGCTCGGGTTGCAGAGAGCAGGGCGGATTCTGCCTTGTCCCAGACCTCATCTGAACCAGCCCGCGTTTCAGGACGGTCCGAGAATTTCACCGCAAACTTTTCGAATCCCAGATCCTTGTAGATCACGCTGAGGAAACGGATGAACTCGGCGGTTTCGGCCTCGATCTGTTCCTCGGTCGAAAAGATGTGGGCGTCGTCTTGCGTAAAACCGCGCACGCGCATGATGCCGTGCAATGCGCCCGAGGGTTCGTACCGGTTGCACGACCCGAATTCGGCCATACGCAACGGCAGATCGCGATAGGATTTCAGGCCCTGTTTGAAGATTTCAACATGGCAGGGGCAGTTCATCGGCTTGAGCGCGTTAACGGCTTTCTCGCGGGCATGTTCTTCGTCCACTTCGACGATGAACATATTCTCCTGATACTTGTCCCAGTGGCCGGACCGTTCCCACAGCTTGCGGTCAACGACCTGCGGCGTGTTCACCTCGACATAACCGCCCTTGCGCTGCTGTCGGCGCATGTAGTCCTGCAGCAGGGTGTAGATGGTCCAGCCGTTGGGATGCCAGAAGATCTGACCGGGCGCTTCCTCCTGCATGTGGAACAGGTCCATCTCGCGGCCCAGCTTGCGGTGGTCGCGTTTGGCGGCTTCTTCCAGCATATGCAGGTAGGCTTTCAACTTTTCCTTGCCGGTAAAGGCCACGCCGTAGATGCGCTGCAACATCGCGCGATCGCTGTCGCCGCGCCAATAGGCACCCGCGATGGACATCAGCTTGAACGCATCCCCCGGAACCTGCCCGGTATGTTGCAGGTGCGGACCTCGGCAAAGATCCTGCCAATGGCCGTGCCAGTACATGCGCAGCGGCTCGTCGCCGGGAATAGCCTCGATCAGCTCGACCTTGTAGGGCTCGTTATTGGCCTTGTAGAACTCGATCGCGCGCTCGCGGTCCCAGACCTCGGTGGTGACGGGATCACGCTTGTTTATGATCTCTTTCATCTTTTTCTCGATGAGGCCGAGATCTTCGGGCGTGAACGGCTCTTCGCGGTCGAAGTCATAATACCAGCCGTTTTCGATGACGGGGCCGATGGTGACCTTGGTGGCGGGCCAGATCTCCTGAACCGCGCGCGCCATGATATGGGCCAGATCGTGGCGGATCAGCTCATTGGCCTGGGCCTCATCCTTCATAGTGTGGATGGCGATCTGTGCGTCGGATTCGATGGGCCATTGCAGGTCCCAGTGCTGGCCGTCAACGGTGGCCGAGATGGCCTTTTTGGCCAGCGAGGTTGAGATGTCGGCAGCCACCTGCGCGGGCGTGACGCCTGCGGCGAAGGTGCGTGCATTGCCATCGGGAAAGGTGAGAGAGACGGATTGAGAATCCAGGGCCATATCGGCTCTCCTCGTCGGTTTGGCGCCCACTGAACGCCCGGTTGCGGGTTATGTGTGTTCGGCCCATGTGGCAGGTGGATGGGCCTGTGTCAAGAGTGGGGCGAGGGGCCAGCCCCTCGCGCTCCCCGGAGTAATTGGAAAAAGATGAAGTGGGCGGAATTGCACTCGGGGGTGGGGCGTGCATGATGCAGGAAAAGGAAAGAGGGTTTCATGGCAGCGACGGATTTTCTGGAGACGCCGCAGGGGCGGCGACTGGCTTATCACAAGACCGAAGGGGCAGGACCGACCATCGTTTTTCTGGGCGGGCTCAAATCGGACATGGAAGGCACCAAGGCGGTGCATCTGGAAGCCTGGGCACAGGCGCGGGGGCAATCGTTCTTGCGGTTCGATTATTCCGGCCACGGCGAAAGCTCGGGCGCGTTCACCGAGGGCTGTATCGGTGACTGGCATCAGGACACATTGGCTGCGGTAAAGGCATTGACGGACGGACCTTTGATCGTGGTTGGCTCATCAATGGGAGGATGGCAGGCATTGCTGCTGGCCAAGGTCATGCCCGAGCGAATTGCGGGCATGGTCACAATCGCCGCCGCGCCGGATTTCACCGAGGACGGGTACTGGGCTTCGTTCAGCGACGAACAAAAAGCTGCGCTGGACTCTGTCGGCCATGTCGAGCTGCCGTCCGACTATATGGAACCCTATATCATCACCAAGCGCATGATCGAAGACGGACGCCAGAATTTGGTTCTGCGGGACGCTCTGGATCTGCCGTTCCCGGTTCGTTTCCTGCAAGGTACCATAGACACGGCGGTTTCGACCGAAACAGCCGTGCGGCTGCTGGAACATGCTGCGGGTCCTGACATGCGGCTGTTGTTGGTCAAGGGGGCTGATCATCGCTTCTCGGACGAGATGTGCCTGGGTTTGATCGAGACCGCGGTTCTTGATGTGTTGGGAGAAGCCTGATGCGGCGCTTTGGTTGGTTTCTGGGGCGCGCTCTTCTGGCGCTGGTTGTTCTTGGCGGCCTGGTCTACTGGTTCGGCCCGCGCGAGGAAGTGAACCTGCACCCGACCTTTGATCCTCGGAAATTTGGTGAAGGTGTTCAGGTTTTTTTTGAAAGCACCGAGTCTGCCTATGATGACATCGTTCCGGGTGTCGAAAAGCGCGTGATCTGGCAGGACGGGTTCAAGGAACAGCGCACGCCGTATTCTGTTCTGTACATCCACGGTTTTTCAGCAAGTTCCGAGGAAATCCGCCCTGTTCCTGATCTGGTGGCTGACGCTTTGGGCGCCAATCTGGTCTACACGCGGTTGCAGGGTCACGGTCGGGATGGGCCGGCGTTGGCCGAGGGTACGGCCTCGGGCTGGATGCAGGACACCGCCGAAGGGCTGGCAGCGGCGCGTGCGGTCGGGGAAATGGTGATCGTCATTTCCACCTCGACCGGAGGAACGCTGGCGGCGGCCGCTGCGTTGGATCCCGACCTCAGCCAGGATGTGGTCGGCATGGTTTTTGTCTCGCCGAACTTTGGTGTGAATACCGTCGCGGCGTGGGTGCCTTCGTTGCCTTGGGCCAGAAGTTGGTTACCGTTTCTCATGGGGCAAGAACGCGATGTGTCAGGGCCGGACCCCGAGAAGAACAGGTACTGGACGTCGGTCTACCCGTGGGAAGCCGTCGTGCCGATGTCCGTGCTGGTGGATACGGTCTATGCGCTGGATTTCTCTGACGCCCTAATACCCGCCTTGTTCTGGTTTTCGGATGATGATCAGGTTGTGCGGCCGGACCGGACGCACAAAGTGGCCGAGGCCTGGGGCGCTCCGGCAACGGTCGAGCTGGTGACGATGGGGCCGGGTGACGATCCGTCTTCACATGTTGTCGCGGGGCGGTTGATGTCG
The DNA here is from genome assembly GCF_056541565.1 of Ruegeria sp. AG6. NCBI lineage: Bacteria > Pseudomonadati > Pseudomonadota > Alphaproteobacteria > Rhodobacterales > Roseobacteraceae > Ruegeria > Ruegeria sp. AG6. The sequence goes on along the minus strand of NZ_JBQFYQ010000001.1, from coordinate 1,156,236 downwards.
CCGGGTCAAACCGATGCCACCGTTGCTGGTATTCTGGAGTGGCTCAAGGGCTTGGGGGTGGAATAAACCCTGATCGGAAAAAAGGATGCAAGATGCGTAAGCCGGGCAGTATGTGGAGCCTTGAGACCTTGGGTCGTGTCCGCTTGTCCCGGCACTTCTTCATGCGCGATTTTCTGTATTCGGAAATCGGCAACTTCCACCAAAAGCAGAATATTCCGGACAACCCGGATCTGGCGATCGAAACAGGCCGCGCCTTTTGCGAAACTCTTCTTGACCCTTTGGAGGAGACATTTGGCCGGGTCGCGGTCAGGTCGGGTTATCGTTCATCGTCCTTGAACCGGTTTGGCAATGAAAACAAGCTGAACTGCGCCCGAAACGATCACCCGCTGGAATGCCACATCTGGGATCGCGGGGAAGGGGATGCGCGGATCGCCGGGGCATCCCTCGTCATCCCGTGGTTCGCGGATCAATATGCGCAGGGCAGGGACTGGCGGGATCTGGCGTGGTGGATGCACGATTATCTGGAGTATTCCGAAATCTGGTTCTTTCCCAAGCTCTGTGCGTTCAACCTTGTGTGGCGGCCCAGGCCGCAACGCCGGATCGACAGCTATATTGCTCCGCGTGGGTGTCTGTTGAGGCCCGGCGCTGAGCCCGGTGAAGACCTTGCGGCCCGGCAATCCCGTTACGCCGATTTCCCGGCATTTCGGGCCATCGCCTACCCGTGAAGTTTTCCTTGCCCGGTTGCGGCAAAACTTTCATCCTGACAACAACTGGAAGGACTCGGAAAACCGAGCAGATGGAGACCCCCGCGTGATCGAGCCGCTGGTGTTGTTGCCTGGATTGATGTGTGATGCCCGGCTGTTTCGACCTCAGATCGAGGTGTTGTCACGGTCACGGCCTGTCACTGTTGCACCTGTTTCCGGAGGCGAGCGCATTGAAGAGATCGCCTCGGGGCTGTTGGATCAGCTTCCCCATCGGTTTGCCCTGGTCGGCCTGAGCATGGGCGGTGTGGTGGCGTTGGAGTTGATCCGGCGGGCACCGGAACGGGTGTCGCGCCTGTGCCTGATGTCGACGGACGCTCAGGCCGATACACCTCAGATCGCGGCCAGTCGCGAGGACCTGATCATTGGTGCCCTGGGTGGGCGGCTGGAAGAGGTCATGCGCCAACTGGTCGGCACCGATACTTTGGCGCCGGGGCCCAGGCGAATCCCAATTCTGAATGATCTTTTGGCAATGGCGAATGATCTGGGCGCCGAGATATTCGTGCGTCAAATGCGTGCCTTGCAGCGCCGCCCAGACCAACAGGGAACGTTGCGCCGCATCAAGGTTCCCACTTTGATCATGTGCGGCGCCCATGACACGCTAACCCCGGTCAGACGGCATTCTTTCATGTCAGACCTGATACCGGAGGCAGCGTTGGAGGTCGTCGAAAATGCCGGACATCTTCTGCCGCTTGAAGCGCCCGATGCCGTGAACAAAGCCTTGGAAACCTGGCTGAACATCCCGCAAAGGTTTGTCTAGGGGTAAAGCGCCGCCCGTTCGTCTTTCGAAATGACTTTCGGTACGACCGCGGGCTTGCCGGTCTCAGGGTCGAAAAACGGCGTATTCTTCCAGCGTCCTGACAGGCGCGATTGCAAGGTGCGGCGCAAAAGGCCAAACGCCGCAAACCTGACCTTTTCGTGTTTCTGTTTGCCATCGGGCCGAGGGACAAACCCACGGGTCGTGACCGGCCCCAATGCGGAAACATCACCGGCAATCCTGCCGACAATAAATCCTGCAAAAGGTAAACGTGCGGTCTGTGGCGTTGTCGCCAGCGGGGCGTTGCAGCAGCTGGCATACCATCGCAGCATACCATTTGGGCTGAGTTTCATGGCCGAAAGGAATTGGCTCCCGGCGGTGATTTCGATTTCATCCGGTGCCATCTGGAAAATGTCCACCGGGCCGGGCGCCGGGTCGGGCTGCCCGAAATACAGTTGCGCCGCACGGCAGTCATGACAAAAACACTCGACATGGGTTCCAAGCCGAACGCCCCGGTCCGAGATTTGACCCTTCAACTGGCCGCAACAGCAGGAAAAGGCGAGGCCACCATGTAATGGCCCGCCCATGTTCATCAGGCGACCTTGTTGGTGTTCGCAGCGCGGCGACGTTTCTTGCGGCTGTTTTCGTTCATGAAATCAATCACAAGCGGCCGAATGTTGTCGCGCCAGCTGCGGCCCGCGAAAATGCCGTAATGGCCCGCGCCGGGTTCTACGTGGCTGGCCTTTTTGCTGTCTGGCAAACCGGTGCACAGGTCCAGTGCAGCAATACATTGTCCGGGCGCCGAGATATCGTCATTCGCACCTTCGACCGATTTCACGGCAACATCGGTGATTTTGCCGATATCTACCTTGTGGCCGGCGACAACAAATTCGTTTCGTGCGATCTCGCGGTTCTTGAACACGCGTTCGACAGTTGACAGATAGAACTCGGCCGTCATGTCCATCACCGCAAGATATTCGTCATAGAAACGGTTATGGGCATCCAGGTCCGAGGCTTCGTTGCGGATAACACGCTGAATCTGATCGGAAAACGCCTTGGAGTGGCGATCGGCGTTCATCGACATGAACGACGCCAGTTGCAGCAGGCCGGGATAGACCATACGCCCGACACCTTTGTACTTGAATCCGACCCGTTGAATCATGGTTTCTTCCAGCTGACCCATCGTAACACGTCGTCCAAAGTCGGTGACGTCGGTCGGGGTCGCGTCCGGGTCCACCGGCCCGCCAATCAGTGTCAGAGTGCTGGGTTGAGCCTTGGGTTCGACTTCGGCCAGATAGGCGGTCGCTGCCAATGTCAGCGGGGCCGGCTGACAAACCGCCACGACATGCGTGTCCGGCCCTAGTTCCTTCATGAAATCTACAAGGTAGAGCGTGTAGTCTTCGACATCGAACTTGCCGGCAGACACAGGAATATCGCGCGCATTATGCCAATCGGTGATGTAAACTTCGCAATTGACCAGCAGGCTTTTGACAGTCGAACGCAGCAGCGTGGCGTAATGGCCGGACATGGGCGCAACCAGCAGGACCTTGCGCGGTTGTTCTTCCCGGCCGTTGACACGGAAATGAACCAGATCGCCGAAGGGGCGTTCCAGAACGGTCGTAATCTCGACCAGATGGTCTTTGCCGTCCTCGCAGGTGAAGGTTCGAATGCCCCAGTCAGGTTTGACGACCATTCGCTGGAAGGTCCGTTCGGTGACTTCACCCCATGCGGCCATCCAGCTGAACGCCGGGTTAGGTGTCATGGAAAACAGGGGGTAGGACGCCATCGCGCTTGCGGTTGCACCAAGCCATTGGTTGGTGTTACGCATGGACTCCATAAGGTCGTAGGTCATCATGTAGCGCATAAATGGGGCCTCCTGAGTGTCAGCCTGAGAGTTCGGACCATTCGCCGCTTTGCCCCCCAGCACCCACGACGTTATTCTGCATGGCAGCGAGGTTAGGGTGGAATTGTTAAAATGACAACAAGTGAAGACCAAATGCCGGACGTGTCCGAAGAACATATTGAACGCATTAAAGAAAATATGGAAAGGGTCGAGCAGCTCGCGAAGCGCCTGGTCGAGATCATGGCGTCAAAAAAGTCGCACACGCCCGCGCTGGACGGCCCGAATCAAGAGCTTTTTGCACGAGCAGCAACAGCCTATTGGGCCGAGGCATGGCAAAATCCCGCCAAGTTGTTGGAGCAACAGATAGAATTCTGGGGCAAGTCGGTTCTCAACTTTGCCGAAGCGCAGAAAGCGCTGACGACCGGAGAGGTGGAAACCGAGGAAACCAAGCCCGGTGACAAGCGTTTTTCCAATCCCCTTTGGGAGACAAACCCTTATTTCCGACTGATCCGGCAGCAATACCTGACGAACGCGGAAGCGATTGCGCAGGCTGTCTCGTCGGTTGATGATCTGGATGCCAAAGACAAACGACGCCTACAGTATTTCTCGCAGCAGATCATCGACATGATGGCGCCCACGAATTTTCTGGCGACTAACCCGGATGCCCTGCAAAAAGCGGTCGAGACCGAAGGTCAGTCGCTGATAAAAGGGTTGGAGAACCTTGTTTCAGACCTCGAAGCCAATGATGGCGAGTTGGTCGTCAAGCTGGCGGATGAAAGCGCGTTCGAGGTTGGTGGAAACCTGGCGACAACGCCGGGCGAGGTCATATATCGCAACCGGATGATGGAGCTGATCCAATACAAGCCGGTGACTGAAACGGTTTATGAGGCGCCCATCGTTCTGTTCCCGCCCTGGATCAACAAGTTTTATATTCTGGATCTGAAAGCCCAGAACAGCATGATCAAATGGATCACCGAACAGGGCTATACCCTGTTTGTCGTAAGCTGGGTGAACCCGGATGAAAGCTATGCCGAAACCGGCATGGAAGACTATATTCAGGACGGTTTCCTGACCGCAATCGAAACGGCCAAGAAGATCTGCAAGGTCAAACAGGTCAACGCTGTGGGTTATTGCATCGCGGGCACGACGCTGAGTCTGACCCTGTCCTTGCTGAAACAGCGTGGCGACAAATCGGTGAAATCCGCAACGCTGTTCACGGCACTGACGGATTTTTCTGATCAGGGTGAGTTTACGCCATTCCTGCAAAACGACTTCATCGACGGGATCGAAGAGGAAGTAAATAAGGAAGGCGTTCTGCGGTCGTGGATCATGGCGCGCACCATGTCGTTTCTGCGATCACGCGACCTGATTTATGGTCCGGCCATTCGCAGCTATATGATGGGGGAAGTGCCTCCGGCCTTTGATCTGCTTTACTGGAACGGCGATGGTGCAAACCTGCCAGCAAAAATGGCCGTGGAATATCTGCGAGGCCTCTGCCAGCGCAACGAGTTCGCGACCGACGGTTTCGAGTTGATGGGGCACAAGTTGAAACTCGAAGACGTGGATGTGCCGCTGATGGCCATAACCTGCGAAACCGATCACATCGCGGCATGGAAAGACTGTTACCGCGGCGTGCAGAAAATGGGCTCGCGGTCCAAAACCTTCGTGGTTTCAGAATCGGGTCATATTGCGGGTATCGTGAACCCGCCCAGCAAGAAGAAATATGGCCACTACACCAACCCGGATATGAAGTCGGATGCCAGCACCTGGCTGAAAGAAGCTGATTTTCACGAAGGATCCTGGTGGCCCATGTGGGACGCGTGGTTGAAGAAGCGGTCTGGCAAGCAGGTTCCGGCCCGTGAGCCGGGTGATTCGAAGCACCCGAGCCTTGCATCCGCACCCGGGACTTACGTTGTGGCGAAACCAAACGACTGATTTCATTTTGAAACTTAAAAATTCTGCGCCGCAGCAAGAAAAAACTTGCAATGCTGCGGTGCAGCAATCATATTGTCCTCAAGCTGATGAAACCCGGGGTGGGCCCGGACCGGCTAAAAGGATTAGGACAATGGCAAAGACCCAAGACTTTACCGCGATCATGAAAGACATGATGGGTGCATTTCCGGTGGACACCACCGCAATGGAAGGCGCATTCAAATCGACCGCTTCGCTGAACGAGAAGCTGTCGGGCGTTGCTCTGGACGCTGCTGAGAAATCGGCCGAGATCTCGAACAAATGGACCAAGGACACCCTGGCCAAGCTGAGCGAGATGTCGAAAGCCAAGGCAGAGCCTGCTGACTACGCAAAAGCCGCAACCGACTTCGCAAGCGCGTCGGCTGAAGTTGCAGCCGAAAACATGGCCGCTTTCGCTGAAATCGCGAAAAAAGTTCAGACCGAAACCGTCGAGCTGCTGATGGCTGCCGGCAAAGACGCCGCGGAAGAAGCAACCGCTGCCGTCAAAAAGGCGACCAACGAGGTCACCACCGCAGCCAAGAAAGCTGCAACTGCAAAGTAAGAAACGTCCGCGAAGCGCACCCAACCCTCCCATTAGGTGCAATCGCGTTGGGCAGGTCCATTGACCTGCCCTTTCTTTTTGTGCTGCACTCGCATAACCTGTGCTGCAACGCATCATCCTTGGGGAGGGAACCCGGTGTCGGACCAAGAAAAACCGCTGCTTATCAAGCGCTATGCCAGCCGTCGACTATACAATACCGAGACCAGCGATTACGTGACGCTCGAAGATATCGCGGGCTTCATCCGCGACGGGCGAGAAGTGCAGATCATTGATCTGAAAACCGGCGATGACCTGACTCGCCAGTATCTTCTGCAAATCATTGCCGAACATGAAAGCCGGGGTGAAAATGTGCTGCCGGTGAATGTACTGAATGATCTGGTGCGCAGTTACATGCTGCCGGGCGGGGGGGTGATGCCCCAGTTTCTGCAAAGCTCGTTCGAGATGCTGCGCGAAAGCCAAAACAAGATGATGGAAAACATGAGCGCGATGAATCCGATGTCTCAGATGCCGGGTTTTGACGCGTTGCAGGCGCAGCAACAGGCTTTCCTGAAGGCGATGACCAGCGGGCTGTCCAGCGGATGGTCCAGCCCGGAAAAGGAAGAGGACAAGTCCGAACCGAAAGAGGATCTGGACGACATCAAGAAACAGCTGGCCGAGTTGCAGCAAAAACTGTCCAAGCTGAACTGATCCGTTCCGAACAAAGAATCAGGCCCGCATCGTGCGGGCCTTTCTTGTTCAAAGTGCCGCTGTCTTAAGTGCCATAAACCGGCATCGGGCCTGTCACTTCGCCAACCGATGCCAGCAGGATGTCTGCAATCACGTCCAGCTCTTCGCGGGTCAGGCGGACGGGCAGGCGCACGTCGCAGGCCTTCATCAGCATGTCGCGCGTCTTGGGCAGGTCGAAAGTTTCCGGAAGGAATTGCCAGTTCCAGAAAGCGCGGGCGTTGTCTTCGCTCAGACCAAAAACCTGAACCTTGACGCCGCGTGCTTCGGACGCTGCGGCAAAGGCGCGGATCTCATGTTCCTGCATTCCGACAAGATTGAACTGGATCGAATCCGGCGCACGCTGCTCGGGGGGCAGCGGGGCGGGGACCTCGATATGAGACGAGGTGTTCAGGCGACCGGCCACGTAATCGTGGTTTGCCAGGCCATCGCGGACACGGCGTGCCAGTTCCGGAAGTTGAGGGCGGATCACGGCGGCGCTGAGGTTGCTTAGGCGAAGGTTGTACAGCGGCAGCTTGTTCTGCCAGCGGGCAAAGGCCTCTTCCAGTTCGGGTGAGTTGTCGCCCTGCGGACCTTTGTGCTTCTTCCAATTGTGTTCATACGCGCCCGACATGATGACGGCACGCGCGACAAGATCTGCATCATTCGTGATCAGGATGCCACCTTCGCCGGCATTGATCATCTTGTAGGATTGGAACGAGAAACATCCGACCTTTCCGATCGTACCGATATTGCGGCCATGCCATGTGGTGCCTAGCGAATGCGCGGCATCCTCGATCACCGGAATGTTTCGTGCGTCGCACAAGGCCATGATCGCATCCATGTCGGATGTATGCCCGCGCATGTGGCTGATGATGACTGCCTGAACGTTGTCCAGCTTGGCCTCGAAATCGGCCATGTCGATGCGATAGTTTTCACCCACTTCGCACAGAACCGGAATGCAGTCGGCGTGGACGACCGACGACGGCACGGCCGCGAAGGTGAAGCCGGGGATCAGAACACGCGCATCGCGGGGTAGGCCCAGTGCTTTGAGCGACAGAAACAGCGCGGCCGAGCAGGACGATACCGCCAAGGCGTATTTCGTGCCCAACAGTTCCGCGAACTCGGCTTCCAGCAGGGCCACCGGGGCATCCTGCGGTGCGGTATAGCGGAACAGGTCACCTGATTGCATCAGGGCCTCGATCGCGTCCTTGGCGGCGGCAGGGATGGGTTCGGCGTCGTGAACGTTGGGGGGCAGCGTCATATTTGGAATTCCCGAATTCTATCTTTGGGAAAGATAAAGATAATCAGGAGGCAATCCAAGCCCCCAATCGCCGGGCAGGCGAAAATTCACCAATCTGTCGCAATTTACGTGGATCAGACCCCAAGCCGGTCGCGCAGTGCGAACCATGTCATGGCCAGCACCAGAAGCGGGCTGCGCAGGGCAGGGCCGCCTGGAAAAGACAGCGCGGGCACCCGTGCCATCGCGTCAAACCCTTCGGCCTGACCCTGAATCGCCATCGCCATGAGTTGTCCGGCATGGGTCGCAGTGCCGACACCGTGACCGGAATATCCCGAAGCCGAAAGAATATTAGGTGCGACACGGGCCAGATACGGCATCCGCCGCATGGTGATGGCCAGCGTTCCGCCCCAGGCATAGTCGATCTTCACATCCCGCAAATGCGGGAAAATCTCGGTCATGGGTTTGCGGACCTTGGCGGCGACATCTGATGGAAAGCGATAGCCATAGCTTTCGCCGCCTCCGAACAAGAGGCGACCATCGGCGCTGAGGCGAAAATAGTTCACCACGAATTTCGTGTCCGCCACCGCAACATCCCGGGTCAAAACCTGGGCGGTGTCCTCTCCAAGGGGTTCGGTGGCCGCAATGAAATTGTTGATGGGCATGACCCTGGCGGCGACGGAACGATTGAGGTCGCCCAGATACCCGTTGCAGGCCAGAATGACGTGCTTGGCCCGAACGTTGCCGTGTGCAGTTCGGATCACAGCCGTCTGGCCCTCGTCAATCCCGGTCACTTCGGTGCTTTCATGGACGCGAACGCCCGCTTTGGCCGCGGCTTGCGCCAATCCCAACGCAAAGTTCAGAGGGTGCAGATGCGCCGCACCCATATCCAGATACCCCCCTTGATAGGCTGGTGACGGGCACAGCGAATGACCCGCGTTTTCGTCCAACAGCTCGATCTGGTCGTATCCGTACCGCTCGGAAAGATGGCCGGCGTGGTCATGCAGTTCTTTTTGCTCGGATTTGCTCAGGCCCAGAACGGCGACACCGGGTTTCAGGTCACAGGCGATCTGGTGTTTTGCAATCAGGGATTTGACCAGATCCTTGGCGTCTTCAGCCAGTTCCCAAAGCCTGGCGGCGTCGGCATCGCCTACAAGACGCTCGAGGTCTTCCTGGTCCACTCGCTGCGCGCTGCCCAACTGCCCGCCGTTTCGGCCCGACGCGCCAAAGCCGACGCGGTGCGCTTCAAGCAGCACGACGTCGAACCCGGCTTCGGCCAGATGAAGGGCCGCGGACAGCCCCGTATAGCCGCCACCGACAACGCATACATCCGCCCTGGTGTCTTCTGACAACGCGGGAAAGCGATCCATCGGATGTGCCGTCGCGGCATACCAGCTGTCAGGGTACTCGCCCTTGCGGTCATTGGAATAGAGCAGGTTCACGGAAGGTCTCAGACGTTGATCAGCAGATGTTCACGTTCCCACGGAGAGATGACCTGTAGGAACTCCTCATACTCGGCCCGTTTGACGATGCCGTAAACGCGGGCGAATTCGGGGCCCAGAACCTCGTGCAGGGCGGTGGCTTCGTCGAACAGATCCAGCGCTTCGCCCATGACCTGCGGGATATCGCCCTCGCCTTCATAAGCGTCGCCATAGAACTGACGACGTGGGCGTTCCTGCTCGACCAGGCCAAGATAGCCGCAGGCCAGCGACAACGCGATGCCCAGATACGGGTTGCAATCCATCCCGGCGATGCGGTTCTCGACGCGCCGCGATTCCGGGCCGGACAGGGGCACGCGAATGCCGGTGGTGCGGTTGTCACGGGCCCATTCCAGGTTGATCGGTGCCGCGTGATCCTTCACATAGCGCCGGTAGGAATTCACATAAGGCGCCATGACCGCCAGACCGGAGGGCAGGTGGTTCTGCAAACCGGCGATAAAGTGGTAAAACGCGTCCGTCTCACCCCCTTGAGGACCAGAGAAAATGTTCTGGCCGGTTTCCATGTCGATGATCGAGTGATGGATATGCATGGCCGAGCCCGGCTCTTCCTCGATCGGTTTTGCCATGAAGGTGGCAAAACAATTGTGGCGCAGCGCGGCCTCGCGGATCAGGCGTTTGAAATAGAAGACTTCATCGGCCAGTTTCACCGGATTGCCGTGACGCAGGTTGATTTCCAACTGCCCGGCGCCGCCTTCCTGGGTGATGCCGTCGATCTCGAACCCCTGATGCTCGGCGAAATCATAGATGTCGTCGATCACCGGGCCAAACTCGTCCACGGCCGTCATGGAATAGGCCTGTCGCGCCGCGGCCGGACGGCCGGAACGCCCCATCATGGGTTTGATGCCCTGCGCCGGGTCCACATTGGGGGCAACCAGAAAGAACTCCATCTCTGGTGCAACAACCGGCTTCCATCCCTTGTCATGATAAAGCTGCACAACACGCTTGAGCACGTTGCGCGGGCTGTAGGGGATCGGGTTGTCATCCCGGTCGTAGGCGTCGTGGATCACCTGCAATGTCCAATCCCCCGTCCACGGCGCAGCGGAAGTGGTCGAGAAATCGGGCTTCAGGATCATATCCTTTTCGATGAACCCGTCATCGCCGGCAGCTTCGCCCCAGCCCCCTGTGATGGTCTGGTAGAAGATGCTGTCGGGCAGGTGGAAATAGGATTGCTTTGCGAATTTTGATGCAGGCACCGCCTTGCCGCGCGCAATACCCGGCAGGTCCGAAATGATGCATTCAACTTCGTCCAGTCGTTGCCCATGGAAATATGCCTTTGCGGCTTCCGGCAGTTTATCAGTCCAATCAGCCATCAGGCTCTCTCTTTCTTTAGAAACTCGGCCATGTGGCGCGCAATTTTGGCGTTGTCGTCCGGGGCCGTCTCGCGATTTGCGGCTTCGCGCATCAGGTCTTCGGGTACCACGCCCTTGCCCCGTGTCCGCATCAGGCCTGCCACGAATCCGTTGTTGAATTCCGGGTGGGCCTGAACTGTCCAGATTGTATCCCCATAAGCCAGCATCGCGTTTTTGCAGAAGGCATTCCGGCCCAGAACCCGCGCTTCTTTCGGCAATTCGACAACCTGATCCTGGTGCCAGGCATTCAGCCATAGTCTGTTGCCGTCATATTCGTATTCCGTACGACCTACGGCCCATCCTTTCGAGAATTTCTCGACCTTGCCACCCAGTGCCTGAGCAATGATCTGATGGCCAAAGCAAACGCCGATCAGGGGTTTTCCACTTTCCCAGATCTCGCGCACCAACGCTTCCAGCGGGGCGATCCAGGGAAGGTCCTCGTAAACCCCGTGGCGCGATCCGGTAATGATCCATCCATCCGCATCATCCGCACCATCGGGGAAGGTGCCGTCCACGACGGCGAAGGTCACGAACTCGAACCCGTTGTCACGCAGCAACGCGGGGAAAAGTTCGTTATAATCCCCGAATTCTTCCTGTAGCACTTCGGGGGTGTGGCCGGTTTGTAGGATACCGATTTTCATGTGTCACCAAATTTGATCAAATTAATCCTAGCTGAGACTGGTTGACGCGGCAAGGGGGTCAAACCGTCTCGAGATAGCTCAACCAGTGATCCTCGGGCGGGATGTTCGCAAATCGGGTGATCTCTTGTCGTTTGGTCATGGTCAGATAGCGGATCAGGTCAGCGGGGAACAGCCGGGCCACCAAAGGATCCGTGGAGAACCTGTCAATCGCGCTCGACCAATCCGGCATCAGTTGAGGCAGGTCCGCGATGTCATAGGCGTTCCCCGTAATCGGGGCTGGGGGGATCAAGCCGTCCTCGATGCCGACAAGTGCCGCGCCCAGAACCGCGGTCAACATCAGATACGGGTTTATGTCCCCGCCGGCGACACGGTGTTCGATGCGCCGTGCGGCCGGGGCCCCGCCCGGGATGCGAATGGCAGCGGTTCGGTTTTCATAGGCCCAGCAGGCGCCCGTGGGCGCATGTGCACCCGGTATGAGCCGTGTGTAGGAGTTGCCGTGGGGTGCAAATATCAGCGAGCTGCCCGGCATGGCTGCGACACAGCCAGCTACGGCAGACCGCAATATCTCGGTGCCTTCCGGCCCGTTGTTGTCGAACACATTGTGTCCGTTCTGGTCCACCACCGAGAAATGCACATGCATTCCGTTGCCTGCGTCATCGGCATAAGGTTTGGACATGAAGGTGGCCGCAAATCCGTGCCTGCGCGCCAACCCACGCGTCAATGCCTTGAAAAACCACGTATCATCGGCACAGCGCATGGCGTCCTGATGGTTCAGGTTGATCTCGAACTGGCCGATGCCGCTTTCGGAAATCGCCGTCTGCGCGGGGATGCCCATTGCGGCGCAGCCATCGTACAGGTCGGTAAAGAACGCCTCGAACGCGTCCATTTCGGCAACCGACAGAACGGCCTCATCCGCAAGGCGCCGCCCTGTGATCGGATTCACTGGTGGTTGCGGCTGCGCGCCAGAAGCGTCAACGAGTGTGAACTCCAACTCTGTCGCGGCAACAACGGACCAGCCGCGTTGCGCATAGCGGTCGAGTATGGCGGACAGGGCATGCCGCGGGTCGCCCGGGAAGGGCACGCCGTCATCATCATACAGACACATCGGAACCAGCGCTGTTTCCGTATCCAGCCAGGGCACGGGGACCGGGCCGCGTTCGGTCGGGCGCAGCACCCCATCTGCGTCGCCGGTTTCAAAGACCAGCGGGCTTCCTTCGATATCAGCGCCCCACAAGTCTACGTTCAGTGCCGAAAACGGCATTCGCACGGCGCCTTTTCCCAGTTTGTCGGCATAGCCAGGGGGCACGCGTTTGCCACGCATTTGACCGTTCAGGTCACATGCGGCGACGCGAAAATTGTGCAGGGCTCTCAGATCCATTGGGGGCTCCGTCGGTGAAACTCCCCAGTGATTTACTTCAATGGATGTGCTTTGTCACCAAATTTGATCAAATTTTGGCTTGGGTTTTCAAGGAACGCCCCGCGCCGGTACAGACCGGCGCGGAGAGCTGTTTTCAGGCAAAGCTTACGCCATGTTCTTCCATGGGCAATTGCGCCACATGCAAACCTGACAGGGCTTTGATCGCATTGGCCAAAGCCGGTGCTGACGGTGGCGTGCCGGGTTCTCCGACGCCGGTCGGTGCTTCGGCCGATGGCACGATATGCACGTCGATTGCGGCAATATCCCCGATGCGCAGCGGTTCGTAATCCGGGAAGTTGTATTGATCCACCGCCCCACTTGTCAGGGTGATCTGGTCACGCATCACATGGCCAATGCCATAGCCGATGCCGCCTTCCATCTGGGCCCGCACGATATCGGGGTTCACGGCGATACCGCAATCCACGGCACACGTGACCTTTTCAATCCTGATGCCATTTTCCGGATCGCCCGAGATTTCGACCACTTCAGCCGCGTAAGACCCAAAGGACTTGTGAACGGCAATCCCCTGCGACCGGCCCTCTGGCGCATTGCCCCAGTTTGCCTTTTCGGCCGCCAGCTTCAAAACAGCTGCTTTGCGCTGCTGGTCCAGGTTGCTGCTGTCGGAAAGATGGGCCAGCCGGAATTCCGCCGGATCACGACCGGCGGCCTCGGCCACCAGATCCATCATGGTTTCCATCGTATAGGCGGTGTGGGTGTGCCCGACCGAGCGCCACCACAGAACCGTCGTCGCCTTTGGCGTGTCGGTCAGACCCACCGCCATGCCGGGGATGCTGTAGGGGCTGTCCGAAACGCCTTCGACCGAGCTGTGGTCGATGCCGTCATGAACCAGAACAGCCTCGAACGGGGTGCCCTTGATCACGGATTGGCCGGCAATCTGGTGCTGCCACCCGACGATGTTGCCTTCGGCGTCCAGACCCACACGAACCTTGTGGCCAAAGGCCGGTCGGTAATACCCGCTGCGAATGTCGTCTTCGCGCGTCCAGACCAGTTTCACCGGGCGAGAGCGGTCAGTGACGACAAAGGCCAGGGCGGCCTCGACCTGATAATCCGCATCCGGGGTGGCGCGGCGCCCGAAAGACCCGCCTGCCAGCATGGTTTTGATGTGGATCTTCTCGGCGGGCAGGCCAAAGATTTGCTGGTAGGCCATATGAGGACCCGTCGGCATCTGTGCCCCGTCATGCAGAACGATGTCTCCGTCTGCGGTCTGCTCGATGGTGCAGTTCAGCGGTTCCATCGGGGCATGGGCCAGCAGTGGGAAGTAGAACGTTTTTTCGACGACCTTGTCCGCTCCGTCGATGGCGGCTGCCACAGCGGCAAAATCCGCCTTGTTGACATTATACGTGGGCTCAGCCTCCAGCGCGTCCATGATCTCGGCCTTGATCTGGTCCGAGTTGCGGGTTTCCGCGCCGGACATGTCCCATTCGACCTCAAGCGCATCGCGTGCCTGAATCGCGGCCCAGGTGTTCTCGGTGTACACCGCGACGCCCGCCTGATTGGGCAGAACAGCGGCGCTGATATAGCCTTTGACCTCTTTCGATGCGCTGTCATCAAAGCCCAACGCGATGCCGCCCTTCGCTTCGGGGCGTTTGATCATGGCGATCATCTGGTTGGGCAGGTGAACGTCCATGGCAAACATCGCCTGGCCGTTGCTTTTGATTGCCGTATCCTTGCGGCGCACCGTTTCATTTCCGATCAGACGGAATTCGGACGGGTCCTTCAGGCGTGGCTCTGCCGGAGCGTCCAGTTGCGACGCAGCAGACACAAATTCAGCGATCGGAGCCGACTTGTCGCCTGCCTTCACGATGCCGTCTTCGATGGTGATGCCAGATGAATCCACGCCCCAGCTTTGCGCGGCGGCGTTGATCAGCATTTCGCGCGCGGCAGCACCGGCCTGACGGTATTGCAGCCACGAATTCGCCATCGCGGTCGAACCGCCGGTGCCCTGGAACGGGCCGAACAGCAGGTTGTTGTAGACATTCGGATCCGAGGGGGCGAACTCGTACTCGATCTGATCCATGGTCAGGCCGATTTCTTCGGCAATCAGCGTCGGCAGTCCGGTCGCCGGGCCCTGACCTTTTTCAAAATGTTTGACAATGGCGGTTACGGTGCCATCGGCATCGATCTTCACAAATGGATTGAACTGCGCGGTCTCGGACGAGGCCGCGGCCAGCGCACCGTTCGGACGGGCGCCAACCAGCAGGACGGCACCGGCAGCGGCGGCGCCTTTCAGAAATCCACGGCGAGAGGTGTTGATGGTCATGGATCAGGCCTCCAGAATTTCAGACGCGCGTTGGATGCCGGCGCGGATGCGTTGATAGGTGGCGCAGCGGCAGGCATTGCCGGACATGTACTCGTCAATCTCCTGGACCGACGGCTTCGGGTTCTCGGACAACAGCCCGACAGCCGACATCACCTGACCCGACTGGCAATAGCCGCACTGGACGACATCCAGTTCTACCCAGGCCTGTTGTACGGCAGCACCGATCTTGTCGTCACCGACAGCTTCGATAGTCGTGACTTCGGCGTCTTCGACGTCTTCAATGAATGTCTGACAGGAACGGACGGGCTCACCATTCACGTGCACGGTGCAGGCCCCGCAGGATGCCACGCCGCAGCCGAATTTTGTGCCGGTCAGTTTCAGTTCGTCTCGGATCACCCAGAGAAGAGGCGTTCCGGGTTCGGCATCAACCTCGAGGGTCGTGCCGTTCAGGTTCAATTTAAGAGCCATGATGAGGGGGTCTCCTGTTGGTGCTGGTTTCCGTAACTGGTAAACTCGCAGGTTTACTTATGGCATATGGTTTTGCCTCTGTAAACTCCTGCGTTTACCTAGTGTTTGACCAGGGCACGTCAATAGGTCTATAGCTCTGACATGAACGAATGCAGCGCACAGAATGCGTCCAAGCGCGCACAGATCATCGAAGCTGCCGTGGCCGAGTTCCAGGAAAAGGGCTTTGCCGCGGCCAGTATGGATCGCATTTCAGCAAGGGCCGAAGTGTCCAAGCGTACGCTGTACAAGTACTTTGAAAGTAAAGAAAACCTGTTCCGCTCCATCGTGGTCGAATTGTCCAGCCGCTTTGCTGAAGTGCTGGAAATTCGGTATGAAAAAGGTCGCGATATTCGTACGCAACTGACTGAACTGGCCTGGGCCGAAGGGCGCATTCTGATGCGGCCCGATGTTATCGCGATGGCCCGGATGGTGATCAGCGAAACCTTGCGCAACCCGACGCTTGCGGCGGAAGCGCAGGGCAAGCTGGACAAGACAGCGACATTCATTGCCATGCTCAAAGATGCGGCAGAGGATGGGCAGCTTCGGATCGATGATCCGGAACGGGCCGGGCGCGAATTCATCGGCCTGATCAAGGCGCGCGCCTTCTGGCCACTGCTGTTTACGGGTGGGGCGCTCAGCGAAGCCGAGATGACGGAAACGATCGAAAGCAGTGTCCAGATGGTGATGAGCCGATATGGTGTCTAATCGATAGCAACTCACTGATGATGGTCGCAGTCGGGACGTCGTCAGAGGAATGTGTTAGGGCTTTTCGACTTGATTCGGGTGGGCAAAGCCACTGACAGTCCATCGGATTTCGAAGCATAGCAGGACGGAGGCGTTGCTGTGACATGCAAGGCAACACAGGCTGCGCGTTTAAGCGTGGCACCCATGATGGATTGGACAGACCGCCACTGCCGCTATTTTCATCGGCTCCTCAGCGCGGAAACGTTGCTGTATACCGAGATGGTGACGGCGCCGGCGCTCGTGCGGGGCGGGGCGTTGCATCTGTTGGACTACTCTCCCGAGGAACACCCGATTGCTTTGCAACTCGGCGGCTCCGACCCGGAAGAACTGGCGCAGGCCGCGAGACTGGGGGCTGAGGCCGGGTATGATGAGATCAATCTGAACTGCGGCTGTCCGTCGGATCGGGTGCAATCCGGCACTTTTGGCGCGGTCTTGATGAAAGACCCGGCCCGCGTTGCCGACTGCGTGACTGCCATGCGCGAAGCGGTGAATGTGGATGTCACCGTTAAATGCCGCATCGGAGTCGATGATCAGGAGCCCGAAGATGTATTGCCCGCGTTTCTTGAGCACATCAGCGCGGCAGGTTGCCAAAGGGTGACAATCCATGCCCGCAAGGCGTGGCTGCAAGGGCTGAGCCCAAAGGAAAACCGGGATATCCCACCTTTGGACTATGACCTTGTACATCGGATGAAGGATGAGTTTTCGGATCTTCACATATCGATCAATGGCGGTATCAACACTCTGGACGAGGCAGCCGCACATCTGGAAGCCGGTCTGGATGGGGTGATGATCGGCCGGGCCGCTTATCATCAGCCGGGCGATGTCCTGTCGGATGCTGACCGACGCATCTTTGGTACCGGAACGACGCGTGATCCGTTCGCGATCGTTCAACATATGGTACCTTATGTGGAACGGCACCTTGCCAATGGCGGGCGTCTGCACCAGATCACGCGTCATATGTTGGGCCTTTTCGCAGGTCGTCCCGGAGCCCGCGCATGGCGGCGCGCCTTGTCGGAAGGGGCTGTGCAGGATGGGGCCGGACCCGAGGTGATGCTGCGGGCGCTGGATCATGTGGCGCCCATGGCAGAAGTTTAAGCGGCAGGGGGAACTATGCCCGAGACGATGTTGCTGGCCCAGATGCTGGGCCTTTTGCTTGCGATCGGAGCGCTGGCCGGCGTGCTTGCCGGATTGCTGGGGGTCGGCGGTGGAATCGTCTTGGTGCCTGCCTTTTTCTATGCGTTTCAAACTCTTGGCTATGGCGGCCCGCAGTTGATGCAGCTGTGTCTGGCCACGTCGCTGGCCACGATCATCGTGACATCGGTCCGATCCGTTCTGGCGCACAATAAAAAGGGTGCGGTGGATTGGGGTATTCTGCGCGGTTGGGGGCCGGGGATCGTCGTCGGTGCGATCATCGGAGTTCTGGTTGCCTCGGCCCTGCGGACCGAAGCCTTGCAGGCGCTGTTCGGCATATTGGGAATGGTGATCGGGGCCTATCTGGGGCTGGGTCGTTCGGAATGGCGGCTGGGTGATGTCATGCCCGGTGGAATAAAGCGGGCCATCCTGTCTCCTGCGGTCGGGTTTCTTTCGGTTCTGATGGGAATCGGCGGCGGCAGTTTTGGTGTGCCGCTGATGAGCCTCTACAACACGCCGATCCATCGTGCCGTCGCAACCGCCGCCGGGTTTGGTGTGATTATCGCCGTGCCCTCGGTCATCGGGTTTTTGTTTCTGGATATCGCACCGGAACACCGGCCTCCGCTGACCATTGGGGCGGTCAATCTGGTGGCCTTCGGTATCGTCGTGGCAATGACGATGATCACCGCGCCCTGGGGGGTGAAGCTGGCCCATGCGATGGATCCGAAACCCTTGAAGCGCGTATTCGCAGTGTTCCTTACGCTGGTGGCGCTCAATATGCTGCGCAAGGCGGTGGGTTTGTGAAGGATTTTGACGTCAGGGGGTGGGTGAAATTCCCGTATGATCCAGTGCTTGCGGCCTGGGTGGGACATGCGCTGCCTGCCGCACGGGCCGCGGTAACGGACCCGGCCCATGCTGACTGGCTGGATTGTGACGGGACGTGGTTCATCGGTGTTGACGCGTTGCCCAATGACGCGCAGGGCAGGGTTGGCCAATCGGGGCCTTTGGCCGGAACCGCCATGTCATTCATTGCAGGGCGTTACGGGCAGATGCCGCTTCACAAAGGCCAAATCTCGGTCACGCATCCTGGGTATCCACGCCCGCGCCGGGGGGAAAACGAAGCCGCCGCGCGGTATCGCAGAAATCGGGACGCGGCCCATGTGGACGGTTTGCGCCCGATGGGGCCGGATCGTCGCCGCCGGGTGGATGAACCGCATGCGTGGGTTTTGGGCATACCGCTGACCGAGGCCAGCCCGGATGCGTCGCCCATGGTGTTGTGGGAAGGCAGCCATCATATCCTGGGTGCGGCTTTCAGGCGCGCCCTTGCGGGGACACCACAAGAGCGCCTGCATGAAGTCGATGTTACGGATATCTACCAATCCGTCCGTCGCGAGGTTTTCGAAACCTGCCCGCGAATCGAATTGCCTGCAAAACCGGGCGAGGCTTACGTGCTGCACCGCCACTGCCTGCACGGGGTTGCCCTCTGGGCGGAAACGGCAAGCGCAGGGCCGGATGGACGGATGATCGCCTATTTCCGCCCGGAATGCGCCGGGGGTGTGGCGGAATGGATCGAATCCACTTAACCTCCTGTCATTGTTTGGCTTTGGAGGTTTTGACCGATGATTACGGTCCATACGAATTCTGATGGTGCGTTGATAGAAGTTGAGTTGTCGGGGCAAGTCACCAGCGCCGACTATGCCGATGTCCTGGTTCCTGCAATCGAAGCAGCGCTGACCGAACATGATTCCGTTCGGCTTTTGGCCATCGTGCAGCCCGAGTTCAAGGGGTATGATTTGGGCGCGGCCTGGTCCGACACCAAGCTGGGGCTCAGCCACTGGCGGGGGTTTGACCGGATCGCGGTTGTTGCCGATCAGGGCTGGGTGCAAACCAGCATCCGATTGGCCGCCCCGATCCTGCCATGCCCCGTTCAGGTCTTTGAACTGGCCGAGCTTGAGGCCGCCCGGCGCTGGATGCGCGAGTCGCTGGGATCCATTCACGTGACCGATCTTGAGGGCCCATGTGTGCAGATCAGCCTTTTGGGAAAACTGGACCCCGAGGAGTACAAGCAAGCCGAACGCGACCTGGACGCTTTGTTGCATGATCGATCCGGATTTCGGTTGCTGATCGACCTGCGGGAATTCGACGGCTGGCAGGGGTTGTCCGCTCTTGCAGCACATTTCCGTCTGGCCAGCCGCCACATTGGACAACTGGATCGCGCGGCCATCGTCGGGGACAAAAGCTGGCAGCACATGGCACAACGTGTCGCCAGTCATGTATTGGGCACACGGACTCAGTTCTTTCCGTCCGAGGAAATCGAAAACGCCAAAACTTGGCTGGCTGCCGGGTAAGGATCTGCTCTGCGTGCCAACCTGCATCTTGTGATCTTGCTGCCAACAGGCGGCTTGCGTGCTTTGTTCTCTGGTCAGAACAAAGCACCCTTGAGCGCGAATTGACCAAATCTGATTGGCTTATTTCGCGGAACGACACGCATCACATGTCTTGAAACCGGTCTTGATACCGTGCCGGTCAAGAATTGTGACGTAAGGGAACTGGTGGGTTTTTCCGTGGAATTTCTGACCTTAAGGTCAACACGGACCAAAAACCGCGTGTTTTCCCCCTAAATTTGACCGGAAATGCCCTTACCTACGCCGTGTCGCTGCGGGCCTCCACTCACGTTGAACAGATGCGTTCATGAGCTGGCCCCTTTTAGGAGCTCGAACTCGGCCCGCGGCGGCACAGTTATTGGAAGCGGGAAGTTTGCGATGACACTTAGGTTATTGATGGAAAGATTTGCGGCACGCAAGACGCCAGTATTCAAGGCGGACAAGACCGGCACGAAGCGTGTCCGACGTGCAGCGAAAAAATACGGGACTGCAAAAACAAGCAGATCCGAAATCGCAGCTCTGTTCGAGTCAGAGCTGCGCGGGCAAGACACAAACAGGTCGGCCCGCGACGAATCCAATGACCACAGGGATACGTCCCCAAAGCAGGCTGGCTGACTTCAGGAACCTTTTATGCGCGCTGCACGCCCGCCACGACGTTTGCTGAGGCGCGGCTTTCTGGTTGGCAGATCTTCCATGATTTCGGCGCGTTCGCTGCTGTCCATCTTGGACCAACGGGTGATTTCGTCAATCGTTCGATAGCAGCCGGTACAGATACGTTCAGTCGGGTGAACGACACAGATCTGGACACAAGGGCTTTCGACCTCATTCCTTTTCCAAACCATACTTGTCATCACTGGTCTCCGACCCGTTACAAAAAGCGCAGCCTGTCCAGCGCGCCTTGCAAGATATAGCTGGCCGCAACGTGATCAATAACCTGTCCGCGACGTTTTCGTGTCGTATCCGCCTCAAGTAGTGCTTTTTCTGCCGCAACGGTACTGAGCCGTTCGTCCCAAAACCCGATGGGCAGATCGGTCAGGCGGGACAAATTGCGCGCAAATGCCCGCGTTGACTGGCATCTTGGTCCTTCGCTGCCATCCATGTTCTTGGGCAGGCCCAGCAAGATGCCCCCGATCTCGCGATCGGTGACAATTTCGATCAGGCGCGCGGAATCGAGCGTGAATTTCTTGCGCCGTACCGTTTCCAGCGGGCTGGCGACACCGCGCATCCGGTCGGACACGGCGACGCCGATTGTCTTTTCCCCAAGGTCCAGCCCCATCAGGGCACTCATCGGTTGCAAGGCTGCTGCAAATTCTTCGATAGCGTGATGGATCATTGAGCGATCCCGGCTTGAAGGGCCGCCGCATCGATGATCTGCAACGCCTCTGAATCGCCGGCAAAGACTTCCATGGCCTCATCGCGAATATCGATGGCGCGCTGACCCTGGCCAAGAACGCCCAAGGCCGCGATCAGGCGGGCCCATTCCTCGGGGGATCCGCCCTCTGCCGCCAGCCGATCAGACAGCTGGTCCACCATGCCCTGAATCATCTGCTGCCGCTCTTCGGGGCTCAGCTCTGCGGCGGCGGCCATCTCTTCCTGGCTGGGGCCGGGTGCGGTGCTCAGATCCGGTGCATTGAAAACGCCGGCCCTAAAGGCCAGTTCATCGATCTGAGCCCGAATTGCTTCGGCCCAGGGCGCACCTGCGGGGGAATCCTGCAACGTTTCGACCCACATGCGATAGGCAAGGTCCGGCCGCCCGATCTGGGCCAGCATCTGCCCCCAATAATAGCGCGCCGGGCCGTGACGGGGGTCACGGTTCAGCGCTTCGATCAGCGCCTGTTCCGCTTCGGGTGAGACATACCCACCTGCGGCCAGAATCATCATTTCCGCTAGGTCCGCATAGGTATCAGCCGTGGCGCTGTCTTCGGACAGCTCGATCACCTTTTGCTGCGCGGTGTACCCATCCTTGAAGTTGCCCGCATTCGTCTCGTGTTGCGCCAGCAACATCTGACCCTGCAAATCGTCCGGCCGGCTCGCAACGGTTTCCCGCAACTGCTTCAGCAGGTTGGCATAGCTTTCTTCCAGCTGCGCAGGTCGAGGTGGGGTCGCCAGTTCTTCCGCGGCGCTTTGGGATGGCCGGTTGGCGCGCACTTCCTTGGCCAGTTCAAGCCGTGCGGTCAGCGGCATGTCAGGCAAACCCACGGCCCCGGTGCGATGATACATCGCCAACGCTCCACCGATCAGAAGCAACGAGATTGCCAGGATCGACAACACCGAAACCGCACGAGATGGCCCGGCGCCGGCACCCTCTTTCTTCATTTGGTCATCTGCGGCCAGAATGCGACGGGAAATTTCCGTGCGCACCCGTTCGGCGTCGGCCTCGCCAATGACACCGCGCGCCAGATCCCGGTCCACACCGGCCAACTGTTCGCGATAAACCCGCAGATCGTATGCCGCCGCGGGTTCATCCCCACGGCGTTTGCGCAGCAGGGTAAAGCTGAGAAAAGCTGCGATCAGCAGCGCGACAAGAAAAATCAGAACCCAGAACGTCATGGTCCCTCCGAGGATGCTGCCCTGACTTAGACCTGTGAGGCGTCCGACAAAAGGGACAAATGGCCGCGAATGAGCGACATGTCGCAATAGTGCGATATTGCGGCGTTGCACGGCAGGGTTAAAATGCCGTCACACGGCATATCTGCGCCCAATCACCGAACCGGATGGATTCGCACATGAAACACTATTCAGCCTTTGCTGTGGCGCGGGAAGCTCTGCGCTATCACACCGGATGGGAGCGCGCCTGGCGCTCACCCGAACCCAAGAAGCGCTATGACGTCATCATCGTTGGTGCTGGCGGTCATGGTCTGGCGACCGCGTATTACCTTGGCAAGAACTATGGCATCCAGAATGTCGCGGTTATCGAAAAAGGCTGGCTGGGCGGCGGCAATACCGGTCGCAACACGACGATCATCCGTTCGAACTATCTGCAAGACCCGTCGGCGGCGATCTACGAGAAAGCGCGCAGCCTCTACGAGGACCTGAGCCAAGAACTGAACTACAACATCATGTTCAGCCCGCGCGGTGTCATCATGCTGGCGCAGACCCAGCACGAGATCCGCGGCTATCAGCGTACGGCCCATGCCAACGCTTTGCAGGGCGTGAAAACCGAATGGATTACGCCTGAGCGTGTCAAGCAACTGGTGCCAATCATCAATCTGGATGGCCCCCGGTATCCGGTTCTGGGCGGCCTTTGGCAGGAACGCGGGGGCACTGCGCGCCATGATGCGGTGGCGTGGGGCTATGCGCGTGCCTGTTCGGCGATGGGTATGGATATCATCCAGCAATGCGAAGTCACCGGTGTGCGCTCGGACAACGGGCGCGTTGTCGGGGTCGATACCACCAAGGGTGCCATTGATTGTGACAAGCTGGGCATCGTCGTCGCCGGCCATTCGGGTCAGTTGGCCGAGATGGCGGGCTTCCGCTTGCCGCTGGAAGCCGTCGCGTTGCAGGCGCTGGTGTCCGAGCCCATCAAACCCTGCATGGATGTGGTCGTGATGGCGAACACAGTCCACGGCTATATGTCGCAATCCGACAAGGGCGAAATGGTGATCGGCGGGGGAACCGACGGGTTCAACAACTTCACGCAGCGCGGGTCGTTCCATCATATCGAGGAAACGGTGCGGGCGCTGGTCGAAACCTTCCCGATGATTTCGCGCCTGAAAATGCTGCGCCAGTGGGGCGGGATCGTGGACATGACCGGTGACCGCTCGCCCATCCTGTCGAAAACACCGTTGCAGGGCTGCTTTATCAATGGCGGCTGGGGCACCGGTGGTTTCAAGGCGATTCCGGGCTCGGGCTGGGGGATGGCGCAGTTGATGGCGACGGGCCATTCACCGCTGACCGAAGCCTTCTCGATGGACCGCTTCAAAGAAGGCCGCTTCATAGACGAAAGCGTGGCCGCCGGGGTGGCGCACTAGGGAGATTCCCGAAGGTGCCAGAAAACAGAATTCGGGTCGGCCCCCGCGCTGACCGACCGCCAAAAGGATGACAACATGCTAATCCTGAACTGCCCCTATTGCGGCGTAGACGCCGAAGAATCCGAACTGGCCGCCGGTGGCGAAGCGCATCTGAAGCGTTTCGGCCCGGGCTCGTCCGATGACGAATTCCACGACTATCTGTTCATGCGTGAAAACCCGAAAGGTGTTCATTTCGAGCGCTGGCGGCACGCCAATGGTTGCGGCAAGTGGTTCCACGCCGCGCGCTGCACGCAGACACTCGAAGTGTTCGGAACCTACACGGCTCAGACCTCCGAACCGCCGCAAGACATCAAGGATGCCATCACTGCCAAACGGCCCGGCTGGACGTGGAGAGAGTTCTCCTGATGCTTCATCTTTTCAATAATACTCCCGCCGGAGGCTTTGACGCCTCCACATGCGAAAGGTCCGCACAATGAGCACCCGTCTCGCAAAACAAGGCCGGCTGATTGACCGGTCGAAAAAGGTCACATTCACCTTCAACGGAACCTCGATGCAGGGCTATGAGGGGGATACGCTTGCCTCGGCCCTGTTGGCCAATGACCAGATGATGGTTGGCCGGTCGTTCAAATACCACCGTCCCCGCGGCGTTGTCGCCAGCGGCGCGGAAGAGCCGAACGCGCTTGTCGGCCTGGGGCAGGGCAACCGGTTCGAGCCGAACCAGCGCGCCACGACGACCGAGGTGTTCAACGGCTTGACCGCGATTTCACAGAACCATTGGCCAAGCCTTGAATATGATATCGGTGCGGTGAACACGGCCTTTGCCCGGTTTTTGCCGGCCGGCTTCTACTACAAGACGTTCATCCACCCCAAACCCTTCTGGAAACACGTCTACGAACCGTTCATCCGGCAGTCGGCGGGATTGGGCAAGGCGCCCGACAAAGACAACCGGGATGCCGACACTTATGAACATTTCTACGCCTTTACCGATGTTCTGGTGATCGGCGGCGGTGTGGCTGGTTTGCAGGCAGCCAAGGCGGCGGCACAATCCGGTGCCAAGGTCCTGCTGATCGAGCAGACCGCGCATTGGGGAGGTCGCGCGCCGGTTGACGGCGGCACCGTGGGTGGTGAGCCTGTGGATAAGTTCGTGGAACAATTGGTTTCCGAACTCGAAACAATGGACAACGTCATCATGCGCACGCGCTGCATGGGAGCGGGTGTTTATGACCATGGTTATGTGCTGGGATACGAACGTCTGACGGACCACACGCCGGGCGTGCAGGGCCCGCGCCATCGTTTGTGGCGCATTCGCGCCAAGCAAATTGTAACGGCAACGGGTGCAATTGAAAGACCATTGTCCTTTGCTGGCAACGATGTTCCGGGCGTGATGCTGGCATCGGCCATGCGCGACTATGTCGTGAACTGGGGGGTTGCCCCGGGCGAACGTGTCATCGTCGCCACCAACAATGACGACGCCTATCGTACCGCGATTATCCTGAAACAGGCAGGTGTGGATGTTTTGCGCATTGTTGACGCCCGGGCAACGGCCGGACCTTTGGCGGAAGAAGCCCGCCAGTTGGGTATCCGCGTCGATCCGGGCAAAGCCATTGCCAAGGTCAAAGGCGGCAAGCGCGTCAAAAAGGTAGCCATCTGCAATCAGGAAGGCGTCGGCGGCGCGCGTGAAGAAGTTGAGGCGGATGCAGTCGCCATGTCCGGCGGCTGGTCTCCGGTCGTGCACATGTGGTCCCATTGCGGGGGCAAGCTGATCTGGGATGAGGCGAACGCGCATTTCCGGCCGGATCCCGAGCGTCCGCCGCTGGGGGTGGACGGCAAAGGGTTCGTTGTTGCTGCTGGCGCGTCCAACGGCCCTCTGGCGTTGCAGGATGTTCTGACAGACGCCCATGCGGCCGGTAAGGCGGCCGCCAAGGCGGCTGGCTTCAAGCCCAAGAACACCAAGGCGCCCGCAGGGGACACAACCGCCGAAGCGCCGATGGAAGCGGTCTGGCTGATGCCGGCAAATGCAGAAGTCCAATTGCGTATGAAATCCTGGCTGGATTTCCAGAACGACGTCAAGGTTTCAGACGTCCAACTGGCCGCGCGCGAAGGGTATGAAAGCGTCGAACACACCAAGCGCTATACCACGCTGGGCATGGCGACCGATCAGGGTAAGTTGAGCAACATCAACGGATTGGCGATCCTTGCTGATGCTCTGGAATCCGAAATTCCCAAGGTTGGGACAACCACTTTCCGCCCGCCCTATACGCCCATCTCGATGGGTGCGATCGGTGGTGAGGCACGGGGTGAGGTCTTTCAGCCGATCCGTCGGACACCGATGCACAACTGGCACGACAGGAACGGCGCCGATTGGGAGCCGGTCGGCCACTGGCGCCGGACCTATGCCTATGTCCGCCCCGGCGAATCCGTGCATGACGCGGTGAATCGCGAGGTGAAAAACACCCGCGAGAACCTCGGCCTGCTGGATGCATCGACGCTGGGCAAGTTGATCGTCAAAGGCCCCGACGCAGGCAAGTTTCTGGACATGTTGTACACCAACATGATGTCCACGCTGAAGGTCGGCAAATGCCGCTATGGCCTGATGTGTTCGGAAAACGGCTTTCTGATCGACGACGGCGTTGTCGCCCGCATCGATGAAGACACCTGGCTGTGCCACACCACCACCGGCGGGGCCGAGCGTATCCATGGTCACATGGAAGAATGGCTTCAGACCGAATGGTGGGACTGGAAAGTCTATGTCGCCAACGTGACCGAGCAATACGCGCAGGTCGCCGTGGTCGGCCCCAATGCCCGCAAGGTGCTTGAAAAGCTGGGCGGCATGGATGTCAGCAAAGAGGCGCTGCCCTTCATGGAATGGCGCGATGGCAAGATCGGAGGCTTCGATTGCCGAGCCTACCGCATTTCGTTCTCAGGCGAGCTGTCTTATGAAATCGCCGTTCCGGCCAGCCAGGGGCAGGCGTTCTGGGATGCCTTGATGGAAGCAGGCAAAGAGTTCGGCGTGATGCCTTACGGAACCGAATGTCTGCACATCCTGCGGGCCGAGAAGGGCTTTATCATGATCGGGGACGAGACCGACGGCACCGTGATCCCGCAGGATCTGGGGCTGCACTGGGCGCTGTCCAAGAAGAAAGAGGATTATCTGGGCAAACGCGCCCATTCGCGGACCCACATGGCGGATCCCGAGCGCTGGAAACTGGTCGGTCTCGAGACTGTGGACGGATCGGTTCTGCCGGATGGGGCTTACGCGGTGGGCGATGGCGTCAATGCCAACGGTCAGCGCAACATGATCGGCCGTGTGACGTCGACATATTACTCGGCCAATCTGGGCAAAGGGATCGCCATGGGGCTGATCAAACACGGCCCCGATCGCATGGGCGAGATCGTCGAGTTCCCGGGCACGGACGGTAAAACCTACAAAGCCAAGATCGTGGACCCGATCTTTTATGACAAGGACGGGGAGAAGCAGAATGTCTGAACCCATCAGCGCATTGAACCACGCCAGCTATGACGGCATCGCCAAGGTCCAGGAATGCGGCCTGCAAGGCATGATAACCCTGCGCGGCAACCTGTCCGACAAGGTGCTGGCCAAGGCCGTCAAGGATGCAACCGGTCAGAAAGTGCCGGGTCAGCGCGAGGTGCTTGTGACCGGCGATACCGGCGTGGCTTGGATGTCGACCGACGAGTTGCTGGTTCTGGTGCCTTATGCCGAGGTCGAAGCCAAACTGGCCAACATGGTCGGTGCCCTGAGCGGCACCCATGCTTTGGCGGTCAATGTCTCGGATGCCCGTGCTGTCTTCAGCGTCTCTGGTGCCAGCGCAAGAGAGGTGCTGGGCAAGGTCGCGCCCGTCGATCTGTCGGCGGATGCATTCCAGCCCGGCCAGATTCGCCGCTCGCGTCTGGCGCAGGTGGCTGGTGCTTTTTGGATGGATGATGAACAGACCTTCCGCGTGGTCTGCTTCCGTTCCGCTGCGGATTACGTGTTCAAACTGCTCAAGGTGGCAGCACAGCCCGGCAGTGAGGTTGGGATCTACTGAACAAAAAAAGCCCCGGTTCATCCGGGGCTTTTTCTTACTTGACTGTCGAACAGGTCCCGACTCCGAAAGGTTTGTTCGCGAAATTTCCCTGAACGAATGCCATGCGGACGGCGACCGTATTGTCGGTTGTTTTCAGGTTCGCCTGATATCGAACGCGGACATTGCCGCCGGCAACCATTTTTTGATCGAGGTTCCAGATAATACGATATCCCTTGGCGCCGCGGTCTTTGAGTTTTGCCGTGGCCCAATCCTGATACGACGTTGCGGCCATCGCCGAAGATGCGGCGGGGTCGATCCGGAACGCATACTCTGGCGCAATCCAGCCATGGGCGTCCTGTTTGGACATCTTGCAATGATAGGTAACCGTTTCTGCCGCAGCGGTATGTGCAAGAAATGCGGCGACTACAATCTGTAAAAGTCTTTTCATTTTATCATACTTGGGTATGATTCTTGGTGTCTGCAATCAAACTGACACACCTCATTGCCGCAAGCGGGACCTCGCGTGAACGAAGAAAAAAATGCCAGACGTTCTACCCATGCAAGAGAACGGTGTGAAAACGGCTCAGGCCATCTTCGGTCAGCAAGTCCGAAATCTCTACAGGCTGTGACTTGTCATCCGACAGGTTTGCGTAATAACCCAGTTCATCCATCAATGCGCTGACACGTTCGTGCCTCTGGTCTTCCGGAAGCAGAGGTGCGTGAAGAGACAGAAGAAGGGCGGGGCGGCGTTCCTTCAGCCACGCGGACAAAGTGGGGGCAACAATGAATTCCGCGCCCTCGATGTCCATTTTGACCAGCGAAACCCGTGACAGGTCGTTTGTTTTTTCGAATTGGTCCCAGGCGATCGTCAGCGCATCAGACCCATGCGCCCCGTCGTGCAGAAGCGAACTGGTGGAATCTCCGGGTTCACCGCGCACAGAGGCCATGCGTGCCACGCCAAATCGATCTGACAGGGCGACCCCGAATGCCGAAACGTTCTGAATACCGTTCAGATCAAGATTCCATGCCAGATGCCGAAACGCGGTCGGGTCAGGCTCAAAACACCAGACATGCCGTGCCCTTCGCGCACCGTACAGCACCGTCGGGCCAATCCACGCGCCGATGTCCAGATAGTCGCTTTGAGGGGACAGGAACCGGTCAAGAACTGCAAATGTTTCAGGCTCCCAAGCGCCCGCAGTGGCCTTGCGCCAGAATTTCGAATGGTACGGGTCCAGACGAAACGGCTCGCCGTTCAGATTGCCCGCATAATATCCGCGGGCGCGATAGAACATCTTGCGCGCCTGTGTCAGCATCGCCTGCCTCCGGGTTTTCTTGCCACGCCCCTTGACCTGCGGCGGTTGCCAAAGCATTTAACCTTGGGAACCGCAACTTTCATTTAAACAGGGGGCCGACATGGCTTTTGAACTTCCTGATCTTCCTTATGCACATGACGCGCTGGCAGCCAAGGGTATGTCCGCGGAAACGTTGGAATATCACCACGACCTGCACCACAAGGCCTATGTCGACAACGGCAACAAGCTGATCGCCGGCACCGAATGGGACGGCAAGTCGCTGGAAGAGATCATCGTTGGTACATACGACGCAAACGCGGTGGCACAAAACGGTATCTTCAACAACATCAGCCAGTTGTGGAACCACAACCAGTTCTGGGAAATGATGGGGCCGGGCGAGTCCAAGATGCCGGGCGAGCTGGAAAAGGCGCTGACCGAAAGCTTCGGTTCGGTGGATGAATTCAAGTCGCAATTCAGTGCCGCCGGTGCGGGTCAGTTCGGTTCGGGCTGGGCGTGGCTGGTCAAGAACGCCGATGGCTCGCTGGCCGTCACAAAAACCGAGAATGGCGTGAACCCACTGTGCTTTGGTCAAACCGCGCTGCTGGGTTGCGATGTTTGGGAGCACTCCTACTACATCGATTTCCGCAACAAGCGCCCGGCCTACCTGTCGAACTTCCTCGACAATCTGGTGAACTGGGAAAACGTCGCATCGCGGATGTAACGTATTGAACCGACGTCGGTTCATAAAGGGCCTGCTGGCGGCGACGCTGGCAGGCCTTGTCACGGCCGCCTACGGGTTCATCATTGAACCCGCAGTTCGGCTGCGCGTGCGCAAATGGCGCATTCAGCGGGACGACTGGACAGCGCCGCCGCTCAGAATCGCCGTACTGTCCGATATGCATGTGGGCGAGCCCTATGTCGGCCTGAACCGCGTAAGGCAGGTGGTCCGCCGAACCAATGCGCTGGCTCCGGACGTGATCCTGCTGTTGGGTGATTTCTTTGCAAGCCACAAAGGTGTCTCGGACACGGTCAAGATGCAGGACCTGGCCCCTGTGCTTGCCGGGCTTGAGGCGAAGAATGGTGTCTTTGCCGTTCTGGGCAATCACGACTGGTGGGATGACAGGTCGGCACAGCGGCGCGGGTCCGGGCCCAATCGCTATGCCAAAATTCTGGAACAGAACGGAATTTCGGTGTTGTCCAATGCCGCGATCAAACTCGAAACTCAGGGCATCTGGCTGGCCGGTCTCGAGGATCAGCTGGCGATCTGGCGCAACGGCAAGCCGCAAGGATTGGACGATCTGGAAGGTACTCTGGCGCAGATCACCGATGACGCTCCGGTTGTGATGATGGCGCATGAGCCCGATGTGTTTCCCACTGTGCCCGGGCGGGTGGCCTTGACCCTTTCAGGGCACACACATGGTGGCCAAGTGCGCCTGTTCGGCTGGTCGCCCGTGGTGCCATCGAAATTCGGCAATCGCTATGCCTATGGCCATGTACGCGAAAATGGGCGCGATCTGGTCGTTTCGGGCGGTATCGGCTGTTCGATCCTGCCGGTTCGTCTGGGCGTGACGCCCGAAATCACCGTTGTCGAGATGTCCGCCTAAAGGGTTGATGACCAGCCGGTGAAAACCCGCCGATACGTGCCCTTTCTGCGTGACGGTATCTTGTTTGCTGTTTTCCAGTACACATCTCTGTAGGGTAGAGGGAGAAACTGCATATCAATTCAAACAATGATCGGGCTGCGCACTGTTCGTGCGTCAACGAACCCGCATGTCCAGCAGGTCGAGGGATACCCAGAACACAACCTAATCAGGAGATCGCAATGGTCGCACTTACACAGGGAACTTGGGTTATTGTTGCAGATGGAGAGAAAGCGCTGGTGATGGAGAATATCACCGATGCCGACGATCCCAATTTTGTCGTCGTCGCTGTCGAAGAACAAGACGGCCCGACCGGAAAACCGACGGACCGCGCAGGTCGTCGCAACGACGGCGGACCAAAACAGAAATCGGCAATTGAAGAACCCACGTGGAAGGCGCACGCAAAATCTCTGTTCGTGCAGGATCTGGCGAACCTGTTGAATCGCAAGGGGCTGAAAGGCGCCTATGATCGGCTGGTTCTGGTGGCCAGCCCCCATGTTCTGGGTCTGTTGCGGCGTCGGTTACACAGCGAGGTGCTGGGAAAGGTCGTGGCCGAGGTCAACAAGACCCTGACCAATCATCCTTTGCACAAGGTCGAGCAGGTGGTGCGCCTCAGTCTGCAACCCAAAGCCAGACTTGCCTGATGAATACGGCGGGCGGTTCAACCGCCCGCACGGTTTCCCATCCTCAGGTCAGCTTGTCCCGCAGGGCGATCATGGCTGTATCGGCGTCTTCGACCCAGGTGATGAAATCCGCCAAAGACGTGTCGGCAAAGCCTTGCCCGATCACCTGATCCAACAATGTGTGCAACGCGTCCCAATAGCCGTTCACATTGACCACGACGATCGGCTTGTCATGCAGGCCAAGCTGGCGCCATGTCAGCGCTTCGAACAGCTCGTCCAGCGACCCCGGACCGCCCGGCAGGACCACGACGGCGTCGGCGTTCATGATCATGACTTTCTTGCGCTCGTGCATTGTCTCGGTGATCACGAAGTGGGTCAGATCCGTTTTTCCGACCTCGCGCTTGACCAGATGCACCGGAATGACGCCGAAGGTTTCACCACCGGCATTCTGCGCGGCGCGGGCCACTTCACCCATCAAACCGACATCTCCGGCTCCGTAGACCAGCCGCCAGCCTTCCTGCGCCAGCAGGCTGCCAAACTGCCGTGCAGTTTCAGAATAAGCCTTCTCGGCTCCATTGCGTGACCCGCAGTACACACAGACTGATTTCTGAGACATCAAAGGGGGGCTCCGGGGTTGTGTCAGGGGTTTTGACCCGTGATAGCGGGATTGATAGATTGGCTCAACTGTCCGTCGGAAAGCTTTTCAACGCATAGCTTTTGCCCGGCGGAGTGAAAGGAAAATAATGGACGCCAAATCGGGAAACGGAAGCTCGGGCAATTTCATCTGGGGGGTGATTGCGGGTCTTGTTGCGATATTGGGCGCGGGTGGATTGTATCTGTCCGGCGTCTTCACCAAAACGCCCGAGCCGAGAGCCCCGCAGGAAGCCGCCTCTGCCGTAGCCCCGGAACCTGTAGGGCAGGATGCGCAGGTTTCGGAACCGGAAGTGGCTGAACAGGCGGCTCCTGCGGATGAAGTGCCCACGACCGAGCGTGCCGAGGACACTAGTGAAACGGCTGACGCCTCTGACGCGGACACCGCCGTTGCCAAGACGGAAGATATCGCGCCCCAGCCAGCGGCCCCTCCGGCCCTGGATCAGATTTTTGTTGAGCCAGATGGCACGGCGCTGTTGTCCGGCGATGCCGAGCCCGGCAGCCGGATCGAGGTGCTGCTGAACGGCGAAACCCTGCACAGCTTTACCGTGGACGGCAGCGGCCAGTTTGCCGAATTTGTTTCGATCCCGTTCAGCGACGCGGCTCAGGGGTTGGTCCTGCAAAGCAAGGATGGCGAACGGATCACACAGTCCGACGACTATCTGATTGCGGCATTGCCAAAGCCGGTCGAAGAAGCGCCTGTAACTGAAGAATCGCCAGCATCCGATCCGGACACGACAGCCGACGCCGAAGACGCCACGATCGCGACAGCCGATGCAGACGTTGAGCCCGAAACGGCGACCGAAGTTCCAGCCCGAGAAACTGATGTGACCGGAACCGAAACCACCGTGCCGGAGGCCGAGGAAACGCAAACCGCCGACTCGCCGCCGCAGACACCCGAACCGGATCAGCAGATTGCGGTGCTGCGGTCCGGCGAAGAAGGGGTTGAACTGGTGCAGCCGCCTGTGGTGCGGGATACGCCCCCTGATCAGATCGCACTGGATACCATCGGGTACTCTGATACCGGCAATGTCCAGCTGACGGGGCGTGTGCAGGACGGTGCAGCCGTTCGACTGTACCTGAACAATCGCCTGATCGCCGATCTCGACCCGAAAGAGGATGGATCCTGGCGCAGCGATCTGGAGGGGATTGATCCGGGTGTCTACACGCTGCGCGTGGACGCGGTGAATACGGACGGGACGGTGCTCAGCCGGGTCGAAACCCCGTTCAAGCGAGAGCCGGTTGAAGTTCTGGATGCCGCCGTCGCGGCAAGTCAGGCCAACGCGCAGGGCGAAGCAGCTGCCATCCGTTCGGTTACGGTTCAACGGGGCGACACGCTGTGGGCCATCTCGCGCGACCGGTTTGGCGACGGGGTCCTGTATGTACGGCTGTTCGAGGCCAATCGCGACCTGATCCGCGATCCGGATCTGATCTATCCGGGGCAGGTCTTCACCATACCTGAATAAGCATCGCCTTTGGCCCAAGCGGGCCGGGGTCAATCTCTGACCGCAATTAAGGTACGTGATGAGACGAACACCTACTACGACCCCGGACGATACGGTGCCGCGTGACGAGCGAAGCTCGGGCTGGCGCACGATCCGCAAAGTGGCACCCTATCTTTGGCCACAGGATGAACCATGGGTAAAGCGCCGCGTGGTGATTGCCATGGTCATGCTGGTTCTGGCCAAGCTGATCGCGGTCTATACGCCAATCCTTTACAAAGGTGCCGTTGACGCGCTGGCAGGTGAGGGCGTGCCGCCGGTGGCGCTGGGCGCGGTCGGGCTGACGGTCGCGTATGGCGTGGCGCGGATGCTGACCGTGGGATTCCAACAACTGAGGGATGCGGCCTTTGCGCCCGTAGGGCAAAGGGCTCTGCGGGCGTTGGCGCTTGAGACCTTTCGGCACATTCACAACCTCTCGATGCGTTATCACGTGTCCCGCCGTACCGGAGGGCTGAGCCGCATCATCGAACGGGGTGTCAAGGGCGTCGAGTTCCTGTTGCGCTTTCTGCTGTTCTCGATCGGGCCGCTGATCCTGGAACTGCTGCTGGTGGCGATCATCCTGATGTGGCTGTTCGATGTCTGGTATCTGGTGGTCGTCGCCGTCACAATCGGTCTGTATATCTGGTTCACATTTGCCGTGACCGAATGGCGGGTGAAGCTTCGGCGCGAGATGAACGATCAGGACACCGAAGCCAATCAGCGCGCCATCGACAGCCTGCTGAATTTTGAAACTGTCAAGTATTTCAATGCCGAAGCGCGCGAAGCTGAGCGATATGATGTGTCGATGAAAGCCTATGCCGGGGCGGCGCTGAAAACGGCATATTCGCTGGCATTTCTGAATTTTGGCCAGTCATTCCTGATCACTTGTGGTTTGATCGGTGTGATGGTTCTGGCTGCCATCGGGGTTCAGAGCGGAAACCTTACAGTGGGCGATTTCGTCATGGTCAACGCTTACATGATCCAGATCACCGTACCGCTGAACTTTCTGGGGACGGTCTACCGGGAAATCCGGCAATCGTTGGTCGATATGGGCCAGATGTTCGATCTGCTTGAACAGCCCGCCGAAGTCACCGACAAACCCTGTGCGCCCAACCTCAAGGTGAATGGCGGCGAAGTCACGCTGGACGATGTGCATTTCGGCTATGACCCTGAAAGGGAGATCCTCAAAGGTGTTTCGTTGACCGTTCCTGCCGGGCAGACCGTGGCCATCGTGGGGGCAACCGGGTCTGGCAAATCAACCATCGGGCGGCTGCTGTTCCGGTTCTACGATGTGACCAAAGGATCCTTGAAGATCGATGGACAGGATGTGCGGGATGTGACGCAGTCCAGCCTGCACGCGGCCATCGGCGTTGTGCCGCAGGACACGGTATTGTTCAACGACAGCATCCGGTACAACATTGCCTATGGCCGTGACGACGCCACCCCGGAGGAGGTCGAGGCCGCGGCCCGAGCTGCGCAAATTCACGATTTCATCACCTCGCTGCCCGAAGGTTATGACACTATGGTCGGTGAACGGGGGCTCAAACTGTCAGGTGGTGAAAAACAAAGAGTCGGCATCGCGCGGACTTTGCTCAAGAACCCGCCGATCCTGTTGCTGGACGAGGCGACCTCGGCCCTGGACACAGATACCGAGCAGGACATCAAGGATGCGCTGGCGCGCGCAGGAGAGGGTCGTACGGTTATCACCATTGCCCATCGCCTCAGCACCATTGCCGAAGCGGACCGGATCGTGGTTCTGGAAGCGGGCGAGGTCATTGAACAGGGCACGCATGACGAGTTGCTGGCGCGGTCGGGGCGGTATGCCCAATTGTGGAACCGGCAGCAATCGGACGGGGAAGCGGCCTGAAGATCCAAACATTGAGCGAAACAGGGTAGAATACAAAAAACCAGAAGGGTGCCTGTCATGATGAAGCGATTGAAGTCACGACTATCGTCTATTGCGATCGCGATTAGTCTGCCGGTCATTGTGGCGGCCGATCCCATCGTGGGTGTCTGGAAGACTGAACCTGATCGCAAGAACCTGATTTCGCACATCAAAATCACGGCGTGTGGGGATAAGTTCTGCGGTCGGATCCTTTCGGCCTATGACTCTTCAGGCAAGGAAGTCCAAACACCGAATATCGGTAAGAAACTGTTCTGGGACGTGGCCGGTGAAGGCGGAGGAAAATACGGCGGCGGCGAATTCTGGGTCCCGTTGATCAACGTGGATGCGGTGCCACAGATGACGTTGCAGGGGGACAAGCTGCTGGTCAAAGGATGCGAACATGCGATTTGCGCGCATCAGACGTGGTCCCGGTTGTGATGATGGCCAAATGAAAAAGGACCGGAACTCCCGGTCCTATTCGTTTATTCAGCAGCTTTCAGCGGCGGGCCAGAGGGGCGACCAGACTTATCTGATCGACTGTCCTGTTCTAATCCTTCAAAACGCGAGTCGTCCTCCCACACAATTTCAGTGGCCTGCATCTGCCGGGCAGAGCGCCCTATCGCCATGTCCTGCGCGATCTGGCTGGACCGGCCTGCCGTTACACGGGCCAGAACTCGGCTGAGCCAGATCGCATAGGTTGTCACCCAGACCCGCAAGGCCAGAAGCGATGGGGTGACGATCAGCGTCAGAACAGTTGCAATGCCCAGGCCAAAGACCACCGCTGTGGCCAGCTGTTTCCACCACAGTGCGGTGGGGCTGTCGATGGAATAGCCGCCATTGATGAAGTCCAGCGACAGGCCGAACATCATCGGCGTCAGACCGGCCATCGTTGTCAGCGTGGTCAGCAGCACCGGGCGGATACGGGATTCCGCGGTGCGGATGATCGCCTCGATCCTCGGCATATAGCTGCTGTATTCCTGATAGGTGTCGATCAGAACGATATTGTTGTTCACCACGATACCGGCCAGGGCCACGATGCCGGTCCCGGTCATGATGATCGAGAAGGGCTGTTCCATCACGATCATGCCGATCAGAACCCCGGTGGTGGACAGAACCACCGCCAGCAGCACGAGAACTGAATTGTAGAACGAGTTGAACTGCGCCAGCAGGATCACGAACATAAGCCCCAGGGCGCCCATGAACGCGTTCACCAGGAAGGCGCCGGATTCTTCCTGCTCTTCCTGATCACCAGTCCATTCCCAGCTGATCGCGTTGGCGAACGGGCCGGTTTCCAGCCATTCCGTCAGCACCGCAATACGCTCGTTCGGGTTGATCAGCGCAAACTGAGCATCCCCGTCTTCGATTGCGCTGCGCAGCTGGTCGACACTTTCTGCGCCGGTCAGTTGAACCAGTTCATATGACTTTCCACCCGTACCATTCAGAACGGTGCCGGTCGGTGTGTAGCCTTCCGTCACTTCACGCATGACGGCCAGCCGCACCTGTTTTCCATCGGGGCCTTCGGTCACAACCTTGCTCAGCCCCGGTTCGACATCCGCTTTGACGTCGTAGTATCGCTGCTGGTCGACGCGGTTGATCTCGGCCAGCTTGGCCACGGGTTTGCGCGTTACGAAGTTCGACAAGGGCACCAAACCGTCCGGGGTACGGACCTTGAGTGTATCCAGTGTCGACAAAACGCGGTCTTCTTCGGGCAGGCGAACGCGAATTTCGAT
The DNA here is from genome assembly GCF_056541565.1 of Ruegeria sp. AG6. Classification (NCBI taxonomy): domain Bacteria; kingdom Pseudomonadati; phylum Pseudomonadota; class Alphaproteobacteria; order Rhodobacterales; family Roseobacteraceae; genus Ruegeria; species Ruegeria sp. AG6. Next base: position 1,119,170 of record NZ_JBQFYQ010000001.1, on the reverse strand, counting down.
CTCTTCGTCATTGCTGTCCGGGCGCATCTCGCCCAGCAATATACCGCGCGTGACCAACTGGACCATGGCGCCGACGGTTGCCACGTCGGCTCCGAACCGACCGGCCTTGGCGACATCCACGTCAATCTGCCAGTCGATGCCGGGCAGGGGCAGGGTGTCTTCGGTCTTGATCAGGCCCGGCGTGGTGTCGAAAACTTCGCGGGCGGTGATCGCTGCCGAGGTCAGGTCTTCCCACCCGTCACCCTTGATGCGCAGATGCACAGGCTTGGCCGAAGCAGGGCCTTGCTCCAACGGCAAAATCTCGACGATGATGCCGGGGATCGTTGCAAGTTGGGCATTCAGCTCATCAATCACGAAGTCGCCATCATATTCGGGCGCCACGAAGTGCCGTTCGAACAGGCCCCACAGGGCCGATTCCGAAACGTTGGGGCGGTCTTCCCAAGGGATGATTTCGAACTGAACCCGGCCCACTGTATCGGCCGGCGCCTGAGCGCCACCGTTATTCTGGTTCAGGCCACCTTCGCCCGCAAAGGCAAAGACGTTGATGACCGCAGGGTGAGTGCCGATGATCTCTTCGGCGGCAAGAACCATCGCGTCTTTTTCCGCCAGGGAAAGGTTCCCGCGGGCACGCACATATGCGGTGGCCTGTTCAGGTTCGCTTTCCACGAAGAATTCAACCCCGCGGGATTCCTGAGGAAACCAGACAAAGGCCACGAAATACACCGCCGTGAAAACCGTCAGCAGGGAAACGATCGGCATGATCGGATTGCCGACAAGGAACCGAACGACATGGCCAAAAAACGTGTGTTCGTCCGCTGTATGAACGTGGTCCTCTTCGGCGCGTACCATTTTGGCCGCGCTCAGCGTTACGGACCCGGCAAACGCCCCGAACAGGAACAGCAGCGCCCCGGCGATCGAGCCACCGGGCAGCAGGTAGTTGGGGTTCAGAACCTGCATCGCACCCAGAAAGATCATGTACAGCGACGGCGGCACCATCAGCACCCGGACCCACCATGGCGTGCGCGCCCGCAACCAGGTCGAAGACCGATCGAAGAGGCGGCTCAGGCGGCCGGACACACCGCCCATGACCGGCAGATAGATCAGCGCCACGATCAGCGACGCCGACAGAACGAAGATCAGCGTGACCGGCAGCATTCCCATGAACTCACCGGGAATACCGGGCCAGAACAACATGGGCAGGAACGCACACAGCGTCGTCGCGGTCGAGGACACGATGGGCCAGAACATGCGCTGGGCGGCCTCGACATAGGCGTGCATCGGGCCCACGCCTTCCTTGATGCGTTTGTCTGCGTATTCCACCACGACGATGGCGCCATCCACCAGCATCCCCACCGCCAGGATGAGGCCGAACATCACGATGTTCGAGATGCTGACACCCATGACTGCCAGAAACGCAAAACACAGCAGGAACGAGGTCGGGATCGCAAAACCGACCAGCAGGGCGGCCCGCGTACCCAACGAGGCAAGAACCACGATCATCACCAGCGCAATCGCGGTCAATACCGAGCCTTCAAGCTGGCTGACCATCGAGCCGACGATGCGGCTCTGGTCGTTCGATGTACCCAGATCAACCGCCGCCTGAAGCTCGGGCGGCCACTTGGTCTTTGCATGCGCAATGGTTTCCTTCACCTGCGCGACGGTGTCGATCAGGTTATAGCCCTTGCGCTTGACCACCTGCAACGCGACGGTCGGTTCACCGTTGAAACGGGCCGTCCCTTCGCGGTCTTCGAAAGTGTAGTTGATCTGTGCCAGTTCCCCCAAGGTGACGACCCGATCACCGTTGACCTTGATGGGCAGGCCGTAAACATCCTGTGCGGTTTTGAACGACGACGGTATCTTGACCGAGAAGGTGCCCTGCGCGGTTTCAACTTCACCGGCTGCAATCAACTGGTTGTTGTTCCGTACCACGTTGATCAGCTCGTCCGCCGTCACGTTGTAGGCTTCAAGCCGCAGCGGGTCGATCACGACCTCGAGCATCTCGTCGCGATTGCCTGCGATACCGGCTTCGAGAACGGAATCCAGAGCCTCAAGATCGTCCTGTAGATCCTTGGCGACACGGGCCATCGTGCGTTCGGGAACGGGACCGGTCAGGTTCACGATGACGATCGGGAATTCGGAAAAGTTGATCTCGGTCAGGGAATATTGTTCTGCGCCTTCGGGAAAGTCCGCCTGAGCTGTGTTCATCGCGTCACGCACATCGGCCATGATCGCGGTCTTGTCCCAACCGAAGTCAAATTCCAGCGCGACCCCCGCATAGTTTTCGGCAGCGGTCGATGTCATTTCCTTGAGCCCGTCGAGATCCGCCAGTTCGGTCTCCATCGGCTTGATCAGCAGGTTTTCGGAATCCTCTGCGGAAATCCCGGGAAACTGCACGGATACAAACAGGGCAGGGATTTCGATATCCGGCTCGCCTTCTTTCGGAAGCGAGACATAGGCAAATCCGCCGATAACCAGCGAAATCGCGATAAATGCCAACACCATGCGGGCTCGATCAGCGGCCCATGCGACAACACCGGTCATTGTGACGCTTCCCGATAAGTCGGCGCTACGGTCACACCGCGTGTCACGAACTCTTGTCCGACAATGATTATGTCGGCTGTTTCGGGGAGACCGTCGACCCAGACACCCTCTGCCGTGTCACGCAGAATGCGGACAGGCAGGAAATCCACCACATTTCCGGTGCCGACAGTACGGACACCCAATTGACCCTCGTTGCTTAGGGTCAGGGCGGATTGCGGCAGCAGATGTGCCTTTGTGCCTTCGGCTGCGATGCTGATGGTCGCGGTCTGACCGTCGCGAATGGTCAGATCCGGGTTCGGAACCGTGATTTCAACTTCGAACGTGCGCGTTGTTTCATCAGCCGACCGGCTGAGGAACGTGACGCGGCCGCCAAGCTGCCGACCGGTGACCAGCGTTGCCGATGCCTCGGACCCCACCTGAACACGGTTGACTTCGGTTTCCGGCACGAACCCGACCAGTTTGATCGGATCAAGCTGAATCACGGTTGCGCACAGCGATCCGGGCTGCATCAGGCTGCCCAATTCTGCGGTGTCGCTTTCCAGCAGGCCCTTGAACGGGGCTTTGATGGTCAGGCGTCCGACCTCTCGCTGCGCGGCTTCAACTGCGGCTGCGGCTGCTTCGATTCCGGCCCGGGTCGCCTCCAGCTCGGCTTCGGCGGATTTTACACCTGCTTTGGCAGCGCTCATCGCGGCCTCGCTGGAAATTCGGCGGGTTTCCGAAGCAAACCCGGTTTCCGCCAGTTTGCGCGAAGCCGTCAGATTGATTTCGGCCTCGGCCACACGGGCATGCGCCTCTTGCAAGCGGGCTTCAGCCTCGGGAATGCGGCTTTCGGCTTCGAGTTTTCCGGCCAGCGCCTCGGCCAGTTGCGCCGGGCGCGTGCCGGGGTCGAGTTCACACAGAACATCCCCGGCCTCGACAAAGGCACCTTTGCGCATGGGTTCCGAGATCACCGTGGATGTGGTTTCAGACAAAACCTCGACCTGCCGGTTCGCCTTGGTTTGTCCTCGCAGCAGAACCGCACTGTCAATTTCGCGCGCCTGCGAACGCAGGGCGACCACGCCAACGGCATCAATATCGGTCTCGTCGGATTCGACGGCTTCGGTCTGTACCGCTTCTTCTGCTTCGCCACGTCCGGCGAAAGCAAACAAAGAGTCGCGCTCAAAAACAAGAAAATACAACGCAACAATAACCAGAAGGGCGTTGATGAAAGAAATCAAACGCATTCAGTGTTTCTCCTAGAATTCGGTGCCAACAAAAGCGGGGCCGTCTTGGTATGAAATGGGGCGTCGGCTGTGTAATTTCTACACTAAACTGAATAGTTCGGTTTGGTTTTTTTCGCAAGTGAGAAGCCAAGCGGTGAAAATGCGCAAAATCGGACCCTTGGCTTGGCGTTGGTGCCGGGGTATGACATGGCGCACTTATGCAAGACACACAGCCCAGGGGGGCAGGAATGAGCGACACCGACAGTTTCATTGATGAGGTCACGGAAGAGGTACGCCGTGATCGGATGTATCTGCTGCTGCGCCGCTGGGGTTGGGTTGGTGTGGCGGCGGTCGCGCTGATTGTCGGCGGGGCGGCGTTCAATGAATACCGCAAATCCCGCGATACGGCGCAGGCGCAGGATCTGGGTGACTCGATTCTGGCGGCTCTGTCGGAAAACGATTCTGATGCACGGGCGGCCGGTTTGCGGGAAACCGAGGCGCAGTCGCCGGGCGGGAATGCTGTTCTGAACATGCTGCTGTCTGCGTCTCAGCTTGAAGCGGGATCGCGCGAAGAGGCGGTCAACAGTCTGAACGCGGTTGCCGTGCAGGGGGATTTGCCCGAGATCTATCGCGCGATCGCAAGCTTCAAGGCGCTGTTGTTGCAAAGCGACACCTTGCCCGCCGCTGACCGTCGACAGCAGTTCGAAGCGCTGGCGGCGCCGGGTGCGCCCCTTCGACTGCTGGCCGAGGAGCAACTGGCCCTGATCGACGTGTCCGAGGGCAATGTCGATGCGGCACTGGACCGCTTGCAGGCGCTGCGTCAGGACGCCGAGGTCGGTATTGATCTGCAACAACGTGCGGCCCAACTGATAGTTGCGTTGGGCGGCGAACCCGAGCCATTGGTGGCACAGCAGGGCTGACCAGGCGGGACAAAAGACTTAATGACAGGCGAGTTCGGAACATCATGGTAACAAGACTAATTTCCCGCGCGGGATTGCCGGTTGCGGCACTGGCTTTGACCGCATTGACCGCCTGTGAACCTCCCGAAGCGATTTTGCCCGGAGAACGTGAAGACATCCGTCCGGCGTCTGATCTGGAAACAGTGGAAAAGAGCGGCTCTCAGCCCATCAGCCTGCCAGCTCAAAAAGCGAATGCCAGCTGGCCGCAAAGCCCGGGGACGGCTGCTTTCCGAACCACGAACGCGGCACTGCGTGGCTCGCCACAGCGGGTCTGGTCTGTGTCGATCGGGCAGGGCGACTCGCGCAAGCAACGTATCACCGCCGAACCGGTGGTTGCGGGCGGGTTGATTTATACACTGGATGCGGGGGCGACGGTGTCAGCGGTCACGCCGCAGGGCCAGTTGGCTTGGGATACCGATCTGGTTCCGCCAAGTGACGGTGATGCAGACGCCACCGGTGGCGGCTTGGCCTATTCGAACGGCGTTCTCTACGTGTCGTCCGGGTTCGGGCGACTGACCGCATTGGATGCAAAAACGGGCGCCGTGCGGTGGCAGAAGCGATTGGACGCAACCGGAAGCGGCTCTCCGATGGTCAATGACGGGTTGTTGTACCTTGTCGCGGGGGACGAAACCGGGTGGACCATCAACACCAAGGACGGGCGTATCGCCTGGCAAATCGAAGGCACGCCCAGCGTCGGTAACGTTCTGGGCGCACCGGCACCGGTGATTGCCTCGGACCTGGCAGTGTTTGCATTCGGGTCCGGCGATGTTGCGGCCACCTTCCGCCGTGGGGGCATCCGTCGCTGGAATGCGTCGGTCGCAGGCGGGCGGCGGGGACGGGCCGCCGCGCAGATCGTTGACGTGACCGGCAGTCCAATGGTTGTCGGAAACACAATCTATATCGGCAACCATTCTGGCCGGACCGTTGCCTTTGACGCCGCCACCGGTGAACGCCGCTGGACCGCCGATGAAGGTGCGGTTGATACTGTCTGGCCTGCAGGCAACAGCATCTTCCTGATCAGTGACCGCAGTCAGCTGGTGCGCTTGAATGCGGCCGATGGCTCGGTCATCTGGGCGCAGGATCTGCCAAGCTTTGTCAAGGACAAGCGAGGCCGCCGCGGTCCGATCTTTGCACATTACGGTCCGATCCTGGCCGGAGGCCGTATTGTGATTGCGTCCAATGATGGTTATCTGCGCTTCTTCAATCCGGTTAACGGGGCACTGGTTCACCAGGTCGAAGTTCCCGGAGGTGCAACTACGGCTCCGGTTGTTGCCGGGCAAACGCTGTATGTCGTTTCCTCCAAGGGAGATCTACACGCTTTCCGTTGACGGCAAGATGCGCTAAAGGGCGCTTCTTGAGTCTTGAAAGTTGAGTATCATGTCGCTGACCCTCGCCATCGTGGGGCGCCCGAATGTGGGCAAATCCACCCTGTTCAACCGCCTTGTGGGCAAACGTCTGGCCCTGGTCGACGACCAGCCCGGCGTGACGCGTGACCTGCGCGAAGGCGAAGGGCGTCTGGGCGATCTGCGCTTTACCGTGATTGATACGGCGGGTCTTGAGGACGCGACGGATGACAGCCTTCAGGGGCGGATGCGCCGTCTGACGGAACGTGCCGTGGACATGGCTGATGTCTGCCTGTTCATGATCGACGCGCGCGTGGGTGTGACACCAACGGATGAATTGTTCGCGGAGATCCTGCGCAAACGGTCCAAGCACGTGATCCTTGCGGCCAACAAGGCCGAAGGCAATGCTGCGGATGCGGGTGTTCTGGAAGCTTACAACCTTGGTCTGGGTGAACCGGTCCGCTTGTCGGGCGAACATGGTGAAGGGATGACGGACCTTTATGCGCAGCTGATGCCTCTGGCAGACGCGGCAGAGGAAAAACAAGTCGAGGAAGCCCCGCAAACGGACATTGAACTGGACGAAGACGGTGAGGGCGAGACGCCGCTGATCACCGCAGCCAAGCCCTTGCAGGTTGCGGTGGTGGGGCGTCCGAATGCGGGCAAATCCACCTTGATCAACAAGATCATCGGCGAAGACCGTCTGTTGACCGGGCCAGAGGCTGGCATCACGCGTGACGCAATCAGCTTGCGAATCGACTGGGCTGACCCGGACGGTCAAAGCACGCCGATGCGGATCTTTGACACCGCAGGGATGCGCAAGAAAGCAAAAGTACAGGAAAAGCTGGAAAAGCTCTCCGTGTCCGACGGCCTGCGCGCGGTAAAATTTGCCGAGGTCGTCGTTGTGTTGCTGGACGCCGCGATCCCGTTTGAACAGCAAGATCTGCGGATTGCCGATTTGGCCGAGCGTGAAGGCAGGGCCGTTGTCGTCGCCGTCAACAAATGGGACATCGAAGACAACAAGCAGGAAAAGCTGCGCGAGTTGAAAGAGTCGTTTGACCGGCTGCTGCCGCAACTTCGCGGCGCGCCGCTGATCACGGTTTCCGCCAAGACGGGCCGGGGACTGGAGCGTTTGCGCGACGCGATCCTGCGCGCCCATGACGTCTGGAACCGCCGGGTGCCGACTGCCGCTCTGAACCGCTGGCTGACGGCCATGCTTGAACAACACCCGCCGCCAGCCCCACAGGGACGCCGGATCAAACTGCGCTACATGACGCAGGCCAAGACCCGACCTCCGGGGTTTGTGGTGATGTGTTCGCATCCCGACAAAATGCCTGAAAGCTATACCCGTTACTTGGTGAACGGTTTACGGCAGGATTTCGACATGCCCGGAACACCGATCCGCCTGACGCTGCGCGGGCAGGGGGACAAGAACCCCTACAAGGGTCGGCGCAAGAAAAACGCGGGCGCATTGGCCAAGCATCTGAAGGGGCGCGGGTAAACTACGCACCAGAATCAGGGCTTTGATGACACAGGCGGACTGACTCAATCGTGCCCAAGTACGAATGCGCGGTTCGCTTCTGCGGCATTGGCGATACCCTCTGACGTCCCATTGCCCTGTTCAATGGCCGTCGCCAGTTCGGTCGCGGCTGAACCTGTCGTAAAGATCGATGCAATTCGCGTCCGACCTCCGAAAAGACCTTTGGAAGCGTCGGCATTGTCATAGGTCAGGTCAAATGTCGAAACCAAACTGACCGCCTCATCATTGGGTCGTTTGTTTTGATCGCGCGATATGGGCGGAACCAGCGTTGTCACGCGGCGCTGTACACCTGCATTGACCTCGACGGGCAGCGCCTTGGCGGGATCAGAGCGCAAGGCGATGTTCACGCCGCTGCGTTCCCCATAGACCAAACTGCGATCCTGAATCGAGGTGCAGCCGACAAGGCCAAAGCCCCCGATTGCCAGGAGGATGATCCAAGAAAGTCTTGGGTTGTCAGCCATTGCCATTTCCTCCGGTCGATTGGTTGTCATTGCCCTGTTCATTGCCGGTGTCCTTGTCTTTTCCCTCTTTGTCTTCACCGCAGGTGACCAGTCTCGCGGCACCATCGGTTCGGTTTTTTGTTCCAAGCGTCTTTGCAAGTTTGTTTGCGGCGTCTCCGGTGGAAATGACGTCTGAGTATCGGGTCAAGAAAATGCTCTTGGTTTCCATCCGTGTGCAGCCGAATACGGCCATAGCCTCGCGATCTGTGCGCGATGTGCCGTCGGGACCGACCTTGCCTGGTTCAATCACGGGAACCACGGCAGCGAAATCTCTGTCATAACCGATCACAACCTGGCCTTGCTGCCGATTGGCGCTGACGGCGGCATTGATACCGACAACTGTATCATGCGCGACATAAAGCGTATCGCCACATCCCCAAACACTGCTTAACCCAAACAAAATAAATAATTTTTTCACGTCCCCGTCTCCTTCGTGCACAGAGTGTCATCCTGTTGATCAACGCTGGTTGCCGACAGGTCAGTCAGATCCAGATGCAGGCTGCGGGAGATTTCGGCGCCCTGTGGCACATCCACCAGAACAGCGGCCTGATGGCGGCCAAGGGTCAGGCCGCTCCATCTGCGGCCAAGGGCGATCTCCAGCCCTGTCGTGTCTGTCACGGATGCTGCAAGAGTTTGGTTTTTGATCAGTGCCTGACGGTCTGTCAGCCTTGCCGGGCCATCTTCGCAATTTCCGGCAAACACCAGAACCTCGTGATAGATGCCCAAGCTGAAGATTGCCGTACCGCGCATCGTAGCAACATGCAGCCCGCGACCGCGCAGCTAGTGCACAATTGCATTGCCAGTCACGATGGCGGCTGAAGATGAGGTGCCGAAACCGTTATAAGAGCACCCAGCAAGCGAGGCGCAGAACAATGGCGCCAATGGCAATATATTTCTCGAATAAGTCAATCAACATGCCTTAAAACACTGCTTCTTACTCTGACTGGAAGTTTCCCAAGCGTCAACTCAAAGGGAGGTTTTCGAATACTGCTGAAGCGTTCCGCGACATTGCGGGGCTGTTTTCCCGGGCGCTTCCCACTTGCCAGGGCGCGTTATTCGGCGCTGGTGATCGTCACGCAAGCGCGTAACTGCGCCAATTTTCAGCGTTTTCGCTCTGAGGGCGTGACAGCCCCTGTTCTGCGCGCTAGCATTCACGTGTGTGCATCTGTCAGCACATGCATTGCCTGCACGCGGTCAAGCCGCGCCTGGATTTTTAACAGATTAAAACAGGGCCATCGTGGGGAGCGGACTGGATGGATCTGAGGGAATACACAAGACACTACGCAGTTCAGGACAACAGATTGGCTGCACTGAGCTATTTTGGCACGTTCGCGGTGTATTTCGCATCGCTGTGTCTGGCGATCGTGTTCGTGGACCGCTGGTACATCATGATCCCGGCCGGGATCGTCTTCGCCTTCTCGGCGGTACGCCTTTATGTGCTACAACATGATTGCGGGCACCATTCGCTGTTTGAAACGCGAATGCAGAACGAATGGGCAGGGCATGGTCTTTCACCATTCACCTTTGCACCGTTCGAAGTGATGAAACAGAACCATAATCTGCACCACGCGGGGATCGGAAACCTCGAGCATCGTGAGACCGGTGAAATTCACACGATGACATTGCGGGAATGGCAGGACGCGGACTGGAAAACCCGTTTGTTTTACAAGTTGTATCGAAACCCTTTCATCCTAGTGCCGGTCGGTGCGCTGTTCACATATTTCATTCGCTATCGCTGGCCCAAGAACACTGTTCGTTTCGGTGTCGCAGGCGTCTTGCTGCACAATGCATCGATCATCGTATTTTTGGGCCTGTTGTACCTGGTGGCGGGCATGACCGGTATTCTGGTCTGGCTGGTGTTTTCGTTTCTGGGCGGAATGCTGGGTGTGTTTCTCGTGTATCTGCAACACAATTTTGAAGATACCTATTGGGATCGCCGTCCTGACCTGAACCCGCAGACCGCAGCGTTGCATGGATCTTCCGCACTGGATTTCGGATGGTGGTTCGATACCGCCGTCGCCTGTATCACGTTACATGACATCCACCATTACAACGCGCGTATCCCATCGTATCGGTTGCGGGCCTGCCACTATAATCTGCCGCCTGAATTCACGCCTCGTCGGATCAAGTTCCCCGAGGCTGTAGCGGCATTGAACCTCAAGCTTTGGGATGAGGATGCGAAACGCCTCGTGCCATTCCCGAAAAATGACCGAACCGCTGGGTTGGCGCATAGCTGATCCATTGGTTCCGAGAAGGCAAGTGCTGAACTTGCGGATATGCATATCCAGTGTATATGCGATGAGGCAGGGCGATGGAGAAAGGACCTTTGGATGACTGTAGTGACCGACGTAAAAGGTGTGGGAGAGGCGCTGAAAAAAGCCCTTGCAGCCAATGGCTTTAAGACCGCAGAAGCGATAGCGAAGGCGTCACCCGCAGATCTGGTCAAGGTTCCTCGGGTCGGTGAGAGCCGCGCCGCCCTATTGATCGAAGCCGCAAAAGCGGCAATAGCCGCAACGCTTGCCGCCGGTAAGTCTGGCGCGCGCAAGGCGCCGGCACGAAAGCCAGCGGCACGGAAACCAGCAACCGCAAAACCAGCCGCCCGAAAGCCGGCGACACGAAAAGCCGCCCCGCGCAAGACCGTGGCCGCTGTAGCGGCAGAAAAACGGGCGGAAGAAGCTGCACGCAAAGCGGCAGAAGAACAAGCGGCGGCCGAAAAAGCCGAAGCCGCAGCCAAGAAAAAGGCCAAGGCCAAGGCGAAAGCTGAAAAAGCCGCCAAGAAACGCAAAGAAATGGAAGCCGCGTTTTCCAAAGCCAAGGATAAGGTGAAAGCAAAGTCCAAGAAGGACAAAAAATCGAAAAAGGACGAAAAGAAAAAAGACGCCAAGAAGGGCAAAAAAGACGCCGAGAAAGGCAAGAAAAAAAGTGACAAGAAGAAAGATAGCAAGAAGGACAAGAAAAAGGCGAAGAAATAAATTCCTTCGCCCCGTCTTGCATTGTGAACCGGCGCCTCATGGTGCCGGTTTCGTTTTTCAGGCTAGTGTGCCGTCCAGTTGCAGGGTCAGTTTGCCGCCCAGATAGGGGCTTAGGACTTCGGGCAGGGTCACGGTGCCGTCCGCGTTCTGGCCATTTTCCAGCACGGCAATCAGGCAACGCCCAACAGCCAAACCTGAACCGTTCAGCGTATGGACGTATTCCGGCTTGCCGCCACCTTCGGGGCGGAACCTAGCGTTCATGCGGCGGGCCTGGAAATCACCGCATGTCGAAACCGAGCTGATCTCGCGATAGGTGTCCTGACCGGGTAACCAGGCCTCGATATCATAGGTGCGGCGGGCGCCAAAGCCCATGTCACCGGTACACAGGATGACAGTGCGGTAAGGAATGCCCAGCTTTTCCAGAATGCCCTCGGCGCAGCGCAGCATGCGCTTTTGTTCTTCATCCGATTTGTCCGGATGCGTGATCGAAACCATCTCGACCTTTTCGAACTGGTGCTGCCGCAACATCCCGCGGGTGTCTTTGCCCGCGGATCCGGCCTCGGACCGGAAGCACAGGGAATGCGCGGTGTAGCGTCGGGGCAGATAGCTTTCCTCGATCAAGCTGTCGTTTACGATATTGGTCAGCGACACTTCGGAGGTCGGGATAAGCCACCAGCCTTCGCGGGTCTGATAGCTGTCTTCGCCAAATTTCGGCAATTGGCCGGTGCCCTGCATCATCTCGGACAGAACCAGAACCGGGCCATTCACCTCGGTCAGCCCGTTTTCGGTGATATGCGTATCCAGCATGAACTGCGCCAAAGCGCGATGAATACGGGCGACGCCACCGGACAGCAGCACAAATCGCGAACCCGAGAGTTTGGCTGCGGTTTCGAAATCCATGCCTTGCTGAACGGCTTCGATCTCGAAGTGTTCCTTGGGCGCAAAACCCAGCTCAAGCGGTGTGCCCCAGCGGCTGATCTCGACATTGTCGTTTTCATCCACGCCATCCGGCACATCCTCGGCGGGCAGATTTGCGATCCGGATCAACTGATCCGTCAGCAGGGCATCCAGATCCTTGGCCTCGGTCTGCATCCGCGCGATTTCGGCCTTTTTCTCGGCGACCAGCGCGCGCAGGCGTTCGAATTCGGCTTCGTCGCCTCGAGCTTTGGCAGCCCCGACTTCCTTGGACGCCTTGTTCTGTTCGGCTTGCGCTGTTTCGGCCGCCAGAATCTTGGCGCGGCGGCTTTCGTCCAGCCTGAGCACATCTGACGACACCGGCGCGTCCCCACGGCGCGCTAAAGCGGCGTCGAAAGCGGCAGGGTTTTCGCGAATGGCGCGGATGTCGTGCATGTCTCAGATCCTTGAATGCGTGAATCACTGAAACCGCTTATGCACCATCTGTGGGGCAGGGTGTAGCGCCGGTTACGACTTATCCGCTTCCTCGTGCGTTTCATGTGCCAGATGACCATCCCATTCATCCGCCGGGATTTTTGGTTCTGGCGGATCAGCCATGTAAGATGGCGTCATGATCTGCACTTTGTTCTCGTTGAAAACGGCGACAATATTGCGATGCAGGTCCGAGCGGATTTTGGGAATGATGCTGCCGCGGGTGGTGTAACCGTTGATCTGATAATTGATGGCGTAGTCGGCCAGCGCCGTCCACAGTACGAAAGGTTCAGGTTTGGCCTTGATGCCCTTGGTGCGGTTGGCCGCCTCGATCAGCATTGCTTCGACCTTTTCGGGCGGTTCTTCATATCCGATGCCAACCATCGTGTGCAGCAGCAACCCACTGCCATCGGTTTTCTTCGAGAAATTCACAACGTCCGAATTCATCAATTGAGCGTTCGGGATCGAAATCAGCTCGTTCTTGATGGATTTCAGATGCGTCTCCATCAGTTTGATCTGAACCACGTCGCCGATATGGTCCCCGATCTGAATGCGGTCGCCAATTGACGTGGAGCGGCGATAGATCACGAAAAGCCCCGCCAGCATGTTGGACACGACCGAGTTGGCACCCAGCGACAGCATGGCGCCGACCAGAATGGTCAGACCCTGGAAGGCGGCCGAATCCGAACCGGGAATGTAGGGAACGGCAAAGACGAGCGCGATCAGAATCACGATAACCCGAGCGATGTTGAACGTCGGATTGACCCAGTGTTTTTCAAAATCGCCCATTTCGAACGAACCGGCTTCGACCGCGTCGAAGAACACGCGCATGCCCTTGATTATGTACAACGTGACCCATGCGATCAGGCTGAGCATAATCAGGTTTGGGATATAGCTGAGTATTCCCTTGAATATCAGCAGTACCGGTTCTGTCAGATAGGTCAGCAGCAGTTGCGCGAAATAGCGTGTTTCCGCAAAGGCCAGTAGAACGAAGGACAGGTAGTAGTAGAAGCCGAGAAAGAAGATGACCAACAGGGCAAAATTCAGCCCGTATCGGATCAGGGCGGCGATTGCTTCGGCCTGAACGCTTTTGGCCGTCGCCGTTTCGACATCCTTCAAATAACGCTTTACCAGTTTCAGAGTGCGCCGCCTGATCCGCCGGTGAAGCCAAAGGATAACCAGCACGAAGACGACAAAGCCTAAGGTCCATCCAGCGGCCTCAATCGCTCCGGATACCCGGGCTTGATCTGTACGGTTGGAGCGGTAGGCAAGGATGGCCTCTTCGATGGCCTGACCATGCAGTAAGCCGAGGACGTCCAGCTCCATCTGGTCCAGTTCGGCGTCTGCAAGCGTCACGATCGATACGATTTCACCGTCGGCGCGAATGCGTATGCCTAGGTCGGTTTCTTCAAAGGTGATGTCGACCGTGGGGCTTTCAGAGGCTTCGGCCACCTCAATAATCTTGTTCTGCACGCTTTCGGCACGTTCCGGCGCGGGCAGAGCGCTGGAGCCGCGCAGGAAGAACAACATGTCGCCGTCCACGATGACGGGCGCCTTGAAACTTTCGGTTTCTTCCGCCTCGGGTTCGGTGGCTTCGGCAGGCAATTCCTGGGCCTTCACCGGCGCGGCCAGACACAGGATCAAGCTCAGCAAGGACAGCAAAAGCGTCAACGATTGGAATGGTTTGTATCTAGCTCTCATTGCCCCCCCTGATGTTCGACTATAGCCAATTTGAAATACCTGCATAGGACATATCTGCAACGATTTACCGGTTCGTGTGGCACCTTTCTCAGGTTGCGGCCGATCACATGACCACCTTTGCTTGCAAACACGCATTTCAAAGCATAGGTTCCGGCAAAATTTGCGGAACGGTGCCGCAAGATCTGAACAAAGGAATATCCCATGGAAGGTGGCGCAATCGCCCAGTTTCTCCCGCTGATCCTGATCTTTGCGATCATGTATTTCCTGCTGATCCGTCCGCAGCAGAAGAAAATGAAGGAACATCAGGCCATGGTCGATGCCGTGCGTCGGGGGGATCAGGTTGTCACCCAGGGCGGGCTGATCGGCAAAGTGTCGAAGGTCAAGGAAGGCGATAACGAGATCGAAGTCGAGATCGCCGAAGGTGTCAAAGTGCGTGTGGTCAAATCGACCATCGCCCAGGTTCTGAACAAAACCGAACCCGCGAAATAACACCACCTTACAAATCCTTGAAAAGGCAGGGTAATGCTGCACATTGATACCTGGAAGCGGGTTCTGATCTGGCTGGTCTGCGTGACTGGCCTGATCATGGCCCTGCCAAATGCGTTTTACACACGGGTCGAGCAATCAAACGACGCCAAAGCCGCGATCGAGCTGGGCGTGGATACGCCCGAGTTGCAGGTCGAGGCGGGGCAATGGCCGAACTGGCTGCCCTCGTCGCTGGTCAATCTGGGCCTTGACCTGCGCGGCGGTGCACATCTGTTGGCCGAAGTTCAGGTGCAGGACGTCTACGAATCCCGGATGGAGGCGATGTGGCCAGATATCCGTGACGCCCTGCGCGATGAGCGCTCGACCGTCGGGACGGTCCGCCGTCAGGAATCGGCCCCAGATGAGATTCGCGTGCGCATCAGCCAGCCTGAGGGCATGGCGCGGGCACTGGAGGTCGTGCGCGGTCTTGCCCGTCAAGTGCAGACCCTGACCGGTGTCGGGGCAACGGATATCGAGGCACGTGCCGAAGGCGACACGATTGTCGTTCAGTTGTCCGAGGCAGAAAAACTGGCCTCAGACGACCGCACAGTGCGTCAATCGTTGGAAATCATCCGTCGCCGGATCGACGAAGTGGGCACCCGAGAGCCGACCATTCAGCGTCAGGGTGCCGATCGTATCCTGATTCAGGTGCCTGGCATCGGCAGCGCGGGTGAGTTGAAAGAGATCATCGGCACGACGGCGCAACTGACCTTTAACCCGGTCGCCGGACGCGGCACCAATCCGGATGCCGTTGCAGGCATCGGCGAAGAAATTGTGCCGTCGATTGACGAAAGCGGTGTTTACTACACCATTGAATCCGCTCCGGTCGTTACCGGAGAGGAACTGGTCGATGCGCAGCCCGCATTCGACCAAAACGGTCGCCCTGCGGTCAATTTCCGGTTCAACACGTCTGGTGCGCGCAAATTCGGGGATTATACCCGCGACAATATCGGAGCCCCCTTTGCCATCGTTCTGGACGACGAGGTAATTTCGGCCCCCGTGATCCAAAGTCATATTCCGGGCGGTTCAGGCATCATCACCGGCAACTTTACGGTTGAGGAAAGCACCAATCTGGCCGTCCTGCTGCGAGCGGGCGCACTGCCTGCCGGCCTGGAATTCCTCGAAGAACGTACCATCGGACCCGAGTTGGGGCAGGACAGTATCGACGCGGGCAAAGTCGCCACAATCGTGGCCTTTGTGGCAGTACTGGTTTTCATGGCGCTCAGCTATGGTCTGTTCGGGATCTTCGCCAACATCGCGCTGATCATCAATGTGGGCCTGTTGTTCGGTCTGCTGTCCATGATCGGAGCAACCTTGACCCTGCCGGGTATCGCGGGGATCGTATTGACAGTCGGTATGGCGGTGGACGCCAACGTGCTGATTTTTGAACGTATCCGCGAGGAATTGAAATCCGCCAAAGGTCCGGCGCGCGCAATCGAACTGGGCTATGAAAAGGCGCTGTCTGCCATTCTGGATGCGAACGTGACCACATTCATCACCGCCGTGATCCTGTTTGCCATGGGCAGTGGCCCGGTGCGCGGCTTTGCAATCACTCTGGGCCTCGGCATTCTGACTTCGGTCTTCACCGCGATCTTCGTGACGCGCCTGATGGTCGTGATGTGGTTCGAACGCCGCCGTCCGAAAACGATCGAGGTTTGACATGAGACTGAAACTCGTACCCCAGAACACCTCGTTCGATTTCTTCAACCGCTGGAAGGTTTGGTTGGGCATTTCCGGCCTGATGATGGTGATTGCCTTCACCTCGTTCATGCTGCAAGGGCTGAATTTCGGTATTGATTTCCGGGGTGGCACGACGATCCGGACGCAAAGCGCGGTTGAGATCGATGTGGGCACATACCGAGATGCCATCGCCCCGCTGGAACTGGGCGATGTGACCATCACCGAGATTTTCGATCCAACCTTTGCGGATGACGAAAACGTTGCGATGATCCGCATCCAGGCGCAGGAAGATGCCGAGGCTGTCGAAGCAGCGACCATCACCGCCGTCGAGGACGCGTTGCAGCAGGTAATACCTGATATTCAGTTCGTCTCCGTAGAATCCGTCGGCCCCAAGGTCTCGGGCGAGTTGATCCAGACCGCCGTCATCGCGGTGGCTTTGGCGATTGGCGCGGTGCTTGTCTATATCTGGCTACGGTTCGAATGGCAGTTTGCGCTGGGGGCCGTGGCGGCACTGGTTCACGATGTGATCCTGACCATCGGCATCTTCTCGGAACTGCAAATCCGGTTTGATCTGGCCATTATCGCGGCCCTTCTGACCATCGTCGGTTATTCGCTGAACGATACCGTGGTCGTTTTCGACCGGGTGCGAGAGAATCTGCGGAAGTACAAAAAGAAAGACCTCAAAGAGGTGCTGAACATTTCGATCAACGAGACGCTCAGCCGGACGGTGATGACCTCGGTCACGACGTTGCTGGCGTTGATCTCACTTTATGTTCTGGGCGGCGATGTGATCCGCGGCTTCGTATTCGCGATGATCTGGGGCGTGATCGTGGGGACTTATTCATCGGTCTTCGTCGCCTCGACCATCCTGTTGTGGCTGGGGGTCAAGCGCGACTGGTCAAAGCCGTCGAATACGGCGGGCAACCAGTTTGCCAATATTGATGCCTGAGGCGTTGCAACAGGCCTTGTCCCTGCCGGGGCTGGGTTGGTTGGTTCTTACCATCGGAGCCGCGGGACTTGTCCGCGGCTTCACTGGTTTTGGCACCGCGATGATCTTTGTTCCGGTGGCCACTCAATTTCTGCCGATTGCCGATGTCGTCTTTCTGATGGCAGCCACCGGGATCGTATCGACCTTTGCGCTGGCGCCGCAGGCATGGCGTGAATGCGACAAGACCGAAATCAGCACTTTGGGCGTTGCAGCGGCATTGACCGTGCCGCTTGGCCTTTGGGTCATGGCACAGGCCGACACGGTCGTTCTGCGCTGGATTGCCTGCGGTATCACCGGCGTGACCCTGTTGGCGATCGTCACTGGCTGGCGCTGGCAGGGACGGCTGGGTGTGCCCGGACGGATGGCCATCGGAGGCAGCGCAGGCGTGATCGGTGGCATGACCGGACTGACCGGCCCGGTCGTTATCGTATTCTATCTGGCCAGCTCTTCAGATGTGCGCAAGATTCGTGCCAACACGATCATCTTTCTGGCTTTGCTGGACGTGGCCATCGTCTTCAGCATCCTGATCGGAGGCGCTGCGGATCTGTCGATCCTTTGGATTGTCCTGCTGCTGGGCTTGCCCTATCTGACCACGACACTGATCGGCAAGGCTCTGTTCGATCCAAAGCTCGAACGGATCTATCGCACTGCGGCTTATTCGGTCATTCTGATAGCAGTCGTGTCCGGTTTGCCGATCCTGGATTGAAGGAGGGAAGGAATGCGCCTCAACCAAGTTACGTTTTCGGATGCCAAGCCGGTTGATGGCTACGGCCCCGGTTTTTTCCGCATTGGCGGTGATGTGTTCGAAGGCGCAGTTCTGACCGGCCCCGCAGGACCTGCCATCTGGGGCGGTTATGAAGATGCGCAACCACTTCTGGAACTGGCTGATGAAATTGACGTTCTGCTTGTCGGCACTGGCAAAGACATGGCCCACATTCCCCAGTCTTTGCGCACCCGGTTGGAGAGTGCCGGTGTCGGCGTCGAAATCATGAATTCTCCGGCTGCGTGCCGCACCTACAATGTCTTGCTCTCAGAAGGTCGCCGAATAGCGCTTGCTCTGATCCCGGTCTGACGGGATCCCTTCATCTGGCCGAAAATATCCCGGGGTGTGTGAGGGGCTGACCCCTCACTCGGACCTCTCTGCTCAAAGCTCCCACAGCCGAACTGCGGCAAATCCCACCTTTTGCCTTTGATGACATTCCGATAAGCGGGTCTCATGACTCTGATTGTAACCGACCTGTCGATCACCCGTGGTGGCATTCCCGTCCTGGAGCATCTCAGCTTTCAGCTGCCTCCGGGCAAAGCGCTGATTCTGCGTGGGCCGAACGGGATCGGCAAAACGACCCTTCTGCGCACATTGGCCGGGTTGCAGCCGCCGCTGAAGGGTCAGATCCAGGGCGCGGAAGACCAGATTGCATATGCGTCCCATTCGGACGGGCTGAAACCGACGCTGACTGTATCCGAGAACCTGACGTTCTGGGCTTCTGTCTTTGGCACCAACGGCATCCAGACGGCGCTGGACGCGTTCCAGTTGAACGAGCTGTCGGATCGCCATGCGGGGTACCTGTCAGCCGGTCAGAAACGGCGGCTGGGGCTGGCACGCATGCTGGTCACCGGGCGGCCGATCTGGATGCTGGACGAGCCGACCGTTTCGCTGGACAGAAATGCGGTGCAAATGTTCGCCGATGCAGTCCGCGCGCATCTGGGGCAGGGTGGGTCAGCCCTGATCGCGACCCATATCGACCTTGGTCTGGATGGCGAGGTTCTGGACGTCGGCCCGAACAAGGCCAAACCCAAACCCATTGACGATTTCGACGGAGGTTTCCTGTGATCGCCCTTCTGCTGCGCGACCTGAAACTGGCCTTCCGAGCGGGTGGCGGGTTTGGTTTGGGATTGGCCTTTTTCCTGATCGTGACTGTGATGGTGCCGTTTGCAGTGGGGCCACAATCGTCACTGCTGACCACCATCGCGCCGGGTGTGCTCTGGCTGGGGGCGTTGCTGGCCTGCCTGCTGTCTCTTGACCGTCTTCTGGCGCTGGACTGGGAGGACGGATCGCTGGACCTGCTGGCCACGGCGCCGCTGCCGCTGGAATCAGTCGTGACCATTAAGGCGCTGGCCCACTGGCTGACCACAGGCCTGCCTTTGGTTCTGGCCGCACCTTTTCTGGGGGTCCTGCTGAACCTGCCTGCGCAGGGGTTCTTCTGGCTTGTCATCTCGCTGCTGATCGGCACCCCGGCCATGAGCGTGATCGGAACATTCGGTGCTGCCCTGACCGTCGGTCTCAAGCGCGGCGGATTGCTGTTGTCGCTCTTGGTGCTGCCGCTTTACGTCCCCACCCTGATTTTCGGGGCCGAGGTCGCCCGGCGTGGGGCAACGGGGATGGACGTGCAGACGTCTTTGTTGATGCTGGCGGGGATCACGGCGGCCACCATCGCGTTGTTGCCCTTTGCCAGCGCGGCTGTGTTACGTATCAATCTGCGGTGAACCGCCCCAACTTTGACTGATGTCAATTGAGAATACCCCCAACTCGGACTAGATAGGGCCCATGTCGATAGCAGCCAAAGCCAATGCCCTCTGGGAATACGCCAATCCGCGCAAGTTTCTTGCGACCAGTGAACGTGTCCTGCCGTTTTTCTGGATCGTCTCGATCGTCTGCATCGTCGTCGGGCTGGTCTGGGGGTTCTTCTTCACGCCGGACGACTATAAACAAGGGTCGACGGTCAAGATCATCTATCTGCACGTCCCGGCGGCACTGATGGCGATCAATTGCTGGCTGATGATGCTGGCAACTTCTCTGGTCTGGCTGGTTCGACGTCATCATGTCAGCGCGCTGGCGGCACGGGCGGCTGCGCCGATCGGGATCGTGATGACCTTGATTGCGTTGCTGACCGGGGCGATCTGGGGACAGCCCATGTGGGGCACCTGGTGGGCGTGGGATCCGCGTCTGACGTCGTTTCTGATCCTGTTCCTGTTCTATCTTGGCTATGTCGCATTGTGGGAAGCCATCGAGGATCCGGACACTGCGGCGGACCTGACCTCGGTTCTGTGTCTGGTCGGATCCGTGTTCGCGCTGCTCAGCCGATATGCGGTCAACTTCTGGAACCAGGGCTTGCATCAGGGCGCATCGGTCATGCGCGCGGCAGCCGTGACCGGGGCCGATACGGAAGAGAAAGTCAGCAATATCTACTTCTATCCGTTGTTGCTGTGCATCATCGGATTTGTACTGCTGTTCATCGCTTTGGTGCTGTACCGTACCGGAACTGAAATCCGCGCGCGGCGCATCAAGGCGTTGCAGGCGCGGGAAAGGGTGGGCGGATGATCCCCGATCTTGGAAAATATGCTGACGCGGTTTTGTCGTCTTATGCCGTGTCCATCATACTGCTGGTGGCATTGATCGTGTTCAGCGTGATGCGAGGGCGCAAGGTACGCACTGAAATGGAAAAGATCGAACAAAGGATTTCGCGAAATGGCTAAGATATCGCCCCTGATGATCGCGCCGCCTTTGATTTTTGGCGCTTTCGCCGTGTTGGCCGGGATCGGTATGTTCCGTGAAGACCCCAATGCGTTGCCCTCTGCCCGCGAAGGCCAACCGGCTCCGCCCGTGGTTCTGAGCGAGTTCCCGGAAAAGAAGCTGTTTGATGATGCCACGCTGCGGGATGGAGAGGTCAAGCTGGTAAACTACTGGGCCAGCTGGTGCGCGCCATGCCGTGCCGAGCATCCCAATCTGGAGGCTCTGGCCGCCGAAGGCATCCCGGTCTATGGCGTCAACTACAAAGACCAGTTGGACAACGCCCAAGCGTTTTTGACCGAGCTTGGCGATCCCTACGCCGCGATTGGACGTGATGAGAAAGGTCGCATGGCATTGGATTGGGGCCTTTACGGCGTTCCCGAAACCTATGTGGTTGATGGCGACGGCACGATCATTTTGCGCTTTGCCGGCCCGATTACGCAGCGGGTGATTGAAAACACTCTGCGTCCGGCGTTGGAAAAGGCTGCGGGCGGTTGAGCAATTTGGAAAACGAGGTTTGAGCCGCCTTACAAGCGATAGCCTCCGGTCACGCCCAGGACCTCTCCGGTTACGAATCCCGCCGCGTCCGAGGTCAGAAACCGAACGACCCTGGCGATGTCTTCCGGAGTTCCGATCCGGCCCAGCGCCGTTTCCCTGACGAATAGCGATGTCAGATCGTCAGGGCGGGGGGCTTCGGGGATGTTGATGGCACCCGGTGCAACCGCGTTGACGCGGATTCCGTCCGGGCCAAGCTCTTTTGCCATGGCGCGCGTCCAGAGGTTCAGCGCGGCTTTGCTTGCCCCGTAGGTCGCGGCGTCCCGCGGTGGCAATGTTGCGTTCATCGATGAGATGCTGACGATCGAAGCGCCGCGTTTCAGATGCGGCAATGCCGCAGCAAGCAACGCGGCGGGGGCCAGCACGTTGAGGTCAAGAATGGCGCGATGGTCCGCGGCCTGAAACTGTTGTTTCGGAGTGGAGCGAACAAGACCGGCATTGTTTACGATCACGTCCAGTCGCCCGAAGTGATCAATGACCTTTTCGACCACCCGGGTGGGTTGGTTGTCTTTTGTAAGGTCAGACTGAACCGCCAGAACGTCACCTTTCAGCAATTCTGAATCGGGGTGGCTGGCCAACCAGGTGAAGGCGACACGGTGATCACCGCGCAGGTCTTCGACTATTGCCCGCCCAATTCCACGGGCACCACCGGTTATCAGTGCTACTTTTTCCATGAACTCAGATGACCGGCAAAGCGCCCGGGATTCAACGTTGATTTTTGCGCTGCCGGAATGCGGTCACTTGCGCAGCAATATCCAGAGCATTGCCGCGATGAACGCGAAGGTGACAAGGTTCATCAATGTGTCTGTGAGATCACCGATCAGCATTGCGTTGGCCCTCCTCTCTGAGCCCGCGGAACAGGCAAACCATCAGCAGGACCGAAATGAAGACAAAGGGCAATGCGCCAAGCGAGATGAGGATCTTCACCGAGTCCACGGATCCCGAAAGGATCATTGCAACGCTCAGCAGTCCCAGCAATCCTCCCCAGATCAGACGCACACGCGGCGGTGGGTTCTCGTCCCCGCCCGTCGAGAAGGTGCCCAGAACAAAGGCTGCGCTTACGACGCTGGTCACGATGAACAGAAAGGCGGCCAGTACCGTTGCAAGCGTGGTGATCACGGAAAGTGGAAGTCGGTCGAGCAGGGCGAAGGTCACGCGTTCGATGTTTGTCTGCGTATAGGCCAGCAGTTCGCCCGCACCATTAAGTGCCTCGAACAGGCCAATGCCACCAAAGGCACCGAACCAGAGGATTGAAAACAGCGTGGGGGCGAACAGGACGCCGATCACGAATTCCCGTATCGTGCGACCGCGAGAGATACGCGCGACAAAGACGCCCACGAACGGGCCCCAGGCAATCCACCAGACCATGTAGGTAAGGGTCCAGTCGCTGAACCATCTGGTGACGTCATCGCCGAAGAACGTAAAGGTCTGAAATCCCCTGGGGATGACATTGGTGACATAGTCGCCGAACCCCTGAACGATGGTATTCAGAAGGTATTCGGTGGGGCCAAGGACCACCGTGTAGGCAACAAGGCCGATTGCGATCAGCATGGCGGCATTGGACAGGCGCGCCATGCCTTGGCCCAGATCGATCAAGAGTGCCGGGATATACGCAGCAACCATTGCCAGAAACACGACACCAATCAAAAGGGCGCCGACCGTTTCCCGACCGCCCAGCACTGCGATGCCGTCTGCCACCTGAAACACGCCCATGGCCATGGAGCCACCGACACCAATGGCAATGGCGATGATCGCCATGAAGTCCGAAAGCCACCCGACACGTTCAGCCCAGCGTTTGCCGGGAAACAGGTTTTTGATCGGCGCACTGACCATCATCCCCGTACCGCGCCGAAAGCTGAAATAGGCAATGGTCAGCGCGGTGGAGCCATAAATCGCCCAGGCATGCAGCCCCCAATGGAAATTTGTCGCCAGCATCGCCTGCTGCGCCGCGATGAAATCCGGCGCCATGCCGGAGATGAAGTTGAAATGGGTCAGCGGTTCCGCCACCGCCCAAAACAACAGGCCGACGCCCATACCGGCGGAGAACAGCATTGAAATCCATGTGGGGGTGGAAAACTCTGGCTCCTCGTCATCCCGGCCAAGGCGAATATTTCCATAGGGTGAAAACGCCAGAAACAGGCATCCGATCAACATACCCGAAGCGGCGAGCATCACGAACCAGCCGCGGCTGTGGAAGGTCTGCTGGACGACGCCGCTTGCCCAGGTCACCAGACTTTGAATGTCCACGACACCCCATATCCCGATCACGGCAATTACGCTGAGCGAACATACCAGCAGGGCGTTGGGTTTCTTCATGGCGAATGGTTTTCCGTTGACGACCTTGCCCAACAGTTTCAGGTTTTCGAATAAATGACCAGAAAACAAAAAACCCCCGGCGGGTGGCCGGGGGTTTGAATTGCACGCTTTGGTATCGGTTATGATGCCTTCGCAAGATTGCGCAGGACGTAATGCAACACGCCACCGTTTTCGATATATTCAATCTCGGGCGCGGTATCGATACGGCATTTCAGGGTGATGGTCTTTTCGGTTCCATCGCCATAAACGATGGTGCACGGGACTTCCTGTAGCGGCTCGATCGTATCCAGCCCGTGAATCGAAACGGTTTCATCCCCTTTCAGCCCCAGGGTTTTGCGGGTGTCGCCACCTGTAAACTCGAACGGAATGACCCCCATGCCAACAAGGTTTGAACGGTGGATACGCTCAAAGCTCTCGGCGATAACGGCCTTGACGCCCAGCAGCGCCGTGCCCTTGGCCGCCCAGTCGCGGCTTGAGCCCGCGCCATATTGCTCGCCACCGAATACCACCAGCGGGGTGCCGTTCGCCTGATAGGCCATCGAGGCGTCATAAATTGACGTCTGTTCACCGTCCGGGCCTTTGGTGTAACCGCCTTCGACGCCGTCCAGCATCTCGTTCTTGATGCGGATGTTGGCGAAAGTTCCGCGCATCATCACCTCGTGGTTGCCGCGGCGTGAACCATATGAATTGAATTCACGCGGCTGAACCTGACGTTCGATCAGGTACTGGCCTGCGGGCGAGGTCGTCGCGAATGACCCAGCAGGTGAGATGTGGTCGGTCGTGACCATGTCACCCAGAATGGCCAGAACCTTGGCGCCTTCGATGTTGGAAATCGTGCCCGGTTCGGGGCCCATGCCCTGGAAATAGGGCGGGTTCTGGATATAGGTCGATGTCGGCGGCCAGTCATAGGTTTCCGCATCGGTGGTTTCGACCGACTGCCATTTCTCGTCCCCTTTGAAGACGTCGGCGTATTTCGACTGGAACGCTTCGCGCGTGACAGTCTGTTCGACCAGTTCCGCGACCTCCTGCTGCGTTGGCCAGAGGTCTTTCATATAGACGTCGTTGCCGTCCTTGTCCTGACCGATCGGTTCGGATGTCAGGTCAATGTCCATGGTGCCTGCTAGGGCGTACACGACGACCAGAGGCGGCGAAGCCAGATAGTTTGCGCGCACGTCGGGCGAGATGCGGCCTTCGAAGTTGCGGTTGCCGGACAAGACCGAAGTGGCGACCAGATCGCCTTCCGCAATGGCCTCCGAGATTTCTTTCTGAATCGGCCCCGAGTTGCCGATACATGTGGTGCAGCCGTATCCGACGAGGTTGAAGCCGATCTTGTCCAGATCCTCCTGAAGGCCCGCGGCCTCGAGGTAAGCGGACACAACCTGCGACCCCGGTGCCAGTGAGGTTTTGACCCAAGGCTTGCGATCCAGCCCCAGCGCGGCTGCCTTACGCGCCACGAGGCCCGCTCCGATCATCACGTAAGGGTTCGACGTGTTGGTGCAGGACGTGATCGAGGCGATCACGACCTTGCCCGATTCCATGCCATAGTTTTCGCCTTTGACCTCGACCTGTTTGCCCATCGGGCGATTGAAGGTCTCGGCCATTTCCTTGGCGAATGCGGCCTTGGCGTCAGTCAGCGCAACATAATCCTGCGGGCGTTTGGGCCCCGAGATTGCCGGAACAATCGTGCCCATATCCAGGGTCAGGGTGTCGGTGTAGATCGGCGCATAGTTTTCATCGCGCCAGAAACCGTTTTCCTTGGCGTAGGCTTCAACCAGCGCGATGCGATCCTCGTCGCGGCCGGTGTTGCGCATGTAGCGCAGCGTTTCGCCGTCAATCGGGAAAAAGCCGCATGTCGCGCCGTATTCCGGGGCCATGTTGGCGATGGTCGCACGGTCGGCCAGCGGCAGACGATCCAGGCCTTCGCCGTAGAATTCGACGAACTTGCCGACAACGCCTTTTTCGCGCAGCATTTCCACGACCTTCAGAACCAGGTCGGTGCCGGTGGTGCCTTCGACCAGATCACCGGTCAGCTCAAAGCCCACGACCTCGGGGATCAGCATCGAGATCGGTTGACCCAGCATCGCGGCCTCGGCCTCGATCCCGCCGACACCCCAGCCCAGCACGGCCATGCCGTTGACCATGGTGGTGTGACTGTCGGTGCCGACCAGCGTGTCGGGATAGGCGACTTCTTCACCGTTCTGGTCGGTGTCGGTCCAGACGGTCTGGGCCAAATATTCAAGGTTCACCTGGTGGCAGATGCCGGTGCCGGGGGGGACAACGCGGAAGTTGTTGAATGCACCCTGACCCCATTTCAGGAACTGGTACCGTTCCATGTTGCGTTCGTATTCACGGTCCACATTCATCTGGAACGCGCGCGGGTTGCCGAATTCGTCGATCATCACCGAATGGTCGATGACCAGATCGACAGGGTTCAGCGGGTTGATCTTTTGCGCGTCGCCGCCCAACGCCTTGATGCCGTCCCGCATCGCGGCCAGATCCACCACGGCGGGAACGCCGGTGAAATCCTGCATCAGTACCCGGGCAGGGCGATAGGCGATTTCACGAGGGTTTTTGCCACCGTTGGCGCCCCATTCGGCAAAAGCCTTGATGTCATCGACCGAGACCGAAAACCCGTCATCCTCGAACCGCAACATGTTTTCCAGAACCACCTTGAGTGCGGCAGGCAGTTTCGAGAAATCGCCCAGACCGGCCTCTTGCGCGGCAGGGATCGAATAATAGGAAATGGATTTACCATTCACGCTCAGACTGCGGCGCGTTTTGGCGTTATCCTGTCCGACTTTGATGGGCATCTGTGGCCTCCCTCTCAAATGACTTGGATATTGGGATTTGCTGAGTGTTATCTGCATCACCAAGCCCCCGTGTTCAAGGCTGAACACGCGCCGAGAGGGAAATTTGTATACTATTGTACACTTTTTCGCGGAGGGAATGCGTCAAAGCCTCAAGAAACCTTGATTGGCTGTTGAGTGTCAAAGCAGCTATCCCTGAGATCCAACCGCTCAACCCGAGAGTTCTCATGTTCAGATCCATTGCCTTGACCGCCGTGTTTTCCTGCCTTGTGGCGGTACAGGTCGCGGCCGAGGAAGACCCGGTTGTGGTTGAGCTGTTCACGTCTCAGGGG
The DNA here is from genome assembly GCF_056541565.1 of Ruegeria sp. AG6. Lineage (NCBI taxonomy): Bacteria > Pseudomonadati > Pseudomonadota > Alphaproteobacteria > Rhodobacterales > Roseobacteraceae > Ruegeria > Ruegeria sp. AG6. The sequence continues at coordinate 1,092,318 of NZ_JBQFYQ010000001.1, read as the reverse complement.
TGTTCATCCTGCCCGCCGGCAGATCGGATCATGCATGATCTGGCCAAGCGCGACGACGTCATAGGGCTGGCTTTGCATGTCGATTACTGGGACTATATCGGGTGGAAGGACGAATACGCAGACCCCGATCATACGCTCCGGCAGCGGGCTTATGCCCGCGAGGGGGCGCGTTCCATGATCTACACCCCGCAGATGGTGATCAACGGGCAGCACGACATCGTCGGAGCGCAATCCCGTGAACTTGATCGATTGATCGAGGCGCATCTGAAAGCAGCGCCCGAAGCGCTTGTGACGGCCGTGCGCTCAGCCGATGAAGTGACAGTGGATGTGACGCCCGTCGAGTTGCCGAAAGGCGATACCTATGACGTGCATGTGGTTCAGTATTCGCCCATGCGGCACGCTTCGATCCGTCGCGGAGAGCTGGCCGGGCACGAGCTGGACTATGCCAATGTAGTTGAGGCCTGGCAGATTGCAGGGCAGTGGGATGGAACTGCGCCGCAATCATTCACGGTTCAGCTTGGTTTGGACCTGCCGGCTGTCGTTCTGGTTCAAAGGGCCGGGGAAGGGCCGATTGTTGCCGCCACCCGGGTCAGGTGATCAGGGCATCTCTTCCGGCTTGATGCCCAACCCGTTCCAGTGTTTCCAGCGGCGGTGAATCCAGAACCATTGCCCCATATGCTGCCGCACCATCTTTTCCAGATCGTCATTGGTGAACTGGGTCATGGTTTTTGGGTCGGTGTGCGGAACCGGTTCGTGCAGAACGATCTCAAAATCAAGACCGTTGGGCTGACGTACCGCGTAACACGGAATCAGCTCGGCATTGTACTTGATGGCCAACTCGGCGTTCAGCACGGATGTCACTGCGGGTTTACCGAAAAACATCAATTCTTCACCGCCCATTGCGTGAAGATCTGAAACGATGGCAATGATCCCACCCTTTTTCAAGGAGCGCACCATCTCGACCATACCGCGCCGCCCCTGTTCGAACATCGGGGCGCCTGTCTTGTAGAAAGCTTCGACATAAGCGTCGTTGAAATACGGGTTGGCCATCCGCCGATACAGGCAGCCGATGGGCTGACCGCTGTATGTCTGCAAGGCGATGCGCGCTGCAAGGTAGTGACCGAAATGCGCCGTAATCATCATGACCGGACGCCCCTCGGCAACAGCCGCGTCAAATGCAGCGATACCTGGCCCAGAAATCTTGGCCTTGCTCTGCCGTTCGATAAAGTCTTCCGGAGAAAAATGTTCCATGATCGCACGACCGGCATTGTCCGGCACATCGCGGCAGATCTGCCTGACTTCGGCTTCAGGCAAGTCCGGGCAAGTCAGCTTCAGATTCCGACGGACACGTTTGCGAAACCCGACAACAGGTGCCAGAAACCGCACGATAGCCCCCATCGTTGCAATACGCCGCTCATAGGGAAGCATGCGCATAACGCGGATGACCCCCTGAAGAAACAGGTTGGCGACATAGTATTTCCCAAGCTCAAACCGGCTGAGCTCCGACTTTTCAACGGGCATGGAGGTGTCTCACCGCGTGTTGCGAATTGCTGAGAAAGACATACAGCCCGATGCCTGCAAGCTCAAGCGCTCAGACGGGCGGAAAACCTGAACCCGCAGCAGGTGGCCGGATCGCGCAATACCTGCGGGTTCGCGGGGTCAGGCTGCATCTTCCTCGTCATCGTTTTCGATCAGAACAATGGAACCGGCATCGACCAGAACGCGAATGGCGGCCACCACCTGTGTCATGGCATCTTCGGCTTCCGATTGTTTGACGCGCCCACGTTCGGCCATTTCCTCGCGCAGATTGTCGGCCATGCGGGACGAAATGTTTGACAGAATGAATTCAACGGATGCCTTGTCATCATCCGCGGCGGCACCTGCCAGTGCGGTGACAAGAACCGGCTGTTCCACTTCACGCAGGATGGCGGGAACATCGCGGGCCGTGATACGGCTTGGGATATGGGCAAAGGTAAAGATCGACTGGCGTACCAGATCCGCAAATTCGGCGTCGTCCTCGTCCAATGCGTTCAACAAGTCATCGCGTGTCGCGGCCGCCGACTGGTTCAGGATCGCGCCCACGCGTGCGCCCGGACCATTGTCGAAAGCCTGAGCAGGCCGCTGATCCAGTTGCGCGGCCAGCGACCAGCCAATACGTTCAACCGCTTCGGGGGTGACATTTGTTGTTTTCGAGATGGCATAGGTAATGCGCCGCGCAACCGGGCCCGGCATATGGGCCAGCATCTGCGCCGCCTGTGCGGTATCCATCTTTGAAAGCATGACGGCCGCCACCTCGGTGCTTTCCGCTTGGGCTATTTTGGCAAGATCCTCAACGGGTATGTCACGCAGGCGTTGCCAAGGATCGCCGATCTGGCGCACCCCGGCAAGCTTGCGCAGGCGCGCGGCCGTCGATGGTGCGATCTTTCCGTTCACCGCATCCAATGCACCTGCAAGCCCATGTGGAAAAGCCAGCCCGACATTGTCCAGAGCGTCGCTGAATTCCTGGGCCACTGCGCCCAGGGTTACACGATCCACAAGGCCCATTTGCCCAAGTTGATGGGTCAATGTCTCTTGCAGGTCGTCAGGCAGTTCCTCAAGTGGAATATCGGCGCCCTCGTTCAACAGAAGGCGCACGACAACGGCCGCTTTTTGCTGACCGGTCAATGTGCGCGGAACAACTTGCGGCGCGTGTTCATCCCCCGCGGCAAGTGGGGCAGACCCCCCATTTGCCATTTGTATCAAAGCGTTTGTGTCCTGCATCTGCCCGTAGTGCCAAATTTTCCGAACCACGGGCAGATTAACGGGAGTCGGGTTAAATAACCCTGAAGCTCAGTAGCTGTAGGTAAACCCTGTCCGGATAGCCTCGCGCAGAGACGTCTCGGCCCAGGTCCCTTCGCCGCCGCGGGCTTTGATCTCACGCCATTGCTCGATTGCCAGATCGGTTTTTCCTTCGGTTACAAAGCCTTGCGCCATGTAGCTGCGCGCCAGAAGATTGTCGGGATTGGCATTGATGGCATTCTGGTAAAAGACGTTCGCCAGCTCCAGCTCGCCCATCTTGCGGTAGGTAAAGCCCCAATAGGTCAGCACACGGTCGTCGTCCTGATCCATGATCCGCAGGATATCCTGCGCGTGCCCGTATTGCCCGTCATAGGCCAGTTCGCGGACGGCGTCGTAAAGCTGATCTTCCGACAGGTTGGTTTTGTTGGGTTTGACACACCGGCCTCTGGCTTCGTCATAGACCCGACCGAACAAACATTTCTTGGTCGTATTCGTCGGTTTCGGCGGGCTGCTGCTGTCGCCGCCTGCGGCGTGGACCACAGGGGCAAAGGCGAAGGCCTGCAAAGCGAGGGCTGAAGCTAACAAAAGGCGCATATTCTTACTCCGTTCTCGGGGCTGCTCACAAAATCATAGTGCGATCTACAAAAAAGCTAACAGTGGAACGGTTGCTTTTATTCACAAGTCGGACAGAAATTCGTCAGCTGTTGACCGATTTCGTGCAGCTTTGCGTTTCAGTGTCCCAGGTTGTGCCGGGTGCGCAGGATTGCGTCTGTTTGGAATGCCCGCTGCATGCAAGGCCGGCAGATGCCACACAAACAAGTGCAAGTGAGCAAAGAACGGTACGGATCATGGTGCCTCTCCCCAAAAATCATTCGCAGAATAACCGATTTCGGGCAGTCTGGCAAAAAACAAGGCCCGGCCTGCGCATTGCAGACCGGGCCGTGTGAAGGCGGCGTCGAGACGTACCTTATTCGCCAAATACCCGGGCGAAGATCGTATCAACGTGTTTGGTGTGATAGCCGAGGTCGAATTTCTCTTCGATTTCTTCGGGGCTGAGCGCGGCCGTTACATCGGCATCCGCCAGCAGTTCCTGTTTGAAATCGGTGCGGTGTTCCCAAACCTTCAGCGCGTTGCGCTGGACCATGGCATAGGCGTCCTCACGGCTGACCCCTGCCTGGGTCAAGGCCAGAAGAACACGCTGGCTCATGACAAGACCGGGGAATTTGTTCATGTTTTCCAGCATGTTTTCGGGGAAGATCAGCATCTTGTCGATCACACCGGTCAGACGGGCCAGCGCAAAATCCAGTGTAATCGTGGCATCCGGTCCGATCATGCGCTCGACCGAGGAATGCGAGATGTCGCGTTCATGCCAGAGCGCGACATTCTCCATTGCCGGGATCACTGCCGCGCGTACCATGCGGGCCAGCCCGGTCAGGTTCTCGGTCAGTACCGGGTTTTTCTTGTGCGGCATGGCCGACGAGCCTTTCTGGCCCATCGAGAAGAATTCTGCGCCCTCCAAAACCTCAGTCCGCTGCATGTGGCGGATTTCGATGGCGATGTTTTCGATGCTGCTGGCGATGACGCCAAGCGTCGCAAAGAAGGCCGCATGGCGATCACGCGGGATCACTTGGGTGCTGATCGGTTCGGGCACAAGGCCCAGTTTGTCACAGACATGTTCCTCGACGGCGGGATCGATATTGGCAAATGTGCCGACGGCACCGCTGATGGCCCCAGTTGCGATTTCCGCACGGGCGTCGCGCATACGGGACAGGTTGCGGTCCATCTCGGCATAGAACCGGGCAAAGGTCAGGCCCATTGTCGTAGGCTCTGCGTGGATACCGTGGCTGCGGCCGATGCGAACGGTGTCCTTGTGTTCAAACGCACGGTGCTTGAGCGCTGCCAAAAGCCCTTCGAGATCGGCGATCAGAAGGTCCGCCGCGCGCGTCAGCTGGACGTTGAAACAGGTGTCCAACACGTCTGAACTGGTCATGCCCTGGTGCACGAACCGGGCCTCTTCACTGCCGACATGTTCGGCGAGATGGGTCAGGAATGCGATGACGTCATGCTTGGTTACGGCTTCGATCTCGTCGATACGGGCGACGTCGAATTCCACGTCCTTGGCTTTCCAAACGGCTTCTGCATTCTCGCGCGGGATCACGCCCAGATCGGCCATGGCATCGCAGGCATGCGCCTCGATTTCGTACCAGATGCGAAACTTGGTTTCGGGCGACCAAATGGCAACCATGTCAGGGCGGGAATAACGGGGAATCATTGGCGGCAGCACCTTTATGTGATTGGGATGAGGCGTTGGCGCGGGGTTTAGCCGCCTGTGCGCAAGGGAACAAGATGTGAGAGCAGGTATGAGACGGTTTGCCCTGATTTTCGCTCTTTGGCCGGTTGTTTTGACGGCCGGAGACTTCCAGAAACTGTCCGGAGAGGAAATCCTGTCAGCCTTGGCTGGCAAGAAGCTGGAATACGGCTCGGGTGTTTGGCAGGTTTTCGAAGCCAGCATGACCACGCAGTATTTCTCGGGCGGGCCAAGTGTCGGGCGCTGGGCGGTGAGAGGGGATCAATACTGCTCGACATGGCCACCTGCCGATTTGTGGGCCTGCTACGACGTCTGGCGAAATGGGGACGCGATCCGTTTCGTTGATGATGCGGGCGGCCAGACCGTCGGGGTCTATGCGCAATAGATTTCATGTATTTGTCTGAAAAATTGGGGCGTGATGCTTGCAAGAGGCAGATGACACGTGCGGGGAAGGGAAATACCGGAACGCGGTTTTTCTGGGTCTTTGCAACGCAGTGCTGGACAAGTCGCGCTTTCAGCGGTCAAGCTGAGGGTGAAGAAATCATCAGGTTATTGAAATATGCGTTTATTATCATCTCCAATTCTTGCCGCTTGCGCCGCTGTCTGGCTGGGTGGGGCAGGATCAGCACTGGCCGACACACCAGTGACATATACCGAGGATGGTCGCGCCCTGTTTCGGTTCGACGTGCCAGATTTCTGGGTGCTGCGCACTGGCGGCCCGCGTGAGATCGAAGACACCGGGTTGGATGATCCGCGTGCGGTGGCTCGGGTCATGGGGCTGCGTCCCGTAACCGACGACAACGTCTGGATGGGGTTTGTTTCACCTTCAGGGGTTGCGACCATTCAGGATGGGGTCCGCTACTTGCAGGATATCGACAAGTTTCTGGTCAAAGACCCGACCCTTACCAGCACCAGCGACATCCGCATCGGCGGGTTGCCCGCCCGTGTCTTTCGGGGGACAGGGCGCCGCGATGGCAAGGGGGTGAACTTCACGGCCACTGTCATTGACTTGCCGCGCAACCGTGTCGCCATAGCTGTTGCCATCCTGCGGGATGGGGCAGACCCGGATTTCGCCGAAGACTTGAACGCCGTTTTCGCGTCGTTCCGGTCGCTTCTGTGAGGGGGGCAAGATGCGCATTGGACTGATTAAACGGATTTCCCTCGCATTGGGGCTGGGGGCCGCGACTTTGACGTTGTCGGCCTGTGACGGCGTAACGGTCGGCGTCGGATACGGGTATGACCCGTTCTATGACTCGATGCTGTGGAACGACTACTATCGCGATGTCGATGTGAATGTTGATATCAACCGCCCGGACCGCCCAGATCGACCTGATCGGCCCGTGCGTCCCGAGCGCCCGAATCCACCGGTTGCCAAACCTCCTGCGCGGCCGCGACCCCCGGTGGCCCGGCCACCTGCCGCGCGGCCACCGATCCATCGTCCGGCACCACGCCGCAGATAATCAAAAGGCCGCCTGTCCGGCGGCCTTCTCTCAGGTAAGAAGTTCGGTCGTGATATGCGCCGAGCCTTCAAGTGTCCGGTGAACCGGGCATTTGTCTGCGATTTCCAGCAGGCGCTGTTTTTGTTCCTGATCAAGCGGGCCGCTCAGGCGGATTTTGCGGCGGAACTGATCCACTTTGCCTTCATTCGCCAAACCGGCATCCTGAGCATGAACTTTGTCATGGCAGACATCGACGCTGACACTGGTCAGCGGCCATTTTTTGCGGCGCGCATACATCCTTATCGTCATGGACGTGCAGGCGCCGAGACCGGATGAGACAAATCCATAAGGCGACATGCCCTTTTCCGTGCCGCCATAAGAGGCAGGCTCATCTGCAACGGCATGATGGTGCGGGCCTGCCTGAATATCCTGCATGAAGCCATTCGGATCCGCTTCTGTTACGCGAACGACACCTTCCGGCGCACCCGGGGGCGGCGCGGGTGGGCAAAGTTTCAGATAGCGCGAAACCCAAGCCGAGATGACATCCGCGGCATATTCAGCATCAGAGGCCCGTGTGATCAGGTGATCGGCATCGTCGAGGGTGACGAAGCTTTTTGGGTGCTTTGCAGCCAGAAAGATGGTGCTTGCGTTGTCGATACTGACCGTTTCGTCCCGAGGAGCGTGCAGGATCAGCAAAGCGGCCTTGAGATCAGCGATCGAGGCAGACAGGGCCGACCCCGCAATGTCGTCCACGAACGCTTTGCCAATTCGAAACGGGCGCCCGCCCAAGGTGACCTCGGCGCTGCCCTGCTGTTCGATCTGGGGCAGGGCATCCTCGAAATGATGGGACACGTGGCCGGGATCCGCCGGTGCGCCCAAGGTGACCACGGCCTTGACCGTCGGAATTCCGGCACGCGCCCGCAAAACCGCCGCGCCGCCAAGCGAGTGACCGATCAGCAGGGCAGGGGCCATGTTTCGTCCGGCCAGATATTGCGCGGCCGAGATAAGGTCCTCGACATTCGACGTGAAGGTCGTGTTGGCGAATTCTCCTTCGGAATGACCCAGGCCGGTAAAGTCGAACCGAAGCACTGCAATTCCCATGGCCGCCAGGCGGGCCGAAATGCGCCGGGCCGCAGGTATGTCCTTGGAACAGGTGAAGCAATGGGCAAACAGGGCCGTCGCAAGGACCGGACCATCCGGCAAATCCAGCCGCGCGGCCAATTGGCTGCCGTCATGTCCGGCAAAAGTGATGCGTTCCGTGGGCATGTCGGCTCCTTGAACGGTTCGGGGAAACATCCCCAATACTGTGGTCTAGCCCGCCGGGTCACAACCCTTATGTCAAACGCGTCACGGGAAGGTGAGAACCAAGCGCGCGCCTTGCAATCCGAAAGATGCCCCGGGCGGTGACAGGCGCGGCCGCTATTTTGGGGGTGGTCGGCGCTTCATCAGTGTTTGTGATAAGATGTAAAACAAACATTCGTTTCACTTATGCTGCAATCAAGCCCATCTACGGCCTACAGCAATTGATAAAGGAGACGCAGATGGCACATGCAGACGTTGCCGCACATCTTCCAAAGATACTACCCAGTACAGTCATGGCGATTGTTCTGGCTGGCCTCGTGGGTTTTGCCGTCGGGCAATCCCGGCCCGCAGTTTTCAGCGGGCCGCAGGCTCAGGTAAGTCCAACTGTCGAAGACTGGCACGGCAACGTGCGCCGGTCTCATTGGTCAGAATGAGGCGCCGGCCTCACTCGAGCCCCATCAACCGGGCATCGAAGGGGTATTTCGTCAGGTTCTCATATCCGTCTTCGGTTATGAGAACCTGATCCTCCAGCTTGATGCTGAAATCGCCACCCACTTCGCCCACGCAGGCTTCGACACACAAGACCATTCCGGGTTCCAGCGGATAATCGTAGGCCCCTTCAACCGCCTTGTCCGGATAAGCAACCAACGGCCATTCATCGCAAAGGCCGACGCCGTGCATCAGGCAGCCATATTTCTGCGCCTGGAACTTCTTGTCCAGCCGGTGGGAATTTGCGGTCAGTTCAGGGATCATCACGCCGGGCTTGAGCATCTCCATATTGGTCATGATGTGTTCATGGGCGTGCTGCATGGCATAGATCATGTCCTCGCGCGGCTTCTGATCGCCGATCCACCAACTGCGGGAAATATCGATGCAAATCCCGTAAGAACCAATCAGGTCAGTGTCGAACGAGATGATCTCGTTCTGCTGGGTGATCCGCGGGCCGCATTCCTGAAACCACGGGTTGGTCCGCTGGCCCGAAGCCAGCAGACGGGTTTCGATCCACTCACCGCCACGCCTGATGTTTTCGGCGTGAAGAACAGCCCAGATATCATCTTCCGAGGTCTTGCCGTCGCCGACATTGGCACGGGCAAACCGTTCCATTTCGGCAACCGCAGTTTCGCAGGCATGGCTGGCGCAGCGCATGGCCAGGATTTCGTCGGGCCCTTTGACGGCGCGGGTCTTCTCGGTCAGCTCTTCGCCTTCCATGATGTCGAACCCCTGCGCCTCGAGCGCGCGCAATCCGTGCAGCATGATCTTGTCGACGGCCAGGCGCATGTTGCCGCCGCCGTGTTCTTCGATCAGTACGCGTACTTCGTTCGAGAACACATCTGCGGCCACGTCAACCTTGTCGCCCCGGTCGAAGTAGAACAGGTCAGCGCCCGAGCGCTGCTCGCACACAAGCGGGTTGAAGGTGCTGAGGAAGGGGGAGTTCTTGTAATCCCAGATCACCATATAGCCATCCGCACACAGCAGAACCGCCCGAAACGGATTGTGGGTGTTCCACAGCTGCATATTCGTGCTGTCGGTGGCATAGCGGATATTCAGCGGGTCAAAAATCAGCAAGCCGCCATAGCCGCGGTCCACAATGGCCTGTGTCAGCCTCTTCCAGCGGTGTTCCCGCATCCGTGCCAGATTGGGAAGTTCCAGCCCCGCAGCGGCCCACTCGTCAAACGCAAGCTGCGTCGGCCCAATCTCGATCCGGTCATTTTCGTTCGGCGTACCATCGCCCAATGTCGTGCCGCGGCTGGGGTCAATCTTGCGCGTGTCTCGATAGTGCTGGTTCATGGCTGGCCTCATTGCTTGTTCCAATTACAATTCATCCGCCACAACCAATCGTCTGAGAAAAATGCGACGGCGAGGTTGTCGTTTTCGACCGACAAGAAAAGTTGCGCATGCTAAGCCTCCAGCATGACTCGTATTCTGCAAAACAAGATTCCGTATGATGTCGAAAGCCCACGCGCTTTGCCGGGTATTCAACCGGCAACCATGGAAAGCTGGCTAGATCAGGATGAGGCTTTTGCCGACCAAATGCGGCGCCGCGAAGAAATTCTGGCTGAGCGGCGCGACGATGTTCTTGCGCTTGATCCTGGGGCCAAACCTGCCGCGCAAGAGTTGCTGGATCTGGTGTTGACACAGACATATCCCACGGCCGGGGCAGAGGCCGCAAGGCCGGATGGCGTATCCGTCGCGATCGATCGGGATTGTCCGCTTGATACGCTGTGCAGGCTGGTACAAGAGGACTTTTGCATCCTTCAGAAACGGGGAAATGAGCATGTTCTGACGGGTGCCATCCTGTGTTTCCCTGCCAGTTGGCGCCTGTCCGAGAAATTCATGCGACCGTTGATTGATATCCACGTGCCCGTGGAAAGCTATGACGCCAATGTCGCGAAACGGGTGCAGAGGCTATTCGACGGTATTCAACCCGGTCGCCCGCTGTGGCGCTTCAACGCCCTGTGGTACGAAGACCCGGAGCTGTTCCAGCCTCGCAGTGCAAGTGAGCCGCGCAAAATACGGGACCGGCGTCAAGCGTCTTATCTGCGAAGCGAGCGGCAGACGCTATTGCGTTTGCCGAAAACCAACGCAGTCGTGTTTTCCATCCACACATACGTTCTGGCCGCAAACGCGATCCCAAAAACGGAAAACCCCGCCTGATGGCGGGGCCTCCTAGGAGGGTCTTCGATAATTCCTTTACATGCCCAAGGCGCCCGCTACATCGGCCAACGCATTGCTGGCGTTCAGTGCGACAATGGCAAATGTGAATACAAGCACCTGTGTGTTCAGGCGGAAATCTTCGCCCCGGATCAGATTGACTGCGGCCATCGATACGGCAATTGGCGCTGAAATGCTGGCCAGAACTCCGGTCAAGCACCAACTGCTGAGCCGCAGGATGTCGCTTGGCTTGTCATCATCCGCGATGGAAGCGCCTGCGTCCTTCCGGGTGGGCAGGTCTGCCTCGTCGCTTCGGAACGCGATGCTGAGCAATTGTTCGTCCGTCAGTTGAATTGGACGCGCGGCAGGAGTGTGTAAGGCAGTGATCGTGTCATCCTGTTCAGACTGCTGCATCCCGGCGAACTGTCCGGTCAGTGATTGAAAGATCTGCTTTCGATCCCGGCTTGTTCGGCTTGGTGTCAGGGTGTCAAAGGCGCTCATGAAGTGCTCGACAGTAAGAACCGTGTGTGGCGACAACCATTCAACCCGCCGGGTCGAACAGATATCGACCATGCGATACAGAGTGACCACCAGCATCAGTTCCGAAATCTCGGCGTCGTCCAAAAGTGGCGAGACTGGCGTTATTGTCAGTACCAACCTGTTTTGTGGATGTGACACGCGGGGCTTTGTTATGGTTTTCAACCCCGCAGCGCGATCCATGCGCTCGTATCGGTCCTGCTGTCCGGAGGTGCCTGTATCCAGAGTCATCCGCACAAGATACTGGCTCGAGACGATGCTGGCCTCGGTCGCGCTGAGCAGGGCCTTGCGCTCGACCAGATGACCGTAGTCTTCCAGCGTCGTGGCGACGATCGTTCCAAAGCGCTCTATCGCGCCAGTTGCGTCGCCATCAAATTGCAGGCCGCCATGGTAGCTGTGCTTCCGAGCCACTGCCCTGTCCTTTTTTACATTCTGTCAGCCAAAGGTTAGCACCCCTTCTTGCAGAGAATTTGGCAAAAAATGCAAAAAAGTGAAATTTACCGGCGATTGGTTACGCTTTGGAAACCAAGCAACCAAAGGCTTTTGTTTGTCACTGTGGCGGAAATGTGGCGAAATTGGGCGCAGCGCGTGTTGTCGGTGCGGCGGGGCTAATTGTCGATTCGGGCAGCCATTATTGCGATGGATTGCTGATAGACAGAGGCTGCATTCCACTGCTGCAAGACGCGAAAATTTGGTTCTCCGGGTTGATAGCCGCGTCCCGGTTTCCACCCTTTCTGGCGAAGGAAATTGGCGGTTGAGGCCAATGCATCCGTCATGTTGTAGAAGTCCACGCGCCGGTCGCCCGTAGCATCGACACCATAGGTCAGGGCGTTGCCTGGCAGGAATTGCGTGTGGCCCAGTTCGCCATGTTTTGCCCCTTTTGTCGACATTGTGATACTGCCCATGTCGACCAGTTTCAGTGCCCCAATTGCGTGGGGAATAAAGAACTCTGACCGGCGACAATCATAGGCCAATGTTGTGATTGCGGAAACAACCTGACTGTCGCCCATGAAATTGCCAAAGCCGGTTTCCATGCCGTGAATGGCGATCAAAACGCCCGCAGGAACACCATATTGCCGCTCAAAGGCGGCATAATAGTTCGGGTTGGCGGCTTTGCGTTTGCGCCCCTGTGCGACGATTGTATCAGCGCCTCGGACTCGCATGAACTTGTCCAGCGAGTATTTGAAGCTTTTTTGATTGCGGTCTGCGGCGATGGTGCGCGTGGCATATTGTGTCTGGGACAGCGCTTGCAAACCTTTCTTTTTCACCCCCGCCTTGCGTGCCTGTTTGGCAAAATCGGCCTTCCATGCCTCAAATCCAGCGCTGGTGTTGCCACAGGGTGCGGCCAGAACCGGGGACGTCAGGGAAAGGGCAAGAATGGTGGCAAGTCGAAACATGGGCGTAATCCGATGGAATTGAAATCTGCGGTTAGCCTAGCGTGGGCTGCGTCTTGGGCAAAGCGGTTAATAAAGGTCCAGCTCGCCCTTTTTCCTGAGCGTTTCGAACCATTCCTCTGGGGTGGCATTGATGCGGGCGTGTTTCACCATCATCGCATTCATATTTGGCAGATGGGTCGAATCCGGCCAGTCTTTGGGTTGCCACAGATGTGCGCGGATTACACATTTGGGACAGTGTGCAAATGCTGTCGCGACATGGATGAGCAGCGCCAGTTTGGGCGGGTGCCCGTCAATGGCCATGGTTTCAAGCAAACGGGTGTCAGCACAGATACGGGCTGTGCCGCGAATGCGGAGCGTTTCCATCTTGCCCGGAACAAAGAACAGGACGCTGACGCGCGGATCCTTGAGAACATTGTGAAACGTATCCACGCGTTTGTTTCCCGGCCGATCCGGGACTGCGATCAGGGTATCGGACAGCACCTGAACAAAGCCGGGCGGGTCGCCGCGGGGTGACACATCAAGATGCCCGTCGGTGTTGGCCGAAGCGATCAGGCAAAAGGGCGAGGTCGCAATGAAATCGCGACACATCTGATCGAGAGAGGACACCTCCTTGGCGGTGATCTGCGGCAGCGGATGGCCAGAGATCCTCCTCAGCTCCTGTTCGGATGTCACAAGGTTTGAGAATTTCGAGAAAGGTGAGGTATCGCAAGGCATACTGTCGTCTCCGGTCGGGAGTGTTCTCACCAGTCTGTTGGATCAACGGCGGCGCGTCAAACCGTGTGGGCAGACATGACGAGGGCGCCCGAAGGGGCGCCCTGCCAAATCGTTTCCGTACTCAGCTTAGCAGCTGTAGTACATGCCGTACTCCACCGGGTGCGGCGTGTGCTCGTAGGTTTCCACCTCTTCCATCTTGAGCGCGATGTAGCCGTCAATCTGGTCTTTGGTGAACACATCGCCCTGAAGCAGGAAGTCGTGATCGGATGCCAGAGCCTCCAGAGCCTCACGCAGGCTGCCGCAGACGGTCGGGATGTCGGCCAGTTCCTCGGCGGGCAAGTCGTACAGGTTCTTGTCCATCGCCTCGCCGGGGTTGATCTTGTTCTTGATGCCATCAAGACCAGCCATGAGCAGGGCGGCAAACGCCAGATAGGGGTTGGCGGCCGGATCGGGGAAGCGCGCCTCGACACGTTTGGCTTTGGGGCTTTCAGTCCATGGGATACGCACACAACCCGAACGGTTACGTGCGGAATAGGCCCGCAGAACGGGGGCTTCGAAACCTGGGATCAGACGCTTGTAGCTGTTGGTTGCCGGGTTGGTGAAGGCGTTCAGGGTCTTGGCGTGTTTCAGAATGCCGCCGATGAAGTACAGCGCCTCGTCCGACAGGTCGGCATACTTGTCGCCGGCGAACAGCGGCTTGCCATCTTTCCAGATCGACATGTTCACATGCATGCCGGTGCCGTTGTCACCCGCGATCGGCTTGGGCATGAAAGTGGCCGACTTGCCGTAGGCGTGTGCCACGTTGTGGATGACGTACTTGTATTTTTGCAGCTCGTCGGCCTGCTTGGTCAGGCTGTCGAAGATCAGGCCCAGCTCGTGCTGACAGGATGCAACCTCGTGGTGGTGCTTGTCGACCTTCATGCCCAGACGTTTCATGGTCGACAGCATTTCCGAGCGCAGGTCCTGGGCTTCGTCGATGGGGTTGACCGGGAAGTAACCGCCCTTGACGCCCGGGCGATGGCCCATGTTGCCCATCTCATATTCGGTGTCGGTGTTCCACGACGCATCCGTTGCATCAACTTCGAAGGATACCTTGTTGATGCTGTTGGAAAAACGAACGTCATCGAACAGGAAGAATTCAGCTTCGGGACCCATATAGGCAACGTCACCGATACCGCTGGACTTCAGGTAGGCTTCGGCTTTCTGCGCGGTTCCGCGCGGGTCGCGGCCATAGGCTTCACCGGTGTCGGGCTCAACGATAGAGCAGTGCAGACACAGTGTCTTTTCCGCATAAAACGGGTCGATGTAAGCCGAGGTCGTGTCGGCGATCAGTTTCATGTCCGAGTTTTCGATCGACTTCCAGCCTGCAATGGACGAGCCGTCAAACATGAAGCCTTCTTCCAGGAAGTCTTCGTCGACCAGATCGACGTCCACCGTGACGTGTTGCAGCTTGCCGCGCACGTCGGTGAAGCGGATGTCGACATAGGCGACGTCTTCTTCGCGGATTGTATTGAGAACTGCGTCTACGCTCATTCCCTTTGTCCTTTTGATAGATGTGTCAGTAATCGTGTGAGTTAGAGCGCTTCCGAGCCGGTCTCACCGGTCCGGATGCGAATGGCCTGGTCGACGGGCGAGACGAAAATCTTGCCGTCTCCGATCTTGTCGGTTTTGGCGGCCGACACGATGGCTTCGATCGCGGCGTCGACCTGGTCGTCGTCCAATACGACCTCGACTTTAACCTTGGGCAGAAAATCGACGACATACTCGGCGCCGCGATACAGTTCGGTATGGCCTTTCTGGCGACCGAAGCCTTTGACCTCGATGACGCTGAGGCCCTGGACGCCCACATCCTGCAAGGCCTCTTTTACTTCGTCCAGTTTGAACGGCTTGATGATCGCTTCGATCTTTTTCATCCCGGTTCACCTTGAATGGTTGTCTCAGGGGCAGTGATCACGTCTAAGATCGGGCGGCAATGTGATTGCGATATCGTGCAGGTCGGGATGCTTGGAAAAACGGTTGGGTGCTAATTTTTGAGCGACTTGCACAAAAAGTAATCAAAACTGAATCAGGCGCGGGGTGAAAGGATGGAATTGCTGACAGCGGCACAGATGCGGGCCATTGAGCAGGCCGCCATCAAGTCTGGTGACGTGACCGGTCTGGAACTGATGGAGCGGGCCGGCCAGGGTGTTGTTGACGCGATTTTCGAAGAATGGCCCATGTTGGACAGGCGAGGGGCCAGCCCCTCGCGCTCCCCGGGATATTTAGGGCCAGATGAAGAGGATCCGCTGCGCGCAGTGGTGCTGTGCGGACCGGGCAACAATGGGGGTGACGGGTTTGTCGTGGCGCGGCTTTTGCAGAAGCAGGGGTGGGCGGTTGAGGTGTTCCTGTATGGAGACCCGCAAAAGCTGCCTCCGGATGCGCGGGTGAATTATGAGAGATGGGGGGCAAAGAACGAGGTTCGCGTCTTCGCTGTCGACTCCGCCCCGTTGGCGGACGATTTTCTTGGGTTTCCAAAGAGCATTGATCTGGTTGTCGACGGGGCTTTTGGCACGGGTCTCACCCGGCCATTTGCAGGGGCGTTTTCCATGTTGGCCAATGCGCCGGTCAGAGACCTGCTGCGAGATCGAGGCGTAAAGGTCGTTTCAATTGACGCGCCAAGCGGCTTGTGCGCCGACAGTGGTCGCATTCTTGGTCAGGCGATAGTTGCAGACATGACGGTGACGTTTCACAGTAAAAAGCTTGGGCATGTTCTGGGCGATGGTCCGGTGACCTGCGGGACGGTCCGAACCAAGTCGATCGGGCTTGAACCACTGGAAGACGGTCAGATCGTTCACACGACTGAGGCTGACGGGGTGAAGCTTTCGAAAGTTTCGGTTGGCCACAAATACTCACACGGTCATGCTTTGATCCTGTCCGGGGGGGCGGGCAAAACAGGGGCCGCGCGTTTGGCGGCGCGGGGGGCTTTGCGGGTTGGAGCGGGGTTGGTGACGCTGGGTGTGCCGCCGTCTGCGCAGATGGAGGTTGCCAGCCAGATCACGGCCCTTATGTTGCAGCGGGTTGATGGGGCTGATGGATTGTCTGAAATACTTGAGGATACGCGCCTGAATGCGCTCTGCCTGGGGCCTGCGCTGGGATTCGAGCGGGCGCGGGCGCTCGTGTCGATTGTCCTAGCTGCACGGCGGGCGACCGTGTTGGATGCGGATGCTTTGTCAGCTTTTGCCGAGGATCCCGGCGCCCTGATCGCGCGATTGCACGACAAATGCGTACTGACACCGCATGGCGGGGAATTTGCACGGGTATTCCCGGACATTGCCGCGCAGATGAACGCGCAACCGGCCAAAGGCCCGGCGTTTTCCAAGGTGGACGCAACGCGTGCTGCTGCAAAACGGGCTGGGTGCGTAGTTCTGTTCAAGGGCCCGGACACGGTGATCGCTGTGCCGGATGGCCGGTGCGTGGTCAACTTGGCCGTATACGAAAGAGCGGCCCCATGGTTGGCGACGGCCGGGTCCGGTGATGTGCTGGCAGGGTTCATCGCAGGTTTGTTGGCGCGAGGTTTGCCACCAATGCGGTCGGCGGAAACTGCGGCGTGGCTGCATGTGGAATGTGCGCGCCAGTTCGGGCCGGGTTTGATCGCGGAAGATTTGCCGGAACAGGTGCCGGAGGTTTTCAGAAAGTTGAATATTTGAGTTTGTTGGGCGTGGAACGGCTCAATTCACGGCGAGTCGGCGGAAATCCGCCGTCAAGGTTCACATCAATGCAGACCGAATGTTTGCCAGATGCATAGCTGGACGTCACAATTTATTTGCACACTGTGCTTTGGATCTTCGAATGGATTCGTAACCGTATGAAATAAAATGAAAAATAACCAATTTTTCGATATGCCATGTTGCGAATTTGCAATGCTTGCGAGGGAGTGAATGCGGGCCACTGGAACGCTCGCATTTCGTAAACAATTGGACAGTACCTGAAACCCGAACCTTTCATGGTGAGTGAAATGACCCTTAACATCAAACCGATATCAATAGCCGCTGTTCTGACTGCGACGACCGCCATCCCGGCTGTGGCGGAAATGAAGTACGAAAACAATAGTGGCGGATATGTACTGTTGTATGGACAGCTGCACCCCGCCTTGATCTCGGTGGATGACGGACAGGATACCGAGACCCGTGTTCTCGACAACGATCTGTCAAACAGCCGTGTTGGCCTGCGTCTTGTGCAGCCATATGGAAGCAACGAATTCCAGTTTTGGTTCGAAACAGGCCTTGGCCTGCCGGGTTCGGCGTCTGCCGATCAATTCGGAACCAACGCAGATGGATGGAATCGCGAAGACATTCGCCATGTGGACTTCTCGTTGAAAGGTGGCTACGGCAAGTTTTCGGCAGGTCAGGGCAGCATGGTCGCCGATGGCGCCGCAGAGGTTGATCTGTCATATGTCGGAACCGCGCTGTATTCGTTTACCAACGATGAAAATGCAGGGTTCTTCTATCGCGACACGACCGGAATGCTGAGCGGTATTACGGTGGGTGACAGTTCCAGCAACTTTGATGGCGCGCGGCGTGGTCGTGTGCGGTATGATACGCCGTCGTTCAATGGGTTCTCCGCCGGATTCGCTTACGGTCAGAACATTTTGTCCAGCAGCGACGACGACGACTATTATGACGTCGGTCTGTTTTACGAAAACACTTTTGCCGGTGGTGTGGAGTTCGCTGCAGCCGTTGCCTATTCGGTAAGAGATCGGGATAACAATTCGGGGGATCGCAAAGATACGATCGGTTCTGCTTCTGTCCTGCTTCCCAGTGGCCTGGGTTTTACGATTGCGGGCGGTACGCGCGACGATGATCAGGCCGGTGCCACGGATCCGAACTATTGGTACGGTAAGATCTCGTACGAAGGCAACTGGGTGTCCTGGGGCAAGACTGGCGTCGGTATCGACTATTATGATGGCTCGGATTTCCAGAGCAACGGTTCTGACACCAAAGCCTGGGGTATCGCGGTCGTGCAGAAAGTCGAACCGATCAACACGGATGTCTATCTGAAATACCGCAACCACGATTTCGATGACGGCACATCCTTTGACAACAACGAGGCATGGGTTCTGGGCGCACGCTGGAAGTTCTGATTGCCCGGCTGGAACAAGCGCGAACGCCCCGGTTTCCGGGGCGTTCTTTTTTGCGGTTTTGGCGATCAAATACCACTGGATTCAGCCTTTGCCCCTTGCACGTGGGCGGCTGGGCAAATAGAAGGCTTCAAATTTGCCCGGCGCGCCCTTTTTGCGCGCCCCGAATCCTATGGGGACTACCATAATGCAGGTTACCGAGACGCTGAACGAAGGTCTGAAACGTGGCTACAACATCGTTGTGTCAGCAGCCGAGCTGGACGAGAAGGTCAATGAAAAGCTGACCGAGGCGCAGCCGGAAATCGAAATGAAAGGTTTCCGCAAAGGCAAGGTGCCAATGGCGCTGCTGAAAAAGCAGTTTGGCCAGCGCCTGTTGGGCGAGGCGATGCAGGAAACTATCGACGGCGCCATGAACAAGCATTTCGAAGACAGCGGTGATCGCCCCGCGCTTCAGCCCGAGGTCAAGATGACCAATGAGGACTGGAAAGAAGGCGATGACGTGGAAGTCGCCATGTCCTACGAGGCGCTACCAGCGATCCCGGAAGTTGACCTGAAATCGGTCGAGTTGGAAAAGCTGATCGTCAAGGCCGATGACGCCGCCGTCGAAGAGGCGCTAAACAATCTGGCGGAAACCGCTCAGGACTTCAAAGCGCGCCGCAAGGGGTCAAAAGCCAAGGACGGCGACCAGATCGTGTTCGATTTCGTTGGCAAGGTTGACGGCGAAGAATTCGAAGGTGGTTCGGCAGAGGATTACCCGCTGGTTCTGGGCTCGAACAGCTTCATCCCCGGCTTCGAAGATCAACTGATTGGCGTGAAAGCCGAAGAAGTAAAGGACGTCAACGTTACGTTCCCTGAAGAGTACGGTGCCGAGCATCTGGCCGGAAAAGACGCCGTGTTCACCTGCACAATCAAGGAAGTCAAAGAACCGGTTGCTGCGGAAGTGAACGACGAACTGGCCAAAAAATTCGGCGCCGAAGATCTTGAAGCCCTGAAAAGCCAGATCGCAGAGCGCCTGGAAGCTGAATATGCAGGTGCATCTCGCGCCGTGATCAAGCGCGCTTTGCTGGATGCGCTGGACGAGAAGGTGTCGTTCGATCTGCCGCCGTCGCTGGTTGAAGCCGAGGCCAAGCAGATTGCGCATCAACTGTGGCACGAAGAAAACCCAGAAGTCGAAGGCCACGATCATGACCCGATCGAGCCTACGGACGAGCACACCAAGCTGGCCGAGCGCCGCGTGCGCCTGGGCCTGTTGCTGGCTGAACTGGGCCAGAAGGCCGAGGTTGAAGTCACCGACGCTGAGATGACACAGGCAATCATGAACCAGGCACGTCAGTACCCGGGTCAGGAACGTCAGTTCTTTGAGTTCGTTCAGCAGAACGCACAGATGCAACAACAGCTGCGTGCGCCGATCTTTGAAGACAAGGTTGTGGACTACGTTTTGGAGCTGGCTCAGGTCACTGACAAGGAAGTCAGCAAAGACGACCTTAAGAAAGCCGTTGAGGCACTGGAAGAGGAGTAATCCTCTTCCTTCCCTTCATCGGAAGAAGGGACAAAAAAACGGAGCCGCCTGCAATCAGACGGCTCCGCATGGGTGGCTTTTGTATCTATGAGGTGAGGGGGTCAGGCCTCATGAGCAAAAGCACGGGGGGTTTCCAAAAGAGCGGTTTTTTGTTCTGGCGTGAAGGTATCCGTAAGCGCTTCGATCAGCTTGAGGACATCTTTCCGTTCAGCTTCGGTTTTTGCCGCGCTCATCTGTTCCACAAAGTACTTCTCTAGATCGGTGAGTGGTTTGTGATCCTGATTCGCAGGATTCTTGGCTGCGGCTTTCTTCGCGGCAAACAGGGCCAGCGCTTCTTCGTCGTCCATGAAGACGTCATTGTGAATGTCCGCAAATTCACGCAGACCGGCGATACGTTCTTCGGTGCAGTCCAACAAAGCAGCCAATGCGTGAACCTTGCCCATTGGAACCGTCTTGCCGACATAGTCATAAGGCGCGCAATTCGAACGCTTCAGCACCCGATCCATGACCGGATCGATCACGGTGATGATGTCCTGAATACCTGCGTTTTTCGCATATTCCAAAGAACCGATCATCAACTCGCAAGTCGCGTAGGAGACTGAGTTCTTTTCCTTGCCACGCGTGAGGCGTTGGGTGTCTACGCAGAAACGGGTGGATTCCCACATGGTTGCGCTGCGAAGAGGTGCTTCGCCGCAAAGGATCGCCGAGAAGACATCCGACAACATGTGTGGTCCGGTGGTCTGGAGGGCACGCACGGCTGCGACGACATTCCCCTCATCGTCTAGTCCGATTACATATGCCGGGTCCAGTTGATCGAACTCGTCGATTTCTTTTCCGTCTTGAATGTTGACGTCCCATCCCAGGCGCCCACCAAAAACACGTGCTCTCAGCTCGAACATTTCGTCAAGAACTTCGCTGAACATATGTCTGTTCAGGCCATCTACCACGATGATCATTTCTTCCCCCTTCGAGTGGTTGTTCGGTAATTTAGAAGTTACCGGGCCCGGGGAGATTTTCTATTGGGGGTTTCCCGTATTTTGGCGAAATTTGGCGATTTTTTTGTTTAACTTGGGGTAATAAGCCCAATTGCAATCGCGCGGCCAACGGCCTGAGGGGTGGTCAGCGCACTAAGCTTTTCTCGGCTGGAACGCAAGTGCACTTCTACGGTTCGGTGCGAAATGGACAGAATATCGCCGATATCCTGTTGCGATTTCCCCGCTGCAACCCACTGCAATATCTCTGTCTCACGTCTGGAGAGCGTTGGATGATATAGCGCGCTGGTCAATTCGTCTGATGAAACCACGTTGTCATGGATGTGTACTGCCATCGACTGCAAGTCACTGATGACATGCGTATAAAGCTTGCGCCATTCCTCTTTGCTGCAATTGCGCGTTGCGCTCAGCAGGCCGATATCCCCATAGGGGCCGCGCACGGGAATCGTAACGCCTTGGTTCGGCAATCCAAAATCATGGGCATCCCGGAATACACGTTGGAAATCGGGGCTGCGCTCGAGGCGGCTCCAATCCACCGGCGCGATGCTGCGGCGGGCCATGTGGATGGTCGGGTCGATCATGATCAGACCCTGGTTCTGGTAGTGCTTGTTCCAGGCGTCGTCATAGGTCACAAAGCCTGCCACCGTACCGGCGGCCGGGTTCATGCCAGCATATGCAGCATGATCCATATCATGCTTCTCACAGATTTGCCTTAGAAATTCGGTGTATCGAACTTCTGAATCCGGCAGAGTGCTCAGATCGACAATTTCCATGTGGTGCCTACCAGCTGCGGCCCATCTTACAGCCCGATGGTGTCGTCGAGCATGCATATAACACAGAGTGGAACCCGTTTACCTCACCGAACCAGAACACCATAATTTCCTAAACATGACAAGGCGAGGCACTAATTGTCTGCGCAATTCCAAATAATGAGACACTCAATAGAACATTTTTGTCACTATTCGGCAAAAAGTGCTAATTTCACGCAGCTTTCTGACGCTAATCACCGTCAGTTGGCGGGTTTTAGCCCAGTTTCCACCAGCAATCCGCGCGCTTTGGCTTCGGGGTAAAAGCCCTTGGCATAAAGAAATATCGCCCGATCCTGGTTGCCATCAGACAGAAGCCAGGCACCGCGAAGGTATTTCCCTGCAAATTCAAGGTTGGTGTCCGCGTCCAACAAGCCTTTGGCGTTTCCGGTGTACCCCATGGATCGCGCGGTGGCCGGAAGGATTTGCAGCAGTCCATAATAGGGTCGGTTGACTGCCCAGGGGCGATGCGTGCTTTCACGAATGGCAAGCTTGTGAACAAGCTCTCGCGGAAGCTCGTAATG
Organism: Ruegeria sp. AG6; assembly: GCF_056541565.1. Classification (NCBI taxonomy): domain Bacteria; kingdom Pseudomonadati; phylum Pseudomonadota; class Alphaproteobacteria; order Rhodobacterales; family Roseobacteraceae; genus Ruegeria; species Ruegeria sp. AG6. Next base: position 1,070,234 of record NZ_JBQFYQ010000001.1, on the reverse strand, counting down.
GTCCGCCCATTTGTTGATCGACGCGCGAAGTTCCGGCGTTTCGTTTGGATAGAGCATAGGGTTGAACTGTGATGTTTCGGCCTTGGAGACTTCTCCTGCACCGCAGGCAACCAACGGGGCTGTCAGTAAGAGTGCCAAGAGATTGCGACGGGTGAACGGGGGCATGAGTTTCTCCGGGGTTTCGAGTGGCAATGATATGGCCTGAGTATTTGGCTGCAAGATTATGGATGGAGTTGGGCTGAAATTTGCTGGTTTGTCTCGTAGACAAGAAAAAAGGCCGCGCTGAAGCACGGCCTTTGTTGTGTTCGAAACCTTGCCGGATCAGGCTTTGGCTTCGTCTTCCTCGGCAGGAGCGGCTTCCGGAGCCAGCTCTTCGTCCTCGGATGCGGCCGAGCCGATGTCGTCGAACAGTTCGGCGATCTCGAATTCAGCGGCTGCTTCTTCTTCGGCGGCCAGTTCTTGGATCGATTTGCCCGAGGCCTGAAGCTCGGCTTCTTCTTCCGAACGCGCCACGTTCATCTTGATTTCAACTTCGACTTCGGGGTGCAGCTTGACTGCAACCGAGTGCAGGCCCAGTTCCTTGATCGGATTGACCAGAACAACCTGCTTTTTGTCGACAGTGAAACCAGCTTCGGTTGCGGCGTCAGCGGCGTCACGCGGGGTGACCGAGCCGTACAGAGCACCAGCATCCGATGCCGAGCGAATCACGATGAACTGCTGTCCGTCCAGCTTTTCAGCCAGTGCTTCAGCTTCTTTCTTGGTTTCCAGGTTGCGGGCCTCAAGCTGCGCTTTCTGGGCTTCGAACGACGCGATGTTGGCATCGGACGCGCTCAGGGCTTTGCCCTGGGGCAGCAGGAAGTTGCGGGCGTAGCCGGGCTTGACGTCAACGACGTCGCCCATCTGACCCAGTTTCGCAACGCGTTCCAGAAGGATAACTTGCATGTCAGTCTCTCCTTACTTCACGGCGTAGGGCAGCAGGGCGAGGAAGCGGGCGCGCTTGATAGCACGGGCCAGTTCACGCTGCTTTTTCGCCGAAACGGCGGTGATGCGCGAAGGTACGATCTTGCCACGCTCAGAGATGTAGCGCTGCAGCAGACGGGTGTCTTTGTAGTCGATTTTCGGCGCGTTCTCACCCGAGAACGGGCAGACCTTGCGGCGGCGGAAAAATGGTTTTGCGGCCATGGTTTAGTGTCCTTTCCTCAGGCGGTGATCAACGACGCTCGCGGCGGTCGCCACGTTCGTCACGCTTCTGCATCTGAACCGACGGGCCGTCTTCGTGACCGTCAACCTTGATGGTCAGAACGCGCATGACGTCATCATGCAGGCGCATCAGGCGTTCCATTTCCTGCACCGCGCCCGAGGGGGCATCGGTTTTCAGAAAGGCATAGTGGCCCTTGCGGTTCTTGTTGATCTTGTAGGCCATCGTCTTGACGCCCCAGTACTCGCTATCAACCAGCTTGCCGCCGTTGTCAGCCAGAACGGTGCCGAAATGTTCGACGAGGCTTTCCGCCTGCGCGTTGGACAGATCCTGACGCGCGATCATTACATGCTCATACAGTGGCATGTGCACTCCTGTTTATGTCAAGGCGCATTTCATAGGCGGGGCCATCCGGTCCTTCGCGACCCTGCCACGAGAGGCTGCGCGATTCATCTGATTGCGAAGGATGGCCCCGTATACACGTTTGAACCGCAGGAGCAAGCCCCGCCACATATGCCTTTGAGACGCCGCCCAATTTCCTTTGGGCCGCCCAAATGCTGACGCTTTTCGGCTCAAAGTTGTTTTGCATACCGGACGTTACCCGGACCAAACAGAAAATCGACAGTAACCTGATAAAAGGTGAAGTGTTATGACCGCGACCAATACAAACACATACCGGGAAGAGGCGGCAGGCTCGCGCTTTGAGCATTCGGTGCCGGTAATGATTGCCTTCGCGCCAAACTGGAAGGCCCGTTTGATCCTGGCGCGGTTGGTCGGAGCGTTCCTGATCTTTTCGGCGTTTTCGATGTGGCTGATGCCGGGTTCGATCGTGGGTGCAGATGTCTGGCCGATCAAGATGGTGGCATCCATGCTGTTTCTGATCGTCGGTGTCAGTTTGCTGACGATCGAAGTACTTGATCAGCGCCCGGATGCCTATTTCGATCCGATCCGCCGCGAAGTCCGTGTTCTGCAAAAGAACGAAGACGGACGCCCTCAGACGGTGCTGCGCCGCAGCTATGAATCGCTGGGTGGTGCGCGTTTTGAGGAAAACGAAGTCCACTTGTTTGATGTGGATGGGAGCCTTTTGATGAAGCTGCCCCTTGAATCGGCGGATGTCAGCCGAGCGTTGAAAGGGCAACTGAGCAAGAGCGTAACAATTTTCGGCTGAACTTTATTCTGTTCAAAAAGGAACAGATGTTGTGACTCGAAAAAGGTTGTGTGCCGCCGACAGGCGGCACATTTTGTTTGTGAGCAACCCAGACGGTTTGCATTCACAAAAACGCGGAGATTGTTATGAAATCCACCCTTCTTGCTGCTGCACTGGCCGTATCGGCGACCACGGCATTCGCCAGCGCCGAGAAATACGTGCTGGACCCGAGCCACAGCCAGGTTGTCTTCAGCTATGACCACCTGGGCTTTTCAACCACAACCGGCATGTTCTCGGGCTTTGAGGGCGAGATCATGTTCGATCAGGAAAATCCCGCCGCCTCCAGCGTGAGCGTGTCGATGCCGGTATTGGAGATGCTCACCGGTTGGAAGCCACGTGAAGATCACTTCATGACCGAGGATTTCTTTGGTGCGACCGAGGGCGATCTGATCACCTTTACCTCGACGGGTATCGAAGTGACCGGTGAAGACACGGCCAAGATCACCGGCGACCTCACCATGAACGGCGTGACCAAATCCGTTGTTCTGGATGCCAAACTGAACAAGGTTGACACCCACCCGATGGCAAACAAGCCATGGGCCGGTTTCAACGCCACCACGACCCTTGTCCGCAGTGAATTTGATCTGGGCCAGTTCGCACCGTTTGTAAGTGACGAAGTGCAGGTGCAGATCTCGGTCGAAGCGCAAAAAGCCGAATAAGCGCAAGACAACGAACACGAAAACCGCCGGTGATCCTGTCACCGGCGATATTTTTTGGCATCACTGACTGCGGGACGCGGCGAGTTCCACAGCGACGGTGACGATGAAGCCGAGCGAGTCTTCGGTGGGCTGCGATGCGCCGATGCCGAAATCCAACCTGTTCAGATCAACCGAGCCCGTCATGGTCGCGGTGTCGTCCTGAAGGTCCAGTGAAAACGGGAGTATGATATCGATCGTCTTGTCGCGGATTGTCAGTGGTCCGCGTGCCTCATATCCGCTTTCGGTTTTGAAAATGTCAGCCGTGAACTGGGCCGTCGGAAACTGGGCGTTGTTGAAGAAATCCGCACCCATGGCCTGTTCGGTTACGGTTCCGAGGCTGAGAGAACCTATTGCGATCGTGACCTCGACGGACCCGGCCGGGCCAGGCTCGGCAGGGTCGTCAAAAGCAATTGCGGCTGTCCAGTCGGAAAACGAGCCGGTGACCGGGCTGCCCAATTGGGAAATCGTGATGGACAGGGTGCCGTTCTGAACCTGCCAGTCTGATTGCACCTCGGCCAGTTGGACGTCGGCGTCATCATCGTCGGCCTCACGCGCAAATTCGCCAGAGACCCAGCCGCCGGTGAGGACAAGCGCCCAAACGGCCACCGCGGCGACGGCGGGCACAAGGGAATGATGCTGGTGTGGAGGCTCCGGTGCGTCCGACCCACCCGGCAACATCCTGCGCAACGTGCTGTCTTTGTCTATGACGTGATGCTTCAACGCTCCGGCAACATGCAGGACCAGCGCGCCGACGAGCGTCCACATGAACAGCCAATGCAGAACGCCTGTCACCTCGGCCACAATGGTTGATTTCGCTACAAAAGGCAGATTTTGGCCGAAGGGCCAGAGGATTGGAGCAAACCCTTCGGTTGCGGCGTGGTGCACCCAACCGGTCAGTGGCACAAGCACCAGTGACCCATAAAGAAGCCAGTGGACGGTTTCGGCGGCAAAAGCCTCGGGCTTGTTGTCGGCATTCAGCAGGCCGGGCTTGGTTTGCGTGAAGGCCCACACTATCCGAGCCAAAGCAACGAAGAACACGGTGACGCCTATGGTTTTGTGCAATGAGAACATGCGCGCCGCGCGTGCGATTTCGGCCTCGCTTGGGGCTGTGGAGGCATGCAAGACAGCATGGGCCAGGTTGTCCGCGATCCAGCCGAGCGGCAGGGCCGTGAAGATCAGCAACGCGGTGAGCCAGTGAAACGTCTTTGCGACACTTCCGTAGCTTGAGAAGGAATTGGTCGAGGCCATGGGTGCAACGCTCCGAGATTCTGTGCTGCGCCCAAGTTAAGGTTATCGGAAGTCGGCACAAGTAAGCGCTTGTGCACAGCCAAGGTGCCAGAATGCAGAACACAGGCAGTGCTTGTGCCAGACGTTCAGTCAGTTTACACCCCGCCGCAACCTGACATCATCCATGAGGTTGCAATGACACTCGCGTTCGTTTTTCCAGGGCAGGGCGCCCAGACCATCGGTATGGGCAAAGCACTGGCCGATGCCTATCCGGCGGCGCAGGCCGTCTTCGATGAGGTGGACGAGGCACTGGGAGAGAAGCTGAGCAGATTGGTCTGGGAAGGCGACATCGCCGACTTGACGCTGACTCAGAACGCCCAGCCTGCTCTTATGGCGACATCCATGGCGGCAATGCGTGCGCTGGAAGCCGAAGGCGTTTCGGTTGGTCAGGCAGCTTTCGTGGCGGGTCATTCCTTGGGTGAATATTCGGCCCTTGCGGCAGCGGGGGCTTTGTCGGTTGCGGATACTGCGCGCTTGCTGCGCACCCGCGGTCTGGCGATGCAAAGTGCCGTACCGGTGGGCGAGGGCGCAATGGCGGCCATTCTTGGATTGGACCTGGAGGCGGTGCGCGCCGTTGCAGAAGAAGCCGCGCAGGGACAGGTCTGTCAGGCTGCCAATGACAACGATCCAACCCAGGTCGTTGTGTCCGGTTCCAAGGCTGCCGTGGAGCGTGCCGCCGAGATTGCCAAGGAAAAAGGCGCAAAACGTGCTGTTATGTTGCCTGTAAGTGCTCCATTTCACTGTGCGCTGATGCAGCCTGCGGCAGATGTCATGGCGGAAGCGCTTGCTGCCGTCGAGATAAAGGCGCCTTCCGTGCCTTTGGTGGCCAATGTGCGCGCCGAAGCCGTCAGTGATCCGGATCTGATACGTCAGTTGCTGGTGGAACAGGTAACGGGGTCGGTTTGCTGGCGCGAAAGCGTTCAGTTCATGGCCGCGCAGGGCGTGACTGAAACGTGGGAAATCGGTGCTGGCAAAGCGTTGTCCGGCATGATCCGCAAGATCGATCGTGCCATTGCAGGCAAGGCAGTGGGCACACCGGAAGATGTTCAAAAGGCCATTCAGGCCGAATCGTAAGCTCAAAAAAGCGTCGTGGCCGACGCACCAAGAGGAAAACCGAATGTTTGATTTGACAGGTAAGAATGCGCTGATCACTGGTGCTTCGGGCGGTATCGGAGGCGACATTGCACGTGCGTTGCACGGTGCTGGCGCAGCGGTCGGATTGTCCGGTACACGTGTCGAGCCATTGCAGGCTCTGGCAGACGAACTGGGCGAACGCGCGCATGTGTTGCCTTGCAATCTGAGCGATCCGGAGGCCGTCGAAGCGTTGCCAAAGCAAGCGGCCGAGGCGATGGGATCGGTGGATATCCTGGTGAACAATGCGGGTATCACGCGCGACAACCTGTTCATGCGCATGTCCGATGAGGAATGGCAGAGCGTTATTGACGTGAACATGACCTCGACGATGAAACTGTGCAAAGGTGTGATCCGCGGCATGATGAAGTCACGCTGGGGCCGGATCGTGAATGTCTCGTCCGTGGTGGCCGCAATTGGCAACCCGGGGCAGGCAAACTATGCTGCGTCAAAAGCCGGGATGATAGGGTTTTCCAAGGCTTTGGCTCACGAAGTGGCAACGCGCGGAATTACCGTGAATGCCGTGGCTCCGGGCTTTATCACCACGGCAATGACAGAGAAGCTGACCGAGGAGCAGAAAAAGGGTCTGTTGCTCAAGGTTCCGGCGGGTCGCATGGGTGAACCCGAAGAAATTGCAGCGGCTGTACTGTATCTTGCCAGCCCCGAAGCGGGTTATGTTACCGGAAGCACCTTGCATGTGAACGGCGGTATGGCCATGTTGTGATCGCCACAGGGGCAGCGCGAAAGCGTTTGCCTCTTGCGTCGACTATGCTATAGGCGGCGCATCTATGCGGGGCCGGTTGTTCAGGTCGGCCTTCGACTTCCCGGTTCGCCGGGACCCAAACCGCCCGAAACGGGCAAATCAAAGCCAACCCGTGCGGGCAAGGGCAGAATCGGGCAGACCGCCCTGTAAAGGAATGAGGAATAGACATGAGCGACGTCGCAGATCGCGTTAAGAAGATCGTTGTTGAGCACCTGGGTGTTGAAGAAGATAAAGTCGCGGAAAACGCGTCCTTCATCGATGATCTGGGCGCAGACAGCCTGGACACCGTTGAACTGGTCATGGCCTTCGAAGAAGAGTTCGGCATCGAAATCCCCGATGACGCAGCCGAGACCATCCAGACCTTCGGCGACGCCGTAAAGTTCATCAGCGAAGCGTCCTAAGCGTTTCCCTCTGTACAAATGCGGCGCTTCCGGGCAACGGAGGCGCCGTTTTTTTATGCTTGTTCAAAATTCATGCTTGCGCGGTCATTTTTGGATGCGCACTGTTTCCATTGAGGCAAAATTCAAAGTGGACAGGGCATGATAAGATCCACTCCCATGATAAATACCGCGCGTTTGACGCTGTGTGCCATGCGCCCGGAGGACTTTGACCGGTTCGCCGAGATCTGGAGAGATCCGTGCGTCGTTCAGCATATTGGCGGCTCACCCCGATCGCGCGGAGAAGCATGGGATTCCTTTTTGCGCAATGCCGGGCATTGGCACATGGCCGGGTTTGGACAATGGGGTGTGCTGCAACAATCGGATCGAAAGCTGATCGGACAGGCCGGTTTCTTTTACGGAAACCGCCGGATGGGCGAGGATTTCGACGGGTTTCCCGAGGCGGGTTGGGTTCTGGCGCCCGAGGCGCAGGGGCAGGGCCTGGGGTATGAGGCGGCCAAGGCAGCGCATGACTGGTTTGACCGGGTGATTCCCGGGCCTTTGGTTGCGATGGTGAATGCGTCCAACGCCTCGTCGCAGAAGCTTGCCAAAAAGCTGGGCTATGTATTGATGCGGGAAGGGGTGTATAATGAAACCCCGGTGCATTTGCTTCGGCGCAACGGGCCACCTGCGCTCGCGTAAATCCGCCACTTCGACACTATGCCGCAAAATGGCCAAACTGTGCCGATCCCGGTGATATTGGGAGGGCGTTCCAGGTGTATGCTGCCGGGGATTTTCAGAGCGATTGAGCGGAGGACCGAGCTCATGAGGATATACCCCACTATGGAGTTGCAGAACGGCCGGTGTGTCACGTTAGACAAAGGTCGTTTGGACAACGCTATGATTTGGCACGTAAACCCGGTTGAAACGGCGCGAAGCTGGGCCGAAGCGGGTGCCGAATGGATGCACCTGACTGATTTCGATGCGATAGAGGGCAAAGATACCAACGTCGAATTGATTGAAGAGATTATCCGCGCGGCCGAAATCCCGGTTCAGTTGGCAGGTGGTATGCGGACCCGCGAACAGGTCGAGCGCTGGATCGACAAGGGCGTCGGTCGAGTCGTGATAGGGACGCTGGCAGCGCGCGAGCCGAAGCTGGTCAAGGAATTGGCCACGCTCTACCCGGATCAAATCGTGCTGTCGGTCGATGTCTGGCAAGGTTTTGTAATGACGGATGGCTGGCGCAGCCAAAGCGTATTCACGCCCGAAGCGTTTATCGACGCGTTCGAGGGGGCGCCGTTTGCTGCTATCGTGGTGACCGATATCGACAGCGATATGGAGGACGTCGAAGCTCAGCTTGGTTTGATCTCGGGGATCGCCAGTCAGTCGCGCACCCCGGTGATAGCAAGCGGGGTTGTACGTACCGCGGATGACATCTCGCGGCTGGCGTATATTCCCAATATCTCGGGTGCGATCGTGGGGCGTGCATTGTTTCGCAAGACACTTGACCTGACGGATGCTCTGGAAATGGCAAAATCGGCGCATGAGCCGGTGGCACAGTTCCAATAAATACGCTTCGCCCTTTCAACCGGAATCGTGAAAGGGCGGGCACCGATTTCCGTAACCCAAAGCGGTACTGCTTCGGTTACCCGGCGGCGGGAAGCCCGCATGAAATCGCCGTTGCTCTTGCCCCCGGACCCCGGGCCGGGGTAAGAGCGGTTCTCATAACAGGAAGCAGGCAAGAGGCACTTCATGCGCAGAGTCGTTGTAACCGGTCTTGGATTGGTCACTCCTTTGGCCAGCGGGGTCGAGGAAACCTGGTCGCGGCTGCTGGACGGAGAGTCCGGCGCTGGTCCCATCACGCATTTTGATGCGGAAGGCAGTGGTGTCACCACGACCTACGCCTGTGAGGTGCCCCGCGGGGACGGAACCAACGGGACCTTCAACCCCGATGACTGGATGCCGCCGAAAGAGCAGCGCAAGATCGAGGACTTTATCCTGTATTCCATCGCAGCCGCTGAAATGGCGTGCAAGGATGCGAACTGGTTGCCGGAAGATGAAGAGGACCGCCTGCGAACAGGTGTTCTGATCGGTTCTGGCATCGGGGGGTTGGGTTCGATCGCGAATACCGCCAATCTGATCCGCGACAAAGGCCCGCGCCGGGTTTCACCGTTCTTTATTCCGGGTGCTCTGATCAACCTGGCATCAGGTCAGGTGTCGATCCGGCATGGCTTCAAGGGGCCGAACCATTCGGTCGTGACGGCGTGTTCCACCGGTGCCCATGCAATCGGTGACGCCAGCCGTATCATTCGGGCAGGGGACGCAGACGTCATGGTCGCTGGTGGCGGCGAAGGCTGCATCTGCGAGATCGGCATCGCCGGGTTCAACGCATGCAAGGCGTTGTCGACCAAATATGCGGATAATCCAAAGGCGGCCAGCCGACCCTATGACGTTGACCGCGACGGATTCGTCATGGGCGAAGGTGCGGGCATCGTCATCCTGGAAGAGTATGAACACGCGAAGGCCCGCGGTGCGAAGATTTACGCCGAGGTGCTGGGCTATGGCATGTCGGGCGACGCATATCACATCACGGCACCGTCCGAGGACGGTGACGGGGCAGAACGTTCGATGAAAGCCGCGTTGCGCAGCGCGGGGCTGGAGCCGAAGGACCTGGACTACATCAACGCCCATGGCACCTCGACCATGGCGGATACGATCGAACTGGGTGCGGTCGAACGTCTGCTGGGAGACCACGCCGCGAACGCCACCATGACGTCGACCAAATCGGCAACCGGTCACCTTTTGGGTGCAGCGGGGGCGATCGAGGCAATCTTCTCGATTCTGGCGATCCGCGATCAGGTCGCACCTCCGACGATCAACCTGGACAACCCCGCGGTGGAGACACCGATTGATCTGGCCCCGAACGCCAAGCGTGAGCGCGAGATCAACGTGGCCCTGTCGAACTCGTTCGGGTTTGGCGGCACCAATGCCAGCGTGATCTTCGGAAAGGTCAACTAAATGTGGCGGGCCATTGCTTCGAACGCGCTGACCATTCTGGTGGTCGGCTTGTTTCTGATGGGAGGACTGATCCTTTGGGGTCAGACCCAGTACAAGGCCGAAGGCCCGCTTGAAACCGCAATCTGTCTTCAGGTCAGAAGCGGATCGAACATGACACGTGTCAGTCAGGAACTGGAAGAGCAGGGCGCGATCCGCAGTGCCACGATCTTTCGGATGGCCGCCGATTACACGGATCGGGCGCAGCAGTTGAAAGCCGGCAGCTTTCTGGTGCGGGAAGGCGCGTCGATGGAGCAGATCATCGACGAAATTACCAGCAGCGGTGCCAGCACCTGTGGATCCGAGATTGAGTATCGTATCGGTGTGACGCGTGCTCAGACCCGTGTGCGCGAGTTGAACCCTGCGACCCTGGATTTCGTCGAAATCGCGTCGTTTGATCCGTCGGAAGAAGAGGTGCCTGAGGCCTATACCGAGAAACGCAACGAGGCGGACACCCGTTACCGCGTGTCGCTGGCCGAAGGTGTGACCTCGTGGCAGGTGGTCCAGGCGTTGAAGGCGTTCGACGCATTGACAGGTGAGGTGACCGAGATCCCGGCCGAAGGGATGCTGGCGCCTGACAGTTACGATGTTGTGGCGGGCCTGGACCGTAACGACATTTTGCAGGCGATGCAGGACAAGCAACAATTGCGGATCAACGCCGTTTGGGAAAGCCGTCAGGACGGGTTACCGCTGCAAAGTCCCGAAGAAATGCTGATCCTTGCGTCGATCATCGAAAAGGAAACCGGAGTTCCGGAAGAGCGCGGGCAAGTGGCCAGTGTTTTTGTGAACCGGCTGAAACAGGGGATGCGGTTGCAGACGGACCCGACCGTCATCTATGGCGTCACCAAAGGGCAAGGCACGTTGGGGCGCGGGCTGCGCCGCAGCGAGCTGAACCGACCAACCCCATGGAACACCTATCAGATAGACGGTTTGCCGCCGACGCCGATTGCCAATCCGGGCTTGGCCAGCCTTGAAGCTGCTGTTGCGCCGGATGAAACGGATTTCGTGTTCTTCGTTGCCGATGGCACGGGTGGCCATGCATTTGCCGAAACTTTGCAGGAGCACAATCGCAATGTCGCCAAATGGCGCGAGATTGAGGCAGAGCAGAATTCGGGAAATTGATCTGAACGAAAAATGGTTTCGTTCATCGTGTTGCGCCAACGCCGGTCATTGAACCGGCGTTGGCTTTTTTGTGTTCCGATCTTAGGCCGCCGGACGTTTGCTGCGTGGACGACGCCGTTTGTTTGCTGCGGGTTTTCCTTCCCCGTTGGCGGGCTTGGGTTTGAACCCCCGGCGACGGTTGTTCGGGCGGCGCGCCGGTTTTTCAGGTTGCACGGCTTCGGGCATCGCGCCACTGGCCACCGGAATTTCGATCTTCATCAGCTTTTGAATTTGACGCAGCAGATCGACTTCCTCGGCCGAGCAGAAAGCGATGGCCTCGCCCTCGCGCCCGGCGCGGGCGGTGCGGCCGATGCGGTGGACATAGTTGTCGGGCACTTCGGGCAGGTCGTAGTTGATCACATAAGCCACGCCGGGGATGTCGATGCCGCGCGCGGCGACATCTGTGGCGACGAGGATGTTGATCTCACCCGCGCGGAAGGCCTTGATGGCGCGGTCGCGCTGGCCCTGGCTTTTGTTGCCGTGGATGGAGGCCGCGTTGTAGCCATCGGCGACGAGGCCTTTCATCAGCTTTTCAGCCCCGTGTTTGGTACGGGAAAAGACCAGCGTCAGGGCGTCCATATCCGCCGACAGGATTTCGCGCAGCTTGGCGGGTTTTGCGGGCTTTTCAACGAAGTGGATCGACTGGGTGATCTTGTCGGCCGCTTTGCCCGGAGGCGAGACCTGCACCCGCTGCGGGTTGGTCAGATAAGCGCGGCTGAGTTCCTCCATCTGCTTCGGCATGGTGGCCGAGAACAGCATGGTCTGGCGCGGCGTGCCCAGTTCCGGCGCGATGCGACGCAGGGCGTGGATGAAGCCCATGTCGAGCATCTGATCAGCCTCGTCCAGCACCAGATGGCGGACCGAGCTGAGGTCGACGGCGCGGCGCTCCATCAGGTCGATCAGGCGACCGGGGGTCGCGACAAGGATATCGGTGCCGCGCGACAGGAACATGATCTGCTTGTTGATCGACTGGCCACCGACGACGGTGGCGACGCGCAGTTTGGTCTTGTTGGTGAGGGTGCGCAGGCTGTCGGCGATCTGGTTGACCAGTTCGCGGGTCGGAGCAAGGATCAGCGCCTTGGCGGTTTTGGGATCGGGCTTTCCGGGTTGGGCCAGCAGGTGATCGATCAGCGGCAAGCCGAAGGCCAGCGTCTTGCCGGTGCCGGTCTGGGCCAGGCCAAGGATGTCGTGGCCGTTCAGGGCCAGCGGGATCGCCTGGTTCTGGATTGGTGTGGGTTGGGTGAAATTGGCGCGTTGCAGCGCGTCGTTCAGGGCGGGCGCGAGGCCCAGCATATCGAAGTCGAACAAATAACTATCCTTTGTCGCCCGAGGGGTTGGACCACGGGCAAGTCGCAATGGGCCGCATCCGCGACCGGCAGGGGTTGTGCGAGACCTCGGGACAGGCAGGCGGTTCCTGCGGTGTCCGGTCGTCGCGTCAAGAACCCTGCGTGATGGGGAACTATGGGTGGATCGGGCGCTGTGGGGGCTTTGGATGGCCCGGATGCTCACGCGGCAGCGCTGTTTGAGGGGCACATGCGGGTTGGGCGGGGGAATGTCAAGCTTTAGGCTGGGGTTTGTTACGTTCTGATTGAGGGTGTTGCTGCCCCTACTGGCCCAGTCCAACCGCCTGATGGATCGCAAATCCGGTGTTGACCGCGCGATAAGTCGGGAAGGGCATCCGCCCCGAGGTTTCGATATCGCGTCTTATCCAGTCGTGGTCTTCGAGCTGATGCAGCGAGGAGGACAAGGCGCGATCGGTGATGGGGGGCAGGTCCGATTTGATGGCCGAAAAGCGATGCGGGGTGCCGGTCAGGGCCAGGATCGGAACGGTCCAGGATTTACGGAGAAGCTTGCGGGTGCTGTCCTCGGGGGTGATCTTGAGGATTTCGTGGGCGGTCCGGGCGGCTTGAGCCCCGGCTTGGGTCAGGCGGAATTCGGGGCGCAGGGGATGGCCATGGCCGGGGTTCCGCTCGATCAGGTTGAGTTGGACAAGGTGGCCGAGGCTGGCCGCGAAGGCCGTTCGGCTGGCGCTGGTGGCGGTGAGCAGAGAGGCCTGACGTCCGGGCACGCCTGTGTGCATCAGCGCCAGAATGTTCAGCGACCACGCGCGCGAGGTGAGCTTGACAAGTAGTTTAATGTCCATAAAGTATAGTTACTATATTATCAGTCATAAGGGAAGCTCGATGCCGCTTGTTTCATTGAAGAACACCATCACGTTTGCGATTTCAGTTAGGGACCGTCATGCCAGCGCGGATTGGTATCGCGACATGCTTGGCTTCGAGCTGGTCCACCATATCGACGAAGCGGGGTGGAGCGAAATGCGCACCAATGTCGACGGTGTGACCTTGGGTCTGGGGGAGCAGGCAAAGCCGTCGCCGGGCAATTGCGTGCCGGTCTATGAGGTTGCTAATATTGCTGTGGCGCGCGGCGCGTTGGAGGTGGCCGGGGTGGCGTTTGACGGCCCGACAGAGACGATCGAAGGCATGGTCAGCACGGCCACATTCTATGATCCGGACCAGAACGCCATGATGCTGGCGCAGGATCTGACCGACGGCTGATCTTAACACGGCGTACGGTGCGTGTTGCGTCGATGTTGCGTAACACATTGACTTTGCGAACTTAATCCCGTACAACTTATGTCATGCTAGAAGAGGTGGGCAACGGCCCCGGGGCGACCCGGTGGCCGTTTTTCGTTTCTCTCGTGCGGAAAAACTCACGCATGAGGTCACAGGCAAACATGACTTTGATTACCCCGGAAGAGCGGATTTCTCAGACGGCTGATTTACTGCAGTCGCTTGAGCGATCCATTCGCGATCTGCGTCAGGCAGCGGAAGAACTGCGAAAACAGATCGGCGCCGGGGAGGATGCAGACCTTGCCGGAACAGGCAAGCAACTGGGTCAGCTAGAGGGGCTGATCCGCAGTTGCCAGAAAGTGGAGACAAGCTTTGTCGAACAACATCACAGACAAGCCGGAATTGCCCAAGGGGGCTATGCGCTCGACCTTGATCGAGCTCGGTTTGAAGTCGGGTGCAGGCTGGCTCGCCTCCGCGCCTGTTGCGGTGCAGGACAGATTTCTGAGTGAGATCGGGGAGGGAGGGCTGTGTGCCCTCCCTTTCCTGTTCGAATTCTGGGCGATGCCGCATCAGTTGCCACCCGAGGGTGACTGGCGGTCCTGGGTGATCATGGGCGGGCGCGGTGCGGGCAAGACGCGCGCCGGGGCCGAGTGGGTACGGTCGATGGTCGAGGGGTCTTTGCCATTGGATAAGGGCCAGGCCTGTCGGGTGGCTTTGGTTGGTGAGACCTTCGATCAGGTACGCGATGTGATGATCTTTGGCGACAGCGGGATATTGCAATGTTCGCCCCCGGATCGGCGACCCACGTGGAAGGCATCTGAGCGCAAGATGATCTGGCCCAACGGGGCCGAGGCTCAGGCGTTTTCGGCACATGATCCCGAAGGGCTGCGCGGGCCGCAGTTCGATGCGGCCTGGGTGGATGAGCTGGCCAAGTGGAAGAAAGCGGGCGATACCTGGGACATGCTGCAATTTGCGCTGCGTTTGGGCGAGAGGCCCCGGGTCTGCGTGACCACGACGCCGCGCAATGTGAAGGTGCTGAAGGATCTGCTGGTGTCGCCCTCCACGGTGCAGACCCATGCACCGACCGAGGCGAACAGAGCCAATCTGGCGGCGTCGTTTCTGGAGGAAGTGCGCGCGCGCTATGCCGGCACGCGGCTGGGGCGGCAGGAGCTGGACGGGGTGTTGCTGTCGGATGCGGACGGCGCGCTGTGGACGGGTTCGATGCTTGAGGCGGCGCGCTGCGCACAAGTGCCCGAATTGGATCGCATCGTGGTGGCGCTGGACCCGGCGGTGACGTCCGGGTCAGGCGCGGATGCCTGCGGGATCGTGGTGGTTGGCGCGCAAGTGCAAGGCCCGCCCGAGGCGTGGCGCGCCTATGTGCTGGCTGACCGGACGGTGCAGGGCGTTGGCCCGGCAGGCTGGGCGAAGGCGGCGATTGACGCGATGGACGAATTCGGGGCCGAACGGCTGGTGGCCGAGGTCAATCAGGGTGGGCAGTTGGTGGAAGAGGTCGTGCGGCAGGTGGACCCTCTGGTCCCGTTCCGGCCGGTGCGTGCGTCACGTGGCAAGGTCGCGCGGGCAGAGCCTGTGGCGGCCCTGTATGAGCAGGGACGGGTGTCGCATGTTGCCGGGTTGGACGCGCTGGAGGAGCAGATGTGCCAGATGACCGCGAGGGGGTTCGAAGGGCAGGGCTCACCCGACCGGGTCGATGCTCTGGTCTGGGCGTTGCATGAGTTGGTTGTGGGGCCTGCGGGGGTGTATCGGCGGCCTCGGGTGCGGAGTCTGTGAAGGCCTTGTTCTCTTGTGGCTATGATCACCCGGTAAAAGTGCAATATTCTTCTTGATATTTGCGCAGCAGGGTCAGTAGACGACGAGGCCGTTCGTCATCTTGCAATTCAGCCATGCCAAACGGGTAGTACTTTACTGGTGCATTAGGAATGGGGATGTGAGGGTTACCATGCGGAGTAGGCGTGTAGGGATCTGTAAACAAGAAAATCATGTCTGCGAATTTGACGCAACTCTATAGTTCTACGAACCTCCAAAGTGCGCTGTCAGTGTTATGGGGGTCAGGAACCTGAGTCCGAGCCAAATCAAACGTCAGGCCGTATATGCGCGTCCCTTGCTTTCTGGTTTCTTCGATTTCAACAGTTGCGTCGCAACCTGCCACCTTGATTTGCTGTTTGACACGTATTTCTGGAAACCAGTGGTTGCCAACCTTGTTTCCTCCTGAAACCTGTCGGGTCTCGGACACCTCTTGAATCTCATGAGCGAGAGATAATCGCGCGTCTTTGGCAAGCGCCATGTTGCAATCTAAGGGCAACAGAGAAAATAGGATTGAGACCATTCTGACGTAATTTACTGTCAACGACGCAGATCCTTACATACGTTGGCGGAAGCGCGGGATAATTCGAGTATGGTCCTCGATTGACACCAACACGCCAAGTTATAAAGGGTTTGGGGCCTGCAATCTTAAGGTGTTGAAAATGTCCTGCAAAAAAACTTATTTCTTACTTGTTGCTTTGGCGCTTCTTGGGTGTTTTGGCACGCTTTGGTACTTTGATCAGCCCGGCTTCAGCGGGAAGCACAGAATGGGAACTTTGCTGGTTACAGCATTGATAATCGCAGGTCTTACAAGGCACTATTTTGTAGGTATGCGAGACGACGACTAGCCTTGGCGGATATGCCTTTAGTGTTCTGCGCATTTCTTTGACAGATATCCACCCGTTGCCCACCCCCCGTACGCCCCATTCCCAAGCCTTAAACTTCTTTCCGTCATAACTCCTTTCAACAAGCCGGGCAGAGCGGCGGCAGAAAGGAGCACAGATGGTATTCGATTTCTTGCGTCGTGGATCGGCTGAAGCGGCGCCCGAGGCAAAAGCAAGCGCGGCTGGGCCGGTGGTGGCGTGGCAGACGGGCGGGCGCGTGGCCTGGAGCCCCAGGGACGCGGTGTCGCTGACGCGGACGGGGTTTTTGGGGAACCCAGTGGGGTTTCGATCCGTCAAGCTGATTGCCGAGGCGGCAGCGGCGCTGCCTTTGGTGCTGCAGGATCAGGCGCAGCGCTTTGATGCGCATCCGATCCTGTCCCTGATGCGCCGTCCGAATGCGACGCAGGGGCAAGCGGAGTTGATGGAGGCCTTGTTCGGGCAGTTGCTGTTGTCGGGCAATGCCTATGTCGAGGCGGTTCAGGCTGAAGAAGGGCTGCCGGTTGAGCTGCATGTGCTGCGATCCGACAGGATGAGCGTGGTGCCGGGGTCGGATGGATGGCCCAAGGCGTATGACTATGCGGTTGGCGGCAAGAAGCATCGGTTTGCGGCGGAAGCCATCAGCCATATCAAATCGTTTCACCCTCAGGATGACCACTACGGGTTCTCGCCGATGCAGGCGGCGGCGATGGCGATTGATGTGCATAACAGCGCGTCGCGATGGTCGAAATCGCTGCTGGACAACGCGGCGCGGCCTTCGGGGGCTTTGGTCTGGAAAGGCGATGGCCACGGGGTGATGGCCGAAGATCAGTTCCGGCGTCTGTCAGACGAGATCGAGGCGAACTATCGCGGGGCGCGCAATGCAGGCCGTCCGATGGTTCTGGAAGGCGGGCTGGATTGGAAGCCGATGGGGTTCTCTCCGTCCGATATGGAGTTTCAAAAGACCAAGGAAGCCGCCGCCCGCGAGATCGCGCTGGCCTTCGGTGTCCCGCCAATGCTGCTGGGGATCCAGGGTGACGCGACCTATTCGAACTATCAGGAGGCCAACCGGGCGTTCTATCGCCTGACCGTTCTGCCCCTGGTGACGCGGGTGGCGGCGGCGGTGTCGGACTGGCTGGCGGGCTTTACCGGCGAGGAACTGGTGTTGAAGCCTGACCTGGATCAGGTGCCCGCGCTGTCGGCAGAACGCGACGCGCAATGGGCGCGGGTCAACGGGGCCGATTTTCTGACGGATGCGGAAAAGCGCGCGTTGCTGGGGCTGCCGGAGCGTGCAGATGGGTGAGGGGTATCCCTCGTTCGAGTGCGCGCCAGGTCTGCGTCTGGCCGCGCATGAGCGGGTGGCCGAGATCCAGCATGCACATCTGTGTCGGCGTCTGGATCAGATCGAAGAGATGATGGAGCGGCTGGACCGCCGGCTGTGGCTGACGGTCTATGGCGTGGCGGCGGTGATCCTGGCACAGGCGTTTCAATCCCTCTTGGTGGTCGCGCCATAAGTTCAATGGGTTACATGGAGAAGTTCATGGATTTAGAGCATAAATTCGCACGGTTCGGCGACGGTTTTTCGGTTACGGATGACGCGGCAATCGAGGGCTATGCCAGCCTGTTTGGGCAGGTCGATCAGGGCAGTGACGTGGTGCAGCGTGGCGCCTATCGCGGCTCGCTTGACAGGCTGGCCAGAGCGGGTCAGCGCGTCAAGATGCTGTGGCAGCATGATCCGGCCCAGCCCATCGGCGTGTGGGACGAAGTGCGCGAGGACGACAAGGGCCTGTGGGTCAAGGGGCGTTTGCTGGAGAGCACGCAGAAGGGCCGCGAGGCGGCAGAATTGATCCGGGCAGGTGCGATGGATGGTCTGTCGATCGGCTACCGCACCAAACGGGCCGTGAAGAATGACAAGGGCCAGCGGGTCCTGACCGAACTGGAGCTGTGGGAGGTGTCATTGGTGACCTTCCCGATGCTGCCCAGTGCGCGGGTGGCGGCGAAGGGAAGGACACCTGACGCCGAGGAAGCCCTGCGCTGTATTGCCGACGTATTCAACGATGCCCGGCAGGAGCTGGCGCGGACCTAGCGCGCCTCAAAACCACTCAGAACAGGACATGCTGATGAGCAAGACCGAAACCCCGGCCTTGACCGGAGAGGGTGCGCCCCTGGTTCAGGAGGTGAAGCGGGCGATGGCTGGCTTCGTGAATGAATTCAAGGGCCTGAAAGCCGAAGTTAATACAAAACTGCAACAGACAGAAGAGCGACTGACCATGCTGGATCGTAAATCAACAATCGCGGCACGCCCGCATCTTGCCGCTTCGATCGAAGACGGAGCCCCGCATCAGAAGGCATTTGACGCCTATGTGCGGTCCGGCGAAGATGACGGGCTGCGTGGCCTCGAGATGGAGGGCAAGTCCCTGTCATCAGCGGTCAACAGCGACGGTGGCTATCTGGTTGATCCGCAGACTGCCGAGACGATCAAGTCGGTTTTGAACTCGACCGCCTCGATCCGTTCGATTGCATCGGTCGTGAATGTCGAGGCAAATTCGTTCGACGTGCTGATCGATCACACCGATGTAGGTGCGGGCTGGGCTGACGAAAACTCGGCCACAGCGGAGACCGGAACACCGTCGATCGATCGCATCTCGATCCCGCTGCACGAGCTGAGCGCGCTGCCCAAAGCGTCGCAGCGCCTGCTGGATGACAGCGCCTTCGACGTCGAGGGCTGGCTGGCCGGGCGCATTGCCGACAAGTTTGCACGCGCCGAGGCGGCGGCATTCATCAACGGCGATGGCGTCGACAAGCCCAAGGGGTTGATGATCCACCGAGCGGTGCCGAATGATGGCTGGTCCTGGGGCAGCCTTGGCTATGTAGCGACCGGTATTGATGCGGGTATTGATGCGGATGCGATTGTCGATGTGGTTTATGCGCTGGGCGCGCAGTACCGGGTCAACGGGACCTTCGTGATGAATTCGAAGACCGCAGGTGTGATCCGCAAGCTGAAGGACAGCGATGGCCGCTTCCTGTGGTCCGATGGTTTGGCCGCAGGTGAGCCGGCGCGTCTGATGGGGTATCCGGTTCTGATCGCCGAGGACATGCCGGATGTGGCAACCGACAGTTTCTCGATAGCCTTTGGTGACTTCCAGGCTGGTTACACCATTGCCGAACGTCCTGATCTGCGCGTGCTGCGCGACCCGTTCAGCGCCAAGCCACATGTCCTGTTCTATGCGACCAAGCGCGTCGGCGGCGATGTCAGCGATTTTGCTGCGATCAAGCTGGTGAAATTCGGCACCGCCTAACGCGGGCTGAATCCGGGGGGCCCTGGCCCCTCGGACGGCGGGCGCGGGCCGGAGTGAGATCCTCTGCGTTGTCTAGCTGTTCCCCTCCGTCCGAGCAACGTGGGGCGGCGCGTGCCCGCCATTTTCCAAGGATGGGGCCCTGGAGGGGTCCGAGATTGCGGAGTGAGTGGATGATGTTGATCGAAGAGACCGCCATCGCGGATGCGGCGCTGCCGGTGGAACAATTCAAGGCGCATCTGAGGTTGGGCACGGGCTTTGCCGAGGATGATGTGCAGAATGAAGTGTTGAAGGGGTTCCTGCGGGCCGCCATCGCGGCGATCGAGGCGCGTACTGGCACGGTTCTGATCACACGGGATTTCTCGTGGAGTTTGCACAGGTGGCGCGACCCGTCGGGCGAAGTGCTGCCTGTGGCCCCGGTGGTTTCAGTGCAGGCCGTGACCCTGACTGACAAACAAGGAGCTGAAACAGTTGAGGACGCCGCGACCTATCGGCTGGAGCATGATAGTCAGCGGCCCCGGATCCGCCCATTGGGTTTCAGCCTGCCTGCCATCGAAACGGGTGGTTCCGTAAAGATTTCGTTTGTCGCGGGGATGGCGCAGGATTGGGGCGGGTTACCTGCCGATCTTGGGCAAGCCGTGCTGCTGCTGGCGGCGCATTACTATGAATACCGGGATGAAACCTCATTGGGCGCTGGATGTATGCCCTTTGGTGTCACCAGCCTGATCCAGCGCTATCGCGTGGTGCGTTTCGGGGCGGGGGTATCGCAATGAATACGCCGCATCTGAACCGTAAGTTGGTGCTGGAGGCGCCCATGCGAAGTGCTGATGGGGCGGGAGGCTATACCGAAACATGGGCTGCGATGGGGACACTGTGGGCCGAGGTGACGGCGCGCAGTGGCGCGGAACGGCAGATCGCCGGAGCGTCTGTGTCGCGTGTCGGGTACCGCATCGTGGTACGCGGAGCGCCCATGGGATCTCTGATGCGCCCCGCGCCAGATCAGCGGTTTCGCGAGGGAAATCGCTGTTTCGTAATCCGGGCCGTGGCCGAGCATGACCCGCGCGGCAAGTTCCTGACCTGTTTCGCAGATGAAGAGGTGGCGGCATGAGCTATGGCGTTTCCGCCGTTTTGCAGGCGGCCGTGTATCAACAGCTTTCAGCGGACGCAGCAGTCAGCAGCCAATCGGGGGGCGCGATCTATGATGCCGTACCCGCAGGAACCGTGCCGCAGACCTATGTGACGCTGGGCCCCGAAGAGGTGCGTGACGCGTCGGACCGAACAGGCGCGGGCACGATACACCGCTTCACCGTTTCGGTGGTGTCCCAGGAGGCAGGGTTCGGTGCTGCCAAAACACTGGCCGGCGCGGTGTGTGACGCGCTGGAAAACGCGCCACTCAACCTGGGTCGCGGGCGTTTGGTGGGGCTGTGGTTCGAGCGGGCCTCGGCCCGGCGCACCGGGACCGGCGGCACCATCCGCCAGATCGACCTGAAGTTCCGCGCCCGCGTGGAAGATGACTAAGCAATCAACGGAGAGAGCACATGGCTGCCCAGAACGGAAAAGACCTGTTGGTCAAAATGGATATGAACGGTACCGGCCTGTTCCAGACCATCGCGGGGCTGCGGGCCACGCGCATAAGTTTCAATGCTGAAAGTGTGGATGTCACCAGTCTGGAAAGCCAGGGTGGATGGCGCGAGCTTTTGTCCGGGGCGGGGGTCAAATCGGCTTCGATCTCTGGCTCGGGCGTGTTCAAGGATGCTGGTACGGATGAACGCGCGCGGCAGTTGTTCTTTGATGGCGAAACTCCAGCCTTTCAGGTCATCATCCCTGATTTCGGGATTGTAGAAGGCCCGTTCCAGGTGACCAGCATCGAGTACGCGGGCTCGCACAACGGTGAGGCGACCTATGAGATGAGCATGGCCAGTGCCGGTGCTCTGACCTTCACGGCGCTTTGATCCGATGGCCAATCCGTGGACAGGCGAGGTGGCGCTGACCATCGATGGCGAGCAGCGGGTGCTCAAACTGACGCTTGGTGCTTTGGCGGAGTTGGAGCAGGAGCTGAATGCTGGGTCGCTGGTTGAGCTGGTGCAGCGGTTTGAGGGCGGTGCGTATTCCAGTGCGGATGTTCTGGCGCTGATCGTTGCCGGTTTGCGGGGCGGTGGCTGCCACATTGCCCGGACCGACCTTATGCATGCCGAGATCGAAGGCGGCCCCATGGCTGCCGCCAGAACCGCAGCCGAATTGTTGGCGCGCGCCTTCATGGTGCCGGAGGGCGCATGAGCGGGTTCGACTGGCCTGTCCTGATGCGGGCCGGATTTCTGGGGCTGCGACTGACGCCGGATCAATTCTGGCGTCTGACCCCGGCAGAGCTGCGGCTGATGCTGGGGCAGGGTTCCGGAGCGCCCGCAATGAACCGGGCGGGGTTGGACGCTTTGCAGGCGGCCTATCCGGACAAGACACAAGGAGAGCGTGATGACAGATCGTGACGGGTTTGATGACCTGCAAGAACGAGGCGAAGCGTTGGGCGATTCCCTCGGCGATGCTGCGACTATGGCGGCGGCGTTTGACAGCCAGATGAAGCGCATCAGCGCCGCATTTGAAGAGACCGGCAAGGATGTCGCGACGCTGGAGCGCGGCATGTCCAGCGGATTGCGCAAGGCCTTCGATGGTGTCGTTCTGGATGGGATGAGCCTTTCCGGTGCGTTGGATATCCTGAAGAACTCTTTGATCCAAACGGCTTATGCGGCTGCGATCAAGCCGGTGACGGACCACTTTGGCGGCATGCTGGCCAACACGGTCGGCGGGTTGGTGAAGGGAATTCTGCCCTTTGCCGATGGCGGAAGCTTCAGCCAGGGCCGGGTGATGCCCTTCGCCAATGGCGGTGTGGTCAGCGGCCCGACCATGTTTCCCATGCGCGGCGGCACCGGGCTGATGGGAGAAGCCGGGCCAGAGGCGATCATGCCGCTTGCGCGCGGGGCCGATGGCAAGCTGGGCGTGCGGACGCAAGGCGCCGGGCGTGCCGTGAATGTGGTGATGAACATTTCGACACCTGACGTGCAGGGGTTCCGCCGCTCTCAGGGGCAGATTGCGGCCCAGATGAGCCGCGCGCTGGGGCGCGGCAATCGCAACAGGTAAATCAGGGAGCAGCTGATGAATTTCCACGAGGTGAGATTTCCCGCCAGCCTAAGCTTTGGCTCGGTCGGGGGGCCGGAACGGCGCACGGACATCGTGACGCTGGCCAATGGTTTTGAAGAGCGCAACACGCCGTGGGCCCATTCGCGTCGCCGATATGATGCGGGGTTGGGGATGCGGTCGCTGGACGATATCGAGACACTGATTTCGTTCTTCGAAGCGCGGCAGGGCCAGATGTTCGGCTTTCGCTGGAAAGACTGGTCGGATTTCAAATCCGGCAAGGCCACGGCGGACATCAATTTCGGAGATCAGGTGATCGCGAAAGGCGACGGAACACGCGCCGAATTCCAGTTGATCAAGACCTACCAATCGGGCGGGGTAAGCTATGCGCGCCCCATCGTGAAACCGGTATTGGGGACGGTGCGTCTGGGGCTGGATCAGGATGAGGTCCGCGAGGGCGTGGATTTTGACGTTGATCTGACGACGGGCAGGGTCACGTTTGCGGACCCGCCGCCGGAAGAGGTCGATATCACCGCGGGTTATGAATTTGACGTGCCGGTGCGCTTTGACACCGACAAAATCCAGACCAGCGTTGCCAGTTTTCAGGCCGGCGACGTACCGAACGTTCCAGTGGTCGAGGTGCGCATCTGATGGCTGAAGATATCAAGGGCCTGCACGCGCATCTGCAAAGCGGGTTGACAACGGTCTGCCGCTGTTGGGCGATCAAGCGCACGGACGGTCAGGAATACGGTTTCACCGACCACGACAGGGAGCTGAGTTTTGACGGGTTGACCTTCAAGGCAAGTACCGGCCTGACGGCCGCCGCCATCGAGCAGGCCACGGGCCTGTCCATCGACAACACAGAAGCGATGGGCGCACTGTCTGACGCGGCCATTCGCGACGAGGATATCGAAGCGGGGCGTTTTGACGGGGCCGAAGTGCGCGCCTGGCTGGTCAATTGGGCAGATCTGGATCAGCGCATCCTTCAGTTCCGTGGTTCAATCGGTGAGTTGCGCCGCTCTGGCGGCGCGTTCCATGCGGAATTGCGTGGCCTGACCGACTTGCTGAACCGCCCTTTGGGGCGTGTTTACCAAAAGCCGTGCACGGCTGTGTTGGGGGATCGGGCCTGCCGGTTCAACACCGACACGCCGGGGTATTGGTTCAACGGTGTGATCTCGGGTTTCGATGGCGGCACCCTTTTGCATGTTGCAGGAGGTCAGACCATTGAAGAAGGCTGGTTCGAACGGGGGCGCGTGGACGTTTTGTCCGGTTCTGCCAAGGGGTTGTGGTCTTCGATCAAGAACGACAGGCAGACGGCAACCGGGCGGGAAATCACGCTTTGGTCCGGTTTCGGGGCCAGCCTGGCGATCGGCGACAGCGTGAAACTGCGGGCAGGATGCGACAAGCGCATGAAAACCTGCCAGTTCAAGTTCAACAACTTTCTGAATTTTCAAGGGTTTCCAGATCTTCCAGGCGAAGACTGGGTCATGGCTGTTCCCAAGAAAAGCAAAACCAATAGCGGAGGCAGCTTACGGTGACGATACGTAGAGAGGATATTGTGACAGAGGCGCGCAATTGGCTTGGAACGCCTTATGTGCATCAGGCCTCGGTCAAAGGTGCCGGTGCGGATTGTCTGGGCCTGTTGCGCGGCGTTTGGCGCGCCGTGATCGGGCGGGAACCTGAATCTGTTCCGGCCTACAGCATGGACTGGTCCGAACCGCAGGGCGAGGAACGGATGTGGGTGGCTGCCAGGCGGCATCTGGTCGAAAAACCAATAGGCAAGATGGCATCGGGGGATGTTCTGCTGTTTCGGATGCGCGACGCAAGCGTCGCCAAGCATCTGGGCATCGTCAGTACTACGCACCCCGAACCCCGCTTTATTCACGCGTATTCCGGCCACGGCGTGGTGGAAAACGCACTGAGCAGGCCTTGGTGCCGCCGTATCGTTTCCTGTTTCGAATTCCCGATGGAGATGCATTGATGGCCACTATTCTTCTTTCTGCAGCCGGGGCCGCGCTGGGCGGTTCGATCGGGGGCACGGTTGCGGGCCTTTCAACCGCAATTATCGGTCGGGCTGTTGGTGCGACGGTCGGGCGGATCCTTGATCAGAAGTTCTTTAACCAGTCCGTTATGGGCAGTGGCAGTGAAGTCGTCGAAACCGGTCGCATGGATCGGTTTCGGTTGACGGAAACCGGCGAAGGTGCGCCGGTGACCACCGTGTTTGGCCGTATGCGTGTGGGCGGTCAGGTCATTTGGGCTTCGGATTTTCTGGAGACCCAGACAACGACCACAGAGGGTGGCGGCGGCGGGGGCAAGGGGAAACCCAAGACCCCTGAGGTGACTACCGTCACGTACAGTTACTCGATTTCGCTGGCGATTGCGGTTGGCGCCGGTGAGATCGCCGATGTCGCGCGCATTTGGGCGGATGGAGAAGAACAAGATCGATCCCGCTTCAATATGCGGGTTTACCATGGCACGTGGGACCAGTTGCCGGACCCGCTGATCGAGGCGATTGAAGGCGCCGGAACGGTTCCGGCTTATCGCGGAACCGCCTATGTCGTGATCGAGGACTTCCCGCTCGGCACTTTTGGCAATCGGGTGCCGCAGTTTTCATTTGAAGTTGTGCGCCCCACGCAGCAGGACATGCCCGATCACGACAGTGCATTGCCTCAGATCGTGCGCGGGGTTGCCATGATACCGGGGACCGGGGAATACGCTCTGGCCAGCTCTCAGGTGAATTATTCACAATCTGGCAAGAGCTGGCCTGCCAACGCACATTCCGCGTCCGGCACCTCGGATCTTGTCTCCTCGACCCGAGCGCTGGAAAGCGAGTTGCCCAATTGTGATGCCGCATCTTTGGTGGTGTCGTGGTTCGGCGATGACCTGAGATGCGGACACTGCAAGATCCGGCCAAAGATCGAACAGCGTGAGATCGACAGCAGCGACATGCCCTGGATCGTATCTGATCAGGCCCGAAGCGACGCCGGGCTTGTGGTGCGACAAAACGGCCGCCCGGTCTATGGGGGGACACCGGCCGATGTGGCCGTGGTCGAGGCGATCCGCCATCTGAACCAATCCGGCAAGCGGGTAATGTTTTACCCCTTTATCCTGATGGAGCAATTGACGGGGAACGGGCTGCCTGATCCCTGGTCGGATGCGTCAAGTCAGCCTCACCTGCCATGGCGTGGGCGGATCACCTTGGATGTGGCGCCGGGGCGTCCCGGTTCCGCGGACCAGACGGCATCGGCCGATGCGCAGGTCGCCGCGTTCTTCGGAACAGCACGTGCGCAGGATTTTGCGATCAACCAGGATACGAACGGATCGGGCGGCACCGGTGGTGGCTCGGGTGGTCTGGTCAGGCCCAGACCGGGTGGTCGGCCTGACGACAGAGGGGATACCGGTTTAACTTGGGTCTCCGGGGGCGGTACCTTTGGCGGGCTGCTGGGGGACAGCGGCGTCACGGCCAAAGAAATCATCCAATATTCCGGCCCTCAGGAATGGAGCCTGCGGCGTTTCATTCTGCACTATGCCATGCTGTGCAAGGCTGCCGGCGGCGTTTCGTCATTCTGCATCTCGTCGGAGATGCGTGGCCTGACCCAGATCAGGGGGGCTTCGGGCTTTCCGGCCGTTGCGCAGCTTCGCGCCTTGGCGGCCGAGGTGCGTCAGATTCTGGGGCCGGACACGAAAATCGGCTATGCAGCGGATTGGAGCGAGTATTTCGGATACCAGCCAAAAGGCACCAGCGACAGGTATTTTCACCTCGACCCTCTTTGGGCGGACGACAACATCGATTTCATCGGCATCGACAACTACATGCCGTTGTCCGATTGGCGTGACGGTGAACACCATCTGGACGCCGAGGCCGGCGCGCCTTCGATTTACGACCTGGGGTACCTTCGCAGCAATATCGAAGGCGGTGAAGGGTATGACTGGTACTACGCCTCTCCGGAAGAGGCGGAAGCGCAGATCAGGACTCCGATCGAAGATCAGGGGCATGACGAGCCGTGGATCTGGAGATACAAGGACCTGCGCAACTGGTGGTCGAATCCGCATCACGAACGGATCGGAGGTGTGCGTCAATCCAATCCGACCGATTGGGTGCCCGCATCGAAACCGATCTGGTTCACCGAGTTGGGGTGTGCGGCAATCGACAAGGGCACGAACCAGCCGAACAAATTCCTGGACCCGAAGTCATCGGAATCGCTGTTGCCCGCGTATTCAAACGGGCTGCGCGACGACTTCATTCAGGTTCAGTATCTGACGGCGATGCTTGGCTATTGGAGCGATCCGAAGGTCAATCCGATCTCGGACATCTACGGCGCGCCGATGCTGGACATGGCAAACGTGTATGTCTGGGCATGGGATACCCGTCCGTTTCCGACCTTTCCGAACCTGAAAAGCCAGTGGGACGATGGCGAGAACTATCCCAGAGGGCACTGGCTGAACGGTCGGTCCGGGTCTCGTACGTTGGCCTCCGTGGTGACCGAAATCTGCCACGGTGCAGGTGTCACGGATATAGACGTCTCTGGTCTGTACGGTGTGGTTCGCGGGTATGTCCTCGAAGACGTGACGAACGCCCGTTCCGCCTTGCAGCCGCTGATGCTGCGCTATGGGTTTGATGCGATCGAAAGGGATGGAGTGTTGAAGTTCCAGATGCGCGACGGGTACGGCGCAGTTGCCTTGAACCCCGACCATCTGGCGATCAGCAGCGATCTTGAGGGCACGGTCGAACACCGGCGCGAGGCCGAGGCCGAAATGACCGGGCGCGTTCGTCTGCGCTTTGTTCAGTCGGACGCGGATCATGACGTCGTCGCGGAGGAGGCGGTTTTGCCCGATGATCGCACCCATTCCGTATCGGTGAATGAGATGCCTCTGTCCATGACCCGCACCGAAGGGCGGCAAACGGCCGAACGCTGGTTGAGCGAAGCCAGAGTTTCCCGCGATACGGTTCGGTTTGCGCTTCCGCCGTCTCAAATGCACCTGGGGGCAGGGGATCTGGTTCGTTTGACAGACGCTGAAACCGGGCCGGTGTACCGGATCGACCGGTTGGAATCCGCCGACCTGCAACTGGTTGAAGCGGTCCGGATCGAACAGGGCGTGTACAAGGCGTCCGAATTGAATGATGACCCGGCAACGGTCAAACCATATGCGGCGCCGGTCCCCGTGCTGCCGGTTTTTCTGGATCTGCCCTTGATCACGGGCGCCGAGGCCCCTCATGCGCCCTATCTGGCCGTTACCGGGGATCCATGGCCCGGGGCGGCAACGGTCTATTCCTCGTCCAGTGATGATGGCTATCGCCTGAGCGATGTCATTGCCCAGCGGGCAGTGGTCGGCGTGACCGAAACACCGCTGAGGCGCGCCAGTGTCGGTGTCTGGGATGAGGGCCCTGCCTTGAAGGTCAAACTGCTTACGGGCCAGTTGGAATCCCGTCCGCGCAGCTCGGTGATGAATGGCGTCAATCTGGCTGCAATCGGTGACGGAACACCCGGTAACTGGGAGGTTTTTCAGTTCGCTGACGCGGCGCTCGAGGCCCCGGATGTACACGCGTTGTCCGGGCGGCTCAGGGGTCAACTGGGAACAGACGCTTTGATGCCTGATGTCTGGCCGGATGGATCAGTATTCGTGCTGCTGAATGACAGGGTGCAACAGATCAGCCTGCTGCGAAACGAAAGGCGTCTTGCCAAACATTATCGCATTGGGCCTGCGACCCGCGGCTATGATGATCCGTCCTATCAACACCTGATTGCCTCGTTTGCAGGCAACGGATTGCGTCCCTATGCGCCTGTGCACATGCGGGTTCGGTCTGGTACCGCCGGGGATGAGCTTACGTGGATCCGACGTGCCCGAACGGATGCGGATGACTGGTCGGGGCTGGAGATTCCCTTGGGCGAAGAAAGCGAATCCTACCTGGTCCGTGTCATTGCGAGTGGAACCGTTCTGCGCGAAGAACTGACATCCGAACCAAGGTGGACCTATTCGACGGCCATGAAAGCGGCGGATGGTCTGTCCGGGGGCTATGAGGTCGAAGTGGCCCAGGTATCTGCTGTATTCGGACCGGGTGCCTGGTCGCGTCTTGCGGTTGGGCACGCTGCCTGATGCGGCCGGTTCTGCATGGGGATGTCAGTGCTGCGGCGCGCGCCTTGCTGGCCGTGCCGCAGCCGGACAGGGGGGCTTTGTGTGTGCGGATGATCCACGAGGCGGAATTGGCCGACAGGCATTTGGAGCGCACGGGCAAGCTCCACCCGGTTTACGGCAATGGTTCTCTCATGGCCGTTGCGCGAAACAGGGCCCTGGCCAATGAACCCGGGTTTGACGATCTGCAATATTGCCAGTGTTTTGAGATGGTTCTGCACCAGCTTGCCAGATTTCAGGCTAGCCGGACGCGCAGCTGACGCATTTGCTGGCGGCCAGATCCAGATTCAGACGCCCATCCGGAATGCGCTCGCCGCAGTCTTCGCAATATCCGAACTCGCCGTCGTCAAGCCGGTCCAACGCTGCCAGAAGCCGGCGTGTTTCCACATCGCGATTGGCCTGCTGTGCCTTGGCCATGGCCTGATTTTGCAGCGCATCCATGCGGCTCAGCCGTCCAACGGCCTGTTGATCCAGTTCGACAACGGCCTGAGCCTGCTGCCCCGACGCTGACATCTGCTGCAATTCCACCAATCGCACGCGAATTCGTGTTTCGAAATGGGTGCGCTCTGACTCATTCATTTTCGTTACATGACCGATCATGGGTTTGCGTTTGGTCTTTTTGCCACTAAATGGCATTCTAGGCGCAGCAAAGGATCAAAGCCATGTTCGAAAAGCGCAGCCATGTGACACCGGTTGATCCGGTCTGGACCCGTATCACATCCGAAGCCCATGCGGCCGTCGAGAAAGAGCCCCTCATGGGGGGGCTTGTGCACGCCTGTATCCTGCATCACCGCAGCCTTGAACGCGCGCTTTCATATCGGGTGGCGGCCAAGCTGTGTTCGAACGAAATGTCGATGATGGTTCTGCGTGAAATCGTGGATGAGGCATATGCCGACGATCCGGGTTTGCTCGAAGCTGCTCGGGCGGACCTTATGGCCGTTTACGAACGTGACCCGGCCTGCCATCGGCTGTTGCAGCCGATCCTGTATTTCAAAGGGTATCAGGCCATGCAGGCATATCGCGTGGCCCATTGGTTGTGGCGCAAGGGGCGCTATGATTTGGCCTATTTCTTCCAGATGCGTTCGTCCGAGATTTTCGGGATCGACATTCACCCGGCAGCCAAAATCGGAAAGGGCATCATGATCGACCATGCCCATTCCATCGTGATTGGCGAGACGGCAGTGGTGGGCGACAACGTGTCGATGCTGCACTCGGTGACACTGGGCGGAACGGGCAAGGAAGAAGAAGACCGTCATCCAAAAATCGGAGACGGTGTTCTGATCGGGGCCGGGGCCAAGGTGCTGGGCAACATCACCATTGGGCATTGCAGCCGCATCGCTGCCGGTTCGGTGGTGTTGCAAGAGGTGCCGCCCTGCAAGACCGTCGCCGGTATCCCCGCCAAGATCGTGGGGGAAGCCGGGTGCGACCAGCCTTCGATCTCGATGGATCATATGCTGGGCAAGGATCAGTAGCAGCTCAGCGAGAGCGGATGGCGCGTTTGTCCAACCGCTTGCGCCGCCGTTCTTCCCGTTTTTGTTTGCGAAGCTCTTGCCGTGTGTCCTGTGCGGCTTTCTGCCGGGCAATCGCGGCCGGATCGTTTGGCTTGAACTTTGAATGCTCACCCGGATAGCCGTTGGGCTTTGCCAAGGCAAAGTCAGGTGACATGGCTGCCGGAAACGCCGAAACAGTCAGGCTGAGAATGAGATTTTTTGAGAGCATCGCGCACCTGCCTTCCGTCTGCTTCCAATGGAAGGAAGTGGGGCGTCTTGATGCATCGGGCAATCGATGCCCCGATCACGCAAGTTCAACTCAGTGAAAACACTTGAGGCTGCCCGCGCTCCGGCTGTCCGGGGCACGGGCATTATTCGGGTCGTCAAGCCAGCATGACCATCGGGTTTTCCAGGTTGTCGACAATAGCCTTGAGCAGTTCTGCCCCCAGCGCGCCGTCGATGACGCGGTGATCGACGGACATGGTAACGGACATTACGGTCGCCACCGTCAGTTCTCCATCATCCCCGACAACGGGCTTTTTCACGCCGGTACCCACCGCCAGAATGCCGGCATGAGGCGGGTTCACGATGGCGTCGAAATTGTCGATGCCGAACATGCCGAGGTTCGAGATGGCAAACGTGCCACCCTGATACTCGTGCGGTGCCAGCTTGCGCTCGCGGGCACGGGCGGCAAGATCCTTCATCTCGGTCGAAAGTGCCGACAGAGATTTCATGTCGGCGTCCTGAAGAACCGGGGTGAACAACCCGCCCTCGATCGCGACCGCTACGGCCACGTCCGACGGCTTGAGTTGCAACACGCGGTCGCCCGCCCAGACGGCGTTGCAGGCTGGAACCTGCTGAAGCGCGTTGGCGACGGCCTTGATGATGAAGTCGTTGACGCTCAGCTTCACGCCACGGCCTTCCAACTGCTTGTTCAACTGGCTGCGGAACTTCAGCAGCGCATCCAGCTTGATGTCGCGGCGCAGGTAGAAATGCGGGATGGTCTGTTTGGCCTCGCCTAGGCGTGCGGCAATGGTTTTGCGCATACCGTCGAGCTTGATTTCCTCGTACGGGCGGCCTTCGTACATCCGCGCGACCATATCCGCCGATGGACCAGACGGAGCTGCAGGGGCAGCTGCGGGCGCGGCGGTGGGAGCTGTGGCAGGAGCTGCTGCCGGAGCCGTGGCAGTTGCGCCTTCGACATCGACCTTGACGATGCGACCGTGCGGGCCGGAACCGGCAATCTGCGTCAGGTCGAGACCTTTTTGTGCAGCAATCCGGCGGGCCAGCGGCGAGGCAAAAATCCGACCACCATCCGCCTTGGCCGGAGCGGCCGGGGCAGGGGCAGGCGCCTCGGGTGCCGCTGGCGCGGCAGCCTCGTTGCCCGCGGCGGCTGGTGCCGCCTCCGGGGCTTTGGCCGGGGTCGCGGCGATGTCATCGGCGCTTTCGCCATCTTCCAGCAAAATCGCGATAGCGGTGTTGACCTTGACCCCTTCGGTGCCTTCGGGGATCAGAATCTTGCCGATGGTGCCTTCGTCAACGGCCTCGAACTCCATCGTGGCCTTGTCGGTTTCGATCTCGGCCAGCAGATCACCGGAGGAGACGGTATCGCCTTCCTTAACCAGCCATTTTGCAAGCGTACCTTCCTCCATCGTCGGGGACAGGGCGGGCATCAGAATTTCTGTAGGCATCTGTCTGTCGCTCCTTACCGGTAGGTCACTTGTTTGACGGCGGCGATCACCTCATCGGTGGTGATCAGGGCCAGCTTTTCGAGATTGGCGGCATAGGGCATCGGCACGTCCTTGCCAGTGCAATTGATGACCGGCGCGTCAAGGTAATCAAACGCCTCCTGCATCACGACCGAGCTGATATAGCTGCCCACCGAACCTTGCGGCCAGCCTTCTTCCACAGTCACCAGACGGTTGGTCTTCATCACCGAGTTTATGATCGCACCGGTATCCATCGGACGGATGGTGCGCAGATCGATGACCTCGGCGCTGATGCCGTCTTCGGCCAGCTTGTCTGCGGCTTCCAGTGCGTATTGCATGCCGATGCCGAAGCTGACGATGGTCACGTCCGAGCCTTCGCGCCAGATGCGCGCCTTGCCCAGCGGCACGGTCAGGTCATCGACCTGCGGCATGTCGAAAGTGCGACCATAGAGGATTTCGTTTTCCAGGAAGATCACCGGGTTGGGGTCGCGGATGGCCGATTTCAGCAGACCTTTGGCGTCGGCTGCCGAATAGGGCATGACGACCTTCAGGCCGGGGATCTGCATGTACCAGGCGGCATAGTCCTGGCTATGCTGGGCAGCCACGCGCGCGGCGGCGCCGTTGGGGCCGCGGAACACGATCGGACAACCCATCTGACCGCCGGACATGTACAGCGTCTTGGCGGCCGAGTTGATGATCTGGTCGATCGCCTGCATCGCGAAGTTGAACGTCATGAACTCGACGATCGGCTTCAGACCGCCAAAGGCCGAACCCACGGCGATGCCGGCAAAGCCGTGCTCGGTGATCGGTGTGTCGATCACGCGCTTGGGGCCGAATTCGTCCAGCAGACCCTGGGAAATCTTGTATGCGCCCTGATATTCCGCGACTTCCTCGCCCATCAGATAGACGTCTTCGTCGTTGCGCATTTCTTCGGCCATCGCGTCACGCAGAGCTTCGCGAACGGTTTCGGATTTCATCTCGGCATCTGCCGGCCAGTCGGGCGACAGGTCGACCACCGGCGCAGCGGGGGCCGCGGCGGCAGGAGCGGGGGCCTCGACCGCCGCCGGGGCGGCTTCGGCCACCGCTGCGGCTGCCGGTGCAGCCGCGGTCACGGCCGAGGCGTCTTCGCCTTCCTCGACCAGAACCGCAATCGGGGTGTTCACTTTGACCCCTTCACTGCCTTCGGCGATCAGGATCTTGCCGACAATGCCCTCGTCGACAGCTTCAAATTCCATTGTCGCCTTGTCGGTCTCGATTTCGGCCAGGATGTCACCGCTGGATACGGTGTCGCCTTCCTTGACCAGCCATTTGGCCAGCGTGCCCTCTTCCATCGTGGGCGAAAGGGCGGGCATGAGAATTTCGGTTGCCATGTCTTATTCGTCCTCTCAGGCGTAAATGTCGGTCCAGAGCTCTTCAACGGCGGGCTCGGGGCTTTCTTTCGAGAATTCGGCGGCTTGGTTCACGATCTCTTTGATTTCCTTGTCGATCGCCTTCAGGTCATCCTCGGTCGCGTGTTTGCCGGTCAGCAGCAGCTCGCGCACATGTTCGATCGGGTCGCTTTGTTCGCGGACTTTCTGAACCTCTTCGCGGGTGCGGTACTTGGCCGGGTCGGACATCGAGTGGCCGCGATATCGGTAGGTCTTTACCTCAAGAATGTATGGGCCCTTGCCGGCGCGGCAGTGGGCAACGGCCTTTTCACCAGCGGCTTTGACGGCCAGCACATCCATTCCGTTGACGATCTCGCCGGGGATGCCGAAGGCTTCGCCGCGTACATAAATATCGGGTGACGAGGTCGAACGCGCCTGGGCTGTGCCCATGGCGTATTGGTTGTTCTCGATCACGAAAACCACGGGAAGATCCCACAGAGCGGCCATGTTGAACGTCTCATAGACCTGGCCCTGGTTTGCGGCACCATCGCCGAAATAGGTAAAGGTCACGCCGCCATTTTCCTTGTACTTGTCGGCAAAGGCCAGACCTGCACCCAAAGGCACCTGCGCGCCGACGATGCCATGGCCCCCATAGAAATGCTTTTCTTTCGAGAACATGTGCATCGAACCGCCCTTGCCCTTGGACAGGCCGCCTTCGCGCCCGGTCAGTTCGGCCATCACGCCGCCCGGGTCCATGCCACAGGCCAGCATATGGCCGTGGTCACGATACGAGGTGATCCGCTTGTCGCCGTCCTGTGCTGCCGCTTCGAGCCCGACAACAACCGCCTCTTGACCGATGTACAGGTGGCAGAACCCGCCGATCAGACCCATGCCATAAAGCTGACCCGCCTTTTCTTCGAATCGACGGATCAGAAGCATCTCGCGGTAGTATGTCTTGAGTTCTTCCGCAGAAACATTTGGTTTCTTTGTGGTTTTTCGCGCAGCCATAGTGGCGATCTCCCCCTTTCGGCAAGATAGTTTAGCGTTAAACTATCTCATAAAGCATTTGGGGCTTTCTGGCGAGGGGAAATGTGACGCAGCGTCCGCGCGGGCGAGGCGCAGCCGACGGGCAAAGCGGTGCGACGATGGTCCGACAATATCCGGCGGCCCAAACAGGATCAGCGGATCACGATTTCATCCGCTCGGATCATACCAAGAACAGAACGTGCCTGCTGATCGAGCAGGTCAAGATCCAGATAGGTGTCGGACAGGCGCCGGGTCAGGTTTTCCAATTCGGCGATTTGGGCATTCAGCTTTTCCAGGTCCTGTGACAGGGCGTCCCGTTCCGCAGCAATTTCGACCCGCCGAAACAGGCCATAGTCACCTTGTACGGCGGCAAAGGTGAAATACACACCAAGCATGAAAGCCACCGAGAAAAAGATGATTGAGCCCAAACCGGGCCGATGGGAACGGGACACTCTGTTTACCGCCGTATGAAAACTAGCCTCAAAAACGTGCCCTTTGCGAGCATCTGAACACACTATGTCACAGGTGATTCGGGTTGTGAATCCCCTGTTTCGATTTTTTCATCAGTAATTTAAGCGCGTCCTGATCCTAGTCAGCGCCAGTATTCCAGCGCCTGATTTCGCGCGACGGTCTGTTCTTTCATGCAGGTCCAGTAGAACATCGGCGCAGCGCTGCCGCCGCCTGACAATTCCTTGTCGCAGGTTGCGTCTCGGACCTTCAGCCAGACGCGTTGTTCGGCCAGAAGAGCATCGCCGTTGCCGCGCGCATCGGCTGCGGGTTTGATCTGTGCCCACAGCCGGTTGAGTTCGCGATCTGCGGCCTCCCATTGTTCCTTGGCGCAGAAATTGGCGTCAAGCTGGGTTTGGCCGCCGCAACTGGATTGAGCGGCGGCAGAGCAGGGCAGCATCATTAGGACAAGAAAATAAATTGGCTTCACGGTAATATCCCCCGTTCAAAAGGGGATAATACCATGGACCATGTCAGGCGATCAAAGGCGGCAAGCAGTGCTTACTGATCCAGCGCTGCGACACCGGGCAGCGTTTTGCCTTCCATCCATTCCAGAAACGCGCCACCCGCGGTTGAGATATAGGTGAAGTCCTTGGCGGCACCCGAGGCGTTCAGGGCAGCAACCGTGTCTCCACCTCCGGCGACCGAGATCAGCTGACCCGAACGGCTGAGCGCGGCCGCCTTCAAGGCGGCGGCATTGGTGGCGGCGTCGAACGGTTCCAGTTCGAATGCGCCCAGCGGACCGTTCCAGATCAGGGTTTTGCTTTTGTCGAATACCTCGATGATCGCGGCCACGCTTTCGGGGCCAGCATCCAGGATCATGCCATCCTCGGGGCATTGATCCGCGGGCAAAACCTGATGAGGGGCATTGGCTTCAAACTTTTTGGCAACCACGACGTCACGTGGCAGAACGATCTGGCAGCCGGTGCTTTCGGCCTTGGCCAGAATTTCGGCAGCGGTGTCTTTCATCGCAGTTTCGGCCAGCGATTTTCCGACACTGACACCTTGCGCGACGAGGAACGTATTGGCCATGCCGCCACCGATCACCAGATAATCGACCTTGTCGATCAGATTGCCCAGCAGTTCCAGCTTGGTCGAGACCTTGGCCCCGCCCACAACCGCTGTTACCGGGCGTTTGGGCGCGCCCAACGCGCTTTCCAGTGCCTGCAACTCGGCCTGCATCAAACGGCCCGCACAGGCAGGCAGCAGGCGCGCGATGGCCTCGGTCGAGCTGTGGGCCCGATGCGCCGCTGAAAACGCGTCGTTGCAGTACACGTCACCCAGCCTGGCCATACCTGCGGCCAGATCGGCATCGTTCTTGGTTTCCTCCGCGTGAAAACGCGTGTTCTCGAGCAACAGCACCTGGCCGGGCTGCAAGGCACCGGCGGCCAGTTCCGCCTCGGCCCCGACGCAATCGGCAGCAAACTGCACCTTTGCGCCAAAAGCGCTTTCCAATGTCGGGACCAGTTGTTTCAGCGACAGGCTTTCACGCCGTTCGCCACCGGGACGGCCAAAATGAGCCAGAAGGATCGGTTTTCCACCAGCGGCCAGAATATCGCGCACCGAGGGGACGATCCTTTGAATGCGGGTGGCGTCGGTCACAACACCGTCAACCACGGGCACGTTGATATCCACACGCACCAGCACGCGTTTGCCGTTCAGGTCCATATCGTCCAGTGTTTTCCAGCCCATTGTGCGATCCTTGTCATTGGCAAATGATTTAGGCGGTTCTTTTCCTGCAATTTGCCCTCAGGTCAATGCGTCACTTGGCATTCGTACGCGTGCGTCATAGGTATTTGCGCAAGATAAACGACAGGAGGGCCTCATGGCCGAGATCAAGGATCCCGAAAACACGATCATCATCGAGCTGAAAGACGGCAATGTCGTCATCGAGCTGCTGCCGGATGTGGCGCCTTTGCACAGCGCGCGGATGAAAGAACTGGCCCGCAGCGGAGAATACGACAACGTGGCCTTTCACCGAGTGATCGACGGCTTCATGGCCCAAACCGGTGACGTGCAGCACGGCGACATGGAAGATGGGTTCAACCTGCGTATGGCGGGGACCGGCGGTTCGTCGCTGCCGAACGTGCCGGCAGAGTTTTCCAAGCTGCCCCATGATCGCGGTACGCTGGGCGCGGCCCGGTCGCAGAACCCGGATTCGGCCAACTCTCAGTTCTTCATCAACTTCAAGGACAACCACTTCCTGAACGGTCAGTACACCGTTTATGGCCGCGTCATCGAAGGCATGGAGCATGTGGACGCGATCGTACGTGGCGAGCCGCCTGCGAACCCCGACCGCATGATCAGCGTCAAGGTGGCCGCAGATGTATAAGCTTGCCGCCGCCTTTGCCCTGCTGGCAAGCCCGGCGCTGGCCAGCGGTTTGCAGATCGAGGTCGAAGGGGAAGGGGCCAATGGCACGATCTCCATCGATCTGTTCGAAGATGTCGCGCCGAAGCACGTGGAACAGATCACGGCATTGGCTGCGGACGGCACGTACGATGGTGTGGTGTTCCACCGCGTGATCGAAGGTTTC
The DNA here is from genome assembly GCF_056541565.1 of Ruegeria sp. AG6. NCBI lineage: Bacteria > Pseudomonadati > Pseudomonadota > Alphaproteobacteria > Rhodobacterales > Roseobacteraceae > Ruegeria > Ruegeria sp. AG6. Next base: position 1,032,914 of record NZ_JBQFYQ010000001.1, on the reverse strand, counting down.
ATGGCCCAGACCGGCGATGTTCAATACGGCAATTCCACCGCGAACGGCTTTGACATGCGGTATGCCGGGCGTGGCGGGTCAGACCGCCCGGATCTGCCGGCTGAGTTTTCTGATCTGACCTTTGATCGTGGCGTGGTCGGCATGGCCCGATCGCAGAACCCGGATTCAGCCAATTCGCAGTTCTTTATCATGTTCGAACCCGGCCCGTTTCTGGATGGCCAGTACACCGTGGTCGGTCAGGTGACCGACGGTATGGACGTGGTGGATGCGATCAAACGGGGGCATTCCCAGACCGGAGCGGTTACGGGACAGCCCGACATGATGAAAAAAGTCACCGTCACCGAATGAACCGAAACAGCCCGGCGTTCCAAAAAGCGCCGGGCTGTTTCTTATGGTCGATTGAACAAAACTCAATCGTCTTGTGACATCGCTTTCCAGATGACCGCACCGATCGCGCCGCCGATCAGCGGGGCCACCCAGAACAGCCACAGCTGTGACAGGGCAGGGCCGTCGGCAAACAGGGCGACGCCTGTGGACCGGGCCGGGTTGACCGAAGTGTTGGTGACCGGAATTGACACCAGGTGGATCAGGGTCAAGGCCAGACCAATTGCGATGGGGGCGAAACCGGCCGGCGCCTTGTCCGAGGTTGCACCCAGGATGATCAGGATGAAGAAAGCGGTCATCACGATCTCGATCACCAGAGCGGACATCAGAGAGTATCCGCCGGGTGAGGCCTCACCATATCCGTTGGACGCAAATCCCCCGACGCCGGCGAACTCGGGCGCACCGCTGACGATCAGATACAGTACCACTGCGGCGGCTATGGCGCCGATGACCTGAGCGATCCAGTAGGGCAGCAGATCCTTTGCCGGAAACCGCCCGCCGATCATCAGACCAAGGCTGACCGCCGGATTGAAGTGCCCGCCCGAGATATGGCCAACCGTGTAAGCCATTGTCAGAACCGTCAGGCCGAAGGCGAAGGAAACGCCAAGCCACCCAATGCCGACATCTGCAACGCCCGCTGCCAATACGGCACTGCCGCAACCTCCGAGAACCAGCCAGAAGGTGCCGAAGAACTCGGCCAGTAGTTTTGATGACATGAAATTTCCTCCACAATGCAATGAGCTTAAGTGTAATTCATAAATTAACTTTTGTTAAATTGAGCCGAACGGGGAATTTTCCCGGCACCCGCGCACCAGGGGTCGCAAAGCCTTAGTGCCATTGAGAAGGATCTAGGTGAAACAGCTTGGACAGTTGCTTGTAAACCTCCGGGTCCGACCTGCGCAGGGCCTTTGGCCGCTCAAAGAACACTTCAACCGAAACGGCGAAAAACTCCTCGTGCCCTTCCGCGCCATAAGGGTCGATTACGGTTGGCTGCCCGGATTCAACGGCGCGTACATGCGCGTCATAGGCTGTCAGGAATGAGGATTCCCATTCTGAAAAGCTTTGGTCGTCGCTAAGTACGGGCACTCCGTTGGCCGACCCTGTCAGATCGTCGATCTGATGGGCAAATTCGTGAAACACAACATTTTGGCCGTCATGATCGTTCATGGCTCCGCGCTGGCTATGCGCCCAGGACAGGATCACCGGGCCGCGGTTCCAGCTTTCCCCTGTGCGCACGATTTCCTTCTCGGTGACGACATAGCCGCTGTGCCGGCTCTGTCTGGATTTGAATGCGCTGGGATAGATCAGGATGGTGGTCAGATTGTCATACCAGAGATCGGTATTCACAACCAGCAGACAGGCTTGCGCGGCGATGGACAGTTGCATGTCTTCGGAAACGTCCAGGCCGTCACACCCAATGAATTCAACCTGATCAAGGAACAGGTTGATCTTGCCCTCCAGCTTTGCGCGCAGGCCTTGCGGCAGTTTCCGCAAGATCGGGACCTGAGCGTCGACAAGCTGCCGTTGCTTGTCAGTCAACGGCGCGGCCAACAGGGCGTGGCGCGCCTGTCGTTTGGACCAGAAGTAAAAGGCCAGACCTGTGGCGACCACCGCAACAAGTGTCAGAAAAATCAACATGGCCCGACCCTAACGTGATCCCGGCGGGATCAAAACAGGTTTCCCGGATACAGGCTGCGGTGCAAAAAAGAAACGCCTCGGGTCTCCCCGCGGCGTTTCCGATCTGACCTGATGGGTCGAATTACTGCTTGACGTCTGCTGCCGGGTTCGATCCGGCTTTGGCGCTGCGGCCCGGATTCAGCGGATCGTCCTGCCGCTGTACGGATCCTTCGAAATGCGCTCCGCTTTCGATGGCGATGGTCTTGTGGATGATGTCGCCTTCGACACGTGCGGTCGATGTCAGACGCACCTTGAGACCACGTACGCGACCCACGATACGTCCGTTGATCACGACGTCATCTGCGGTGACTTCACCTTTGATCGTTGCCGACTCACCAATGGTCAGAAGGTGAGCGCGGATGTCGCCTTCGACTGTGCCTTCCACCTGTATGTCACCAGAGGTTTTGATATTGCCAGTGATGTGCAGATCCGAAGACAAAACCGACGCAGGCGGTTTGGGCTTGGGTGCAGTGGCAGGTTTCGACTCGGTCGGTGCAGGGGCCGCTGGGGTCGCCGGAGCGGCTGGTTTGGCCGCCTCGGGTGCCTTGGATGCGGGCTCGTTGATTTTGCTTTTAGAAAACATTTCTCGCAGCCTTGATGTAAGTCATTGGGTTTACGGGTTTTCCGTTCACGCGCACCTCATAGTGCAGATGCGTGCCGGTCGACCGTCCGGTGCTACCCATATCAGCAATATGATCCCCGCGCGAGACCCTTTGACCAACCTTCACGTTGATCTTGGTGTTATGAGCGTAAAGTGTCTCAATTCCGAATGGGTGCTTGATTTTCACAAGCCGTCCGAAACCGGATTGCCAGCCTGCGTGGGTAACGACGCCGTCTGCGGTCGCAAAGATATCCGTGCCTTGCGGCCCGGCAAAATCGACCCCGTTATGCATCCGGCGACCACCGGTTTTGGGGTCGCGCCGGCTGCCATAGCCGCTGGTAAAACGCACGGCCGAATGTACGGGATTGGCAAAGGGGGCCTTTTCCGCAGCAAGTCGGTAAAGGTTCAGCTGATCCATCTGTTTCAGCAATGTATTCGCGCGGGCTTCCTCGGCGGACACCTCGTCCACCTCACCGCGCGTGCTAAGGGATAAAGGGGTCAGCGGACCGCCCATACCGCTATATCCGCGCCGGACCTCTTCGATGATGCGGTCTGTTGGCATTCCCGCCTGACGGAACATCTTGTCCAGCGGCTCGACCGAGATCACCATGGCCTCTTCCAGCTGTCGGAAAATCTCGTCGCTGCGTTCCTGCATAAGGCGGATTTCCAGCTCAAGATCATCGCGCTGGTCCAGTGCCTCTCGGGCGTCGGCGGCGATCTGATCGCGTTCCTCGGCCGTGCGCGCCAGAGCATCCGTCATGAAGGCCATCTGTACCGGCGCGCTGGAGGCCGTTACGTACATGTCAGCCTTGCTGTTTTCCTGCTTCAGCGCCGCCAGTTCCTTCCGCGCATCTTCGCGCTGTTTCATGGTGGTGCGCAGCGTGGTCTGAATGACTTCGATCCCCGTCTCAAGTTCGCGACGGCGGTTTTCCGAAGCCAGCAGTTCGGACTGCATGGCGGATATCTGTTCCAGCGCGGCATTGAAACGATCCTGAGCGGCGAGCGCTTCCTGCGCACGGGCGTCGCGTTCTGCGGACAGGATATTCAATCGTTCTTGATAGGTTGCCTGGTCGCGTTTCGCCTGTTCCCGGAAGTTGCCCGAACCAATGCTGTCCATCAGCAGAATGGCAGTTGCTACCGCGGTCCATCCGACCATGACGGCAACACCGGCCACCGCGACCACCTGCGTTTCCGAGCTGAGACGGATAAAACGTGTATCTTTGTCAGAGTTCAGAAAAACCCGGCGTTCCGGAAAGTACCGTTCAAATGCGGAGTGTATTTTTATTGCCAGACGTGTTCGCACGCGTCCTACCTCTCATCCCCAAGATCGGGACCGGTTGTGGGTGCCGGCCGCTCCTTGGGCCGACTGCATAAAGGGCAGGCAGCGTTCGGGCAAGTTTGTTGATCAGTCCGGCGCCAACTGCGTAGAAATCCCCCCAAAGATCGGCGGGAAATTGCCGAAAACAATCTTGAGGCGTCAGTTTGGGATTCCGCCGGGCGTGGGCAGGTCTTCGGTCAGCGGCCAGTAGAAATCGGGCGGCAACCCGGCCTCGGCCCGTTTTTCCTCGTTGAAGGGTGGTTTGAGGACGCCGTGGAAATACCGGCGTACCAATGCGTGAAACACATCCTTGGGGTCCGTGTTTTCACGGCCGCACAGGAAGTGAAACCACTTGGACCCATAAGCGACATGGCCGACTTCTTCGGCATAGATCACCTCAAGCGCCGCGATGGCCTGTTCAGACTTGGCCTTGCGAAAAATCTCGATCATGCCGGGGGTCACATCCAGACCACGCGCTTCGAGCACCATCGGCACGACCGCAAGCCGTCCCATCAGGTCGTCTGCGGTGTCTTCGGCCGCGCGCCACATGCCCGCATGGGCGGGCAAGGCGCCATAGTGGCTGCCCATCTGTTCCAGGCAATCGCAGACCATCTCGAAATGGCGCGATTCCTCTTCGGCGCATTTTACCCAATCGTCATAAAACCCGATCGGCATCGGCACATGGCCAAAGCGGGCAATGATATCCCAATGCAGATCGACGGCGTTCAGTTCGATATGCGCCACGGCGTGCAAAAGGGCGATGCGGCCCGCCTCGGTTCCCGGTTTGCGCTTTGGCACCTCGCGCGGAGACAGGAGTTCGGGCCGTTCCGGGCGCGCGGGTCGCAATGGGGGAGATGCCGTACCGATCTCGATCGGGGGGGCGTCGCCCTTGCGCGAGGCAAACCACGCTACGGCGTGCTGTTTGGACAGGGCGGTCTTTTCCCGACCTTCCGCCGTTGCAAGAACTTCGGTCGCCATCTGAGTCAGCGATTTGGACACCATTATTCTCCGCCTGGTTGGTCCTGTGGCTCTTAAACCGGATGGCGACCGTGGTCGAGGACGTTACAGCGCGCGCACGGCTTCCAGCACCTCGTCCACGTGGCCGGGAACTTTGACCTTGCGCCAAACGCGGGCAATTTTGCCTTCGGGGTCGATGACAAAAGTCGAACGCTCGATCCCCATCGATTTGCGCCCGTACATGTTTTTTTCGACCCACACGTCGTAGTCTTCACAGACGGTCGAGCTCTCATCCGACAACAGCGGTGTGGTCAGCCCATGCTTGGCGACGAATTTGTCATGTTTGGCGACGCTGTCGCGCGAGATGCCGAAAACTTGTGCGCCCGCATCGGCAAAGGCCTGAAGTTGTTCCGAGAAACCGATGGATTCCTTGGTGCAGCCCGGCGTATCATCGCGGGGGTAGAAAAACAGAACCACGGTGCTACCGCGCAACGCCGAAAGCGTCACCTCGCCGCCGCCGTCGCGCGGCAAAGTGAAGTCAGGGGCGATGTCTGAAACGTCGGGCATTGGAAACTCCGCTAAAGGTTTTTAAAGGCTGCCTGATATCATAGGGCAACGCGTGCGGGTTGGAAGGCGTGGATAGCAATTTGAAGCAGCACGAAGACGGTGACGGAGCACGGCCCGTTAAGCCCGCGCGCCGTCGGTCTCGCCGTCGGGCCGCTGGTCTGTGGGCCATGCGCGGCACTTTCGTGCTGGTGTTGCTGGCGCTGTTCACCGGTTTCATGGTTGTCGGGCAAAGAATGCACGCACCCGTCTGGCTGCGGGACAGGGTCGAGGCGCGGCTTGAACAGGCATTGGGCGGGCTGCAAATCCGGTTTGGCGACGTGAGTTTCATCATTTACGAGGGATGGCGACCCCGTCTGCGTCTGACCGATGTGGCCATCAGCGACGCTGAGGGTCGGCAAATTGCGCAGGTGTCCGACATGCGCGCCAGTCTGGCGATGCGCCCCTTGTTGCGGGGGCACGTTCGTCCCAAAAGGATAATTCTAAGGGGTGCGCAGGTCGCCGTGACCCGAGACAAGGACGGGGCGCTGAGCCTTACGGTCGGGTCCGGCAGCGCACCGGTGCAGGAGGCCCCGAACCTGGCACAGCTTATCGAGGCTTCGGATCAGGTCTTCCTGTCTCCGGCCCTGTCGGCGCTGACCTCGGTCGAGCTTGATGCGATCACACTGGATTATCGAGATCTTCGGCAGGAGCGGTCCTGGATTCTGGACGGTGGGCATATTCAAGCCAACCGAGCCGGCAACGAAGTGCGCTTGGCAACCGGGTTTTCGGTTCTGGCGGGGCGTGACTATGTCAGTGCCATCGAGGCCAATTATACAAGCGTTCTGGGCACACCTGCCGCACATTTCGGAATCTCGGTCACCGATCTTCCGGCCGAGGACATCGCGGGCCAAACGCCCGCACTTGCCTGGTTGCAGGTTCTGCGGGCCCCGATCTCGGGTGCCTTGCGCGGTGGTGTCGATGAAAACGGCGCGATAGGAACCTTGTACGCCACGCTGAATCTGGGGGCGGGGGCGGTGCAGCCAAACCCGGAAACACGCCCGGTTCCTTTCGAAGCAGCGCGCACCTATTTCACCTATGATCCCGAAGGCCAGATCCTGAACTTCAACGAAGTTTCGGTGGTCTCGGCCTGGGGTGAAGTACAGGCTGACGGAAAGGCGTTTCTGGAAGGTGTGGAAGATGGCGTGCTGGACAGCCTGTCTGCACAGTTGCGGCTGTCCGGTATCAACGTAAACCCGGCAAACCTGTTCCCGCAGCCTATTCAGCTTTCGCGGGCCAGCCTGGATTTCAAGATGGCCCTCAATCCGTTCCAGCTGAATCTGGGTCAGATGACCATAGAAGATCCGGGTCACACGGTGCGTGCCTTTGGTGTCCTGACCGGGCGGCCGGATGGCTGGGCCGTCAAGCTGGATGCACATTTGGATCAGATGACCTCAGACAAGGTGCTCAGTTACTGGCCCGAACGTCTGGCCCCGAAACCGCGAGAGTGGGTGACCGAAAACCTGTACGAAGGGGTTCTGTCGGATATGGATTTTGCCCTGCGCCTGCTGCCCGGATCCAAACCCGATCTCTATCTGGATTTCGGGTTTGAAAAGGCGAAGGTCCGATTTGTCAAAACCCTGCCGCCGATCGAAAACGCTCAGGGTCAGGCCAGCTTGCTCAATCAACGCTTTACCGTCACTGCGCAGCAGGGCGTTGTGATTGCGGATGACGGCGGTGCTGTTGATGCGTCGGGGACGTCCTTCATCATACCCGATACGGATATCAAGAAATCCGCGCCGGCGATTGCGCGCATTCAGGCCAAAGGCAGCGTGACGGCCGCGTTGTCTTTGTTGGACCGGCCTCCGCTGGAATTGCTCAGCAAGGCGGGGTTACCCGTTGATGTGGCAAAAGGAACGGTGTCGCTTGCGGGAACCCTTTCCCTGCCCTTGAAAAAGGGTCTCAAGTTTGACGAGACCGAGTTCCATTTCGACGGAAGGTTGGCCAACCTGTTCAGTGACCGCTTGGTGCCCGGATTTGACATCAGTGCTGATCTTCTGGCCCTTTCTGGTGATCAGTCCGGCGTTCAGATTCAGGGGCAGGGGCAGTTCGGGGACGTACCGCTGACGGCGCTCTGGCGGCAGCCGATAGACGGCAAGTCTGAACAGCGAAGCACCCTGACCGGTCAGATCGAGCTGTCGCCGCGATTGATGGATGAGATCGGCGCCGGTCTGCCTCCGGGGATGCTGACCGGCAAAGGGATTGCAGATATCACGTTGGGGCTCGGCGCCGGGGTTGCCCCGAAATTGTCCGTCACGTCCGATTTGCAGGGTGTCGCGCTAGCCATACCCGAACTTGGTTGGAGAAAGGGGGCCAATTCGACCGGCTCTCTGACGGCCGAAGCGACTTTGGGGTCGCAGTTGAAGGTGGATAGCCTGCGCATAAATGCAGCGGGTTTGCGTACAACAGCCTCCATCACGTTTCGTGAAAACGGCGAATATGACCGGGTTCGCTTCACCTCTTTTGACCTGGGCGATTGGCTGGCGGTCCCGGCAGAGCTGATCGGGCGCGGAAACGCCATGCCGGATATCCGTGTGCTTGGCGGCGTCCTTGATATGGGCCGCGCGAATTTCGGCGAAAGCGGCGGATCGGGCGGCGGGGGCGGTGCCGGGCCGAAACTGGACGTGACGCTGGATCGCCTTCAGGTTACGGAAACCGTCGCGCTGACCGGGTTCCAGGGTGCCTTTCAGACGACCGGCGGAATACAAGGGAACTTCACCGCGCAGGTCAATGGTGGCGCGCCGGTCAGGGGGCAGGTCAGCCCCAGAGGGAACCGAAGTGCCGTTGACCTGACGTCGCAAGATGCGGGGTCCGTGCTGCGATCGGCCGGAGTACTGACACAGGCGCGGGGCGGAGAAATGACCCTCAAGCTCGAACCTGTGGCCGCAGCCGGCAGCTATGACGTGATACTGAGAATCACCAACACACGGATCACCGACGCCCCGGCCATGGCGGCCTTGCTGAATGCCATCAGTCTTGTGGGCTTGTTGGATGAAATGGCGGGGCAGGGTATCTTTTTTGCAGCAATCGATAGCCGGATGCGTGTCACCCCCACAGACATCAAAGTGCTCAGCGGCAGTGCCGTCGGCCCGTCGATGGGCCTGTCTTTTGATGGCACCATCGACACGGTGAACGGATTGCTGAACCTGCGCGGTGCGATCTCGCCCATATACCTGCTCAACGCAGTTGGCAGCGTGTTTACGCGCAAGGGTGAAGGCGTTTTTGGCTTCAACTACACTCTGACCGGCCCGCTTGCCTCGCCCAAAGTGTCGGTAAATCCGTTGTCCGGTCTCGCACCTCTGTTCCTGCGCGACCTGATGCGCGCCCCGGCCCCCAAAGTTCAGGATGGTCCGAACGCAGTGCCGCAGAAGCCGGATGAACCCAAACGCACATTCGGCTCATCCCCAAGTGACCGATGACAGGATATGGCCGAATCTGATGCAGGGTTGTAAGGCGCGGGCATGAAACTCAGCGATTTTGATTTCCATCTGCCCGAAGACCTGATCGCCACGCGGCCGGCCAGCCCGCGTTCCTCTGCGCGTTTGCTGGTGGCGCAGGGGGATGCAATCACGGACAGCCATGTTTTCGACCTGCCCGATTTCTTGCGGCCCGGCGACCGGCTGGTGTTGAATGACACACGGGTTATTCCGGCGCGACTGAACGGCCGGCGTCACCGAGACAGCGCGCAGGGGCCGGTTTCCGCAGGGATCGAGGCCACTTTGCTGGATCCACAGGCCGATGGCACATGGTCTGCGTTGATCAAGCCGCTCAAGAAGGTGAAGCTTGGGGAAGAGATTGTCTTCTCGGACGATCTCAGCGCCACGCTGGACAGGGTTGCGGATGGCCAGGCGCATCTGCGCTTCAATCTCAGCGGCGAGGATTTCGACGCGGCGCTGGATCAGGCCGGAGCAATGCCTTTGCCGCCCTACATCGCAGCCAAACGTCCGGCTGATGAACGGGACAAGACGGACTATCAGACCATCTGGGCAAATCATTCAGGCGCCGTGGCCGCCCCGACCGCATCGTTGCATTTCGATGAGGCGCTGATGCGGGCGCTGGCAAAACGGGGGGTAAGCTTCACGCATGTGACGCTTCATGTGGGGGCAGGGACTTTTCTTCCGGTCAAGGTTGAGGATGTCACAACACACAAGATGCATGCTGAATGGGGGCAGGTAAGCCCCGGCGCCGCCGCCGAGATACAGGCAACCAAGGTCGCCGGCGGGCGGGTGATCCCGGTAGGGACAACGGCTTTGCGCCTGATCGAAAGTGCGGCAAGGTCAGGAAAGATTGAACCCTGGGAAGGCGAAACGGATATCTTCATCTATCCCGGTTTTGAATTCCATGTCACTGACGCATTGATGACCAATTTTCATCTGCCGAAATCCACGTTGCTCATGCTGGTTTCGGCACTGATGGGACAGGATCGGATGCGCGATGTCTACGCGCATGCCATCGCCCGGAAATACCGGTTCTTTTCCTATGGCGACGCGTCGCTTTTGTTCCCTTGAGAGGCGCGGAAACAGTATCACGGATCGGGAATGTCGTAGACAAGCGCGACGCAGGCGGTCTTTGATCGCAGAACGACATTAAAAACAGGTTGGCATTAGTCGGAGGCCCCAATGATTCAGGTCCTTTCCAGCGCATGGGCGCTGCTGCTCGGCATGGGGTTGCTGATGGTCGGAAACGGCCTTCAGGGCACGATTCTGGGTGTGCGGGGTGAGATCGAAGGCTTTTCGACCTTCGAGATGTCTTTTGTCATGTCGGCTTATTTCCTGGGCTTTCTAGGCGGCTCACGCCTTGCGCCCGAGATGATCCGGCGTGTTGGCCACGTGCGGGTCTTTGCGGCCCTTGCGTCGTTCATTTCAGCCGTGATGATTATGTATCCCATGCTGACAAACCCGATCGCATGGATTCTGGGCCGGGTGGTGATCGGGTTCTGTTTTTCGGGCGTCTATGTCACCGCCGAAAGCTGGCTCAACAATGCGGCCAGCAACGAAAATCGCGGGCAGGCGCTGTCGCTCTATATGATCGTCCAGATGACGGGGATCATCAGTGCGCAGGCGCTTGTTCTTGTTGGGGACCCGGCCGGTTACGAGACCTTTGTGATCGCCTCGATCCTGGTTTCAGTGTCCTTCGCACCGATTTTGCTGTCAATCTCGCCCACACCGGCCTTTGATACCACCAAACCGATGACCCTGAAGAAACTACTGGAAACCTCGCCTCTGGGCTGCGTGGGCATGTTTCTTCTGGGGGGCGTGTTTTCGGCGCAGTTCGGCATGGCGGCGGTGTATGGCGCCCGGGCAGGGTTGTCGCTAGTTGAAATTTCGACCTTCGTTGCAGCGTTTTATGTTGGTGCGGTGGTCTTGCAATACCCTTTGGGCTGGTTTTCTGATCGTATGGATCGCCGCTTTCTGATCTTGCTTGTGGCGCTCGCCGGTGCCGGTGGCGCAACGATCGCTATGATGATGGGCGGATCGTTTCCAATTCTGCTTGCTTCGGCTTTCCTGATCGGCGGTATGTCCAACCCGCTTTACTCCTTGCTGATTGCGCATGCGAATGACTTTCTGGATCACGAGGATATGGCGGCCGCATCCGGTGGGCTGGTATTCATCAACGGTCTGGGCGCGATTGCCGGGCCGGTGATCACCGGATGGCTGATGGGGGATGCCGTATTCGGGCCACCGGGCTTTTTTCTCTTTATTGCGGCACTGTTACTCGCAATGGCACTTTACGCCCTGTATCGGACGACGCAGCGGGCATCGATACCCGTGGACGAAACCGGCACAATGTCGACGCTGTATCCAACAGCTTCGCCAGTTGCGTTTGAAGTGGCACAGGAAGTCGCCATCGAAGCCGCCGAGGCCGAACAGGCTGAGCAGGAAGATGCCTAGGACACAGGATTATGTCGCAAGTGTTGCAATATGTTACTGTAACAGTTCTGCAAAACGGCCTTAAATGACGTTACGTCCAGACTACGGGCACAAGACGGAGTTTAAGGCAATGGTAACGCCTGAAGAAGTATTGAGTTTTTGGTTAGATGAGGTGGGTCCAAAGGGCTGGTACAGTGAGGATGAAGCGCTGGATTCAGAAATCCGCGCACGTTTTCAATCAACGTGGGAGGCTGCGGCCGAGGGCAAGTTTTCGCTCTGGCTGACCTATCCCAGCGGGTCACTGGCTTACATAATTTTGACGGACCAATTTCCACGCAACATGTTCCGCGGGCAAGCGCGTGCTTTCGCGACGGACCGAGCGGCCCTGGCGGCTGCGAAATGCGCGGTGGACAGAGGTTGGGACAAGAAGATCGATGAACCGGCCCGGCAGTTCTTTTACCTGCCGATGATGCATTCGGAAAATCTGTGTGATCAGGAACGCTGCGTGCGTCTGATCTGTCAGAACCTAAGCGGCGATACAAGCAATCTGCTGCACGCCCGTGCGCATCGTGAAGTGATCCGCAAGTTCGGTCGTTTCCCTTACCGGAACAAAGCACTGTCGCGCAGCTCAACCCCCCATGAAGTGGCTTACGTCGACATGGGCGGCTATGGCAGCACCGTACGACAACTGCAAGCGATGGCCTGAGATCGCTGATACATGTTGTTCGCCTCGGTTGTTCGCGCGGGGCGCTTCAGGATCCCGGCTCACATCCTTTGAACGCCAGGACGCGTTCGGATGCGATGTCTGCTCCGGCCTGTATGGCTTGGGCGATCAGAACCTCTGGTGTCTCCGCAAGTTCTGTGAATCGCTCCTGCGCTGTTTGTAGCTTTTGGTCAACCGCGTTCAGGCGTCGCAATGTTGCCTGGATATTTTGAGCGGTTTGACTGTCCGTAACCTGGTTTTCCCTCATCAGCGTCGCCAAATCGTCACGCAACGCGGAAAGTTCGCCCCGAATGCCCTTCGCCTCATCCCGAAAAGGGGCAAGAACCTGTACGGCCGCTGAGAATTCTGCCGAGACGCTTTCGACTTTCGATGCCAGCTTCCAGCCTAAAAACAAGCAAAGCGCCACAAGTATCAAAGTTGCGTTAAGCAGAGCAAGCGCGAGATCTTTCAGTGTTTTGGCCATGGTAAACCCCTTGAATTCAATGTCTTCACGAATGTCCGAGCGGCGTCGGCAGTTCCGTTCTAGCCATAGCGCGGGCCGGGGTATAGGCTGAAATCCGCACATTCAGGCATGGTTTACCTTGCGTCTCATTTGTCGCGGGAAGGCGTGTTGATGCGTTTCTGGAAATAGTTTAATGGTAAACTAAATTTTCACCACCTGCGCCGAGAGGAACACATGGCTGCACAATCCTATGATCTGATCGTAATCGGAGCTGGCCCCGGTGGCTATGTCGCCGCCATCCGTGCGGCCCAGCTTGGTCTGAAAACCGTCGTGGTCGAGCGCGAGCACCTTGGTGGCATCTGCCTGAACTGGGGGTGCATTCCCACCAAGGCATTGCTGCGGTCCTCCGAAGTGTTCCATCTGATGGAACGCGCCAAGGATTTCGGATTGAAGGCCGACAAGATCGGTTACGATCTGGACGCGGTCGTCAAGAGGTCCCGTGGTGTTGCCGGGCAGCTTTCGGGCGGCATCGGCCATCTGCTGAAAAAGAACAAAGTCGCCGTGGTGATGGGTGAGGCAACAATCCCCGCAAAAGGCAAAGTCAGCGTCAAGACCGACAAGGGCACCGAAGAACTGACGGCCAAGAACATCATTCTTGCAACCGGCGCACGGGCCCGCGAACTGCCCGGTCTCGAGGCTGACGGCGATCTGGTCTGGACGTACAAGCACGCGCTGCAACCGCCCCGGATGCCAAAGAAACTGCTGGTCATCGGCTCGGGCGCGATCGGCATCGAATTTGCGAGTTTCTACAACACGCTGGGGGCCGACACGACGGTGGTCGAGGTGATGGACCGCGTGTTGCCCGTGGAGGATGCGGAAATCAGTGCCTTGGCCAAGAAAGCCTTCATCAAGCAAGGCATGACCATCATGGAAAAAGCCATGGTCAAGCAGTTGGATCGCGGCAAGGGCAAGGTCACCGCTCATATCGAGGTCAAGGGCAAGGTTGAAAAGCACGAGTTCGACACCGTTATCTCGGCTGTCGGGATTGTTGGGAATGTCGAAAACCTCGGGCTCGAGGCACTGGGCGTCAAGATCGACCGCACGCATGTGGTGACGGATGAATATTGCCGCACCGGCGTCGATGGCCTTTATGCGATCGGTGACATCGCGGGCGCGCCCTGGCTTGCACATAAAGCCAGCCACGAAGGTGTCATGGTTGCCGATCTGATCGCGGGCCAGCATGCGCATCCGGTCAAGCCCGAAAGCATCGCCGGATGTACCTATTGTCAGCCGCAGGTGGCCTCGGTGGGATATACCGAAGCCAAGGCCAAAGAGCTGGGTTACGACATCAAAGTCGGTCGCTTCCCCTTCATCGGCAACGGTAAGGCCATTGCTCTGGGCGAACCGGAAGGTCTGATCAAAACCGTGTTCGACGCCAAGACAGGCGAATTGCTGGGGGCCCATATGATCGGCGCGGAAGTCACGGAACTGATTCAGGGCTATGTGGTTGGGCGGCAGCTGGAGACCACCGAAGAAGACCTGATGAACACGGTCTTCCCGCACCCGACTCTGTCAGAAATGATGCATGAAAGCGTGTTGGATGCGTATGGTCGCGTGATCCATATGTAACGTCATACGCGTGTTGCGGTCGGGCAGGGGGCTCTGCCCCCGCCTTGCTGCGCGCGGCTCCCCCGGGATATTTTGTGCCAGATGAACAAGGGATCCTTTATTCATCTGGCGGCAAATATCCCGGAGCGCGAGGCAGAGCCTCGCTGAAATCCGTTACTGGTTCAAAGCATCCAGAATGCGGGCCCACGAACGGATGCCCTTGTGAAAGCTCTTGACGTCGTATTTCTCATTCGGCGAATGGATGGCGTCGTCCTCGTTGGCATAGCCGACCAGCATCGAATCCAGCCCCAGAACGGTATTGAAGTACCCGACGACGGGGATCGAGCCGCCCATGCCGGTAAACACCGCTTCGCGGTCCCACTCGTCCGACAGTGCTTTGCGCGCGGCTTCGAATTCCGGGCGATCGATATTCATGACCGAAGCGGGCGAACCTTCCAGATCGTTGTCCCAGACAACTTTTGCATCCGGGGACAGGCGATCCTCGACATGTTTGCGGATATTGCTGCGCAGCGCGTCGGGGTCCATGTCGCCGACCAGTCGGCACGTGATTTTACAATGCGCTTCCGAAGGGATAACGGTTTTCGAGCCTGCGCCATTGTATCCGCCCCAGAGCCCGTTCACCTCAAGTGTTGGGCGCGCCCATTGCTGTTCGAGCGTCGAATAGGCTTTTTCGCCGTGCGGCTGGGTGTAGCCGACCGAATTCAGATAATCCGCTACATCGAAGCCGCAATTCTGCCACTGGAGCAGCTGGTCCTGGGGCACTTCATGAACGCCTTCATAGAAACCATCGACCGCGACACGCCCGGTTTCGTCATCATAGAATGAGGCAACGATTTTCGACAGCTCGCGCAGCGGGTTCAGCCCCGGGCCACCGTAATGGCCGGAGTGCAGATCGATGCGGGGCCCGATGATGGTGAACTCGTCCTTCAGCATGCCGCGCAGCTGCGCGGCAATCGACGGAACACCTCGCGATACCATGGATGTATCGCAAACCAGCGCCAGATCCGCTTTGAGTTCGGCCGCGTTTTCTTCGAGGAAGGGGACCAGAGAGGGTGAGCCGGATTCCTCTTCGCCTTCAAAGAAGAAGGTGATGCGGCAGGGCAGGGATCCGTGCACCGCTTTCCAGGCGCGGCAGGCTTCGACGAATGTCATCAACTGACCTTTGTCGTCCGATGCGCCGCGCCCGCGGATAACGGGGCCGTGCTCGGTATCTTCGATGGCGGGGTCGAACGGGTCGCGCGTCCAAAGGTTCAACGGATCGACAGGTTGCACATCATAATGGCCATAAAACAGGATATGGGGTGCATCCGAGTCCTCGCCCACATGGCCTACGACCATCGGGTGCCCCAGAGTTTCCCGTTTTTCTGCTGCAATTCCGATACTGTTGAGGTCGGCAACCAGCCAGTCGGCTGCACGGCTGACGTCGGCCTTGTACGCGGGATCGGTTGAGATCGAAGGGATGCGCAGCAGCTCCATCAGGCGGTCGATCGAGGTTTGCAGATCTTCGTCAATCCGGTTCAGCACGGTGTCTAGCGACATGGGGATCTCCTGCTTGTCAGTGTTCGGGCGAACCCTAGCAGCGTTGACAGCGCCGTCCAGAGCGGTTGATCTGAATTGTTCATGCAATCACGAGCCCGCGAATGACGTTGCGCGGGCTGCGTCGTTTCCACGCGTCCGATAGCCGGAACTCTACTTGCCGTGAGCATTGCAAACTTATATTTGATGCAAATCAAAGTTGGGTTCACCTGTTCGGCTGTAACCAGCTGAATAAAGTAACACAAAGCTGCTGATACAGGTTAAGCTGTGGGATGTGGCAGACTAATTGCCCAAGGGAAACCGGAAACGGGCATTCAAGGAGGGTCCGTTGGACTATACTGCTCAGCTCGATTCAGCGATTGCCAGGCTGCATGACGAAGGACGTTACCGGACCTTTATCGATATCGAACGTCGCAACGGTCATTTTCCGCACGCGGTGCGCACGCGCCCGGACGGCTCGCAGCAGAACATCACCGTATGGTGCGGCAATGACTATCTGGGCATGGGCCAGCACCCTGTTGTTCTGAACGCAATGCACGAGGCGGTCGAAGCCGCAGGTGCCGGGTCGGGCGGTACGCGCAACATCTCGGGGACAACGGTCTATCACAAACGGCTCGAGGCCGAGCTGGCAGATCTGCATGGCAAGGAAGCCGCGCTTTTGTTCACCAGCGCGTATATCGCCAACGACGCCACGCTCAGCACGCTGCCC
Organism: Ruegeria sp. AG6; assembly: GCF_056541565.1. NCBI lineage: Bacteria > Pseudomonadati > Pseudomonadota > Alphaproteobacteria > Rhodobacterales > Roseobacteraceae > Ruegeria > Ruegeria sp. AG6. Next base: position 1,016,464 of record NZ_JBQFYQ010000001.1, on the reverse strand, counting down.
AAGCTGTTTCCGGGGCTGATCATCTATTCTGACGCGCTGAACCATGCTTCGATGATAGAAGGGGTGCGCCGAAACGGCGGGGCCAAGCGCATCTTCCGTCATAACGACGTGGCGCATCTGCGCGAATTGCTTGAGGCGGACGATCCCGCCGCACCCAAGCTGATCGCCTTTGAATCTGTCTATTCGATGGACGGTGATTTTGGTCCGATCGAAGAAATCTGCGATCTGGCAGATGAATTCGGCGCGCTGACCTATATCGACGAAGTGCACGCGGTGGGCATGTATGGCCCGCGCGGTGGCGGCGTGACCGAGCGTGACCGGCTGGCACATCGGATCGACATCATTAATGGCACTCTGGCCAAGGCCTATGGCGTCATGGGGGGCTATATCGCCGCCAGCGCAAAGATGTGCGATGCCGTGCGGTCTTATGCGCCGGGCTTTATCTTTACGACATCGTTGCCGCCGGCAGTTGCCGCAGGAGCTGCTGCATCCGTTGCGCACCTGAAAACCGCGTCTGAGCTGCGCGAGCAGCACCAGACTCAGGCGAAGATCCTCAAGCTGCGGCTGAAGGGAATGGGCCTTCCGCTGATCGACCACGGCAGCCATATCGTGCCTGTGATCGTCGGCAATCCGGTGCACACCAAGAAGCTCAGCGATATGCTGCTGGACGATTATGGCATTTACGTGCAACCGATCAATTTCCCGACCGTCCCGCGCGGAACCGAGCGTCTGCGTTTTACCCCGTCTCCGGTGCATGGACCCGACGAAATGAACCGTCTGGTGCAGGCGATGGACGAACTTTGGTCACATTGTGCGCTAAATCGCGCCGAACTTGCCGGATAACCTAACGCCAAAGTGTGCAACGAGTTTGCCGCGTGTTAAGCTTACGCTAACAAAACGAGTAGACGAATCATTCTGGGGATGATTCGCCACTTACGCGAAATACGCGACAGGCAGAATGGGGCAGCAGGGATGATTGGGCGCAGATCTCAGCGCGAATCCGAAGAGGACGTAGATGTCAGACCAAAGGGGTTTGACGACTACGAAGTTCGCCTAGGCGACAAGATGCGCGGTGAACGCGCAACGATGGGCAAATCTCTTCTGGATGTTCAGCGCGAGCTGCGGATCAAAGCCAACTATATCGCTGCAATTGAGAACGCTGACCCTGATGCGTTTGATACACCCGGCTTTATCGCCGGGTATGTGCGTTCCTATGCGCGCTATCTGGGTATGAACCCTGATGAGACCTTCGCGTCTTTCTGCAAGGAAAGCGGATTTGAGGTTGCGCATGGCATGTCCGCAGAGGCCTCGGTGGTGCGGAAACCTTCGGGGGCTCTGCCTGCGCGCGGCCCGATGGGGCGGGATCCGTTCATTTCGCCCAATACGCCCTATATTCCGGGCAAGGAGTCTCTGGTCAGCCAGATTGAACCTCGCGCAATCGGTTCGTCGCTGGTTTTGCTCGCGGTGATCGGTGGCATTGGCTATGGCGGTTGGGCTGTTTTGAACAAGATTCAGCAAGTTCAGGTCAGCCCGGTTGAACAGGCACCGGTGGTTCTGTCTGATCTGGATCCGCTGGATGCGGTGCGCAGAAAATTGTCAGATGATGTTACGGAAGTGGCAAGCGCCGAAGCATTGGACCGTCTCTATCGTCCGCAGGCACTGGATGTTCCGGTGCTGGTTGCGCGGGATGCTCCGATCTCAACGCTTGATCCGCGCGAGGTTGGAACCTTCCGCCCGCCCGAATTGCCGAAGTTCGAAGTGGCTGAACTGCACACGGTCGAAAAACCGGCCTTGCCGCAAGTGGTCGAACAGATCGATACCACGCTAAAGATCGTGGCGGTTGATCCGGCATGGATGCGCGTGACGGCTGCGGATGGCAGCGTCATTTTCGAAGGTACACTGGGAACCGTCGAGCAGGGCAGTGTATTCGAAGTGCCCCTGACGGAAGAACCGCCGACATTGCGTGCGGGCGCGTCGGGATCGGTATATTTCGCGATGAACGGTGAACATTACGGCCCGGCGGGTGCTCCGGGCACGGTCGCCAAGGGTGTTGTTCTGTCGAAAGACGCCGTGTCCGAGGCCTATGCCGTCGCCGATCTGGAGGCGGAACAGAACAGTGCGCTCAAGCAACTGGTGGCGGAACTGCAAACCGAGGCGACAGAAACGCCCGCCGAGTGATCTAGCCATTGCGATAACCCTGTTGCCGAACTATCTACAATCGCAACTCAGGCAGACGCGGATCCGTCCTTATGTCCCTCAATCACGTGCGCCCATGGCGCGACATCTATCGTCGTAAATCCCGTCAAATCATGGTCGGCAACGTCCCCGTCGGTGGCGATGCACCCATTGCCGTTCAAACCATGACCAACACGCTGACCACCGATGTGGCGGCGACCGTGGCGCAGGTACAGGCGGCGGCTGAGGCTGGCGCTGACATCGTTCGCGTTTCGGTTCCTGATGAGGCGTCGTCCAAGGCATTGAAAGAGATCGTGCGCGAAAGCCCGGTGCCCATCGTTGCGGACATCCATTTCCACTATCGGCGCGGGATCGAGGCCGCCGAAGCAGGCGCTGCCTGTCTGCGCATCAATCCCGGCAATATCGGAGACGAAACCCGTGTAAAAGAAGTCATTCAGGCGGCGCGCGACCACAACTGCTCGATCCGCATCGGCGTGAACGCGGGCAGCCTGGAAAAGCACCTGCTTGAGAAATATGGCGAGCCGTGCCCCGAAGCGATGGTCGAAAGCGGGCTGGAACATATCCGCATCCTTCAGGACAATGATTTTCACGAGTTCAAGATCAGCGTAAAGGCCAGCGACGTGTTCCTGTCGGCCGCGGCCTATCAGGGCATTGCCGAGGCGACGGATGCCCCCATCCATCTGGGCATTACCGAGGCCGGAGGGCTGGTCAGCGGCACGATCAAATCGGCCATCGGGCTAGGCAACCTGCTGTGGATGGGGATTGGCGACACGATCCGCGTCAGCCTGTCTGCTGACCCGGTGGAGGAGGTCAAGGTCGGGTTTGAAATCCTCAAATCCCTTGGCCTGCGTCATCGGGGTGTCAATATCATCTCGTGCCCATCCTGCGCGCGACAGGGTTTTGATGTCATCAAAACCGTCGAGGCGCTGGAACATCGCCTTGAACACATCAAGACGCCGATGTCCCTGTCGATCATCGGCTGCGTGGTCAACGGCCCGGGCGAAGCGCTGATGACCGATGTTGGTTTCACCGGCGGCGGTGCAGGGTCCGGCATGGTCTATCTGGCCGGCAAAGCCAGCCACAAAATGTCGAACGATCAGATGATCGATCACATCGTGGAAGAGGTCGAGAAAAAGGCGGCTGAACTGGATGCGGCGGCTGAAGCGGCTGAATAGCCTGTTTCTTCACGACATTTAAAAACCGGGCATCTGTTGTGTAGCGCAATGGATGCCGCCACCCAGCTCTCCCAGCACATCCACGTCAAGCGTCACGACTTCACGCCCGGGGTGGTGTTTTGCAAGCGTTTCCGACGCGATCCTGTCTGTTTCCGAGTCTCCGAACCGGGCCGCAATCACACCGCCATTGCAGACGTAGTAATTGGCATAAGAGGCCACGAAATCCAGGTTTTCGACCCGGCGGAAATGCGGCTCGGGTATCACGTCCATGTCGATGCCCGCGGCAATGAGACGATCATGGGTGTCCAGCGCGGCCATGTTGAAAGGGTCATATTTGTCCGGTTCATCCGGCAGGTTGATGATGCCGCGACCGGGGCCGGTAAAGCGGGCCAAACTGTCAATGTGATAGTCGGTGATATCTTCGCCCCAGACACCTTCGGACCAGATCATGCGTTTGGCCCCATAGGCCGCCAACAACCGGGCTTCGATCTCGTCCCGGGTGAGGCCGGGATTGCGGTTGTCATTCACCCACGAGCTTTCATGCGCCATTAGCGTCCCATGCCCATCCTGCTCGACGCCACCGGCTTCGCCGATCAGCCCGGTCGGCAACAGGGGCAGACCCAGCCTTTCGGCCACTCTGCCGGCAATTTTCGCATCATGTGCGTGAACCTGTTTTCCTCCCCACCCATTGAACTGGATCTGCTGGACCGCAAGCGCGCCACGGTCGTTGATCGCAAAGACCGGGCCTGCGTCCCGGCACCACAGATCTTCGGTCGGGACATCCCAGATCTCGACCGCCGCAGAAAGCCGTTTGCTGATATCTGCGTGATGTTCCGATCCGGCGAGCATTGTGACGGGTTCAAAAAAAGAGATCGTGTTTGCGATTTCCGCAATGGTCCCCTGTACCATTTCCAGAAAAACGGGATCGCGATAGACGGTTCGGCTGACCGGCCATTGCATGAAAGTGCAATGATGCCGGGCGTCTTCGGCCGGCACGCGGAAGCCGGTCGCGGGCTGCGCAATTGACTGGCCAGAGAAACCCGTCATACCCAACGCTCCTCCGGCCACCAGAAATTCCCGCCGCTTCATGGCACGTTGCCGACAGATCCGGCCTTAGCCGCGTTCGGCACGTATACCGTTAACGATCTGCTGCATCTGATCGGCTGGCAAATAGCCACGCAGCATCTCTGTGCCCAACACAAACGAAGGTGTGCCCGAGATCTGCATCCGCTGGGCCAGAGCACGGGTGCGCGCAATCTCATCCGTGACGCGATCGCTGTCCATCGCCGCGATGATCTCGTCGCTGTTCAGCCCCAAACCGTCCGAGATGCGGCGTAGGGCAACTTCGCTTGGCTCGCCGGTGAATTCCAGCAGGGCATCATGGACCTGCTTATATGCGTCGTCGCCCGCCACGTGTTTGGTGGCCACGGCAAAACGTGAGGACAGCACAGACGCATCACCAAGGATGGGGAATTCCTTGATCACAAGGCGGATGTTGCCGTCTTCTGCCAGCAGGCTGGTAACTTCGGGAACGGCCCGGCGGCAATAGCCACACCGGTAGTCCATGAACTCGACCAGCGTGATGTCGCCATCCGGGTTGCCGCCAACCCAGCTGTACCCGTCATCAAACAGTTCATCCGCATTGGCGGCGACCAGTTCTTTGTCCGCCGCGGCTTCGGCGACGGCATTGCGCTCTTCCAGAATGTTGATGGCTTCGATGATCACTTCGGGGTTTTCCAGCAGGTATTCGCGCACCTGGGCACCAAATTCCGCCTTCTCGGCATCGTTCATCGCGTTCAAGTCCAGCGCCTGCGCCGAGGTCGCCGCCAAGGAAAGCCCCAGAAGGGCGGGTGCAGCATGTCTGAGGATCATTTCCGTTTCCTTTTGTCTTTGTCGAGTCGTTCCGATGCAATCAACACGTCTTGTGCCCTTTGCCAACCCGGTGAGCCTTCGGGCAGACGTGCCACGGCGCGTTTTGCGTGAATTCCGGCATCTTTCAACCGCCCTTGCAGCGCATAACGCTCTGCCGTCACGGTCGACGCCATACCATCATTGCCGACCTGAGCATAGGCAACACCCAGATCCTGCAACAGCCTGGCGTTCCGGTAGTCCCGGGCGCGGGCTTTTTCCAGCACGCTCAGGGCCTGTTTGGTTTGGCCCTGCGCCAGCAACGCCCGCCCGTAGCCAGCCAGGATCAGCGCATCGTTCGGAGCCATTTCAACAGCGTTCCCATACGCTTCAACAGCCGCGCCTATTTGCCTGTTTTCCAGCAGAATTTGCCCTTTCAGGTCATAATAGTAGGGGTCGTTCGGGCGCAGAGTCAGGGCCTTGTCGATGGCACGGCGCGCGCGATCCAAATCACGGTTCTGATGATAAGCCGAAGCCTCGCGCATCAGGCGGATGTCCTGGGCGGTTTCTTCTTTTGCGCGCCGTAATGTCCAGCTGGGTGAGCGTAAAAAGGCCGACAATTTGCCTTTGACGCGGGCGAACCAGTAGTCGGCATTGGCATTCGGAACGGCCTTGTCGCCGAACTCATCCAGAAACGCTTCGGCGGCGCGCAACCGTTCACGACTGGTGGGATGCGACCGCATGTACGGGTCCTGATTGGCGACGCTCAGCAACTCCTGACCCGCGAATTTCCTGTGCAGATCAACCATGCCGCTGGGGGAAATCTGAGCCCATCGCAGATAGCTTGCAGCGCTTCGGTCGGCCGAGGCCTCTTCGGCGCGGGTATGGCCCAGAAAGCTGCGGATTGCGGCGCCTTGGGTGCCTGCGGCGATGCCAATGGCGGCTTCACCCCCTCCGGCCGCAGCCGCAAGCAGGGCCAAAGCGGTACCAAGGCCCGCATTGCGCCGCGCCGCCTTCAGGTTTTCGGCGCGGCGGGCCAGATGGCCGTTCGCAATATGCGCGGCCTCATGCGCGATCACCGCTTGCAGCATTTCGGGGCTTTCGACCGTAAGGATCAGCCCGTAATTCAAATAGATGGCGTTGTAGTCGATGACGAATGCATTGAACGTGTTGTCATTGACCACAAGGATTTGAACCCGATTGGTGTTCAGACCGGCGGCGCGCAGAACCGGAAAGGCCAGCTCGCGCAGGCCACGCTCGATATCGGGGTCGCGGATCAGGCTTTGCCCATGGGATTGCGCTGCCGCCGCCAGCCAGACACCAACCGACAGGATCAGAGCCGGGATTGACGTCAGCAGGGATACGCGTTCAAAAGCCATGGCTGCAACATGGGAGATGGGCATGAGAAACTCAACCCGGTCCGGGGTCGATCCCTTCATCGTGATGGACGTGATGGAAGCCGCGCGCCGTGCGGAAGAAGCGGGCCGCCATGTGATTCACATGGAGGTTGGCCAGCCCGGAACCGGCGCCCCCAAGGGCGCGACCGAGGCGCTGGCGAAGGCGATGGATCAAAGCCCGTTGGGCTATACGGTGTCTCTGGGCTTGCCTGCGCTGCGAAAGCGTGTCGCGCAGCTTTATGGTGAGTGGTACGACGTGGACCTGAACCCGGAGCGCGTGGTCATCACGCCCGGATCGTCCGGCGGGTTTCTGCTGGCTTTCACGGCATTGTTCGACAGCGGGGATCGCGTCGGAATCGGTGCGCCGGGGTATCCGTCTTATCGCCAGATTCTCAGGGCACTTGGATTGGTGCCGGTCGATCTGCCGACCGCGCCTGAAAACCGTCTGCAACCCGTGGCAGCGGATATTCAGGGAATGGGCCTGAAGGGGCTGATGGTGGCGTCTCCGGCGAATCCTACCGGCACGATGCTGGATCACGCCGCCATGGGGTCGCTGATCGAAGCCGCACACGGGCAGGGGGCATCCTTCATCAGCGACGAAATCTATCATGGTCTGGAATACGAGGCCAAGGCCGTGACCGCACTGGAACTGACGGATGAGTGCTATGTGATCAACTCGTTTTCCAAGTATTTCTCGATGACCGGTTGGCGCGTGGGCTGGATGGTCGTGCCCGAGGATCAGGTGCGCGTTGTCGAGCGGATAGCCCAGAACATGTTCATTTGCGCGCCGCATGCCAGTCAGGTTGCCGCACTGGCCGCGATGGATTGCGAGGACGAGCTGCAAGCCAATCTGGACGTGTACCGCCGAAACCGCGCCCTGATGCTGGACGGGCTGCCCAAGGCGGGCTTTACGAAAATCGCGCCTCCGGACGGGGCTTTCTATGTCTATGCCGACGTGTCTGACCTGACCGATGACAGCCGCGCATTTGCGGCCGAGATTCTGGACAAGGCCGGTGTCGCGGTCACGCCGGGTCTGGATTTCGATCCGCAACGCGGCCATACGACGTTGCGTTTTTCCTATGCGCGTTCGACGGCCGACATTCAGGACGGGCTGGAACGGTTGCGCTTGTTCATGACCCAGCGGAAGGTGATCGGGGAACCTGCCTGAGCCGTTCACAAATCAGCCCTTGTGGTATAGGCTGCCCGGCAAACGATCTCGGGAAAACTTGAGGCCATGAGCAGGATCTTCATTTGCATCGCCCTGATCTGGGCGTTGTGCGGCAGTGCCGTCGCGCAGGATTTCAGCGCGCTGGCACGCGTTCAGCCCGACCAGAGCCGCATCACGGATGTGGGGCGAACCGGCGTTCGCGTGGATATCGGCCTGAGCCAGGGGGTGCCGTACCGGATCTTCACCTTGCAGGATCCGTACCGGATGGTTCTGGACTTCAACGAAGTGGACTGGACCGGGCTGAACCGAACGGATTTCCTGCAATCCGAACGCGTCAGCGGCGTGCAATTCGGGGCCTATGTTCCGGGTTGGTCGCGGTTGGTGTTGGAACTGGGCGCTCCGATGGCCGTAGACACTGCCGAGTTGACGGTTGCCGAGGATTCGGGGGCGGCTCTGCTGTCTCTGAACCTCAAGGGCACGGATTTTGATACGTTCAACGCAACCGCAGGTGCGCCGCGCAACCCGGGATGGGACTTGCCGGAGCCGGCTGATGTGCCGCAGGCATCGGCGCGCTCGGCAGACAGGCCGTTGCGCGTAATGCTCGATCCGGGGCATGGCGGGATCGATCCGGGTGCCGAAATCGATGGCGTTGATGAAAAAAACCTGATGCTGACCTTTGCCCGCGAACTGCGCGAAGTTCTCTTGCGATCAGAAGGTTATGAGGTGGTCCTGACCCGCGTTGACGACCAGTTCGTCTCATTGGAGCGCCGGATTGCCCTGGCGCATCGGGCTGGCGCGGATCTGTTCATTTCGTTGCATGCGGATTCCCTGTCGGAAGGTCAGGCCCACGGAGCTGCCGTCTATACCTTGTCTGCCGATGCTTCGGATGTGGCCAGTTCAAAACTGGCCGAGCGGCATGATCGGGGGGATTTGATCTCGGGTATCGATCTGAATGGTGCCGATGATCAGGTGGCCGATGTTCTACTTGATCTGGCGCGCCAGGAAACGATGCCGCGGACCAGGTCACTGGCCAGCGCGATTGCCAACGGGATGGCCCAGCAAGGCGGGCCGATGAACCGCAAACCGCTGCGGACCGCTTCGTTCTCGGTTCTCAAGGCGGCGGATATTCCGTCTGTTTTGGTCGAACTTGGATTTCTGTCCAGCCCCAGAGATCGGGAAAACCTAAGGGATTCGAAGTGGCGGGCGAAAATGGCCTTGGGGATCTTTCAGGGGATCGAAGACTGGCGTCAGCAGGATGTGATCCGCAAATCCCTGATTGGCCAGTGACCTTGCGACGCAAAACGGCTAGAATACGCTTGGTGTTTTGACCCTTGGGCGGTGCAACACTATATAGGCACCACCGCGAGAAAAAGGCAGTAACGTGATCCGGTTCATTCTTTCGTTTTTCGGGGCGATCTTCAGTATCGTTACCTTGGGTATTTTCATGGTCGCACTGGTGATCGGTGCGGTGTTCTGGATGTATGGCCGGGACCTGCCCAGCCACGAATCCCTGGCCCAGTACAAGCCCCCGACGATCAGCCGGATCTATTCGGGCGAAGGCCAGTTGATCGACGAATTCGCGCAGGAACGCCGCCTGTTCACGCCGTCCTCGGAAATTCCCGATCTGGTGAAACAGGCGTTTATTTCGGCGGAAGACAAGAATTTCTATACCCATCAGGGGTACGACCCACGCGGCATTGTCGCGGCAGGTGTCGAAGCGGTGCGCACCAAAGGCGGGACCGTGCGGGGTGCATCGACCATTACGCAGCAGGTAATGAAGAACTTCCTGTTGTCGGGCGACCGCCGGGCAGAACGCAAGATCAAGGAAATCATCCTCGCCACACGGCTCGAGGATACCCTGGACAAGGAGCAGATCCTTGAGCTCTACCTGAACGAGATCTTTCTGGGTCAGAACTCGTACGGTGTGACGGCCGCCGCACAGACCTATTTCAACAAGACCTTGCAGGAACTTGCCCCGCACGAGGCCGCGATGCTGGCCGCGATGCCCAAGGCGCCGTCGGATTACCACCCGGTCCGGGAAAAGGAACGCCTGCTGGCCCGCCGAAACTATGTGCTGCGCGAGATGTACCAGAACGGTTACATCGATCAGGCGACCTATGAGTCCGAGGTCGAGATGCCGCTGCGCTCGGTTCAGAACGGCGATTTCGAAAGCTTCCGCACCGCATTGCCGCCGCGAGACTACTTCACCGATGAAATCCGACGTCAACTGAGCGAGGACTTTGGTGAAGGTGAGTTCTTTACCGGCGGCTTCACGGTTCGTGCGTCGGTGGACGAGGAAATGCAGGTCGAGGCCGCAAAGGCCCTGCGCACGGCGTTGCAAAAATATGACCGGTCGCGCGGGAAATGGCGTGGCACAGGCGAAGTGATCCCGGAAGAAAAACTGGCGGATGAGGCGCAGTGGCGACAGGCGCTGTCGCTTCTGGAAATTCCGCGTGATGTGGTGCTGCCGACCCGCTGGTATCCCGCCGTGGTTCTGAATGTCTCGGATCAGCAACTTACCGTCGGGATCGAAGACGGCCCTGCGAATGGCACCATTCCGCGGTCCGATATCAAGTGGATGCAGGGTGATTTTGCGGCGAACTTCAAACGCGGTGATGTGATCCTTGTTGTCGAGGGCGAAGAGGGGCAGTGGTCTGCCCGTCAGGTGCCCGAAGTTCAGGGCGCCTTTGTGGCGATGGATGTGAACTCGGGCCGCGTTCTGGCGATGCAGGGCGGGTTTTCTTATCAGGACACCGTTTTCAACCGCGCCACGCAGGCACAGCGCCAGCCGGGATCCAGCTTCAAACCCTTTGTCTATGCCGCTGCGCTGGACAGCGGATACAGCCCCGCAACTATCGTTGTGGACGCACCGATCGAGGTGAACACGCCACAGGGCTTGTGGCGGCCCAAGAACTCGTCGAACAAGTTCTACGGGCCGACGCCTTTGCGCACCGGGATCGAGCAGTCGCGGAACCTGATGACCATCCGTCTGGCGCAGGAAGTTACAATGCCCGTCGTTGCCGGCTATGCGGAGCGGTTCGGTGTCTATGACCGGATGGGCGCGTTTTTGGCCAACTCGCTGGGCGCCGAGGAAACCACGCTCTACAAGATGGTCGCGGCATATGCGATGTTCGCCAACGGCGGCCAGCGTGTGGAGCCGACTCTGGTCGACCGCATTCAGGACCGGTTCGGCAAGACCATCTATCGCCACGATGACCGTCAGTGTCTGGACTGTAACTCGACCTGGCTGGAACCGGATGAATCGCCGACCCTTGTCACAGACCGCGCGCAGGTCATGGATGCGATCACCGCCTATCAGCTGACATCGATGATGAAGGGTGTGGTCGACCGCGGGACGGCATCCAGAGTTGTGAATCTGCCTGTGCCAACAGCAGGCAAGACCGGAACCACCAACGAATCCAAGGATGCGTGGTTCATCGGCTTTACGTCGAACATCGTGGCGGGTTGCTACATCGGCTATGATCGACCGCGCCCGATGGGGCGGGGGGCTTATGGTGGTACCTTGTGCGGCCCGGTGTTCCAAAGCTTCATGGAAAAAGCCGTCGAAAAGTATGGCGGCGGGCCATTCAAGGTTCCAGAAGGTGGTCACTTTATCAAAATCGACCGTTTCAGCGGCGCCCGCCTGCCGGATGACGCCACCGGTGACTATGTCGTGGCCGAATTCTTCCGCGACGGTGTCGATGGGTTCATCGACCGTGTTTATGATGGTGGTTTTGCGATTGGTTCCGACCTGCCCTTGTTCGAGGAAGCGCAGCGCGCAGGTGTGCAGGTTCAAACCTCCACCGGTCAAACCATCACGGTCGGCCCCAAGGCTACGCAAGGCGATCTGAGTACCGGCGGTCTTTACTGATCGGTCGCGTCCAGAAAAAGGCGCAAAAGGACGGCTTCCGGGTCGTTTTCGATGGCACCGCCGGATCGCCAGCAGATGGACAAGGCGCATTTGGCGGCTGCCCATTGGGCCAGCCGTTTTTCTGAAACCTTCATGGCTTCGGAATAGAGCGACAGGCAGGTTTCGATCTGCCGGGGATTGCGCACCAAATCGGTCATGCCTTTTGGGTGCCGCAGTGCATTTGCCAGCTCAAAGGCCGGATCACCTGCATATCCTTTGGCATCGAAAACCCGCGGGCCATTGTGGGTTAGAATAATGTTGTCCGGGTGAAGATCCCCGTGCAGGGGCACCGGCGTGAGCTGTCTCGGCAACCAGTTCCGGCTGATGCAATTCCCATCGGTCCGGAAACTCTTTGAATGTGCCTTGCATTCACGCCCAGCCCGTCTTGTGGTGTCTCGCACCTCTTGCTATCACGCAGGCCTGATTGAGCAAGTTGGGACAAGACCATGCGCGCCGAAACCCAGAACACTGTGGCGGAAATCGAAAAGTCGCTGGAGCTGCTGGCGCAGCGCATGGACTATGAGACCGCGCCGCATCGCCTTGAGGAATTCAATGCGCGTGTCGAAGATCCCAACCTGTGGGACAATCCCGAAAAGGCACAGAAACTGATGCGCGAACGGCAGATGCTAGTCGACGCGATCGAAACCTACGAGTCAATCAAAACCGATCTCAGCGACAATATCGAACTGATTGAGCTGGGCGAGATGGAGGAAGACCAAGAAGTCGTTCAGGATGCCGAAGCCGCGATCAAGACGCTAAAAACCAAGGCCGCGAAGAAAGAGCTTGAGGCGTTGCTGGACGGTGAGGCCGACAGCAACGACACTTTCCTCGAAATCAATTCGGGCGCGGGCGGAACCGAAAGCTGTGACTGGGCGTCGATGTTGGCGCGGATGTATGTGCGCTGGGCCGAAAAAAAAGGCTATACGGTCGAGCTTCAGTCCGAAACCCCGGGCGAAGAGGCAGGGATCAAATCCGCTGCGTACAAGATTTCGGGGCACAACGCTTATGGCTGGCTGAAATCCGAAAGCGGCGTGCACCGGCTGGTGCGGATTTCGCCTTTTGACTCGGCGGCCAAGCGGCACACCTCGTTCTGTTCGGTCTGGGTCTATCCCGTGGTCGACGACAATATCGAGATCGAGGTGAACCCCGCCGATATCCGCATCGACACCTACCGGTCATCGGGTGCCGGTGGTCAGCACGTGAACACCACGGACTCGGCTGTTCGGATCACGCACATCCCGACCGGGATTGTTGTAACCAGCTCGGAAAAGTCGCAGCACCAGAACCGCGATATTGCCATGAAAGCCCTGAAATCGCGCCTGTACCAGCAGGAACTGGACCGCCGAAACGCCGACATCAACGCGGCACACGAAGCCAAGGGTGATGCGGGCTGGGGCAACCAGATACGGTCATATGTTTTGCAGCCCTACCAGATGGTCAAAGACCTGCGGACAAATTACGAGACCTCGGATACCAAGGGTGTTCTGGACGGCGATCTGGACGGCTTCATGGCGGCCACACTGGCCCTGAACGTGGCGGGCAAGAGCCGCTCCGAGGCCCAGGGCGACAGCTGAGGTGAAGCGTAACAGCCCTTTCCTGAACGTTCTGAAAGGGCATTGGCAGCTTATCCTCATCACGGCCCTGGTGTTTCTGCTTTGGAAAACACCGGTTGCGGTTCCACTGAAGATACTGGTCGTCTTTCTGCATGAGTTGTCTCATGCGGTGACGATCTTGATGACGGGCGGCTCGGTCGAGAGCTTTTCGATCTCACCACAACAGGGCGGCGTTGTCGTCGGCCGGGGCGGCAATCGCTTTCTCAGCCTGTCTGCCGGGTATCTTGGTTCCCTCGCGCTGGGCATGGCCCTTTTGATCCTTGCCTTGCGAACACGGGCCGACCGCGCCGTTCTGGCGGATTTTGGCGGCGTCATGTGTCTGGTGGCGGTGCTGTATATCCGCGACCCGTTCGCCCTTGTTTTCAGCATCGGAACCGGGGCTGCGATGATTGCTGCGGCGTGGTATCTGCGCCCGGATGTAAGCGATCTGGTGCTGCGCGTGATCGGATTGACCAGCATGATCTATGTCCCTTTCGACATCTTCGATGACACGATCCGACGGTCCGGCGCGCGGTCGGATGCATTCATGCTGGCCGAGGAATTCGGTGGCTCTGCCATGTTGTGGGGCGGGATCTGGCTGGTGCTCAGCTGCATCGTGATCGTTCTTTGCCTGCGCTACTGGCTTGGGGCTGACAGCAACCTGCATTTTCGCAGATCAGCGCGCTGACATTACCGTCTGGGACGACGCTGAAAAGATACATTTAAACAGTGGGTTTAAATGATCTGAACTGCCCGCTAGGCTGCCGGAAACGACAATGGATTGGCGCGTCATGGACCTGACCCGGATATCGGCTACAGACCTTTTGAAACAGTTGGCCAACCGGCAGGTTTCAGCCTCGGACGTAATGCAGGCCACGCTGGATCGCATCGCCAAGGTCAATGGTGATGTGAATGCCATCGTCGCATTAAGGGATTCAGATGGTTTGATGGCCGAGGCGAAGGCCTGTGACGACGGCCCGATCACCGGCCCGCTGCACGGTCTTCCAATCGCAGTCAAGGATCTTGTGAACGTGGCGGGTGTCGTCTCGTCGCAAGGATCACCTGTTTTTCAAGACCACGTGCCAGCCAGCGACGATCTGATCGCCGCGCGGATGCGGCAAGCCGGTGCCATCCTGATCGGAAAGACCAATACGCCGGAATTTGGGCTGGGATCGCACACGTTCAATCCGGTCTATGGCGCAACGCGCAACCCTTATGATGCCAATCGCACCTGCGGTGGCTCATCCGGCGGGGCGGCGGTTGCCTTGGCGACGGGCACGGTCGCGCTGGCCGATGGCTCGGACATGATGGGCAGCTTGCGCAACCCTGCCGCCTGGAACAACGTTTATGGCTTTCGACCAAGCTGGGGCAGGGTGCCTTCCGATCCCGTGGGGGACAGCTTTTTGCACCAGTTGTCGACACTGGGCCCCATGGCGCGCTGCCCCGAAGATCTGGGTGTTCTGCTTGATGTCATCTCGGGTCCGGACCCGCGCTTGCCGCTGGCCGTTGAAAGTGCGCCGGTGTCGCCAGTGACCGCCGCAGAGCTGCAAGGGCTGCGGATCGGGTGGCTTGGCGACTGGGGCGGCGCTTTTCCGACCGATCCCGGTATTCTTGACATCTGCAAAGACGCGATGGGCGTGTTCGAAACGCGTGGCGCGCGGGTTGAGGACATCGCCCCGCCTTTCGATGCCGAAAAACTCTGGACCAGCTGGATCACCTTGCGGTCGTTCAGCGTGGCCGCCGGGCTGGAACCCTTGGCATCGCAAAAGGAAGACTTGAAAGACACGGCACAATGGGAACTGGATCGGGGTCTGGCACTGAGTGCAATGGAGGTGCACCACGCCAGTGTCATCCGCTCGGAATGGTTCCGCTGCGCAGCGAAGCTGTTCGAACAGTTTGACGCGTTGGTTCTGCCGTCTGCTCAGATCTGGCCGTTTTCGGTTGATTTGTCTTACCCGACAGAGATCGCGGGCCGGGCCATGGATACCTATCACCGATGGATGCATGTCACGATACCGGTCAGCCTGATCGGCCTGCCATGCCTTGCTGCGCCCGCGGGGTTTGGCACGCAGGGGCTGCCGATGGGGTTTCAATTGTTCGGGCCCAAAGGATCGGACCGGAAACTGTTGTCAGTCGGAGCGGCTTACCACGCCGAAACCAATTGGCCAAACAAGAGGCCGGCGATGCCATAACGCCGGTCAGGGAGGAGGAAGACAACATGGAAAAACCCTTTGGTGTTCCGGATATGCGACCGGTCGATACCGCCATGCTGCGTACTGCATTGCAGCGCGCCTGGGCCGACTTTCGCCGCGCACCGCTGTTCGGCCTGATTTTTGCGGGGTTTTACGTACTTTCCGGGTGGGCGATGGCGTGGGTGACAATTCAAACCGGAACAACCTTCTGGCTGGTGCTGGCGGCCATCGGGTTTCCGCTGATCGGTCCGTTCGCCGCTGTTGGTCTGTACGAGGTATCGCACAGGCTGGAACAAGGAGAGCCGCTCGATTTTGGCGCGATCTTCGGGGTCGTGATGCAGCAAAGCCGCAGACAATTGCCCTCGATCTGCGCGATCATAGTTGTCGTGTTTCTTTTCTGGTTTTTTCTGGGGCACATGATCTTTGCCCTGTTCATGGGGTTGGCGACGATGACCAACGTGTCGACCTCGCTTGAGGTGTTTCTGACATTGAATGGCCTGACAATGCTGGCCGTCGGCACGGCCGTCGGGGCGGTTTTTGCAACCGTTCTGTACATGATCACCGTTCTGTCGATCCCTCTGCTGCTGGACCGCGAGCTGGATTTTGTAACGGCCATGATCACCAGCTTTACCTACGTGTCAGAGAACTTTCCGGTGATGCTGGCCTGGGGTGCCTTCATCGCGGTGCTGACATTTCTGGCGATGGTGCCCTGGTTTCTGGGGTTGCTGGTGGTTCTGCCGTTGCTGGGACATGCCAGTTGGCATCTTTACCGGCAGATCACGCAGAACGATGAAGAGGAAACACCAACCTGAGACGGAAGGTTACAGGTTCTGAGCCACGTTGTTCGTCGACAAGCGCGCAGCAGCAAAAATGGCCGTCGAGTCGTGCCCAAGGTATTTCAGCACAACGGGTTCGGGCGTTGTCGCATTTGTCGGGCTGATGACCGACCCACGCCAATGAACTGCCGTTCCCGTAGGGTCCGGAGAGATCAGATAGACCCGGCTGTTCTGACCTTCCCGCTGGGAGGTCAGCATATAGACAGTGTCACCGCTTGAGGCTGCTATCCCCTGTATTTCCCGCGCTTTCGGTGTTGCCTCGGGCATTGCCGCGCGCGACACGTAGCCACGGATCAACGTACATTGGGCCAAGGGTCGGGCGTGCAGCAGGGTCATCCGGTGTTCAGCCGAAAGGCTTTCGATTACCGCGTAGAACCCGGGTGAAAACGGGGATTTCTCGATCGCATCCGCACCAGAACCCAAAAACTCTGTCAGGGCCGGAGTTGCGGGGTGTTCTTCGATCTTTTCGATCTCGTCCAGCGGTTTCAGAAGAATGCGGGCATCCACATCGAAGAACCGGCATATACGGTCCAGCACATCCGGTCTGGGAACGCTTTCACCGGAAAGATATCTGTTGAACTGGGTACGGTTTACGCCAAGTTGGCGGCACAGCGCCGAGACCGAGCGATATCGCTTTGCCAATTGCCGAAGGTTCGCACCAAACATTGCGCGAATCTCGGCTGGACTACGAATATCGTCAGTCATGGGTGTCCACGTCTTGCTAAGTTTCCGGAAGAAACCGACAACGCACCGACGCCGAAGCCCGGTGCATATTCAAAAATCGTACAGAATGACCCCAAGCAACGTATCCCCACGTCGCGTTGCGGCGACAAGGCTAACGTTCTCATGTGTAAAGGCAATAGGCTTTATCGGAAAATGCCTGATCTTTTTCCGGAAAAGCCGACCCTATGGCAATTTTAGCGCATTCAGATCGCCAGAGTTGAATTGCAAATCGCCGGCCACCTTAAAAAGTGTTCCCGCCTTGGCTGCAAGACAAGTGCCAAGGCGGGACAGGTCGGTCAATCGCCGCGCAGCAGGGCCGCCACGCCGGTACGCGCGATTTCCATCAGGCCCAGCGGGCGCATCAGGTCAGCAAAAGCGTCGATCTTGTCGGGCGCACCGGTGATTTCGAAGATGAAAGAGTTCAGGGTGCTGTCAACCACATTGGCGCGGAAGATATCGGCCAGACGCAGGGCTTCGACCCGCTTGTCGCCTTCGCCGACGACTTTGATAATGGCCAGTTCGCGTTCAACCGAAGGACCTTCGACCGTCAGGTCATGCACGTCATGGACAGTCACGATCCGGCCCAGCTGCGCCTTGATCTGTTCGATCACCTGCGGTGTGCCTGTGGTGACAATGGTGATGCGGCTCAGGTGTCCTGTGTGATCTACCTCGGCCACGGTAAGGCTTTCGATGTTATAGCCGCGCCCCGAGAACAGTCCGATCACACGGGCCAGGACACCGGGCTCGTTCTCGACCAGCACGGCAATGGTATGGCGTTCCTGCACGTCCGAGAAGGTAGGTCGTAGGTTGTAGGCCGAATGGCGGGTAGCGCCTTTTTTGATATGTAGGGCAGACATTTATGTCCCTTTCATCATCCTTGACAGGTTGAGCGCAGCGCGGCGCTCAACCAAATCCGTCGAATTTTGTTAAACCAGAACCGAGCCTTTGCTGTCGATCACGCCCTGCGTTTCCGCCTCGCCCAACAGCATCTCGTTATGGGCTTTGCCCGACGGGATCATGGGGAAGCAGTTTTCGTGCTTTTCCACCAGACAGTCAAAGATCACCGGACCGTCATAGTTGATCATTTCCATGATCGCGTCGTCCAGATCGGCGGGGTCGGAACACAGGATACCTTTGGCGCCGAACGCCTCGGCGAGTTTCACGAAATCGGGCAGGGCTTCGGACCAGCTGTGCGAATACCGCTCGCCATGCAGCAGTTCCTGCCACTGGCGGACCATGCCAAGGCGTTCGTTGTTCAGGATGAACTGCTTGACCGGCAGGCGGTACTGAACGGCGGTGCCCATTTCCTGCATGTTCATCAGCCATGATGCTTCACCGGCGACGTTGATCACCAGCGCGTCCGGATGTGCCATCTGCACACCGATGGAGGCGGGGAAGCCATAGCCCATCGTGCCCAACCCGCCCGATGTCATCCAGCGGTTGGGGTCTTCGAACCCAAGGTACTGCGCCGCCCACATCTGATGCTGACCCACCTCGGTGGTGATGTAGCGATCATGCTTTTTCGTCAGTTCTTCAAGCCGTTGCAGAGCGTATTGCGGTTTGATCGACTTTTCGCTGTTGGTGAAGGCCAGGCAGTTGATCTTGCGCCATTCGGCGATCTGCGCCTGCCATTTCTTGACGGCTGCCGCATCCGTCTTGCGCCCGCGTGACTTCCACACCTTCAGAATGTCTTCCAGTACATGCGCCACGTCGCCGACAATCGGGATGTCAACGCGGATGACCTTGTTGATCGAAGACGGATCAATGTCGATATGGGCTTTCTTCGACTTTGGAGAGAACGCGTCGATGCGCCCCGTGATCCGGTCGTCGAACCGTGCACCGATGTTGATCATCAGGTCACAGCCATGCATCGCAAGGTTCGCCTCGTAAAGGCCGTGCATCCCCAGCATACCCAACCAGTTTTCGCCCGATGCCGGATAGGCACCCAGACCCATCAGGGTAGATGTGATCGGAAAGCCGGTGGAATCCACCAGTTCGCGCAGCAACTGGCTGGCTGCGGGGCCAGAGTTGATGACGCCACCACCCGTATAGAAAACCGGCTTCTTGGCTTTTTCAATGGCTGCAACAAGCTCGTTGATTTCCTCCAAATCGCCTTTCAGCACAGGCTGGTAGTGCGAGGTCGAAGGTTTCGGACTGTTGTATTCACCCGTGGCAAACTGAACATCCTTGGGAATGTCGATCAGTACCGGTCCGGGACGGCCCGACTTGGCCACATGGAAAGCCTCGTGCAACGTTTCGGCCAGCGAATTCGTGTCCTTTACCAGCCAGTTATGTTTGGTGCAGGGGCGGGTGATACCAACGGTGTCGGCCTCTTGAAAGGCATCCGATCCGATCATGAAGGTCGGGACTTGCCCGGTCAGAACAACGATGGGGATCGAATCCAGCAACGCATCGGTCAGACCGGTGACTGCATTGGTGGCACCGGGGCCGGACGTGACAAGCGCAACGCCCGGTTTTCCCGTCGATCGGGCATAACCTTCGGCCGCGTGGATCGCGCCCTGTTCGTGACGCACCAGAATGTGGCGAATGTCGTTTTGCAGAAAGATCTCATCATAGATCGGTAGCACGGCGCCACCGGGGTATCCGAATACCGTGTCCACGCCCTGATCCTTGAGGGCCTGAACCACCATCTTTGCGCCGGTCATCTCACGTGTCATCTGCTTTGCTCCGTTCGCGACATGTGTCTTGCGTTCGACAAAAAAAAGCCCCCGATTTTTCGGAGGCGCATGGGTTCGATTATGGTTTACCGTTACCGGCCCATGCGCGTGGTTCCTACGATTACGACTAGCGTTCTCATCGCCAGAGGCTCCTTTTTGCTTGGGGGCGACATTATGGTCGGGGGGAAGGGGCGTCAACAGACAATTGCACCAATTTTCTATCTCAACGGCTGTATTTTGCGACATTTTATTGCGCAGATTGCCGCATGTCGGGAATTTCCGGGAATTAGACGTGAAAACTGGCCGTTTTGTGTGCGGATAAGGCGGTCTGAAAGCGTCAGGCCGATGTCCGAAACGGGCATGATCATTACTTTTTTCTGCGCCACGCTGAACGTGCAGGGGGCAAAACCCGGAGGCTTGAAATGTTGCAGGACCTGGTTGATCTTGGCCGCTATCCAATCGATCGTCCGGATTCACCGGCTTATGATCAGCTGATCGAGGATTTGAGACGCGAGTTGGAACAGGATGGATGTGCTGTTCTGCCGGGTTTCGTGCACGAGGCAGGGGTCAAGCTTCTGGTGCAAGAAGCCGAGGGGGTGGCGCCCAAGGCGCACCGGTCCTTCAACAGAACCAACGCCTATTTCACGAAGGACGACCCAAGGCTTGGCATCGCCCATCCGATCCGCCGGTTCTATGATCGTTCGAACGCCTTTGTTCCGGCCGACAATCTTTCGAAATCCGGCCCGCTGCGGCGCATTTACGAGTTCGACGGCTTTCTTCCCTTTGTCCGCGATGCCCTGAATGAACCCGAAGACCGCTTTTTTCGCTACGATGACCCATTGGCGGACGTGATCATCAATGTCGTGGAAGAAGGGCAGGGCTTTCCCTGGCATTTCGACACCAACAACTACACCGTGACGCTGGCCATCCAGAACGGAGAGACGGGCGGCGCGTTCGAGTACGCGCCCAATCTGCGGACGGCGGAAAATGAGAACTTTGATCTGGTAGCCTCGGTTCTCGATGGGAACATGGGGCGGGTTCGCCGGCTGGAACTGCAGCCGGGGGATTTGCAGATTTTCAAGGGCCGGTATTCACTGCACCGGGTTGCTCCGGTCAGCGGCATGTGCCGTCGTTATGTCGGCATATTTTCCTTTGTCGAGGCTGAAGGCATGTGTGGCGGTGTGGAACGGACGCAGCAATTGTATGGCCGCGTTTTGCCGCATCACTACAAGCGCGCGGGGCTGCGAAAGGATCAATTGCTGGATTGAGTGGTCAACCTCGGTACAATGCATCTGTTTCCTGTCCGGAGAGTCAGATGCCCAGGATTTTGCAGCTTACACCATTTGTGTTGTGCTCGTCCCTGAAGGACCAGATCGACTTCTATTGTGATCGCCTTGGGTTCACCTGTGGGTTCACGCAAGACAATTATGCCTTTTTGAAACGTGGTCCTGTTGCGATCCGCCTTTTGGAGTGCCCGCCGCGGGATGACGGCAAGCCATTGGGTGATGAACACTCCTTCTATATCGATGTTGAAGATATTGATGGGCTTTATGACAGCCTGCGTGACCGATTGGCCGATCTGCCCGAAGGCCGTGTCAGGCCGCCGTTCAATCAGCCCTATAATCAGCGTGAATTCCACGTTCTGGACGAAGACGGGACACTGGTTTTTTTCGGAGAAGGTCTTTGACCCGGCTGGTACCGCTCCCGCCCATCGTCAACACGCCTGCGGCGTGTATCCTCTGGTTGGGCCGGGCAGCGCTGCGCGCTGCGGGCGCGTGCAGATCAGAAACCGACACCAGTCCCTTGCAACACGCCATGTTCCAAAGCGTAGCGTGTCAGCCCGGCGGTTGAGGATATGCCGAGTTTGCGCTTTATATTCTTTCGGTGCGTTTCGACCGTCCGCACGGAAATATCCAGCGTTTGCGCAACTTCCTTGTTGGACTTGCCCTGCGCCAGTTCAAGCAGAATGGTCTGTTCACGTCCGGTCAGCGCTTCGCGCACGTTGTCGCCCTTGGGCTTAAGCGATCCGCTGGCGCCGGTGCACAGATACCGTTCACCCCGCATCACCGCATCAATGGCCTGCTTGATCTCTTCAGTGGGAACGTCCTTGAGCACGTAACCCTTGGCACCGTGGCTGAGCGCGGTCGAGATATATTCCGGGCTGTCATGCATCGACAGGATCAGGATGCGCGTTTCCGGCAATCGTTCCAGGATGATTTCCGTGGCGCTGAGACCGCCGAGGCCGGGCATGTTCAGATCCATCAGGATCACATCCGGGGCAAGGTCAACAGCCTGATCCACTGCCGCCTGTCCGCTGCCAAGCGTACCGACAACTTGGATCTCATCATAGCTTTCGAGGATGGACTGGATGCCCTCGGCCACCATTGGATGGTCGTCGACGATAAGAACTCGGATGCTTTCGGCGCTCATGTGCCGGCCTTTCGGTTCGGAGTTGCGTCTTCCTGCGGCGGCAGAAGGTGGCTCAGCGGCAGACTGACTTCGATGACAGTGCCGCCACGCGGTCCGCGTGATGACAGAATGCGCAGGGACCCGTCAAGCTGTTCGATGCGTTCTTGCATGTTGCGCAACCCGATCCCGGTGCTGGGGGTGCTGGGATCGGTCCGCATGCCCCGGCCATTGTCCGTGATCCGCATGGTTGCACCTTTCTTGTGCCCGCGCAGGTCTATCGTAACATGCGTGGCTCCAGAGTGGCGCTCGATATTGGTCAGCGCCTCTTGCGCGATGCGATACAGGGCAATCTTGCTGTCCTGATCCAGCCGGTTGCGGAACACCACGGTCGAGAATTCCGTCTCGATCCCGGTGCGGTCCCGGAAATCGTCGGTCAGAGCTTTCAGCGCTGGCCCAAGACCCAGATCGTCCAGCACGCCGGGGCGCAGGTCGCGACTGATGCGGCGGACCTCGGTGATGGCGGTGCCAAGATGGTCAATCCCTTTGTCCAGCGGATCGCGTGCGCCCGCGTCATCGCCGCGGGACAGGCGGCGCCGCGCGTTGTCCAGCGCATAGCGTACACCGACCAGTATCTGGCTGATGCCGTCATGCAGTTCGCGGGCAACGCGGCCTCGTTCCTCTTCCTGGGCATCGAAGACGCGCTGGGTCAGTTCCTTCAGCTTGGCGTCCGCAAGTCTGCGCTCGCGGATGTTCAGCAACATGCCAGATGCAAAGACAATGAGCACCGCCGCCACAACGATCGCGCCGATATACATGAAGGTGCGCTGAACGCGGGCCTCGACCTCGGCCCTGGCGTTGGCGACCGTTGCAACGATGTCGTCGATGAAGACCCCGGTTCCCACGACCCAGCGCCAGTCCTGAAGCCCGACGACATAGGCGATCATCTGTGCTTCCTCTCCGGTAGAGGGCTTTTGCCACATGAAGCTGTGCCAACCAGCCCCCTGGCGGGCGAGGCGGATAAACTCGTCAACGATCGGAGTGCCGTCGCTGTCCGTCAACCCTTCCCAGTTTCGGTTGATGAACTGCGTCTGGCGGGGGCTGACCAGGTTGTTGCCGTCATAATCGTAGACAAAGAAGAACCCATCCTGGCCATAGATCATTGCCGACAGGATTTGGGACACGAGGTTTTTCGCGACCTCGTCATCAGGCTCGGCCCGGCCGTAGATATAGGCGAACCCGTTGCGCGCCTGTGTCACGTAGTTGCGCAACTCTTCCTTCTTGGCTTCGACCAGGCTGCGTTCCAGCGCTTCGATCTCACGCTCGGCGGTCGCGCGGGCCTCGTATGCCACAAGCACGGCAATTGCCGCCACGGCCACGACCAGCGGGATTGCCGCAACCAGTGACAATTTCTGCGCATAGGTCAGCGAGACCAGATGTCGGAGTCTTTGCATGGACGAATCGATACGCAAGCGGCGGCGAAAATGCAAAAAGATTGGGCTTTGTTCGGGGAATACAGTGATTATCGTCGGGGAAGACGTGATTTGCGGTCTGATTTCTTGCCGGAAATCGCAAAGAATCCGATTCTCTACGCAGTAGTAGGTATTCCCTTTCAGTTCGGTCACATTAGGCTGAC
This sequence comes from Ruegeria sp. AG6, assembly GCF_056541565.1. NCBI lineage: Bacteria > Pseudomonadati > Pseudomonadota > Alphaproteobacteria > Rhodobacterales > Roseobacteraceae > Ruegeria > Ruegeria sp. AG6. The sequence continues at coordinate 992,707 of NZ_JBQFYQ010000001.1, read as the reverse complement.
GCGCACTGAATGCGACAGGTCCGGTTCTGCCGGGCCGTGACTATGAAGGGGAGGAACACTCATATGGATCGTCGTTCATTTCTGAAAAAATCCGCGCTGGGCGGTTCGGCTGCTGCTGCAACTGCTCTGGCAGCACCGGCTTATGCGCAGGGACAGCGTACTCTGACCATGGTGACCTCGTGGGGTCGTGGTCTGGCGGGCGTGTTTGACAGCGCGCAGCGTTGTGCCGACAGCATCAACGCCATGTCGGATGGCAGCCTGAATGTTGAAATCAAGGCAGCGGGCGAGCTGGTTGGCGCCTTCGAAGTATTTGACGCGGTGTCGTCGGGTCAGGCCGACATGTACCATGCCGCTGACTATTACTTTGTGGGTCAGCACCCGGGTTATGCGTTCTTCACGGCCGTTCCTTTCGGCATGACGGCGCAGGAACTGGTGAACTGGTACTATCATGACGGCGGTATGGAGCTGCATGACGAGCTGGGCGAAATCTTTGGCCTGAAGTCCTTCCTGGCCGGCAACACCGGTGCGCAGGCAGGTGGCTGGTACTCGAAAGAGATCAACAGCCCCGAAGACTTCAACGGTCTGAAGTTCCGTATGCCGGGTCTGGGCGGCAAGGCACTGGGTAAACTGGGCGCATCCGTACAGAACATTCCGGGCTCGGAAGTGTATCAGGCGCTGTCGTCCGGCGCGATCGACGGTACCGAGTGGATCGGTCCATGGGCCGACGAAAAGGCCGGCTTCCAGGAAATCACCAAGACCTACTACACTGCGGGCTTCCACGAGCCGGGCGCAGGTCTGTCGCTGGCAACCAACCGCGACGTGTTCAATGAACTGACCCCGGCACAGCAGAAGATCATCGAGATCGCAGCCGCCGAAGCGCACCAGTGGAACCTGGCACAGTTCCTGGCCAACAACGGCGCTGCGCTGCAGCGTCTTCAGGCGGGTGGCGTCAAGGTCCTGGAATTCCCGGACAGTGTCTGGGACGCGTTTGGTCAGGCCAGCCAGGAAGTTCTGGACGAGAACATGGGCGATGAGCTGTTCAAGAAGATCCACGACAGCGCGATGACGTCGATGGCAGCATCGTCTGCTTGGAACAACCTGTCATCGGGTGTTTACACCGCTCAGCGCGACCGTGTTCGCGGCTAAGCCATTCTGATCCAAGAAAAACCGGTTCCCCCGCGGCGCGGGGGAGCCTTTCCCGTTGCGCTAAGGGGTTTGGGCAAGCAACAATAATCCCATGCACAACTGAGACGACCTGGGGACAACATGCAGGACGAAAACGGTATCTCGTTCTTCGGCGCCCTGTGGAATGGACTGGTCTGGTTCATTCAGAACATTGCCGAAGCCTTCTATAATTTCGGATACGCCATCACGCATCCGCAACTCTGGCTGGACTGGTCCGACAAGGCGTCGATCATGCGCTTTGTCTATTACGGCGGTTCGGTCGAGTTCTTCTTTGTGGTTTTCACGTTCTTTCTGGTTCTGACGGCCATCGGGCTGTACTACCGGAACTTCATGTGGGCCATCGTGCGGGGCCTTGAGGGGTTCGCCAATACCACCGGGCGTTTCTTTGCCTGGGCGGGCCTTTTGATGGTGATCCAGCAGATCGTGATCGTTTTCATGCAGCGGGTATTTACCAGACCCGATATGTCTTTTGGTTTGGGTATCCCGTTCCAGATGGATATCAGTTGGTTCGCGGAAGAACTGAAGCTGTATAATGCGATGGTTGTCTGCCTGTGCTGTACCTACACATTCGTGCAGGGTGGGCATGTGCGCGTTGACCTCATTTATGCAGGCATCAGCCACCGTGCCAAACGGGTGGTTGATATGTGCGGTGCGGTTTTGTTCATGATGCCCATGGCGGTGCTGACCTGGATGTATGGCTGGTACTTCATGTGGCGGCACCTGATCGTGCCGAAGCCTTCGGCCAGTGACACGCTGGACCGGCTGGTGGCCAAGTCCCGCGCCCTGCGCTGGAACGTGGAAACCATCGGGTTCAGCCCAAACGGGTTCAACGGATACTTCCTGTTCAAGATCTTGCTGGTGGCTTTTGCCGCGATGGTGTTCTTGCACGCAATCGCATTCCTGTACCGCTCGTATCTTGAGTATGTGGAAGGACCGGAAAGCACTGGAAAATACCTCGACAAGGACAGCCTTGGTGAGGGCGAAGAAGCCTATGAAGGCGCGCATTAAGGACGGAGACCAAGACAATGCTATTCGGACTTGATGGCGTCGAGATAGGCCTCATTATCGTATTCTTCTGCCTCTTTGGGGGCATCCTTTCCGGCTTCCCGGTGGCCTTTGCCATCGGTGGCGCCGGGGTGATTTCCTTCGGGATCATTGCCGCGCTGGACAGCGCAGGGCTGTTGGTCCACCAGGCAATCGACACAGGCTCACAAGCTTATCGGGATCTGGTGAATTCCGGGGTCAAAGCGGATGTCATTTCCGTGTTCCGATACCCGGAGTTACCGAGGATCGCCGAGCCGGTTTTTGTGCAAGGTTGGGAAACCGCGCTGGACCGCAACGTGTCGTTCATCGTCAATCGCATGAACGAACGTGTTTTGGCCGGTCAGTCCATCGAGACATTGCTGGCAGTGCTGATGTTCGTTCTGATGGGTATCACGCTGGAGCGTTCAAAAATCGCGAACGACCTGCTGACGACGATGGCGCGCGTCTTTGGACCGCTGCCGGGTGGTCTGGCCGTGTCCATCGTGGTTGTGGGGGCATTTCTTGCGGCCTCTACCGGCATCGTTGGCGCGACCGTGGTGACCATGGGCCTGCTGGCGCTGCCAACCATGTTGCGGAACAATTATTCGCCGGAACTCGCAACGGGTGTGATCGCGGCCTCGGGTACGCTGGGGCAGATTATTCCGCCCTCGATCGTGATCGTTCTGCTTGGCACATTGGCGGGCGATCTGTATTCCACGGCGCAAGAGACACGCGCTGTCGAGGCCGGCTGCACCGATGCGCTGACCTATTTGGGAGAGCCGGCGGTTGTATCGGTCGGAACCTTGTTCCAGGCGGCGCTTTTGCCGGGGATCCTTCTGGCGCTGCTTTATGCGTTGTATGCGTTTGGTTATGCATTGCTGAATCCCCATAAGGCACCTGCCGTGGCGCTGTCAGGCGGGTCGGGTGAGCCGATCACCCGGTCCGAAGGTCTGACTTGGCTGCTGGGGGCACCGGTTGCGCTGATTGTCGGCACCGTGTTGCTGGGCAATGTCGGCCTGATCGGCAGCCAGAACATTTCGGTCTCGGCTTTCTCGGACATCGGACAGGGCGCATCGTTGCGAACCAACGTGTCGGAAGAATGCAAGGTATCGATGATCGATCTTCATGGTCAGGCCGCCTGGGATCAGGCCGTCGCCGAGCAGGACGCCATTGACGCCGCTGGCGGTGCAGCTGAGTCTCAGCGCTTGACAGAAGAAGAACTGGCCGCCGCACAACAGGAAATGATTGCATCAGCCGCACCAATTGGAACGGGTGTCGCGATCACCGTCGTGCTGTTGGGCCTTACTCTGGTTCTGGGTCGTGGCATCGCCCCCTCGCGTACGCCACAGCCGCTTATCGTTGGTGCGATTGGTCTGCTTCTTATGGTGTTGGTCGATATCTTGCTGATTTCGCCCACGACATCTTCGGGGGCGACGTTCCTGTTGCTCGCGTTGCCATTTGCGCTGGCCATGTATGGTTGCAAGGAAGCCGCAGCGCGATGTGCGACCAATGACCTGATCCGCGTGGTCTTCCCGCCACTGGTTCTGATCATCGCTGTTCTGGGGTCGATCCTGGGGGGAGTGACCAACCCGACTCCGGCGGCGGCGCTGGGTGCGGGTGGCGCGATCATGCTGGCGGCCTATCGCAAGCTGCAGGATCAGGGGCGATCGGGCAAGGTGATCATCTGGTCGACCTTTGCCGTGATCATCGCCTTGCTGATGGGGGTGAACTTTGACCTGCGGGTCAATCAGGGCAATGTGACGTTGGAGACCTGGATCGCCTTCATCATCGCGTATGCGGCCTATCTGTACGCCTTGTTCGGGCTGCTGTTCGGGTGCTGGGTGCTGTACTCCAGCGGAGTTCTGACCCCGGTGGTGCGCGAGACGGCCAAGGTGACCTCGATGGTGTTTACCATCCTGATCGGATCCCAATTGCTGAACCTGGTGGTGATCTCGTTCGGAGGGGAGCACTATATCCAGCAATTCCTGAAGAGTTTTGACAACGAGTTCACGGTCTTCCTGATCGTGATGCTGGTTTTGTTCATACTGGGCTTCGTGCTGGATTTCCTCGAGATCATCTACATCGTGATCCCGATCGTTGGGCCGGTGATCTATGGCGGTTCGTTCGACCCGAAATGGGTGACGATCATGGTGGCGGTGAACCTGCAAACATCCTTCCTGACACCCCCGTTCGGGTTCGCGTTGTTCTACTTGCGAGGGGTTGCGCCGAAGGAAGTGACGACGGGCCATATCTATCGCGGGATCATTCCGTTTGTTCTGATCCAGGTGGTAGGGATCGCAATTCTGTGGTTCTTCCCGGCGATTGTCACGATCGTACCGGACCTGATCCCGAACTGATCCGGATCATCAAAATGCAAAAGGGGGCCCGAAGGCCCCCTTTTTCTTGTTTGTTGCTGAGAAGGGGCCAGCCCCTTCTTGCCCTGCTGCCAATTCATCCCCGGGATATTTTCGGCCAGATGAAGAAGCGGATCAGGTGAATTGGATCAGATCCCAGCGGTTGTCATAAGGATCGCACCAGACAGCGACTGTGCCATAGGTTTCGACGCGGGGGGTTTCTTCGAAATGGACCCCATTGGCACGCATCTGTGTGTAGTCGCGTTGGAAATCATCGGTTTGAAGGAAAAAACCCACACGGCCGCCGGTCTGGTTGCCGATGGCGGCGCGTTGTTCGGGCCCGTCGGCTTTGGCCAGAAGAAGGGCGCCGCCGTCTGAACCCGGCGGTGTGATCAGGACCCAGCGTTTTCCGCCTCCGAGATCGATGTCCTTCAAGAGCTGGAAGCCAAGTCTTTCCGTATAAAACGCAAGTGCGTCATCGTAATCCGGCACCACGAGGGTGACGGCGTGCAGCTTCTGTTTCATCGGATGGTCAGCCCTTGGTGGGGTGGCGGTCGGGAAGCTGGATATTGGCCACTTGCTCGGCAATCGGAGCGGTGGACAGGGGGTGCCGTGAGGAAGCGCAGAAGGTATCAGGATCTGTGATCTTTTGCCATTCGCCCTGAACATAGGCTTCAAGCCCGGAGAATTTTGCCTTGTAACCCATCTTGGGGCTGCCGGGGACCCAATAGCCCAGGTAGATATAGGGCAGGCCAGCTTCGCGCGCGATCTCGATATGGTCCAGGATCATATAGGTGCCCAGAGAATTCTGAGGCTGGTTCGGATCGTAGAAAGAGTAGACCATGCTCAGCCCATCATCGAGCACGTCGGTCAGGCTGACAGCGATCAGGTCGCCGGTCTCAGGATCTGCATACTCCACCACTCGGCTTCGAATCGGGGTTTCTTCGATCATTGCCGCAAATTCGAACACGTCCATGTCGGCCATGCCGCCATCGGCGTGCCGGGTGTCAAGATAGCGGCGGAACAGCTCATACTGCTCGTCCGTGGCCCATGGCGATGTGGCGCGGCGTTGCAGATATCCATTGCGTTTCACAGCGCGTTTCTGGCTTTTTGTCCGGCGGAAAGCCGAGACGTCGATCCGGGCGGACAGGCAGGCTGCGCAATCTGTGCAGGAAGGGCGGTAGAGCACATTCTGCGACCGGCGAAACCCCTGCTGCGACAGGGAATTGTTCAACTGTTCCGCACCTTCGCCCTGAAGCGCGGTGAACAGCTTACGCTCCATCCTGCCATCGAGATAGGGGCAGGGTTGCGGGGCCGTGACATAGAATTGTGGCGCAATTGGCAGCGTGTGTCGCATGAAGTTCCCAGATAGCCTCGGGAGGGATGATAGCAACCGTTCCCGAGGCCGCCAAGTGTTTCGCGCAACCGCGTGTCAGGCCCGTCGATTGATCATGACCGTGCCCAGAAAACTGTCGGTCAGACCCTGGCCGCGGGCGCTGGTCAACATCATGATCACCGAGATGATCTGGATCACCGCAAACGCCATGCTGACGAAATAGCCGGCAGTGTGGGCGATGGCCTTGCCCATATCCATTCGTTCTCCGAATGCGTCGCGCAATTCGATTCCCATGAACCGCATGCCCAGTGTGGCCGAGCCGTTGGTGATGGTTACTACGCGATAGACAAAGCTGATCACGGCATAGATCACTGCCAGAAAAAACAGACCGAGGCCTGCGCTCAACAGGATCGCCACCGTGCAGAGCAGCGAGATGAAGGCGATATCAAACAACCAAGCGACAAAGCGTTTGCTTGTCACCGAGCGGTAGAAATCAGGTTGGGTATCCGGGTCAGGCAGGTGGTTCATTCGTCAGGTCCGAAAAAATGGGTCAGGGTACCCTGTCCCGGATTGCCGGGACAGGGCAAGGTCAATCAGGCCGGCTTGGCATTTTCGTCGTCTTCATGGTTCTCGCGGGCGCGTTCATCCATGAACTCGTCGAATTCGGCCTTGTCCTTGGCATCGCGAAGGCGGCGCAGGAACGCCTCGAAGTCCTGCTGTTCGCGTTCAAGGCGGGCCAGTGTATCTGCCTTGTAGGCGTCAAATGCGCTGTTGCCGGATGGTTTCATCGCGCTCATGTGGCTGTGCCAGGATTTGCGGCGGCTGCAGGATTTGCTGAACATGCGTTTGCTCCAGATCATGTAAGCCAGAAGGGCCAGGCCAACCGGCCAGAAGAAGATGAAACCAAGGACCATGGCGGCAATCCAGGCCCCTTTGCCTTTGTCATCCAGCCAGGCCTCGATTCGATAAAGCCATCCCGGATTCGCGGGGACGGCGGGGTCGGACAATGCGGTCATTTGAGCTCTCCAGGGTTGATGTAAACTCTTTTCACATTGATTAGATGGGGTCGTGGGCGGGGGTTGCAAGGGGGTAATGTAAAAAAGATTTACATTCAGCAATTCGGTTGACGGTGAGCGCAATCAGCCGCAGGTTGCGGAAATGGATTTGACAGAACACAAAACGGCACCTGCGCTGGATGAAATTCTGAATTTGGAAAAGCAGGTCTGGATGGCGCTGGTCGAGGGCAACGCAAGCGCGGACCGGGCGTTGCTGAGCGCGGATTTTCTTGGGGTCTATCCGACGGGATTTGCCAATCGTGACGATCATGTCGGTCAATTTGCAGACGCACCGACGATGGCCGAGTTCGAACTGAGCGGCGAAAGACTGCGTGTTCTGACACCGGATATCGTCTTGCTGTCTTACAAGGCCGATTACCTGCGCCCGGGTGCGACAACGCGCGAGGCGATGCTGATTTCGTCGTTATGGGAACGCAGAGACGACGTTTGGGTCAACAGTTTCAGTCAGGACACGCCGGTTCAGAACACCTGATCAGAATGCCCCATTGACGATCACGCGATGCGATGCGCAGTTTGCGCCCATGACAGACGTTTTAGCCATTTCACGACTTCCGCGCGCTTTCGATCCATCCTTGGGGGCCGAAGCGCGGGCCCTGATGCCTGATTTGCCGGCCGGGATGGCGGAATTGGTGGCGGGCACCGCCGGTTCCAGTCCCTATCTGAAAAGTCTGATCGAACAAGAGAAGGGCTGGCTGCCCGAGGCTCTGATGCACCCGGATCAGGTATTGGCTGACGTCATGTCTGCTGCGCGTGATCTGCCGCCGGATCAGTTGAAACCCGGATTGCGGCAGGCCAAGCGGCGAATGGCTCTGCTTACGGCGTTGGCCGATATTGCAGGTGCGTGGCCATTGGAGAAGGTCACGGCGGCCCTGACCGATTTCGGTGCGCTGGCCGCAGATGTTGCCGCCAAGGCCGAGATCGCAACATTGATCCGGCGTAAGAAGCTGCCGGGCATGACCGAGGATGATGTCGAAACCGCAGCCGGCCTGGTCATACTGGCGATGGGAAAGATGGGCGCGCATGAGCTGAACTACAGCTCGGATATCGATCTGATCGTCCTGTTTGATGAAACGCGCTTTGACCCCGATGACTTTTACGAGGCCCGGCAGGGCATGGTTCGGGCCACGCGCAACTTCTGTGCGACGTTGAGCGAGAAGACGGCGGATGGCTATGTGTTCCGAACGGATCTGAGGCTGCGCCCCGATCCGGCCGTGACACCGGTTTGCATGGCGATGGAGGCCGCCGAGCGGTATTACGAAAGCCTCGGTCGTACGTGGGAGCGCGCGGCCTACATCAAGGCGCGCCCCTGCGCCGGGGATCTGGATGCGGGGCAGCGTTTCCTTGACGGCTTGCGCCCCTTTGTCTGGCGCCGCCATCTGGACTTTGCCGCCATTCAGGACGCCCATGACATGCGCCTGCGCATCCGGGAAAACAAAGGGACGGGCGGGTCTTTGTCGATCCCCGGTCACGACATGAAACTGGGGCAGGGCGGTATCCGCGAGATCGAGTTTTTCACGCAAACCCGCCAGTTGATCGCGGGTGGGCGGGACGCTGACCTGCGGGTGCGAGGCACGGTTCCCGGGTTGGCGGCGCTGGCGGCAAAAGGCTGGGTGCCACAGGATGTGGCGGACAAGCTGACAGATCATTACCGCGCGCACCGCGAAGTCGAACATCGCATCCAGATGATTCATGATGCGCAGACCCACAAGGTGCCGAACTCACCCGACGGGATCGAACGCGTCGCCTGCCTGATGGGGATCAGCAGCGCCGAGTTGACGCAGGACCTGAAAAACCGCCTGACCGAAGTGCATGAGCTGACCGAAGGGTTCTTTGCCCCCGGACCTGGTGCGGCGCCCGCCCATGTACAGGATGTGGAGTTCGACAAGAACGTTCTGGCCCGATGGACGACATATCCGGCCCTCAGGTCCCAGCGCGGCGCGCGGATTTTCGAACGTCTGCGCCCCGAATTGCTGTCACGTCTGGCCAAAACCGCCAAGCCCGACGAAGCATTGATGGCTTTGGACGGGTTCCTGGCGGGCCTGCCCGCCGGGGTGCAGCTGTTTTCGCTGTTCGAGGCGAATCCGCAACTGATCGACTTGTTGATCGATATCGTCGGAACCTCGCATGCTCTGGCATCGCACCTGTCCCGCAACGCGTCGGTGTTCGATGCGGTGATCGGGGGCAGTTTCTTTGCGGATTGGCCCGGGCAAGAGGCGTTGCAAGCGGAATTGACGCAGGCTTTGTCGGAAGAAACGGATTATGAAACCCAGCTTGATCTTGCCCGACGCTGGTGCAAGGAATGGCATTTCCGGGTCGGCGTGCATCACCTGCGCGGCCTGATCGACGGAAAAAAGGCAGGTCGGCAATATGCCGATCTTGCGCAGTCGGTCATCGCGGCCATCCTGCCGCATGTCACCGAGAATTTCGCCCGCAAACACGGCGCTGCACCGGGGCGTGGCGCTGCCGTGCTTGGGATGGGGTCGCTGGGGGCAGGCCGGATCAACTCGCAATCCGATCTGGACATGATCGTCATCTACGATCCTTTGGATCAGGATATGTCTGACGGTCCGCGCCCTTTGGCCACGCGCACGTATTATGCGCGGTTCACGCAGGCCCTGATCACGGCATTGTCCGCTCCGATGTCGCAGGGACGCTTGTATGAGGTCGATATGCGATTGCGTCCCTCGGGCAATCAGGGGCCGGTCGCAACCAGTTGGGCCAGCTTTGTCAATTACCAGCGGAACGAAGCCTGGGTGTGGGAGCATCTGGCCTTGACACGCGCGCATGTTGTTGCCGGGGATGCCGGACTGGCCGAGGAAATCGAAGCCTTCCGCACCGAGTTTCTGTCGCACCCGCGAGAGCAGGGGAAGGTTCTACGCGAAGTGGCCGAGATGCGGTCGCGCCTGGCGGCGGCCAAGGCGCCCGCCGGCATCTGGGACGCCAAGAACGGCCCCGGCCGGCTGATGGATATCGAATTGATGGCGGAAACCGGTGCTTTGCTGGCGGGGTCCGCGCAGCGCGATGTCGCGTCGGGTCTGGATGGCGCCGTCGCAGCCGGGTTGCTGGATGTCGCGCAGGCGCAATCTCTGAAAGACTGCTATGACCTATTTTGGTCGGTGCAATGCGCCGCGCGGTTGCTGTCGGGCAAGACAATCGAAGCCGACAAGATCGGCGAAGGCGGTACGGCATTTTTGTGCCGCGCCACCGGGTTCGAACAGGTCGAGGCTTTGCAGGCGGCATTGCAGGAATGTTACACGACCGCGGCCGATCTGATCGGCGGCGTGATCAAGGGGGAAGAAGATGGCGCGCAGCAGTGATCCCAACGACCACAAAGGTCTGATCCGGGAAGCCTATCGAATCGACGGCATCACCCTGCCAGAGTGTCGCAGCATTTTTTTGGACTGGGCGCTGAGCCTTCCCGCAGATCGCGACCAGAACACGGCGCTGGCCGAGCTGCACGCGGGCTATGCCGAGCAGAACCCCGATCATCCGATGACACAGGTTCTGACCGAAGGCCTTCAGACGGCAAAGGCCCCAGAACGCCGCGGCGGTTGGCGATCCCGTAACCGCTAGGGCTTTCCCACCGGCGCGTTCAGGACTATGAGGGCGCCATGACCCAATCTGCCGACCGTCCCCGTATCCGCCTGAAACCCAAAGCCAATGCGCGCGGCCTGCGCCATGGTTTCCCCTGGGTCTACGCCAATGACATCGTCACCGACCGCCGTACCCGAAAAATTCCGGCGGGCGCTCTGGCCGTGCTCGAAGATGACAAACGGGCGCCCGTCGCGCTGGTCGCGGTCAACCCCGCGTCCAAGATCATGTGCCGGGTGCTGGACCATGACATCGACGCGCAGCTTGACGCGACGTGGTTCGAGAGCCGTTTGCAGCGCGCCCTCGATCTGCGAGAAAGCCTGTTTGACGCCCCGTATTATCGCCTGATCCATGCCGAAGCGGACGGCTTCCCCGGCGTCATCATCGACCGCTTTGGCGAGGCCTGCGTCATTCAGCCGAACGCGGCCTGGGCCGAGGCGCACCTGGATGTGCTGACCCAAGCTCTGGTCAAAGTCACTGGCGTGACCACGGTGCTGAAGAACGCCTCGGGCCGTACACGCGGGCTGGAGGGGTTGGACGACGTCAACCAGGTATTGCGCGGAACCGCGCCCGATGCGCCCCTGCCGGTACCGATGAATGGCGCCACCTACATGGCGGATCTGACAGGCGGTCAGAAGACCGGGCTGTTTTACGACCAGCGCCCCAACCACGCCTTTGCCGCGCGCCTGGTTCATCCCGATGCGCAGGTGCTGGACGTGTTCAGCCATGTGGGCGGCTTCGGTCTGGCGATGCTTGCAGGCGGTGCGGGGCAGGCATTGTCCGTCGATGGCTCAGCCGCCGCGCTCGACCTGGCGAAAAAAGGGGCCGAGGCGTCGGGCCTTGCTGAAAAGTTCCAGACCCGACAGGGCGACGCGTTCGAGGTTCTGACTCAACTGGGTGAAGAAGGCGCGCGATTTGACGTGGTGATCTGCGATCCGCCCGCGTTTGCGCCGTCCAGGCAAGCGCTGGATGCGGGGCTGCGCGCCTATGAACGTATCGCACGACTGGCGGCGCCTCTGGTCAAACCCGGTGGTTATATAGGGCTGTGTTCGTGTTCGCACGCGGCTGACCTGAGCCGGTTCCGCGATGCGTCCTCCCGTGGGATCGGGCGCGCCGGGCGTCAGGCGCAATTGATCCACACCGGGTTTGCGGGTCCCGATCACCCGCAACTGCCGCAACTGGCGGAAAGCGGCTACCTCAAAGCAGTGTTCTACCGCCTGTGAAGGCCGTTCTCGACACCTGCGTCATCTATCCCACGGTGATGCGCGAGATGCTGCTGGGCGCGGCCCGCCTTGGCCATTTCACTCCGATCTGGTCTGCCCGCATCCTCGAAGAATGGGCCCGCGCCGCGCGCAAGCTGGGCCCGACGGGCGAGGCGCAAGCCCGCGCCGAAATTGCCTTGGCGCAAGCGCAGTGGCCAAGGGCCGAACGCGCGCCGGTCCCGGGGCTGGAGCAGCGCCTCTGGCTGCCCGACGCAGCCGATATCCACGTTCTGGCGACGGCCATCACCGCCTCGGCCGACGTCATCGTGACCGTCAACGCCAAGGATTTCCCCAGAAATATTCTGGCAGAGGAGGGGCTCGACCGCCGAGATCCCGACGGCTTGCTGCATGGTCTCTGGTTATCTGACCCTGACGGCCTGGCGACCATCGCCGATCGCGTTCTGAGTGAAGCCATCCGCCTTTCCGGCCACCAATGGTCCTTGCGCGCGCTGATGAAAAAGGCCCGCCTTCCACGCCTTGGCAAGGCGCTCACCCAATAAACTGGATCCCACTTCATCTGGCTAAAAATATCCCGGAGAGCGCGAGAGGCTGGCCTCTCGCTGCGCACCCTCAGCCACGCGCCCAACGCTGCTCAAGGGCCTCCAGTGCCGCAATGCGCTCACCCGTTTTCGGGTGGCTCATCAACCATGCCGGGGCAACGCCCGCCCGTTGTTGCGTCAGGTCTTCCAGCTTGTGAAACAAGGATTTCTGCGGCCCGATCCCGATTCCGGCCTTGGTCAGCAAGGCGGCGGCATATTCGTCCGCCTCATACTCATCCTGTCGTGACAGGCGCGAGGCCAGTAATGATGTCAAGGCATTCGCAATCATCGCTCCGATAAACGGAATAAACCGGTTCAGCACCATGATCAGCGCCGTCCGCATCGCGTTTTGGCCTGAAAAATCAATCATCCGTCGCTTTGCGTGACCCAAGGCTACATGTCCCAGCTCATGTGCGATCACGCTGGCCATTTCCTCGGCCGACACCTCTCCGTTGCGGAATTTTCGGTAAAACCCGCGCGTGATGAAAATCCGACCATCCGGAGCAGCCAGCCCGTTCACCGGGTCAATCTCGTAGATATAGACAGGGACCCGATCGATTTCCAAAGCTGCGGCAAGCCGGTCCGTCATACGTTTCAGCACCGGGTCGGCCAGTTCGGTCGATTTTGCGTCCAACTCACGATGGGTGCGCCAGACCGAAATGCGGTACATCACGATGGCGTAGCCAATTGCCAGCAGGATCGGGGTCAATCGAAGCATGTCAAAGATATGGTCCGAACATGGGCTTTGCGCAAGTCACACCTGCGGGATGTTCGTCGGGACCCGCATAATCTTTTTTTCGTGCGCCGAAATCGGCATAACCTTTTTTCGTGCGCCGAAATCGGTACAACCTTCGATAAGTTGTGATCTTGCGATATGAGCTGTTGATTATTTCAACGATCCCACTTAACCGACAGGGCGCTATCGATGGGGGACCCATGACCGACAAGAACTATGAAGCGCGTCACCTGGAAACACTCGACCGGGATTTGCGGCGCTTTTCACGCCTCGAAATGGCGACCGCACAGGCTGGACGACCCTTTGTGGGCTCAGGGATCGCCCTGGCATTCATTGTCGTCGCAGGCCTTGTGGCCGCTTTCCTGTTCGGGCAGGGCAACAATTCACTTGTCGTCGTGATCGCGGCGATGTTCGGGGCCTATATGGCGCTGAATATCGGGGCCAATGACGTCGCCAACAACATGGGTCCCGCAGTGGGGGCGAATGCGCTGACGATGGGCGGTGCCATCGCGATTGCCGTTGTTTTTGAAAGTGCCGGGGCGCTCATTGCTGGAGGCGATGTCGTGTCGACCATCGCCAAGGGAATTATCGCGCCGGAAAGCATGGGAACGGCCGACGTCTTCATATGGGCGATGATGGCGGCGCTGCTGTCCTCGGCGCTTTGGGTCAATCTGGCGACTTGGATCGGCGCGCCGGTTTCCACCACACATTCGGTCGTGGGCGGTGTAATGGGGGCAGGGATCGCTGCGGCTGGGTTCGGCGCCGTAAGCTGGGGCACCATGAGCAAGATCGCTGCCAGCTGGGTGATCTCGCCACTTCTGGGAGGCTTGGTCGCAGCCGGTTTCCTGTGGTTCATCAAGGCCAGGATCATCTATCAGGAAGACAAGATCGCCGCGGCCCGCAAATGGGTGCCGATGCTGGTCGGGATCATGGCGGGCGCCTTTGCATCTTATCTGGCGCTCAAGGGTCTCAAGAAAATCATCAAGATTGATCTCGGGGCAGCGTTGCTGATCGGTGCGGCGTGTGGCGGGCTGATCTGGGCAGTGATGATCCCGGTGATCCGCCGCCAGTCCGAGGGGCTTGAAAACCGCAATAAGTCGCTGAAAATTCTGTTTGGAATTCCGCTGATCGTGTCTGCGGCACTGCTGAGTTTTGCGCATGGTGCAAATGACGTTGCCAACGCGGTGGGACCGTTGGCAGCGATTGTGCAGGCTTCTGCCTCGGGCGACTTCACTCATGCCGTCAGCATTCCCTATTGGGTCATGGTCATCGGTGCGTTCGGGATATCGTTCGGCCTGTTCCTGTTTGGTCCGAAACTGATCCGTATGGTCGGCAGCCAGATCACCAAGCTCAACCCGATGCGGGCCTATTGCGTTGCCCTGTCGGCCGCAATCACGGTGATCGTTGCAAGCTGGCTGGGCCTGCCTGTCAGTTCCACCCACATCGCGGTTGGCGCTGTCTTCGGTGTCGGGTTCTTTCGGGAATGGGATGCCGAGCGACGGCTGAGACGCGCCAGCCGGGCTTTCCCTGAACGCCCCCGCGTCGCGCCGGAAGAACGCCGCCGCCGCAAGCTGGTTCGTCGGTCGCATTTCCTGACCATCGTTGCTGCGTGGGTTATCACGGTTCCCGCCGCTGCAATGCTGGCAGCGATCCTGTTTCTTGGGATTCAGGTAATTGCCGGGTAAACTCTGGCGCTGACCTCAACGGGTCAGCGCTTTCATGCCCTGTTCCAGCCCGGCCAGGGTCATCGGCACCATGTGGCCTTCGAAGATCTCCTGAATCATGCTGATGGAGTGGGTGTATTCCCAATACTTCTCGGGCACGGGATTGATCCACAGGTTCGACGCCCATTGATCCCGCGCGCGTTGCAGCCAGACCTGCCCGGCCTCTGCGTTCCAATGCTCGTTGGCGCCGCCGGGATAGGCGATTTCATACGGGCTCATCGAGGCGTCGCCGACGAAGATGCATTTGTAGTCGGGCCCATAGGTGCGAAACACTTCATGCGTGGGCGTCTGCTGGTCCCAGCGGCGGCGATTGTCACGCCAGACGCCCTCGTAAAGGCAATTGTGGAAATAAAAATATTCCAGATGCTTGAACTCGGATCGTGCGGCTGAAAACAGCTCTTCCACCACTTTGATATGCGGGTCCATTGATCCGCCAACGTCCAGAAACAGCAGAACCTTGACCGCGTTGTGACGTTCGGGTCGGGTTTTGACGTCCAAATAGCCGTGCTCGGCCGTAGCGCGAATGGTGCCGTCCAGATCCAGTTCTTCCGCAGCACCTTCGCGCGCCCAGCGGCGCAGGCGTTTCAGGGCAACCTTGATGTTGCGGGTGCCCAGTTCAACCGTGTCGTCCAGGTTTCTGAATTCGCGCTTGTCCCAAACCTTGACCGCGCGCTGGTGGCGGCTTTCCTTTTGGCCGATGCGCACGCCTTCGGGATTGTAGCCATAGGCCCCGAAAGGAGAGGTCCCGGCCGTGCCGATCCACTTGTTGCCGCCCTGATGGCGGCCTTGTTGTTCCTTGAGACGCTCGCGCAGCGTTTCCATCAGCTTGTCGAAACCGCCAAGCGCCTCGATCTCGGCTTTTTCTTCATCAGACAGGTGCTTTTCGGCCATTTTGGCCAGCCAGTCGCCGGGGATGTCAACGGCTTCCAGAACCTGATCGAAGCTGATCTCGTTCAGTCCTTCGAAACTGGCGGCAAAGGCGCGGTCGAACTTGTCGATGTTGCGTTCGTCCTTCACCATCGACACGCGCGCGAGATAGTAGAACGCCTCGATATCATAGGTGGCCAGACCCTTTTTCATGCCTTCCAGAAAAGTCAGATACTCCCGCAGCGATACCGGGATGCCAGCTTTGCGAAGGTTTTCGAAAAAGGGCAGGAACATCGTGTCAGGCCACCAAACGCACCAGAATCAACGAGATCACCAGACCCACCAGCGCAAAGGCAATGCCGTATCCGGCGGCATATTGCGCCATGTCGGCCCGATTACCGCTGCGCTTTTTCGCGGTCAGGGCTCCCAAGGTTGCACCCAGTGCCGCCATTCCCAGAACTACCAACATATGTGCGTCATCCGTCTTTCGTGCCATCCGTGTTTCTTCGGCCATTGCCCCGCGACAATGACTGGGCCACCAGATCCGAGCCAAACCCGTACCGCGCCCATCCCAGGCTGTCCAGCCTGACGGCACGTGCCTGCTGTATCTGCCCCGCCTGTTTCAGCGCTTCTGATTTCAGCAACAGCAACGTGGCCAGCAAAGACGCATTTTCTGCCCGTGTCATGACATCGATGGCCCTGTTCAGCTCGGGCAGAACACTGGGTCCCTTTTCCTGTGCCAGCGCGAATGCCGCGGTTTGCGTGGTGACATAGGCCTGATGCACCTCTGTGCCGGGCGTGGCCTTCAGAAATTGCTGCGCAATCTGAAACTGGCGTTGGGCTTCGATGGGGTCCCGGAATTGTTCCATCCGGCCCATCAGGTAATGGGGATAGGCGCGGCGGTGATCCGTCCATCCCTGCTGCTGACCGATCCGTGCCGCCTTTCGGGCAGCGCGCAGCTGTCTGGGCGACCCCGCGCCCGGTCCCAGTGATTTCTGGATCGCGTCAATCCATTCGCGCGGTGTATCCGTAAAGGGTTGAACGGGCACCCTGTCCCCGCGCGGGTTCATCCGGCTCAGAACCCCCGGGATGACCGCGGCAACCTGATCGCGGGTCATGCCGGTGCGCAGTTCCGGCGCATAGGCAGCCCGCAGGATCAACATGTCGAACCCGGTCAGAACCGTATGGATATTGTCGTCGTTGAACACCGAATCCGGCAGGTGATACAGATCGTTCAGCGGACCAAGCGCTTGCGCCAGTTCTTCATGCAGGCAATCACGTATTTCCTGCGGACTGACGTCGTATGGGATGAAAATCCCAAGCCGTTCGCGTTTGTGCAGTTCTGTCCAGCTGCTTTTTATCTTTCGGCGGTCACGGCGATATTCTTCAAGGCTGGAGGAGTTGGGGACGACGAAACAGGCCGCGTTGGGCAGAATGCGCAGAATGTCTTTCTGGCTGACGGCTTCGATGGTGATATTCGCCTGACCTTCGTCGATCTGTCGGATGTTGATTCCGGCTTCACGCCTCAGGCGGTTGAGCAACCGGGTCAGATCTTGCTGCATGCTTGCGGTCGGCGATCCGGCCAGGCGGACTGTGACCGGGGTCTCAAATCGCGTGAAAACGGGCAGGGCGGCGCCGCTTTCCAGTTCAAAATGCAGGGACAAGAAATCCGAGGCGATGTTCTTGTTCGATCGAGCAGGCGGCGAAGGACGTGCCGTTGAAAAAGACTTGGCAGGCGGCAGGCTTGCTTCGATGGGCGCGACCTGATCGGGCAGCTCGATCGTTTCAACCGTCGCGCAGCCGGCAACAACCAGTGCCAGAAAAAGGGCACTCAATCGCTTCATGAGCGGGCGTACTTGATGAACGGTGTCAGTGTGCCGATGCGATCATACAGTTTCCGCGCAGTGTGGTTAAAATCCTGGGTCAGCCAATAGACCGACGGCGCGCCCTGACGATCGGCCTCGTCATAGACCGCCTGGATCAAGGCCCGGCCAACGCCTGCCCCTCGTGCCTTGGGTCGCGCGAACAGGTCTTGCAGGTAGCAGACCAATTCCACCTTCCAGGCGTGGCGATGAAAAAGATAGTGTGTCAGTCCGACCAGGGCGCCATTCTGCTCGGCAACGAAACAGGAAAAATCCTGCGGGTCGTCGCCCAGCAGCCTGGAAAAGGTTGTTTCGTATACATCATCGGGCAGGGCGGTTTCATAAAATGCCAGATAGTCCCGCCACATGTCGGCCCATTGGCTTTTGTCCTCGGCACGCAGGGTGCGGATTGTCAGTGCGTTCGCCACGCGAGTCATCCAATTCTGTGGGCGGCGAAGCTCTGTTTCGCCAGATGGGCCGATGCTGGCATCCGGGCCGCCGCAAGGCAAGCCATGATCACCGTCTGGTCACCGTCCGGCTATCGTTTGCCGCGTGCCATAAAGGCCAGACGTTCGAACAGATGCACATCCTGTTCATTCTTCAGCAACGCGCCATGCAGTTTCGGAAGCGCATCTGTGCCGCCGCGTTTGAGGTCTTCGGCGCTCAGGTCCTCGGCCAGCAGCAGCTTCAGCCAATCCAGCACTTCCGATGTTGACGGCTTTTTCTTGAGCCCCTGCGTCTCGCGGATTTCATAGAACTGGGTCAGGGCGGTGGTCAGCAGCGCATCCTTGATGCCGGGGTGATGAACCTCGACGATGCGGCGCATCGTGGCCTCGTCCGGGAAGCGGATGTAGTGGAAGAAGCAGCGGCGCAGAAACGCGTCCGGCAATTCCTTTTCATTGTTCGAGGTGATGATGACGATCGGGCGGTTTTTGGCCCGGATGGTTTCCCCTGTCTCGTAGACATGGAACTCCATCTTGTCGAGTTCCTGCAAAAGGTCGTTTGGAAACTCGATATCCGCCTTGTCGATCTCATCGATCAGCAGAACGACCTTTTCGTCGGCCTCGAAGGCCTGCCACAGCTTGCCCTTGCGGATATAGTTCGTCACGTCATGCACACGTTCCTCACCCAACTGGCTGTCCCGCAGGCGGCTGACCGCGTCATATTCATACAGGCCCTGCTGCGCGCGGGTGGTGGATTTCACGTTCCATTCAATCATCCTCAGCCCCAGCGCGCCGGCCACCTGTTTGGCAAGTTCTGTCTTGCCGGTGCCGGGTTCGCCCTTGACCAGCAATGGGCGTTCAAGTGTGACGGCGGCGTTCACGGCAATCGTCAGATCGTCAGTGGCGACATATTCGGCTGTACCTTGAAAGCGTGCGGTCATGGGCCTCTCGTGTGGTTTTTCGTGATCCGTGGGCAGGTTGTGTTGTCCGGGTTACAGACGGTCAATGATTTTGACAACCCGCGTCCCTGCGTCGGTTGAGGCGATTTTTGCAGGAACTCCAAGCCCTTTTGGTTGATTCGTGCGCGCGAATGTACCCTGCAAATTGACACCTGCCTCAAAAAGGCCTGCTAAATTTCATAGAAAAACAGGGTTTTGTTGTTGTTTGTCTCATATTTAGACAAAACAGCGCGAGGGCGTGCTGAAGCAACGTTTGTGTAGTGACAATCCCACGCCCGTCGGCTAAACGCTGCGCAGAAGGGGGTGCCAAATGTCAGGTGAAACATCCGCGACCGACGTTTCTGGCCATACCGAGGGAGCAAATATGAAACAGGAAGTTTTTCTGCCGGAGGATTACCGCCCGGCCGAAGATGAACCTTTCATGAATGAACGTCAGCTTGAATATTTCCGCCGCAAGCTGTTGGATTGGAAGAATGAGCTTTTGGCGGGCAGCCGCGATACGATCGAAGGGCTGCAGGACAACACCCGAAACATCCCGGATGTCGCAGACCGCGCGAGCGAGGAGACCGATCGCGCTCTGGAGCTGCGGACACGCGACCGCCAGCGCAAGCTGGTTGCCAAGATCGACGCAGCCCTGCGCCGGATCGAAGAGGGTGAATACGGCTACTGCGAAAAGACCGGCGATCCGATTTCGCTGAAACGCCTGGATGCACGTCCGATTGCGACCATGACGCTGGAGGCGCAAGAGCGCCACGAGCGCCGCGAAAAGGTCCATCGCGACGATTGATCGCCGGGTGAAACTGGAAAATTTCGAACGCCGGGGCCTGTGGCTCTGGCGTTTTTGCGTTATGCGGGGGGCATGAAGATCAATCGGTTGAATTTCTGTGTAATTGGTGGCGGCATCGGCGGTCTGGCGGCTGCGTTGGCGCTGCGGCAACACGGGGCGCAGGTCACCCTGCTAGAGCAAGCCCCGGCATTAACCGAGGTTGGCGCCGGTCTGCAGATCAGTGAAAACGGGTTGTGCGTGTTGCGCGCGCTTGGGGTGGCGGATCTGTCTGCGGGCCAGAAGTCGCACGGTACGATCTTGCGCGATTACCGCAAAGGCCGCGTTGTCAGCCGGCTGCCCGGTCCTTCGGCTGGCCCGACCTATTATTTTCACCGCGCCGATCTGTTGAATCTGCTGCACTCTGCGGCCCGCAAGGCCGGCGTGGATGTCCGTCTGGGGGCCAAGGTTTCCAACGTGCACAAACACCCCAACGAAGCCGAAATTCTGTTGGCGAGCGGCGAACGGCTGCGCGCCGAATGCGTCATCGCCGCCGACGGTGGCCGAAGCGCGATTCGCACGGCTCTGAACGGGCCCGAGACACCAGAGTTCACGCACCAGGTCGCCTGGCGCGCCACCATTCCCTGGCGACCGGATTCAGGCGTGGTGACGGCATCCCTGACCATGGGGCCGGGTCGGCATGTGGTAACCTATCCTTTGCGCGATCAAAGCATGATGAACATCGTTGCGGTCGAGGAACGCTCGGACTGGAGGGAAGAGGGATGGAAGCTGAACGGCGATCCGGATGAATTGCGTGCACGTTTTTCAGGGTTCGGCGGTCCGGTAGGTGAGATTCTGTCAAAGGTCTCGGATGTGAATCTGTGGGCCCTGTTCCTGCGCCCGGTCGCAGAAAAATGGCAGAACGGTCGTTTGGCATTGCTGGGGGACGCGGCGCATCCGACCTTGCCGTTCATGGCACAAGGCGCCTGCCTGGCGTTGGAAGATGCCTGGGTGCTCGCACGATCTTTCGACGAACATTCGGGTGTCGCCAGTGCGCTTGCCGCCTACGAGAAAACGCGCCGACCAAGGGCAGAAAGCGTGGTTGCCGCTGCCGGGTCGAACGCACGCAATTTCCACCTGTCAGGCCCCGCCCGTTTGGCGGCCCAATGTGCGCTTATGGCCATCGGACGGAAATTGTCACGCCGCTACGAATGGATATACACCTACGACGTCACGGCCTGAACCGCTAAATATCCAGATCGACCCAGACAGGCACGTGATCCGAGGGTTTTTCATGCCCGCGCACGGCGGCATCAATCTGGCAATCCCGCATTAGATCTGCCGCTTGCGGGGTCAGCAGAAAGTGATCGATCCGAATTCCGTCGTTCCGGTTCCAGGCCCCGGCCTGGTAGTCCCAGAATGAATAGTGCCCCGCGCTTTGGGTGGTGGCCCGGAACGCTTCGGTGAAGCCCAGATTCAGGATCTTGCGAAACGCGGTGCGGCTTTCGGGGCGGAACAATGCGTCTTCGCGCCATGCTTCGGGGCGTTTGGCGTCCTCCACCTGCGGGATGATGTTGTAATCCCCCGCCATCAACGCAGGTTCTTCGGTTGCCAGCAAATCACGGGCACGGTGATAAAGCCGCTCCATCCATGCCAGTTTGTAATCGTATTTCGGGCCGGGCGCCGGATTGCCATTGGGCAGGTACAATCCACAGATCCGAAGAGCCTTTTTACCAACGACGGTGGCTTCTATCCAACGGGCCTGCTCATCCGCGTCATCGCCGGGAAGGCCGCGGGATACATCCTCGAGGGGAAGTTTCGACAAGATTGCAACGCCGTTGAAGCTTTTTTGTCCATGGGTTTCCACGTTGAACCCACGCTCTTCGAATATCTCGCGCGGGAAGTTTTCATCGACCGACTTGATCTCTTGCAACAGCACAACGTCCGGCTGCGCTTCGTCCAGCCAACGGGGCAGGGCTTCGACCCGCGCTTTGATGCCGTTGATGTTGAACGTGGCGATTTTCATGCGCGATCCTCCGAAGACTTGGTCCAACCTATCGCGCAGAACGGGCCCAACGGCAAGGCGGAGATCGTATTTGCGAGGCTCTGCCTCGCGCTCCGGGATATTTTTGGCCAGATGAAGAAACGGATTATTAACCGAATTTCTTCAAGCTGAAGTGGCGGTACAGGCGGGGACGCCGATGACCGCGCCAGGTGAAGCCCTCTGGTCTTTCGGTCAGAGGGCGGACCTCTGCTTCATCTGGCTGAAAATATCCTGGGGGTGTGGGGGCAAAGCCCCCACGGTTACATCGAAAAAGATGTGCCACAACCACAGGAAGAGGTGGCGTTGGGGTTGTCGATTACAAATCGCGCACCGATCAGTTCCTGGGTGAAGTCGATAACCGCGTTTTCCAGGAAGGGCAGCGAAATGGCGTCGACAATGACTTTTTGCCCTTTGCCTTCAAGGACCAAATCATCTTCTTTTGGCGTATCCAAAGCGATTTCGTATTGAAACCCCGAGCAACCGCCGCCTTCCACTGCGACGCGCAGTGCCTGACCCTGATCCGCCGCGCCGATTTCTGCGAGGCGTTCAAAGGCGCGATCCGTGACTGTTGGGGGCAGATTCATGCCGGTCTCCAAAGGTTTCCTTCCGTTACGCCATACAATATAGAAAGTGCAAGGACAGGCGACAAGGACGGGCCATTTGGACAGAGCTAGTTTTGCCTCGGATCCGGACCGCACCAGGGGACGGCTCGTAGCCGAGGAGGAAAGCAGTTTCCGATCATGCTTTCAGCGCGACCGGGACAGGATCATTCACGCCAGTGCCTTTCGGCGCCTCAAACACAAGACGCAAGTTTTCGTTGAGCATGAGGGCGATAGCTACCGCACCCGCCTGACCCATTCCATCGAGGTGGCGCAGGTGGCCCGGACCATTGCCGGTGCTCTGGGCCTGAACCCAGAGCTGACCGAAGCCGTGGCCCTGGCGCATGATCTGGGGCACACGCCCTTTGGACATACCGGCGAAGACGCGTTGCACGCGTTGATGAAACCCTTTGGTGGTTTTGATCACAACGCGCAGGCCATTCGGATCGTCACAAAGCTGGAGCGCCACTATGCAGAATTCGATGGGTGCAACCTGACCTGGGAATGTCTGGAAGGAATAGCCAAGCACAATGGCCCGGTTGAGGGCGATCTGCCCTGGGCATTGGCCGAGTGCAATCAGGAATTCGATCTTGAACTGCACACCCATGCCAGCGCGGAAGCGCAAGTTGCGGCCCTTTCTGATGACATAGCGTACAACAATCACGATCTTCTGGACGGATTGCGCGCAGGCTTGTTCACGGATGACGATTTGCAGGACCTGCCGATTGTCGGGGTGTGTTACGCCGAGGTGGATGCCAGATACCCAGGGCTGGATTCCTATCGCCGGCGTCACGAAGCGCTAAGGCGGGTTTTCGGGGTCATGGTGGGGGATGTCATCAACACTTCGAATGATCTCATTGCCGTTTCTGGCGCGCAGTCCGTCGAAGAAATCCGACATCTTGGGTATCCTGTCATCCAGTTCTCGGATGAGGTTTGGGCGCAACTGCGTGAAATCCGGGCGTTTCTGTTCACACGTATGTATCGCGCACCCAGGGTGATGTCAGTGCGGGCAGAGGTGGCAAAGATCGTGGAAGATCTGTTTCCGATCTACATGAACGATCCCAGGCAAATGCCTGTGCGCTGGCACGATGACATTGAAGCTGCCAGGGACGACACAGCCTTGGCCCGCATCGTTTCCGATTACATTGCGGGCATGACCGACCGATTTGCCTTGCAGGACCATGCGCGGCTGACGGGCTGATCACTCCACGGCTATGTAAGCGATGGCCCAGACTTGCTGAGCCGCTTGTTTCGCAGACTGATCGGCGTTCTTTGTCGGTGGGAACACGATCATTGTCGGGCCATAGCCTCCGATCCCCATCGGTGCGCCATCAGCATGCGTTGCAACGATCGGTTTGTGCGTTGCGATACTGTCCCACTCGATTTCAGCCTGATACCCATCCAGCGCCATGGGAAAAGCGGTTTTCCCCTCGGCCCCCGCCAGTGTCATGACGTCTGCCAAAAGCGGGCCCGAAAACCTGTAATCCCGCTCATTGCCCGGAGGACCATAGGGGATTGTGATCTCGAACTGCTCCAGCCCGTCCAGCATGGCTGCGTCAAACCCTGCCGCGCCGTCATGCGTGACCTCCAGATAGCCCAGCAGACCGCCGTCATTCTCACCTCGCGCAGGCAGGTTTGTTTCACTGACCGTGCCGCCCAGCGTCAGCAGCACATGGCCTTTGGGCTGTGGCAGGTCGGCCAGCGCAGGCAAGGCGGTGGACAAAAGCAAGGCAAAGGACAAGGCGCGGTGCATCAACGGTCTCCGGTAGCGGCGTACAGGCCCAAGATTAGCGAGATGTTTCGCCAAACCAAGCTTAAACATTAGGCGTCCATTGACCTTGCCGGTTTGCGTGGTAAACCCCGCGACAAGCAAAAGGACATCCGAAATGAACCTGTTTTCCGAGATCCGCGGCCTTGTACTGGACGCGCTGGCGCAGATGCAGTCCGAAGGCGCATTGCCCGAGGGGCTGAGCTTTGACAACGTGGCGGTCGAGCCGCCGCGCGATGCGGCCCATGGGGACATGGCAACCAACGCCGCGATGGTGCTGGCGAAACCAGCCAGGATGAAGCCGCGCGACATTGCGGATGTTCTGGCCGGGAAACTGGCGGCGGATGACCGGATCACAAGCGCAGAAGTGGCAGGGCCCGGTTTCCTGAACCTGCGTCTTGCGCCGTCCGTTTGGCAAGGTGTGTTGGCGGCGGTTCTGGAAAAAGGCACCGATTTCGGGCGCTCGACCATGGGGCAGGGGCAGAAGGTCAATGTCGAATATGTCTCGGCCAACCCGACCGGTCCGCTGCATGTCGGGCACACACGCGGCGCGGTGTTCGGGGATGCGTTGGCAAGCCTGCTGGCCTATTCGGGCCATGACGTGACCCGTGAATACTATATCAACGACGGCGGCGCGCAGGTGGATGTGCTGGCGCGGTCGGCCTACGAACGTTATCGCGAGGCCAATGGCCTCAGCCCCGAGATTGCCGAAGGGCTGTATCCCGGCGACTATCTGATCCCGATCGGCGAGGCGCTGAAAGAGAAGTATGGCGACAGCCTGATCGATAAGCCGGAAAGCGAATGGCTGGAAGAGCTGCGCGAGTTTTCGACCGACGCGATGATGGACCTGATCCGCGCCGACCTGAAGGCGCTGGGCGTCGAGATGGATGTGTTCTTCTCGGAGAAATCGCTCTATGGCACGGGCCGGATCGAGGCCGCGCTGCAATCGCTGACCGAAAAGGGCCTGATCTATGAAGGCGTGCTGGAGCCGCCCAAGGGCAAAAAGCCCGAAGATTGGGAGCCGCGCGAACAGACCTTGTTCAAATCCACCGAACATGGTGATGACGTCGACCGCCCGGTCAAGAAGTCGGATGGCAGCTGGACCTATTTCGCCCCCGATATCGCCTATCACTATGACAAGGTGAGCCGTGGCTTTGACGCGTTGATCGACGTGTTCGGGGCGGATCATGGCGGCTATGTCAAGCGGATGAAGGCGGCCGTGTCGGCCTTGTCCGATGGCAATGTGCCGCTGGATATCAAGCTGACGCAGTTGGTGAAACTGTGGAAAAATGGCGAACCGTTCAAGATGTCGAAACGGGCCGGGAACTTTGTCACCCTGCGGGATGTGGTCGATCAGGTTGGCCCCGACGTGACCCGTTTCGTGATGCTGACCCGCAAGAACGACGCGCCGCTGGATTTCGATTTCGACAAGGTATTGGAACAGAGCCGCGAGAACCCCGTGTTCTACGTTCAATACGCCCATGCCCGGGTGATGAGCGTGCTGCGCCGTGCCGCCGAGGCGGGGATCGACGCCACCGACGACACCTTGCGAGGGGCCGATCTGGCGTCGCTGGACCACCCCGCCGAACTGACGGTTGCCAAGAAGCTGGCGGAATGGCCACGCCTGGTCGAGATCGCTGCGCGGACCAACGAACCGCACCGCGTCGCCTTCTATCTGTATGAACTTGCAGGGGATTTTCACGCTCTGTGGAACAAGGGCAATGATGAAACCCAGTTGCGTTTCATTCAGGATGGCGATGTTGCCACAAGCCAGTCGAAAATTGCGCTGGCCAGGGCCGTTTCTGTTGTGATTTCAGCGGGCTTGGGTATTCTTGGCGTCACCCCGGCGCAGGAGATGCGGTAACAAATATCGCCCGAACCGCCGGTACGAGGTAGGCAAGAAATGACCCGCGCGCCTTATTTTCGGGCGCGAAGCGGGCAGTGAGGCGGACATGGCGAGTTACGATTTCTCGGGGCACCAAAGCCCCGGGCAGAATGATTACCCGAATCAAGCGCATTTCGAGGATGCGTATGACTATCCCGACGAGATGCAGGATTACGACGCGCCGCGCGGCGCGTTCGGACTGGGGCGGGCGGTCAATTTCCTGGGGGCTGTCGCATCGTTGGCACTGGTCGCCGGCGTCGGTATCTGGGGATACAAGCTTGTCATGCGGGATGTCAGCGGCGTGCCGGTCGTGCGTGCGGCCGAAGGGCCGATGCGGGTGCAGCCCGAAAACCCGGGCGGAACACCGGCCGATCATCAGGGCTTGGCCGTCAATGCCGTGGCCGCCAAGGGCAGTGCTGCCGCCCCGGCGGATCGTCTGATCCTTGCGCCGCGGCCGGTCTCGTTGACGGATGAAGACGTACCTGCCGCTGATCTGAAGCCGACACCGGCGCTGCATGTCGTGGAAAAGCCGATTTCAACCCAGGAAGCCACCCGATTGCGCCAGAACGCAGTGGATGCGCTGGTTGCGGAATTGGCTGGTGAAGCAGCCAAAACGCAGCAAAACGCTGAGGATGGCGTGCAGGTGGCATCGCTGACCACCCCCGAGGAAGAACCCGCAATTGACCCGGCCGATTTCGCAGCAGCCTTGCCGGACCCGGCCATTGCCGCGCTGCCGGGCGTGCGCCGGTCCTTGCGCCCCTTGACCCGCCCGACACGCGCCTCACGCAGCCGGGTGTCGCCAAGTGAGAATTCCGAAGACGCTATCAATGCTGCGGTGAAGGCTGCGGTTGGGTTGGATGTTGATCCTGATACGCTGGCGAAAGGCACGCGTCTGGCGCAGCTTGGGGCCTATGACAGCGTTCAGGTTGCCCAAACGGAATGGGATCGCCTGAACGGGAAGTTCAGCGAATATATGGCCGGAAAACAGCGCGTTATCCAGAAGACCTCAAGCGGTGGGCGCACCTTTTACCGCCTGCGCGTGCTGGGCTTTGAAGACCTGAGCGACTCGCGCCAGTTTTGTGCCGCGCTTGTTGCGCAAGGGGCTGATTGTATCCCGGTGGCCGTCAGGTGAAATACGGTGCCACGATCACCGATGCAGAGGGCCTGCGCCTGACGCAACAGGAAAAAGACTTGTTTCGGCAGATGAACCCGTTCGGGTTCATTCTGTTCGCCCGCAACATCGAACACGCGGATCAGGTGCGCGCCTTGTGTGATGATTTCCGCGAGGCTGTCGGGCGCAATTGCCCGATCACCATCGATCAGGAAGGCGGCCGCGTGCAGCGCCTGCGGGCGCCGCTGGCCCGCGAATGGCTGCCTCCGTTGGATCACGTGGCCAATGCCGCCGAGCAGTCCGAGCGCGCCATGTATCTGAGGTACCGCCTGATTGCCGATGAATTGTTTGGTCTGGGCATCGACAGCAACTGTGCGCCCATGGTGGATGTCGCGCGTCCCGAGACGCACAAGTTTCTGAAGAACCGCTGTTATGACGCTGATCCTGAACGCGTTTCCAGAATTGGCAAAGCCGTGGCGCAGGGTCATCTGGATGGCGGTGTGTTGCCGGTGCTCAAACACATTCCGGGCCATGGACGCGCCACGTTGGACAGCCACCATGACTTGCCGCATGTGGATCTGCCCCTGGATGAGCTTGAGCGCAGCGATTTCGTGCCGTTCCGGGCCTTGAACGACCTGCCGATGGGGATGACTGCGCATTTGGTCTATGACCGGATTGACCCGCAACCTGCCACAATCTCGGCAACCATGATGGATGTGATCCGCGACAGGATTGGCTTCGGCGGGCTGATCATGACCGATGACATCGGGATGAAGGCGCTCAGCGGAACGCCCGCTGAGGTGTCGCGGCAAGCCATAAGCGCGGGCTGTGACGTCGTTCTACACTGCAACGGAAGCTTTGCCGAGCGCGCCGAGGTGCTGGAAGCTGCCGGGGAAATGTCCGATGTGGCACAGGCCCGCGCAGAACGGGCGCTGGCGATGCGCAAAGCTCCGCAGGAACTTGACATCCCTGCCGTCGAGGCGGAACTATCTGCCCTAATGGGCGGGCAGGTATATGAACGATAATCTTTTCAGCGAAGACCCTGTCTCGGTCGCAGATCGTCTTGCGGCCGAAGCGCTGATTGTTGATGTCGATGGGTTCGAAGGCCCGCTGGACGTTCTTCTGACCCTGTCGCGCACGCAGAAGGTCGACCTTCGGAAAATCTCGGTTCTGGCGCTGGCGCAGCAATACCTTGCCTTTGTCGAAAAGGCGCGGGCGCTGCGGATCGAACTGGCCGCCGACTATCTGGTGATGGCGGCCTGGCTGGCCTTTTTGAAATCCCGCCTGCTGTTGCCGCCAGATCCGGATGACGAAGGACCATCGGGTGAGGAACTGGCCGCACATCTGGCGTTTCAGTTGGAACGTTTGCAGGCGATGCGCGATGCGGCTGCGCGGTTGATGGCGCGCGATCAGCTGGGGCGGGATTTCTTCAAACGCGGGCAGGGCGAAGATATCACCCGGATCCGCACCGTCACCTATTCCGCCACGCTGCTGGATCTGATGCAGGGCTATGCCCGCATCCGCACCCGTGATGAATTCCGCCCGTTTGTGATGGACCGCGATTCGGTATTCACCATGGAACAGGCACTGGAACGGATGCGCCCGCTGATCGGGTTTGCCGGGACATGGACCGACATGGAAACTTACCTGCCCGACGGCTGGGATTCCGACCCGGTACGGCGCAGGTCGGCAACGGCGGCGACCTTTGCGGCCTCGTTGGAACTGGTGAAAGAAGGACATATGGAAATCAAGCAGAGCGAGACATTCGCTCCGATCCAATTGCGCAAGAGGACCGAAACACGTGACTGATGCCCCTGAAGAGACCGGTACGCTGTTCGAGGCGCCTCCGCTGGCAGAGCAGGAGCGTATGGTCGAAGCCGTTCTGTTCGCCAGCGCCGAGCCGGTGACGATTGCGGATCTTGAGGCGCGGATGCCCCATGGCAGCGACGCGGCGCAAGCGGTTGAATTGCTTCAGAAACGGTATGAGGGGCGTGGCGTGCGCGTTGTGCGTGTAGGGGATGCCTGGGCCATCCGCACGGCCCCTGATCTGGGCTTTCTGATGCAGAAGGAAACGGTCGAGACGCGCAAACTCAGCCGCGCTGCGATCGAAACTCTGGCCATCGTGGCCTATCACCAACCTTGCACACGGGCCGAGATCGAGGAAATCCGGGGCGTGTCGGTCTCGCGCGGGACCATCGATCAGTTGCTTGAGATGGAGTGGATCAAGCTGGGCCGCCGCCGCATGACGCCGGGTCGTCCGGTGACGTTTGTGGTGACGCCTGAGTTTCTGGATCATTTTGGCCTGGAGAACGCGCGCGACCTGCCAGGCCTGAAAGAACTGCGCGCCGCGGGATTGTTGGAGAATCGGCCTCCTCCGGGTGCGATCCCTTTGGGCGAAGGGCGCGAGGACGAAGTTGATGAAGACCAGAGCGAGTTGTTCGAAGAAGATTGATCGAACAGCCCTTTTGTTGCCGCATAAAGCGTCTATCTTTGTGCGTGCGGACGCGGAGTTGAGCGATGAATGCAAACCGGATCATCGACATGATTGTGCGCCAGGTCATGCGCCGTCTGGTCAACAAAGGTGTGAACAAGGGTATCGATCTGGCCAGCGGAAAGGGCGGCGGATCCGGCACATCGAATGGGCCCGGAAAAACCAGTGCACCGCGACATGCGCAGAACCTCAGGCACGCACAGCGCGTGACCCGTCAAATGCGCCGGTTCATGAAGTTCTAGGGGTCAGCTTGCGGCTTTGAAGTGCTTTGACAGTTTCAGGCCCTGACCCTGATAGTTCGAGGCAATGCCCGCACCATAAAGCTGCGTCGGCATTTCAGCCATTTTCTCATAGACCAGACGCCCGACGACCTGTCCGTGTTCCAGCACGAATGGCGCTTCGTGGCAGCGCACCTCAAGCACGCCACGGGAACCGGCCCCCCCGGCAGCGGCATGGCCAAAACCGGGATCGAAGAACCCTGCATAGTGCACTCTGAACTCACCAACCATCGCCAGATAGGGCGCCATTTCAGCCGCGAACATCGGTGGTATGTGCACCGCCTCGCGGCTGACAAGGATATAGAACGCGCCGGGGTCCAGGATGATGCAACCATCTTTGGTGCGCACCTCTTCCCAATAGTCTTGCGGATCGTATTCACCGATTCGATCCAGATCGATCACCCCGGTATGAGGTTTGGCGCGATAGCCCACCAGATCGGTCTCGGGCAGTTGCAGGTCGACCGAAAAGCCCAGACCGTCCTGAATGACGGCAGGTCCGTCCACAAGCGGAGATTCGGCATGCAAGGACCTCAGTTCCGCATCGGACAACACGGCCTGACCCTGGCGGAAACGAATCTGATTCAGACGCATCCCGGGACGAACCAGAACCGAGAACGAGCGCGGGCAGATTTCGGCATAAAGTGGGCCTGTGTAACCTGCGGGCACGCGGTCGAACTCGGTGCCGCCATCAGTGATCGTCCGCGTCAGAAGGTCCAGCCGCCCGGTCGAGCTTTTGGCGTTGGCCACGGCGCTCATGCTGTCGGGCAGGGCAAGCGATTCCATCAGGGGCACCAGATAGACGCAGCCCTTTTCCAGAACCGCGCCATCCGAGATATCGATGCGGTGCATCTCAAACTCGGTCAAGCGATCCGTGACAGTCCGGCCTTCGCCCGCAAGAAACGAGGCGCGTACACGGTAAGCCACTGTTCCCAGTCGTAAATCAAGGCTGGCAGGTTGAATCTGGGCAGGCAGAACCTCTGGGTCGGCGGTGATCTCACCGCGCGCGATCATCGCCTCTAGCTGTTGGTTTGGGCAAACACCTGTCATCTCGATCCCCCCTGGTGCCAGAGCGGGATCTGGCCTGTATGCCATAAACGTCGGTGTAATTTGGTCGGGCTAGCAGGACTCGAACCTGCGACCTTCCGTCCCCCAGACGGACGCGCTACCAGGCTGCGCCATAGCCCGACGTTGGGGTGTTCATAAAGATTTTCCCGGCAGGGGCAAGAGGAAATCAATGCCTTTTGTCCTAACCCGTCGCCTGTGTTTCAACCCGGTCCAGCCAGCGGCGCAGATCTTTTGCAATCGGTGCGATGCGCCGCAGCAGGTCGTCATCAAAATCTGTCTGTTTCCACGCAAGCGACGCGATTCCACCCATCAGGGGCGCGGCATCCAGTTCGGGCTCTGGCTCCGGCTGTGACGCGTCAGAGGCGCGTGCGTTTGTCTGCGCATCGTCCTTACCGGTTGGCTGGATCGGGTCGCGCAGATCCATGCGAATCTGTTCCATGGCGGCGGCGGGCTTTGGTTCGAACGGCACCACGGTGTCCTGGGCAGGCGCAATCGGGGCTGGGCCGGGATCGTCCAGGGAAGGGGACAGCGCCGCGACATGTGCGACGCCTTGTTCGCGCAGGATACGCTGGACACCTTTAATCGTGATTCCGTCTTCGTGGAGCAGTTTTTTGATCCCGCCCAAAAGACGCATATCATTTGGGCGATAATATCTGCGCCCACCTGCGCGTTTGACGGGCTTTACCTGCGTGAACCGGCTTTCCCAGAAACGCAAAACATGAGCCTGAACACCGAGCCAATCTGCAACTTCGCTTATGGTGCGAAAGGCATCGGGGGACTTACTCATAACCTGGACGTCCTGAACTTACTTGCGGTTCCCGGCTGCGACGCGATCTTTCATCAGATGCGACGGGCGGAAAGTCAGCACACGGCGCGGCTGAATCGGGACTTCTTCGCCGGTTTTGGGGTTGCGACCGACACGGGCAGTCTTGTCGCGAACACTGAATGTGCCGAAAGACGAGATCTTCACCTGTTCACCACGCACCAAGGCGTCGGACATGTGGTTCAAAACGCTTTCAACCAGCTGCGCACTTTCGTTCCGTGACAGACCTACTTCACGAAAGACGGCTTCGCTCAGGTCCATTCGAGTCAGTGTTTTGTCGCCCATGCTAATTCCCCTGTTGCTATTGAAGCATATGGGTATGGCAAATTCGCTGTCAATATCAATGAATTGCGGGCGGCTGTGTAAGCCGGTTTGCGCCGGTTACCAGCGCAGAACCACTGCGCCCCAGGCCAGACCGCCGCCAATGGCTTCGGTCACGATCAGATCACCCGGCTTGATCTGTCCGCGCTGCTTGCCCACGGACAGGGCCAATGGGATGGATGCGGCCGAGGTGTTTCCGTGATCCTGAACGGTCACAACCACGTTTTCCATCGGCAGGTTCATTTTTTTGGCGGTGCCCTGAATGATGCGGATATTGGCCTGATGCGGCACGATCCAATCCACGTCGGAATTGCCCAGCCCCGCTCGTTCCAACGCTGTTTCTGCTGTTTTTGTAAGCTTTTCAACGGCATGGCGGAAAACCTGATTGCCCTGCATACGCAGATGTCCGGTGGATTGTGTCGAAACGCCGCCATCGACATAGAGAAGATCCTTGTAGCGCCCGTCCGAATTCAGGTCGGTTGCCAGAATACCGCGGTCCTCGGCGGTGCCTTTGCCCTCTTGGGCCTCCAGCACCACTGCACCGGCGCCATCGCCGAAAAGAACACAGGTGGACCGATCGGTCCAATCCATGATCCGTGAGAAAGTCTCGGCCCCGATCACCAGCACGCGTTTGGCCTGACCTGAAACAATCAACGCATTTGCGTTGGACAGTGCAAAAACGAATCCGGCGCAAACAGCCTGCACGTCAAAGGCAAAACCCTTGGTCATGCCCAGCCGTGCCTGAACCATGGTGGCGGCCGAAGGAAAGGTCAGATCCGCCGTTGAAGTCGCCAGTACGATTGCGTCAATATCATCCGCCGTCAGGCCTGCGTCGGCCAGCGCAGCTTGGGCGGCATTGGTGGCCAGATCGGATGTCGTCTCGTCCTCGGCTGCAAAATGGCGGCGTTCGATCCCCGAGCGGGTCTTTATCCATTCGTCGGTTGTGTCCAGGGTTTTTTCAAACTCGGAATTGGGGACAACGCGCTCAGGCAAATAATGCCCGACACCTACTACAACTGAACGGCCTGCCATTTTCCGGTACTGCCTTTTTTGTTATTTATCTGTTTGCGGCGCTGATTGCGCGGCATCTTGTGCAAGCTGGGCAGTGGATGCAACCCGCGCAGCCAATTTTTCGGAAAAGCCGGACTGCGCCAAAGTGAAGGCCAGTTTGATTGCAGCTGACACGCCTGTCGCGTCAGCGCCGCCGTGGGATTTCACCACGGTGCCGTTCAGCCCCAGAAACACACCACCATTCACGCGTCGCGGGTCGATCCGTTTCTTCAAACGGTTCAGCGACGTGATAGCCAGAATCGAGGCCAATCGGGATAGCGGGGAGTATTTGAACGCTTGCCGCAGCAGGTCGCCGATCAGGCTTGCCGTACCTTCGCCGGTCTTGATCGCGACGTTGCCGGTAAAGCCATCGGTTACAATGACATCCGCCTTGTCACCGGGGATGTCGCTGCCTTCGACGAAACCCACGAAATCGAAATTCGCCTGTTCCGCGAAGCCCGCGATCATCGAGTGCGCCTCTTTCAGTTCGGCGCGTCCCTTGTGTTCTTCAGTGCCGACATTCAGCAGCCCGATCCGAGGGCGGTTCAGGGCCAAACCGTTGCGCGCGTAAGAGGCGCCCATCAGGGCGTATTGCAGCAAGTCCTTGGCGTCGGCGCGCACATCTGCGCCGACATCCAGCATCACGTTGAACCCCTGAGGGTTGCGCGAGGGCCACAGTATCGCGATGGCCGGTCGGTTCACGCCCGGTAGTTTGCGCAGGCGCATCATCGACAGGGCCATCAGCGCACCGGTATTGCCGCAGGACACCGCCCCATGGGCTTCGCCCTGGCGTACCGCTTCCAGCGTGGACCACATCGAGGTCTCTTTGCCGTTGCGCACGACCTGACTGGGTTTGTCCTCCATCGTGACCACGCCCGAGCAATCACGAAAAACGACGCGCCCCTCAAGGACACGCCGTTTGGCGACAAGCTTGCGCAATACCTGTTCTGGCCCGTGCAGCAAGAACCTGATGTTCGGGTTCTTGTCGGCCGATTTCGCAAGACCGGCAACAACGACAGAGGGACCTGCGTCCCCACCCATAGCGTCGACCGAGATGGTTATCCGTCCGGCGTGCGTGGGCTGTTCAGTCATGC
This sequence comes from Ruegeria sp. AG6, assembly GCF_056541565.1. NCBI lineage: Bacteria > Pseudomonadati > Pseudomonadota > Alphaproteobacteria > Rhodobacterales > Roseobacteraceae > Ruegeria > Ruegeria sp. AG6. The sequence continues at coordinate 958,458 of NZ_JBQFYQ010000001.1, read as the reverse complement.
CTTGGTCTGCGCTCGATCAGGCTTAGGCTGCGTCTTCGTCCAGATCGATTTCATCGGCCTGAGCGACGACTTCGCGATCATCATAGTGGCCGCAGGATGCGCAAACGTGGTGCGGGCGCTTCAGCTCGCCGCAGTTCGGGCATTCGTTCGGGTTTGCAGCAACCAGAGCGTCGTGTGCGCGGCGGTTGTTGCGACGCGACTTGGAAACTTTGTTCTGTTGGACGGCCATGGTCTCAACCTTTGTCTGACTGGGGGTCGCAGATTCGCTGCCGACCCGGGTTTCGTAGTTCGTTTATCGTGGTTTGACGCGCGTTTAGGCGACGGGCCCCGCAATGTCCAACCCTAAATCCGATGAGCGCGCGAAAATACTGCGATTCTCGGTATGTTCAAGCGATTTTTCTGACCGCCTGCTATGACAGGAAATCTGCGTTCTGTCACTCGTCTTTTTTGAGCGTATCGCGCAATCCTGCCAATCCGGCGAAAGGTTTGGCGTCTTCGTCGGTCATCGCCTGTTTTCCGGGTTCGGTATAGTCTGCCTGACCCAGTTCCGCACCCTCCTTGCGCGGGTATTGTGGCAGGGCCAGCGACAGCGCCTCGACCATCACCAATGCGGGGTCGATTTCCGGGCCCAAGGGCTCGGATTCGTCATCCTGCGGAATTTCGAACTCGGGTTCATCGGGGTCGGTCCAATCGGCCAGAAAGGTGCGATGCACGGGAATGTCGATCCGGGTCGTGACCGGCTCGAGCGTCACGACACAGGGTTGGATCACGGTTGCACCGAGTTTGCCGTTGAGAACCCAGTCGCGCTTGCCCTGTGCGCGAAGCTCGCCGGAAAAGCTGAGTTTGCGCAGCCCTAGCAGCCCCAGATCCTGCCTGATCTCATCCAATTCGGCGCTTGCGGGGCGCAGTTCAAAGGGTGTCGGGGCGTTCTGGGGCAGGTCAGCCACCCGAAATGATGTAACGTTGCCCATTCGTGAGCCTTTCTATGTGTTGAACCGTGGCAGCGGTTTCTGTAATCGGATAGAAGCCGCAAGAGGCCAAGGCAAGAGGGTGTGCATGTTGAAGGTAGTGAACCGGTTGAAACCAGCGACGAAATCGCTTGTGTTTGTTGCCTGTCTGGCTGCGGCCGGGGCCTGTACGCCGATCTACAAGAATCACGGCTATGTGCCTCCGGCCGAGGAACTGGCCGAAATCAAAGTGGGCGTGGATACGCGTGACAGCGTGGAAGAAGCCATCGGCGCACCGGGTGCGTCCGGGGTCGTGCGGGATTCGGGCTATTACTATGTCCGCTCGCGGGTCCGCCATTACGGCCCGAAACGGCCCGAAGTGGTGGCGCGCGAACTGGTCGCCATCAGCTTTGATCAGCGTGGAGTCGTCAGAAACATCGAGCGTTTTGGCCTGGAAGACGGCATCGTGATTCCGCTGGAACGCCGTGTGACCGATTCCAACGTTCAGGACAAAGGCTTCCTGCGACAGCTGTTGGGCAATATCGGCAACTTCAACCCGGCCAATATTCCTGGCGCCAACTGATCGCGGCGGAACCTTGCGTTGGTCACAAGGCGGTAACATGTCTTGTGTTAACGGTGTCGTGCCGACACTCGTGGGTCGGCACCCATGGAGGACGCGACCGTGGCGGCGGCAGTTATGTTAAGCAAGGGGCGCTATCGCGCCCGTCTGGCGGAATCGGCCGAGGATATCAGGGCCGCACAAAGCCTGCGGACATTGGCATTCGGCACCCGGCAACCGGACGTTGACGCTTTTGACGCGCAATGCAGCCATGTCCTGGTTGAAGATATGCGATCCGCCGGGCAGTTGGTCTGCTGCTTTCGGATGCTGACAATGGAACATGGCGGTGAAATCGGACGCAGCTATTCAGCACAGTTCTACGACCTGAGCTTGTTGGCAGGGTTCAGTGGCCGCATGGTCGAGATGGGCAGGTTTTGCGTTCATCCGGGCCTGAACGATCCTGACATTCTGCGTGTCGCCTGGGGTGCAATGACGTCCTATGTCGATCAACACAATGTTCAGATGCTGTTTGGATGTTCGTCCTTTGCCGGGACCGAAACCGGGCGATACCTTGATGCCTTTGCGATGCTCAAACATCGCCACCTGGCCCCGAAACGGTGGTTGCCGCGGGTCAAGGCTCCGGACGTGTTCCGCTTTGCCGCACGTCTGCGGCGCCGGCCGGATGCGAAAAAGGCCATGTCGCGCATGCCGCCCCTGTTGCGAACCTATCTGATGATGGGAGGGTGGGTGAGTGATCACGCGGTTGTGGATCGTCACATGAACACGTTGCATGTGTTTACCGGGCTTGAAATCGGGGCGATCCCGCCGGCCCGAAGACGCCTGTTTCGGGCATTGGCCGTTTAAGGTGAGTATTTCCGAAAAGGTGAAAACAGGGCGTTGACGCAGTGTGGCCGCCGGTTTAGCTGGCGGGCATGGCGAGAATTCCTTTGTTGCAGATGTCCGGCATATCCCTGACTTTCGGGGGCGAACCGGTGTTTTCCGAACTGGATCTGGTGGTGCAGCCCAGTGACCGCGTGGCGCTGGTTGGGCGCAACGGGTCGGGCAAATCCACGCTGATGAAAGTGATGGCCGGCCTGGTCGAGGCTGACCGCGGTGAAATTGTCGTGCCGCCCGGAAAATCCGTGGGCTATATGGAGCAGGACCCGACGATGGAGGGCTTTGCCACCCTGGGCGACTATGCGTCGAGCGGGTTGGAGCCGGGGGAGCTCTACAAGGTTGAACGGGCGGGTGCGGGGCTGAAATTCGATCCTGCGCGCCCGGTTGAGACTGCTTCGGGCGGTGAGCGGCGGCGGGCGGCATTGGCCAAGCTGATGGCCGAGGCACCGGACCTGATGCTGCTGGACGAACCGACCAACCATCTGGATATCGAAGCCATCGCGTGGCTGGAGCGCGAACTTGGCTCGACACGTGCAGCGTTTGTGCTGATCTCGCACGACCGGGCCTTTTTACGGGCACTGACGCGGGCGACACTTTGGATTGATCGGGGCGCTGTCCGACGGCAGGAGCAAGGTTTTGACGCGTTCGAAGCTTGGCGGGACAAGATCTGGGAAGAAGAAGACCAGCAGCGTCACAAGCTGAACCGTCTGATCAAGTCCGAGGCCAAATGGGCGGTTGAGGGCATTAGCGCCCGACGCAAACGCAATCAGGGCCGGGTGCGGGCCCTACAGGCGCTGCGGGCCGAAAAGGCGGCACAGATCAAGCGTCAGGGTTCCGCTGCGATGACGCTGGAGGCCGGGCCAAAATCGGGCCGCAAGGTGATCGAGGCCAAAGGGCTGGCCAAAGAGTTCGGCGACAAGCAGATCGTTCGGAATTTTGATCTGCTGGTGCAGCGCGGTGATCGTGTGGCCTTTGTCGGGCCGAATGGGGTCGGCAAGACGACCTTGCTGAAGATGCTTCTGGGGCAGGTGGAGCCGGACGAAGGTTCGGTGTCGCTGGGTACCAATCTTGAGGTCGCGGTGTTCGATCAGACCCGCGCGCAACTGGACCCCGAGATGAGCTTGTGGGACAGCCTGACCGGCGACCCGGATATGCGGGTTTCCGGCAAGGCCGATCAGGTGATGGTTGGCGGGCAGCCCAAACATGTCGTGGGCTATCTCAAGGAATTCCTGTTTGACGAGCGGCAGGCAAGGGCGGCTGTCAAATCCTTGTCGGGTGGGGAAAAGGCTCGGTTGCTGCTGGCCAAGTTGATGGCGAAATCTTCCAATCTTCTGGTGCTGGACGAACCGACCAACGATCTGGATGTCGAAACGCTGGATCTGTTGCAGGAACTGCTGGACGACTACGATGGAACAGTTCTGCTGGTCAGCCACGACCGGGATTTTCTGGACCGCGTTGCAACGACGACCATCGCGATGGAAGGCAACGGGCGGGCGACCGTCTATGCCGGCGGCTGGTCCGACTATATTGCGCAGCGGGGCGAAGTTTCCGAGAAAAAAGACATCAAGACAAAGCTTTCCAAGCCGAAGGTGAAGCAGGAAGCAAAAGCCAGATCGGGATTATCCTTTTCCGAGAAGCACCGTCTGGAAAAGCTGCCGGCCGAGATTGAACGGCTGGAGGCCGAGATTGCAAAGCTCGAAGAATTGATGTCCGACCCCGAGCTGTTTACCCGCGAGCCGGTCAAGTTCCAGAAAGCGTCCGAGGCGCTTGTCGAACGGCAAGACAAGTTGTCGGCGGCCGAAGAGGAATGGCTGACACTGGAAGAGAAAGCCCAGGCTGAGTAGACGCCAACTGCGCGCGCCTTATCAGGCGGCGTGGAAAAGCTGCTGAAAAACCGGAGTTCGCCTGCTGCTTCGGTTTTGCCGGGGACAGGATCAGCGGATCCGCGTCAATTCGTTCAGCTTGGTTTGGCTGCGACCCCGTCGAGTATATTTATGCAAGTGGCGAGATGAAGCGCGTTCAAATGCGTCTGCCACGGTTCGCGGCTGTTCCAAATTGCATGGAAGGCAACGACACCGGGATATGTCGCAACCACATGCGGGTCGTTTTGGGTGCATTCTTCTTCGGCGTAGGCGATGTCTCTTTCGAGTTCGGCGCAGTCGAAATCCACCTTGCCCGGGCGCCCCTCCTTGGGGACACGTTGACCCGGCGCGGCCTGATCAAAAAAAACAGGCGCTACGCCCCGCGAACAAGGCCCTGGTGGATTGGCGGAAGAGCAGGGTTATCGGCGGGCGCGTATCGGCCGGGCAGGGTTGCCAACCACGGTCTCGCCGGCGGGAACGTCTTTTGTCACCACGCTGCCCGCTCCGATGATGGCATGGTTGCCGATCGTAACGCCCGGCATGATGATCGCGGCCCCGCCGATCCAGACGTTGTCGCCGACCCTGACAGGGTGGGCAACTTCGAGGCCCTGAGCGCGCAAGGCAGGATCTTTCGCGTGTTCGGCGCAATAGATCTGCACCGCAGGTCCAAGCATCGTGTCATTCCCAATCGTCACCGGCGCGGTGTCGAGCACGACACAGCCTGCGTTGAAAAACACGCGGTCTCCCAACGACAGGTTTATTCCGTAGGCACAGTGAAACGGAGCCTCGAGAAAGCTATCCTGACCAAAGCCCGCGAACAGGGCTGCCAGTTCCGGCGCGATGGCCCCACGGGCATCCGGCGGGCATGTGTTATGGGCATGAACGGCCCGGCGCGCTTCGGCGCGGAGCGCATCCAGTTCCGGGTCAAGGCAGCAATACCATTCACCCGCTTCCATTTTCTGCCGCTCGGTCATGAGCCCCGGTTTAGCGCATACGCAGGGCACCGTCGATGCGGATGACCTCACCGTTCAGATAGCCCATCTCGACGATAAAGCCGGCCAGTCGTCCGTACTCATGCGGATCGCCAAGGCGGGCAGGGTTCGGGACGTCGGCGGCAAGCTGTTGTTGCACCTCTTCGGGCAGGCCCGCCAGCATCGGGGTCATGAAAATGCCCGGCGCGATGGTCATGACGCGAATGCCGGTCGAGGCCAGGTCGCGGGCCATCGGCAGCGTCATGCCCACGACGCCGCCCTTCGAGGCCGCATAGGCCGCCTGACCCTTTTGCCCGTCATACGCAGCGATCGAGGCGGTGTTGATGATCACCCCGCGTGCCCCGTCTGGTTCGGGTTCATTCTTTGCCATTTCGGCAGCGGCCAGCCGGGACACGTTGAAGGTGCCAACCAGATTGATGTCGATCGTACGCTGGAAAGCATCCAGAGGGTGAGGGCCATCCTTGCCGACGGTCTTGATACCATAGGCGATACCGGCGCAATTCACCGTGGCCGTGATCTTGCCCATCTTGTCCATGCCATGGCGCACGGCTGCGGCCACCGACTCTTGGTCGGTTACATCCGTTTGCGCGAAATGCCCGCCAATCTCGGCGGCGACCTGTGCGCCACGATCCGCATCACGATCCAGAATGGTGACCTGCGCGCCTTCCGAGGCGAAGTGGCGTGCCGTGGCTTCGCCAAGACCGGATGCGCCTCCGGTGATGAGGGCGGCAGTGGTGGACAGGTGCATGGTGAACTCCTCCCGAGGATATGAACACTTGTTCAATAACTGCATTTTGGGGCCAGAGTCCACATATTTGAGAAGGCAGGAACTTGGTTGGCGGGTAGGGTCCTTGGCCCCGATTTTTCGGCCGATCCTCAACAATACTTAATGCCGACTTCACGAAAACGCGCCTGTTCGTGAGCGAAGAACTCGGCGCCTTTGTGTGTTTTTCCGTCAGGAGGATCTGTTATGGTAATAAGTACGAAACACATACTGGGTGCAGTTGTCGCTGTGCCCGTTTTTGGAATGGTGATGGTTGGCGATGCCGCTGCCGTACCGGAAACCTGCAACTGGAAAACGGCTCGGACTCTTGCCAACGCGGGGGACTATGCCGGGTTGTGCGATTGTGTGCAGGTAACCCCGAGTTTTCTGGACAGGCTTCAAAAGCGTGTCGACTTTGAAACAACTTTGACTGTAACCGGAGCGCAATGCCCGGGGCTGGCCGCGTTGCTGACGGATTTGCCGACGGCAAACCTGTCTGGTTCGGCGGAAAACCGGGGTGAAAGCCGCGGATCTGAACCCGGTGGGTCTGGATTCGCCGATGCTGGTGGAGCTGTCGGAGGCGGTGAAAGTGGCCCCAGCGGCGCGTCTGAAGAAAGCGATAACAATGGAGGTGGCCAGTCCGGCGGTGGAGGAAGCGCATCCGGCGGTGGCGGTAGTGAAACCGGTGGCGGTAGTGAAACTGGCGGTGGAGGTGAATCCGGCGGTGGAGGTGAAACCGGTGGCGGCGGTGAAACTGGCGGTGGTGGTGAGTCCGGCGGTGGTGAGTCCGGTGGCGGTGGTGAATCCGGCGACGGAGGTGAATCTGGCGGCGGCGGTGAACCCGGCGGCGGCGGTGAAGGCAAAGGCGAAGGCGAAGGTAAAGGCGGCAAGGGCAAAGGTGGTGGCAAGGGCAACAACGGCCATGGCAATGGCGGTGAAGGCAGCAGCCCGGGCCGCGGTCATAACGCCAACAATGACGAAAGTGGCGACCGGCCCGGTCGTGGCGGCGGAAAAGAACGCAGATAAGCACGGCTTACCGAATGAAAAGCGGCCACCCGTTTGGGTGGCCGTTTCGATTTCGTGTCTTTCAGCCTTGCCAGGTCAGCTCAGTTGAACCAGCGCGTGGCGCTTTTTGCCTGCGCTCAGTTTTGTAGGTTTCTTCAACTCTGACACGGAGACAAACGGGAAGTCTGTGTTTACTGCAACATCATTTACCAGAGCGCCCTTTTCTGAGATCAAGCGTTTAGCGTCCTTTCCGGACTTAGCGAGCTTGGCTTCAACAAATAGGGTGGCGGCAGAGCAGTACATTTCTTCGTTACCTTTGCCCAATACGACTCCGGGCATAAGTTTCAATGAACTCGTTTCGAGTATAAACGATGGCAAATCGTCCCCAACTCCGCCCTTTTCAAAGACCTCGCGTGCAGTGGCCTCGGCATTTGCCGCCGCTTCGGCCCCGTGCAGCAGGGTGGTTACCTCATTGGCAAGACGGATCTTAGCCTCGTTGATCTCTGAACCCTCAAGCGCTGCAAGACGGTCGCATTCGTCGACCGGCAGTTCCGTGAAGATTTTCAGGAACCGGCCAACATCTGCGTCTGTGGTGTTGCGCCAGAACTGCCAGAACTCGTAGGCGCTCAGCATGTCGCCGTTCAGCCAGACCGCGCCGCCTTGCGACTTGCCCATCTTGCGGCCATCGCTGGTGGTCAGCAGGGGGGTGGTCAGGCCATAGATCTCGTGATCCAGCACGCGGCGGGTCAGGTCGATCCCGTTGACGATATTGCCCCACTGGTCTGAACCACCCATCTGCAGAACGCAGCCATAGCGGCGGTTCAGCTCGAGGAAGTCATAGGCCTGCAGGATCATGTAGTTGAACTCGAGGAAGCTCAGCGATTGCTCGCGATCCAGCCGAGATTTCACGGACTCAAATGACAGCATCCGGTTGACCGAGAAATGCCGCCCGATATCGCGCAGGAAATCGAGGTAGTTCAGGCTGTCCAGCCATTCGGCATTGTTCAGCATCAGCGCGCCGGTCTCGCTGTCGTCGTAGGACAGGTACTTGGCGAAGACCTGCTTCATGCCCGCAATATTGGCGTCGATCTGTTCAGGGCCCAGCAGGGGGCGTTCATCCGATCTGAACGAAGGATCACCCACCTTGGTGGTACCACCGCCCATCAGCGTGATCGGTTTGTGGCCGGTCTTTTGCAGCCAGCGCAGTACCATGATGTTCATCAAATGACCCACATGCAGCGACTGCGCCGTGGCGTCATAGCCGATATACGCTGTTTGCACCCCACTGATCAGCGCGTCGTCAAGGCCCTGATAATCGGTGCAGTCGGCGAGAAAGCCGCGCTCGATCATCGTGGCGATGAAATCCGATTTGGGGTGGTAGGTCATATCGTGCCCTTTGGGTTAATGTTGCGGGGCACTGTATAGGCGGCAGCGCGTGGGAGGAAAAGCCACCTTTTCACCTCGGGCGCGGGGTGTGGTCGAGGGTGTCGATCCAGACACGCGCGCTGAGAAAAAAATTGCCGGGCCGGTCCGGAACGCTTGCCTTTGCGCCCCAACAGAAGGCACGTTGACCGGGCTGCAACCCAAAGGTGAAATCCCGGACCCGGAGGCGGCGAATGACACAGCCAATTCAGGAGGCAGGCTTGGGCCAGACCATCGCGAAACACGGAAAGCTCCGGGCTTTGGGCGCAATGTCCGGCACTTCGATGGACGGGGTTGATGCCGCGGTGGTGGAAACCGACGGGCATTTGATTTACGGGTTTGGGCAAAGCGGATACCGCGCGTATTCGGATGCGGAACGCGATGTGTTGCGCGCCGCGCTGGGCCAGTGGCATGGACCCCAGGTCGATGCGGCGGCAGAGATGGTGACAATCGCCCATGCCGAAGCACTGTCCGAGTTCGAGGATGTGGATCTGATCGGCTTTCACGGACAGACGCTGGCGCATGAGCCGCGCGGGCGCGGGACATTGCAGGTCGGTGATGGGCTGGGGCTGGCACAGGCCCTCGGGCGCCCGGTGGTCTGGGATTTCCGCAGCGACGATGTGGCGATGGGGGGCGAGGGGGCTCCGCTTGCGCCATTCTTTCATTTCGCCTGTGCCAAATGGTTCGGCGCGGACCGGCCGCTGTGTTTCCTGAACCTGGGCGGGGTCGGCAACCTGACCTATGTGGACCCGGCGTTCGAGGGCCCCGAAGCGCCCGGTGCGTTGCTGGCCTTTGATACAGGCCCGGCCAATGCGCCGGTCGATGATCTGATGCAGGCCCGGCTGGGGCTTCCAATGGACCGCGACGGGGCGCTTGCGCGCGATGGAACGGTGGAAATGGGCGCGCTGGAGCTGTTTCTGGCCGAGCCGTATTTTTCTCGCATGCCGCCGAAATCTCTGGACCGGAACGATTTTTCGGAAATGATCGGTTTGGTCAAGGAACTGGATGACGCTGACGCGGTGGCGACCCTGACCGGTATGTGCGCCGCAGCTGTGGTGCAGGGGATGGAGCATTGTCCGAAACCTCCGTCTTGTGTGTTGGTCACCGGGGGCGGCAGACGCAACCCGGTGTTGATGGAGATGTTGCGCGTGTCGCTGGATTGCCCGGTCGAACCGGTTGAGGCGGTGGGGCTGGACGGCGACATGCTTGAGGCGCAGGCGTTTGCCTATCTGGCGGTGCGTGTCGCGCGGGGGCTGCCGACCTCTTGTCCCGGAACTACCGGCGTCAAGGCGCTTGTCGGTGGCGGGGTCGTCAGTACGGTGTCGATGGACCCGGTCGGATAACCCGATCCGGAAAACAGTTCAAAAAAACAACTCTTTGTGCGACGATTGCCCGGACCGATGGATCAGGGGCATGGCAGTATGGCGACCAAGGCAGAGCTCGAGGCCGAGTTGGAGAAGTTGCGGAAGCGGAATGCGACGTTGGAGGCGCAGGCCGAAAAGGAATCGGGTTCGGAAGATCCGCCTGAGGGCACCAAATCGTCGGATGAAATCCGGCAGCTGCTGGAAGACCACGGGATCGACCTGAGCCAGGTTCAGTCCTTGGGACATGACGTTGTCGAGGAGTTCGGTCGGCTTCAGAAAGACTATCCGATCACGGCGTTGCTGATTGCGTTTTCGCTGGGGTACGTCGTCGGGCGCGCGCAGGGCTAGGAGGCGGATTATGAGCAGACTGAGCAAGAACCTGGTTACGATCTATCGGACCGAACGTTTGATTGCACGCCGCCGTCTTGGGGTGGTTCAGCAACAGACCATACTGATGGGCATCGCGGGCATCGCGGCATTGTCGGCGGTGGTGCTTTTGAATGTCTCTTTTTTCTTGGCGCTTCAGAGCGCGATGTCACCAGCATCGGCGGCGGCGCTGTTGGCCTTTGGAAACATCGTTTTCGCCGGGCTTATTGTGCTGATTGCAAGACGCCGAAATATCGACGACGAAGTCGCACCGGCCGTCGAGGTGCGCGATATGGCCATAGCGGATATTGAAGACGAATTGGAGGAGATGACGGCAGAGGCCAAAGAGGTCGTGCAGGCGGTCAAGAGCATTGGATCGAACCCTTTGGGATCGGCAGCGACGCTGCTGGTACCGCTGATCAATTTGTTGATCAAAAGCCGAAGCGACAAATAGAGGCGCTACCCGAAGGTTCATCGACACACCGGAGCGCCCTTGCGGCGGGCCGTGTCAAAATGGAAATGCCCGACGTGATAGCGGTCGGCGTCCGGGCCAAGCACGGTTCCGAATATGCCGCAGGCGCCTTCGTGCAACTCTCTCAAAACAGCGCCTTGCGCGTTGTTCCATCCGTCCCGGACCGTGATCTGTGTTCCGTCCTGTAGAACGAAGGTCGATATGTCGATCGCCTTTCCGCGCGCGTGTTCCGAAATGCGTGAGCGCGGCTGGTTGTTCTGGGTCTTGCAGGCATAGTGGCCAACGATCCGCATCCCCTTCAGCCCGCCGCCCATTTCGGCAAAGGCTGGCTTGGCCGTGTTTTCGATCCACGTTTTCAGCGTGACCGCTGTCTGGCAGTCCATCAATGAGAACTGGCTGAGAGCGATATCTGATATTTTGTAAACCCGAACCGGGTTCGTGATCCCGCATCCGCGGGCCTTTCCGGCGACGGGCTTGCGAGTTTCACCCAGAATGGTCCAGTCGCCGCACACGGCGCCCCGTTCCTGCATTCGTTCACGGCCCACTTCGAATTTCCGAAACTTGCAGGGTCGCAGGGCAGGACGCCTGGAAACCAGCACCGCAGGTTCGGCTGTCACGATCGGGTCAGCATCTTCAGCCGTTTCTTCCCCGTTCAGTTCTGGCGCAGTCAGATCGGATGCAAGACGGGCCTCGGCGCAAGCGGGCTCTGCGCTGGCGAATGCTGCGCTTTGACACAAGAACAAGACAGTCAGCAGGACCTGCTTCATACTCACTCGTTACTCCGTCGCCTGTGGCTGCGTGTACAGAATGATCAATGGGCAACCGTCTGTAAACTCTCCTTTTCCGAGATCGTTGAACGTCGGCTTACGCCTTTGGGATATCAAAGCCCGGGGGGGCCAATTCAAATCCTTCAAATTGGAAGCCGGGCGAGACTGTGCAACTGACCAGCGTGTAATCACCCGTGCTGCGGGCGGCTTGCCAATGGCCTTCCGGGACGATCAATTGTGGTGCGCCAGCGGAAAGGTCGTGTGTCAGCACATGTTCGGTGGCGGGGCCTTGGTCGGTTGCGCTGAGCGACAGGACAAGCGGCGCGCCGGCATGGTACAGCCAGATCTCGGTCGCATCGACACGGTGCCAGTGGCTGCTTTCGCCTTTCTGCAACAGGAAGTAGATGCAGGTGCCGGTGGGGCGACCTTCGTTTTCGGCGCGCCATGTCTCGGCATACCAACCACCTTCGGGATGGCATTGCAGGTTCAGGCGGTCGATAATCTCTTGTGCGGTCATGTGGTTCCTCGTGTTTGGGTGCGATTATGCACGGGCCGGTGTGATCCGCTATGGTATTCATGCGTCCGAGGGATATGTTTACGGCATGACCCTGAAAATCCCCTTCGATAACTCTTATGCCCGCCTGCCGGATGCGTTCTTTGCACGGCAGTCACCGGTTCCCGTGCGCGCGCCAAGGATGATTGCGTTCAACGATGATCTGGCCAGGTTGCTGCGGATTTCGCCCGGAGACGTCGAGGACATGGCCGAAGCCTTTGCGGGAAACAGTGTTCCCGAAGGTGCTGAGCCCATCGCACAGCTTTATTCCGGGCATCAGTTCGGGCAGTACAACCCGCAGCTGGGCGACGGACGTGCGGTGTTGCTGGGCGAGACGGTTGGAACGGACGGGGTGCGCCGGGACATCCAGCTGAAAGGTTCGGGTCCTACGCCGTTTTCCCGCCGGGGCGATGGCCGGGCCTGGCTGGGGCCGGTGCTGCGGGAATATGTGGTGTCCGAGGCGATGCATGCCCTGGGCATTCCGACCACACGCGCCTTGGCAGCCGTGGAAACCGGCGAGACCGTCTTTCGTGAAGCTCCGATGCCCGGAGCTGTTCTGACCCGGGTTGCATCCAGTCATCTGCGGGTGGGGACCTTTCAGGTTTTTGCAGCGCGTGGGCAGATGGACAGCCTGAAGCGCCTGACGGACTATGCCATTGCGCGGCATTACCCAAAGGCAGATGGGCCGATGGGCCTGTTACGTTCGGTGCGCGATGCGCAGGCCGGTTTGATTGCACGATGGATGAGCGTGGGGTTCATCCATGGGGTGATGAATACCGATAACTGCTCGATCGCGGGTGAGACCATTGACTACGGCCCATGTGCGTTCATGGACACGTATCACCCCAACACCGTCTACAGCTCGATTGACCGGATGGGTCGTTATGCCTATTCGAACCAGCCTGATATCGCGGTGTGGAACCTCGCGCAGTTGGCAACGGCCTTGATCCAGCAGATGGACGACAAAGAGGCCGCCGTGGAAGAGGCGACCGAGATCGTCCACGCGATGCCGGACCTGCTGCAACAGAACTGGTTGTCCCGGTTCCGGGCAAAGATCGGACTGGCAACCGCGGACGAGGGCGATCAGGAACTGATCACCGACCTTCTGAAGCGCATGGCCGGGGGGCAGGCGGATTTCACCAATACCTTCCGGGCGCTGGGCGGTGGCACGGCGCGGGATCAGTTCCTTGACCCGGCAGCGTTTGACGCTTGGGAAAAAGACTGGCGTGCACGGTTGGCGCACGAAGCGGCGCCACTGGAGGTGATGACCGCCGCAAACCCCGCATTCATTCCGCGCAATCACCGGATCGAACAGATGATCCAGTCGGCGGTGCAGGGTGATTACGCGCCCTTCGACCGGCTGAACGCTGTGTTGGCGCGACCGTACGAGGATCAGGGGGATGCGGAAGACCTGAGGCGTCCTCCGGCCGAAAATGAGGTGGTCCATGCAACATTCTGCGGGACGTGACGCGAGGCCTGCATCTATTTCCGCAGGATTTCCAACACCGCGGCGCTGACGATCAGGGTGGCGCCCAGTAACTCACGCAGGCCAAATGGTTCTCCTGACAGGGCGGCGGCTGAAGCGATGCCAACGACAACCTCGCTCATCAGCAGCAGGCCGACCTTTGCGGGGGACAGCTTTGTTGCTGGCCAGATGGTCATGTAGATCATGGGCAGGACATAAAAGGTGGACAGCATTGCATATCCCGCTATGCGGATCGACTCTTCGCCTGTGATGTTCGGCAGGGTTTGGCCCCCAAGCATCAGCAGGCTGACAAGCGACAGCAACAACGCGCCAATCACAAAGGCAAAGACCTGACCCGAGATGGTCATGCTGCCAGCCTTGTACAGGCCCAGTGTACCCAATGCCCAGCATATGCCCGATGCCAGTGCCAGCCAGTCACCCAAGTTCTGCGGCCATGGCACGAACCCGGCGCCTCCGAGCACGACAAACAGCCCGCCAAGCCCGCAGATCAGACCCGCAAGGCGCATCAGGCTCAGGCGTTCTTTCAGAAATACGACGCCCAGAATCGTGCCCCAGATCGGGGTGAGATAGAACAACAGGATCGAGCGGACGACGTCGGTGTAGACAAGGCTGATCGAATACAGGCCGAATGCAGCCCCTGTGAACATTCCGCTGAGCATCAAATCGCGCCATTGCCGGGCCCGCATGCGCCTGTCGGACCAGACGAAGGGGAGCAACGCAATCAGGGCCGCGCAGTACATCGCGATCCCTGACCAGGGGCCGGTCAGGCCCTGATCAAAGAAAAACCGCACCGGAATCCAATAAAGGCCCCATAGCGCGCCGCCTGTCACCAAAACGATACTGGCCCGGGTGCTGTTGTCGGGTTGGGTCTGGCTCAGGCTCATGCGGGCCCCGCTTTGGCTGCGATGCGTTGTCGTCACCGCATCGGGATAGAGCGTTGCAGGGCCGGGGATCAAGCGGAACCTTCGCTTTGATATCAGCCAGGTTTCAATCGCCGAAATAGCAGGCAGATTGCTGGGGGCGGATGCCGTATCGGAATTGTCGCAGCAGGAAACCAAGCAGAGGGGTTGCGCCTCACGTCAGGCATGGCACTTTAGGGCAATTCATTTGGTCACGCCCTCATGCCAACTTCCTCCACGCTGCGTATCGCAAGCTACAACATTCAGAAATGCGTCGGGTTGGATTTCCGGCGCCAACCCCAACGTATTCTGCAAGTCATCGAAAACATGAAAGCGGATATCGTGGTGTTGCAGGAGGCCGACAAGCGCCTGCCGCCCCGTCCGGCCGCGCTGCCGCATTTTATGTTGGACGAGGCGGGATGGCAGATCGTAGATCTGGGCGGCGCGGGAAGTCTGGGCTGGCACGGCAACGCGGTGATCTGGCGCGGAGAGGGTATCTCGGTCCGCCGAAAAGGGCATCACGAGTTGCCGGGGCTGGAGCCGCGCGGGGCGGTGCGTGTCGAGTTCGACACCCATATCGGGCCATTGCGCGTGATGGGTATGCATCTTGGACTGTTGCCAGCGTCGCGGCGACAGCAGATTTTGCACATTCGGCGGAACGACTGGGACATGGACCAGATGCCGACTGTTTGGGCCGGTGACTTCAACGAGTGGTCACGTCAGCCAGTACTGGATCACCTGGTCCCCGAAATGCGGTTTCTGCCTCCCAGACCAAGTTTTCCCGCCGCGCAGCCCCTGGGCGCGCTGGATCGGATCGCGCTGGGCAGCGGAATACAGGCCGTGGCGCACGGTGTTCACGACACACGTCCCGCGCATATCGCATCTGATCACCTGCCCGTCTGGGCCGATCTGACGCGCGCCAGATCAGAAGGTCGCAAAAGGTGAAATCCCTGTAGCGAAACCTGCGCAGACATATTAAGACAGACACCCGAGCAAGTCTGAGGGGCATCATGTCGGAAACGATTATTGGGCGTTGTGAAGCCAAAGGGCTGCGCATGACCGGTCAAAGAAGGGTCATCGCGCAGGTACTGGAACAGAGCGATGACCACCCGGATGTCGAGGAACTCTATGCGCGGGCGTCTGCTGCGGACAAAGGCATTTCCATTGCAACGGTCTATCGCACGGTCAAACTGTTCGAAGAGGCTGGTATTCTGGAACGTCTTGAGTTCGGCGACGGACGGGCCCGGTACGAGGACGCCGAGCGCGATCACCACGACCACCTGATCGACATGCAGTCAGGAGAGGTTATCGAATTCGTCGACCCCGAGATCGAAGCCCTACAGGAAAGAATCGCTGCCAAGCTTGGGTATAAGCTGAAAGGGCACCGGTTGGAGCTGTACGGCGTCCCGCTGGAAAAGGACTGACCCATCACGAAACGCGATTGATCGCCTCACGTTAATTCATCAGGCGTGACGGGAATTGTCTTGCCAGATGCCGTTGGTTGAGGTTGTTGTGCATCTACAGGCACCAGATGTGCCCTTTCCAACGGACGCGCAAATGAACAACGTAAACGGCATCCTGCTGCTTATCGGGTCGATGGCGGCCTTTGCACTTGAGGACATGTTCATCAAGCTCCTGTCCGGCTCTGTGCCGACAGGGCAGATCATGGTGTTTCTGGGCGTGTTTTGCGGGCTCGTGTTTGCCGCGATGTCAGTGGTCACCCGAAAGCGGATCTTTGACCCCGTGGCATGGAAAGCCCTGCCATTGATCCGCGCTGCGACCGAAGGCTTTGGCGCGGTGGCGTTCGTGACGGCGTTGTCGCTGATCGACCTGTCCACCGTTGCGGCCGTGTTTCAGGCCATGCCGCTGGTCGTCACCATGGGTGCGGCCCTGTTCCTTGGAGAGCAGGTCGGCTGGCGTCGCTGGAGCGCGATCGGTGTCGGCTTTGTCGGTGTTCTGATGATCATCCGTCCGGGGATGGAGGGCTTTCGGCCGGAATCCCTGTTTGTGGTGTTGTCCGTGGTCGCCATTGCGGCGCGCGATCTGATCACCCGCAAGCTGGACCCACGCGTGCCCTCATCCGTCGTTGCGATGCAGGCCTATATTGCGGTGGCTGTGGCCGGCCTGGTTCTGATGGTCATGTCCGGGGCATCCTTCGTGCCGGTTCAAGCCGGTCAAACGGGCCCTTATGCGGGGGCGATCGGATTTGGCGTGCTGGGCTATTACGGCATTGTCACTGCGATGAGGGTGGGCGAAGCCTCGGCCCTGATGCCGTTCCGGTACACGCGCCTTGTGTTCTCGATCCTTGCTGGAATGCTGATGTTCGGTGAACGCCCTGATGCGCTGACAATGGCGGGGGCGACCCTGATCATCGGCTCGGGTCTTTATACCTTTGTCCGCGAACGGCGTCTGGCGCGGGAATTGGCACCTGCCTGACCCTGTTGGCGCAAACAGCGAATTGTTAGCCCTAAATGTCCGGGAATATACGTGTTAGCGTTAACGGAACCGGTTTACTTTTGGCCGGTTGCTGCTATGACGCGTGCAACCGACCGCAGTCACAGGGACAGGCTTCATGAGCACCATCATCGACATCCACGCACGCGAAATTCTGGACAGCCGGGGCAATCCGACAGTCGAAGTTGACGTGATTCTGGAAGACGGCACCATGGGTCGCGCTGCCGTACCCTCGGGCGCGTCCACCGGTGCCTATGAGGCGGTTGAAAAACGCGATGGCGACAAGGCGCGCTATATGGGCAAAGGCGTTCTGGAAGCCGTCGCCGCCGTGAACGGCGAGATTGCCGAAGAACTGGTGGGCTTTGACGCGACCGAGCAGGTGGCCATTGACCAGGCCATGATCGAGCTGGACGGCACCGAGAACAAAGGCCGTCTGGGTGCGAACGCTATCCTGGGTGTCTCGCTGGCCACGGCGAAGGCGGCGGCGGATTTCACCACCCAGCCGCTCTATCGCTATGTGGGCGGCACCTCGGCGCGGGTTCTGCCGGTTCCGATGATGAACATTATCAATGGTGGCGAACATGCCGACAACCCGATCGACATTCAGGAATTCATGATCATGCCGACCGCCGCCGCGAACATTCGCGAAGCGGTGCGCATGGGGTCCGAGGTGTTCCATACACTGAAGAAAGAACTGTCTTCCGCGGGTCTGGCCACGGGCGTGGGCGACGAGGGCGGTTTTGCCCCCAACATTGCCAGCACACGTGAGGCGCTGGATTTCATCCTGAAATCCATCGAAAAGGCGGGCTACAAGCCGGGCGAAGAAATCCACCTGGCCTTGGATTGCGCGG
Organism: Ruegeria sp. AG6; assembly: GCF_056541565.1. Taxonomy (NCBI): domain Bacteria; kingdom Pseudomonadati; phylum Pseudomonadota; class Alphaproteobacteria; order Rhodobacterales; family Roseobacteraceae; genus Ruegeria; species Ruegeria sp. AG6. Next base: position 940,799 of record NZ_JBQFYQ010000001.1, on the reverse strand, counting down.
CGACCGAGTATTTCAAAGACGGCAAATACGTTCTGGCGGGCGAGGGGATCACCCTGACATCCGAGGAAAACGCAGCCTATCTGGCTGCTCTGGTCAATGACTATCCGATCATCTCGATCGAAGATGGCATGTCTGAAGATGACTGGGATGGCTGGAAGGCCCTGACCGATGCCATCGGCGACAAGGTGCAACTGGTTGGTGATGACCTGTTCGTGACCAACCCGGAACGTCTGGCCGAAGGGATCGAACGTGGCTGCGCGAACTCAATGCTGGTCAAGGTGAACCAGATCGGTTCGCTGACCGAAACCCTGCGCGCCGTCGATATGGCGCACCGCGCGCGGTACACCAACGTGATGTCGCACCGTTCGGGCGAGACCGAGGACGCGACCATTGCCGATCTGGCCGTGGCGACGAATTGTGGTCAGATCAAAACCGGCTCATTGGCGCGATCGGACCGGTTGGCGAAATACAACCAGCTGATCCGCATCGAGGAGTCGCTGGGGGAAGTGGCCGAATACGCAGGCGCGTCGATCCTTCGCAAATAACGCACTTGGTGCTAGGCTGACACCCGGGTTTAATCCGGGGGTCGCATTGTGCTGAACATCATCGAACCGGAAACGCCGGACCAGTTTGAAGCGGTTCGGCGTTTGTGTTGGGATTACAGGGATTTCCTGCTGGCACTGGATGAAAGAACCGCCCAGATTGTGCAGGCTTTCTACCCAAGCGAAAAATACGCCCGTGTAATGGACAACATTGACGCGGAACACGCACCGCCGAACGGTGGGATCAAACTGGCATTGCTGCATGGGGAACCGGTCGGCTGCGGCATGTTTCACACCTACGAGCCCGGTGTGGCTGAAATCAAACGCGTATTTGTAACCGACGCAGCAAGGGGGACCGGCGCAGGCTGTGCCATCATGCTTTCGCTGATCGAAATGTGCCGAGATCTTGGGTTCGACTATATTCGAATGGACACCGGCAAACCCCTGGAAGTGGCGACTCGGTTATACCTGTCTTTGGGCTTTCACCTGCGCGACGCCTATTACGAAACTCCTGAAATCGCACGCGATCACCTGCTTTTTTTCGAGATGCCGCTTTTTGAAGAAGACATTGGCGTGCCAGAAAAAAGATAAAATTCTCAGGGGCATGGTCGTCTTAGACGTGGAAATTTGATAATATTTAAGTGGCTTAATTATTCTTATGTGTGAACTTGTTACTTATCACGTTCACTCCAAATGCCGTAGTCTTTCTTCATTGCAGAAAGGAGACCACGATGTCTGTATCCAAATTCCTTCTGATAATCGTCACAGCGTCCATCACAGTATTGTCTGCCTGCGCGGGTCCGGGAACGTATCCGATAACCGGAGAAGAAGTTTCGTCGAATGACCCGGTACAGGACATGAACCCGGCCAATATCTTCCGCGGCGAGTCTCGTTAAAGCGACTTGCTCATCAGCATATATCTGTCGCGTGGTTTGAACCCGGTGCGCAGATAGATCTTCTGAGCGGCCTCGTTGTGCCGGTCGACTTCCAGATGAAGGGCAGTCAGCCCCGCTTCGGACAAAGCTTTGGGCAGCGCCAGTAGAACTTCGGTTGCGATGCCGCGGCCGCGAACAGCGGGCCGGATATAGATTTCGTCCACGAAACCGTCCATGCCGCCGAATTCGACGGACCAGCCGAAGGTCAGGATGATGTAGCCCAACGGCGCGCGTCCGGGGCCGATCAGATAGACACAGCCATGGGGAATACCCTCGAGCAGGGGTGTCAGAGCGTTTCGGGTCTGGTCCGGGTCTTGCGTCAATCCGGCCTCGGTATGGAAGGCGGTGACCAGTGCCATCAGACGATCCAGGTCCTCGGGGCGCGCCAGGCGCAGGGCGGCGCTCATAATCTGGCCAGCCTTTCCGTCAAAAGACTGAAGAAGCCGTCGGCGTCGATTTCCCCCATGAACAGCGCATTGGGCGCGCGGTCGGTTACGCCCCACCAATCGGCGACCGTCATGCCCATTGTCAGCTCGGACTGGGTTTCAATCTCGACATTCACATGACGGCCCGAAAACAGCTCGGGCCGGATCAGATAGGCGGTCACGCAAGGGTCGTGCAAAGGCGCACCTGCGCTGCCGTATTTTTCCTTGTCGAACCTTTCGAAGAAATCGGTCATCTCGGCGACGGCGATTCCGACTTTGTTTCCCAGCGCACGGAACGCATCATTGCGGGGTTTGGTGACCAGCGCCTTGTGCGTGACATCCAGCGACATGACCACGATTGGTCTGCCGGATTTGAAAACGATATCAGCAGCTTCTGGATCGACGTGAATGTTAAACTCAGCTGTCGGGGTGATGTTGCCGACCTCGAAATACGCTCCGCCCATCAGAACGATTTCCTGTACCCGGTCCACAATGTCCGGAGCCTTGCTGAACGCGGTCGCGATATTTGTTAGTGGCCCCAGCGGGCAAAGGGTTACCGTGCCCGGTTCTTCAGCGCGCAGGGTGTCGATGATGAAATCCACCGCATGCCCTTTGGTCAGCGGCATCTGCGGATCAGGCAGGTCCGGGCCATCCAGACCTGTCTTGCCATGCACATGCTCGGCCGTGACCAGCGGGCGGTTCAACGGTCTGTCGCAGCCCGCATAAACAGGTATGTCGGTCCGGCCCGCCAGTTCGCACACGATCCGAGCGTTCTTGGCGGTCAATTCCAGGGGCACGTTGCCTGCGACCGCCGTGATGCCAAGAACCTCGATGTCCTCCGGGCTGGCCAGCGCCAGCAGGATGGCGACGGCATCGTCCTGTCCGGGATCGGTGTCGATGATGATCTTGCGAGGGGGCATGGGCGTCTCCGGTGGTCGTGAAGGTGGGACACTCGCAAGTGTCGGGTGCCTTGTCTACCCGTTTCTGGGTGCGGCCATGACTTCAACCGGCGGGAGTTTGCCGTTGGCGCGATGCTCTTCGGTTTTGACCTCGTCCCACAGCGCATCCATCTCGGCCAGATCGCTTTGCGAGGGGGTCTTTCCCCGTTCGGCCAGCCGGGTCTCGACCTGTTCAAAGCGACGGGTGAACTTGGCATTGGTGCGGCGCAACGCGGCCTCCGGTTCGATGCCAAGATGACGACCCAGATTGACCATCACGAACAGCAGATCGCCGAATTCATCCTCAAGCGCATCCGCGTCCATCTTGTCACGCGCCTCTTCCAGTTCGGCGGCTTCTTCGGTGATCTTGGCCAGTACGTGGCTGGCGTCGGGCCAGTCGAACCCTACGCGCGCGGCCCGTTTTTGCAGCTTATGCGCCCGCAGCAGGGCTGGCAGGTTGGCGGCCACCCCGTCCAGCGCGCCTTTCTGTTCCTTGCCCGCACGTTCGGCGGCCTTGATGACTTCCCAGTCCTTGGTCTGCTGTTCGGCGGATTTGTCGCGGGATTCGTCACCGAAGACATGCGGATGCCGGGCCACCATCTTGTCGGACATGGTGCGAACCACGTCCTGAAAGGTGAAATATCCCGCTTCTTCCGCCATTTGAGCGTGGAAGACGGATTGGAACAGCAGATCGCCCAGCTCTCCCTTCAGCTCGTCCCAGGCCTCACGCTCGATGGCGTCGGCGACCTCATAGGCCTCTTCGATCGTATAGGGCGCGATGGTGGCGAAATCCTGTTCGATATCCCACGGGCAGCCGGTTTGCGGATCACGCAGGCGGCGCATGATTTCCAGCAGGCGTTCGATCCCTGCGTCACTGTCATGGATCAGAGGATTATCGGCCATTGCGAACCCTTTCATTCCGGTGTCAGATGCATCCATCCCGCAGTCCCGATCAGGAGTCCACCCCAGATGCCCGTCGTCAACCGAATTGCCGATTTCTCTGCCGATATGACCAGATGGCGCCAATATCTGCACACGATACCCGAGTTGGAGTTCGAGTGCTTTGAGACTGCCGCGTTTGTGGCCGAGCGTCTGCGTGAATTCGGGGTTGATGAATTGCATGAAGGGATCGCAAAAACCGGGATGGTCGCGATCATCAACGGGCAGGGCGACGGCCCGACCATTGGCCTGCGCGCCGATATGGATGCATTGCCGATCACCGAAGAAACAGGCGTCGACTATGCATCGAAGAATCCCGGAAAGATGCATGCCTGCGGGCATGACGGGCACACCACAATGCTGCTGGGCGCGGCGCGGTATCTGGCCGAGACGCGAAATTTCCGCGGCCGTGTGGCCCTGATCTTTCAACCGGCCGAGGAAGAAGGTGGCGGTGCGGGTGTCATGGTCGAAGAAGGCATCATGGAGCGGTTCGATATCTCTGAGGTCTATGGAATACACAACGATCCGGGAAACCCGGAAGGTACGTTCCATACAACGCCGGGGCCGATCATGGCGGCGGTCGATACGTTCGATATTCATATCCAAGGCGTCGGCGGCCATGGCGCCATGCCGCATCAGACCCGCGACCCGGTCATGGCGGCCTGCGGCATTGCACAGGCGATCCAGACCATCGTCAGCCGCAACCACTATGCAGTGGAAGACCTGGTTGTTTCGGTCACTCAGATCCACGCCGGAACGGTGAACAACGTGATCCCGGACACCGCCTATCTGAACGGCACGGTTCGTACATTCGATCCTTATGTGCAGAAAATGGTGATGGAGCGGATGGAGCAGATCGTTCAGGGGCAGGCCGCGTCTTACGGTGTCGAGGCACGGCTTGAATATCAGGTGGGATACCCGGCGACGATCAACGATGCTGAAAAGGCAGCCTTTGCCGCGGCCGTCGCGCGCGAAGTGTCGGGGGCTGAACGGGTGATCGACACAATGGGGCGCGACATGGGGGCCGAGGATTTTTCGTACATGCTTCAGTCGCGACCAGGGGCTTATCTGTTCCTTGGGCAGGGTGATGGTGCCGGGCTGCATCATCCGAAATACAACTTCAATGATGATATCGCGCCGGTGGGGGCATCGTTCTTCGCACGGATCGTGGAAAAGGCGCAGCCGTTGGGCTGATGGGGGAGCGAAATGGCACTGGAAGACGCAAAAAACCAGGTGGACGAGGCATTCACCAACCCGGATCTCAAAGGCCTGTCCTATGAAAACACTTTTGGCGGGGCGACCTCGTTTCTGCGGCGGCTGTATACCAAGAACCTGACCGGCGTCGACATCGCCGTGACCGGCGTGCCGTTTGATCAGGCGGTGACCAACCGCCCGGGCACCCGCCTTGGCCCGCGTGCAATCCGCGAGGCCAGCGCGCTGCAATCGCCCGATGCACCTTATGGCTGGCCCTTCGATGCGCTCAGCGAGCTGGCTATCATCGACTACGGCGATATGGCCTATGACTATGCCAACATTCCCGCCTTTCCCGACACGCTGACCGACCATATCCGCACCATTCTGACGGCGGATGTGGCCTCGGTCGCGCTGGGGGGCGACCACTATATCAGCTTTCCGATCCTCAAGGCCTATGCCGAGAAATACGGGCCGATGTCGCTGTTGCAGTTCGATGCCCATACCGACACCTGGGCCGATGACGACATGAGCCGGGTGGACCACGGCACCATGTTCTACAAGGCGGTGAAGTCGGGGATCGTGGATCCGAAACGTTCGGTTCAGGTGGGGATCCGCACCACCAACGAGGACACGCTGGGCGTCAACATCATCGACGCGCGCGAGGTCTACGAATCCGGCCCCGCCGCCGTGGCGCAGAAGATCAAGGGCATTCTGGGCGACAGCCCGGTCTACCTAAGCTTTGATATCGACGGTCTGGACCCGGCCTTTGCACCGGGTACGGGGACACCGGTCTGGGGTGGTTTGAGTTCCATTCAGGCGCAGATCATCCTGCGCGACATTGCGGGGATCAACATCAAGGGCGGCGACGTGGTCGAAGTGTCTCCGCCGTTCGATACATCCGGCGCGACGGCGATTGCGGGGGCGCATGTGGCGACGCAGATCGTCTGCCTGTTGGGGTGGAATAAACTCGCATGACTAAACGAAAAGCTCTGATCTGGGCGTGCATTGTTCTCCTTGGGTTGCCGCTCGGGTATTTTGCGCGTGATCGCCTGCATCAGCCAACTGCTCGCGAGCATTCAGCAATGACTTTGTTTGAGACATACTGCGTACCATTTGCCGACGGTCAGGTCGTTGCTCCAGAAAAACGTCTAGTGCGCCTCGAGCGGGCTGACGGGCTGGCTTGGGTTGATCCCGAAACAATAATGATGCTTCGATATAGTGATAGAGGGTGCTCTGTTTCTGATGCCTTGCGACCGATGAACGCAAGCGAACGCCACGCACTGGACACAGGTGTCATCGGGTTGATCGAAAGAGAATTGCCTGCACTAAGGCCCGACAACAATCACGGATTGGACACTTGGGATGCGTTTCTCGTATGGGAAAGCCATCCCCGAGGGGATGATAGGCGCTGGGGTGCGACGTACACCCGGTTTTCATCGGACGCAGATTTTGAGACGTCATTAAGTGTTTCTTATCCAATTAATGATGATGTTTCGGAAAATTTGCGCGAACTTCGAAACAGTTCGTAAAGCAAAATACTCTGGGGCTTGTCGAGAAAGAATATGACACAATTCAACCAACCCATCAGCGGTAATGATCTGGCGCGGTTTTCGGGGCCGAATACGTTTATGCGCCTGTCCCAGGCAGCCTCGCTGGCGGGGCTGGATGTGGCGGTTTTGGGGATTCCGATGGATATCGGCACCTCGTGGCGATCGGGCACCCGGTTCGGACCCAAACAGATCCGCAGCGAAAGCGCGATGATAAGGCCCTACAACATGGCTACCTCGGCGGCTCCGTTCGACAGCTTGCAAATCGCCGACATCGGGGATCTGGCGATCAACACCTTCTCGCTTGCGGACAGCCTGAGGATCATCAGGGAAAGCTATGACGCGATCCTGGCAAAGAACGTGACCCCGGTGGCGATGGGGGGTGATCATTCGATCACCCTGCCGATCCTGCGGGCCATTGCGGCAAAGTATGGGCCGGTGGCTCTGGTGCATGTGGATGCCCATGCGGATGTGAATGACGAGATGTTCGGCGAGAAAGAGACCCACGGAACCGTCTTCCGCCGCGCCTATGAAGAGGGGCTGATTGTCCCCGACAAGACCTTTCAGATCGGCATTCGCGGATCGGGCTATGCGGCTTCGGATTTCACCGAAGCCAGGGATTGGGGCTTCCGCCAGTTCCCGGCCTGGGAGTTGTGGCAGCAGAACCTGACGCAGATCGGCTCTCAGATCCGCAAGATCATCGGGGATCATCCGGTCTATGTCACCTATGACATCGACAGCCTGGACCCGGCCTTTGCACCGGGCACGGGTACACCAGAGATTGCCGGGCTGACCACGCCGCAGGCGCTGCAACTGATCCACGCGTTGCAGGGTGTGAATGTGGTGGGGTGTGATCTGGTCGAGGTTTCACCTCCGTATGACCCATCCGGCAACACGGCCCTGACGGCAGCCAACCTGATCTACGAGATGCTGTGTATCCTGCCGGGTGTGACGTCGCGGTAAACCGGCCCGGAACGGCTTGCCCCGGCGCCTGATCCGCATAGGGTTTCTGCAAGAGGGCAAAGCGGGATGAAAAAGATGGTTTTGTGGGCAGTGATCGCGCTGGTGCTTGGGCTGGTCGCTTACGTCCGGTTGGCCCCGTCAGCTCTGGCGCAATGGCATATTGCACCGGTTGCAGAGGTTGATCAGGACTTGCCGGGTGGCGTTCTGCGCGTTGTTACAACCGGCCCGGAAGGGTTGGAGAACCTCGATCGGATCGCCCGCGCCACGCCGCGCACCTCGGTTTTGGCAGGTTCGGTCGATGAGGGCATGATCACCTATGTCACCCGCACGATATGGATTGGTTTCCCCGACTATACCACTGTTCAGCAGGACGGCGACACGCTGCGCATCCATGGCCGTTTGCGGTTCGGTCGCAGGGATTTCGGTGCGAACAAGGCACGGGTTGATGGGTGGTTGGAGCAGATGTAACTGTTCTACCGGCGCTCAGGACGCCTCATCCTGTTCAAAGTGATCAACAGGATCGCTCTGCAACCCGGATGACAAACATCCTTCCTGCACCTCGCGCCACATGGGCACGTTCAGGGACATCTGGCATTGTGCCGTGAACATGCGGCCGTCGACTTGCAGGCAGATCATCTCACCCAGTTCGATGCGGGACCCGGACGTGTCGGTGCAATAGCAATCGCGGGTCTTGCCGTCAGGGCCGACGTAATCGGCGTAAACCGGCGTGGACGTCAGCAAAAGGGCAAGCAAAAACCGTTTCATGACAGCAAGCTTAGCACGACGTGGCCCTTGACCAAAGCCCCCGGATGATAGACACCGCCGGGATGATCCCCGAAGAACGTCTTGAACAGATCACCCAGCGTTTCCAATACCTCGAAGCAGCCATGGCGGATGGCGCATCGGGCGGCGATATTGCGGCGTTGGCCAAGGAATATTCCGACCTCAAACCCGTGGTCGATCAGATCATGGCCTGGCGCCAGCTGGTGGCAGACCTGGCAGAGGCCGAGGCGATGCTGGCCGACCCGGATATGAAGGAGTTGGCCGAAGAGGAAATTCCTGACCTGCAATCGCGCATCCCCGAGGCGGAACACGCGCTGCAACTGGCGCTGCTGCCGAAGGATGCGGCGGATGCGCGTCCGGCGATGCTGGAAATTCGCCCGGGTACCGGCGGGGACGAGGCCGCTTTGTTCGCGGGCGATCTGTTGCGTATGTATCAACGCTATGCCGAGGCCCGCGGGTGGCAGTTCGAGATCATCGAAGAACAGGCTTCTGATCTGGGCGGGATCAAAGAGGTGGTGGCCCATATCAAGGGCGACAACGTCTTTGCCCGGCTGAAATACGAATCCGGCGTGCACCGTGTGCAGCGCGTGCCCGAAACCGAAAGCGGCGGGCGCATCCACACCTCGGCGGCGACGGTGGCGGTACTGCCCGAGGCCGAGGATGTCGACATCCAGATAGACGCCAATGACATCCGTATCGACACGATGCGCAGTTCCGGCGCGGGCGGGCAGCACGTGAACACCACTGACTCGGCGGTGCGGATCACCCATATTCCGACGGGCTTGGTGGTCACAAGTTCCGAGAAGTCCCAGCATCGCAACCGCGAGATCGCCATGCAGGTGCTGAAGACGCGGCTTTATGACCTCGAGCGGCAGCGGATCGACAGCGAACGTTCCGCCGACCGGGCCAGCCAGGTGGGATCAGGGGATCGTTCGGAACGCATTCGCACCTACAATTTCCCACAGGGGCGGATGACGGATCACCGGATCAACCTGACGCTCTATAAACTGGATCAGGTGATGCAGGGGGATCTGGACGAAGTGATTGACGCTCTGACGGCGGATGATCAGGCCCGGTTGTTGGCCGAGATGGCGCAATGACGGGCCTGCAAACAGCAGCGCAGGCCATGGTGGCCGCAACCGCGCGTCTGAGGGCCGCTGGTGTGGATGACCCGGCGCGGGATGCGCGCCTGTTGTTGGCCCATGCCGCACGGATAGAGGCCAGCCGAGTGACGCTGATTGCCCCGGAAGAGTTGCAGCCCGAGATCGCTGAACGCTATGACCAGTTGGTTTCTTTGCGTGCCATTCGGGTGCCGGTGTCTCATCTGCTGGGCGAACGCGAGTTCTATGGGCGCAGGTTTCGTGTCAGCTCCGATGTTCTGGATCCACGCCCCGAGACTGAAACCCTGATCGAGGCGGCGCTGAGCGAACCCTTCGACCATGTTTTGGACCTCGGGGTCGGGTCTGGCTGTATTCTGGTCACACTGCTTGCGGAACGAACCAGCGCTTCGGGTCTTGGGGTCGACCTGAGTGAAGCCGCCTGTCTTCAGGCCAGCGCCAATGCCGTGCTCCACCAGGTGCAGGGACGAGCCGAGATTGCGCAGTCAAACTGGTTTGAAGGCATTGAAGGCCGGTTTGACCTGATTGTTTCCAACCCGCCGTATATATCCGTAACCGAAATGGAGGACCTTTCGCCCGAAGTGCGGGAGCACGAGCCGCGCATGGCGCTGACCGATGAAGGGGACGGGCTGGGCGCGTATCGGCAGATTGCGGCCTCGGCCCCGGATTATCTGTTGCCAGGCGGGCGATTACTTGTGGAAATTGGCCCGACACAGGCAAATCTGGTGTCTGCCTTGTTTGATGCGGCGGGTTTGGCGGATATTCGCGTAATCCCCGATCTGGACGGGCGTGACCGGGTTGTCGGCGCAAAGATGCCGGGTTGAAACTGTTGTCTGAGGCCAAAAAACGCTGCCCCGAGTAAAAAAGCGTGTGAAAATTCGAGATTCCTCTTGTCTGCACGGTCAGGACATGTTTACTCAGGATTAGTCGGCGAGGTTGACGCTGTTGCAGCGCACCCCTGACGCCAAGCCCAAAAAAGTCGACATCCCGTCACGGCAAACGCCTCAGAGCAGTGCAAAACACGGGTTGAGCGACAGCGCATTGATAAGGCTGACGTAAAGTAAAATGAGATCTTCCAAATCCCGCTCGCGGGCCAAGAACAACCGCAATCGTCCTTCCGGCGGTAACGTCGTAAACCGGGTATTTGACAGCTCGGGCCCTGAAGGCAAGGTGCGTGGCACGCCGCAGCAAATCATTGATAAGTACAATCAGCTGGCGCGTGACGCTCAGCTGTCAAACGACCGCGTTGCGGCGGAAAACTTCCAGCAGCACGCAGAACATTATCTGCGCATGCTGAGTGAGGCGCAGCGCGAGATTGAAGCGCGCCGCGAAGAGCAGGAGCGCCAGAACCGCGAACGCCAGGCCGAGCGTGACCGTGAGCGCGCCGAGCGCCAAGAACGTGAAGCGGCCCGGCAGGCCGATCCTGCCGAAGCCCCGCAGCCGGACGTAATGGATTTCGCCGCACCGGACGCTGCTCCGGAAAGCGGTCTGGTCGAGACACCGGAAAGCAAGGGGGCCGAAGCCCCGGCGCCGGAAAAGAAGGAAAAGCCTGCGCGCAAGCCGCGGGCGCGCAAGCCCAAACCGGCGCCAGTGGCTGAAGATGCGCCCAAAACGGATGGCGACGCACCGGAAGCGGCTGAATAAAGCCGGCATCAGAAACCGCAAAGCCCCGAGGTCAAGCCTCGGGGCTTTTTTTGATCAGGGTGTCTGGATTTCGCGCGCCAAGGCACAGAACGCTTCAAGCGGAACCTGCTCGGCCCGTTCAGTGGGCTGGATACCTGCGGCCTGCAAGCGATCCTCGATATCCGGGGCAACGCCTTTGAGCGAGGCCCGCAGCATTTTGCGGCGTTGATTGAAGGCGGAGGCCACCACACGCGACAGGGTCGCGGCGTCAGCAGGATAGCGCGGTTCGGGCAGGGCGGTCAGGTGGACCACCGCGCTGGAGACTTTGGGCGGAGGGGTGAAGGCGCCGGGGGGAAGGGACATGGCGATGCGCGCCTCGGCCCGCCATTGGGCAAGGATGGCGAGGCGGCCATACGCCTTGCTACCGGGCCGGGCCACGATGCGTTCGGCCACTTCGCGTTGGAACATCAGCGTCAGGCTCTGCCAGAAGGGGGGCCATTCAGGGGGTGTCAGCCAGCGCACAAGCAGTTCGGTGCCGACGTTGTATGGAAGGTTGGCTGCGATGCGGATTGGCGGGGTCAGGTGTTCCAGCGGGTTGATCTCGAGCGCGTCACCATTGATGACCTCCAGCCTTCCGGGATAGGCGGCGGCGATATCGTTCAGGGCGGCAATGCAGCGGGTATCTTTTTCCACCGCCACGACCTTGCGTGCGCCTTCGGACAGGAGCCCTCGGGTGAGGCCGCCAGGACCGGGGCCGATTTCCAGTACATCACAGTCTGCAAGATCGCCAGCCTGACGGGCGATTTTGGCGGTCAGGTTGAGGTCCAGCAGGAAGTTCTGACCCAAGGATTTGCGCGCCGAGAGTTGATGTGTGGCGATGACCTCGCGCAGAGGGGGGAGATTGTCGATTGCACTCATGATCCGATTACCGTGACGCAGGCCGCAGGGGCAGCGCCAGAAGTTTTTTGCCTCTGGCGGGGATATTTTCAGCCAGATGAAGGATCAAGAGCCTTGCGCCATGCGTTGGGCAAGCTTCAGAGCTTCGATCAGGCTGGTTGGATTGGCGATGCCTTTCCCGGCGATATCCAGTGCAGTGCCGTGATCTGGCGACGTGCGGATGAAGGGCAGGCCAAGGGTGACGTTCACACCCCGGTCGAAATCCAGCGTCTTGATCGGGATCAGGGCCTGATCATGATACATTGCGATCGCCGCGTCATAGCGGGCGCGGGCAGCGGCATGGAACAGTGTATCCGCAGGGTGCGGGCCCGTCAGGGTCGCATCTTCCGGGTTCAGATCGGCCAGCATTGGGGCGATCCAGTCAAGCTCCTCGCGGCCCATTTTGCCGCCTTCGCCGGCATGGGGGTTCAGGCCGGTTATGGCGATGCGGGGGTGTTGTATGCCGAACTGGTCGCGCAGACCGCGCGTGGTGATTTCGATTGTCTCGCGCAGCAGGTCTGGCGTCAGCGCGGCGGGAACCTGTGAAAGGGGAATGTGGATTGTTGCCGGGACAACCCGCAACTGGTCGCTGGCCAGCATCATGACAACCCGGCGGGTGCCCGACAGCGCGGCCAGAAACTCGGTATGGCCGGGATAGGTAAACCCGGCCCCGTCGATCAGGGCCTTCTTGTGAATGGGCGCGGTGCACAGAGCGGCCGCTGCCCCCTCTTTCACAAAGTCGACGCCGGTTTCGATGGCATCGATCACCGATGGGGCATTGGCCGGGTCTGGCTGACCGGGCATGTTCGCAGCAGGAAAGTTCAGTTGCAGCACGGGCAAGGCCTGATCACAGACTGCAACGGCATCCGAAGGGGTTTGGATTTTCACAACGGGGGTGCCAGCAGGCAGGTGGCTGGCATCGCCGATAAAGAAAAACGGGCAGGTTTGGCGCAGCTCTGCCCATGCTTTGGCCGCGATTTCAGGGCCGATCCCGGCCGGTTCACCGCAGCTGAGCGCAATCGGGCGTGTCATTCCTGAACAATGGTGGCGTCAGCCCGCAGCTGCTCTACCAGGCTGGCCGCAAAGGCCTGTAGCCGCTGTTGCGCCAGTGCATTCGCGACATCCGCCCGCGAGGTGTTTTCGCCCAGGTTGCGGGTGCGGTTGCACAGCATCAGGAACACCAGCGTCTGCCCGTTGTTGCGGGTCAGGTTTGTTGACACTTCGAAGCGATCCAGCTTGGCCAGTTCCACGGCGAAATCGCGTGGTACTTCTGACGGGCTGGCTTCGATACGGTCCAGGACTTCGACGGGTTGATCCTTGGCGATTCCGTACAAGTCGTCGCAGGTGTCGATCTCCTCCCGCAGGGCGGCAGCCTGTGCCAGAGTCTCGGCGCTGCGGCCGCCCGGCAGGTAATAGGCCGCATAGTCAAGTTTGGAGATAGCCGGCGCAGCGGTCGCCACCTCGCGCAATCCGCGCAATTGAAACAGGGCGACGGCGTTTGGCAGGCTGATGGGATCGGTGATCTCACCGTTCTGGAGCCCAAGAATAACCGGTTGCAAGGCAGGAGGCAGGTTGGAGATATTCAGCCAGTCCAGACGTCCGCCTTCGTTGCGGGTGGCCGCTCCGGAATATTGCGCCGCTGCGGCTGAAAACGCTTCGATAGTTTCAAGTCGCGAAATCTCTTCCGCCAGCAACTCGGTCTGTGCAACGGTTTGCGGGTTCACCGGGATGATGATCTCGGACAGCAGGACCTGAAGGCCGCCGCCACCGGTTTGTCCCAGCGCGCGATCAATCTCGTCTTCGGTCGGACGGGCCTGCGACAGGTAGCGCGAGCTGATATAGTCGCGCCAGGCCAGCTGATCTGCAACATAATCACGGACAGTTTCCGGGTCGACGCCTGCCTCACCCAAAAGTTGCAGGAACTGTTCGGTGGACAATTGCCCGCGCGAGGCGAACTCGTCGATCCCCAGTTGTACGGCTTCCGGGGCAGCTTGCACGCCCGCTTCGCGCATGGCCTGCTTGCGCAATTTTTCTTCGATCAGGGCTTCCCTGACGTCAGCCTCATTGCCGCCGGGCAAACCCAAAACATTCAGGAATTGCAGGCGTTGTTCCAGCTCGTACCAGGTGACGATGTCCTGATTCACGCGGATCGCTGGCGAGAACAGGCTTTGGGCGCTGACCTGCGGCGCCGATAAAGCGAGGAAAACGGCGGCCAGTGCCGGCGTGACCGGTTTGTGCCAACCGGAACGGAGAAACCTGGAGAAACCTGATATCAACTGCATTTTCTCTTGTATGTGTTACCACCGCCTTCAAGGGCGTATCCTGTCAGCGATAGGGTAAAGCCGAATTCTGTCGAAGGCTCAATAGTGGATGTTGAAGTAAAGCGTCTGCTTACGGACATGTTAACCTGAACACATTCATTCTGGTATGTTACACCAAGCCCAAGCCGGATTGGCTCTGACTGGTTCAGATCATAGCGTGCCTCGGCATTTGTAAGCCAGTTCTGGTCGACCTGATAGCGGCCCAGAAGCCAGATTTCCGAAATTTCTTCCGCAATGTTTTCCGCCGGATCCGGTTCCTGCCAGATATAGCTTCCGGACAGGCCGGCAAATTCAGAAGCCCAGGCCCCGCGCAATTCAGCTTTGACGAAACTGAAATCGCTGTCGATCAGACCGCGCCCGCCAAGCGACCAACCGTTGGCCGTGGTGACTTGTCCCGCCACCAGCAAGTCGGACGTGGTGCCCTGCAACCCGGATGTCAGGGTGAAATTCGGGTCGGCATCCGCCCGAAACACCTGACCCACCGTTACGAGCGCCTGCTGTCCGTCCGCACCATAGCGCGCCCAGTTCAGGCCGATGACCCCTGTGGCACCGTCTTCGCGCTGATCTTCGGCAGGGAAACGGGACAGGGCCAGCAGGTTTCCCTGATCGAATTCCTGAAACGTGCTTTCATCATCTGGCGCATCAGTGTCCGAGACATGGGTCCATCCCAACTGCGCGATCGGTTCCAGAAGCTGAACCGCGCCGGTTTTTTCGCGACGGGTCATCGGATAGCGAAGCGTCAACGCCGCGCGCGGGGTCGAGCGGGTCACATTGCTGGGAAAATTGCTGTCATGGCGAATATTGAACGTATCCACCGATGCGCCCAGCGTCGCGTCCGCGCGCAGCCCCGATGCAAATGTCCAGCTTCGCAACCATTCGGCATCAACAGTTGCCCTTGCTATGTCACGGCCAACGATATCGGCGTCGCTGGTGCGTTCATGTGCGTGGCCGATAAAAGCCAGCCGAACCTCGCCGCCAAGCGCGCCCGGAAAGAATCGCTTTTCATAGTTCAGGTCGAAGACGCGGGATGGGATTTCGTCCTGATTTTCACTTTCACGCAGAGTTTTGTAATGGATCAGGCTTGTTTTGAATGCGGTGTCTCGTTTGATCCGTTCCAGCGCTATCTCGCTGCGCAAACGGTCCAGATCCGGCAGCCCGTAGTCAACCAGATAGGCGTCGTCCGAGGTGGTTTGCAGATCGAATGTCAGCCGGAAATCATTCTTCAGGTTGAACCAACCGCCGGCGAACAGATAACCGCGATCCTGATCGGGCTGGACGTCATCTCGGGTATAGGCCCCTTCAAGCTGAATGCGCCCATTCACGAACGCCTGGCGATACCGATATCCCAGCGTCGTGGTCTTGGCCGACAGATACGGCGTCAAGGTCAGATCCTTGTGGTCCCCCAGCTTGAAGAAATAGGGAACCTGTACCCCCGTTCCCAGTTGCGAGGTGCTGCGGATCGATGGCACCAGAAAGCCGGTTGCGCGCTCTAATGTCGGATCCGGCAAGCGCAGATAGGGGAAATAGAATACCGGATAATCAAGCACTCGAAGCTGCGCGCCCTCAAAGTATAATTGCCGTTCCAACTGGTCATGGGTGACCTTGCGGGCCCGAATCTGCCAAAGCGGTGGCTTACCGTTGGTGCAGACATGGCAGGAAGTGGCCGAGACCTTGCTGAACTGCGTATAGCGACCCGCGGCCCGTTTCGCCTGAACCGAGGCAATCTGGATCTGCTGATCGAAAACCATTCGGGCACCGATCAACAGACCGTTCTGGATGCCGCTGTCCAGCTGTCCGGAATCGGCCAGAAGGGTCGACTGCCCCCCCTGATCAATGCGAATGGGCCCCTCCAGTGTCAGCTCACCCGTTTCCCGGTCATAGGTGACACGTTGGGCCGACAGCTTGGTATCGCCCTGAAAGGCTTCGACATTGCCTTCGGCCACCAGTTTTCTGTCGGGTGTGATAAAGACCTTGTCGGCAACCAGAAGGGCGGGTTCGGCCTGTGACTGCGCAGCTTGCGGGTCAGGCTCAGCCGAGGTGGTTTGCGCCGCCAGAACCGTCGGTGCCGACAAAGCGATTGCGCTGGTCAGCAGTAGGGAAATCATGTTCCGCATCAGCCGTCCTCCGCGTGAAGAAGCAGGCCAAGGGACAGCAGGATGGCGGCGAAGGGCGGCGCCCAGGCCGCGATATAGATGGGCAATTGTCCGTTTTCCCCGAGGATTTGCGCAAAATTGCGGACGAAATAGATGGCAAAGCCAAGTAGTACGGCCGTCAGAACGGCGATTCCGGTACCGCCGAACCGAACGTGACGCATGGTGAACGCAGCCCCGATCAGCACCATCGAAACCAGAAAGAACGGCCTGGCCAGTTGCACCTGCAACCAGACTTCATATTGCTTGGTCGAAAACCCGGCTTCGCGCAGATCCTTGATCAGTTGCGGCAGGTCAAAAACCGACACTGAATCCTGTTGCCCCAGCGTGTCCAGAATCCGCTGCCGCGTCAGCGAGGTTGGCAACTCCAGCCGTTCATGTTCCACCGAGCTGGTTTCGGGGTTCTGCCCATTCTGCAAATTCCAGATCTTGGCCCGGGACAAGACCCAGTTTTCGTCTTCCAGCACGGCCCTGTCGGCGACGATCTGCTGGGTGGGTTTGCCGTCGCGCGCGAAGGTGATGATGGTCACGCCGTCCAGGCCAAGAGCATCCCCGTTCGAGGTGCCCCGGGCGTGGATGACAGCCTGACCGTTTTCCGCCGACTGACGCAGCCAAAGGCCTTCGCTGCTGATCGAAAGCGCTGAACTGCCGTTGTTGCGATAGGAATCAGACAGGCGTTGGAATTCCTGGGATGTGGCCGCCACGATGGGGTTCAGCAATACCACTGCAAGCGCACCGATGATCAGGGCCAGAGCCGCTGGCGCGACCAGTGCGCGGATACCCGAGCGACCCGTGGCGCGGGTCACCACGAGTTCAGAGGTCCGTGCCAGCCCGACGAACAAGGCAATGGTGGACAGAATGACCAGCAGGGGCAGCATTTCACTGATGGCGGCCGGTGTGTTCAGAAGCGTCAGGTGCAGCAATTGGCCGAAGGACAGGTCGACTTGGTCAAATCGGCGGATCTGTTCGATCAGATCGATGAGAATCATCAAGGTCAGAAAAATACCGCCGATGACCAGAAAGCTCTGTAAAAAGCGGCGGGCGAAATAGCGGTCGAGGATCACAAGACTGCCCCCGCCAAGCCTTTTGCGCCGGAAAACGGGCCGAAATCGCGCATGCATGTCTTCCTGCGCGACGGCGTATGCCTGCCCTCTCGTGTCACGTCTTTCTCCCCCGAGCCTGCCGGTTATTTTTGCGGGACCTTACTGCAATTGAAACGCGGGGAAAACTGCTATCTGGTCAAGTCGGGCGGCGCGGGCTAGGTCTTGGGGAACAGAATTCGAGGAGTTTGCAATGAGCAGTCTGATACCGGTCCGCTTTCAGGAGTTTGACTTGGATGCGATGGCGCAGGCCGAAGGGCGGGTGGCCATCATCATTTCGTCGGACGGAAAAATGAACCCTGCGGCGCGCCGGGCCAATCGCCTGACGAAAGGCGCTGTGGCGCGGCTTGTCGAAAGTGAGAAATTCGGAAAGTCCAAGACCGGCGATGTTATCTCGATGGCCTGGCCGGCTGGGATGGCGGCCGAAGCGCTGGACGTCGTGGTGCTGCCGCGCCGCCCGGAAGCCGATGAGGCCCGCAAGGCTGGTGCCGCGTTGGTCAAATCAGCGGGTGGCAAGGACATGCTGGTGATGGTCGGCAATCAGGCGCAGACCGAAAACCTGGCCCTTGGCATGGTGCTGCGCAGTTATGATTTCAACGCGCACAAAACCAAGGACAGCGAAGGCAGCGGTTCGATTACGATAGGACATTCGAAACCCAAGGAAGCCGAAGCAGAGTTTGCACCGCTATACGCGATTGCCGACGGTGTGCGGATGACGCGTGATCTGACCAACGAACCTGCAAATGTTCTGACGACCACGGAATTTGCCGATCGTCTTGTCGAGATGCAGGAGCTGGGCCTGGAAGTCGAAGTTCTGGAAGAGGACAAGCTGGTTGAACTGGGCATGCGCACTTTGTTGAGCGTCGGGCAGGGCTCTGCCAGCCCGTCCAAAGTCGTCGTGATGCATTGGAATGGTGGCGACAAGGACGATGCGCCCTTGGCTTTGGTGGGCAAGGGCGTGGTTTTCGACACAGGTGGCATTTCGCTGAAACCGGCCGGTGGCATGGAAGACATGACCATGGACATGGGCGGCGCGGGCGTTGTCGCGGGCACGATGCGTGCGCTGGCCAAGCGCAAGGCCAAGGCCAATGTGGTGGGCCTTGTCGGGCTGGTCGAGAACATGCCTTCGGGCAATGCCACCCGTCCGGGCGATGTGGTCAAGTCGATGAAAGGCGACACGGTCGAGATCATCAACACCGATGCCGAAGGCCGTTTGGTTCTGTGCGACGTGATGTGGTACGCGCAGGAGCGGTTCAATCCGGTGGGCATGATCGATCTGGCCACCCTGACCGGAGCGATCATCATCGGGCTGGGTCATGAGAATGCAGGTGTGTTTTCCAACAATGACACATTCTGTGACGCCTTCCTGAAATCGGCCCGGGCCGAGGATGAAGGCGCGTGGCGGATGCCGTTGGGCGATGCCTATGACAAGCTGCTCAAATCGCGCATCGCCGACATGAAAAACGTCGGTGGCCGTCCGGCGGGCTCGATCACGGCGGCGCAGTTTCTGCAACGTTTCGTGAAAGAGGATACACCCTGGATCCATCTGGATATCGCGGGTGTGGCCTCGGTGGCGTCCGAGACATCCTATGCGCCCAAAGGTGCTACGGGCTGGGGTGTGCGCGCGCTGAGCCGGTTCGTGCAGGACAATTTCGAGTAAGCGAATGGGTGCTGTCTATTTCTACCATCTGACCCGCAAGCCGCTGGAGCACACCTTGCCTGTGCTGCTGGACAAGGCGCGACAGGCCGGGTGGAAGATTGCCGTGCGGGGCACCGAACCCGCACGGATGGACTGGCTGGATGAAAAGCTGTGGCTGGGCCCCGAGGACGGGTTCCTGCCGCATGGTCGCGAAGGCGGCCCGCATGACGCCGAGCAGCCGATCCTTCTGACCACCAGCGCCGAGGCCCCCAACGGCGCGGTGTGTGTCATGGCGGTGGACGGCGCGCCGGTCGAACCCGAAGAAGTGTCGGCTCTGGAGCGGGTTTGCATTCTTTTCGACGGCAATGACGACATGGCCGTGCAGCACGCGCGCGGGCAGTGGAAGGCGCTGACCGGCGCCGGATGCGCCGCGCAATACTGGTCGGAGGAGTCCGGGCGGTGGGAAAAGAAGGCCGAAGCCTGACGGGCTGTGCCATTTATCAGGAGATTTGAGGATGCAGATGAAGCCTCTGGGCCGCACCGGGATTGTCGTGAGCGATCTTTGCCTCGGGACGATGACGTTCGGGACGCAGACCTCGGAATCGGATGCGCACCGGCAGATGGACATGGCGCTGGACGCGGGGATCAACTTTGTGGATGCCGCCGAGATGTATCCGGTGAATCCTGTCGCCAAAGAGACAATTGGTCGTACCGAAGAAATTCTTGGAAACTGGAACGCCGCAAATTCGTCGCGCCGGGCGGATTTCGTATTGGCGACCAAGCATTCGGGTGAGGGGTTGTCATATGTTCGCGACGGTGCGCCGATCACGGCCAAGACCATTCCTGAGGCCATCGAAGGGTCTTTGCGGCGTTTGCAGACGGATTACATCGATCTCTACCAGTTCCACTGGCCCAATCGCGGCAGCTATATGTTCCGTCAAAACTGGGATTATGCGCCTTCGGGCCACAATACTGCGGACGTTCTGGAAAATATGCAGGAGTGTCTGGGGGCCTTGCAGGTTCAGGTGGACAAAGGCAACATCTGCGCTTTTGGTCTGTCGAATGAAAGCGCATGGGGTACGGCGCAGTGGCTGAGACTGGCCGAACAGACGGGCACACCGCGAGCGGCGTCCGTGCAGAATGAGTATTCGTTGCTGTGCCGTCTGTTCGATACCGACATGGCCGAGCTGAGCGTACATGAAGATGTCGGCCTGATGGCGTTTTCACCCCTGGGCACCGGGCTGCTGACCGGGAAATATCAGGGCGGGGCCGTGCCGGACGGCTCTCGTATGTCGCTTTCGCCTCAATTGGGCGGGCGCAAGTCTGACCGGGTTTTTGATGCGGTCGCGGCCTATATGGATGTTGCCGCGCGACATGGCCTGAATCCGACCCATATGGCGCTGGCCTGGTGCCGCTCGCGACCATTCATGATGTCGGCGATTTTTGGCGCGACCACGGTCGCGCAGCTTGAACACGTATTGGCCGGTGCGGATTTGACGTTGTCAAACGAGGTGCTGGCCGAGTTGGACGCTGTCCACAAGGCGCACCCGATGCCGTACTGAGGCGAGGGGGCTCTGCCCCCGGCACGCTGCGCGTGCCTCCCCCGGGATATTTCTGGCCAGATGAAGTTGGATCCGGTCAGTGATGGGTGGGGTGCGCGCGCTCTTGCCTGAGGTCGCGTGCCGATTGACCGTGGGCGGTGCGGAAAGCGCGGGCAAAGCTGGATTGCGAGGAAAAACCGGTGGCCAGCGCGACATCCATCAGTGGAAGGTCGGTGTCGGTGACCAGACGGCGGGCCTCGGCCAGGCGCAGTTGCAGATAGTGATCCTGCGGCGTGGTGTTCAGGCGAAGGCGGAACTGTTGTTGCAGGGTGCGCGGGCTGGTGCCCAGCTGGTCAGCGATATGGGCCAGTGGCAGGGGGTCATCCAGGGATGCCTGCATCAGCGAATTCGCCTTTGACGTCAGCGCGGTGTGGCGGTGTGGTGCGCCGGTGCGGCTTTGCGGTGTGCCCGGGTCCGGCGCGCCATCATAGAGGAACAGGCCCGAGACACGGGATGCGAAACCCGCGCCATGACGGGCGGCGATGATGTGCAGCATCATCTCGACAGCGGGAATCGCGCCGCCAGAGGTCAGGCGACCGTCCGAGACAGTAAAGCGGTCGGGGCGCACGTCGACGTCGGGGAAGCGGGAAGCGAAATTTTGCAGGTCTTCCCAGTGGGTCGTCGCAGGGTGACCGTCCAGCAGCCCTGCCTCGGCCAGCAGCCAGGGGCCGCCGTCAATCCCGGCCATCGTCGCCCCGGTACCGGCAATGCGGCGCAGCCCGGCCAGCAGGCTGGGAGTGGCGTGGCGGGCCAGTTGGAAGCCCGCGACGACAATCATAAGGTCGCAGCCTTGCAGGCGAGAGAGCGGGATGCCGGGCACTTGCAGGGCGCTTGTCAGCATCGCGGGTTCGGCTGTGGCGGTCACATAATCCCAGTCAAAGGCGGGCCGGTCCGCCAGACGGTTGGCGGCGCGCATCGGATCGACCGCCGAGGCGAAGCTGAGCGTGTTGCATTCATCCAGCACCAGAACGGCGGTTTTCAGGGCCCGATGTTCGGGTTGCAGTATGTTTTTTGCGGATTGCATCAAGTTCGATTCGCATTCTGCCAAGTGGTTTTCCCAAAGCTGCGCCAGAGTCGGGGCAGAACGCAAATCGGAATCCGGGGAGAAGCTTGGGGAAAACCCAAGGCAAAACCGGGTATAACTTGGGGAAAACGCCATGCCTCTGGAAATGAACCGCGAAGTCTTCATCACCTGCGCCGTGACCGGCTCGGGCGGGACACAGGATCGCAGCCCTCATGTGCCACGTTCACCGAAGCAAATTGCCGACAGTGCGATTGCCGCCGCGAAGGCAGGTGCGGCCGTGGTGCACTGCCATGTGCGCGACCCCGAAACAGGCGCCCCGTCGCGCGATCTGGCGCTGTATCGTGAGGTGACCGATCGGATTCGGGATGCCGAGGTGGACGCAGTGCTGAACCTTACGGCTGGCATGGGCGGAGACATGGTGTTCGGCGGCATCGAAAACCCGCTGCCACTGGCCCAGGCAGGAACAGATCTGGTTGGCGCGACCGAGCGTGTGGCGCATGTGGCCGAATGTCTGCCCGAAATCTGCACGCTGGATTGCGGCACGATGAACTTTGCCGAGGCGGATTACGTCATGACCAACACGCCCGGCGCGTTGCGGGCTATGGGGCAGATGATGACCGATTTGGGCGTGAAACCCGAGATCGAGGCCTTTGACACCGGCCATCTGTGGTTTGCCAAGCAACTGGTGAAAGAGGGAATTCTAGAACCCAACGCCCTGGTTCAACTGTGCATGGGCGTGCCGTGGGGCGCGCCGGATGATCTGAACACCTTCATGGCGATGGTAAACAACGTGCCCGATGACTGGACCTTCAGCGCGTTCTCGCTGGGGCGGCATCAGATGGCCTATGTGGCGGCCTCGGTGCTGGCGGGCGGCAATGTGCGCGTGGGACTCGAAGACAACCTGTGGCTGGACAAGGGTGTGCTGGCCGAAAACTGGCAATTGGTCGAACGCGCAGGCACCATCATCGAGAACATGGGCGCGCGGGTGATCGGGCCGCAGGAAGTGCGTGAGAAGCTGGGGCTGGTCAAACGGGCGCCCAAAGGTTGACCTGTTTGCGTCCCTTGCCATGACCGGTAGGTGCAGGGGTGCCAGCAAAAGGAAGTGAGCAATGCGATCGGTGCTTGTAATCTGCGCGACGGTTCTGGCCGTATGTCTGCCCCGGGTCGGGGTGGCACAGACCGCGGAAGACCCTTTGGCCCGCAAGAACTGCGAAGCCAAAGGGGGAAGCTATGAGATGGGCGGGCGGATACGGCAGTTTATCTGCTTTGAACCTTTGCCCGACGCTGGAAGCTCCTGTGAAAAAGCCTCTGACTGCGCAGGGTTCTGCCTGTCGGACACCAAACAATGCAGCGCGGTGACACCGCAATTCGGATGCATTCCGCATCTGGATGAGGCGGGGCGCGCGCAGGTAATCTGTATCGATTAGAGGACAGCATGACAAAGACGGCAGCAATTATCGGGGGCGGTGTCATCGGCGGCGGATGGGCCGCACGGTTCCTGCTCAATGGCTGGGACGTTCGGGTGTTCGACCCGGACCCTGAAGCAGAACGCAAAATAGGCGAAGTGCTGGACAATGCGCGGCGATCCCTGCCGGGGCTGAGTGACGTTCCATTACCGGCCGAGGGCGCGCTGAGCTTTCATGGCGACATGGCCGACGCCGTACAGGGCGCGACGTGGATCCAGGAAAGCGTGCCAGAGCGGCTGGACTTGAAGCTGAAGGTTTACAAGGGCTTGCAAGAGGACTGTGATCCAGATGCGATCATCGGGTCATCGACCAGCGGGTTCAAACCATCCGAGCTTCAGGACGGTGCTTTGCGGCCCGAACAGATCGTCGTGACGCACCCGTTCAACCCAGTCTATCTGCTGCCGCTGATCGAGCTGGTGCCGACCGACAAAAACCCACCGGAGATGATTGAACGGGCCAGGGAATTGCTGACCTCGGTTGGCTTCTTTCCGCTGCATGTCAAGAAAGAGATCGACGCGCATATCGCCGACCGCTTTCTGGAAGCTGTCTGGCGCGAGGCGCTCTGGCTGGTCAAGGATGGCATTGCCACCACCGAAGAAATCGACGAGGCGATCCGAATGGGCTTTGGCATCCGCTGGGCACAGATGGGATTGTTCGAAACCTACCGCGTGGCCGGAGGTGAAGCGGGAATGCGGCACTTCATGGCTCAGTTCGGGCCAGCCTTGAAATGGCCCTGGACCAAACTGATGGACGTGCCGGAATTCACCGATGAACTGGTCGACCTGATCGCCGATCAGTCAGACGCGCAATCCGGAATGCATTCAATCCGGGAACTGGAACGCATTCGCGACAACAATCTTGTTGGCATGATGCGGGCCCTCAAGGCGCAGAATTATGGTGCGGGGGCGGTGCTGAACCAGCATGATGCGCTGTTGAAACCGGGTGCCCTGCCGTCGCTGGATCAGGCGGATCTGAGCCAGCCGATCCTGACCCTGTCCCGCGCCGTTCCATTGGACTGGACGGATTACAACGGCCACATGAACGAAGCCAAGTATCTGGAAGCCTTTGCGGCCGCCACGGACCGTTTCATGGAGATCATCGGTTGCGATATGGAGTATATCGCGTCGGGTGGCAGCTATTTCACAGCCGAGAACCACATCCGTTACATCGACGAGGTCCATGCAGGGGCGAAGATCGACGTGCGCACGCAGATGCTGTTGGGGCAGGGCAAGAAGCTGCATGTCTTTCACAGCATGTATGAAGGCGACAAGCTGTTGGCCACGGGCGAGAGCTTTCTGCTGCACGTCAGCCTTGAAACCCGCCGTCCCAGCCCGCCGTCGCCCAGGATCGAAGCAGCGATGGCGCGGATTGCCGAGGCACAGGCCGCTTTGCCTTACCCTGAAGGGGCGGGTGCTGCCATTCGGACGCCATCGTGACCCGGCGCGTATTGGTAACAGCCGGGGCATCGGGTGTCGGTCATGCCATGGCCGCGGCGTTTGACGCTGCTGGCTATGATGTCTGGGTGACGGATATTGACCAGTCAGCCCTGGATATCTTGCCCGACCATTGGGTGGCGCACAGGGCTGATGTGACAAATGAGGCCGACATGAGCGCGGTGTTTCAGGCTGTCGGGGCCGCAGGCGGGCTGGATGTTCTGTGCGCAAATGCCGGAATCGCCGGGCCGACCAGCGCGATCGAGGATATCGATCTGGATGCATGGCGCGCCTGCGTCGCGGTCAATCTGGACGGGGCCTTTTTGGCCGCCAAGCACGCAGTCCCTATGATGAAGTCGGCGCGGGCGGGCAGCATCATTCTGACCTCTTCGACCGCCGGTCAGTACGGCTATCCGTTCCGAGCGCCTTATGCCTCGGCCAAATGGGCGGTCATAGGGTTGATGAAAACGCTGGCGATGGAACTTGGGCCGCTGGGCATTCGCGCAAACGCCATATGCCCGGGTGCCGTGGAGGGCCCGCGCATGGAAGGTGTCTTGGCCCGAGAGGCAGCCGCCAAAGGCATGACCCGCGATGAGGTCTATCAGGGCTATGCCTCGGGCACCTCTATGGGGCGCTTCGTGGAAGCGCAGGATATCGCCCATATGGCCGTCTTTCTGGCTTCGGACGCAGCGCGGCTGGTGTCTGGGCAGGTGATTGCGGTGGATGGGCACACGGTCAATCCCGACCCAAAACTGTAGGTCAGCCCTGATTTGGTCCTCGGATCTGGCGGATGGTCTGACGGACCGCCTGCCAATCCTGCGCCTCTTTCTGGTTTCCGGCGGCTTGGCATTCACGCATTTTCTGCGCGGCTTCCGCCTCGGCCCGGTCTCCGTGCGCGGCATACAGCGCGCGCGCGTATTGAGCGGTTTGAATTGCGTCCATTCCTGTGGTCCTCCGTTTGTGATCGGAATGCCCGTTGGTTCGCGCCAAGGGACGATAGCACAGGTTTTGCGCCGCTGCATCAATTCTTGCCGGATACAGCCGTTCTGAGTTGTCGCAAGTGGTCCGGGAAATCGCGGGCGGCCACATCGGCCTCGCGCACAAGTGTGTCGAAGTGCCGTGAAAACGTCTCGATCCGGTCCCGGTCTCGGAACGCCATATAGTGACTGCCTGCATAAAAAACGCACAGCAGCGGCCCGAAAATCGTTACAGGGGCTGAATAAAGCCGTTTGGCATCGAACAGATAGACACGCATTCGGGGATAAAGCTGTTCACACAGCTCCAGCAGATGATCGATCTGCTCCTGACGAATTTCCGGGCAAAGGCCATGGTAATATCCCGTGCCGGTTGCAAAGCTTTCAATCTCGAACAATGGCATTGCAATTTCGTAATCAGACTGCGCACTGCGCATCCAGGCCAACCTGTCTTCGGACGCACCGATGGCCTGATCCGCCGTGCGCCCCAGATGGGGGGCATATTCCCACTCCAGCACCGCGCGCGTCTTGAGCATGTCGGGCAGGGTGGCCGGAACATAGCGGATCTTGTACCCGGCGGCTTCTTTGTGCCAGTCGAAAATCCGCTCATCGACCAGGGCGCGGGGCGCTTCGGTAATGGACAGGGAACTGGCCAGAATCTCTGCCGCGCTTTCCGGCCTGTCGGACAGGCCCAGCAACCAGTCGGCCGAAACGCCCAGTGCCGCGGCGCAGCCACCCACAACATGCGCATTGGGAAGACGCGCGCCATGATCGGTCAACAACTGAGATACGGTTGATCGGTCCACGCCGATATGGCGCGCAAGCGCGCTTTGGCTGACGTGACGGTCCTCCATCGCGCGGGCAAGGCGTAGGCGGAATTGAGCGGCGCGGTCGCGTTTGTCGATATTTTCCTGCATAAGATGAAAAATATCACAAGTGATGAGTTTTGTTAATCATATACAGAATTTTCAGCACGCGCACTGAACGGTAACCCCTTTGTAAAAGCAAAAAGAATGGGGTTCGAAATGGAAACGCGGCGAAGATCTGTCGTGAAAGCAATCGTGTGGAATGTCATGGGTCTGGCGACCATGACGCTGGTGGGCCTGATCGCCACAGGCTCGGCCGCCGTCGGCGGGGCATTGGCGCTGGTGAATACCGCCATCGGCCTGACGCTTTACATTGTCTATGAAAGAATTTGGGCCGGAGTTTCGTGGGGGCGCAATGGCTGAGCCCTCGACACCCAAGTCGCCCGAATGGGGTACATTTGCCCTGATCGTCGGCTGCTATGCCGCATGGCTGGTCGGGCTGTTCTGGTTGGCGGATGTTTCGCTGTGGTTGACGGCGCTGGTTTTGGGCTTTGTTGCCGCCCTGCATTCGTCTTTGACACACGAAGCCCTGCATGGGCACCCGTTCCGAGCCAAATGGCTGAATGAGGCGCTGATGGCGCTGCCGCTGACCTTGGCCATTCCGTATAACCGTTTTCGCGATCTGCATTTGGCGCATCATCAGGATGCCACTTTGACCGACCCGTATGACGACCCCGAATCCAACTATCTGGATCCCAAGGTTTGGGCGGACCTGCCGCGCGGCGTGCAGGCTGTGCTGGCCCTGAACAACACGCTTCTGGGGCGGATGGTTCTCGGTCCGGCCATTGGGCAGGTGCTGTTTCTGCGCGACGAATGGCGGGGGCTGCGGCGCGGCGACAGGGCGATCCTGCTGGCCTGGACTTTGCACATCCCCGGCGCGGTTGCGGTGCTGTGGATCGTTGCACAATCGGCCATGCCGATCTGGGCCTATCTGATTTCGGCCTATATCGGGCTGGCGTTGCTGAAGATCCGCACGTTTCTGGAACACCGCGCGCACGAGAAGTCCCGCGCGCGGACCGTTATTATCGAAGACAGCGGGCCGTTGGCGTTTCTGTTTCTGAACAACAACCTGCATGTTGTACATCATATGAATCCCGCCGCGCCATGGTATCGGCTGCCGTCGTTGTATCGGGATGGCAAAGACAGGTATCTGGCCTGCAATGAGGCGTATGTTTACCGCTCTTATGCACAGATCTTCCGGCAGTACCTTCTACGCGCCAAGGACCCGGTGCCGCATCCGCTCTGGCCAAAGTCTTGATTTGACGACACAACAGGTGACATGAGTCTCTGGATCCCTGTCACCATCGCCGCCGCCAGTTTTCAGACTGTGCGGTTCATGCTGCAAAAATCCTTGAGCAGCGTGAAACTGTCCGCCGCCGGCGCGACTTTTGCGCGATTTGCGTATTCCATGCCGCTGGCCGTTGCCGGGCTGTTTGTGGCGATGCTGACAACGGGCGCCAGCTTGCCTCCGATTGGCGGAGTGTTCTGGCTGTACGCTGTCATCGGAGGCACGGCGCAAATCCTGGCGACGATCTGTGTTGTGGCGTTGTTCAAACAACGAAACTTTGCGGTCGGGATCACCTTCAAGAAAACCGAAGTCATTCAGACCGCGATCGTCGGATTTCTGGTTTTGGGCGACAGCGTTTCCAGCGGCGCGCTGGTTGCGATCTTGTTGGGGTTGATGGCGGTGCTTTTGCTGTCGAAAACCCCCGGAGGAGGCGGCGCCTGGTGGCGGCATCTGACCAACCGCGCGTCCCAATTGGGGCTTGGATCAGGGGTTTTGTTTGCGTTCTCCGCCGTCAGCTATCGCGGGGCCTCGTTGCAATTGGGTGACGTCGACGCCTGGTTCCGGGCATTGATCACCCTGGCCGCCGTCGTGACGTTTCAGTTCGTCAGCATGGGCCTGTGGCTGTTGTGGCGCGACCGGGCCGAACTGCGCGCGGTGTGGCAGACCCGATCCACCGGCGTGTTTGTCGGCCTGACCAGTCTGGGCGGTTCGTTTTGTTGGTTCTGGGCCTTCACCCTGCAAAACGCAGCCTATGTCAAAGCGCTGGGGCAGGTAGAGCTGATCTTCAGCCTGATGGCCTCGATCCTGTTTTTCCGCGAGACGATCACCCGGCGAGAAATCGCCGGGATGTTGCTGTTGGGTGTCTCTATACTGGCCTTGGTGCTGGCGATTTAGCCGGCACGACGCTCGTCAAAGCTCAGGGCAATAAAGCTGGGCAGGTGATCGCCCATACCCACCACGGCCCGGCCATTGTCTTCCTTGCGCCCACGGCCACGCCCTTTGGGCTCTCGCTCTTTCCGGGTGTCTTTCCTGGCTTCGGAGTCCCGGGCTTT
Organism: Ruegeria sp. AG6; assembly: GCF_056541565.1. NCBI lineage: Bacteria > Pseudomonadati > Pseudomonadota > Alphaproteobacteria > Rhodobacterales > Roseobacteraceae > Ruegeria > Ruegeria sp. AG6. The sequence goes on along the minus strand of NZ_JBQFYQ010000001.1, from coordinate 911,942 downwards.
TTTCTCGGGCTTCGGCTTTTCAGGCTTGGGCTCTTCCTTGACCGGATTGTCGATGCGCGGGATGTCCTTCTGGATCAGCTTTTCGATCGCAGCCAGGGCTTTTTCATCGCGGACCGAGCAGATCGTGATGGCCTTGCCTTCGCGCCCGGCGCGACCGGTGCGGCCGATACGGTGCACGTAATCTTCGGGGTGGCCGGGGACGTCGAAATTGAACACGTGGCTGACGGCTGGAACATCCAGACCGCGCGCAGCGACGTCGGACGCAACCAGCAGACGCAATGATCCGTCGCGGAACCCGTCCAGCGTCTTCATCCGCTGCGATTGGTCCAGATCGCCATGGATCGCCGCAGCGTCATAGCCGTATTTCTTCAGCGATTTCGCGCAGATATCAACATCTGTCTTGCGGTTGCAGAAGATGATTGCATTGGTGCACTTTTCGCCCTCTGCGTCGATCAAGGCGCGCAGCACGTTGCGTTTCTGGCTTGCTTCACGGTCCCGACGGCCGCCTTTGAACATGACAACGCCCTGTTCGATCGTCTCGGATGCGGTCGCTTGCCGGGCGACTTCAACCCGGGCAGGGGCGGACAGGAAAGTATCCGTGATGCGCTCGATCTCGGAAGCCATGGTCGCCGAGAAGAACAATGTCTGCCGCGTGAACGGCGTCAGCGAGAAGATGCGTTCGATATCAGGAATAAAGCCCATATCCAGCATCCGGTCGGCTTCGTCCACCACCATGATCTGAACACCGGTCAGCAGCAGCTTGCCACGTTCGAAATGGTCCAGCAGGCGGCCCGGAGTTGCGATCAGAACGTCGACGCCGCGGTCGATCAGCGCCTCTTGCTCTTTGAAGCTGACACCGCCGATCAACAACGCCTTGGTCAGTTTCAGGTGCTTTGTATAGGTGTCGAAATTCTCGGCCACCTGAGCAGCCAGTTCCCGCGTCGGACACAGGACCAGCGAGCGCGGCATGCGCGCGCGGGCGCGGCCACGGGCCAGCAGGGTGATCATCGGCAGTGTGAAGCTGGCGGTCTTGCCAGTGCCGGTCTGGGCAATCCCCAAGACATCACGGCCTTCCAGAGCGGGCGGAATCGCGCCTTCCTGGATCGGAGTGGGGGATTCGTATCCGGCCTCTTCAATGGCTTTGAGGACCTTCGGGTTCAGGTTCAGTTCGTTGAATTTTGTCATGTATGTCCGGTTTTTGCGGACACTTGACCAGGCCCGCGCGTCAAAGATGTGCCGGGCCCGGATGGCCATGCGCGTAATGCGACATTTCGGCTTGTACGCGGACATAACAAAAACGTTGATCGGGGTCAAATGAAGAGAATTTCACCTGTCCCTGCCTGTTGTCTGCGGTGAATTTCAGCAACAATTCAGCAACTTCCGGGAAAGTGTTTCTGTAGTTTTTCGTCCAGGTTCAAAGGGCGGTGGCGCAGCAGGCCGTGGCGTTCCAGGTTGGCGCGCACCTCTGCGTCCGCGCCGCTCATTTCATTGTAGAACGCGCGCAGCCCGTCCATGCCCTGTTCGGCCTCGATCCAGTTGAGCAGTTCATTCTTGTTCAGCCCGCCCTGTTCGCGCGGAACATTCGGAGCCATGCCGGCCTGATACGAGCCACGATCCATGCGGAACTGGTAATGTGCTATCCAGTGGTTCCAGTCCGGCGCATGACGATGGCACAGATCGATCTGGGCAAGCTCGAATTTGCAGGGCAGCAGCACCTTGTTCTGGAACAGGTTGTGGATGCGGATACTTAGGTTTTTCAAGCCGGTGCGCACGAACAGCTTTCCCTGAACGTGACTCAGGAAACCGCCCATGACGAAGGCGCCGTAATTCGGGTAAATGGTCTCGACCAGCGCTTCGCGGTTCGGGCCACGCGGGATATGAGCTTTGTACAGGTCATCGCCCCCGGCCAAGGCCTCCAACGGGCGGACACGCACCGCGGGAACCGTGTCTGGAACATCGCGCAGAACATCAGAAATGGGGGCCGCCGGCCAAAGAAACTCATCCACATCGATATGTGTCAACCAATCCAGCCGGGTGTTTCGATAGGCAAAAGTGGCGTGAACCGACTGGCGCACCTGATGCTTTTCCGGTCGTGCGCGTCCGCGTTTTTCCCAAAAGGCGTCATCACAGTTACGGACCCGGACCTTGGGATGCATTCTCAGAGCCCTGAACGTGCGGCGGTTGGGTTCGTCCATGTAGATATACATGAAATCCGCCCCCAGTTCGAGGTGATGGGCCACGAACCGAAGGACGTCTTCGGTTGGTCCCCGGACCATGGACACAATGCCCCAGGTGGTCAATTGTGCGGTGCGCGGGCGTCGCGCATGCGTTTCAGGCGTCGAAAAAGTCCACCTGGGTCCTTGTTCAATTGGATCATCAGGTGATCCACCAGCGGCGCAATCGTGGGATCATTCATCGCCTTGGTCCAGATCGGAGCGATGAGATTGACGTCAAGCCCGCCTTTTTCAAAGGAAAAGCCTTTCATCTGATAGGGCAGCGGGACGTGGTTCCTGTCCTTGAACTGAAACGGCGTTTCCGGGGCCAGCCCCGAGAAGAGCCGCTCGAACTCATACAGCTTCATCATGCTGAAGAACACGCGCAAGGCATGTCCGACCTCGCGCTGTGTCGGCGTTTGACCGTGATCCGCAAAAGTCTGAACAGACGACACCAGCCAACGCAGGTCGAGGGCGGAAAGAAGATGGTCGGATTGTTCGTCCCACAACCGGCAGAACAGCGCAGGGGCCTGACGCGGAAAGGAGCGTTTTCTGAGGTTCGAGATCAGCTGGGCGTTCAGGAAGGCAAGCTCTGATTTCCCGACGAATTCCCGCGCGATCTGAACGCGTTTGCGATCCCAGTTGGTGCTGCGCCCGGGCGGCAATTCGGTGGCGGTGTTGGGCACGGTGAGCTTGGCCAGTTCTTCCAGATTGACGTCAAGCTCGGGCAGGGTCAGGGTGCCGAACTGAAACGGGCTGCGCCGGTTCTCATAGCTGTCCAGCATGTCGGGCAGGCCACCGGAATAGGTCAGTTTGTCGTCACTCATGCGCGCAGGATTGCACAGCCAAACCTGCCTGTGCAATCAGACAGTTGCCTCAGGTCATCATCTCTTTTGTCGCGGTCAGGTTCAGCGCGGGATAGTCACGGACCACCCGATCGATATCCCATTGCAGGCGGGTCAGATAGACGATGTCGCCGTCATGATCATGCGCGATGTGCTGCTTGTTGGCGTTGACGAACTTTTCGACCTCGGCCTTGTCACCACTTACCCAGCGGGCCGAGGTGAACTGCGATGCTTCGAACCGTACCGGCAGGCCATATTCCATCTCGATCCGGCTGGCGAGCACTTCGAACTGCAACGCGCCCACGACCCCCACTATAAAGCCCGAGCCGATCGAAGGCTTGAACACCTTGGCCGCACCTTCCTCGGCGAATTGCATCAGGGCTTTTTCCAGATGCTTGGCTTTCATCGGGTCGCCCGCGCGGACGCCTTGCAGAAGCTCCGGCGCGAACGACGGAATGCCGGTCACCCGCAGCGCTTCGCCTTCGGTCAGCGTGTCACCGATGCGCAGCTGCCCGTGGTTGGGAATGCCGATGATGTCACCGGCCCAGGCCTCTTCCGCCAACTCGCGGTCAGAGGCCAGGAACAATACGGGGTTCGAGATCGCCATCGGTTTCTTACTGCGCACATGGGTCAGCTTCATGCCGCGCTTGAAGTGGCCGCTGGCCATGCGGACAAAGGCCACCCGGTCGCGGTGCTTGGGGTCCATGTTGGCCTGAACCTTGAAGACAAAGCCTGCAACTTTCTTTTCATCTGGGGAAATCTGGCGGGGTTCAGCGGATTGAACCTGTGGCTGCGGGCCATAGGCGCCGATGCCTTCCATCAGTTCCTTGACGCCGAACGAGTTGATGGCTGAGCCGAACCAGATCGGGGTCATGTGGCCTTCCAGAACGGCCTGCGGGTCAAGCGCGGGCAGCAGTTCGCGCGCCATCTCGACCTCTTCCAGCAGTTTGTCCAGCAGATGCTCGGGGACGTGTTCGGCCAGTTTGGGGTCGTCCAGCCCGTTGATCTCGATGCTTTCGGCCACCTTGTTGCGGTCGGCGCGGTCCATCAGTTCCAGCCGGTCGCGCAGCATGTCATAGCAGCCGATGAAGTCGCGCCCCACGCCGATGGGCCAGGCGGCGGGCGTGACGTCGATGGCCAACATTTCCTGAATTTCGTCGATGATCTCGAACGTGTCGCGGCTTTCGCGGTCCATCTTGTTACAGAAGGTCAGGATCGGCAGATCGCGCAGGCGGCAGACCTCGAACAGTTTCTGAGTCTGGCTTTCCACACCTTTCGCGCCGTCGATCACCATGACGGCCGCGTCCACGGCTGTCAGCGTGCGATAGGTGTCTTCCGAGAAATCGCTGTGGCCGGGTGTATCCACCAGGTTGAACCGGAAGTTCCCATAGTCGAACGACATCGCTGAGGCCGAGACCGAGATGCCGCGATCCTTTTCCATCTGCATGAAGTCCGACCGGGTCCGCCGCGCCTCGCCCTTGGCACGCACCTGACCGGCCATCTGGATCGCGCCCCCGTACAGCAGGAACTTTTCCGTCAGCGTAGTCTTTCCCGCATCAGGGTGCGAGATGATGGCGAATGTCCGGCGCCGGGCGATCTCGGGCGGCAGGGTGGGTTGGTTCGAGGTATCAAGCATGAGCGCGCGTATATGCGGGGAATCCTGCCGAAGCAAGACAAAGGGTCTGGTACGAATCATGGGTCTGTGGCAAAAAGAACATATAGTGAACAAATGATGGAGTGGATCAATGAATTTGAAAGAGATTGCCGATGAACTCGTGGCTGGTTGCCGGGAAGACCGGGCCAAAGAAAACCTGTCCAAGCTGTATGCGCCGGATGCGGTGTCGGTCGAAGGGCAGGATTTTCAGGGAATGGGTCGGGAAACCAAAGGAATCGACGCCATCCGTGGCAAGCATGAGTGGTGGGAAAGCGCGCATGAAGTGTCTGGTGCGTCTGTCAGCGATCCGCTTCCTCATGGCGACGACCGTTTTGCCGTGATTTTCGAAGTGCAGGGTACCGTGAAGGAAACCGGCGAAGCGTTCGATATGCGCGAAGTGGGTGTTTATCACGTCGCCGACGGCAAGATCATCCGGGAAGAGTTCTTCTATTGATCGATTATCCGTTTCTGGTCTTCCCTGTCTGGCCGGTGCTAGACATGCGGCGATGACTGACAGGGAGGATCCGATGGATCTGGGAATTCAAGGAAAACGCGCGCTGGTCTGTGCCAGCAGCAAAGGATTGGGTCTTGGCTGCGCCGAGGCGCTTGCCGCGGCTGGCGTGAATCTGGTGATGAACGCACGCGGCCCCGAGGTGTTGGAGGCTGAAGCCGCACGCCTGCGGTCAGAGCACGGCGTTGAGGTGCAGACCGTGGCCTGCGACGTGACCACGCCCGACGGTCAGGCGCAGGTGATCGAGGCCGCGCAGGGCGTTGATATACTTGTGACAAATGCCGGCGGACCGCCGCCCGGATCGTGGTCGGACTGGGAGCGTGATGATTTCATCAAGGCGCTGGATGCCAACATGTTGACGCCGATTGCATTTATGAAGGCCCTGCTTCCCGGAATGATGGAAAAGGGTTGGGGCCGGGTGGTGAATATCACCTCGCAATCCGTGCGTGCGCCAATTGCGGTTCTGGGCCTGTCAAACGCGGCGCGTACAGGTCTGACGGGCTATGTGGCCGGAACCTCGCGTCAGGTGGCGCTACACGGGGTGACCATCAACAACCTGCTTCCGGGCATCCATGCCACGGACCGGGCGGATTCTCTGGACAGCGGTGTGGCGGCGCAACAGGGTATTTCAATTGACGAAGCGCGTTCCAACCGAGCGGCGACGATCCCGGTCAGGCGCTATGGTTCGCGGCAGGAGTTTGGTGCGACCTGCGCGTTTCTGTGTTCGCAACATGCGGGCTTCATCGTTGGCCAGAATATCCTGCTGGACGGCGGTGCGACCAACCTGACGATGTGATCATGGCGCAGGGGTTTTCGTTGAAAGATCAGTTGTTCAACGCTGAGAAAGTCCGCTTTCTCAGCGACTTGTTCTTGGATGCTGAACCGGGCTTCGACGCCTCTGCGTTTCAGGCACAGGTCATGTCGCGCCTGCCTGAACTGGAACTGAAACAGCGTATGAGCTGGATCGCGACATGCCTGCAACAGGCCGTGCCGGGCGACTTGCCGACAGTCGCCCCGGTGATTTTACGGTCTTTGCCGCCTCCGCTGGACCCTGCCAGATCGGATGATGATTTTGGCGATTTCATTTTCGCGCCGCTGGGAGACTGGGTCGCGGCCATCGGGCTGGATCACGTCGATCTGTCTCTGGATGTGTTGGAGGAGCTGACGCAGCGGTTTTCGATGGAATGGGCCATTCGGCCTTTCCTGAACCATGCCCCAGACAGGGTGCTTGGGCGGATGCAGGACTGGTGTACCCACGGCAGCTATCACGTGCGCCGATTGGTCAGCGAGGGAACGCGGCCCCGTCTGCCATGGGGGCAGGGCATCGGTCTGGGTCTGACGGACCCGTTGCCGCTGTTGGACAGGTTGCACGGCGATCCGACCCGGTATGTGACGCGGTCGGTGGCCAACCATTTGAATGATATCACCAAGAAAGACCCGAGCCTGGTGCTGGGGCGTCTGGACAAGTGGCGCACCGAGGCGCGACAGACTGCGGCAGAGCTGGAGTGGATGACCTCTCATACGCTGCGCGGATTGGTCAAGGCCGGGCACCCTGAGGCGATGAAGATGCTGGGATATGACCCTGATGCGGATATCGCCGTGACAATTGATCTGAGTTCCGAGGCCCGTATCGGCGAAGCGCTGGAGTTTTCCGTTGATCTGACCGGGGCAGGGAAACAACCGGTTCTGGTGGATTATATTATTTATTTTCAGCGCCCTGCGGGAAAACCATCACCCAAGGTGTACAAGCTGAAACAGGCGGCTTTGAACAACGGCAGGCTCACGTTGGCCAAGCGTCACAGGCTGAAGGGTGATGCCTCTACCTTCAGGCTGATCCCCGGCGCGCATCGGCTTGAGGTTCAGGTGAACGGCGTTGTCCGTGCCGGTGTGGACTTTGAGTTGCTGGAGTAGTTGGGTGCAGGAAAACTCACGCTTTCGTCAGAACGACCGTGGCCGGATTGCGAATGCAAGGCCACTGCACTAGCTGCGTACAGGCTAGCATGACGGGGAACAGCGATGAAACACGATTCGGTACGGAATTATTATGGTGAAGTCCTGCAAAGTAGTGCGGACTTGCAGACCAACGCCTGTTGCACGCCTGACGACATACCGGATCATCTCAAGCGGATTTTGTCCAGGATTCATGACGATGTGCTGACCCGATATTACGGGTGCGGTCTGATCGCGCCTCTGGATCTCGAGGGCATGTCGATCCTCGATCTTGGCTGTGGGGCGGGGCGCGACGTCTATGCGCTGTCTGCCATGGTTGGTGAAAAGGGCCGGGTCGTCGGTGTGGACATGACGCCCGAACAACTGGACGTTGCCCGCGCGCATCAGGACTATCACGTCCAAGCCTTTGGGCACGCCAAAAGCAATGTGGAATTCCATCACGGCTATATCGAGACGCTGGAGGAACTGGATCTGGAACCCGGATCGTTCGACATCATCGTCTCGAACTGCGTCATCAACCTGGCGACCGACAAGGATGCCGTGCTGCGCGGCGCGCATCGGTTGCTGAAAGAAGGCGGCGAGATGTATTTCTCGGACGTCTATGCCGACCGCCGTGTCCCGCAGGCGATGGCCGCGGATGAGGTTCTGTATGGCGAATGTCTGTCGGGTGCATTGTACTGGAATGATTTCCTGTCGATGGCGCGCAAGGCAGGTTTCGGTGATCCGCGCCGGGTGACGCACCGCCCGCTGACCATCGAGAATCCTGCGCTGGAGGATCGTGTTGCCCCGCTCAGATTCCTGTCGGCGACCTACCGTCTGTTCAAGCTGCCGGAGCTGGAACCGGCCTGCGAGGATTACGGCCAGGCGGTGGTCTACAAAGGCACCGTTCCCAACGCGCCGCATGCGTTTGTTCTGGACGATCACCATGTCATCGAAGCCGGCAAGGTCTTTCCGGTCTGCGGCAATACCTGGATGATGCTGCGGGACACGCGGTTGGCCCGCCATTTCGACTTTATCGGCGATTTTTCCACCCATTTCGGCATTTTCGAAGGCTGCGGCGGTGAAAGCCCGTTCGAGGCCACAGGCGAAACGATATCATCCGGCGGTTGCTGCTGATCCCTTGCACCTGAGGGGCGGGGTTGCTATCCCCGCCCAAGCCCGATGGATTTGATCGGGAAAGGCAATGGGGTCCATCGGTGACAGGTAACGCAACTCCTCCGCGTCTGGAAATTCGCAACATTGTTCGCCGGTTCGAAGGGCGGGTCGTCGTGGATGACGTGTCATTGACCGTGCAGGCCGGCAAAGTGACCTGTTTGCTGGGGCCGTCAGGTTGCGGGAAATCCACCACCCTGCGCATGATTGCCGGGGTCGAGATGCAGGACTCGGGCGAGATTTACGTCGATGGCAAACTGATCTGCGACACCGTGTTTCGGGTGCCCCCGGAACGGCGCGAGATCGGGTTGATGTTTCAGGACTTTGCGCTGTTTCCTCATCTGAGCGTGGCCAACAACGTGGCCTTTGGCCTGAAAGGCAGCAAGGACGAAAAACGAGCCCGGGTCGAAGAGCTTTTGCGCAAAGTGGACCTGATGCGGTTCATCGACGGGTTCCCACATCAGCTGTCTGGCGGCGAGCAACAACGTGTGGCCCTGGCCCGCGCTTTGGCGCCACGGCCCCGGATCATGCTGATGGACGAGCCCTTTTCGGGCCTCGACAACCGTCTGCGCGACGGTATTCGGGATGAGACGCTGTCCATTCTCAAGGAAGAGGATGCGGCCGTTCTGCTGGTCACGCATGAACCGGAAGAGGCGATGCGGATGGCGGATGAGATCGCGCTGATGCGGCGCGGCAAGATCGTCCAGCAGGGCGCGCCATACAATGTCTATACCCGGCCGGCGGACAAGGCTGCCGTGGCCTTTTTCAGTGATGTCAACGTGTTGCGGGCGCAGGTGAACGGAGCGCTGGCAGACACGCCGTTCGGCCAGTTTCTGGCGCCGGGTATTCCGGATGGAACGGATGTCGAGATCGTATTTCGCCCCCAGCATGTCAAACTGGATTTCGACCGAAACGGCAAGGGCCCGCTGCCGACCGCAACTGATGGCGTTGCCGCGCGGGGCGTGGTCGAGCGCGCGCGTTTTTTGGGAAACGAAAGCCTGGTCGAGTTTCGCATGGACTACGACGGCTCGATCCTCAGGGCGACGGTCCCCAATGTCTTTGTGCCCAATCCGGGCCGTGTCATGTGGCTGACCATTCGTCGCGACAAATGTTTCGTTTTCCCCGAGGCGCAGAGTTAACCTCGCGATTTCCGTGCAAGTGGTGCGCGAAAGCCTCAGATTGCAGGGTCGCGTCGCTTGCCGCATCGCGGGGCTGGGTCTATCAAGGGCCAAACGCGGGGGTAAATCGGGCACATGCGTATTCTTCTGACCAATGATGACGGGATCAACGCTCCGGGCTTGATCACGCTGGAGGCGATCGCTGCCGAACTGGCAGGTCCGGATGGTGAGGTCTGGGTGGTCGCGCCCGCCTTTGAACAATCGGGTGTTGGGCATTGCATCAGCTATACCCATCCCACGATGATCGCCAAGTTGGGCGAACGGCGTTATGCGGCGGAAGGGTCGCCTGCGGATTGTGTGTTGGCGGGGCTGCATGACGTGATGTCAGACTGCCCGCCGGATCTGGTTCTGTCCGGCGTGAACCGGGGCAACAACTCGGCCGAGAACACGCTTTATTCGGGCACTATCGGCGGCGCGATGGAAGCGGCGCTGCAGGGGGTTCCTGCGATTGCTCTGTCACAGTATTTCGGCCCGCAAAATCTGGGGCTGGACGACCCGTTCGAGGCTGCCGCGCGGTTCGGGGCCGATCTGGTCCGGCGTATTCTGGATGCAACCCCGGTCGAGCAGGGCGATTACCGCCTGTTTTACAACGTGAACTTCCCCCCTGTTCCGGCAGATGAAGTGCGCGGTACGCGCGTTGCCGCGCAGGGGTTCCGGCGCGACACGCATTTTACGGTCGAGCCGCACAGCTCGCCCTCGGGGCGGCGGTTCCTGTGGATCAAGGGTGGCTATCAGCATAACCCGACTGCGCCGGGAACGGATGCTGCGGTCAATCTGGAAGGCTATATCTCGGTTACACCGATGCGCGCCGACTTGACCGCATATGACATGCTGGAGGCATTGAAGGCGGTCGAATGAGCGGACTGGACCCGGAAATCGTGATGCAGTTCCTGTTTGCCCTGCGCAAACGGGGGGTCACGGATGCGCGCGTTCTGGAGGCAATGGAACAGGTTGACCGGGGCCGCTTTGTCACCGGCCTGTTCGCAGATCGCGCTTACGAGGACATGCCATTGCCGATCTCCTGCGGTCAGACGATCAGTCAGCCGTCGGTCGTTGGTCTCATGACGCAGGCGCTGGACGTTCGGCCGCGCGATACCGTGCTCGAGATCGGAACCGGGTCAGGTTACCAGGCCGCAATCCTGTCGAAACTGGCGCGCAGGGTCTATACGGTCGAACGCCATCGGCGGCTGGTCAGCGAGACAGGGAAGCTTTTTGCCGATCTGGGGCTTACGAATATCACGGCCATGTTGTCGGATGGATCCTTTGGCTTGCCGGAACAGGCTCCGTTTGATCGGATCATCGTGACGGCCGCAGCCGAAGACCCTCCGGGACCGCTCTTGGCGCAGCTGAAAATCGGGGGTATTATGGTATTACCCGTGGGTCAGTCGGACACGGTGCAGCAGTTGATCAAAGTAACGCGCACCGAGGCCGGCCTGGACTATGAAGAATTGACGTCGGTCCGTTTCGTGCCCCTGCTTGAGGGGCTTGGCAAGGACGAGGCGTAACAGGCTTGATAAATTTGGTCGCCGGAACCCCGGACAACAGGGGCGGGCGTTGAGGACAGTATTATGAGTGCAGTATCCAAATCAGCTATGCGTCGCTGCGCGACCGGAGTGGCCGCTCTGGCCATTCTGGCCGGGTGTGAGGGGCCACTGGATTACGACCTGCGCGGTCAGGTCGGCGGATTTTCGACCACTGATGCAGTGCAGTCGGCAACAACGTCGCGCCCGTCGCCCGACAGCCGGGGGGTGATAACCTATCCGAACTACCAGGTTGTCGTGGCCCGACGCGGCGACACGGTGCGCGATGTTGCCGCGCGTGTCGGCCTGCCCGAGGGTGAGCTGTCGCGGTTCAACGGCCTTCAGACAACCGATACCCTGCGAGAGGGCGAAGTTCTGGCCTTGCCGCGTTCGGTAGGTGCAGGCAGTGGCGTAGATATCGCATCAGTTGCCGGAGCCGCCATTGATCAGGCCCCTGAAACGGGGGGCGTCCGGACGACGACGCTGGAGCCCGCCAAGCCAGCCCCGGCGCCCGTCGCAAGCGGGCCGGAACCTGTCCGCCACAAGGTCAAGCGCGGCGAAACGGCGTACACAATTTCGCGCCTCTATCAGGTTCCGGTGGAATCGCTGGCGGAATGGAACGGCCTGGGGTCCGACTTCACCGTGCGTGAAGGTCAGTTTCTGTTGATCCCGGTCAAGAACCAATCCGCGCCACGTCAAAGCGCTGCTGCAACGGCACCGGTTGCGGCCACCGAGGTAACGGAGCCGGGGCAGGGGTCGCCGACGCCGACGCCTCCAAGTGCCACGCAGCCCTTGCCCGACGAAAAGGTCGCGCCGCGCGCTGAAGCCCCTGATGTGACGGCCGAAGCCCCGACAAACACGCGATCTACGGCCCTGTCCCTGCCGGTCAGCGGCACCATCATCCGCGGCTATAAAAAGGGCAAGAACGAAGGTATCGACATCGCTGCGGCCCCCGGCACAGCCGTCACCGCGGCTGAGGCCGGAACCGTAGCGGCGATTACCGCGGACGCGGATCAGGTTCCGATCATCGTGGTCAAACACAAAAACGATCTGCTGACGGTCTATGCCAATGTTGATGGCATCACCGTCAAAAAAGGGAATCGTGTACGCCGTGGACAAAAGCTGGCGCAGTTGAGGGGCGGAGACGATGCCTATGTGCATTTCGAGGTGCGCAAAGGGTTTGAATCAGTGGATCCAGATCCCTACCTGAAATGATACATCGCTCGTTTCGGGCTGTGCCTCTGCCCGAAACACTTCTGAATACGGCTGCCTGTCAGGCGTTTGGGTCGTAGTCGCTCAGGCGTTTGGGTCGTAGTCGCTCAGGCGTTTGGGTCGTAGTCGCTCAGGCGTTTGGGTCGTAGTCGCTCAGGCGTTTTCCTGGCTCGTCTGCGAAGATCTCTGGCAGCGGCGAGACGGATTCGATCAGGTCGATACGGAAGACACGGAAACCGTTTCGCAATTCGCACCATGCGGTAAGTGTCCAGATCCGTCCCCAGTATTCCATATGCAAGGGACGGATTGTGCGTTCAGTCAGAACGCCGTCAATGCGGCGGTAGGACAGCCGAAGCTTTTGGCGTGATTTGATGGCCGCGCGGATCGGAGCCATATGTGCAAGCCCGCGGGCTGCATCTGCAAAAGGGTAGACCGCGAATTTCCAGCTATCGGCTTCGGCCACAACCTGTGTGGGCAGGACGGCATCGATCTTGTCTGCCAGAGAGTTCGCGGCGGCTTTCAGGTCTGGATCTGCGGCTTCGGCCACGATCGCCATGCCGAGGTTCAGGGCCTCAAGCTCGGCCGGGGTCAGATTCAGCGGCGGCAGGGTGATCTGCTCGCGCACCATGTAACCCACACCCCGCTCTCCTTCGACAGGAACACCCGAGGCGACCAGCGTGTCCATGTCGCGATAGATGGTACGGACCGACACCTCGAGCCGGTCCGCGATGTCCTGCGCGCGGTGCAGTTTTCCGTCGCGCAGGATCTGGATGATATCGAACAGGCGGTCAGTTCGGCGCATGACACGCCGTCCGGACCGCGCCTAGGCAGTCATGTTCCATAAAACAGCCTCATGGCGCATCTGAACGCTTTCAGGGTTGATGGCCGCCATCATGCCTGCTGCACATTCCTGTTGCGGGAACTGTGCCGCAGCGTCCTGCGCGGCCTTCATGTCCGTCCAGACGACATAGTCAGTCCAGCGGCCGTCTGCGCCCTGGCTGAGCTGTCGATGGGCAAAGCCTGGTGCGCTGCGAACAAAGGCTTCGGATGCCTTGCTGAGCTTTACGAACTCTTCAGGGGTGGTGCCGTTGGCAAGAGTGAAGGTGACGATTTCAGCAACATGGGTCATGTGAGTCTCCGTTGACCAGGTTTCGATGCCATCGTTCTAGCCACTTCCAACTGACATAAACCTGTCAGTTGGAAAATGCGAGCCCATAGTTTTTTGCAGATGAGGTCAATTTTCGCCCTCAATCTGTGCCGGATCCCTTTTGGGACAGGGCCTGGGGGCGTAAACACGGACCCAGTTCATATTCCCGGCGCACAAGGGCGCCGATGAAAAAGGAGAAATGAGATGCTGAACAATATTGGCCTTCCCGGTCTTTTGCTGATCGCCGTTGTGGTTCTGGTTCTGTTTGGTCGCGGCAAGATCAGCTCGCTGATGGGCGAAGTCGGCAAAGGCATCACCGCGTTCAAGAAGGGCGTGAAGGACGGTTCGGAAGAACTGGAACAGGACGCGTCGGAACTGGCCAAGGACGTGACGCCTGAAACCGAGAAAGACAAGGCGTAAGCGCAGATGTTTGATCTGGGCTGGACCGAACTTCTGGTCATCGGCATTGTCGCCCTGATCGTTGTCGGGCCGAAGGACCTGCCGGTTTTGTTCCGCAATGTCGGGCGGTTTGTCGGCAAGGCCCGTGGCATGGCACGCGAATTCAGCAGCGCCATGAACGAGGCCGCCGATCAGGCCGGTGTGAACGAGATCAAGAAAGGTCTCAACGCCGCCGCGAATCCGGTTGGTTCGGCCATGGACGGCGTGAAACAAGCCGCGCAGGATATGGCAAAAAGCATGGATCCCACCAAGTTCGATCCTGACAGCGAAACCGGTAAACTGGCAGCCGAGCGAGCCGAACAGGCCAAGAAAATTCAGGCCTCAACGGCCCGCGCTGCCGCCGAGCGCAAGGCCAAGGAAGCTGCCGAGGCACTGGCCAAGGCCGAAGAAGCCGAAGCGGCGCTGAAGACTGAAGGCGAAACATGACCAAGACCGACGAGATCGAAGATACCTCGGCCCCATTGATCGAGCACCTGGCCGAGCTGCGTACGCGGTTGATCCACTGCGTCGTGGCCTTTCTGGTCGGGATGATCATCTGCTTTACGGTGGCCACGCCGATCTTCAATTTTCTGACCAACCCTTTGTGTGAGGTCCTGACCGAGCGCGGACAGGATTGCGGCCTGATCTTCATCTCGCCGCAGGAAGGGTTCTTTGTCGCGATCAAGGTTTCGCTTTTGGGGGGCTTCATTCTGGCGTTTCCCTATATCGGGATGCAGATGTGGCGCTTTGTGGCTCCGGGCCTCTACAAGTCAGAGAAGAATGCGTTTCTGCCCTTCATGCTGGCTTCGCCCTTCATGTTCCTTCTGGGCGCCAGCTTTGCTTTCTATGTCGTCACGCCCCTAGCCTATGACTTCTTCCTTGGGTTCCAGCAATTCGGCGCTGAAGGCGAAGCCGTGGCCGATGGCGCAACGGCTGCACCGCTGAGCGTGGTGTTTCAGGGTTCGGCACAGGAATACCTGAACCTGACGATCAAGTTCATCGTGGCCTTTGGGCTGTGCTTCCAATTGCCGGTTCTTCTGACCCTCATGGGCAAGGCAGGTCTGGTCAGCTCTGAGGGTCTGGGGGCCGTGCGCAAATATGCGGTGGTCGGCATTCTGGTGCTGGCGGCGATCGTGACGCCTCCTGACGTGATCACGCAGATTATCCTTTTTGTGGTGGTCTATGGCCTTTATGAGATTTCGATCTTCCTGGTGGCCCGGGTTGAAAGGAAGCGGGAAGAGCAGTTGCGGGCTGAAGGTTACTACGACGATGAAGAAGCCGAAGCGGACGAAGATCTGATGCGGGAATTCGAAGACGACAAGTAACCTGCTGAAACAACAGCCGAGGCGCGCCCCGTTCGGGCGCGCCTTTTTCGTTCGCGGGCCTTGTTGCGCCAATCAGAACATGCTTTGAACCGATCCGTATCTGACCGGAGAAGCCGATGGACGACCAAGCCCTGAACCGTATTGCTGCCGCGTTGGAGCGCATGGCGCCGGCGCCTTTGGCCACACCGGATTTCAATGCGGCCCCTGCCTTTGTCTGGCATGTGGAACCGGAACGCCTGGAACCGGTCGAACAGATCAATCGCGTCGATCTGGATCTGCTGGTCGGCATAAATCGGTCGCGCGACACGTTACTTGACAACACCCGCCGCTTCGCGGCCGGCTACAAGGCAAACAATGCACTGTTGTGGGGCGCGCGCGGGATGGGCAAATCCAGCCTCGTAAAGGCCGTCCACGGCACGCTGAGCGCAGATCATCCTGACCTGAAGCTTGTGGAACTACAGCGCGAGGATATGGCCTCGGTCGCGCGTCTGCTGAACCACCTGCGCGCGGCGCCTTATCGGTTCATCCTGTTTTGCGACGACCTCTCGTTCAGTCACGATGACCAGCATTACAAATCGCTCAAGGCCGTTCTGGATGGCGGTATCGAAGGTCGCCCGGAAAACGTGGTGTTCTACGCGACCTCGAACCGCCGTCACCTGATGCCGCGGGACATGATTGAAAATGAACGTTCCAGCGCCATCAACCCGTCAGAGGCGGTCGAGGAAAAGGTATCACTGTCCGACCGCTTCGGTCTGTGGCTGGGATTCCACCCCTGCGATCAGGACGAATATCTTGCCATGATCGACCGCTATTGTGCCGCCTATGGCGTTTCGGTCGATGCCGAAATCCTGCGCGCCGAAGCAATTGAATGGCAGGCCACGCGCGGATCGCGTTCAGGCCGTGTCGCGTGGCAGTTCTTCGTCGATCTGGCCGGGCGGAACGGCGTTCATATCGCCTGATTCCAGCTTCATCTGGCTAAAAATATCCCCGCCGGAGGCATGGCCCGTCAGGGCCATTTCCTAAAGCAGCGCCAGGATCCGCGCAGCTTCATCTGCGGTGCTCGTCAGTGCATCGCGATCTTCGCCCGGGTGGAACCGGGCACGCACGGCGGTCGGCATCGGTGCTGGTTCCACGATCGAAACGCGCGGACCGGTGCGTTCGGTCTCGGCCGCCCAACTGCGGGCCAGCGCCATTTGCGCGGCCTTGGTGGCACCATAGATGCCATAGAATTTGTGACCGGCTTTCGGGTCATCGAAAAACACTGCGTGGCCGTTTTCACCCAGCAGCGGCGCGACATATGGGATCAGGACCGAGGTTGCGTTTGCATTCGTGTTGACTGCCTTGGTCCATTCCTTGGGGTCAACGAAATGTACCGGTGTCAGCGCCGAAGTGTGAATGGCCGTATGCAGCCACAAATCCACCTTGCCCCAACGGTCATGGATCCCGCGACACAGGGTTGCCATCGCGTTCGGATCAGTGATGTCCATCGGTGCCAGCGTGGCAGAGCCACCCTTGGCCTTGATGCGATCGTCCAGTTCTTCCAGCCCGCCAGTGGTCCGGGCGACGGCGACAATGTGGTATTCGGGCGCCAGCGCTTCGGCCAGGGCAGCGCCCAGCCCGCGCGAGGCCCCGGTTATCAGGGCGATTTTGGTCGTATCGGTCATGCCTGCGGTTTGAACCCCCGCGCGCGGGGCGTCAAGATGTGATCAGCCGCCGGGGATGGCGATACGCCGGGTCTGGCCGCTTTGTCGCAGCATTATGCCATGCTCATCAATCGCTATAACTGTGCCCGAGGCAACGCGGCTTCCGGGTTTTACTTCTTTCACGCGGCCTGATGACAGGCGCATCAGGGCGCGCATATCCGCTTTCGGCCCGAATACGCCCAGAACCGAGACGGAATTCTTCTTCAGCGCGCCCCGCTGTGTGGCCGCGCTTTGGACTTTGGCGTTTGACATGATCCGCGGACCGGGCCGTGGCCCGGACCCCTTTTTGAGTGAGTGGTCGCGGCCAGATAGCAAAACGCTCAAGCGAACAAAAGCGCTGCACGGACAGGTGTCATCACGATTTGGCGCCCTTGAAAAAAGCCCTTGTGATTGCGTGGAATTCGCCGACTGGTTGTGGCAGATTTCCACTCATTCACATCCCATGACAGCAATCAGGCGGTCGACAGCTATCGGCTGGCCGGGATGTTCCGCCGTTTTGATTCGCTTTTCAGAATGGAAAACTGACTGTGTCAGTCCCGTTTCGTCCGCTCAGCCCGAGGCCAGTTTCGCCGCGTTCCAAGACTCGCCCGGAACCTGCATGTCGGCGCGCTTCTGGCTGACACGGCTGCTGTTCTCCAGATTGTCCAGATAACCTTCGCTGACGCTGCCCGTGATGTACTTGCCGTCAAAACAGGAACAGTCGAAGGCTTCGATCTCGGGATTGCCCTCCTTGGCGGCCCAGATCAGATCTTCCAGGTGCTGATAGAACAGGGCGTCGGCACCCAGTTCTTCGCGGATCTCTTCGATTTCCTTGCCGTTCGCGATCAGTTCGGCCTTGGTTGGCATGTCTATACCGTAGACATTGGGGTATTTCACCGGCGGCGAGGCGCTGGCGACATAGACCTTCTTGGCCCCGGCATCGCGGCACATCTGAACGATCTTCTTGATGGTGTTGCCCCGTACGATGGAATCGTCGATCAGCAGAACACTGTGGCCGTCAAATTCCAGCGGCACGGCATTCAGCTTGCGGCGGACGGATTTCTGCCGCTCTGCCTGACCCGGCATGATGAACGTGCGCCCGACATACCGGTTTTTCACCAGCCCTTCGCGATAGGGGATGCCGGTGATCTTTGCGGCTTCCAGGGCCACGGGGCGGGCGCTGTCGGGCACCGGGATGATCCGATCGATTTCCAGCCCCGAGTCCTGAATCTGTTTCGCCAGCGTCTGGCCCATGCGCATCTGCGTCTTGTAAACCGAAACACCGTCCAGCAAAGAATCCGGGCGCGCCAGGTAGACATACTCGAAAATGCAGGGTGTCAAGTTGCCTTCGACCGCCTGAAACTCGTGCATATTGCCGTCCAGATCGATCAGGATCGCCTCACCCGGGCGAAGATCACGCAGCTTTTCAAAGCCGTTGATGCCAAAGGCCACGTCTTCCGAGGCAAAGGCATAATCATCACCGTCTCCGTCCACTTCGCGTTTGGCGACCGAAAGTGGGCGAATGCCAAACGGATCGCGGAAGGCCAACATACCGACACCCGCGACCAGACAGATCACGGAATAGGCGCCCTGAACGCGTTCCATCGTCATCTTCACACCGGCAAACAGATTGCGGATGGGTTCGCCGTTGCCATTCACCTTGATCGCGTCCGCCACTTTGTCGGCCAGCACGTTCAGAAGGATTTCAGAGTCTGACGTGGTGCGCAGGTGACGGCTGTATTTGCCGGTAACCTTTTCGCGCTGTTCGGCGGTGTTGGTGATGTTGCCGTTGTGAACCAGATAGATGCCGTAAGGGGCGTTCACGAAAAAGGGCTGCGCCTCGGCCGCGCTGAGGGACCCCGCCGTCGGATAGCGCACATGCCCCATGCCCACACGACCCAACAGGGTTTCTGCATCCTGGGCGTTGAACACATCCTTTACCAGACCGTTGGCCTTCTTTTCCCGGAAGAATTCGCCGTTGTAGGTCACGATCCCTGAGGCATCCTGACCCCGGTGCTGCAACATCAGCAGCCCGTCATAGATTTCGGCAAACACATCATGTGTCCGGCTTGCGATTCCCAAAATCCCACACATTTAAGGGGCTCCAACTTCTATGACGATTTGACCTGAGGGTTGACCGCCGTTCGGCATCGGATCCTCTGCAAGGCGCGTGCGGTCGGTTTGGTGGCAGGCGACAACGACGCCAATAGGGCGACCATCACAACGACCAGCGCGCATTCGAACAGAAAGAACAAGATCGGTGGCTCCGATTCCGTGGCGGGTTGGCCTCCACATAATGCCTAATGGCGTGGCTGTCATCAAAGGATCACACTCACCTATTGCCGCAGGTCGGGATTTCGCGGATCGGGGCAGGGTCAGGAAGAAGATGACATGTGCAATCAAATGTGCTGTCATGCCAATTAATATGTGCAAAACAGGATGGGTGAAGCACGCAAAGGGCCGGAATGTGGCAACATAAACCTCAAAAGAAGCAGGACCGGATCAAACAACGGTGCCACAGGTGCCGGGGAATGGGCCGGGCGCCCTGTCAGATCTGCAACGGGGCGGGCGAAGTTGTCAAAAGCCGGGATATTCTTGGCAAACCGATCTCCAGCCGATGCGACGGGTGTTTTGGGCTGAAAACGATCCGCTGCACGGTCTGTGGCGGGGAAGGGTATGTTTGAATCGAAAAAGCCCGGACAGTGCCGGGCTTTCATTACGCAATGCACCCCATGATTACCCGTCAGTTGGTGCTGTGGTTTCGGGTTGTTCGTTTCCTGCCGTGCAGCTGGCGACCAGTTCTTCGTATTGTGCAGTCACCCAACCCAGAGCGGCTTCGGGGTTTTGCTCTTCAATCTGGCTGCTGAACTGCTCGAACACTTTGGCCGAGCGGCTTTCGTCCACGATTGTATAGGACTGGCCGGTCATGACCGTATCATAGACAAAGAAGGCGATTGCAACCAGCAGAATGCCGCGCGCGATGCCGAAGAACAGCCCCAGCGCCTGATCCAGACCGCCCAATGCCGAGCGCTGCACCAGCGATGAAAACAGCGGTGTGAAGATACTGACCACAATCAAAGCCACGGCAAAGACGGCTGCAAAGCCGGTGATCACCGACAGTTCACAACTGTCGCGCAGGAAATCTCCGACCACAGGGATTTCTTTGACCAGCGGCACAGCCTGTGGGGCAAAGATGAATGCCAGAACGGCCGCCGCGACCCAGCCTGCAATGGCCAGAACTTCGCGCATGAAGCCACGTGAGTAGGCCAGCAAGCCCGACAGCACGATGATCAGGGCGACGACCCCGTCAATTATTGTAAAACCTTCCATGGCCCTCGCCTGTTCTTTTTCTGCCCCTCGGGGCGCGACTTTAACCTGCTCCGAAGGTTTCGCCAACAAACCCCACCAAATCAGAGGGTCGGGTGAGTGTCAGACCTGCCACAGTGCCGGTTTTGCCACCAGCCGGAGCAATTGCCGCCGTGAAACCAAGTTTTTGCGCTTCTTTCAACCTGTTTTCGGTCTGTGGGGCCGGTCTAAGTGCCCCGGACAGCGAGATTTCTCCGAAAACGACCGTGTCGGCGGGCAATGCTGTGTCTTCTCGGGCACTGAGAAGGGCGGCAGCCACAGCCAGATCGGCGGCGGGTTCGCTGACTTTCAGACCTCCGGCAACGTTGAGATAGACGTCGAGCCCGGCAAAGGGAATGCCGCAGCGGGCCTCGAGCACCGCAAGGATCATTGCCAACCGCCCGCTGTCCCACCCAACAACGGTGCGGCGGGGCTGTGAGTGGGGCGAGGGTGCGACCAGAGCCTGCAATTCGACCAGCACGGGTCGGGTGCCTTCAATGCCCGCAAAAACTGCAGAGCCGGGGCTTGGCCTGCCACGTTCGGACAGGAACAGGGCCGAGGGGTTGGTCACTTGCGCCAGACCCTTGCCGGTCATTTCGAACACGCCGATTTCGTCCGCTGGTCCAAAACGGTTCTTGACCGCGCGCAGGATGCGGAACTGGTGGCCGCGCTCGCCCTCGAAATAAAGGACGGTATCAACCATGTGTTCGACCACGCGAGGGCCCGCGATCTGGCCTTCCTTGGTGACGTGGCCAACCATGATGATCGAAACACCGTGCCGTTTCGCAAACGTGGTCAGTTCATGGGCCGCGGCCCGGACTTGTGATACGGAACCGGGTGCGCTGTCGACATTGTCTGCCCACATCGTCTGAATCGAATCGATGATGGCCAGGCCTGGTTTTTCGGCTTCCAGCGTCGTGAGGATGTCGCGCAGGTTGGTTTCGGCGGCAAGTTGAACGGGGGCGTCCTCAAGCCCAAGACGGCGGGCGCGCATACGCACCTGTGCGCTGGCTTCTTCGCCCGAGACATAGATGGTTTTCACGCCCGCACGCGCGAAACGCGCTGCGGCTTGCAGCAGCAGGGTCGATTTCCCGATGCCGGGGTCTCCTCCCACCAACAGGGCGGAGGCCGGGACCAGCCCGCCGCCCAGAACACGGTCCAGCTCCTCGACCCCGCAGAGGGTGCGGGGCGGCGGTGTTTCCTCGGTGGACAGATCCGCGAGTGCGATGGACTGGCCGCGTTTGCCGCCGAGGGATTTTCTGGCCGGGCCAGTCGATATGGGCGCGTCCTGAACGATGGTGTTCCATTCGCCGCAACCGTCGCAGCGTCCGGACCATCGTGTATGCGTCGCACCGCAGGCCGAGCAGGAGAAGGATGTCGTCTTTGCCATGACGCACTTGGTGCCCGAGCTTGGGCGGTTCTTCAAGCCCTTGCGGGCGTTCCTCACCGCCGATGGCGCGCTGCGGCCTCAGGCCCGGTTGGGCCATCGTCCGCAGCGGGCGCTGGCGCGCCTATTCCGCCGGTCGAAGGGGCGACATTGCAACCACGCTGGATGCCTTTGAGGTGCCATTTTTGCGCGGTGTGTGCAGTTGGGTCGACAATTCGGGCAGAAGCTCGAACAGTTCATCCCGCAAGCGGGTAAGTTGCGACCTGGCGATCGTCTCTTCCATTTCCACATCCCGCGTCCATTGGCGCAATTCGTTCTGGATGACCTGCGCCTCTTCCAGACGCTGTTGAAACAGTTCGATCTCTTCCTGTCGCTGTTGCAGGAACATCCGCGCGCGTTCGACCTGCGCATCGCCATAGGTCCGGGCCAGTTCCTGACTGATCTGGCTCATCTGCGCGGCCAGTTCCAGGATCTCGGGCTCGAGTGATTGCAGGTCGGGGTGCTGGCGCAGAAACCCCATGCGTTCCTTGACGGCGTCAAACTCGGACGACATCATGAACAGCCCGCCGCGATCGGCGGCATGTGCCATTTGATACGCGTCCGCGATGTCATGCATATTGAGCGCAAACTTGCGGTGGTTGTTTTCCAGCGCCATCATTCGGGCATTTGCCGGCAGGTAAAACGCCAGCATGAGAATCAGCGCTGTCAGGCCAATCTGGATGAACATGCCGGCATCCTTTGCCGGTGCCTCGCCAAATCCGGCCTGCATCGAGAGCCAGGGCAATACGCCCAAAGCGGATAACAATGTGGCTGAAACGGCCAACAAGGCCGCCAAACAGATCAGGAAAAAAGTCAGTCTTAAAAAGGCATTCTGAAATTGCAATGTGATACTGTGGAGGGCGGCCATGATCGTCGTACTCCTTCTTCAAACCGGTACACACCGGGCCGAAGCGGAAGGTAATCAAACGATTGCGTACGATCCGCTGCGGACCCGAAAACTACAAAACACTGCTGCTCGAAATATAAGGATGATACTTAGATTTGTGTTTTCAATCAATTAGGTCTGAGCTTTTCGTGAAGTGGATGTCATCTCTGTAATATGACCCAGTGCGATCGAAGCCAAAATGCAGGCCGTGAACAGGTAGAGACCCCATGCCGTCTCAATGGTGGCGTATGAGATGCCCTTGGCCAAAGTGATGTAAAGCGCGATCAGGAAGATGTCGGCCATGGCCAGTTTGCCAAGGATATTGAGCGCAGGTTGGACGCGGGCATCCAGCAGGTTCCATTGGATCAGCGCGGTGCCGATGGTTTTTATGTAAGGGGCGAACAGGGCGAATATGGTGACGATCAGCGCAAGAAAGACGTCGGATTTCCATAAGGACTGGAGGCCGGTGATGACACTGATTTCGCTGAGGCCGAAGATCGGCAGAAACCCCGCGCGCATCAGCGGGGCGAACCACGCGACGGGGTAGAGGATCAGGAGGGAAAGGGTGGCGAGGCGGAGGGGCATGACTGGGCGTCTAGGTAAGATTTCGAAATTTGCGGCGATGATTTGATATGGTTACCTTAAACCAGCACTCGCCACTGAGTTATTTTTAGACGGGGAGGAATGATGTCGGGTTTTGTGGCCTTCAAGTCAATTGTCGATCCATCGGACTGTGATTTTCTGGGGCATATGAACGTGTCCAAGTATTTTGCGGCATGTTCGGATTCCGTTTTTGCGTTGCAGGCAGAGTTGGGGCTGACGTCCGAAGACATGCGGTCAGGAAGAAAGCTATCCTTTGCGGTGGTCCATGCAGAAAGCAATTTCCTTGCGGAATTGAGTGCTGGCGAGGCGATCCAAATGGAAAGCGAAATCCTGAAAGTAGGAACGAAGTCCATGACTTTCAGCCACAAATTAGTTCGAGTGATCGACGGTGAAACGACATTTTCGACGGTTTTTAAATGCGTCTTGCTCAACCTGCAGACAAGGCGCGCCGAAGCTATTCCTCAGGACGTTCTCGAACGCTCGGCAAAGTGGCTGGCAAAGAGCGAAGGTTAACGCACCGCCTCAATCGGCCCCTCTGCGCTCCCGCTGATGAACTGCTCTACATAAGGATCACCCGATGCATCCATCTGCCCAACGGGGCCGGTCCACTGGATTACGCCTCCGTGCAGCATGGCGACGTTGTCGGCAATCGCGCGGACGGAACTCATGTCGTGGGTGATGGTCATCGCGGTGGCGCCCATCTCGGTCACGATTTCGCGGATCAGATCGTTGATGACGCCGGACATGATCGGGTCGAGGCCGGTGGTGGGTTCGTCGAAAAAGATGATCTCGGGCTCGGCGGCGATGGCGCGGGCAAGGCCCACGCGTTTTTGCATGCCGCCTGACAGTTCCGCCGGAAAGCGGTCGGCCACGTCGGATTTCAGGCCCACGCGGCGCAGTTTGTCGATGGCGATTTCGCGGGCTTCGTCGGTTGGACGTTTCAGAGAACCACGCAGCAGGCGGAAGGCGACGTTCTGCCAGACGGTCAGTGAATCAAACAGGGCCGCGCCCTGAAACAGCATACCGAACCGGGCCAGAAAGGCATCACGGTCGCCCTTGCTGGCGTCTTTGCCGTCCACATAGATCATGCCGCTGTCGGGCTTGATCAGGCCCAGAATGCATTTCAGCGCCACGGACTTACCAGTGCCCGAACCGCCGATGATGACCATCGAGGTGCCCTTGGGGATCTCAAGGTTCATGCCTTGCAGCACGTGGTTGTCGCCAAAGGCCTTATGTACGTTCTCCATCCGGATCATAGCGAGAAGAATACCCCTGTGAGAACGAAGTTTGCGGCCAGGATCAGTACGGCGGCGGCCTCGACGGAGCCTTTGGTTGCGCGGCCGACGCCTTGTGCGCCACGGCCGGAATTCATGCCGTAGTAACAGCCCATGATGGCCGCGATCAGGCCAAAAGCTGCACCTTTGACCAGCGATGAGACGATGTCGCGGGTTTCCAGGAAATCGACCGTGTTTTTCAGATAGGCGGCCGGGTTGAAGCCCAGATTTTGCGTGGCGACGGTGTAGCCGCCGGCAATTCCGATGATGTCACCCACTGCCACCAAAGCCGGCACAGTGATCAGGGCGGCCAGAACGCGCGGGGCGGTGAGGTATTTCATCGGGTGGGTCGACAGCGTGACCAGCGCGTCGATCTGTTCGGTCACTTTCATCGTGGCGATTTCGGCTGCGATGGATGAGGTCACGCGCGCAGCAATCATCAGGCCGACCAGAACCGGGCCAAGCTCTCGCACCATGCCGATGGCGACGATCTGGGGCACCACGGCTTCGGCGTTGAAACGCGCGCCGCCGGCGTAGATCTGCAACGCCAGCGCACCGCCGGTGAAAATCGCGGTCAGGCCGACGACCGGCAGAGACAGCCAGCCGATGTTCAGCAGGGCCATGCCAAATTCGCGCGGATAGAAGGGGGGGCGCAGAATATGCGAAATCGCATCAAGCGCGAACAGTGCCACCCGGCCAAAGGCCGCAAGCAGGCTCAGAACCGTGCGGCCCAGACCTTCGAGCGCGGTGAGAGGGTTCATTCCACATAGCCCCGCGAATAGCGATTGCCCATTGATGTGAGGATTTCATAGCCAATTGTACCTGCAGCTTCGGCCAGGTCATCGACGGTCTGATGGCCATTCAGGATACGCAGGCGTTCCGGGTCTTTGGGCAGGTCCGTGACATCCACCGTGATCAGGTCCATCGAGATACGGCCAACAACCGGGCAGGGCTGATTGCCGGCGAAGGCGTCGATGCCGCCCCCGATGGCGCGATGCAGGCCGTCTGCATACCCGGCCGCGACGGTGGCGATACGGGACGGCCGGCGCGCAACCCAGCTGTTGCCGTAACCAACAGTTTCGCCCACGGCCACCTTGCGCAATTGGATGACAGGCAGATCGACCGTGACAACGGGTTTGGCATCCGCAAAGGGCAGGCCGCCATACAGGCCGATGCCCGGGCGGCAGAAATCGAAATGGAACTCGGGCCCCAAAAGCAAACCGCCGGTCGCAGCCAGAGAACGCGGCGCGGCGATACCGTCGGTCATCTCGCGGAAGGTTTTCAGCTGCTGCCTGTTCATCGGGTGGTCTGGCTCGTCCGAGCAGGCCAGATGAGACATGACAACGGCTGGGTTCAGGGCCTCGGCCCTTGGGCGCAGTTCGGCCCAGTCGGCGGGTTCCAGCCCCAGCCGGTTCAT
The DNA here is from genome assembly GCF_056541565.1 of Ruegeria sp. AG6. Classification (NCBI taxonomy): domain Bacteria; kingdom Pseudomonadati; phylum Pseudomonadota; class Alphaproteobacteria; order Rhodobacterales; family Roseobacteraceae; genus Ruegeria; species Ruegeria sp. AG6. The sequence goes on along the minus strand of NZ_JBQFYQ010000001.1, from coordinate 886,164 downwards.
GCCACTGTCCAGCTGAATGCCAAAGGGATGGTCGGGCAGGGCCTCCATATGGCGCTGATACTGCTCGCCCGAATTGATCAGCGGCGTCAGATCATTGGCGCGCAGAAGGTCTGTGTCGCCCTCCATATGGCCGGAAAAGACAAAGATCATCGGGCCGGGGCCAACCGCATTGCGGACAGCGGCGCCTTCTTCTGCGGCCGCCACAAAAAACTTGCGAACGCCTTCCTCGGCCAGCGTATCGCTGACGGGCCCGGCACCCAGCCCATAGGCATCGGCCTTGACCACGGCGCCGGTTTCGACCCCGGTTTTCGCGTCGAGCGCCCGCCAATTCCTGGCGAGCGCCTGAAGATTGATCGTCAAACGTGCAGTACTCATGGCACTGTTCATGACATTGCGCCGCTTAAGGTCAAGAGGGAATGGCGCATTTACCTGTCGGTTTATGTTGGTGTTTGGTCTGTTGTTACGGAAAACACCAAAAAACCAGAAGAAATGGCAGCATTCCGCCATGGTTGCAGGTTTTTGGGATTGTCTTCACGTCAAGGTTAAAGCGATCCTGAGAGCCGGATCGTTCGGTTCCGGTAAAGACCGGGCGCAACGTCAACTCATGAGGGAGCCATGGATTTTTCTACCGGTTTGACCCGGGACCCGTCAGAGATCATCCGTCTTTTTGCCGACGTTTTTTCCGCATCGGAAGGGCCAGAGGAAGGGGCGGCAATAGGTGCATTCGTACGTGAATTGCTCAACACCACGCCGCCTGAAGATATCCTTGTGTGCACGGCTCAACAGGATCACGAGCTGCTTGGCTGTGCCATCTTTTCCCGGATGACGTTTTCGCAGGATACGCGCAATGTGTTCATCCTGTCGCCGATGGCCGTGCAAACGGGCAAGCAAAAAACAGGTATTGGACAGGCGCTGATTACCTATGGTCTGGATCGCTTGCGGACGGCAGGTGTGGACGTGGCACTGACCTATGGCGACCCGGCCTATTATTGCAAAACGGGTTTTGTGCAGATCACCGAGGATACTGCTCAGCCACCGCTGAAACTCAGCCATCCGCACGGCTGGTTGGGACAGGCGCTAGACGGTTTTGACCTGAAACCGCTGAAAGGCCCGTCGGGATGCGTTTCCGCGCTGAACAATCCATTGCTGTGGTAGGCGGGATCGGTTTATTCGCTTTGGTCGATGGCCTTGGTTCCACAGCCTAGAACAGGGCCTGATCTATGATCGCCTCGCTGTTCCGGACATGTCGGGCCACCAGCTTTTTCTGTCGCCTGCCGCTGGGGATATAAAAGGCAGGGTCCATATCCTTATTGCAGTCGAGACCCGGAAAAATCTGCAACAGCTCTTGCAACGCTTCGGGCGGAAGGGATTTGAGGGCTTCGGGGCCGGTGAACAGGCTTTCACTTGGCGCGCCTTCGGCAAGAAGAACCACGTGACGGTCACAGACAACGTGATGATAAACCACCTGCGTCGCATCGTAATCCACGTAAACGCCCGGCAGGTCTGTTAGTCGGATGGCCGAGACCAAAACGTCTCTTGTGTCGAACATGCGCTGCGCGATGTCCGATCGGACCAGCATTCTGTGCTGTCGCGAAACCGTCAGGTCTCGGCGGGGCAGGCCGTGCCCCAGGGCGCCGGCCGTAATGCGGACTGGGCGCAGTTCGGGTGATTTCAACAGATCGGCCTGGCGCAGGGACCGGGATAGAACAAGCCGAACGGTTGCCGAGCTGCGTTCGGTCGTCATCACCTTGTCACCGGGGCGGATATCCTGAACGCTGATTTCGCCACGGTCCGTCAGGATCAGGGTGTCCGAAACGAAACAGGGGGCGCCGGGGCTGGGATTGGGATCCTCAACAAAGTTGACCCCGTCCTTCGATGACAGAGACGCGGTATCGTCCGTGCCGTTGCTGCCGATCTGGGTCGAAGTCTGGCCACTGGCCGGCCCCTGTGTCGCAGTTACCTGCGAGTCGAAGGATACAAAGCTGAGAACCGAACCATTGTCCGAAAGAGAAACCGCCCCAAACCGGTTGATGCGCGCCGAAATCACGTAATAGTCGAACCCGCCCACGGTGGTCATCGTTCCGTTGTCGACATCCGTCGAACTGCGCACCGAGCCATTGGGGTTGTAAACATCGACCTGCAAGCCGGTAACGTCGGTTCCGGTCGGAACCCGGATTTCAATGAAATCTCCGTCCGGAGCAAAGTTCGGGCCGTTGCGATATCTTATTTCCGATATGATCGCGGGCAAATCAGTGGGTCTCCGGGCGGGTTTGGCGCGTTGGGTTGAACGTCACCGTCACGTTAACACCGGGCAGGAAAAACACCAAAGGACTTGGCGTTCAATATCTGGGGCAGGTGTTCTGCCCGCGATCAATAACCCTCGATTTCACCACCCTGTTGCCAAGGCTTGACCAGATTGCCAAAGCGGGTGAATTGGGCCTCGAACGACAACTCGACCGTGCCGATTGGGCCATGACGTTGCTTGCCGACGATGACCTCGGCCTTGCCGTGCAGACGTTCCATCGCCTGCTTCCACTCTTCCATCTTTTCCAGTTCGTGATCACCGGGCTTTTCGCGCTCTTTGTAGTATTCCTCGCGGAACACAAACATCACAACGTCGGCGTCCTGCTCGATCGAGCCGGATTCACGTAGGTCGGACAGCTGCGGGCGCTTGTCGTCGCGGTTTTCCACCTGGCGCGACAGCTGTGAAAGAGCAATGACCGGGATGTTCAGTTCCTTGGCGATAGCTTTCATGCCCATCGAAATCTCGGCGATTTCGTTCACCCGGTTGTCGGCCATGCCGCGGCACAGCTGTAGATAGTCGATGACCAGCAAGTCCAGCCCGTGGGTCCGTTTCAACCGTCGTGCACGGGCGGCAAGTTGCGAGATCGGCAAGGCAGGAGTGTCGTCAATAAACAGGGGACAGGCCTCAAGCTCTTTGGCCGCATCCACAAATCGACGGAACTCGGCCTCGGTCATGTCGCCCTGACGGATTTTGTGGCTGGAAATCTCCGAGGCTTCCGCCAGAACCCGGCCCGCAAGCTGTTCCGCGCTCATTTCGAGTGAGAAGAAGCCTACAACACCGCCATCGATCGCGCCTTCGCTGCCGTCGGGCTTTGTGCCACGCTTGTAGGCCTTGGCAACGTTGAAGGCGATGTTGGTCGCCAGCGAGGTTTTACCCATGGATGGACGGCCGGCCAGAATGATCAGGTCGGACGGGTGCAACCCACCCAATTGCTTGTCCAGATCGGCCAGACCGGTGGAAATCCCGGCCATGCCGCCGCCGCGCTGGTAGGCCTCGTTGGTGACGTTGACGGCTTCGGTGACGGCCTTGAGGAAGGACTGAAAGCCTTGCTCGGTCTGGCCCTGCTCGGACAGCTGATAAAGCTGCTGCTCGGCCTCGACGATCTGTTCTTTCGGCTCGCTCGAAACATCGACCCGCGCCGCCTTGTCCGAGATGTCGCGACCCAGCCGGATCAGCTCGCGCCGGATGGCAAGGTCATAGATCATCTGGGCATAGTCGTGCACCGCGAATGCGCTGATTGAAGCGCCCGCCAGTTTGACCAGATAAGCGGGACCGCCCAATTCTTTCAGGCCCTCATCCTCGGCCATGAATGATTTGAGCGTCACGGGCGAGGCAAGCGCGTTCTTTGCAATACGGGCCGAGGCCACCTCGTAAATCCGGGCATGGACCGGATCATAGAAATGTTCAGCCCCGATGATCGAGGCGACCCGGTCGTACAGGTCGTTATTGGTCAGAATCGCGCCCAGCAATTGCTGCTCGGCCTCGATGGAATGCGGCATGGTTTCGGCATTCTGAATCTGTGCCGCTGCCTGCTCGATACTGCTGATCTCGTTCATTTTGTCCCCGCTGCCCGTTCCGAGGTTCTACACGCGAAACGTCACCGCAAGCTATCTGGAAATACCTGTGGCTAACTTGGGGTAAAGCCTAGGGATAACTTTCCAGACCGCTTGGATGCCTGAATATGCATCGCTTATTATGTAGGAATTGTCGGAAAAGTCACCATATATCGTGGCGAACTGCCCGATTCTTCCGGGTTTGTCCCCAATCCTTCCACAAGAGGTTTACGCTGGTTTATTGGCCTCTTGCCATCCGCGCGGGTCGTTCAGGAAAGCTTCGACAGCCTCAAGTGTTTCCTGATCAAAGGCTTTCTGTGCCTTGGCCTCGGCCAGAACATCCCACCACGTGCAGAGCGAGTGCAGCTTGACGCCATGATCACCCAGCGTTTTCTCGGTCTCGGGGAAGATGCCGTAGTAGAAGATGACGGCGGTGTGCCCGCAGGTAGCACCGGTTTCGCGGATCGCATCGACAAAGGACAGTTTCGAGCCGCCATCAGTGGTCAGGTCTTCAACCAGCAACACACGCTCGCCTTCGCTCATCGCCCCTTCGATTCGGGCGTTGCGGCCATAGCCCTTGGGTTTCTTGCGCACGTAGGTCATGGGCAGAGCCATACGCTCGGCGACCATAGCGGCAAAGGGGATGCCCGCCGTTTCCCCGCCTGCGATGTTGTCGAATGCCTCAAAGCCAGCATCACGCATCACCGTGACGGTCAGGAAATCCATAAGTGTCGAGCGGATACGCGGATACGAGATCAGTTTGCGGCAGTCGATATAGGTCGGGCTAGGCAACCCGCTGGCCAGCGTGAACGGTTCCCGCGAGTTGAAATGCACGGCCTTGATCTCCAGCAGCATCCGTGCAGTCAGGCGGGCGATTTCGGTGCTGTCGGGAAAAGAACTGGGGATCATGGCGCAAACCTCGGGGCTGAAAACACGTTGCGGGCTGATAGCCCGACCCTTGGGCTGGAGTCGAGAGGGATTGGGCAAAAGAAAAGCGGACCCCCAAGAGGTCCGCTTTTGCCCTTACGGGCGATGGGCAGCCAAGGTGGGCTTAACTGCTCATGTCATAGGCCCGCTCGCCATGTACCGAGAGGTCGAGGCCATTTGTCTCGGTCTCGGCGTCTACGCGAAGTGGCGTGATCTGTGCAACCAGTTTGACCAACACAAACGTGACAACTGCCGTAAAGGCACCCACGACAATCAGCCCGCCCAACTGAGCGGTCCAGGTTCCAAGGCCAAAAAGGGCGATCATGAGCGTGCCAAAGATACCGCCGACACCATGCACGGCGAAGACATCCAGCGTGTCGTCGATATTCAGTTTGTTACGCACGACGCTGACGGCTTCCTGACACAGAACACCGGCCACCGCGCCAATGATCAGGGCCTGAACCGGACCGACGAAACCCGATGCAGGCGTGATCGAGGCCAGACCTGCGATTGTGCCGGTGACCAGACCGACCATCGAGGCCTTGCCAAAGCGGATACGCTCCCACAGGGCCCAGCTTAGCGATGCCGTAGCCGCGGACAGGTGCGTGACGGTCAGGGCCATCGCCGCTCCGCCATCGGCGGCCAGTTGCGAACCACCGTTGAAACCGAACCAGCCGACCCACAGCATTGCTGCGCCGACCATGACGTAACCGGGGTTGTGCGGCGGAGTGGTGCGGTTGCGACGCGGCCCGAGGATGACCGCGACAATCAGCGCTGCCAGACCAGCGGTTTCATGCACCACGATGCCACCCGCAAAGTCGCGAACGCCGATCTCGCCCAGAATGCCGCCATCAGCCAGCATCCCGCCGCCCCAGATCCAGTGCACCACGGGCGCATAGCACAGCAGCATCCACAGCGCCGAAAAGGTCAGGACAAAGCCAAAGCCCACACGTTCGACATAAGCGCCAACGATCAACGCAGGGGTTATGATGGCAAAGGTCATCTGGAAAGCAAAGAACAGGATCTCGGGCAGGGTTCCCGCAAGGCTGTCAACATCGACGCCGTTGAGGAAGGCCTTGCCCAAACCACCCCAAAGCCCGCTTTCACCGGGTCCGAACGCGATGGAATACCCTGCGACCAGCCACAGGACGCTCATCAAACAGGCAATGGCAAAGCAATGCATGAAAACGCTGAGTACATTTCGGGCACGCACGAGCCCGCCATAGAACAGGGCGAGGCCCGGCACTGTCATGAAAAGGACCAACGCGGTTGCAACGATGATCCAGGCTGTATCGGCTCCGTTCATGGGCCATTCTCCCTTCCGAATGAGTGCGCGGATCCGTGGAAACTGGGCGCGGATCGGCGCTGCGTGAGCGGTGTGGGCTGTTTCAAGCCACCGTCGGTTGGAGAAAAAAGAGGCATGGCAAAAAAAAGCGCCTGTTTTGGCGGCCTTTTTTCAACTGACTTTAAAAGCAGCGGTTCTATTGGTCAGGTGCTGAAATATTAGGCACCTGCGGAAAGGGCCGTATACAGCAGGGCCAAGGCGTGGTCACGCGCCGCGCGACGCACGGCATCGCGACCGGGTGCGCCGAATTCGACGGTTTCCACATGCGTCGACCGCCCCGCGGCGGCCAACCCGAAACACACACGCCCTTCAGGTTTGAATTCGGACCCGCCCGGCCCGGCAATACCTGTGATCGCGACGGCAAGTTGCGCCAGTGAATTGCGCAGCGCACCTTCTGCCATTTCGCGGGCCACCTGTTCGGAAACCGCACCGTGCGCGTTCAGCGTTTCGGCCTGAACGCCCAGCATGTCCTGTTTGGCCTCGTTGGTGTAGGTGACGAAACCCCGATCCACGACGGCAGAGCTGCCGGGAATATCGGTCAGGGCCGCAGCGACCATGCCGCCGGTGCAGCTTTCGGCGGTGGCGATCATCACGCCCTGCGCCTTGGCGCGGTCCAGCAGGTCTGTCACGTTCATAGCCCCAGAACTCCGTGTGCGATACCTGCCAGAACCATCACTCCGATGGCTGCAAATATACCTGCAATCACGTCATCCAGCATCACGCCCATCGGATCGCCACGCCGATCGGCCCAGCCGACAGGGCCGGGTTTGGTGATGTCGAACAGACGAAAAAGGATGAACCCGGCAACCCAGCCGGGCCAGAGCGCGGTAATGTCGATTCCATGCGCCCAGGACGGATAGGAAATTGCCCAAAGCGCGATGAACTGGCCTGCGACCTCATCAATGACGATTTCGGATGGGTCGTGGTCATCCTGACCTTCGGTCATCACGCGTGTGGCCCAGAGGCCGCCGACAAAAACCGCAACCGTTGCGAGGGCCAGCAACGGGAAACCACCCAGCATGTGCAATACCCAGGCCATCGGCAGGGCCACCAGCGATCCCCAGGTGCCCGGGGCAGGGCGCAAATGGCCGACGCCGCCGACAGTCCCGATCATCTGTGCCGCGTTCATGCTTTCACCAGACAGGCTGTGGCGAGCGAGGCGATGCCCTCGCTGCGGCCGGTGAAGCCCAGACGCTCGGACGTTGTCGCCTTGACCGAAACCTGATCTGCACGCAGGCCTATGATTTCAGACATCTTTTCTCGCATGGCCACTGCGTGCGGGCCAATCTTTGGATATTCGCAGACCAGCGTGCAATCGACATTCGAGATGCGGTATCCCATCTGCCCTGCCAGCTCGACCGCGTGGCGCAGGAAAATCTCGCTGGCGGCGCCTTTCCATTGCGGGTCCGAAGGCGGGAAATGCTGCCCGATATCGCCCTGTGCCAGAGCGCCATAGATCGCATCGGTGACCGCGTGCATTCCGACATCGGCATCCGAATGGCCTTGCAGTCCGCGGTCATGCGGCACTTTCACACCGCAAAGGATCACATGATCCCCATCGCCAAAACGGTGCACATCGTACCCGTTGCCCAGCCTTACATCCATTTCCGTTCCCATTATGCGTTCCGCCCGGGCAAAATCCTCGGGTCGGGTGATCTTCAGATTGTCCGCGTCGCCCGGTACGATGCAGACATCAAGTCCGGCGGCGCGGGCCACTTCGACATCGTCCGCAGCTTCGCCCGGATGGGCGGCGTGGGCGGCGATGATCGCGTCATAGTGAAACCCCTGCGGAGTTTGCGCGGCGAACAGGTTTCTGCGATCCTGCGTGCCGGTCACGGCCTGTTCATGCCCAACCCACAGCGCATCCGTCACCGCCAGCCCGGGCGCCGCCGCCGGACATGTTTCCAGGGCATTCAGAACGTCGGTGATGATGCGGGGTGTGACGCAAGGCCTTGCAACGTCATGGATCAAAACGCGCTGTACGTTCCGGCCGGCCAGTGCAGCCAATCCATTGCGCACCGATCCCGCGCGATCCGTTCCGCCCGAAGCCAGGATCAGGTCGGTTTCACGGAATTCTTCCCATGCGACGCTGTCTTCGTCGGACAACACCAGGACAATGTGATCCACCTGTCCGCGAAAGCGCTCGATCGTCCAATCGGCCACCCGCCGGCCCGCAAGGCTGCGCCATTGTTTTGGCACGCCACCCCCGGCGCGCGACCCGCGACCGGCGGCAACTATGATGGCGGCAGTTGTCATATGTGCGCGCTCTCCTCGTGATGGGCATTGTTTAGGCGGCGGTGAATGCAGAGGCAATCACCCATGGTCATGTGATTAATAATTAGGCAAATGATGATTTTGCGGGCTTGCTGCATGCCGATTTGTTGTTCATATGCGCAGAAAACGATATCAAAACCACAACTGCCCAAGGATTAAGCACGTTGACACTGCACCTTGCCGACAAGGAAATAACACCGCCTGTTTTGCTGGCCCCCATGGCCGGAATCACCGACCGCCCGTTTCGCGATCTGGTGATGCGTTTCGGTGCGGGTATGGTCGTCAGTGAAATGGTCGCCAGTCAAGAGATGGTGCAGGCCAAGCCCGGTGTGCGGGAACGGGCGGAACTGTCCGCAGATGTGGAAAACACCGCCGTGCAGCTGGCCGGGCGTGAGGCCCATTGGATGGCCGAGGCGGCCCGTCAGGTGGCCGACCGTGGCGCGCGGGTGATCGACATCAACATGGGGTGCCCCGCCAAGAAGGTAACAAACGGTTATTCCGGCTCGGCCCTTCTGAAAACACCGGATCACGCGCTGGCACTGATCGAGGCCGTGGTGGGCGCGGTCGATCTGCCGGTGACGCTGAAAACCCGGCTGGGATGGGACGACACTCTGTTGAACGCGCCCGACGTGGCACGCCGCGCTCAGGACGCGGGTATTCAGATGGTCACGATCCATGGCCGCACACGCTGTCAGTTCTACAAGGGTCACGCCGATTGGCGGGCAATCCGGGCGGTGAAAGAGGCCGTATCGATCCCGGTCATCGCGAACGGAGATATCGTGAACACTGACGCCGCCCGATCCGCGTTGCGCCAATCCGGCGTGGATGGGGTGATGGTCGGTCGTGGCGCCCAGGGCAAGCCTTGGGTGTTGGCGCAAATCTGTCACGACCTGTACGGGGCCGAGGCGCCCGAGATTCCGACCGGCCATGATCTGGTTGATTTGGTTTGCGCGCATTATCAAGCGATGCTGGATTTCTACGGCGCCGATCTGGGTCTGCGTGTCGCCCGAAAGCACCTGGGATGGTACATGGACGAAGCCGCAACGCCTGCGCCCTTGCGTCGGGCTGTGCTGACGTCACGTGATCCGGCGGAAGTTTTGCGCCTGTTGGCGGTTGCACTCAGCGACACGGACGAGGTGGCGGCATGAATTCCGATGCCAGCATCTGGAACTCGCTGCCGGTTCCGGCGTTCATTATTGATGAACAGGATCGGATATCCGATGTGAATGCTGCGGGTGAGGGGTTTCTGAATGCGTCGCGCAAATCGGTGATCGGCCATCCGGTGTGGGATCAGATCGCCGTGGACGCGCCGTTGGAAGAGGCGTTCGAGCGCGCCCGCTGGCAGGGCACGCCATTGTTCGTGAATGATGTGGATGTGGGGTCGGGTAGCCGGGCGCCGCTGCAATGCGCGTTGCAGATTGCGCCTTTGGTCGGGCATCCGGGCTCCATGATCATGATCATCTCGCCTCGTGAACTGGCAGGTCGGATGACGCGGGGGAATACGGTCAAATCCGCGGCACAATCCGCCATCGGCATGGCGGAAATGCTGGCGCACGAGATCAAGAACCCGCTGGCCGGGATCACTGGTGCGGCGCAGTTGCTCAGCATGAATATACCGCCGCAAGATCTTGAACTAACGGATCTTATTGTTGCCGAAAGCCGCCGGATCGTGAAGTTGCTGGAACAGGTCGAGCAATTCGGGAATCTTCAGAAACCTGACTTCAAGCCAGTCAACATCCACGATGTGCTGGATCGCGCAAGACGGTCGGCATTGTTGGGATTTGGCGCTGACATGACGATCGTCGAAGACTATGACCCGTCGCTGCCGCTGGCTTACGGAGACCCGGATCAGATTCTGCAGGTGATCCTGAATCTGCTCAGGAATGCGTCCGAAGCGGCAGGACCGCAGGGCGGAACGATCCGCCTGCGGACCTATTTCGAACATTCCTTCCGGTTGCGTCGCAGTGACGGGTCAGGGCATTCGCTGCCCTTGCAGATCGAGATCATCGATGATGGTCCGGGCCTGCCAGAAGACATCCGCGGCGATATTTTTGATCCCTTCGTATCCGGCAAGGAAAACGGCACCGGCCTGGGGCTGGCGCTGGTCAGCAAGATCATCTCGGACCATGACGGCTGGATTTCGGCCGAATCCGTGCCCGGGCGAACGGTATTCAAACTGTCGCTGCGCCGCGCGCCGCGAGACGCAATCGAGGACAAGAAGGAGAGCACCTGATGGATGGCACCGTACTGGTCGCGGACGACGATCGCACGATCCGCACTGTTCTGACACAGGCCCTGACGCGTGCCGGGTGCAAGGTGCATGCGACCTCATCACTGACCACGTTGATGCGCTGGGTCGGCGAGGGAAAAGGCGACGTGGTGATTTCCGACGTGGTCATGCCCGATGGAAACGGTCTTGAGATGCTGCCGAAGATTGCCGAAGACCGCCCCGGTTTGCCGGTGATCGTGATTTCCGCACAAAACACCATCATGACGGCGATTCAGGCGACAGAGGCGGATGCGTACGACTATCTGCCAAAACCCTTCGACCTGCCGGATCTGATGAAACGGACGGCGCGGGCGCTGGATCAGAAGCAACGCGCCCAGCCAGAGCCGGCCGTGGGCACAAGCGAGCGCCCCGAAGAACTGCCACTGGTCGGGCGAACACCAGTGATGCAGGCTCTGTACCGGTTGGTCGCCCGGGTGATGAACACGGACCTCTCGGTCATGATTTCCGGTGAAAGCGGCACGGGCAAGTCACTGATAGCGCGGGCCATTCACGATTTTTCCGACCGTCGAACCTTGCCCTTTGTCACTGTCACCGCTGCCGAACTGCGCGATCTGGAAGGCCCGGCCCGTGTGATGGCGCGGGTTCGCGGCGGCACGCTGTTGATAGACGAAATCGCAGATATCGAAGATGAGGTTCAGGCGCGCATCGTCCGCATGATGGATACTCCGGGCGATCACATTCCCCGTTTCATGGCCACCAGCCAATCAGACCTGACCGAAGGGATGGAGAACGGGCGCATCCGTCAGGACCTTTATTATCGTTTGTGCGGGGCGACGATCCACGTTCCATCACTGCGTGAAAGGGTGGATGACATTCCGCTGCTGGCCGAGCACTTTCTGGCTCGGGAAGAGCGGGAAAACGGCACCAAACGCTGGCTCAGCCCCGAGGCGGTGGAACTGGTGCGGCGCTATTCCTGGCCCGGGAACGTGCGGCAACTGGAAAATGCCGTGCGCCGGTTGGGTCTGACCAGCCGAGCCGATGAAATCACCAAAGCCGAAGTGGAAACGGTGCTGGGCAGCCAGCCAGAGGCGGAACCGGTCCTGAGCGGCGGCGAACGCGAAAAGCTCTCGACCTCGGTCGAGCGGCATCTGCGGAGATATTTTGACCTGCACGGCAACATTTTGCCGCCCCCGGGCCTGTATCAGCGCATTTTACGGGAAGTTGAGGCCCCGCTGATCGAAATCGCGCTGGATGCAACTGGCGGAAATCAGGCGAAATGTGCCGATTTGCTGGGAATCAACCGAAATACGTTGCGAAAAAAGATTACGGATCTCGATATTCAGGTGACACGTCGACGCAAACTGATGTAATATCGCCACACAAACCGTGGCATCCCGGCATCTGTTGGGAAAAGATCACGATATATGGCGGTAAGCCGCGCAAGCGGCACATCAGGATGAGGGCAGACAGTGGCAACCCGAGCACAGAGCGGGATGATCCCATCGATCAGTCGATGGCGTAAATCACGGAAACTGCGCAACTTTGGCACGTTTGGCCTGGTTCTCATGGGGCCTGTTCTGGCGCTGGCCACTTATCTTGTCATCGGTCCTTTCGATCTTGGCGCGACGGCACCGACTTTGCGGCTGATTCTGTTGGCCGATCTCGTATACGTTCTGGTTGTTGCTGCACTTGTGCTTGGGCAGGTTGGCAGCTTGATTGCCGCACGTCGGGCCAAGTCGGCGGGTTCGCGCCTGCATTTGCGCCTGATCGGGGCGTTTACTCTGCTGGCGCTGGTTCCAACCGTGACCGTGGCGATTTTTGCCGGATTGACCGTCAATATCGGCCTTGAGGGCTGGTTTTCCGACCGCGTACGTCAGGTTGTGGGATCTTCGCTGACGGCAGCAGAAGCGTATGAACAGGAACACCGTCGGGGGTTGACGCAAGACGCGTCTGTTCTTGCGCGATATCTGGATAATGCGCGATCGCTGGACTTCTATATCTCGGACGCTGAACTGCGCGAAGTTCTGGCGCAGGGGCAGGCTCAGATTCAACGGGGGCTGCGCGAAGCCTATGTCATCGACGGTGGTGGCGAAATCAAATCGCGCGGGGACCGGTCCTACCTGTTCAACTACGAAGCCCCAACCCCCGAGCAGATTGCAGAAGCCACCGACAAGGGCCTGCTGATCATCGCCGACTGGCCCAACAATGAGTTCCGGGCGCTGGTCCCTCTGAAGGCTTATCTGGATCGCTATCTCTATGTCAGCCGCGAGGTGGATGGGCAGTTGTTGACGCTGCTGGACGATACCAAGGAAACGGCACAGTTCTATCAGCAACTGGAAAGCGAACGGGGCAGGGTGCTGTTCGAGTTCGGCCTGTTGTATCTGGGCTTTGCGTTGATCCTGATCCTTGCGGCTATGTCCCTGGGGATGTGGTTTGCCGAGCGGTTGTCGCGTCCCGTGGGGCGGTTGACCACCGCGGCGCAGCGGGTTGGGGCCGGTGATCTGAGCGTCCAGGTGATTGAAGAGGCCAGCGACGACGAAATCGCGATGCTGGGCCGGTATTTCAACCAGATGACCCGGCAGTTGAAAGGACAGCGCGATACGCTGTTGGAGAACACGCGGCAAATTGAAAGCCGGCGCCGTCTGTTCGATTCGGTGCTCAGTTCGGTCACTTCGGGTGTCGTTGGAGTGGACCCGGAAGGATGCATTACATTCGTGAACCGTTCGGCCGAGCGGTTGCTGGATTGGACCGGGGGCGAGCAGCATCTGGCCATCGGCATTGCGGTGCCGGAATTTCTGCCCCTGTTTGAAAGTCTGAAGGACAGCGGGCAAGAGGCCGTTCAGGGCGAAATCAAAGTGACCCGCAAGGGACGGCTTGAGAACCTGTTGGTCCGCATGGCCATCCGTCGCGGAGAAGATGGCGGCCTGGAAGGTTATGTGGTTGCCTTCGATGACGTCACCGATCTGGTCAGCGCCCAACGGATGGCGGCCTGGGGTGACGTGGCCCGCCGCATCGCGCATGAGATCAAGAACCCTCTGACCCCGATCCAGCTGAGCGCGGAACGGATCAAGCGCAAGTTCTCGCGCAAACTGGACGACGAAGACAGCAGCAGCCTGGATTCGATGACGAACGTGATTGTGCGGCAGACCAACGACCTGCGTCGCATCGTGGATGAATTCTCGAAATTTGCACGGATGCCTGAACCTGAACGCAGGGAAGAAAACCTTGTTGATCTGGTGCACGAGGCTGTGCTGCTGCAACAGGCCGGGCAGCCGGATGTGCAGATTGATGCCGATCTGCCGCAACAGCCCATCATGGCCGATGTGGATGCAACCATGCTGAACCAGGCGCTTACCAACCTCATCAAGAATGCCGGGGAAGCCATTGCAACCCTTAAGGAAAAAGGGGCGCTCGACAACCTTCAGCCCCAGATCAAAGTGGCGGTCACCAGTGATGATGCGGGTACGGTCATAACCATTGCAGACAACGGGATCGGCCTGCCCGAGGATCGGGCACGGCTGTTTGAGCCCTATGTAACGACACGTGACGAAGGGACCGGGCTGGGCCTGCCCATCGTCAAGAAGATCATTGAAGAGCATGGCGGCGCGCTGACCCTCGAGGATGCGCCCGTATTTGACGGACAGGACCATTTTGGCGCGATGGCCGTGATCCGATTGCCGGGGGTTACTGGGTCCCAAGCGGCAGCGCCACAGAAGCAGGCAATTAGAACCAACAAACTGAAAGCAGGCCAAAGATGAGTGACATTCTGATCGTAGATGATGAGCGCGATATTCGCGAGCTGGTGTCCGACATTCTGGAGGACGAAGGCTATTCAACCCGGCTGGCGGCCAACTCGGACGAGTGCATGGCGTCGATCAACTCTGAACCGCCGGGGTTGTTGATCCTGGATATCTGGCTGAAAGACAGCCGAATGGATGGCATCGATATCCTGAAAGCGGTGAAACGCGACAACCCGGATGTGCCGGTGGTGATCATTTCCGGCCACGGCAACATTGAAATTGCCGTCGCCGCAATCAAGCAGGGCGCCTATGATTTTATCGAAAAGCCGTTCAACATAGACCAGTTGATGGTGGTGATCCGCCGCGCGATGGAGACGTCTCGCCTGCGTCGCGAGAATGCGTCTCTGAAGCGGAAAGAAGTCAACAATTCCGACATGATCGGCAAATCCGCCGCGTTCCGCGCCATGCAGGGGCAGTTGGACAAGGTGACCAAGTCGAATGGCCGCGTGATGCTCAGCGGCCCAGCTGGGTCCGGCAAAGAGATCGCAGCACGGTATATCCATGCCCACTCCAATCGCGCCAACGCGCCATTTGTCACGGTAAACTGCGCCGGGATCGAACCCGAACGTGTGGAAGAGGTGCTGTTTGGCCGGGAATCGGCGGAACGCGGCGTGGAATCGGGTTTGCTGGAAGAGGCGCATGGAGGCGTGGTCTATTTTGACGAAGTCGCCGACATGCCCCTTGGGACACAGTCAAAAATCCTGCGGGTGCTGGTGGATCAGCAGTTCCAGCGTGTCGGTGGCAGTGACAAGGTGCGCGTGGACCTTCGCGTGATCTCGTCAACAAGCAAGGATCTTGACGAAGAAATCGCGGCTGAACGGTTCCGGGAAGAGCTGTACCACCGTCTGAACGTCGTCCCGATTGCCGTGCCGTCACTGGAAGATCGGCGCGAAGATATCCCGGTTCTGGCGCAGCACTTTATTGAGATGTGCAACGAAACCCAGGGTTTGCCGATCAGGGAATTGTCGGAAGAGGCTGTTGCCCTGTTGCAGACGATGACATGGCCCGGCAACGTGCGCCAGCTCAAAAACCTGATCGAGCGGGTTCTGATCCTTGGCGATGGCTCCGGCCCGATTGAGGCGCGTGAGTTGCCCAACGAAGAAGAAAAGGCAGAAGATTCAGGTCGTGTCGTGTTGTCTGGCGCACTGGCCACCTTGCCGTTGCGCGAAGCCCGCGAGGCGTTCGAGCGAGAGTATCTGCTGACACAGATTAACCGGTTTGGCGGCAATATCAGCCGTACGGCCAGCTTTGTGGGCATGGAACGCAGCGCCCTGCATCGGAAATTGAAATCGCTGGGCGTAGTGACTTCGAACAAATCCGGCGCGCGCGTGGCGCAAATCGATGAACCCGAACCGGCAGAATAATCTGCCGGTCGCACGGCCTCAGCCGGCCTGACCGGGCGTTATGATCTGAAATGAGCCGTCATCGAATTTCACAAAGCACGACGCGCTGTTGAGCGGTGGCAAAGTGGTTGTTCGCGTTGCGGGCACGCGTGATTTCACGTTCTGTTTGCACGGCGGCAGGCTTACGGGTCGAAACCCTTTCTGTGCCATGCATTGCGCTTCGACCGTGTTGCGCAGGCCCTGATTCACATCCACGGTATAAACACGGCCGGGCTGCCACCAGCCGGGTGATTGATAGCAACGACCCCTGCCATCGCAATATGTGCGCCCCGGCCAATAGGTTGGCGGGCTTTGGCGGATCTGATTGGCTACCGGCACTTCCTTGACCGCCTTCAGCTGGCACTGAGTGGTCTCTTTTTGCAGGCGCGATACGGTTTCACCTTCGCGGTAGTACAGCGAAAGTGGTCCGCAAGAAGACAGCACCATCAAAGGTAACAGCATAGGAAACAGCGTTTTCATATGCTTATCATGCCGCAGCCGGGCTGCGATGACAATTCAATTGACCGCTCTGGGGGCATCTGTCATTCAATCCTTTCAGGCAGAAGGGCCAGAAGCATGAAGGTCATTATTTGCGGTGCGGGTCAGGTCGGCTGGCAGATCGCGCGGCATCTTTCGGGCGAGCTGAACGATGTTACCGTCGTGGACAACAATCCCGACCTTGTAAGGCGGGCGACTGAAACGCTTGATGTGCAGGGGATCGCCGGGTTTGCAAGTTATCCGGACGTGCTGGAACGGGCAGGGGCCCGTGACGCTGACATGATCATTGCCGCCACCCATTCGGATGAGGTGAACATGGTCACCTGCCAGATGGCGCATTCGGTCTTTTCGATCCAGCGCAAGATCGCGCGCCTGCGGTCGAAATCCTACCTCGAGGCGATCCACTCGGATCTGTACCGTCGTGATCATCTGCCGATTGATGTGGTGATCAGCCCCGAACGCGAAGTTGCCGCCGCCGCCATGCGCCGCCTGTCAGCCCCATCCGCCTTTGACACCGAGATTTTCATGGACGGCAAGGCGCAACTGCTTGGAGTGCGGGTGGAAGAGGATTGCCCGATCGTCAATACGCCGTTGCGGCAGCTGACGGATCTGTTCTCGACCCTCAGTTCCATTGTGGTTGGGGTGCGGCGCGAAGGCACGCTGTTTGCGCCCGAGTCCGAGGATCAGCTGTTCGTGGGCGATGAATGCTATGTCTTCACCAACGTCAAGGACGTGGATCGCACCATGGAGGTGTTCGGCAAAGCGCAAAAACGGCAGGATCGCGTGGTGATCGTGGGCGGCGGAAATGTCGGGCTGGAAGTGGCCAGAACGCTGGAAGAACGCGAAAGCCGCGTGCGGGCCAAGATCATCGAGCGCGACCGCCATTGCGCTGAACTCGCCGCCGAAGCTCTGGAACGGACGATCGTGCTGCATGGCGACGGGCTGGATGCCGGGTTGCTGAGCGAGGCGGGGATCGAACGGGCCGATGCGATGCTGGCAGTTACGGATGACGACCGTACGAACATGCTGGCTGCGGTGCGTGCCAAGGCCGAAGGGTGCGCTCTGGCGATTGCATTGATCAACGACCCCAGCATGGTGGCCCTGATGGGGCCTTTGGGGATCGATGCTTATATCAATCCGCGGGCCACGACCGTCAGCTCGATCCTGCGGCACATCCGGCATGGACGGGTGCGTCAGGTCTATTCCATAGGGGACGCCGAGGCCGAAGTGATCGAGGCCGAGGTTCTGTCAACCTCGCCTATGGCCGGGCAACGTCTGCGCGATATCGACTTTCCCGAGGGGGTGCTTGTGGGCGCGGTCCGCAAGGGAGACGAGGTTCTGCGACCGACAGGCAGCCTGCGGATCGATGAAAAAGATGTGGTCGCAATCTTTGCCATGGCCAAGGACGTGCCAGAGGTTGAACGCCTGATGCAGGTTTCAATCGATTTCTTCTGATGGCGCATGCAGGGACACAACAGGTTGGATTGTTGCGGCGGTTGCCGTTGTTCCTGCTGATCTGGGGCATTGCATCCCTGACCATGTGGATTCCGGCGATCTATGCATTGGCTCTGGACGATCACGACACGTCACGATCCTTTCTGTATTCCGGGATCCTGGGCTTGTTTCTGGTAGCCACCATCGCGATGGCGTCCTCCAACCGCATACCCCGGCGCGGCACGTTGGGGCAGCTGGCGGTGATGCTGGCCTGTTTCACGCTGCTGCCCATATTTCTTGCGATCCCATTTCACGACGCGCTTGGTACGACCACCTTTCTGAACGCCTATTTCGATATGGTCAGCTCTCTGACGACCACGGGGGCGGACCTGTTTCCGGATCCGGCCCGCCTGACGGCCCCGTTGCATTTGTGGCGCGCCATGGTCGGTTGGATGGGCGGCCTGCTGATGTGGATCGCCGCTGCGGCGATCCTTGCGCCGCTGTCGCTTGGCGGGTTCGAGGTCACTGCCAAAGGCCAGCCGGGGCGCCCGGTGTCAGGGGTGGCGCAGAGCGAACGCGTGGACCCGCGTGGCCGTCTGATCCGTGTCGCCAAGACCCTGACGCCAGTCTATATCGGGCTGACGACCGTGATCTGGGTTCTTCTGTTGATCGCCGGTGAAGTCGGTCTGACGGCGGTGTGCCATGCGATGGCAGTGATGGCCACGTCCGGCATCTCTCCGGTCGGGGGCATGGAAGGGGCGCAGGCCGGGTTTACGGGCGAAGCCATCCTGTTTCTTTTCCTGTTCTTTGCTCTCTCGCGTCTGACTTTTTCGAAGGATACCGCGACAACAGGCTATTCCCGTCTGGATACGGACCCCGAGTTTCGTATTGGTCTGATGATTGTCCTGGGCGTCGCAATCCTGTTGTTCTTCCGGGTTGTTGCGGGCGTGACGGAAATCGGTGGTCAAATGGAACCATTGCAGGCCTTGCAGGTCATCTGGGGGATGCTGTTCACCGTTCTGGCTTTCCTGACGACGGCCGGATTCGAAAGCGCGAACTGGAACGACGCACAGCAACTGTCGGGTTTGGGAACGCCCGGTTTGCTTTTGATGGGGCTGGCATTGATCGGCGGCGGGGTCGCGACGACAGCCGGAGGGGTCAAGCTGTTGCGGGTCTTCGCGCTGTATCTGAATGGCGCACGAGAGATCGACCGCCTGATCTATCCCTCATCCGTCAGCGGTGCAGGGGGGGGCAATCGCCGCATTCAAAGCGATGGTGCGTTCATCGCCTGGATCTTTCTGATGCTCTTTGCGCTGACCCTTGCGGTATTCAACCTTCTGCTTGCGGCGATGGGGTCCGGATTCGAACAGGCCATGGTGCTCAGCGTGGCCACGCTCAGCACGACGGGGCCGTTGATCGAGTTGGCCACCGACGTACCAATTCGCCTGATCGATCTTTCTGCCAGCGCCAAGCTGACGCTGTGCGCGGCCATGGTCATCGGGCGTCTGGAAACGCTGGCGATCATCGCCCTGATCACCCCGTCGCTTTGGCGGGATTGAGCCGGGCACATCGTGCGGCGGCTAACGCCTGATTTTTCATCTGGAATATCTGTGCGTAGCACTCCATACTCTGCCGGAGGGAGCGCGTTGGTCCGCAGCGCGTAGCAAGAACAATGGCGAGATTATAAAAATATGGCTTCGGACAGACAGAATCTTCAGGATGCCTTCCTGAACAATGTACGGAAAGCTAAGGTTCCGGTCACGATTTTCCTGATCAACGGTGTGAAATTGCAGGGTGTCATCACCTGGTTCGACAATTTCTGCGTATTGTTGCGCCGCGACGGACAGTCGCAGCTGGTCTACAAACACGCGATTTCGACCATCATGCCGTCACAGCCGATCAACCTGTATGAGGGCGAAGACGCCTCTTGATGGAACATGAGCGGGCGCGCACCCGGGCCTGGGTGCTGCATCCCGAAATCAAATCAGACGAACAGCGCCGTGTCCCCGAACCGGCGCTGGAAGAGGCGGTGGCACTGGCTGCCGCATTGCCCGATCTGGACGTGATCGGGTCAGAAGTCGTGCGACTTCAACGCGCGCAGGCCGGGTATTTGTTCGGCAGCGGCAAGATTGAAGAACTTGGTGCGCGTTTTCGCGACAACGAGGTTGAGCTGGTTCTGATCGACGGGCCGGTGACCCCGGTGCAGCAGCGCAATCTGGAAAAGGCTTGGAAGGTCAAGATCCTCGATCGGACCGGGTTGATCCTTGAGATTTTCAGCGATCGCGCCCGCACGCGGGAAGGGGTGTTGCAGGTCGAGATGGCCGCGCTCAGCTATCAGCGGACGCGGCTGGTACGGGCGTGGACTCACCTTGAACGTCAGCGCGGTGGTTTGGGATTTGTCGGCGGACCCGGCGAAACCCAGATCGAAGCCGACCGCCGCGCCATTGACGAGCAACTGGTGCGCTTGCGGCGGCAGTTGCAGAAGGTGGTCAAGACCCGGACACTGCACCGGGCCGCCCGGGCCAAGGTGCCTTATCCAATCGTCGCACTCGTCGGGTATACGAACGCAGGGAAATCGACGCTGTTCAATCACCTGACCGGGGCCGAAGTGATGGCCAAGGACATGCTGTTCGCCACACTGGATCCGACCATGCGCCGCGTACAGTTGCCCGACGGCCCCGAAGTGATCCTGTCGGACACGGTGGGTTTTATCTCGAACCTCCCGACCGAGCTTGTGGCGGCTTTCCGGGCCACGCTGGAAGAAGTCCTGGGTGCCGACCTGATCGTCCATGTGCGTGATATCAGCCACGAGGAAACAGAAGCGCAGGCGCAGGATGTCGAGGCGATCCTGACCTCGCTGGGCGTCGACGAAGAGAGGCCCCGGCTTGAGGTCTGGAACAAGATAGATCTGCTGAGCGCTGATGAACGCGAGGCGACATTAGCGCGGGCGGACCGAGATCCTGAGATATTTGCGATTTCGGCTGTAACCGGGGAAGGCATCGTACCTTTGCTGTCCGAGATCGCGATGCATCTGCAAGGTGCACGGCGTGAGGCGGTGTTGGATCTGTCTTTCTCGGACGGGGACAAGCGGGCCTGGTTGTTCCGGCAGGATGTGGTGCGCACAGAAGAACAGACCGATGACGGTTTCCGCATCACGGTATTGTGGACCGATAAAC
Source organism: Ruegeria sp. AG6 (assembly GCF_056541565.1). Taxonomy (NCBI): domain Bacteria; kingdom Pseudomonadati; phylum Pseudomonadota; class Alphaproteobacteria; order Rhodobacterales; family Roseobacteraceae; genus Ruegeria; species Ruegeria sp. AG6. The sequence continues at coordinate 865,240 of NZ_JBQFYQ010000001.1, read as the reverse complement.
AGGCGGCTCAGTTCGAGGCGCTGAAGAATTAGCGATGGGGCCGGATATGTCCGACAAGCCGGACCAAAGAGTGTTCCTGACCGGCCATATCGATGTGCCTGTGGACCGGCTGGAAGAGGTGCGCGCGGCGTTGCCGGACCATGTGAAACTGACCCGTGCGGAACAGGGCTGCATATCCTTTGACGTGATCGAGGATCAGACCTGTCCGGGTCGGTTCAACGTGTCAGAAGTATTTGCAGATCAGCAGGCTTTCGATGCACATCAGGCCCGGACACGGGCGTCTGACTGGTCGCGGGTCACTCAGGGGATACCGCGGGACTACAGGATAGAACGCGCATCCTGCGGACGTTGAGTCAGGCCCCGTCAATCTGCCGTTGATGGTCGTCCGCGTCGAACCAGCCCGATGATGATTGTACAAGGTAATCTGACGTCAGTTCCCACTCTTCCCAGCCGCGCGCTATGACGTGATTGCCGGTTACGGAATGGTGCCCTTCGCGGGTCCAGACGAATATGGCATGAGATCCGGCCCATCGCATCATGTCGCAACGCAGCTCGAGATCCGGAAAATCCGCGTAAAAACTCCGGGCCATGTCGGCGATCGCCACGCGCCCCTCGATCGGGTCGCCCCGGTTGATGGTGACCTGCCCGTTTGACGCGAAGAAGCCGGCAACCGCGTCGGGGTCACCCGAGCTCCACGCTATTGCGTAGTCTCGCGCGAGGTTATTCAGAGTATCCCGAATGCTGGCCATACTCGCCCCCTTTTGGTCCCACATGATCGGTGCCGTTATGTTAGGCGAATAAAGCTGTCGGTGCCACGATGCCCCCGCGAACAGGGCGGGGACTTGCCGAATAGGCGGATTATCGCGGGATCAGATTGGTAACCCCGACAGCCGCAGCGCGGGCCAGATCAAGATCCAGTGACATGGGTATGTATTCTCCACGCCGCCACAGCTGCGCCTGATCGTCATAGTAACGTGACAGGAAATGACCCGATTGCCCGGTCGCCGTAATGAAGACCGAGCTGTTGGGGTCGGCAAAGTCATAAACCCCGCGATACCCGGCGCCGTGCACATTCTGGAACGGATCAGGCCCTTCGCCCGATGTTCGGCCACGCAGCAATGTGTTGTCGCCGCCGCTGGTCGATTGGCGAATGTTCACAAAAAAACGCAATATCGGGACAGAGCCCAGCACGGGGTGATCATGCGTTGCCTGATGCGCGTCGCCCCAACGCAGGGATTCAAGTGCGCTGCCATATCGTTCAGAGATCCAGATCAGCGCGTCGTCCAGCGCAAGCCGTGCCATCTCGGTGCATGTCTCGACCGGTGCGCTTTGGATCACGTCGCACCAGACACCCGCGCCGTCAATGTTGCGGTAGACCCGTTCGATGAACAGCGGTTCGACATGTTTGTATTCACTGGCCAAAGGCCCAAGCTCGTCCGAGATCAGCCGGATTTGCAGCGCACGCAGCCAGGCCGCATAGATCAACGGCTCGGGCAGGTGTTCGTTCATCTCACCGTTCCAGTCCGCCAGCAGCGACAGCGCGATCTGGCGCTGGCGCTCCGGCGTTCCTTCGGGGGCCGAAGCCCCGGTGAACCACAGATCGGCACCGATCAGCGGCAGCAGAGACCGTGCGGTAAAGCTGACCGTGTCCAGCTGCGCCTCGATAAAGCTGTCGCGGGTATGCACCTCGCGCGATTGCATCAGGCGTTCCCAGCGATGCACGCGCTGCGTATCGCCCCATTCATACGAGACGTGATCCGGGAAGGGGCGGTCTATGATCTTGTTGTTCGTGTTGCCCAGAACACCGCCGACGGGGGCCACGAATTCCGGGTTGCTGGCATAGGGCAGGCGGCCTTGCCAGCGATTGGCCTCGATCCAGCCGGGCGAGGGGATGCGCCCCCGGCTTTGGTTTAGCGGATCACGCCGAGGCATGGCGCCGATCAGCTTCATCCCGATGGTCGTCTTGTCGACCAGCGACAGGTTCTGAGAAGGCGCGATGAACTGCTCACCGACCGCGATGGCCTGCTCCACGTTGTCGGCGTTCATCAGCGCCATGGACGCCGACATCGACGTGTCCCGCGGGCTGAGCGCCGTCCAGGACAGCGACGCCACATGGCCCGGCGGCGTGATCGTTTCCAGCTTGTAATCCGTGCCCGGCAGCACTGGCCCATTGTCTGTCCAGCGCAGGGTCAGCGTAACCGGAGCTTCCCCCTTGATCTCGATGATCGAAGGGCGGGTCTGGAATTCCTTGAAGCCGGTCGGGGTCAGGTATTCCTCGGGGTTGTCAGGATTCAGCTGCTCGATATGTACGTCCTGATTGTCAAGATACGAGGATGTAAGCCCCCATCCCAGCCGGTCGCTGCGTCCGGTCATGATGGCGGGCACACCGGGGATCGAGGCCCCGATGACACCGCCTTTTTCCAGGCCGAGATGCGCCAGGTACCAAATCCCGGGCGCAGTGAAACCCAAATGAGGGTCGTTGGCCAACAGGGTTCCGCCACTTGCAGAACGTGACGGCGCGGCGGTCCAGGCGTTTGAAGCTCCGGCCAGACCACGTTTGGGAAGGGGCGAAAGAGGTGTGTCGGGAATGTCCGTTCCCGCCGCATACCGCGGAAGATTTGGGAACAGGGTGGCATATTCCGGCAACGCCGCGATCCCGGGTCCGGGAACGTCGGGCAGGATATCGGCCAGACGTTCGGGGTTGTTCAGCATCAGGGACGTGCGCGCACGCAGAACTTCATCGGTCAGGTGGCCTGACAGTTGCAGCGCCATCAGCTTGATCATCGCGATACTGTCACCCGGTTGCCAGGGCGAGACCGGCACGTTGAACAGGAACATCTCGGGTGCGCCGCGACCCAGCGCCTCTTCGTTGATCTCGGTCAGGCGGGCATTGACCCCGGCGGAATAGGCACGCAAGGCGGCCTTGGTATATTCGTCCTGCACCTCGACCGAGCGGTGGGCCAGCCCGTAAAGGTCCAACCTGCGCAGCAGCTTGTCGATGTGAAGCGTGCGCGGGCCAAACACCTCGGACAGTCGGCCTTGCGCGGTACGGCGCATGACGGTCATCTGCCACAGTCGGTCCTGAGCATGGGCATATCCCAATCCAAAGAACACATCGGGATCGGTCTGACCCAGAATATGCGGCACGTTGGCGGTGTCGCGTACGATCTCGACCGGGGCGGTCAGACCGTCGACCTCAAGCGTTTGGTCATAGTCCGGCAGGGATTGGCTGGCCAGAAAATAGACAAGGCCCATGGCGGCGAGGATCAGGATGATCAGACCCGACGCGATGCGCACCAGCCAGCGGAAAACAAGACCCATTACTGCCCCAGATTCTTATTCAGATGAAGGTTGGACAAAGACTAGAGGATGGTGGGTCTGACCGAAAGAGGAACGCGGCAAGAACCTGCGTGGAAAGGGTTAAAACGAATGCCCCGCCGCAGTTTTACGCTGCGACGGGGCCGTTTGAGGGGGAAGTGGTAATCCGGGTTAGGGAATGATGCGGGTGTATTTCGTACCTTCGACGGTCGCGCCGAATTTAAGACCGGCCTGGCCAAAGACCACCGCCAGCACCGGCGAACGCAGTGTTGTCGTGTCCGTGGACAAGGAATTCCCGGTTGCGTCAACCACATATCCAATATCGGCACCGGCTGTCCATCCGCTGGAACGGCGGAAATCGTTCAGCGCATCTTCGGTCATGAAGAACAGGATATGCGCATATTGCTGCGCACCGATTTGCAGACCAGCGGTTCCAGAAATTGCAGAATAGTAATCGACCGTGGCGCCGTTGATGCGCAGCGCGCCTTGGCCATAGGCACCGCCAAAGAAGATCAATCCGGCGTCGGTGATCAGGGGCATAACCAACATGCCGTTGGCTTTATTCGCGATTTCCACGGTGTTGGGGTACCGGCTGTACATTTCGGTCAGCGTGGCATCGACGCGGGCGTCGATGTTGGCCGAATTTGAATTGCCGACGCCGTTGCCACAGGCAGCGGTCAGGGTCAGGCCTGCCATGCCCAAGGCAAAGCCGCGACGGTTCAGTCGGGGGGAGTTGGAACTGCTCATGGTTTTTTTCTCTGTAACTGTGCCTGATGTGTCGGGTGATCCCGATCTTGCCGGCAAGGATACGCCGATTAGGGCGTTGTGTCACGGGAAAGCTGCCCGCTCAAGGGGGCTTGTCGGCGAAAAGTTGCGACTCTTCGGGGTTTTAGCCCTGCAGGATCCGGGCAACCTGAGGCGAGAAATAGGTCAGAATACCGTCGCACCCGGCGCGCTTGAAGGCCAGCAGGCTTTCCAGCATCGCCTTTTCTCCGTCGATCCAGCCATTCTGGGCGGCCGCCTGGATCATCGCGTATTCCCCCGATACCTGATAGGCATAGGTGGGCGCACCAAAGCAGTCTTTCACACGACGGCAGATATCCAGATAGGGCATTCCGGGTTTGATCATCACCATGTCCGCGCCTTCGGTCAGATCGCGTTCGATCAGGCGCAGGGCTTCGTTCGAGTTGGCCGGGTCCATCTGATAGGTTTTCTTGTCGCCGGTCAGCGCGCCCGAGGCGCCGACGGCGTCGCGGAAGGGGCCGTAAAAAGCGCTGGCGTATTTCGCGGCATAGCTGAGGATCATCACGTTGTGATGCCCGGCGCCTTCCAATGCGCGGCGCATTTCCCCGATCCGGCCGTCCATCATATCCGACGGTCCGATGATGTCGGCACCGGCATCGGCCTGGGCAAGGGTCATCTTGACCAACGCTTCGATGGTCTGATCATTCACGATCTCGCCGTCGACGACATAACCGTCATGACCATTGATATTGTACGGGTCCAGCGCCACGTCCGTCATCACCGCGATGTCGGGGGCTGCCGCCTTGATCGCCCGGATGGCCCGGTTCGACAGGTTGTCGGGGTTCCAGGCTTCGGCGCAGTCTTCGGTCTTGAGCGCGGAATCCGTGTAGGGAAAGATGCATATCGCCGGGATTCCAAGCGCTTGCGCTTCGACGGCCGCTTTTGCAATCAGATCCACCGACCGGCGAACCACGCCCGGCATCGAGGGAACGGGTTCTTCAACCCCTTCGCCGTCGCGGACGAAAACGGGCCAGATCAGGTCGTCCGTGGTCAAGACATTCTCGCGCACAAGTCCGCGGATTGCCCGGGATTGACGGGCACGCCGAAAGCGGGTCATGGGATAGGGGGCAACGGTCGGTTTCATGGCGCGTTCTCCTTGAACATTCGTGCATTGGGTGGCATGAATTCACAAAGGTCTCAAGGGTATCAATGGACGCGGCAGCGTGGCCGAACCTCCCTGAGTGGTTTGAATAAAGGGTTGGGTTTGGACTGGTACTCTTCGATCTTTGAAGTCATCGACATGCGCAGCTTTTCGAATCTCTGGTTCTGGATCGTGCTGGCGGTTGTCTGGTCTTCGGCGAGTCACTGGGTAATGGGCATTCCCTACGATCTGGTGGTACGTGCCCGACGCATTGGCGGGCAGGTCGAGATCGACCTTCTGGACATCGTTCGCATACACACCAACCGGATCCTGTTGATCGTCGACATGTCAGGCACCATCCTGTTGGCATTCGGGTGTTTTCTGTTCACCGGGCTGGCCACGCTTGGATTCTATTACGGTGTCGAGTTCGCGCAGGCCGTGTTCCTTCTTCTGTTTCCACTGACGCTTGTTCTGGTGGTGAACATCGTGCACGCGCGACGATTGCGGCGGCAGGAACTGACGCTCGAGTCTGTTTCGAAAACCATTGCGCGCTGCCGGCTCTATACCCAGATCATAGGCATGATCTCGATACTGGTCACTTCGTTCTGGGGCATGTATCAGAACATCTCGATTGGCGTTCTGGGATAGCAAAATCTGAAAGGCGAGGCGATGAAGGCTCCGAACCACGTGACAGTTGGCGGCGCCCCCGAAGGGTTTGACGCGCAGCTTGTGCTGAACGAAATCGCCCGCAGCAACGGGCCGGTGGCCCATGTCGCACGTGACGACAAGCGGATGGAGGCGATGCGCGCGGCACTGGCCTTCTTTGCCCCCGACATGCCGGTCTTCGTGTTTCCGGGCTGGGATTGTCTGCCCTATGACCGGGTGTCACCCAACGCCGACATTTCAGCGGCCCGCGTTGCCACGCTGGCGGCTCTGGTTCACCAGATGCCGCAGAAATTCGTGTTGTTGACGACATTGAATGCGGCAACCCAACGCGTCCCGGCGCGAGACGTGCTGCGCGAGGCGGCGTTTACCGCCCGTGTCGATCAGCGCATTGATGAGGCCGCGCTGCGTAACTTCCTGGTGCGCATGGGCTTCACGCAAAGCCCCACCGTGATGGAGCCGGGTGATTATGCAATTCGCGGCGGTATCATCGACATCTTCCCGCCGGGTGAATCGGGCCCCGTCCGTCTGGACCTGTTCGGAGACGTACTGGACGGCGCGCGCCGTTTTGATCCCGTGTCTCAGCGCACGACCGAAAAACTGGACATGGTTGAACTTGCGCCGGTGTCCGAGGTCATTCTGGATGATGCGGCCATCACGCGGTTCCGCCAGAACTATCGCATCGAATTCGGCGCCGCGGGCACGGATGATCCGCTATACGAAGCGGTAAGCGCCGGTCGCAAGCATCAGGGTATCGAACATTGGCTGCCCTTCTTCCACGAGAAGCTTGAAATACTGTTTGATTATCTGCCGGATGCCACGATCACCGTCGATGATCAGGTTACACCGGCCAGATTGGCCCGATGGGAGACGATTGCCGATCAATACGAAACCCGGCGTCTGGCGCTGGAAAACCGATCCCGCATGGATACGGTCTATAAACCCACACCTCCGGGGTTGCTGTATCTGGATGATGCCGCGTGGGAGGCGGCTGTCGCGGATCGGCGTGTCATGCAGTTCAGCCCCTTGCCGCAGGCCTCGGGTCCCGGTGTCATCGATGCGGGCGGGCGGATCGGGCGCAATTTTGCTCCGGAACGTCAGCAGGAAAGCATCAGCCTGTTCGGTGCTTTGGCCAGCCACATCAGCGCCAAGCTTGACAAAGGTCCGGTGCTGATCGCGTCCTATTCAGAAGGTGCGCGCGAACGTCTGACCGGCCTGATCGAGGATGAAGGTCTGGCAGAGGCGATTCCCATTGCCAATGGAACGCGCATCGGAAAGCGCGGCTTGCACCTTGCCGTCTGGGCGTTGGAGCACGGGTTCGAAACTCCTGATCTAACGGTGATCGCTGAACAGGACGTACTGGGCGACCGCTTGATCCGGCAACCCAAGAAGCGCCGCAAGGCCGAGAATTTCCTGACCGAGACCCAGTCGCTCAGCCCCGGCGATCTGGTGGTGCATGTGGATCACGGCATTGGTCGTTATATGGGGATGGAGGTCGTCACGGCCGCCGGTGCCGCCCATGAATGCCTGCTGCTGGAATATGCCGAGCAGGCAAAGCTGTACCTACCGGTCGAAAACATCGAACTGCTGTCGAAATACGGCCATGACGAAGGGCTTTTGGATCGACTCGGCGGTGGCGCCTGGCAGGCCAAGAAAGCCAAGCTGAAAGAGCGCATTCGCGAGATGGCGGACAAGCTGATCCGCATCGCGGCGGAACGTGCGCTGCGTAAAGCCCCCGTGATGGATCCACCGCCGCACGCGTGGGAGGAATTCAGCGCGCGTTTCCCCTATCAGGAAACCGATGATCAGTTGCGCGCCATCGCCGAGGTGATGGAGGATATGCACTCGGGCGCGCCGATGGACAGGCTGATCTGCGGTGACGTCGGCTTTGGCAAGACCGAGGTGGCGATGCGCGCCGCCTTTGTCGCCGCCATGTCCGGCGTGCAGGTTGCGGTGGTGGCACCGACAACACTGCTTGCCCGACAGCATGCCGCAAGCTTCAGGGAACGGTTTCGCGGCTTCCCTCTGGAAGTGCGGCAATTGTCGCGTTTCGTCTCGGCCAAAGAGGCGCAGCAGACACGTGACGGGCTGGCCAAGGGCACGGTCGATATCGTGATCGGGACCCATGCGCTGTTGGCCAAGAACATACGGTTTCACAATCTGGGTCTGCTGGTCATCGACGAAGAACAGCATTTCGGTGTTGGACACAAGGAACGGCTGAAGCAACTACGCAGTGACATCCATGTTCTTACCCTGACCGCAACCCCGATTCCGCGAACCTTGCAATTGTCACTGACAGGGGTGCGCGATCTGTCGATCATCGGCACACCGCCCATCGACCGTCTGGCGATCAGAACCTATGTCAGCGAATTCGACGCGGTCACGATCCGAGAGGCGCTGCTGCGCGAACACTATCGCGGCGGGCAGAGTTTCTACGTGGTTCCGCGCATCTCGGACCTGCCCGAGATCGAGGAGTTCCTGAAAAGCCAGCTGCCCGAACTGACCTATGTGGTTGCACACGGCCAGATGGCGGCGGGTGAACTCGATGACCGAATGAACGCGTTTTATGACGGAAAGTATGATGTGCTGTTGGCCACAACTATTGTGGAAAGTGGTTTGGACATTCCAACGGCGAACACGATGGTCGTGCACCGCGCCGATATGTTCGGTCTTGCGCAGCTTTATCAGATCCGGGGCCGGGTGGGCCGGTCCAAAACCCGTGCCTATGCCTATCTGACCACCAAGCCACGACAGAAACTGACCGCCACTGCCGAGAAACGCCTGCGGGTTCTGGGCTCGCTGGACACGCTGGGCGCCGGGTTTACTTTGGCCAGTCAGGACCTCGACATTCGGGGCGCTGGCAATCTGCTGGGCGAAGAACAGTCTGGCCAGATGCGCGATGTGGGCTATGAGCTTTATCAATCCATGCTGGAAGAAGCGATTGCCAAGATCAAGGCCGGCGAGATGGAGGGGCTGTCAGATGCCGACGACCAATGGGCCCCACAGATCAATCTGGGCGTGCCGGTTCTGATACCCGATGATTACGTGCCCGATCTGGATGTTCGTCTCGGCCTCTACCGCCGCCTGTCGTCGCTGTCGACCAAGGTCGAATTGGAAGGCTTTGCCGCAGAGTTGATCGACCGTTTCGGCAAATTGCCGAAAGAGGTGAATACTCTGATGCTGGTCGTGCGCATCAAGGCCATGTGCAAACGGGCGGGCATCGCCAAGCTGGACGGAGGCCCGAAAGGCGCGACGATCCAGTTCCACAATGACAAGTTCGCATCCCCTCAGGGATTGGTCGAATTCATTCAGAACCAGCGCGGCATGGCCAAGGTCAAGGATAACAAGATCGTCGTGCGCCGGGATTGGAAGAAAGACAGCGACAAGATCAAAGGGGCCTTTGCGATTGCCCGCGACCTTGCTGAAAAAGTGGTCGCGGAAAAGAAGAAGACCAAGGCTGGCTGATGGGCAAGATGGGGCTCTGCCCCCGCTGCGCGTTCCGCGCATCTCCCCCGGGATATTTGCGGCCAGATGAAGTCCCGGATCCCAGCTTCATCTGGCTGAAAATATCCCCGCCGGAGGCATCGCGCGGCAGCGCGATCCCGCCTATACTCGCATTGCAGCCTGCGCGCAGAAGCAAGACGCTGCAACCGCCCGATCAGCACGGGCCAGAGCCAGATCCAGGCGTTGTTTGACTTGTCGCATTTCAACATCTTCCCCGCGGGCTTTGAGACAATCGTACAGTCCCTTCAGGCTCCAGACGTTGTCGGGATGGATCGAAGCGCGGCTGAGCGAGCCGCCAAGGCCAAGATCTTCGCGATAGACGGCTTCTGCTTCTGCCGCATGACCTTGTTCGAACAGCAATGCGCCAAGCGCGTGGCGGGTGGGCTGCATCCAGCCCCAGGGTTCGTCATAGGGCAGGGTGTCGTCCAGTTCGACCGAGCGGCGCAGATGGGCAAAGGCGATTTCGAAATTGCCTTTTCGGTACTCGATCTCACCGCGCAGCATCTCTCCCGCGATTTCCAGCAGGTCGATCACACGATTGTTGTGCAACCTGCGTGTTTCCGGAACGCATTCCCTAGCTGCCAGAAACAGGTTCTCTTCCGCTTCGGCATGGACGACGTCACCGGTTGCGGCATGTGCGATGGCGCGGGCGTAGTGGGTCGTTGCAGTCAGGGTGCGATAAAGATCCGGATCAGAGGGCAGCTCCAGCGTCTTGGCCTCTTCCCAGCGGCCAAAGCGGATCAGGATGTGCGGCCCCATGGACATGTAGCTTTCGAAGTAATCCGCCATTGGGGGACTTTCGATGCGCAGCATCTCCTCTGGCGTTGTATCCCACAATCCCTGATTGGCGCGTAGGGCAGGTTCAATCTGACCTAGAAACAGCGCGCCATAGATGGCGAAGTGATAATTGTGTTGACGGTAGCCGGTGTAGATATTGAACGCGCCTTCGCGTTCGTAATACTTCAGATCCGCATTCGAGGCTTTTTCGTTCCACTGCACCACATTGTGATAATGGCCGCACAGCACGTCAATATGTGTCGGCATATGCACCAGGTGCCCCGCATCGGGCACCAATGTGCGCAGGACATCACCGGCTTTCAGAGCTTTTTCCGGCGTGGGCGACATCTCCATCAGGTGAACATAAAGATGCAGCAGGCCGGGATGTGACATGGCGGCCGGATCGTTGGCCATGGCCCATTCCAACGCCTCTTGCGCTTCAAGCGTTGCAGCGCCTTCTGCTGGTTGGCCGGTTTTCAGGTCCCACATTTTCCAGGGTGTCAGGTTCAAAAGCGCCTCGACGTAGATCGCGCGCAGGTCCGCATGATCGCGGTGCGCGGCGAAGGCTGCGCGCATCGCTTCGGCAAAATCGTGATCCCACCGGTGCATGTCCTCTGCCGGATCTCGTTGCGGATAGCGCGCAGGGAGGGCTCGGATCAGAGCTTGCTCGACGGGCGTACAGCCGTCTGCCAATCGAAGGGCGTTTTGCATGGCATCATAAGCCAGCGCCAGCGCCTTGCGGCGTCCCCGCTCGTCCTGCAAGTCCCATGGCAGGTTGTAATTCGGCCCCGCCGCGTAGGCGACGCCCCAATATGCCATGGCGCATTGGGGGTCGTGTTCAGCTGCGCGCTGGAAACAAACCACGGCTTCTTCGTGATTGTACCCATAGGTCCAGTTCAGGCCGCGGTCGAACCACAGCTGAGCCTCGGGAACGGAGGTCGTTACCGGACAGGAATAGCTGCCCAGATCATAATATTCACGCATCAGAAGCCCTCCGCTTGGTTCACGTCGAGGGTAGCGTGTTTCTGACGAGTCGCACAGATCAGGCTGGCAGACGTTCTTCAACGCGGCCCATATGCAGCATAAGCCCGAAGGCCAGAATGCACATGCTCAGGATACCAAAGGTCAAAGGCGTGATCGAACCGTCGAACAACAGCCCGATCGGGGCGGCGATGGCAGCGGCCAGCACCGTCGAAATCGATCCGATGACCGAGGCTGCCATTCCGGCAATATGCCCCATCGGCTCCATCGCGATGGCGTTCAGGTTGCCCAGCGTCACGCCGGCCATGAAAAACACCATGGTTTGCCAGAACACGAACAATGCGAACGAGGCGTCTGGCGAAAGATGCGCGGCGTTCAGGGTCATGACAAAGGTGGTAATCAGGATTTGCCCCCCCAGCGCCCATGTCACCATCCGGCGCATGCCCACACGCACCACTAGTGCCGCGTTCAGCAAACTGGCCGACCCGGACATCAGCGCCACGAACCCGAACCAGAACGGAAAGCTTTCGGCGCGGTCATGGATAACGTCATAAACGGGCTGAACCATTGTCAGCATGGTGAACAGCACCCCCATGCACAGGGTCTGAACCATGATCGAAAGGCGCACGGTCGGATGCGAGAACATTTCCTTCGTGGCCGAGAACATCAACGGAATGCGAAAGGGGCGACGGTTTTCCCGGGCCAGAGATTCCGGCAACCGAACGCCCATCCAGAAAATGATGATCAACGCAAACAGAATGAAAGACACAAAGATCCCGCGCCATCCGAACAAAGCGATTACTCCGGCGCCCAGCATCGGTGCCGCCGCGGGTATCAACGTGAAAATCATCATCGCGATTGAGATGATCCGCGCCATTTCGCGGCCTGAATACAAGTCGCGGATGATCGCCATGGCCACCACGCGCGGACCTGCGGCGCCCAGGCCTTGAACCACACGTGCAATCAAGACCAGTTCCAGTGAAGAACTGGCCCATGCGACAGCAGACGCCGCAATGTACAAAGCCGCGCCGCCGTAAATGACCGGCTTGCGTCCCAGCGCATCCGAAAGCGGGCCGGTGAAAAACGTGCCGATCCCCATGCCCAACACAAATGACGTCAGGATCAGTTGGGCACGGTTAACGTCATCGGGGCTGAGCTGCGCGCCGATCTCGGGCAACGCAGGCAGCATCGAATCGATCGAAAAGGCTATGGTGGCGAACATCATTGCAATCAGTGCAATGAATTCCGCCTTCGACATGCGATTGGCCATGAAGACCTCCTAACCCGTTCGCGCTATCACGGCGGGTCGGCATAGGCCAGACTGGAAATTTGCACAGACCTCTGTGCTATTCTGCAGGGGAAGCCTCAAGTTGAGACATGATTTCAGCGATCACTTTCTCCCACATTTCAGGAGGTTGGGCGCCGGGAACCGCATGTTGATTGGCGACAATGAAGGTCGGGACCGAGCTCACACCCATTTTGCGGGAATGAGCATCGCGATTGCGGATATCCTCGCGGTCGGCGTCTGATTTCAGCAGCTTCATGACCAAGGCGGCGTCCATTCCGGCGCTGTCCGCGATATCGGCCAAGACTTCGTGGTCGCCGATGTCGCGACCCTGCACGAAATAGGCGTCAAACAGCGCATCGACGACGGCATTCTGCTTGCCTTCGATGCCAGCCCAATGGATCAGGCGATGCGCATCCAGCGTGTTGGGGGTACGTTTCATGGCCTCGAAGTTGATGTTCAGACCGGCCTTTTCAGCGTGTTCCACCACCGGCGCATAGGCGCGAACCGCGCCGTCCTTGCCGCCGAACTTGCGCTCGAGATACTCGCGCCGATCCATTCCCGCATCCGTCATGTCAGGATTCAACTGGAACGGATGCCATTCAATGACAAAGGGGTGGTCGGGTACGTTGGCCAGTGCCTTGTCCAGTTGAGTCTTGCCGATATAGCACCACGGGCAGATCGGATCGGACAGGATGTCGAGCTTGACGGTCTGGGTCATTTTGTTGGTGCCTCGAAATAGGCCGGCAGCGCCCGGCGCAGGAGTTTGCCGTTTCCGCCGGTCGGCAGGGCGGGCAGATGGATGAAGGCGCGTGGTTGTTTGTAACGCGCCAGGTTGGCTTCGACATAGGTGCGCAAGGCCGCATCGTCCAGCTTTTCCGGGCCCGTATAGAAGGCCGCTATCACAAATGTGTCCGGTTTGACCTCGACCGCGGCGGCGCCGACCTGAGTGATGCCCGGAAAGCGGGACAGGGCGGCTTCGACCTCGACCGGGGACACGCGATAGCCACCCGCGTTCATCATATCGTCGTCGCGGCCCAGATAGCTGATCTGACCATCCACGGCCATGACGCCCTGGTCGCCGGTCAGAAACCACTCTCCCTGCATCCGCGTTTCAACCTCATCGGGTGCGTTGAGATAGGTCAGCATCAAACCGGGGTCAGAGCGGTGAATGGCGATGGTGCCTTCTTGGCCCTTTGGCACCGGACCGTCCGGACCAAGGATCGCCACACGACGCCCGGGTTGCGGTTGTCCTAATGCGTCGCTGCGCGCGGGGTGATCCGGGCTGGAGGAAATGAAGGTAGAGCATTCGGACATGCCATAGGCTTCGAACAATTCGGTGCCGGTGGCCTTTCGCCATTGTTCGTGCAGCGCGCGCGACAGTTTCTCACCCGCGCACAAGCCGTGGCGCAGGTCAGGCAGCTCCACCCGATCGCACCCTTGCACCATCTTGCGAAAGACCCCGGGGGCCGCTGCAAAGATCGTTGCGCCATGCTGGCGCAGCAGGGCAGGCAGGGCCGTGATTTTGGTGCCGGGCGCGGGGATAAGGGCAGTTGCGCCCATGGTCCATGGATCCATCAGACCGGTGCCCAGCGTATAGGTCCAGTTGAATGCTCCGGCGTGACACAGCCGGTCGGTCTCGCGCAGACCATACCAGCCATCGACCATCATCTGCCGCGCCCAGATTGCTCGGTGGGCATGGGCCACGGCACGAGGCTTGCCCGAGGTTCCAGAGGTATAGACGACATAGGCCATACGTTCCGGATCGCCCATGTCAAATTCTGCCGGGGGCAGGTTTCGCATGGCTTTCAACGCGTCCAGCCCGATCTGCTTGGAATGCGAGGCGCAGGCGACGCCCGGATCACGCAGAATCACCGCCGGAGAAAGCTCGTCGATCATCCTGGCGGTTTCGGGTTCCGTCAGTTGTGACGATGTCGGCACCGGTACGATGCCCACGGCAATTGCCCCCAGATAGGCAATCGGGAAATCCACCGTGTTTCCCAGCCGCATCAGCGCGATATCACCGGGTTTCAACCCGGCCCGCAGCAACCCCATGCCTGTGCCCAGCACAGCCGCTTTCAGATCGCGATAGGTCCAGTCTTGCGCGCCGTTCGGGCGCAATATCGACAAAGCCACTTTATCCGGCGCGTGATCGGCGCGACCCAGAACATGGGCCGCCAGATTGAATGGCGTGGGGCAGGGTGCGGGCGACCCCTGATCGAAGATTGACAACATGGCCTCTGGCTATCGCGCCGCCTGCCGCGTTGCAAGCATGGCTGGCCGGGCCTATAGAAGGGTCATGAGCACTCAAGATCCCAAATCTCTGATCCGAATTGCCCGCGATTCTGGCGACCATACCGAAGTCGAACCCCTGGACCTTGGCGCCCGTGTGCGAGAGCTGCGCAAAGCGCGGGAATGGACATTGGAACAGGCCGCCAGTCAGGCCGGATTGGCACGCTCGACCCTCAGCAAGATTGAAAACGGGCAGATGTCGCCGACTTACGACGCGCTCAAGAAGCTTGCGACCGGGCTAGAGATTTCTGTTCCGCAACTGTTTACGCCGCCCCAGCGCGATCAGGTGATCGGACGCATGGCGATCACCCGTGTGGGCGACGGCACGGCTCATGCCACCACCACCTATGAGCATGAGCTGCTGGCCGAAACCCTGACCAAGAAACAGATGCTGCCCTATCGTGCGCGGGTCCGCGCAAGATCAATGGATGAATTTGACGGCTGGGTGCGCCATGACGGCGAAGAATTCATGTATGTGCTGACCGGTGTCGTCAAGCTTTACACCGAGTTTTACGAGCCGGTTGAGATGCGCAGAGGGGACAGCGCGTATTACGACGGCAGCATGGGCCACAACGTGATTTCCGTCAGTGACGAAGACGCGACGATCCTTTGGGTTACATCACTTGCCTAAAGCGGTTCTGCTGAATTCGCGGTTCAGCCCTTCGGTGAACAGGAAATCTTCGACCTCTTCATGCGCCTCATTCATCGTAAGTTGGTGACGTTCGGCCAAATAGGCTTCAAACCCTTTTCGATCCTTCAACACGCGCATCATGTCCTTGTCACGCAGGTTCGGAAAACGCCGCTTTGCGCGTTCGCATGCCGCATTCCAGTCGTTTGTAAGATCGGTCCAGTTCATCATCAATGAGCTTCCCTTAGCAACGATTAGGACTGCTCTCCCCCACACCAGAGTACGGACAGGGTGCCGCCACGTAAGACATGACAAAATGTCGCAGCGCTGGACCGCTCTTTTTTCAGGGGGATTTGTGCCCGCTGCGAAGTTTCCGCAACGGGCCGACGGGCCTACATTTGGTGTGAGTGGTGGCGGGCCCGGTTGTTCTGTAATCCGCAGCGCCATATTGTCCCGGCAGGCAGAGAGGCGGGGTCATCGCCAGCTCGACATTAAGCCTAAATGCCCAATTTATATGCATATTTTCCAGAAAAGTAAAATTGTCTGTGGGTGTTTCTTTCCGGATCGCTTGCATGTGACGATGCTGGACGCTGATTGCGATGCTTCAAATGCGGCCAAACGATATCTTGTGTGGGATGATAATGTGCTGAAATTTGCCGATTGGTGGAAATTTCCCGAGCGCTGTTTGTATGAAATTGCTGGCACTTTAAGCTTCCGTCTTTCGGAAACTTCAGTTGGAAAGACCAGCCGGATTCACATGTACAACGGCTGGTCTTGGGTTTGCGCCTTTTACTGGGCGTCGTACCACCAGATTTCGGGCATGTATTGCGGACCGTCGCCATAGATGGGCAGAGTTTCCGGGTGCTTCAGCTCTTTGACATGCGCGATGCGCCCGATGTCAAAGCTCCAGATCGGGATGACATAGCGGCCTGCGGTCAGTACCCGGTCCAGCGCGCGGGTGGCCGCGGTAAAGTCATCGCGGGTTTTTGAGGCCAGCATGGCATCGATCATGGCATCAACTGCGGGCGAAGATACGCCCATCAGGTTACGAGTGCCGGGGGCATCAGCAGTTTCGCTGCCCCAATAAAGACGCTGTTCATTGCCAGGAGACAGGGAAAGCGCCCGGCGGAACGTCGTGACGTCAAAGTCCAGCTCAGACGTGCGCCCGACATATTGGGCATTGTCGACCTGTTCCGTCGTGACCCCGATGCCGAGACGTTCCAGCGCGCGGGAATAGATCTCGACCACGGTTGCCATCTCGCTGTCACCCTGTTGCAGCAGGAAAGTCATCTGAAAGGCATCACCATTTGCATTGCGCAGCACGCCTTCCTGAACGGTCCAGCCTGCCTCGGCCAATAGTCCCGCGGCCTTGCGGAGGTTTGCCCGGTTCCGGGCCGATCCGTCGCCTTTCGGCAGTTCATACCCTTCCAGCGTGCCGGGCAACAGGATGTCAGCATAAGGAAGCAACAGATCTTTTACCCGCCCCTGGGCCGGACCGGGCTGCATGGCAAGGTCGGACCCCGAGAAATAAGACGCGATCCTTGGTTGCGCACCACCGGTTACCGTGTCGTTGATGAATTCGAAGTTGAACGCAAACATCAGCGCTTCGCGCACGCGCCAGTCGTCGAACGGAGCCTTTCTTGTGTTCATCACGAACCCGGTCATTCCCGAAGGTTTTCCATGCGGAATTTCGGTCTTGATGACATCGCCGCGCTGCACGGCGGGAAAGTTGTATTGCGTGTCCCATTTGTCGGCGTTGAATTCACGCACGGCTGAAAGCTCTCCGGCTTTGAACGCTTCGAACAAGACGCTGCCGTCGCCGTAGAATTCGATCCGCAGCTCATCAAGGTTCATGGTGCCGCGGCGAAACGGGATGTCGTTTCCCCAATAGTCCGGATTGCGTCGCAGATTCACAAAGCGTCCCGCTTCGTAGCTTTCAATCACGTAGGGGCCGGTTCCAATCGGCACATCATGCAGTTGTGCATCCGCGAAATTCTTGCCCTCCCATTGCGCTTTTTTCAGGATCGGGCGCATCCCGGCCAGCAGCGCAAGCTCTCGGTCGGGTTCATTGAACGTGATACGCACCGAACGCGGGCCGGTTTGTTCGATACTTTCGATCTTGCCCCATAGACCGCGATAGCGCAGATGCCCCTGCGTGCCCAACGTTTCGTAAGACCAGATAACATCATCGATCGTGACCGGACTACCGTCGGAAAACCGCGCCTCCTCCCGCAGGCTGAATTCGACCCAGGACCGGGCTGGATCGGTCTCAACTGATTCGGCTAACAGCCCATAAAGTGTGAAAGGTTCGTCCCATGACCGCCCCATCAGGCTTTCATGGGTCCAGAAAGACAACTGCCATGGCGAGGTGCCTTTTTGCAAAAACGGGTTCAGGCTGTTAAAGCCGCCCGTGTTTCCGAACACGGCTTTGCCCCCTTTGGGCGCATCCGGGTTGGCGTATGGGAGGGACACAAAATCCGGTGGTAGGGCCGGGTCCCCATACATAGCTATGCCATGAGACGATTCTGCATGGGCGACAGAGATCACGAAAATGGTGGCGATTCCTGCCACAAGTGATCGAAACGGACGGAGAAAATCCGGGCTCATTTTGGAAACAATCCTGCTCTGGCCTTATTTTGTTGGTATTCACCGTAGTGATGATTTTTCTTATTATCAAACTTTTAGCTTGGACCAAGGCGCAGAATTGCTTATAAAGGTTGCACTGCTCGATAGGTTTCTTGCCTGTATGAAACCTGCCTCAATAACTTAACGCCCGCTTCGTGCGGGCGTTTTTTTTGCCTGTGGAAGTCTCAGGCCGGTATTCCAATCCCACATGTTTCCCCGTTTTCTTTGCAGGTGCAGCATGGCATGGTGCGCCTGATCAACGCTTGAGGGAGAATGGACATGAGCCTGTCCGGCAAAACGGCAATCATCACGGGATCAAATTCGGGCATCGGCCTGGGCGTCGCACGCGAGCTGGCCAAGGCCGGTGCCGATGTGGTTCTGAATTCCTTTACCGATCGCGATGAAGATCACGCGCTTGCCGCGCAGATTGCGAAAGAGACCGGAACCAATGCGCGCTACATCAAGGCCGACATGTCCGAGGGCGAGGAATGCCGATCCTTGATCGAACAGGCGGGGTCTTGTGACATTCTTGTGAACAATGCCGGGATTCAGCATGTCTCACCGATTGACAAATTCCCGGTTGATAAATGGGATGCGATTATCGCAATCAACATGAACTCGACCTTTCACACAACGGCGGCCGCGTTGCCGATGATGCGCAAGGCAGGTTGGGGACGTGTGGTGAACATCGCCTCGGCCCACGGTCTGACGGCATCCCCTTTCAAGGCGGCATATGTTGCGGCCAAGCACGGCGTGGTGGGAATGACCAAGACCGTAGCGCTGGAAACTGCGCAGGAACCGATCACCTGCAATGCCATCTGCCCGGGATATGTGCTGACGCCGCTGGTCGAGTCCCAGATTCCCGACACGATGAAAGAATACAACATGAGCCGTGAGGACGTTGTGAAGAACGTTCTTTTGGAACGGCAACCGTCCAAGGAATTCGCCACGGTCGAACAACTGGGTGGAACGACTATCTTCCTGTGTTCGGACGCGGCCGCTCAGATCACCGGAACCACAATTTCCGTCGATGGTGGCTGGACCGCGCTTTGAGGTTTTGCGGGGGAGCTGCCCCCACACCCCCAGAGTATTTTGGAAAAGATGAAGGGGTCGCGGCATGAAGCGGATCAATCTGGCTTTGCAGGGGGGTGGGGCGCATGGGGCGTTCACCTGGGGTGTGCTCGACCGGCTGCTGGACGAGGACGACATCGAGGTCGCTGCCATTACCGGAACTTCCGCAGGGGCGCTGAACGGTGCGGCCTACAAATCTGGTATGGTTCATTCCGGGCGCGAAGGCGCGCGGGCACGCCTGGACGGGTTGTGGAAGCGCATGGGCGCTATTGGCGACATGCGCTTTGCCAACTGGTTTCGCGGCCTTGAACCGGCGGCCATTGCGCAGGCGATGGAATATTCGGTGCCGTTTTCGATTGGGGATGCCTGGTCGCGGATGGTGTCGCCCTATGCGTACGGGCCGTTCTACAGCAACCCTTTGAAGCCGGTGGTGGACAGGTTCAATTTTGACGAGGTGTGCGCAGATGAAGGCCCGCGACTGTTTGTGTGTGCCACCTGCGTACGCAGCGGCAAGATCCGCGTCTTTACCGGCGACGAAATCAGCACCGACGCCATCCTGGCCTCGGCCTGTTTGCCGACCCTGTTCAAGGCGGTTGAGATTTTCGACCCGAAGACAAACCGGACCGAAGCCTATTGGGACGGAGGGTATACCGGCAATCCGGCGCTCTATCCGCTGTTCAACGATGATTTGCCGGATGACGTGGTGATCGTGAACATCAATCCGCTGGAGCGTGACGAAGTTCCGATCACGCCGCAGCAAATCCAGAACCGGATCAACGAGATCAGCTTCAACTCATCCCTGTTTCGCGAGTTGCGGGCGATCAGCTTTGTCCAACGGTTGTTGAAAGAAGGCAAGCTGACAGCCGGAGAGATGAGCCGCGTTCTGGTTCACATTATTGCAGATAACGACTTGATGAACAGCCTGTCTGTTGCCACCAAAACCGTGCCCAATCCGGTCATTCTGCACAAGCTGAAACAGGCCGGACGGAACGCCGCAGACGGTTTTCTTGCCAACCACAAGAAGGATTTGGGCCAGACCAGCACAATTGATCTGCCTGCGATGTTCAGCTGATCACTCGGGCGGCTGTGTCGGATCTTTTCCATTCGGATAGACAAGCCCTGCCGAAATCACCAGTTTGGCGGCGTCTTCGATGCTCATGTCCAGCAGGATCACGTCTTCTGCGGGGAAGAACAACAGAAACCCCGATGTCGGGTTGGGTGTCGTGGGTACGAATACGCTCAGCAGTTCGCCACCGGTTTCGGCGCGTTGGCTGACCTCACCCTTGGCGCTGGTCGAGACAAAGCCGATGGCCCAGATCCCGCGACGCGGGTACTGGATCAGGCAGGCTTTTTCGAAAGAACGCTCGGTCTGGGCAAACACCGTTTCCGAAATTTGCTTGATCCCGGAATAGACCGAGCGCACGACGGGCATCCGGTCAACAACGCTTTCGGCGAAGTGGATCAGGGAACGGCCCAGAATGCCCTTGGCGATCCAGCCGACCAGAACGGTGAAGATCAGGAAGATCACCACGCCCACGCCGCGCAGGTTGATGCCCACGTATTGTTCGGGCTGGAACTGTTGGGGCACCAGCGGCAGAACAGCACTGTCTATCCAGCCGACCACGGACCAGATCAGCCAGACCGTCAACCAGACAGGCGCAATGACCACGATGCCCGTCAGAAAGGACGCGCGCAGCCGTGAAAGCATGCCCGGGCGGCGGTGAGGCTCTTCGTCGAAGGGTGTATTCATTGCGGTTCCGAATGGTTTCCGGATTTAGGTAGTCAATCCACGGCCTTGGTACAATAGGTTAACGTCACCTCTGTTTGACGAGCGCTTGCGCGATCTTGGCCGCCAAACGCGCATTGTTTCGAACAAGGGCGATGTTGGCGACCAATGACCGGCCTTCGGTCTTTTCAAAGATACGTTGCAGCAGATAGGGGGTCACGGCTTTGCCGGTGATGCGATGGGCATCTGCATCTGACTGGGCTTCGGCGATGATGGGGGCCAATTCCTCGGCCGGGATTTGATCGGCGGCTGGAATCGGGTTCGCCACCAACTGCCCGCCGGGCAGACCCAGCGCGCGGCGGGTCGTGTGGGCTTTGGCGATGGCATCGGCACTGTCCATGCGCAGGGGCGCGTTAAAGGGCGACTTTGCCGACCAGAACGCAGGAAACTCGTCCTGGCCATGTGAGATCACAGGCACGCCCAGCGTTTCCAGAACCTCAAGCGTTTTGGCGAGGTCTAGGATGGCTTTCGCCCCGGCTGCGACGACGGTCACGGGCGTATGGCCAAGCTCGTGCAGATCGGCAGAGATGTCGAAGGTGGTCTCGGCCCCCTGATGCACGCCGCCGATACCGCCGGTGGCAAAAACCTCGATCCCGGCATAATGCGCGGCGATCATCGTGGCGGCAACGGTGGTGGCCCCGGTGCCACCGGTCGAGATGCACGCCGCCATGTCCGCGCGCGAAATCTTGGCAACGCCTTGGGCCTGACCCAGCCATTGCAGTTGATCCTGCTCCAGCCCGATATGCAATTTGCCTTCGATCACGGCCATGGTTGCAGGAACCGCACCCGCATCGCGGATGTCCTGTTCGACCTGAGCCGCGACTTCGATGTTCTGCGGGTAGGGCATCCCATGGGTGATGATGGTGCTTTCCAGCGCAACGATGGGCAGGCCCGCGTCCTTGGCGGCGCGAACCTCGGCAGAGTATTTGATGTCGATCACAGTGGGGTTTCTCCGGAAACGTAGGTTGCAGCGGCGTGCAGGGCGCGGGTCAGGGCCTCGTCACTGGATGCACCGCCGGATTCTGAGGCGATATGGGCCGCCATGAAGGTATCCCCGGCACCGGTCACGCGGGTGACCAGAACGGCAGGGGGTGTTTGCGTCAGGATTTCTGTCGAGCTGCCGATGGTTGCCGAATTGCCGCCATCGGTGACCAGCACCCGCAGCGCGCCGCGATCCAGAAGGCCTTTGGCCGCGGATTCGGAATCGGTGAATTCACGCTGGCACAGGATACCGGCCTCTTCGAGGTTTACATAGAGCGTGGCGCGAGCATGTTTCAGGAACGGCAGCAGACGTTCGGCCTTGCCCGGCGATGCCGGGGCCACGCGCAGATCCGCACGCGCAAAAGCAGGGCTTTGGGCAATTTCTTCCAGCAGGTCCAGTGTCAGGTTGCCATCCAGTGCGATCGGGCCCTCAAATGGGGCGTTCTCATAACCCAGAGGTCCGTGCATCAAAGGGTGCAGTATCTTTGCGCCCGCGGCCTCCAGCGAATGCGCGTCGGCAATCGCCGCGATCAACCCGTTCGCACCTTCGACGGCCATATAGCGGTCGGTCGGCAAATCCTGCGACCGATAGATGTGATCCGTCACCATGCCGAGGCGCGAACAGGCATGGACAAGCTCGTCGCCTTCCGGATCGCGGCCAATGGCGGTCAGCAGGGTGGGTGTCATGCCGAAACGAACCAGTGTCATGGCAATGTTCATCGCAACGCCACCGGGCAGGCGGGTGATCCGGCCCGGCACGTCCGAGCCCTGTCGCATGGCGCTGGCCGATCGGCCGATCACGTCCCACAGGACCGAGCCGATGCACAGGATATTGGTGTTCTGAGTCATACGGGACGTCATGCCGCAGCGGTGTTGCCCGTGCAAGCCGGAACGTCATCGCAACAAGAGATTCCCGACCGGCCTGTGCCGATATGGCCTTGCGATCCGTGGCCTTCGCGGGAACAATCAAAAGCAATGATTGGTGATTTGATTTTCCTGTTGGAGCGTTTCGTATGAATGGCCCCGTCTTCCGTGCCATCCTCCGAGCCCTCAATACCTGCGCCCTGAGTTTTTTCGTTCTTCTGACCTTGCATCCGGGATCCGTAACGGCGCAAACGGCCCCGCCGACGGTCATTGATTTCTGGGTCAAGGATGACACTCTGTTTCTCGAGGTGAAACTGAACGCCGAGGCCATGCTGGTCGGTGCCGATCCGACACAACCCGACGCTTATTCCGGCAATTCACAGTACCGATCTCTGCGACGATTGGTGTCGTCGGAACTGGAACCGCAGATCAGAGACTTTGTTCAGGTCTGGAAGCAAAGCCTTGTGGTCGAAGCGCCTGATCGCCTGGACCTGTCTTATGAAGGTGTGCGTATACCGGTGGTGGGCGACACGGAAAAAGTGCGTGTTTCCAAGTTGTTGTTGACTGCACGTTTGCCGGATCACGCATCGAATCTGCGCCTGACCTGGCCGCAGTACTGCGGGTCAGTCGTTCTTCGTCAGCAAAACGTGATGGCCCCGTATACAGGGTTTCTGACTGCCGGAGAAATCAGCCCACTGATCCCGTTGCAGGGCGGGGCATCGCTGACAACAGAGCAGACACTGCAGACGTATTTCGCAAAGGGGATCAGCCGATTTGTTCAAAGCCTCCTTAAGCCATCCATCCTTGTTCTGACACTCGTGATGCTGACGCTGAGCCTGCGGCCTGTGATGTCTCAGGTGGCGTTTTTGGCAGCAGGGGTTTTTGTCGGGCTCGGGTTGGGCATGTACGGCGTGCTGGACGTACCAGAAAACATGCAGGATCAGGCCTTGGTGGCTGCGATCATCATTCTGGCGCTATGGAACCTGGTGGCCCGGCACTTGCAGGTCTGGCGCCTGTTGGCCGTGCTTGCCGCAGGCTGTGTTTACGGATTGGCACTGGCTTCGGATTTGACAAAGATCGGGGTGCCGCCCGATCATCTGGCTCCGGCTGTTTTGGGGTTTGGTGTCGGGAATCTAGTACCTGTCGTCTTTGTGGCTGTTCTGGCCTTTGCCTGCGCGCTTTTGCTTGCAGGCGGGTCACACAGAAAACGAGGCCGGATTTCGGTTCTGACCTCGATGCTGATCGCCGGGATCGGCGTGTATTGGATGGCTGAACCCTGGTTGCTGGCTTAAGATATTGCCGCCAGCAGCTTGTTCAGCGCACCCAGCGGGTCGTCATCGCCCCAGATCTCGTCCCCGATGCCGAAGAAATCGGTGCAGGGGGCCAGATCGCCGATCAATTCGGGCGTCAGGCCGCCTTCGGCCACGACCGGGACTTCGATCATCTCGGACCACCATTGGAACAGATCTTTTTCGGCGCGGGTTCCGTCGCCCAACGTGGCGGTGCCAACGGGGCCGAAGGCCACATAATCTGCGCCGTGTTCGCCCGCCGTCATGCCGTCATGGCTGGACGCGCCGCAAAAGCTTCCGACGATCGCATCCGGACCCAGCTCCTTGCGCGCGGCGCGGACCGAACGTGCGCCGTCATCCAGATGCACCCCATCCAGCCCCAGACGTTGCGCCAGCAGCACGTGGTTTGAAATAACGATGGCCACGTCACGGGCGTGGGCCACTTCGCGGCAGGCATCAGCGGCACGGGCGATGGTGTCTTCGTCGTTGCCAGCCAGCGCCAGGCGGATGCAGGCGATCTCGGCCCCGTCCAGAACCGATGCCAGTTTGGCCGGAAACGTGCTCAGCTCGATGGTCGGAGGCGTTATCAGGTAAATCTGCGGCTGCTCGGGGGTGTCCATGGGCGCGTCCTTCGGCTTTTGGTCTTTGGCGCGGTTTAGCGGATTGCGGCGGGGAAGCAAACTTTTATGGCCGAGACCACGCAATTTCCAGCCCCAGCGCCTTGCCCTGCAAGAGCCTGCCGATTACAGCAGGCCAAGTTTTTACAAGGTGAACCATGCCCAGCGACAAATCCCAGCCTTCCTTCGTGCTTGTTCGCCCGCAGATGGGTGAGAATATCGGTGCCGCCGCCCGGGCGATGTGGAACTTTGGACTGGACCGGATGCGCATCGTGGCGCCCCGCGACGGCTGGCCAAACCCCAAGGCGGTGGCCATGTCCAGCGGTGCCGGCCGGTTGCTGGACGAAGCGCAGCTGTTTGACGATCTGGCCGGATCGCTGGCCGACAGCACTTTTGTCTTCGCCACCACTGCACGGCAACGCGGGCTGACAAAACCCGTCTACAGCCCCGAGCGCGCCATGCAGATCGCCGCTGAAAAGGTCGCGGCGGGCGAAAAGGTTGCGGTTCTGTTCGGCCCCGAACGCGCGGGGTTGGAGAACGAAGACATCGCCAAGGCAAATGCAATCATCTCGGTGCCCGTGAACCCGGAATACGCGTCGCTGAACCTGGGCCAATGCGTCTTGCTGACCGCTTATGAGTGGATGCGCCAGACCGGCGACGTGGTGCATGAATCCACCGATTTGGGCAAGGGGGACTGGGCCACGGGGATTGAAGTTGAGAAACTGGTGGAACACTACGAGGACCGGCTGGAAGAGGCCGGGTTCTTCTATCCCCCTGAAAAGGCCGAGGGCATGAAAACCAACCTGCGCAACCTGTGGTCGCGGATGCGGATGACGCGGGCCGACGTGCAGATGCTGCATGGGATCATGCGGCAGATGGTCCGCTGGAAAGACAAAGGCTGAGGCTGGACCTATCTTCCACCAAGCCCTAGCTTGCGACGAAATCAGGACATGAGGACAGCATGAGCGGTAAGCGCAGCATCTTCGAAGAGGTCTCGGACACCGAAAAACAACAGGTCGTTCAACCCGGTATGATCGACCGGGGGCGTGGCGGTGCGCGTAAGGCAATCCGTGCCTGGCTGATGATCCTGTTCGCTTTGGTCGTGGTGATGATCGCTGTCGGCGGTCTGACGCGGCTGACTGACAGCGGGCTGTCGATCACTGAATGGCGTCCGATTACAGGGGCGATCCCGCCGATGTCCGAGGCCGACTGGCAGGCCGAGTTCGACAAGTACAAGCAGATTGACCAGTGGCGCATTCAGAACCAGTGGATGCAGTTGAGCGACTTCAAAACCATCTATTGGTGGGAATGGGGGCATCGCCAACTGGGCCGCGTGATCGGGCTGGTCTGGGCCACCGGTTTCCTGGGCTTCCTCGTGACCCGCAAGATACCCACGGGTTGGACCGGCAAGCTGCTGATCCCCGGCCTTCTGGGCGGTGTGCAGGGGGCTGTCGGCTGGTGGATGGTCGCCTCGGGTGTGACGCAGGGCGAGGGGATGACCGCCGTCGCCAGCTATCGCCTGGCCACCCATCTGGGACTGGCATTCGTCATTCTCGGGTTCCTCGCCTGGTATATATTCGAGCTTGGCCGGGAAGAACGTGACCTGATGCAGGCGCGTCGCATGAAGGAAGCGAAACTGTTCTCGTTGTCCACCGGCCTGATGCATTTCGCCTTTTTGCAAATACTTATTGGCGCGCTTGTCGCCGGGATCGACGCTGGTCGGTCTTATACCGACTGGCCGCTGATCGGCGGGCAGCTGTTGCCGCCGGATGCCACCGCGTTGGAGCCGATGTGGCGCAATTTCTTCGAAAGCCCGGGGCTTGTGCAGTTCATTCACCGCTGCGCAGGTTACCTGTTGTTCATCTTTGCGATTGTCGTATGGCGCCGCGGCGGCGCCAGCGCGCATCCTCAGACGCGCTTCGCCTTCAACGCGGCTTTCGCGGCCCTGTCGGTGCAAGTTGTCGTCGGTATCGTGACCGTCGTCTACGGAGCGCCGTGGCAGATCGCCATCTTCCACCAGTTCATGGCCGTTGTCGTCTGGACCCTGATCCTGCGCGCGCGGTTCCTCACTGCATATCCAATCGCAACATCTGTACGCGGAGTAAATTAACATGACCGCTTTCGACGAACTGATGGCTTTTCAGCGTGAAACCTCGGCATTGGGCCAGATTGCCGGACGATTGGGTTGGGATCAGGAAACCGTCATGCCGCGCGGGGCCGCGCCTCAACGCGCCGAGGAAATGGCAGCGATCGAGGCCGTCCTGCACGCGCGCCGATCGGATCCGCGCGTGGCAGAGTGGCTGGATCAGGCCGCGCCACAGGATGAAGTCGGAAAGGCGCAGCTTCGGGAAATCCGGCGCGCCTATGATCGGGCGGTCAAGGTGCCCGCTGATCTGGCCACGGCGATTGCCCGGACCACGTCCGCCGCACAGGGAACATGGGCACAGGCGCGCGCGGATGAAGATGTCTCGGCCTTCGTTCCCGTGCTGGAAGAGGTCGTATCGCTGAAGCGTCAGGAAGGCGAGGCGCTGGCACAGGGCGGAGACGTCTATGACGCCATGGTCGAGGATTATGAACCCTATACGACCGGCGCTCAGATCGCGGCCATTTTTGATGAAATGCGCCCACGTCTTGTGGCCTTGCGTGCGGCCGTTCTGGAACGCCCGGAACCTGCCGCGCTGACCGGAAGCTTTGACGAGCTGACCCAGATGCGGCTTACGCAAAAACTGGCGGTCGCCTTCGGCTATGACCTCAATAACGGCCGAGTCGACAAGGCGGTTCACCCGTTCAGCTCGGGTTCGGGCCTGGATGTGCGCATCACCACGCGAACCAGCGAAACGGACCCGTTCAACTGCTTTTATTCCACCATTCACGAGGTCGGCCACGCGGCTTACGAACAGGGGATCGACCGCGACTACCTGCTGACGCCGCTGGGGCGCGGCGTGTCCATGGGTGTGCATGAAAGCCAAAGCCGGATCTATGAAAACCAGCTTGGCCGTTCGCGTGCGTTTACGGGATGGTTGTTCGATCAGATGAAAGACGCATTCGGCGATTTCGGAATTGCCGATGCAGATGCTTTCTACGCTACCGTCAACCGGGTTCATAACGGTTATATCCGGACCGAAGCCGATGAAGTGCAATACAATCTGCACATCATGCTTCGCTTCGATCTTGAGCGCGCTCTGATGGCCGGGGACTTGCAGGTCAG
The DNA here is from genome assembly GCF_056541565.1 of Ruegeria sp. AG6. Taxonomy (NCBI): domain Bacteria; kingdom Pseudomonadati; phylum Pseudomonadota; class Alphaproteobacteria; order Rhodobacterales; family Roseobacteraceae; genus Ruegeria; species Ruegeria sp. AG6. The sequence continues at coordinate 837,466 of NZ_JBQFYQ010000001.1, read as the reverse complement.
CGAGCTGGAAGCGGCGTGGAATGACCGGTTCAAGGCCGACTTCGGTTATGCGGTCGACAAACCGTCGAACGGCTGTTTGCAGGATGTGCATTGGTCGGTTGGACTGTTCGGTTATTTCCCGACCTATTCGCTGGGCAATGTCTATGCAGGATGTCTGTATCAGGCACTGCGCGGCGCAGTTCCTGAACTGGATGCCCAACTGGCAGAAGGTGACACATCAGGCGCAACCGCTTGGCTGCGTGAACACGTCCAGCAACATGGCGGGCTTTATGCGCCACGCGAGATTATCCAGAGGGCGAGTGGAGTAGAGCCGGGGCCCGAACCTTTGCTGGACTATCTGGAACAGAAGTTCAGCGGATTGTACGGGCTGTGACGGCATGAAACGGTAGCCGATTGATAAGGCTTCTCGCCATTTGCGTTGCAACATTGGCTTTGGCTTGAATACTCAAACCAAGGCGTCGTGCAAAAAGTTTTCACACCTGTAACAAGCACAGGAATTCGGGCGCGCGGGTATTTCATGTATGGTTTCTGGGTGACAACCCAGTGTTTTGCGTCCGAAGGGCGAATGACTATGTCCAACCGTGATCTTTCTTCATGGATCGCAGGGAACGGGGCGGCGGGTGATTCAGAGTGCATTTCTTGTCAAGCCGATACTGGAGCGCGGGTATGCCATCGTCGCTCCGACCGCGCTGGAAATTGAATACCAAAACGGCCCGGGCACAGGGTGGGTTTGGAATGACGCATATTATGGCCGGGATGATTTTGAGTTCATTGCCAATATGCTTGAGGACGTGTTAGCTCGATTCCCCGTTTATCCGGCGCAGATCGTAACCACTGGCCATTCCCGAGGCGGATCGTTCGCTTGGTATCTTGCCTGTGCAGATATTGACCCACGTTTAATAGCCTTCGCCCCTATTGCTGGAACACCGGTGCGTGGCCAGCCTGGGGATTGTGCTTCAGCGGACTTCGATTTCGATATGTTCTATAGCCATGGTTATGACGACACGGTTATTCCATTCGCCGGTTCCGGATCTTCGTGGTCTGATCCGGGATATATGGGTGCAGTTGAGGCTACGTTAAGGCTCGCATCTTCTGCAGGCTGCCAAAAGGATGAAGTTGTTGAAATAGATAGCCATGATCAGCGCATTCTAAGCGGTTGTAAAACCGGTTCGACCATTTCGGTGATCGGTTATGAGGCCGGGCATGGCGTTCCAAGTGGCTGGAGCGATCTGATGCTTGACTGGTTTGAGACGGTGAATGCCTTGGTATAGGGGCTTCCAACACAAAACTGGACTGGTGAAGACGGAGAGATGGTCGCGGGACATGCCGCGCAATTTGTCTTCGGCTTCACGCGGAACCCTTTATTGGGCGACGCCAACTCTCGTTTTGCGCAAACTTTTTCCCTGACAAACACGAACAGGTTATCCTAAACGACCTGAACCAGTTCGATTCGGGCCGCGACGGCTGCAAAGAACAAAACGCTGCCGACCAACACAAATACGTGCCAGATCGTATTGTGGAACGGCAGCCAGTCCAGCAGGTAGAAGGCGACCCCGGCCGTGTACACGAGCCCTCCGGCAATCATCAGCGTGACGATTGTGGGGGACAGGTCTGCCAACATGGATTGCCCGGCCCAGATTACCGCCCAACCCATCAATAGGTATAACGCAAGCCCGAACCAGCGGAACCGGTTTGGGTCTAACATCTTGAGAACTGACCCAAGCGTTGCCGAGGACCACAACCCGAGCAACAGCCCGGGGGACTGAGCACCGGACAACAGTAAAAACGGCGTATAGGTCCCTGCGATCTTGACGTAGATGCCGGAATGATCGAGCCGTTGCAGAAACCCGCGCCATTCCTTGCTTTCGATCATGTTGTACAACGCAGAAAACGTCAGCATGAGTATCAACGTCACCCCGTAAATCGAGGCACCCAGTACCGCAGATTGATCATACCGGTAATTGATGGTCATCGTGATCAGCAGGGGAACCGCAATCAACGCACTCGAGACACCGAGCACATGGACCACCCCGTCGCTGATACGTTCTGTGCGGCTGTAAGCTGGTCGGATATGTGCAAATGACCACATATGAAAAAGCTAGGCGTCAGAATGGCTTCGGGCAAGCGGATCATCCCGAGAGCTATCGATATCGTGATCCAGAATGACAAAACGCCCGCAGAGCGAGCGTTTTGTTTCATATCCGTAATTAAGCGTGAGGATTATTCTTCGGTTTCCTCATCACCCTGATCGGCGATCCGGGCGACGCTGACGACCTCTTCGCCCTTGCCGGTGTTGAACACTTTGACCCCGCCGGCGCTGCGCGAGCGGAAAGAGATGCCGTCGACCGGAACCCGGATCGACTGTCCCTTGGAGGTGGCCAGCATGATCTGATCGTCGATTTCGACCGGGAACGAGGCCACCAGCGGGCCGCCCCGCATCGCCTTGTCCATCGCCATCACGCCCATGCCACCACGGCCGCGCACCGGATAGTCATGCGACGAGCTGAGCTTGCCGGACCCCTTGGCCGTGATGGTCAGGATCAGGTTCTCGGCCGCCGACATCTCGGCATAGCGTTCCTGCGGCAGGATGCTGTCGGCATTGCCGCCATCCTCGTCGGCGTCGGAGTCGTCGGTCACGCCGGCCATCAGGCGGCGCATTTTCAGATAGGCGGCGCGCTCGTCGGGGGTGGCCTCGAAATGACGGATCACCGACATCGAGACCACGCGGTCGCCCGCGTTCAGTCGGATGCCCCGCACGCCGGTCGATTTGCGCCCCTTGAACACCCGCACGTCTGTTGTGGAGAAACGGATCGCCCGGCCGGAATTGGTGACCAGCATCACATCGTCATCGTCCGAGCAGATGCGCGCGTTGACCAGTTCCACGCCCTCGGGCAGGTCCATCGCGATCTTGCCGTTGCGCTTGACGTTAGTGAAGTCGCTCAGCGCGTTGCGACGCACGTCTCCGGCGCTGGTGGCGAAGACGATCTGAAGGTTTTCCCATTCTTCATCCGGCACATCGACCGGCATGATCGCCGCAATGGAAACGCCAGTGGGAATCGGCAGGATGTTGACGATCGCCTTACCCTTGCCGGTGCGCCCCGACTGGGGCAGGCGCCAGGTCTTGAGCTTGTAGACCATCCCGTCGGTGGTGAAGAACAGAAGCTGGGTGTGCGTATTGGCCACGAAGAGGGTGGTGACCACGTCCTCTTCCTTGGTCTGCATGCCCGACAGCCCCTTGCCACCCCGCTTTTGCGCGCGGAAATCGGCCAGCGGCGTGCGCTTGATATAGCCGCCCGAAGTCACGGTCACGACCATGTCTTCGCGCTCGATCAGGTCCTCGTCTTCCATGTCGCCCGACCAGTCGACGATCTCGGTGCGGCGCGGTACCGCGAATTGTTCGCGGACGCTGCGCAGTTCATCAGCGATGATGCCCATTATGCGTTCGCGCGAGGACAGGATATCCAGGTATTCCTTGATCTTTGCGGCCAGGTCTTCCAGCTCGTCCGTGACCTCTTTGACGCCCAGTTGCGTCAGGCGTTGCAGGCGCAGGTCAAGGATGGCGCGGGCCTGAACCTCGGTCAGGTTATAGGTCCCGTCGTCGTTCATCTTGGACAGCGGATCGTCGATCAGGCGCAGATAGTCCGCGATGTCGGCGGCCGGCCAGCGCCGGGTCATCAGCTTTTCGCGTGCCTCGGCCGCGTCGGCCGAAGACCGGATCGTGGCCACGACCTCGTCAACGTTCGATACCGCCACGGCCAGACCGCACAGGATATGGCTGCGTTCCCGCGCCTTGCGCAGGTCAAAGGCGGTGCGGCGGGCAACGACATCTTCGCGGAAATCGATGAAGCTGGTCAGGAAACGGCGCAGGGTCAGCTGCTCGGGGCGGCCGCCGTTCAGCGCCAGCATGTTGCAGCCGAACGAGGTTTGCATAGGCGTGAACCGGTACAGCTGGTTCAGCACCACCTCGGGCGTTGCGTCGCGTTTCAGCTCGACCACCACCCGTACGCCGTTGCGGTCGGATTCGTCCTGAACATGGCTGACGCCTTCGATGCGCTTTTCGCGCACGGCTTCGGCGATCTTCTCGATCATCGAAGCCTTGTTCACCTGATAGGGGATTTCATCCACGATGATGGCATAGCGATCCTTGCGCAGCTCTTCAACGCGGGTCTTGGCGCGGATGATTACGCTGCCGCGGCCTTCCAGATAGGCCTTGCGCGCGCCGGATCGGCCCAGCATCACGCCGCCGGTCGGGAAATCGGGGCCGGGAACGTATTCGATCAGTTGCTCGGACGTCAGGTCCGGGTCGTCGATCAGGGCCAGCGTCGCGTTAACCACTTCGCCCAGGTTGTGCGGCGGGATGTTGGTGGCCATGCCCACGGCGATACCGCCGGCGCCATTGACCAGCATGTTGGGGAAACGGGCGGGAAGGACAGTCGGTTCCTTGTCCTTGCCGTCGTAGTTGTCCTGGAAATCGACCGTCTCTTTCTCGATATCCGCCAGCAGGGCTGCGGCGGGCTTGTCCATCCGCACTTCGGTGTAACGCATGGCCGCCGGATTGTCGCCGTCCATCGAGCCGAAGTTGCCTTGACCATCCAGCAGCGGCAGCGACATCGAGAAATCCTGCGCCATCCGCACCAGCGCATCATAGATCGCGCTGTCGCCGTGGGGGTGATACTTACCCATCACGTCACCCACCGGACGGGCCGATTTGCGATAGGCCTTGTCATGGGTATTTCCGGTCTCGTGCATCGCATAGAGGATGCGCCGATGCACCGGTTTCAAACCATCGCGCAGATCGGGGATCGCGCGGCTGACGATGACCGACATCGCATAGTCCAGATAGGACGTGCGCATCTCGGATTCGATCGAGACCGTCGGGCCGTCATAGACAGGGCGCTCGGGCGGGGTTTCATCCATGTTTTCGGGGATTTCTGGCGTATCGCTCACGTAAACTGCCCGTATTTTGTGCTGGGTCTATATCTTGTGGATGCACCTTATCAGACCCGGCACATAAGGTGCAAGCAAGCAGCGCTCCCCAAGGTTCGAATCCTCGGTAACACCCAAGTAACATATTGTTATCTAAGTATTAGGGGGTTTTCGTGCTAGCCTGAGAATACCGTGCAACAAACCGGAGGTCTGCATGAAGACAAGTGAAACCGAATTGATGCTCAAGGGCTATGGCCTGACAACGGCCGAATTTTTCTATCACATGCCCGATTACGTCCACGTCCTGAATACCTTCATCTGGCAGGAATATGACCTTGCGCCGGATCATCCGAAACTCTTCGAATTCATCGAGTTTTGGCAACGAGAAATAGAAGGGCCGCTGCATTCCGTGAAATTCACGCACCGCAAGATGATCGCACCGGGCGAGTGGCGCAACATGGTTGGTGAGTTTCGCGTGAACTGAGTGATCGGCCAGGTCCGCCTGTGCGTCGGAATTCCTGTTCTCATTTGAGGCAAGTCGCGTATGGTGACTGCCAATCTGATGGCGTCACAGGAAAAAACAATGATCAGAGCCGTTCTCTTTGTTGCAGCGCTTTGCATGAGCAGCCCCGTTTTTGCCGAGGGTGTTCTGGACAAGATCAAGAAAGGTGCCGAGAGCGTCGGGAAGACGATCGACAAAGGTGCCGAAGCGGTTGACGATACGATCACGTCCACTTCGGAGCTGCTGTCCAACGAGGCAACACCTGAAGAAACGCGCGCAAAGCTTGACGCGATGGCAGGCGAGATTTTGGATCAGCTTCTGGCGGAAAATCCCGATGCGCGGCCACTTTATGACGTCAGTGCCGGGTATGCGGTGTTCGACTCCCGTAAGGTTACGGTATTCCCCGTGTCGGCGGGCTATGGCCGGGGCGTGGCGGTGTCGAAAGACACCGGGCAACACACATATATGAACATGGGAACGGGCGGCGTTGGCGGCGCCATCGGCATCGGTGGTTTCGAGACCAAATTCGTGATCCTGTTCGAAACCCCTGCTGATTTGGATAAGTTCATAAACCAGGGCTATGACGCGACCGCAGAAACGGGGGCCATGTATGGCGAGGACAAAACGGGCGAAACCCTGCGTTTCACTGATGGACGCTCGTTCTTTGTTCTCAACAAAAAGGGCTGGCGCGTATCGGCCGGTGCGTCCGGCACCAAGTTCTGGAAATCGCCCGAGCTGAACTGATCAGCCAGAACAGCTGGCCCCGCCCAAAACGCAGAATTTGGCGCAATGAGGGTGGTTCAGATGCACGTCCGCCTCGGCCTCAGCCAGGGTATGACCCATCTCGAACTCGGGCTCATAGGGCAGCAGGGTACAGGCCAGGACAGCAGGTTTTTCGGCCCCCTTGCGTTTGACCACCATACGGGCGCTGGCGCACATGACGTCGTTGGGGGATTTGTCAAGAATTCCCCAGCACGCGGTGGTGATTTCTGGAACCTCGACAGTTTCGTCCATTTCGGGAAACAGAACGGTCTGAGCCGGGTTCTGCGGGTCAATGTCAAATCTGTGCCTGGCAAAGAACCTGGCATAGCCCGCACGGCTTTCCGCGTCTGACTCCCCCCAGACCGTACGCCCGGCGATGGCCATGTTGAAACCGTGGTCGCGCAACCATTCCATACCGGCCAGGGTTTTGTCGAAACTGCCGTCACCGCGTTCTTCGTCATGCAGGGCCGGGCGGAAGTGATCGACCGAAACGCGCAGAGTCAACATGTGGTTGAATTCCTTTTGCAATCCCAGCAACCCGTCGCGCATTTTGCGGCGCATCATCGGCGCCATTGCGTTGGTCAGAATCAGAACCTTGTACCCTCGTTCCAGCGCGGCGCGTGTCATGTCGATCATGTCCGGGTTCATGAACGGCTCACCGCCCGTGAACCCGATCTCGTGCACGGGCCAGTTGCGAGCTTCGATCTGATCAAGGTAGTTCCGGACCTCGTCAGCGGTGATGTAAACCAAAGCGTCATTGGTCGGGCTGCTGGCGATATAGCAGTTCACGCATTCGATATTGCACAAAGTGCCCGTATTGAACCAAAGGGTCTCGGGCCGTGTCAGGGAAACCTTTGCGCGGGTCTGGCCGTCAGCTGTCACCGATTTGTTTTGAAACTTGCCGATATTGGCGAGCTGTGGGGCGTTGTCTTTCATTCCCGCATCCGGTTCTTAAAGGTCATCAATCCGATCTAGCCCTTTGTCGCGGATTTGGTAAGGGTGACGCAGCGGTTCTGACAGAGTTTTGAACAGAGTGATTTATTGCCGTATGGTTGCGCTAACATTGGACATGCCGGAAGGGGCGGGGTAAGGACAATTCATGGTTTCACGCGTCATACCTGTTGATCCCTTTGATCTGATCATTTTCGGCGGCACCGGCGATCTGGCGCAGCGCAAGATTCTGCCCGCGCTTTACCGTCGGTTTTGCGCCGGGCAATGGCATGAGGATGCCAGGATTATCGCAGCAGCGCGTGCGGGCCATTCCGCAGAAGATTTCCGGCAGATGGTCGCAGAATCGCTGCACCGGCATGCTGCGGTCCGCGCTTCGGAGTCCCAGAGAGTGTCCCGTTTTCTACAGCGGGTCGATTATGTCCCGCTGGATGCAGTATCAGCCGAAGGATGGGACCTGCTGGGTGAAAAACTGTCGCCTAACCGCGTGCGCGCGTTCTATTTCTCGGTCGGCCCAAGCCTGTTCGGCCCTTTGGCCGAGCGGGTCCGGGCCTATGATCTGGCGACCGAAGATACGCGCATCGTGGTGGAAAAACCGTTTGGGCATGATCTGGGCAGCGCGCGAGAGCTGAATGCCACACTGGCTGCGCATTTTGATGAAAGCCAGATCTACCGAATCGATCATTACCTGGGCAAGGAAACCGTCCAGAACCTGATGGCCGTACGCTTTGGCAATATGCTGTTCGAACCGCTGTGGAACAGCCAGTATGTCGACCATATCCAGATCACCGTTGCCGAAACCGTCGGCATCGATGGGCGCGAAGAATACTATGAACGCGCCGGCGCGATGCGGGACATGGTGCAAAATCACCTGATGCAGCTGCTGTGCCTGATTGCGATGGAACCCCCGGCAAAGTTCGATCCGGACGCGGTGCGAGATGAAAAGCTCAAGGTGATCCGGGCGCTTGATCCGGTGGAGCCGCATCACATCGTGCGCGGCCAGTTTTCGGCAGGGCCGGACGGGGCGGGATACCGCGAATGTGTCGGCAACCCACGCTCGACCACTGAAAGCTATGTGGCGCTGAAGGCGCATGTCAGCAATTGGCGATGGGCAGGCACGCCGTTTTATCTGCGTACGGGCAAACGGCTGGTGGCGCGTTCGTCGATTATCAATGTGATGTTCAAGGACGCGCCGCATTCGATTTTCGGGGAAGAGGCCGGGCGTCACGCCAATGCGCTATCGATCCGGTTGCAACCCAACGAGGGGATCACGCTGAAAGTGACGATCAAGGAACCGGGGCCAGGCGGGATGCGGCTGATCGACGTGCCATTGGACATGAGTTTCGCCGAAGCGCTGGGGCCCGAGAATCAAGACCCGCCAGATGCTTACGAGCGCCTCGTCATGGACGTGATACGGGGCAACCAAACGCTGTTCATGCGCGGGGACGAGGTCGAGGCCGCATGGGCCTGGACCGATCCGATCATCGCCGGATGGCTGGCGCGCGGGGACGTGCCCAAACCTTATGACAGTGGCAGCACAGGACCGGGCGACGCCGAGCTGCTGATGAAACGGGATGGTCGCCGCTGGCAGGGAATAAAGCCATGAACATTCAAGAATATGCCGACCGAGAAATGCTGGCCATCGATGTGGCAAACGCGTTGGCGGGTGAGCTTGAGACCGCTTTGTTGCACAATGACACGGTTGCATTGGCCGTCCCCGGCGGGACGACACCGGGGCCGGTTTTTGACAGCCTGTGTGCTGCCGATCTCGAGTGGGACCGTGTGCGGGTTCTGCCTACGGACGAACGCTGCGTGCCGGCTGATCACGAACGTTCGAACGAACGCCTGATCCGGGAAAGACTGCTGACCAACCGGGCATCCGTGGCACAGTATATCCCACTTTATGTTCCGGGCGCAGAGCCTGAATCGGCTTTGCCGGAAGTTGAATCGCTGATCGCGCCGGTGCTGCCTTTGTCGGTTCTTGTCCTCGGGATGGGGGAAGACATGCACACGGCCTCGTTGTTCCCCGGAATGGACGGGCTGGACAAGGCCCTCGACAGCCAGGCGCCGACCTTGATCGTCGCCCGGACCGATGTGCAGCCAGAGGCCCGGATTTCTTTGACGGCCCCTGTTCTGGACGGGGCTTTGTCGAAACATCTGATCATCTACGGGCAGGCAAAACGAGACGTTTTGGACAAAGCCATGTCGATGCCACCGGAAGAGGCACCGATCGCCGCTGTCCTCAGCGGCATGACGGTTCATTGGGCGGAGTGAGGCAATGCAGTTGGATGCTTTGAAGGCGCTTGCAGCGGCTGACCGCCGTATCGTCGACCTGTTTGCAAAGGATGCAACCCGGGCCGCGGCGTTTTCAGCCTCGACCGGGGATTTGCTGTTCGATTATTCAAAAACGCAGATCGATGAAGACGTGCGCGCAGCGCTGCTGCAAGTGTGTGAAGATGCCGGGCTTGCGACGCGGCGCGACGCCATGTTTACCGGGAAGAAGATCAACGAAACCGAAGGGCGCGCGGTGCTGCACACGGCGTTGCGCAATCTGGACGGTGGCCCGGTCGAAGTGGATGGTCAGGACGTCATGCCCGGGGTTCTGGACACGCTGCAACGAATGCGGGTCTTTGCCGAAGAAGTCCGCGGTGGTACGATTGTCGGGGCAGGGGGCAGCTTTACCGATGTGGTCAATATCGGCATCGGTGGGTCGGATCTTGGCCCGGTCATGGCCACTCATGCGCTGGCTCCGTATCATGACGGGCCGCGCCTGCATTATGTCTCGAACGTGGATGGGGCCCACATCGCGGACACGTTGCGCCCATTGGATCCTGCACGGACGCTTGTGATTGTCGCGTCCAAGACATTCACCACGATCGAAACGATGACCAATGCGCGCACGGCCCGCGCCTGGATGTCCGAGGGCGGAGGTGATCCGTCCCGCCAGTTTGCCGCCGTATCCAGCGCGCTGGAAAAGACGCAGGCTTTCGGCATCCCCGAGGCGCATGTATTTGGTTTCGCTGATTGGGTGGGTGGGCGTTATTCGGTCTGGGGGCCGGTCGGATTGCCGGTCATGATTGCCGTCGGTTCAAATGCATTTGATGCGTTTCTGCGAGGCGGGCAGGCGATGGATCTGCATTTCCGCTCGGCGGATTGGGTGGAAAACATGCCTGTGATGCTGGCGCTGGTCGGCATCTGGCACCGTCAGGTTCTGGGTTGCACCAGCCGCGCTGTGCTGCCCTATGATCAGCGGCTGCTGCGCCTGCCGGCCTATCTCCAGCAGTTGGAAATGGAATCGAATGGCAAATCTGTCGCGATGGACGGATCTGCGCTGGCTGCCCCTTCCGGGCCGGTGGTCTGGGGAGAGCCGGGCACCAACGGCCAGCATGCGTTCTATCAGCTGATCCATCAGGGGACGGATGTCATTCCCTGCGAATTCATGGTCGCCGCCGAAGGGCACGAACCCGAGTTGACCCACCATCACCGCCTGCTTTTGGCCAACTGTCTGGCCCAGTCAGAGGCTTTGATGCGTGGCCGGTCTTTGGATGAAGCCCGTGAACGCGTGGCGGAAAAAGGCCTTGATGGCGACGAACTTGACCGGCAGGCGCGACACCGCGTGTTCCCGGGCAACCGCCCTTCCACGACGCTGATCTATCCGAAGCTTACACCGTTCGTTCTGGGGCAGATTATCGCGCTGTACGAACATCGTGTGTTCGTTGAAGGTGTTCTGCTGGGCATCAATTCCTTTGATCAGTGGGGTGTGGAATTGGGCAAAGAACTTGCCAACTCGCTCGGACCTGTCGTGGATGGTGTTGCCAGTGCTGACGGTAAAGACGGATCAACCGCCGCATTGGTCGCCTACGCGCTGAAACACCGAAACCAAGAGTGAAAAAATACCGCCCACGGCCGTGTTGGGCTGCATTCTTTTATTGTCAGACAATTAAATGATTGGCAGGGTTCCTCCGTAGGAAACGACTGCATTGACGCATCGGGTCACGCCCCAAGCCGTCAATGCCAGATGGACAAGGCAGAGGCCATCCAAGGTCTCGCCAAGGACGGGAGGATGTCCATGCTAGGACAGATGATGACGCAGCCCTTGCTGGTTTCGTCGCTGATCGATCACGCAGACCGCTATCACGGCCAGACCGAGATTGTTTCGGTTGAAACGGATGGAACGGTCACTGAAACCAACTGGTCCGAGATTGCGGTGAATGCCCGACGGATGGCGTCGGCCTTGACGAATCTGGGGCTGGAACCGCAGGACAGGATCGGGACACTGGCCTGGAACAATCGGCGGCATCTTGAGATCTATTTTGCCACGTCGGGCGCGGGCTATGTCTGTCACACGGTCAATCCCCGCCTGTTCCCCGAGCAGCTGACCTTTATCATCAACCATGCTCAGGACAGGGTTCTGTTCTTTGATGCGACGTTCATTCCGCTGGTCGCCGCGCTGCATGACGCTTTGTCCGAGGTTCAGCATTTTGTTCTGATGGGGCCTCGCAATGAAGAGGCTGCGGCTCAGGTTCCTGATCTGAAGTTCTATGACGAGTTGCTGGAGACCGGGGATGCAGGTTTCCAATGGCCCGACCTGGATGAAAAGACGGCCTGCGGTCTGTGCTATACGTCGGGAACCACGGGCAATCCAAAGGGCGTGTTGTATTCTCATCGGTCAACACTGCTGCACAGCTTTGCATCGAACACACGGGATGTGATCGGGTATTCAGCGATGGATGTTGTTATGCCGGTTGTGCCGATGTTTCACGTCAACGCCTGGGGATCGCCCTACGCCTGCGCCATGTCGGGATCGCGGCTTGTGTTGCCCGGGCCGGATTTGCACGGCGAGGCACTGGTCAATCTGATCGACACCTATGGCGTGACTTTGGCCATGGGTGTGCCGACCATCTGGCAGGGCTTGCTGGCCCATGCCGCAGCATGCGGAACCGAACTCAAAAGCCTTGAACGTACGGTTATCGGCGGCGCCGCGTGCCCTCCGTCGATGATCGAAACCTTCCGCGAAACCTATGGCGTTGACACGGTCCACGCCTGGGGCATGAGCGAGATGAGCCCGCTGGGCACGACGAATTATCCATTGGCCAAACACCTGAAGCTGCCACCGGAAGAACAGCACAAGATCCGCCTGAGCCAGGGAAGACCACCCTTTGGGGTTGAGTTGAAAATCGTGGACGAAGATGGGAATGATCTGCCGCATGACGGCGAAACCCAGGGCGATTTGATGGTGCGGGGTCACTGGGTTCTGGACAGCTACTTCCAGTTGCAGGATCAGGATCTGTTGCAGGATGGCTGGTTCGCCACCGGAGATGTGGCCACTTTGGACCCGGATGGCTACATGACCATTCGCGACAGATCCAAGGACATCATCAAATCCGGTGGGGAATGGATCAGTTCGGTCGAGCTTGAGAACATCGCCGTGGCCCACCCCCAGCTTGCGACGGCCGCCGTGGTCGGTGTTCCGCATCCGAAATGGGATGAACGCCCCTTGCTGGTTGCTGTCAAAGCCGATGGTGAAAATCCCGGCGAAGAGGATTTGCTTGCCTTTTTCGAAGGCAAAATCGCCAAGTGGCAGATCCCGGACAAGGTTGTCTTTGTCGACGCATTGCCGCTGAGCGCGACCGGAAAGGTATTGAAACGCAAGCTTCGGGCCGAGTTCGGCGACGCCCTGACAGGGTAGGTCTGCTGCGTTTTGGGGAATTGGCTCCGGCGGTAGGGATCGAACCTACGACCAATTGATTAACAGTCAACTGCTCTACCGCTGAGCTACGCCGGAACGGTTCGCGCCGTATAGCAATCCGGTTTCCAGACGTCCAGAGGGTGCGTGTGTTTTTCGACGAAAAAAACCGGCATAAATCGATGTGTTTTCTGACGCCAATGCAGGTCTGAACGAAGGGGGATTTTGGCTCCGGCGGTAGGGATCGAACCTACGACCAATTGATTAACAGTCAACTGCTCTACCGCTGAGCTACGCCGGAACTGAGGCGCATATAGCAACCCCGATTCCGGACGTCCAGTGGTTAAGTACGAGAACCATCAAAAAATTTTACTGTTTTAGCGAAGCCGCCGAAAAACAGATGAAACTGACAGTGGGCCAATGGGCGTCACTCTGTTTTTTCCAGTCAGATCAACGAGATGAGCGAAAACGTTGCGCTCGGCTGCGGGCAGCAATGCCGCTGGCGTATCCGTATAGATGCGCCCAGCCAGATGCCGCGCTGTCCCGTCTTCTTCTTCCAATGCGCTCAGAATCTGCGCCTCGCGGGTCTGGCGATGTGCAATCAGCCAGTCCAAACGTTGGGCAGGGCTGGTGATCGGTGCGCCATGGCCGGCATGGAAAACCGACCAGTCGCGCGCGCGCAGCCGATGGCAGGCAGTCATGAAGTCGGTCAGATCACCATCCGGAGGGGACACCAACGAGCTGGCCCACCCCATGACATGATCCGCCGTGAAACAGATGTTCTGCCAGGCCAGAGCAATGTGATTGCCCAGATGGCCCGGTGTGTGAATGACCTCAAGCTGCCACCCGTCGCCATTGATGGTCTCACTATCCGCCACTTCGACATCAGGGCGAAACGTGGTGTCGATGCCTTCGCCGCCGCCGGTCAGCCCCTGCGCGGCAAGATCGGTCATGACGGCGCTGCGCCCCGCCTCGGGCCCGCCATAAGCATAAATCGTCGCCCCTGTGCGCGCCGCCAGCGGAGCCGCCAGGGGTGAATGGTCCACATGCGTATGTGTGACAATGATATGGCTGATCCTTTGACCCGGCGCCAAGGAATCCAGAATTGCGTCCAAATGTGCCTCGCTTGCGGGGCCTGGATCGATGACGGCAATGTCGCGTTCACCCAGCAGATACGTGTTGGTGCCACGATAGGTCATCGGAGAGGGATTCGGGGCCAGAATACGCCGCAAACCCGGATGCAGTTCCTCTGGCTGGCCGACGGGCGGATCGAAATCATCTGGTGCCTGCATTCTGTGCTCTTTCTCTTGTCCGGGCAGCCCGTTAGGTTTAGCGCATGTCTTCGCACTGGCTCAAACCTTATATGCCTCGCAGTCTTTACGCCCGGGCAGCGCTGATCCTGGTTTTACCTGTGATCGTGTTGTTGCTGGTCGTGGGAATCGCGTTCCTTCAAAAGCATCTTGAGGATGTCACCGGCCAGATGACACGCGCGGCATCCCGCGAGGTGATGCTGATTTCGACAATGATCGAGGACGCGGAAACGCAACAACAGGCGCTGGCGTCGATTCGTCCCGATTTGCAGGCCCTTGAGATGAAGGCCAGGTTTCTGGGCGTCAACGAACAGCCTGAGATTGGCGCGCGGCGATGGTACGATTTCATCGCCCCGCAGGTCGAATCCGAACTGTATGCCAGGTTGCCCAATCTTGCCGCCGTGGCGTTACCCAGCAGCAAAGAGGCGCGGGTTTATCTGAAGACGCATCTGGGAGTGCTGCAATTGACGTTCGATCGGCGCAGGTTGTCGCCCGCGGCCCCGCATCAATTGATCGTCACCATGGTGTTCTTTGCGGTCATCATGACGACGATCTCGTTTCTTTACATGCGGAATCAATTGCGTCCCATTACGCGCCTCGCTGATGCAGCGCAGGCCTTCGGGCGGGGACGAATCGTTCCGTATTCACCCGGTGGAGCCATCGAGGTTCGTGCGGCGGGAAATGCGTTTCTGGATATGCGGTCCCGTATCGAACGCCAGATCGAGCAACGGACGTTGATGCTGTCGGGTGTCAGCCACGATCTGCGCACCCCGTTGACGCGCCTGAAGCTTGGACTGTCGATGTTGCCGGAAGACGAGGCCGCACCGTTGCAAAAGGATGTCACGGAAATGCAGTCCTTGCTGGATGCGTTTCTGGACTTTTCGCGTGGGGCTGCCGAGGGATCGGCGGAAGAGGTCCAACCGGATGAATTTCTCCGCCAGATCGTGGATGATGCAAAACGGGCTGGTCATCAGGCAGAGCTGATCGCGGTCGAGGGGCAGGGGACCGTCATGATACGCCCCTTGGCTGTACGCCGGGCGGTGGAAAACCTGATTGGAAATGCCATGCGCTATGGCAGCCGGGCCGAGCTCAGCCTGTTTCTGAACGCGAAATCGATGCGCATCCGTGTTGAGGATGACGGCCCCGGTATACCTGCGGACCAACGTACAGAGGCGGTAAAGCCTTTCACGCGGCTCGACCCGGCTCGCAATCAGAATCAGGGCAGTGGCGTTGGCCTTGGTCTTGCGATTGTGGCGGATGTCGCGCGCGCGCATGGTGGAGCTTTGCGTCTGTCGAAAAGCGAACGTCTCGGAGGGCTCTGCGCGGATATAATAATCGGACGATAGACCCCCCGTTATGTCTGCGCTTGGGGTTCAATTTTGTTAATTTGTCTTGCCATGGCATCCTGTCCCCATAGTTTTTTACTTTTTTGGGGGCGCATAGGATGGTTATCGCAGGATTCGTGAAATTGGCCGAAAAGGGGTTTGTCGGGTGCGCGACACTTGCGGCCCTGCTGCCTCTTTGGCAGTGGTATGACGAAACCGATGAAAGGCGGGTGGAACGTCTGACCGGTTTTATCGGGGCAGGCGATACATGTCTGAAATGGTTGCGGTCCGACCTGATCGAATCGTTGGCATCCGAGTTGTGGCATGCGTCGCAGCAGGACGTGGTGGATGGCGACGAGGATCTTGCACCTCTTCCGGTTCAGGTGCGTGCCAATATGGCGATATTTTGCGCCGAAATGCTGGACTATTTGCAGAATGACTTCGGCAAGTTCGACGAGCCTCTCGCCTATGATTATTACATGATGATCATGGATGCGTCGTTCTGGGTCGATCCTGATGAATTCGAGACCTATTTGGAGGCGGTGCATCAAGATCCGAGCCTGTCCGGCAGTCACGAGGATTACAGCTTTGGTGGGCGCGACGGCTATTCCTATGAATGGCAAGTAACCCAAGAGGAGCTCGACGCCTATTTTGGGTTCGAAGATTCGGACGGATAAGCCAGCGCATCAACGTCCAGACGGCAACAACCCACCTGGATGTCTCGGCGAAATGGTAGGCCCGGAGGGACTCGAACCCCCAACCAAAGCGTTATGAGCGCTCTGCTCTAACCAATTGAGCTACAGGCCCGCCTAGGCGCTTGGGTATCACGGTGAACAGCCGCGTCAAGCCTGACCGTTGCAACAAACGCCACAATCGACTAACCCGCCCGCAAAGCTTTCTTGAGGGACCGGACATGACAGCGGGTAAAAACGGAATCACCTATGCCGATGCAGGTGTGGATATCGACGCGGGCAACGCCCTGGTCGATCGGATCAAACCCGCCGCCAAGCGGACCAACCGCCCCGGTGTGATGAGCGGCCTGGGTGGATTTGGCGCGCTGTTCGATCTGAAGGCTGCCGGGTACCAGGACCCGATTCTGGTCGGTGCGACGGATGGCGTGGGCACCAAGCTGCGGATTGCGATTGATACCGGCGTCGTGGACGGGGTCGGCGTCGATCTGGTGGCCATGTGCGTGAATGACCTGATCTGCCAGGGAGCCGAGCCGCTGTTCTTCCTCGATTATTTCGCGACCGGCAGGCTGGATACCGATACGGCGGCGCGGATCATCGAAGGGATTGCCGAAGGCTGTGCGCAGTCTGGCTGTGCCCTGATCGGTGGTGAAACCGCCGAGATGCCGGGAATGTATCCTGATGGCGATTTTGATCTGGCCGGGTTTGCGGTCGGTGCGATGGAACGCGGCGCAGATCTGCCTGCGGGCGTTCAAGCCGGTGACGTACTTTTGGGTCTGGCCTCGAACGGGGTGCATTCCAACGGTTATTCGCTTGTGCGCAAGCTGGTCGAACTGTCCGGTCTGGGCTGGGATTCGCCGTCGCCCTTTGGAGAGGGCAATCTGGGTGAGGCACTTCTGACGCCCACACGCCTTTACGTAAAACCGGCTTTGGCTGCGGTTCGCGCAGGTGGTGTGCATGCGCTGGCGCATATCACCGGCGGTGGGTTGACCGAAAATCTTCCCCGCGTGCTGCCCCAAGGGATGGGGGCCCGGATCGATCTGGACAGTTGGCAACTGCCCCCTGTCTTCGGCTGGATGGCGAAGACCGGCAGTATCGTTGAGGCGGAAATGCTCAAGACCTTCAATTGCGGTATCGGCCTTATTGTCGTGTGCGCCGCGGAAAAGGCGGATGAGCTGTCGGCCCTGCTGGCGGATGCCGGTGAAACCGTCGCTCGGATCGGTGCCGTCACGGAAACGCCCGGCGTTGCCTATTCGGGCAAACTGCTGTGAGCCAGAAGCGCGTCGCGATCCTGATCTCCGGGGGCGGGTCGAACATGGTGTCGCTTGTTGACAGCATGACCAAAGATCATCCGGCGCGGCCCTGTTTGGTGTTGTCCAATGATGCGCAGGCAGGCGGGCTGAAAAAAGCTGCGGACCGTGGCATTCCGACCGCAGTGGTTGATCATCGCCCTTTCAAGGGGGACCGCAGCGCCTTTGAAGCCGAGCTTTTGCAGCCCCTGCAAGAGGCGCAAACCGACATTGTCTGTCTGGCCGGCTTTATGCGGGTTCTGACAGCGGATTTCGTGTCTCGGTTTCAAGGCCGGATGCTGAATATCCACCCTTCATTATTGCCAAAATACAAAGGGTTACACACCCATGCCCGCGCGATTCAAGCCGGAGATTCCGAACACGGCTGCTCGGTGCATGAGGTGACGGCGGCACTGGATGATGGCCCGATTCTGGGTCAGGCACGGGTCCCGATCAAAGCCGATGATACACCGGAATCGCTGGCTGCGCGGGTGCTGGTTTGGGAGCATAAACTCTACCCCGAAGTGCTGCGGCGCTTTGCAGAAGGCAACAGGTCGCCCGTCCTGTTGCCGTGAACGCTCTGTGGGTGATTTACACCCGTGTAATAATCGGCCTATGGTCGTCGACGACGCTCGGGACGAGGACAAAAACGGGCAGGCACAAAAACAAGAGCGATACTAGTACGGCGCATGAAAACCCTGACGACGACGCAAGAGCTGGCCGATTTCTGTAAGGCCGCCGAAGGCTATCCCTATATCACGGTCGACACCGAATTTCTGCGTGAGCGGACGTACTACTCCAAGCTGTGTCTGGTGCAATTGGCTGTCCCGTCCGAGGATGAAGACAGCGCGGTTCTGGTCGATCCGCTTGCCGATGGCTTGTCGCTTGACCCGCTTTACGATCTTTTCCGGAATGAAAGCGTGGTCAAGGTGTTCCATGCCGCCCGCCAGGATCTTGAGATCTTCTGGGTCGAAGCCGGCGTGTTCCCCAAACCGCTGTTCGACACACAGGTCGCAGCGATGGTGTGTGGCTTTGGCGAACAGGTTGGCTATGAAACTCTGGTTCGGAAAATCTGCAAGCAGGGCGTCGACAAGACCTCTCGGTTCACCGACTGGTCCCGGCGCCCGCTGACCGATGCTCAGAAAAACTATGCTCTTGCGGATGTGACCCATTTGCGCGGGATCTACGAGCGTCTGGCCGCAGAACTTGAAAAGACGCAGCGCAGCCACTGGGTTGCCGAAGAATTGCGGACGCTGACACAGCCTGCCACATATGACATCCGCCCCGAAGACGCATGGAAGCGGGTGAAAACGCGCACGAACTCGGCCAAGTTTCTGGCTGTGGTGCGTGAATTGGCGCAGTTTCGCGAATCCTATGCGCAGGAAAACAACGTGCCCCGGAACCGCGTATTCAAAGACGACGCGCTGATCGAGCTGGCATCGACCAAACCCAAAACACATTCGGATTTGGGCGGATCCCGCCTGTTGCTGCGCGAAGCCCGCAAAGGGGCGGTCGCCGAAGGTATTCTGGCAGCGGTCAAGCGCGGCGTGAATTGCCCGCCCGACAAATTGCCCAAGGTCGACACTTCGCGCGACAAGCTCAAGGTCAATCCGGCGCTGGCTGACCTGCTAAGGGTTCTGCTGAAGTCCAAAACCGAAAGTTCAGGTGTGGCGGCGAAATTGATCGCCACAAGTTCGGACCTGGATCAGATTGCAGCCGGCGAGCGGGATGTTCCAGCCTTGTCGGGATGGCGGTTCGAAGTCTTTGGCGAGGATGCTCTCAAGCTGTGCGAAGGAAAGATTGCCCTGGCGGCCAAAGGGCAGTCGGTCAAGGTCGTGTCCCTGTAACGGCGCTTACCGGCGCCGTGATTCCAGTGCGTTCTGTTGTCCGACCACGCGGACCAGCCGAATACCTTCCAGTTCCTGTTTCGAGATATTGATGGCGTCCGATACCATCCGAGTACGTTCCGACCCTTGCGGCGTCTCATAGCTGGGGTAGTTCACACGGAACACAAATTCCAAAGTTCCGTTCTTCTGGTTTTCTTCCTTTTCAACAGGAACCAGACGCGCGTTGAATGCCCCCTGCCGGACAGCCGTGCCAGACGCATAGATGATCGCGCCAGAGGGGGTCGGGTCAATGCGCAATTCGTCGATCTGACCAATTGGAATGCTGGTGTCTTCAGCATCGGGGCGGGAAAACAGGCCGGTTCCTCCGCCTTGCTTCGGAACCAATGCGTCGGCGGCATTTGGGTCGGGCGGTGTTTCGGCTTCGACAGATCTGCTGGATCCGAACCAGTTTGACGGGTTCACCCGAGAGTCACGCCAGCTGCTGCATGCAGTCAGGGTCAGCGTGGCGATGATGAGAACGGACAGAGATTTTTGCATGGACCCACAGACTTTCACACGAGTTCAGGCAATGGGTTAGCGCAATTTCTTCGCGTTGAAAAGCCACCGCGGGGGCTGGACAGTGGCGGGTCACCGGCTTAGGTCACAATTGTGAATGCAAACAAAGGACCACCGCAACATGGCCACGCCCGCCTTTGAAGAGATTGTCGAGGATTTCGAGTTTCTCGAGGATTGGGAAGACCGGTATCGCCATGTCATCGAGCAGGGCAAGGCGATGGAGCCGTTGGACGACGCATTCAAGGTTCCGGCGACAAAAGTCCATGGATGCGCCAGCCAGGTCTGGCTGCATCCGATGATTGAATCCGGCGTCTTCAAGTTCGATGGTGACAGCGATGCACTGATCGTGCGCGGCCTGATCGCTGTTCTTCGGTCCTTGTACAACGGTTTGCCCGTGGCCGAAGTTCCCAAAGTCGATGCGGGGGCTGAACTGGCACGCCTTGGGCTGAACGACCACCTGTCCGCTCAGCGCTCGAACGGCCTGCGGTCGATGATCGAACGCATCCGGCAGGTCGCACAGGAAAACGCCTGATCTCATCTTGGGCGGTTTGCCCAGTCCGACAGCGTGTTTTCCAGATCGCCGTAACCGGTGAACCGGCGTTCGAATTCAAGCCCCATCCGGTCTGCGCATTCGCGCGCGCGCTCCGTCAGCTCTGGGCTGTCGATCTGGGCCTGATAGACAAGTTTGGTGTAATTGCCGAAATACATGTCACGTAGTTCCGGGTGGCGGTCCAGGCCCAGTGGTTTCCAGACAAAGGCGTCGAATTGCCGGGCCAGGAAATCTGTCAGATAGAACGCGGTTGTTTCGTCTTCTCCGCGGTCCTGAAAAGCCTGATTTCCTTCGAAGAAGGAATAGCAATGGGGCCCCTTCACCATTTCGACCCCAAGCTTTTCGCAGGCGGCCTGAAGCAGGCCCCCGGTGCCGCAATCGGCGTAAACGATGTAGATCTTGTCATAATTGCGCTGATGCTTGGCCACGGCGTCTTCCACAGCCTGGGTGATCCGTTCCGGGTGAACGTGCAGGATCGCAGGCAGGCAGGTCAAAGCCATGTGATCCCAGCCATTCCGTGTTTTGATGTCCAGTATTTCGCGCGCAAGAGCGCCGCAGGCAATCAACAGGATGCTTCCCTTGCCCGTATCCTCATAGCCCTTCGTGGTCAGGGCTGCATCATCTGGCAGGGATTCGTTTGACATCGCTTGGCATCCTCCGGGGCTGCTGCCATAGGAGGATGATTGAGGCCGTTGGGCAAGCCCCGATCCGACATCTCATGTCAGGCCGCCGACGCATGCGCTTCGAACGCGGTCAGCAGCGGCCGGGCCAGCGGGCCGTACGCGGCAACACCGTTCAGCGACAGTTCCGGAAACAGCGACAGGATTTCTTGCCGTGCGGCAGACCCGAGACTGTCCCAGATATGCGCGCCGGGATGAAAGCTCTCGCTCAGGCAATCTTCGGCCCAGAGCAGCTCATGCCGGTCGAACAGCAAGTGGATGTAGGTCACCAGCCCTCCGGGCCGCAGTATGATGTCGGACCCGTTCACGAGATGTTTGGCAGGCGCCAGGGCTTCGCAATGTCCGGTGTACAGCTCGAGACGCCAATCCCCAATCAGCATGCGGTGCTGTTGTGACACCAGAAGGTCGCGCGTGTTTCCGATGGCGCCTGCTTTGAAAAGAACAGACGCATGCGGACCCGTTGCCTTGACGGTTCGCCGCCCCATCCATCGCAGGGGTTGCAGCCCATGATCATGGGTTTCAATCCGGTCGCCGACGGACAGGGTTTCAATCGGTCGCACGCCTTGCTCGGTGCGGATCATCGTTCCGGGGGTAAAGCAGGGCACCAGATCCCAATCTTCACGGCGGGATGTCAGGCCTGAATACCGGTTTCCGGCAAGGCTGTTGAGCGTGATCGAGCGGACAGGGCCAGCCTCCAAGGCGGATTGGTCCGAATTGTCCGAGAATTCCGGCATCAGATAGGTGTTGCCATCCACATCCTGCGCCAAAACTGCGGAAATCCTGGCAGTTGATCCGTCAAAATAGGTGATCGTGGCGTTGTAGACCGAAGTGCCATCGAATGTCTGAGGCGGTCCGCCATTGATCGAAAGCCGATCATTGGCCGACATGTTGTTCATGTTGTAGTACGAACCCGGATTGCCGACCGGGCTCCAGGTGACGCTGTTATGAGCCAGCGGATCGTCGGACCCGCCAAAGGTTTTTCCCACAAGCACCGAAGCGTTTTCAGCTGTGTTGTTGCCTTCGAAACTGTCGATATCGGCAAGTTTGCCGAGCGAGATGGCTGTGAACGTAGTCGGCACGAGACCCCCTGGGAATGTGGATGCCTCGTTCTTTTAGACCTGCTTTGGTTTAGAATTGGATAATCCGGATTTTCCGGTGACAAAGCGCTTCGGAATCGAAAAGGCCGCCCGGATCGGACGGCCTTTCAATCAGTATTATTCGGGTCTTAGCCAGCCAGTTGATTGTGCTTGCGGCCCACGAATTCCTTGGCGGTTTCCACTGCAACAGCTGCGTCACGGCAATAGGCATCCGCGCCGATGGCTTTGCCGAACTCTTCATTCAGGGGCGCGCCGCCGACCAAAACGATGTAATCGTCGCGGACGCCCTGTTCGACCATCGTGTCGATGACCACTTTCATGTAAGGCATCGTAGTGGTCAGCAGGGCCGACATACCCAGAATGTCGGGTTGTTCGTTTTCCAACGCTTCCAGGTAGTTTTCGACCGGGTTGTTGATGCCCAGATCGACAACTTCGAAGCCAGCGCCTTCCATCATCATCGAAACAAGGTTCTTGCCGATGTCGTGGATGTCGCCCTTCACGGTGCCGATGACCATCTTGCCGACGCGCGGTGCACCGGTTTCGGCCAACAGCGGCTTGAGAATGGACATGCCGCCCTTCATGGCGTTTGCGGCCAGCAGAACCTCGGGGACAAACAGGATGCCGTCGCGGAAGTCATGGCCCACGATGGTCATACCGCCAACCAGAGCCTTGGTCAGGATGTCATAAGGTGTCCATCCGCGTTCCAGCAGGATATTGGTGGCTTCTTCGATCTCTTCCTTCAGGCCGTCATAGAGATCGTCGAACATCTGCTCGACCAGTTCGTCGTCATTCAATTCGGACAGGACGATGTCTTCTTCGTCGGACATGGGGTATTCCCTGTGCTGGGCGGGCCATCGGCCCGTGGTGGCATTTTTTCCGTTTTGGCCAAAACGTCGCATCGTGACTGTGACGATTGCGACGTCGGTCGTTTCGGGACCGACCTATAGGGCAAAAAATGGGGGGGCTCGATAGAAAAGTCTGCAAGATCATCCTGCGGAGATTTCATCTCGCTTCAATCCATCTGTGATTTGGCGGGGCTTGCGCCAAATTGGCGACAAGCCTATGCTTGCGTTAGAACAAAAAGAGAACAAAATGACATGAGTATCGCGCGGACGATCAAGGCAAGAGGAACAACGACGAACGAAGCTGGTCGGTTTGAATGCTTTGCCACCACGGCCACCGAAGACGGGTGGGACATTGAGGAAGAATTGCCGCCGCTGCGTACCGAGACACGCGAAGAGGTTGCGCGCAGCGCTATTACTTACAACCGATCCCCTGACTTGCCCTTCGATCGGTCGATCAACCCGTACCGGGGATGTGAACATGGTTGCGTTTACTGTTTTGCGCGGCCCAGCCACGCGTATCTTGGGCTATCGGCAGGATTGGATTTCGAAACCCGCCTGATCGCTCGACCCAACATGGGGCGTGTTCTGCGCAAGGAATTGTCCGCCAGATCCTACAAAGTCGCGCCGATTGCAATTGGTACGAATACGGACCCGTATCAGCCGATTGAGAAAAAGCACATGATTACAAGGTCATGCCTTGAGGTTCTGAGTGAGTTCAACCACCCGGTCGCGATCGTCACCAAGGGTACCCTGATAGAGCGGGATCTGGAGTTGCTTGCCGACATGGCAGGCCGGGGACTTGTGCGGGTTGGTATTTCGCTGACCACGTTGGATGCGGAATTGTCCCGCCGAATGGAACCACGGGCGCCGTCGCCCCTTCGGCGGTTGCGCGTGATCCGAACGCTGACGGAAGCGGGCGTTCCGGTGCGCGTCATGACATCACCCATCGTGCCGGGGCTGACGGATCATGAACTGGAAAGCCTTCTGGAGGCCGGGAAAGAGGCTGGTGCGGATGCCGCAAGCTGGATCATGTTGCGCCTGCCTCGCGAAGTATCGCAGCTTTGGCAGGGCTGGCTAGCCGATCATGAGCCATCGCGGTCGGAAAAGGTCATGTCCAAACTGCGGGAAATGCATGGGGGTCGGGACTACGATCCGCGTTGGGGACACAGAATGCGGGGCGAGGGTGAGTATGCCGGGATTATCGCTCAAAGGTTCTTGAAGACCTGCAAACGTCTGGGGCTGTCCATAAAAACGGCCCCGTTGCGTTGCGATTTGTTTGCGGTGCCGCCGCAGCCCGGCGATCAGCTGAGCCTGTTCTGAGGTCATGCGCCCCGGCTTGTTCGGTGCTGTCTTGTGCTGGAAAACACCGGGTCTTCGCGCTCTCATTGCTTCAGCCCAAACAAAAAGACCCCGGCAGTACCGGGGCCTTCGAAACAGATTGCCGTAAGGCGCGTATCAGCGATTTTCGATATCCACGTAATCGCGCAGCGTTTCGCCCAGGTACAGCTGACGCGGGCGGCCGATCTTGTTTTGCGGATCGGCGATCATCTCTTTCCACTGGCTTACCCAGCCAACAGTGCGTGACAGGGCGAAGATCGGCGTGAACATCGAGGTCGGGAAACCCATCGCTTCGAGGATGATGCCCGAATAGAAGTCGACATTCGGGAACAACTTCTTTTCGGCGAAATACGGGTCTTCCAGCGCTTCGCGTTCCAGTTCCTTGGCGACCTGCAGTTTTGGGTTGTTTTCAATGCCTAGCAGATCCAGAACCTCGTCTGCCGATTGCTTCATCACTTTGGCGCGCGGGTCGAAGTTCTTGTAGACGCGGTGGCCAAAGCCCATCAGGCGGAACGGATCGTCTTTGTCCTTGGCCCGGGCGATGTATTCGGGAATGCGATCGACGGTGCCGATCTCTTCCAGCATTTCCAGGCAGGCTTGGTTTGCGCCACCGTGGGCAGGGCCCCAGAGGCAAGCAACACCGGCTGCGATACAGGCAAACGGGTTCGCACCTGAAGATGAGGCCAGACGCACGGTAGATGTCGAGGCGTTTTGCTCATGATCCGCGTGCAGGGTCAAAATCCGGTCCATCGCTCGGCTAAGGATCGGGTTGACCTCATATTCCTCGGCAGGAACGCTGAAACACATGCGCAGGAAGTTCGACGCATAGTCCAGATCGTTGCGCGGATACACGAAAGGCTGACCGGTGTGGTACTTATAGGCCCATGCAGCAATAGTCGGCATCTTGGCGATCAGACGATGCGATGCGATTTCACGCTGCTGCGGGTCCGAGATATCCGTTGAATCGTGATAGAAGG
Source organism: Ruegeria sp. AG6 (assembly GCF_056541565.1). Taxonomy (NCBI): domain Bacteria; kingdom Pseudomonadati; phylum Pseudomonadota; class Alphaproteobacteria; order Rhodobacterales; family Roseobacteraceae; genus Ruegeria; species Ruegeria sp. AG6. Next base: position 812,140 of record NZ_JBQFYQ010000001.1, on the reverse strand, counting down.
CCGACATCGCGCCGACAACGCCGACCATAATGGCCATTGGGTGCGCGTCGCGGCGGAAACCGCGATAGAAATACTGCATCTGCTCGTGCAGCATGGTGTGGCGTGTGATCGTGGTCTCGAATTTCTCAAGATCCTTTGCCGCCGGCAGTTCTCCGTACAGCAGAAGATAGCAGACTTCGAGGAAATGCGATTTCTCGGCCAGTTGGTCGATCGGATAGCCGCGGTGCAGCAGTTCGCCTTTTTCGCCGTCGATATAGGTGATGGTGCTGTCGCAGCTTGCGGTCGAAGTGAACCCAGGATCGTAGGTGAAGACGCCGGCCTGACCATAAAGCTTGCGGATATCAATGACATCCGGACCAGCAGTCGGAGAATGAACAGGCAACTCATACTCTTTGCCGTGAACGGTCAGAGTGGCTGTTTTGTTGCTATCAGTCATGGTTGTCCCTTCTTCATTCATGCGCACGCCAGAGATACCTCCGGTGATACGGGCAATGACTGCGCGTGGACGCGCAGTCCGGGTGTTAGCGGAGCAGCGTTACCCGTTTATGAAGCTTGGGTTATTTCGCTGCTTCAGAAAGCCGCGCCAGGGTTTCTTCCCGTCCCAGCACAAGCATCATGTCAAAAACCGAAGGCGTAACGGCCCGACCCGCCAGGGCGGCCCTCAGCGGACCGGCCAGCTTGCCGAACTTGAGCTCCTTTGACTCGGCAAAGGAATTCAGTGCCTCCTCCAGTTCGTTCCGCGACCAGCTAGCATTTTGCAGATGCGGCGTCAATTCCGTCAGTATACCATCGGATACAGTTGCCAATGCCTTTGCTGCCTTTTCATCCGGAACGATAGGGCGGCTTGTCAATGCAAAATGAGCCTTTTCAAGCAGTTCCGGGAAGGTGCGCGCCCGGTCCTTGAGGCAATACATCGCACGTTCCAGATCACTGGATTGTGTTTCAGTAAGGGGCGTAAGGTCTGCTGCGGCCAGATACGCCTCGATCTCTTGCCGCAGCGCAGCATCGTCCGAGATTGCGATATGCTGTCCACACAGGTTTTCAAGCTTCTTCAGATCAAACCGCGCAGGGCTTTTGCCGATCCCGTCCAGATCGAACCATTCCTTTGCCTGCGCGTCCGTGAAAAACTCATCGTCGCCATGACTCCAGCCTAGCCGGGCCAGGTAATTGCGCATCCCGGCTGCGGGATAGCCCATGGCCTGATATTCCTGCGCTCCAAGAGCACCATGGCGCTTGGACAGCTTCTTGCCGTCCGGCCCGTGAATCAGCGGGATATGCGCCCAGACCGGAACGTCCCAGCCCATGGCTTCGTAGATCATCATTTGCCGCGCGGCGTTGTTGAGGTGATCGTCGCCGCGGATGACATGGGTGACACCCATGTCGTGATCGTCGACAACGACTGCCAGCATGTAGACGGGTGTTCCGTCCGAGCGCAGAAGAATCATGTCGTCCAACTGGTCATTGCGGATGCTCACATCGCCCTGAACCTGATCGTGGATTACGGTCACCCCGTCCTGAGGCGCCTTGATGCGTATGGCAAAAGGTGCATCCGGATGTGTCGCAGGATCGGCGTCACGCCATGGGCTGCGGAACAGAGTTGATTTCCCTTCGCTGCGCGCCTGGTCCCGGAAAGCCGCGATTTCTTCCTGGGTCGAGAAACACTTGTAGGCCTTGCCCTCGGCCAGCAACTGATGCGCGACCTCGGCGTGACGGGCGGCCCCTTCGAACTGGCTGATCACGTCACCGTCGTGATCAAGGCCAAGCCAGGCCATGCCCTGAAGGATCGCGGCGGTCGCCTCGGGTGTCGAACGTTCGCGATCGGTGTCTTCGATCCGCAGCAGGAATTTGCCGCCCCGACCACGCGCATACAGCCAATTGAACAATGCAGTGCGCGCGCCGCCTATATGCAGGAAACCGGTGGGCGAGGGGGCAAAACGAGTGACGACCTGTTCAGTCATGGTGAGGATTAACCTTTTGGTAACCGTATCTGGCATAGTTTGAAGCCTGTCTAACGAGCCCGAAGGACGGGGGCAACCATGCGTGTTCTTGCACGGGTCGAGGCCGCGCTGCTGCACCAGACAGGCTACCTTTTCCCTTGGACGCCGGTTTTGCTGGCGACGGGGATTGGTCTTTATTTCGGCGTCCGCGTCGAGCCGGATTGGTCAGTTTATGCCGGTCTTGTCTGTCTTGGAATCGCTCTTGTCGCCTTGCGCCGCCGGCTGCCACCGGGGGTGGGAACGTTGGCAATCGGGGGGGCGCTGATCGTTGCCGGTTTCATTCTAGCAGGCGTTCGCGCCCATATGGTGGCAGAACCGGTACTGTCGTGGCGATACTATGGCCCTGTCGAGGGGAGGGTCGTCGCCATGGATCGGTCTGCCTCGGATGCGTTGCGGTTGACGCTTGATCAGGTACGCATAGGGGATGTACCTCAGGAGCGCAGGCCGCAGCGCATCCGTCTTTCCGTTCATGTTCCAACGGGCGCAATCGCACCGGGGCAGCGTATTATGACCACAGGTCATCTTTCGCCGCCGCAGGGCCCGGTCGAGCCCGGAGGTTTCGACTTTCGCCGTCATGCCTGGTTTCAACGATTGGGCGCGGTCGGGTATACCCGCGTCCCGATCATGACCATCGCACCAGCGACCGAAGGGATCGACGGCATTCGGATCACTGCGATCCGCATGGCCATTTCGCAGCGGGTCAGGCAGATCCTGCCCGGTGAAATCGGTGGATTTGCCGCCGCCGTCACCACCGGAGATCGCAGCGGGATGGGGCAGGAGACGCTATCATCCTTGCGGGCGTCCAATCTGGCGCACCTGCTGGCCATTTCCGGGCTTCATATGGGGCTTCTGACAGGCTTCGTATTCGTGGCGTGTCGGTTGGGGCTGTCGTTGTGCCCCCCCGTGGCGTTGCGACTTCCGGTTCGGAAGGTGGCTGCTGTTCTCGCGCTTTGTGCCGCAACCCTTTATCTGTTGTTGTCCGGCGGCAGCGTTGCAACCGAACGGGCCTTTGTCATGGTCAGCGTCATGCTGGGGGCCGTGTTGATCGACCGACGCGCGATTTCGCTGCGTGCGGTTGCTGTTGCCGCCGTAATCGTGCTGGTTCTTCGGCCCGAGTCGCTGCTGAGCCCCGGATTTCAAATGTCTTTCGCCGCAACCACAGCGTTGGTCGCCGTCTTCGGAGCGTTGCGAGAGATGCGCCCGATGCCCGGCCCAAACTGGTTGAAGCCCGTCGTCGGCGTGGTGATGTCATCGGCAATTGCAGGCCTTGCAACAGCCCCCATAGGTGCCGCGCATTTCAATACAATGTCCCATTACGGTCTGCTTGCCAACCTGCTTTCCGTTCCTGTTATGGGCCTTTTTGTCGTGCCCTCCGCCGTCGTTGCGGCGCTTCTGGCCCCGTTTGGACTGGAGGCAATTGCCCTGACCGTCATGGGGTGGGCGTTGCATTGGATCCTTACGGTTTCGGACTGGGTGTCGCACCTTGATGGCGCGCAGGGTTTTGTGGTCAGCCCGCCTTGGTACATCCTGCCCCTAGTCGCATTCGGCGCCTTGTGGATGGCCTTGTGGCAGGGACAAGCACGGTGGGCCGGAGCAGTGCCTGTTGTCCTGGCATTTCTGCTTTGGAACTCGGGGCACAGACCGGATGTCCTGATCGCTGAAAACGGCGGATTGGTGGGGGTCATGACCGACAAGGGGCGGGCCCTCAGCAAAAGCAAAGGCAGCGGGTTTGTCGCCGGTGTTTGGCTTGAAAATGACGGAGACGGTGTTGATCAGATCGAGGCGGCGCTCAGATGGCCGGACAGCGACATCGTGCAACGATACCCGTTGAATGACTTTGAGATCATCCATATCACCGGAAAACGGGCGGCGCGGGTGTTTGATGAATGTCAGGAAAACCAGATCATCATCTCGGCCGTTGCGCTTGCCCTGCAAGGTTCGTGCCGGGTGTTCGATCCGGAACGGTTGTACGAAACCGGCAGCCTGTCGGTTTCGAACGGAAAGTTGACCTCGAGCGCGGACATGACAGGTCATCGGCTTTGGTCCCCGAAACCTGCCGGGGACCGTCATTCCAATCAGGCTCAATAGGTGCGGATCAGTCCGACCAACCGGCCCTGAACCTTGACCTTTTCTTCGGGCAGGACGCGCGTTTCATAAGCCGGGTTTGCAGCCTCAAGCGCGATTGCGTTGCCACGGCGGAAGTACCGCTTGAGGGTCGCTTCCTGATCCTCGACCAAGGCAACCACGATGTCGCCGTTATCCGCGGTCGAGGTTTCCCGGATGACGACCACATCACCGTCATTGATGCCAGCGTCGATCATCGAGTCGCCGCGAACTTCCAATGCATAGTGCTGACCCCGTCCCGAAACCATGGGGCCGGGGACGGCCACGTGATGCGATACATGGCTGATTGCTTCGATGGGAACACCGGCTGCGATCCGGCCCATGACCGGCAGCTCGAGCGCGTCCACCGATACAGGCTCCATATTCGCAGGGCGGGGGCCCTTGGGCCGGTCGCCTTCGATCACACGTGGCGTAAAGCCGGCCGTCGGCTCGCCGCCAAGGCTTTCGGGCAATTTCACGATCTCAATGGCCCGAGCGCGATGGGCAAGGCGGCGGATAAACCCGCGTTCCTCCAGTGCGGTGATCAACCGGTGAATGCCGGATTTCGACCGCAGGTCGAGAGCAGCCTTCATTTCATCAAAACTGGGCGGAACACCGTCCGCCTGCACGCGTTTGTGGATGAATTCCAGCAAATCCAATTGCTTCTTGGTCAGCATCGCTCACACCTCGTCGCTCATGCGTTTTCTTTTGTTCTACGCATGTTCACGTTTTGTGTCAACGAATTTGAGGTTACATCAGATTGGCAGATATTCGACCATTTCCCCGATGTCGCGCGCCGGATCGTGTGGGGCGCGGACCAAAAGCGCGTTGGACTGAGCCAATACGCTGAGCAGGGAACTGTCCTGATCTGCGCAAGCTTCGATACCGGCATCCGTCACCACGGCGCGCATATAATGCTCGCGCGGGCCATTCTCGGGCAAAGGACCACTCAGCCGGGCCGTGAGGAAGGGCGGCAGCACCTGTTCAAGCCCCAGCATCCGGCGCACCATCGGGGCCAGAAACAGATAGCCGCAGACCATGGCACTGACCGGATTGCCCGGCAACCCGACCATCGCCGCGTTGCCGATACGACCGGCCATCAGAGGTTTTCCGGGGCGCATTCGGATCTTGTAGAAGGATTGCTTCATCCCCAACCCCTGCGAGACGTCCGACACGAGGTCATAATCGCCAACCGACGCTCCGCCGATCGTCACGACCAGATCCGCCCCCTGCGCAAGGCCAAAGGCCGTTTCAAGCGACGAAACAGTATCCCGCGCGATTGGAAGCACGCGCACCACAGCCCCCAATCCTTCGAGCATTGCCTTCAGGCCAAATGTGTTCGATGCAATGATCTGATCCGGGCCGGGTTCTTCCCCGGGCATGACCAACTCATCACCAGTCGAGATGAGGGCGATCACGGGTTTGCGCGACACAGGGACGCGAGGGATGTTCATCGCGGCCATCAAGGCCACATCTTCAGCGCGGATCAATCGCGGGGCCGATATGGACATGCCAGCCTTGAAATCCACGCCAGCGGGTCGGATGTTCGTTTTGGCGCCGGGTGTGTCCGTGATCGTCAGAAGATCACCGCGGCGGTCCGTATCCTCTTGAATCACAACGAAATCCGCGCCCTCGGGCACAGGGGCGCCGGTATAGATGCGAACGGCCTGTCCGGGGCCTACAGCGCCCTCAAAACGACGCCCGGCCGCTGACTCGCCCACGACTTTGAACATGGCGTGCAGTTCGACCTCGTCAGATTTGACTGCATAGCCATCCATGGAAGAGGCGGCAAAAGGCGGCTGATCCCGCGTGGCCGTGACATCCCGCGAAAGCACGCGCCCTGCGGACTGGGCCAGTGGTACCTCTTCGGCCGGCAAAGGCCCCACGAGATCGAACAACAGGGCGCGCGCCTCTTCGACAGTAATCATTTCGCCTCGTAACGCCCTGATTTACCGCCATCTTTAAGCAGAACGCGAATGCCGCCTATCTCCATCGCCTTATCGACGGCCTTGGTCATGTCGTATACGGTCAAGGCGGCTGTCGATACGGCGGTCAGCGCTTCCATCTCTACCCCGGTCTGGCCCGAGGTCTTGACGGTGGCCTGGATCCGAACACCCGGCAGGTCCGGGTCAAGAGTCAGCTCGACGGCCACTTTGGTCACCGGCAAAGGATGACACAGCGGAATAAGGTCCGGCGTTTTCTTTGCGCCCATGATGCCAGCCAAGCGGGCAATGCCCAGAACATCGCCTTTCTTGGCGCGACCTTCGGAGATGATTTCAAAAGTTTCCGGCGCCATCCTGATGTGACCTTCGGCAATGGCGACGCGATCTGTCACCTCCTTGTCCGAGACATCGACCATATGTGCCTGACCTTGGGCATCGAAATGGGTCAGTGGCATCACATCACTCCGGGGATCAGCGGGTTTGACAGGATATGGCGCGTTGCCGCTTCCACATCGTCCTGGCGCATCAGGCTTTCTCCGATCAAGAAGCAGCGGGCCCCATAGCGTGCAATGTCCTTCAGGTCGTCTGGTGTACCCAGACCGCTTTCGCACACGATGGTGCGATCGGCGGGCACCAGCTTGGACAGGCGGCGCGTCGTGTCGAGCGTTGTCTCGAAGGTCTTCAGATTGCGGTTGTTGATACCGATCAGCGGACTTTTCAGCTGTGCCGCGCGTTCAAGCTCTGCCTCGTCGTGTACTTCGATCAGAACATCCATATCCCAATCGAATGCAGTGTCTTCCAGTTCAGCCGCCTGATCATCGCTGACCGAGGCCATGATGATCAGAATGCAATCCGCCCCCAGGGCGCGTGCTTCGACCACCTGATACGGGTCGTACATGAAATCCTTGCGCAAGGCGGGCAGGGATGTCGCCTCGCGCGCCTGCGTCAGATACTCTTTTTGACCCTGAAAACTGGGGGTGTCGGTCAGGACGGACAAACATGTCGCGCCACCATCTTCATAAGCCTTTGCAAGAACCGGCGGGTCGAAATCCGGCCGGATCAGTCCTTTGGACGGGCTGGCTTTCTTGACCTCTGCGATCAGGCCATAGCCTTGCCGCGAGGCGTGTTGCAGCGCATTGGCAAAGCCACGAGGTTCCGAGGCGGACCGGGCCTCACTTTCCAGTGTTTCCAGGGATTTCTGCGCTTTGTCCGCCGCGACTTCTTCCAGTTTGTAGGCTTTGATTCTATCCAGAACGGTGTCGGTCATGCGGCTTCCTGTGTCTTGGCGGCCAAGGCCGTAATTTTAATTTTGGCATTGCCACTGTCAATGCTTTCAGCAGCCATGGCCACGCCTTCGCGCAGATCTTTTGCCGCTTCGGCGACGACCAGAGCGGCGGCCGAATTCAGCAGCACCGCGTCACGATACGCAGACGGGGCACCTTCCAGCAAAGCCCGGAACGCAACGGCGTTTTCCTCGGGCGAGCCACCGATGATGTCCTCGAACGGATGCACCGGAAGACCTGCGTCTTCGGGGTGCAGTTCGACCTCTTTCACAATCCCGTCTTCCAGAGCGGCGACCCAGCTGATGCCGGTGATCGTAAGCTCGTCGGTCCCGTCCGAACCATGCACCAGCCAGGCCCGGTCCGAGCCCAGCAGGCCAAGCGTTTCGGCCATCGGGTGGATCAGGTCGCGGCTGAAGGCGCCGGTCAATTGCCGTTTGACGCCGGCAGGGTTGGTCAGGGGGCCAAGAATATTGAAGATCGTGCGCGTTCCCAATTCTTGCCGGGACGGCATCACATGGGCGATGGCAGGGTGGTGCATTGGCGCCATCATGAAGCCGATTCCAACGTCTTTCAGCGCATTTTCAACAACTTGCGGGCCGACCATTACGTTGATACCCATCTGGCCCAATGCGTCCGCCGCGCCGGATTTGGAGCTCAGGTTGCGATTGCCGTGTTTCGCGACCGTGACTCCGGCACCGGCCACGACAAAAGCGGTCGCGGTCGAGATGTTCAGGGTGCCTTTGCCGTCGCCGCCGGTGCCGACGATATCCATCGCCCCCTCGGGTGCGTTCACGGCATTGCATTTCGAACGCATCACGGCGGCTGCCGCGGCGTATTCATCGACCGTCTCACCGCGTGTCCGCATGGCCATCAGCAATCCGCCGATCTGGCTGGGCGTGGCTTCGCCATCGAACAGTATGGCAAAGGCTTTTTCAGCCTCGGCACGTGTCAAAGGACGATCGGCAGCGGCTCCGATCAGCGGTTTCAGCGCGTCGCTCATGCCGGGACTTTCAGTTCTTGCAGGAAGTTTTTGAGAAGGGCGTGACCGTGCTCGGATGCGATGGATTCCGGATGGAACTGCACACCGTGGATCGGCAATTCCTTGTGCTGCAATCCCATGATCGTGCCGTCGTCCAGCTGGGCCGTGATCTCCAGGCAATCGGGCAGGGTCTCGCGCTCGACCACCAGCGAATGGTAGCGCGTTGCCTCAAAGGGTGAGGGCAGCCCGGCAAACAACCCCTTGCCGGTGTGCTTCACCGTGCCCATCTTGCCATGAACGATCTCGTGGCACCGAACCACCTTGCCGCCAAACACCTGGCCTATGGTCTGATGGCCCAGGCAAACCCCCATTAGCGGCGTTTTGGTTTCTGCGGCGGCTTCCGTCAGTGCCAGGCAAATCCCCGCCTGATCCGGGTCGCAGGGGCCGGGGCTCAGCAGTATGCCGGCGGGGTTCATGGCCATCGCTTCCTGCACGTCCAGCGCATCATTTCGGCGAATGACCATTTCGGCACCAAGTTCGCCTAAATAATGTACCAAATTGTAGGTAAACGAGTCGTAGTTGTCGATCAGCAGCAGCATTTGGGCACTTATCTTCGCTTGGGCATTTCGGGCTGGCGATGCAGCCCCGGGCCACGGTATAATGTCCGCACATACATGCTCAGGCTTGAGCGGCAGCGTCAAGAGGACATCCCGTTTCTGGCGCGTTCAATTGGCCGAGCGCCACACCAGATGGCGCAGAGCTGAACGAGGCAGAGGAAAGAGGCGAAAGGCAGGAAAATGGGCGGATTTTTCGGAGGAATGGTCGCGGGCGCGATCGTTGTTTTGATCTTGGGTGCGGTTGTGTCACTCAAGACGCCGATGGTGAATACCCCGGTTGTTGCAACCGAAGCACCGGCGCCGACGATTTCTGAGACTCCCGAGGCTCCGGCTGAAGTGGCAGACGCCGGTTCTGACGCCGATCTGGTGGAACTTGCCCCGCGTGCGCCAGAAGCCGCCGATGACGCCGGCGGGGATCTGGCCGATCTCTCGGGGCTGGAAACGTCAATCGATTCCCAGCCGGTTGTCGGCGCGGCAACGGACGCGCTGAACCAACCGGAAGCGGCAGGTGCAAATGAAGTGTCATTCGTGATCGAAGCGCCCGCCGCCCTGCCAGAGCCAAGTCAGGTTCCCGCAATTCAGCCAGACGATGCGCTGCCTGCCGTCATTGATGAAACACCGGCCCCGCCAACAGAGCCCGAGAACACCGAGGTGGCCGCGCTTGCGCCCGAGCCAGACCCTCTGCCACGGGCGGTGCCAGAACCGGAGCCAGAGTCGACAGAAGCCGAAGAACAGAACCCCTTTGAAAACAGCCCGATTGCCGTGGAGGGGGATGAAGACACCATGCCTCGGGAACTGCCGCGCATCGCTGCGCTGCCCCAGATCGGGGGTGAGCAGAAAGCAAGTGCCAGCTCGATCATCGGAAAACGCGTCGTTCCGCTGACAGAACGGGATGATGAGCCCGTCGTGGAACAGGCCTCGGCTGAACCGGCGAAATCGGCCAAGCCGATCGAGCGTTTTGCGGCAAAGTTCGAAAACCCCGAATCCAAGCCGCTGATGTCCATCATTCTGATCGATGACGAGGGTGCATTCGGGTCCGAGGCTTTGCAGGACTTTCCCTATCCGATCAGCTTTGCCGTGAACCCATCGGATCCTGACGCGGCAGAAAAGATGGCCCGTCACCGCAACGCCGGGTTCGAGGTGCTGGCCCTGGCGGATCTGCCCGAGGCGGCAAGCGCGCAGGACGCCGAGGTGTCGCTGTCGGTGTGGCTGGATACCCTGCCGGAAACGGTTGGTATTCTGGAAGGCGTGAACAGCGGGATTCAGGGCAATCGCAAACTGGCTGATCAGGTCGCCGCGATTGCTGCGGGAACCGGCCGGGGGCTGATTACGCAGGACAATGGGCTCAACACCGTGCAGAAACTGGCGGCGCGAAACGGAATTCCGTCCAGTGTCGTTTTCCGCGATATCGACGGCGCACGGCAGGATCCCAAAATCATGCGCAGATTCCTGGATCAGGCCGCGTTCCGTGCGGGGCAGGAAGGGACAGTGGTCATGCTGGGGCGCGTGCGTCCCGAGACGATTTCAGCCCTGTTGCTGTGGGGGCTGGAAGATCGGGGCAACCGCGTGGCAATGGCTCCGATCTCGGCTGTCATGATGAAACAGGTGCAGTGACCCGCACAGACAGCAACGAAAAGAGGCGGTGATCATCTGATCGGCCGCCCCTTTTTTAGCCGTTTCCGTTGCCGGTGAACCGGGCGGCGTCAGCTGCCGCGCGCCGTATGGCGTTGGATTTATGAACAGTTTCCATGAACTCGGCTTCGGGGTCGCTGTCGTAAACAACACCACCCCCAGCTTGGATATAGAGTTTCTGATCTTTCACGATGGCGGTGCGCAGGGCAATACACATGTCCATGTCTCCGCCCGCGCTGAAATAGCCGACGCCGCCGCCGTAAACGCCGCGTTTTTCAGGCTCCAGCTCGTCGATGATCTCCATCGCGCGCACTTTGGGCGCGCCCGAAACCGTACCTGCCGGCATACCGGCAAAGAAGGCGTCTAACGCGTCTTTGTCTTCGGCCAATTCGCCTACAACGTTTGATACGATATGCATCACGTGGCTGTAGCGTTCGATGATGAACTCTTCTGTCGGACGCACGGTTCCGATCTTTGACACACGACCGGTATCGTTGCGACCCAGATCCAGCAGCATCAGATGCTCGGCCAGTTCTTTCTTGTCGGCCAGCAGATCCAGCTCGTTCGCCTTGTCTTCTTCAGGCGTCGCGCCACGTGGGCGCGTGCCTGCGATGGGGCGAATGGTGACTTCATTGCCAAACACACGCACCAGGATTTCGGGGCTTGCGCCCACCACCTGAAAACCGCCGAAGTTGAAGTAGAACATGAAGGGTGACGGATTGGTGCGCCGCAAGGATCGGTAGAGAGCAAAAGGCGGCAGCGGAAAATCCTGCGTCCAGCGCTGTGCCGGGACAACCTGAAAGATGTCACCCGCGCGGATGTATTCCTTGGCCTTTTCAACCGCCTCCATATAGCCGGACTTGGTAAAGTTCGACACCGGCGCGGCGACCTCGCGCGCGTCGCCCAGATCGCGGGTTTCCGCGGGCATGGCACGTTCCAGGTCGCGGACCGCATCCATCACACGCTCAGCCGCCTGCGCATAGGCCGCCTTGGCCGATTGACCGTCGCTGGCCCAGGCGGGTGAAACCACCGTCACCTCACCCTTGACCCCATCCAGCACTGCGATGACAGACGGGCGCAGCATGATCGCATCGGGCAAACCCAGCGGATCAGGGTTCACATCCGGAAGGTGTTCCACCAGCCGAACCATGTCATAACCCAGATACCCGAACAGCCCGGTAGCGGCCTGTGGCAGGTCATCGGGCAATTCCATGCGGCTCTCGGCAAGAAGCGCACGCAGGTTGTCCATCGGGTTGCCATCTTGGGGCGAGAACGCCTCGGCATCGAACCGAGCCGAGCGATTCAGTTCCGAGGTTTCCCCGTGACAGCGCCAGACCAGATCAGGTTTCATGCCAATGATCGAATAGCGGCCACGAACCTCTCCGCCTGTCACCGATTCCAGCATGAACGCATCTTTCTGCGCGCCCGTCAGCTTGAGCATCAGTGACACAGGTGTGTCCAGATCGGCGGCCAGACGCGTATATACAGCCTGGTTTTCGCCCGCATCATAGGCGCGCGCGAAGGTTTCGAAATCGGGTGTCAGGGCCATATCGGTCTCGTTTAAAAGCTCGCCTGCACGGCGTTCAGCGCCTGTTGATCCACCACGGGGCGCGCCCGGGTCTGGGCGTCACGTACGTAGGCGTTAAAGATATTCTGTGCCAAAGCCTGATCCATCTGCGAGCTCAGGGCATCACGCAACTGACGCAGTTCATCTGTATCCGCCGGCGGCAGTGTTTCATCCAGACGCACTATCCAAGCCGCACCATTGCCCTCAACAACGCGCATCTCGCCCGGTTCCATCGCGAAAACTTCGTTCATGAAACTGGCCGGAACATCATCCAGAAACGCTGTGCGGGTCAGGGCGTTTTCGACGCGGAAGGGCAGGCCGGTCGCTGCGAAATCACCGTCAGGTGTCAGTTGGTTCAGAATGGCATCCGCCTTTTCGCGTAAGGCTTTGTTGATCTCGGCCTGTTGCCAGGCCTCGGCGACACGGTCGCGCGCGCTCTCCAGCGGTTCCGGGCGACGCGGCAGAACCTCGTCCAGGCGCAGGGCAAAAATTGACCCATCTTCCAGGAATGCGATTTCAGGGAAATCTCCTTCCTGCACGGCTTCTGCGGCCGCTCGGAACCCGTCATAGGCCGCAACGCCTTCGTCGCTGTCACGAGTCCAGTCGATCTGACCCAGTTCCATTTCGGTTTCTTCCGCCAGTTCTTCCAGCGTGGCACCGCCTGCCAGCATGTCGTTGATATCTTCGGATTGCGCTTCGATCAGACGGCGGGCGCGTTCAGTCGCCAACTCTTCGCGAAGTGCCGGCTCGGCCTCTTCAAATGGAACAGTGTTCGCAGCCAGTGATCCGTTGACGCGGAACAGGGCCGGACCAAACACCGAAGGCAACGGGCCCACGACAGTGTCAAGCTCGGCCGCAAAAACGGCGTCCGCAGCTTCGCCCAGATCCTCACGCGTGACGTCGCCCAGATCGATGTCATTCAGTTCCAGATCGCGATCCCGAACCAACTGTTCGAACGTTGTGCCGCCAACCTCAAGCTGCGCCAAAGCGTCCTTGGCGGCCTGTTCGCTTGGGAAGTTCAGACGTTCGACCAAACGGCGTTCGGGCTGGTTGTATTCGTCGTTTCGTTCTTCATAAAGCTTGCGCAGAGCGTCTTCGTCGATTTCGACCGTATCCACCAACATTGCTGGCGACAGAATCGCGTAAGTCAGCTGCTTGGTGCGGGGCAGCATGAACTGGTCCCCATTGTCATCATAGAATGCCTGGATCTGTGCGTCCGTTGGATCGGCCACAGGTGTATCCAGCGCTTCCGTTCCAACAGTTGCAACAGCAAAGCTGCGCCGCGCGCCGATATAATCGATCATCGTGTCCGTCAGCGTTGCCGGCATTTTCACGCCGCCCATGATTGCGCCCTGTACGATGGTTCGGGCGGATTCCTTGCGCAGATCGGATTCGAATTCGGAATCGGTCATGCCGACCTGTTCAAGCTGAAAGCGATAGGATTCACGGTCAAAAGTTCCGTTGACACCCTGAAATGCCGGGATCGAGATGATCTCTTGCTGAAGGTTCTCATCGCCGATGGAAATTCCAAGCTGACCGACCTCGTTGTCCAGCGCCGCCAAAGCGGTCAGGCGGGCAAGGGTGTTTCGGTCCAGACCCAGATCGCGGGCTTGCGACATCTGCAAAGGTTGCCCGGATTGTGCCTCCACCGCTCGAATCTCGCGCTGCAATTCGCGCACGTAGTCATCGACCGAGATGCTTTCGTCGCCGACTGTCGCAACTGTGCGGATCGTCCCGCTGAGGTTGACCGCGCCAAATCCCGCAAGGCCCAGCATCAGCAGGCCCATCAGAATCCAGACAAAGGTTTTCGAAAGACTTTTAGCGCCTGCGGCCATGATGCCCTCTTGTTTTTTCGGCAGAGTTCTGCCCTGTCGGTTGCGGCCCTGAATACGACGCACACCGCCGAGGGGCAAGCTTAGAAGGACAGGGCCTGCAACCGGTCGAACAATTGGCCCAGCCCGGCCCGATCCAGATTGGCAAAAGCAATGCGCACCTGCCGTTTTCCAGCCGGGTCATGATCCGGCATGAACATGGTTCCGGGCAACAGCAGCACGCCAGCTTCGCTGACCAGACGGCGCGCAAGCTCGTTTGACGGCATATCAAACGGATGTTCGAGATAGGCAAAATAGGCGCCAAGTCCCAAAAGCCGCCACCCCCGTGCTTCAAGCGCTGGCATCCCTTCTGCAATGGCTGCGCGGCGGTCAAGAATTTCGTCACGCTCGCCAGCCAGCCATTGCGACAGGTTTTGCATACCCCACAACGCTGCGAACTGGCCGATCTGGCCCGGGCAAATGGCGACCGTATCCAGAAATTTCTCGACCTCGGCCAACAACGCCGGGTTTGTTGCGATGGCACCCACCCTGTGGCCCGTCAGACGATAAGCCTTGGAGAAAGAGTAAAGGTGGACAAGCGTTTCGTCCCACCCGGGTTGCTGAAACAGATCATGCGGGGGGCCGCTGCGGCTGTCGAAATCGCGATAGGTTTCATCGACGATCAGGCGGATCCCGGTTTTACGGGCCAGGTTGAAAAAGGCCCTGACCAGTTCGGTAGGGTATTCGACGCCGCCCGGATTGTTGGGCGTGACCAGCGCAATGGCGCGTGTCTTGTCGGTAATCAATCCGCGCGCACGCTCTGGATCGGGCAAAAGATCCTCCCCGGTCGGCAGGTCCACGGCCTGTACTCCGGCCATGTCCAGCCACATTTTGTGGTTGAAATACCAAGGGGTTGGCAGAATGACCTCATCCGCTTCGCCGGTAATCGCCGATATCACGGCCGAAAACGCCTGATTGCAGCCCGAGGTGATGGCGATCCGAGGTGCGTCTACCTGCGCCGCATAGTGAGAACTGATCTGCGCCGCCAGTTCGGCGCGCAGATCGTCATTGCCCAATACCGGGCCGTAAAGATGTGCGCTGTCTTCGCGAACGGCGAACTCGGCCATAGCCTGCCGCAAGGCCAGCGGCGGCGGATCGACCGGCGCCGCCTGGCTTACGTTGATCAACGGGCGGTCGGATGGGAAGGCAACGCCCTCGACCCATCGGCGCGCCTCCATCACCGGAGGGGCGAATGTTGCGGTGGTGCGGCTGAGCGTCATGAGCGGTCTACTGTTCAGAGATCAATCGGTGCCGCGATACGGCTCGACATATTGAAGGGCCATATCCCATGGGAAGAAGATCCATGTGTCCTGGCTGACCTCGGTGATGAAGGTATCCACCATCGGGCGGCCCTTGGGTTTGGCGTAAACCGTCGCGAAATGCGCATTCGGGTACATGTCCCGAACCAGTTCCAACGTCTTTCCGCTGTCGACCAGGTCGTCGATGATCAGAATACCGGTTCCGTCACCCATCAGGTCGGCGTCCGGAGATTTCAACACCTCTGCTTCACCCTGTTCCTGGTGGTGGTATGAACGCACGCTGATCGTATCGACCGTACGGATGTCCAGTTCTCGGCTGACGATCATCGCAGGCGCCATGCCGCCGCGCGTGATCGCGACAACACCCCGCCAGTTGCCATCATCGGGACCTTGCCCGTCAAGACGCCAGGCCAGTGCACGCGAATCGCGATGAATCTGGTCCCAGCTGATGTGAAAGCCTTTTTCGTGGGGCAGGCGGTCCTTGGCGCTCATGTTCTTAACCTTTTTCAACGTCCGGGGCGTCAACGGCCTTCATGCCGACAATGTGATACCCCGAATCCACATGCAGATTCTCACCGGTTACGCCGCTGGACAAATCCGACAGAAGATACAGCGCCGAGTTTCCGACATCGTCAATGGTCACGTTCCGGCGCAGGGGCGAGTTATATTCGTTCCACTTCATGATATAGCGGAAATCGCCGATGCCGCTGGCGGCCAGCGTCTTGATCGGGCCGGCCGAGATCGAGTTTACGCGGATGCCATCCTTGCCCAGATCCTCGGCCAGGTATTTGACCGACGCCTCCAGCGCGGCCTTGGCAACGCCCATGACATTATAGTGCGGCATGACCTGCTCGGCGCCGTAATAGGTCAGGGTCACAGCGCTGCCGCCTTCTGACATCATCTTTTCGGCACGCTGCATCACGGCTGTGAAGGAATATACCGAAACATCCATCGTCAGTTTGAAATTTGCGCGGCTGGTGTCGACATAGCGACCGCGCAGCTCGTTCTTGTCGGAAAAGCCGATGGCGTGGACGACGAAGTCCAGCTTGCCCCATTTCTCTTCCAGCGCTGCAAACAGCGCGTCGATGGACGCTTCGTCACTGACGTCGCAGGGCAGAACGATTTCGCTGCCCAATTGCGCCGCCAGCGGGTCGACGCGCTTTTTCAAAGCCTCGCCCTGATAGGAAAAGGCCAGCTCGGCCCCGGCATTCGACAAGGCGCGGGCGATTCCCCATGCGATTGATTTGTCATTGGCCAGTCCCATGATGAGGCCGCGCTTGCCGGCCATCAACTGATTTGACATGTTCGGTTCTCCGCCTGTCTTCGCGTTATGTTGAGTTGGTTTATGCCATTGGTTGCGTTGCATCAAGGCCGTGCGCTCTTGCCCGCAGCGGGTTCTCGCCTTAGGTTCGTCGTTAGTACTTTCCAGGGGATGGAAATGACCGAGCGTGATGGCACCTTTGCTGGCTCCGATCCGTTTGAAATAGCGGCCCGGTGGCTTGCCGAGGCTGAAAAAACCGAATTGAACGACCCGAATGCGATTGCGCTTGCAACCGTTGATCCAGATGGCATGCCAAATGCTCGCATGGTGTTGCTCAAGGAAATCGAAGCGGACTCGTTTGTTTTTTATACGAACTACGAAAGCGCCAAGGCCAAGGAACTGGATACAGCCGGAAAAGCTGCATTTGTGATGCATTGGAAATCTTTGCGGCGTCAGCTTCGTGTTCGTGGTACAATACGTCGTGAAAATGGGCCCCAGGCAGATGAGTATTATGCATCAAGGTCATTGAAAAGCCGACTGGGCGCGTGGGCTTCAAAGCAGTCGCAACCGCTTTCAAGCCGGGCAGCTTTGATGGCAGAGGTCGCGAAAGTGACGGCGAAACTTGGGCCAAATCCACCGCGTCCGCCGTATTGGGGCGGGTACAGATTGACGCCCACCGAGATTGAGTTCTGGGCCGATGGTGCATTCCGCTTGCATGACCGGTTCAGATGGCAACGAATTGAGCCGGGATCGGCATGGCATGTTGAAAGGTTGAATCCATGACGTTCACGTGTCGTGAAATGCAACAGGCAGAAAACAAACAATCTTTTCAGCTTGAATTTGTCTGCCATTCCCCTAAACAACAAACCCTTAACGAACTGCTGAAATTCGCGATGGGAAAACCGTGCCAGAAGACCTGAACAACATGTACCGCGTCCGTGGACACGTAAAATGGTTCGACCCCGCCAAGGGGTTTGGCTTTGTTGTGTCCGAAGAGGGCGGCCCGGATATTCTGTTGCATGTGAATGTTCTGCGCAACTACGGCCAGAGCTCGGTTGCGGATGGCGCCAGCATTGAAATCATGACTCACCGCACGGACCGAGGGGTTCAGGCGGTCGAGGTCGTTGCGATTGATCCGCCGGCGCGGACCGACTCGATGATGCTAGCTGATTTTGCCGAGTTGGATCCGGAGGTCATTGCAAAAGCGCCGCTGGAAGCCGCGCGGGTGAAATGGTTCGACAAGGGCAAAGGTTTCGGATTCGCCAATGTGTTTGGGCGCAACGAAGACGTATTCCTTCATATCGAGGTGCTGCGCCGCTCGGGGCTTGCCGATCTGCAACCTGGTGAAGCGCTGGCCATGAGGGTGATCGACGGCAAGCGGGGTCGGATGGCCGCGCAGGTTCTGGCCTGGGAAGCGGCTTTGGATAGCTGAACCGAATGAAACGGCTTCGGATACTCTTGACCATTTTCGTAACTTTGTGGACAGGAGTTGCCGCTGCCGCATGCAGATCGGACCGTGTCACGCTCAGAAATGACAGTGCGATGGTGCAATTTAACGTGGAAGTCGCCGTTACTCCGCAAGAGCGATCCCGCGGTTTGATGTTTCGCGAATCGTTGCCGGCTCGATCCGGTATGCTGTTCGTCTTTGATCCGCCGCAGCCCGTTGCGTTCTGGATGAAGAACACCCTGATCCCGCTCGATATGGTATTTCTGGATCGCACCGGTTTGGTGACGCGTGTGCATGAAGAGGCGATTCCGGGTGATCTTACGCCGATTGAAGGGGGCGATTCCGTATTTGCGGTGCTGGAAATCAATGCAGGATTGTCCGCGCGCTACTCTATCAGGCCCGGGACACAGATGAAGCACGAAATTTTTTCGCAAGGACCTGCAATTTGGCCCTGTTAGGGCTTTTCAAATCAGATCGGCGTCGTTAGGAAGGCGCACGGTCCGGGGCGTGGCGCAGTCTGGTAGCGCACCTGTTTTGGGTACAGGGGGTCGTAGGTTCGAATCCTGCCGCCCCGACCACTTCCATCAAGCTAATTCGGCGAGCCACCCATTGTCTGGTAGAGCTCGCTGATGGCTTGGTTCAGAACCTTGCTTTCAACCGGAACTTCAACTGCCGCACCGGATTTTTGCGGGACGTGGAAGAAAACACGCGCGTCCACGCGATACCCTGCGTTTGTTTTTGTTGACGTAAGGCGCATGACGCTTTGCGGCAGCTCCTGCGGATGGCCGTCATAGTTCAGAATCAGATAAGCTGTCGCCTTGGGGGGCAGGAACTCGCTGCATTCAAAGATTTGATTCCCGGTTTTCCTGAAAGACTCGCCAGGGCCCGAGCAGCTGGTTTCAAACGTGTCGAACAGTCGTTGAGGGAAGGAGTCGAACTGTGCGCTGCGTGACGGGATGGGCACATCCTGTGGTGCGCACGCCACGATGCAGGCTGTGGCCGGGATAAAATGAAACAACTTCATTCGCTTGAGCTCCCTCGCTCGTGGGTAGACCGTTCGGCACATGGCGCGGGACAGTCCGCCCGGACAGCATTGATTCCGTTTCAGCGTAACCAGCATGTCGTTAGTTGATCAAATGCAGATAACTATGCTGGTAAAAACGGGAATTCATTTTGAGAGTTCAAAATATCGGCGGAAATACGCCGTGGATGAAGTTGTGGAGGAATCGCGACCTGCACGCAGAAGGCTTCACGCAACCATCAGGTCAACAAAAAAGATTTGGAAAATGACCGAAAAAGGGCGTTGACCTTCTATGGGAACATACGTCAAATTGTATGGGCCAACGAGATTGCCACAATATCTGGTGTATAATCCGGAAAAGGCAGCGGGCGAGGGTCGGAAAAGCACAATCGTTTTACGTGCGGTCGCATTTGCGGCTTTGCGCTGTTTCAGACAGCGAACAGTACCTTTTTGCGCGCGTCTCAGGGCGTTGTGGGCGACACCCTGCAACACAAGATTTGGTGTCGGGAATCGGAAATTGAGCTGTATTAACCAGGGCTGCGGACATGAAGATTGAAAGAAAATTCACCAAACCGGATCAGGACGCCTATGCGGAACTGAATTTTGTGTCTGCAACATCTGAAATCCGAAATCCGGACGGTACAATCGTTTTTCGTCTGGATGACATCGAAGTCCCCTCGAGCTGGTCGCAGGTCGCAAGTGATGTGATTGCGCAGAAATACTTCCGCAAGGCGGGGGTGCCCACCAAGCTCAAGAAAGTGAAAGAAAAAGACGTTCCTGAATTCCTGTGGCGATCGGTTCCCGCGGACGGCGCAGAGTTCGAAGGAGAAACATCGTCGAAGCAAGTGTTCGACCGTCTGGCCGGCGCCTGGGCCTATTGGGGCTGGAAGGGCGGCTATTTCTCGACCGAGGAAGACGCGCGCGCCTATTTCGACGAGATGCGATATATGCTGGCAACCCAGCGCGCGGCGCCGAATTCGCCGCAGTGGTTCAACACGGGCCTGCACTGGGCGTATGGAATCGATGGCCCGGCGCAGGGGCACCACTATGTCGATTACAAGACCGGCAAGCTGACCAAGTCGAAATCGGCCTATGAGCATCCTCAGCCGCACGCGTGCTTCATCCAGTCAGTCGATGATGATCTGGTGAATGAAGGCGGCATCATGGATCTGTGGGTGCGCGAGGCGCGCCTGTTCAAATACGGGAGCGGAACAGGCACCAACTTCAGCCATCTGCGGGCCGAAGGCGAGGCACTGTCGGGTGGCGGCAAGTCTTCGGGCCTTATGGGCTTTCTCAAGATCGGCGACCGCGCCGCTGGCGCGATCAAATCAGGCGGGACAACCCGTCGGGCAGCAAAGATGGTGATCGTCGATGCAGATCACCCGGACATCGAGCAATTCATCGAATGGAAGGTGATTGAAGAACAGAAGGTGGCCTCGATCGTTGCCGGATCGAAGATGCACGAGAAGATGCTGAACGGCATTTTCGAGGCCATCCGGTCTTGGGATGGATCTGCCGATGACGCCTATGATCCGAACGCTAATGACGCTTTGAAGAAGGCGGTGCGTGAGGCCAAAAAGGTTGCGATCCCCGAGACCTACATAAAACGCGTGCTGGATTACGCGCGGCAGGGCCACGACAGCATCGAGTTCCCAACCTACGACACAGACTGGGATTCGGAAGCTTACAGCTCGGTTTCGGGTCAGAACTCGAACAACTCCATCCGTGTGACCAACGCGTTCTTGACCGCCGTTGAAAAAGACGCCGATTGGGAGTTGATCAACCGCACCGATGGTAAGGTTGCCCGCACCGTCAAGGCGCGTGATCTTTGGGAAAAGGTCGGCCACGCCGCGTGGGCTTGCGCCGATCCGGGCATCCAGTTCCACGATACCGTCAATGAATGGCACACATGCCCCGAAGATGGTGAGATCCGCGGCTCGAACCCGTGCTCGGAATACATGTTCCTGGATGACACGGCCTGTAACCTGGCCTCGATGAACCTGCTGACCTTCCTGAAGGATGGTGAGTTCCAGGCGGCGGACTACATGCATGCGTCACGCCTGTGGACACTGACGCTGGAAATCTCGGTGACAATGGCGCAGTTCCCGTCGAAGGAAATCGCGCAACTGTCCTATGACTTTCGCACGCTGGGTCTGGGTTATGCCAATATCGGCGGTCTGCTGATGAACATGGGCTATAGCTACGACTCGGACGAAGGCCGGGCGATCTGCGGTGCGCTGACCGCGATCATGACCGGCGTGGCCTATGCGACATCGGCTGAAATTGCCGGAGAGCTTGGCCCGTTCAAAGGCTATGAGCGCAACGCCGAGCATATGCTGCGTGTCATCCGCAACCACCGCCGCGCGGCGCAGGGTGTGACGGAAGGCTACGAGAAATTGGCCGTCAAACCGGTGCCGCTGGATCACGGCAACTGCCCGGACAAGCGCCTGGTCGATCTGGCCATGTCCGCCTGGGACGAGGCGCTGAGCCTTGGTGAGAAGAACGGTTATCGCAACGCGCAAGCCACCGTGATCGCGCCCACCGGCACCATCGGTCTGGTGATGGATTGCGACACCACCGGGATCGAGCCTGATTTTGCGCTGGTGAAGTTCAAGAAGCTGGCCGGTGGCGGGTATTTCAAGATCATCAACCGCTCGGTGCCATCGGCGCTGGAAAAGCTGGGCTATTCCTCGTCGCAGATCGAAGAGATCGTATCCTACGCAGTTGGTCACGGCACCATCGGCAATGCGCCGGGGATCAACCACACCTCGCTGACCGGTCATGGCTTTGGCCCGAATGAACTGGCCAAGGTGGACGCCGCGCTGGAAAGCGCGTTCGACATCCGGTTTGTCTTCAACCAGTGGACACTGGGCGAGGATTTCTGCACCGGTGTTCTGGGCATCCCGGCGACCAAGCTGAATGATCCGACCTTCGATCTGCTGCGCCATCTGGGCTTTACCAGGGCGGATATCGACGCGGCCAACGACCATGTCTGCGGAACCATGACGCTGGAAGGTGCGCCGCATCTGAAGGAAGAGCATTATTCGATCTTCGACTGCGCCAACCCGTGCGGGAAAAAAGGCAAGCGTTTCCTTGGAGTTGAAAGCCATATCACCATGATGGCGGCGGCACAGAGCTTCATCTCGGGTGCGATCTCGAAGACGATTAACATGCCGAATGACGCGACCATCGAGGATTGCCAGAAAGCCTATGAACTCAGCTGGTCGCTGGGTGTGAAGGCCAACGCGCTCTATCGTGACGGTTCGAAACTGTCTCAACCGCTGGCGGCAGCACTGGTCGAGGATGACGATGAGGCGGCAGAGGTGCTGGAGAGCGGCTCGGCGCAGGAAAAGGCTGTCGTTCTGGCCGAAAAGGTGATCGAGAAGGTTGTGGTCAAAGAGATCATCCGCAGCCATCGTGAGAAACTGCCGCATCGCCGCAAGGGCTATACCCAGAAGGCAATCGTTGGTGGCCACAAGGTCTATCTGCGCACCGGTGAGTTCGAAGACGGCCAGCTGGGCGAGATTTTCATCGACATGCACAAGGAAGGCGCTGGCTTCCGTGCGATGATGAACAACTTTGCCATCGCCGTGTCGGTCGGTCTGCAATACGGTGTGCCGCTGGAAGAATTCGTGGACGCCTTCACCTTCACCAAGTTCGAACCCGCGGGGATGGTGCAGGGCAACGACTCGATCAAGAACGCAACGTCGATCCTGGATTACATCTTCCGCGAACTGGCCGTGTCCTATCTGGACCGCACCGATCTGGCCCACGTGAAACCCGAAGGCGCAACCTTTGACGATTTGGGTCGGGGCGAGGACGAGGGTGTCTCGAATGTATCGGAAATCAGCGATACAGCCGCGTCCAAGTCGTTGGAAGTGCTGAAACAAATCAGCTCCACCGGCTATCTGCGCAAGCGCTTGCCGCAAGATCTGGCTGTGTTCAACGCGGGTCAGGTCGAGGTGAACGGTATGGCTGAACCAGCGGCTTCCTTCGAAGCACCGGCAGCCGAAACGGCGGTGGCCACCGGAATGGACGCCCGCACAAAGGCCAAGATGCAGGGGTACGAGGGCGATCCCTGCGGCGAATGCGGAAACTACACGCTGGTGCGCAACGGCACTTGCATGAAATGCAACACCTGCGGTGCGACAAGCGGGTGTAGCTGAGTTTAGCGCCCCGGCAACCCGGGGTGCAGGGGTCGGATGGCTGCCACAGGTACCGACCCCGACGAATACGGAGCAAGGCACTGAGACTTACCGTTGATGCCTTGGTCCACTCGGCCGACATGCCCGTGTTGGCCGGAAACAGGGTGGGGCGGAATATTTGCTCCCTCCCACTCTTTCACGGAACGGGTGCGCTCGTTCCATGCGACGTCCAGGCCGCAGGCAAAAAAAACACCGGGCGGTCAACGAAATGAGCCTGGATGGCGAAACTGACAGGGGGCTTCGGCCCCCTTTCTTTTTTGCGACTGGTTGCCCGGATAAGCGCGGTCCTGCCGGATCGGGCCATGCCTGTCGGGCAAGTTCTGCCGAAACGGGTCTGGCAAGGTTTTGCCCGGCGGTGTGTCGCAACACCGACTCGGGCAAACACGCAAAGATTGGCGCGATTTCCCGGAAATCACGTAAAACGGGTGACGCCTGCGGCTGTTCCGGTGTTTCTGGGGCCTGTCCGGACGAAGACATAATCAACTTATCCAGGAGGCACGAAAATGAAACCGCAGTACTTGATTGGGATTTCCATTGCTGCACTGACCTTGCCGGGAGTGCTCTCGGCGCAGTCCTCAACCGACGCCAATGGCGATGGCGTTCTGACCATCGAAGAAATTCAGGCCGTGTTGCCCGACGTTGACGCCGATACATTTTCGGCGATGGACGCAAATGGCGACGGGGCGCTGGATGCTGATGAAGTGGCCGTTGCACAAGAGGCAGGTTTGCTTCCACCCAGCAACGGGTAGACAAGAAAGGGCGGCCCGACACTCATCGGGCCGCTTTTTCTGATGCTATAACGGCAAGTGAATGTTGAATTTTTCTCGAATCTCAGCATCCAGAACCGGGTCGAACCGGGCCGCCGACGGGGTGGACAGGATCTCATTCTTTCGGGCCACTGCCTTTTCAACCAGATCCGGCTTGCCAAGCTCCACCCATTCCTTGGGGGAAGAGCGGTCACCAAAGGTCGGATAGACATAGTCGGCCTGCATCCGGCTGAGGGTCGCATCGGTGCCCAGATAATGACCGGGGCCGCCCATGCATACGGATGCGATCTGATCCAACGCCAGGGTTTCATCGGTCACTTCGATCCCGCGCACACAGCGCTGCGCCTGACCGATCAGGTCGTCGCTGAGGATGAGGCTTTCAAAGCAGAACCCCAGCAGCGAGGCGTGCATGCCAGCGGCTTCATATACCATGTTCAGACCGGACAGCCCGGCCATCACGTTCGAGCACATCTGTTCCCACCCGGCCTGCATGTCGGGCAGCTTCGAATCTGATGCGCCGGCTGCCGCGCCCCCCGGCAAGTCGTAGAAACGGTGCATCTGGGCGCAGCCTGCCGTCAGCAGGGCTTGTTCGCCGGAACCGATGGACATTGCGCCGGTCCGTAGATCAAGACCAAAGGGCCAGGTGCCGAAAACTGCCGGCGCGCCGGGACTTACGGCGTTTACATAAACCAATCCCGCAAGGCATTCCGCCGTGGCCTGGGCGATTGCTCCGGCGATGGTTGATGGCGCGGTGGCGCCAGCCATTCCGGCTGACAGCAACAGAACCGGCATTCCGGCCTTGATGCATTCCTCCATCACTTCGCAGCTTTCAGTGGCGAATTTCATCGGTGGGACGACGAAGCAGTTCGAGTTCGACACGAATGGTCGCTCGCGATATTTATCTTCGCCGCCCGCGATCATATAGATCATCTCCATCGCGGGGGCGACGTGGCTGGGTTCCGTGAAGGATGTGCCGACGTGTTTGAATGTTCCTGAACAGCTGGCGTAGATCGTGTTCAGGTCCATTTCCAGGTTGTCCGTGATGTCGCGACAGACCATGGGGCGCTGAACAAAGTGAATATTGTCAAGCTGTTGGCAGATACGTGCGGCATCGTGCAAATCCTGAACGGTTGAATCGCGATACTCGCGACCATGCACGTCGACCATTGAAACGGCTGCACCAGCCGTGCCGTAATGTACTTTTGTACCTGTCAGGTCCAGATCGGTTTTCCCGTCACGGCTGTACAAAGTGACATTGCGGTTCGCCTTTGCGATCGTGTCTTCGACAAGCGCACGGGGAAAGCGGACGCGGCCATCGTCGCCCAATGCGCAGCCTGCACCAACCAGATAGTCGATCCCGCTTTGCGGCGCGTCCGCCAGACCAATTGTTTCCAATGCGGTCAGGGCGGCCTCGTGGATACGTTCGATCTGTGCTTGGGTCAGGACATTCAGGACACCGCCTTCCATACCGGGGCGCACGGGGCGCAGATGTTCAGGCAATGCGGTTGCACGGGCAGCGCGACGCGCAGCGCGACCGCCGCTGCGCGATGTGTTGCGGGATTGGTCGTTCATTTCTATTTCCGATCTGTGAGAGATGTTTGGGGAACTGGCAAATGGCCGCTTACGGCCGTCCTCTCGCTGCACGCCCCCGGTCCGCACCAATGGTGCGGCTGATCAGGCTGATTTTCCAGTCGTGGTCAGTCATTCCGCCTCTCAACGTTTGGCGCAACAATTCCAAAACACGGCGACGCAATCTGTTCTGTTTGCGACCTCAACGGAATTTACTTCAGCAAATATCTGCCCAACAAACCTCTGACGGAATTCTGAGGCAGATTTTCTCCCTCGAGGACAGAAATCTGTTATACTGCATTCACTTACTCTTGAGCTTTGCGTGCAAGGAATTGAACTCTGACAAAAGCGATCCCAGTTGAATTGTAAGTTAACACATGATCTGAAGCCCGAGTGAAATCGCGTTGAAACAGACTTTTGAACTTTTTTCTGTCCTGATTGTCGTGGCTCTGACGGCCAACGCCAGCCCGGTTTTGGCAGAGGATTGGACAGGGGGGTACGTTGGGCTCAGCTTTGGGTATGGCGATGCGGATGGACCGGGTGGATCAAGCGGGGACGACACCGCCTTTGGTGCGCATGTAGGCTATGATCGGGATTTCGGGGCTTTCGTTCTGGGCGGTGAACTTGAATACAACCGCCTTTCCCTGAACCTCAGCCAGTCTCAGGGCAGTCTGGACAGCATGACCCGATTGAAACTGCGTGGCGGGTACGATTTCGGCAGCGCGCTGGGGTATGTCGTCGTTGGCGCGGCACGGGCCGAAACATCTGTCGACAGCGATACCGCCGCTGTTTACGGGATAGGCATCGCTTATCCGATTGGCGACAATTTTGTCATAAGTGGCGAGGCGTTGCGGCAAGATTTCGATGATGTTACCCGATCCACCGGTGGTTTGGATTCCAACGTATTTAACCTGCGCACAACGTTCCGTTTCTGACAACGGGCTTATTCAGCTGCGTGCTTCCTCGCAAGTTGCGACGCGAATTCGCACAGCGTTTTCAGCGCATCCGCAAAACCTTCATCCGCCACGGTCATGGCCACCCGTATGTGCCCGGCAGCGGCCTTGCCGAAGCTTTCGCCGGGCATGACGGCAATCTTGTGTGCGTCCAGCAGCGCGTTGGCAAACGCGTCCCCCGACATCCCGGTCGCGCGGATATCCAGCATCAGATACATGGCGCCCTGCGCGGGGACGAGGCCGACGATGTTTTGCGAGGCTAGAATATCCATGGCCAAGGATCGGCGGCGGCGGAACGGAGCGGCGATTTTTTCTTCAAGTTCAACACCCGCGGTCAGCGCAAAACTCGACGCGTCCTGCACGAACCCGGGAACGCCGTAGGTGGTGTGGGTCGCCAGATTGATCAGATGGGCGATGACCTCCTCGGGGCCGACGACCCATCCACACCGAGACCCCGTCATGGCGTGGGACTTGGACATGGATCCAACCACAAGCGTTCGCTCTGCCATGTCGGGCAGCGCACGCGGAGAAAGATGTTCACCGTCCCAGACCTGCGTGTCGTATACCTCATCCGAGATCAGCCAAAGATCGCGTCGCTTGCACACGTCAGCGACCGCCTCGAGCGATTGACGGGAATAGACCACGCCGGTCGGATTGTTCGGCGTGTTGATCAACAGCGAAACCGCGCCTTCAGCAGCGGCATCGATCCGCTCGGCCTGGGGCTGGAAAGCGTCGTCAGCGGCGGTTTGAACTGCGCGGGCGACGGCGCCAACACCCCGAATCGTGCCGGGGTAGGTGGCGTAGTACGGGTCGAGATACAATCCGACATCACCGGGATCGCAAACGGCCATATGTGCCGCGAACAGGGCGGCTTGCCCGCCGGGGGTGATCAGAACATTGTTCCGAGAGGTCGGAACGCCAGTGCGGGTCTGAACCCGCGCGGCGACCGTGTCGCGCAGCAGGTCCGTGCCGGGTACCATCGCGTAACCTGTATGGCCGTTGCGGGTCGACAGCTCCATCGCCCGAAGAATCGAAGGGTCGGTTCGGGTGTCATGTTCACCGATCGTCAATTCGGTTACGGCTTGTCCTTCGCTCAACATCCGGCGGGCGCGATAGAACACGTCCCAGCCATCGCTGCCGCCGCCGGTGATCTGCGTGATGCGTTCAGACAATCTCATGAAATCGCCTCTGGTTGCTTTGCGCTGAATGGGGCAGAGCAGTGGCCGTTTGTCAATCAGCTTCGCTGCGCCAGCGTTGCCTGAAGCTTTTTTGTCAGCGATGCGCGCACGAGGTCATAGGAGGCCGTCAAACGATGGCGCAGCTCCTCGGTCTCGGCATCAAACGGCAGGCGGACCCAGCTGCGGTGAAAATAGGGGGCTTTCACCGCGACACCGGCATCAATCAGCATCTGAGCCGTTTCCACGTCGGGCGTTTTGACGGAAACACCGTCATTTGCAATTCCGATACAGGCAAACATCTTGCCGCCAACTTTCCACGCGTCATGACCGCCGCCCCATGGGTCTGACAGTTCTGCACCGGGAAATTCCTTGCAGATGGAATTGATGAGGTCTCGATCCATGACGGGCACTCTGCCGGACCGGGTGATCAAACTCAACGCTTGGCTTGGCGGGAATCCCGTGCTAACCGAGGGGCATGAACCCGGTGACCTGCATCATTATCTGCTGCATTACCTGCTGATTTATCAAGCGGGCCGGTTTCTTTCGTTTTCATCCCTGAGACAAGTTGCTAAGCCCGCGCCAACGCGCAAGCCTTTGCTGTTTTCTAGGAGCCCGACCGATGACGACGATCAAGCTGCACAACACGCGGACGCGGACGAAGGAAGATTTCGTACCGATCGACCCTGACAACGTGCGGATGTATGTCTGTGGTCCGACGGTCTATGACCGCGCCCATCTGGGCAATGCCCGCCCGGTGGTCGTGTTCGACGTTCTTTATCGTCTGTTGCGCCACGTCTATGGCGCAGAGCACGTGACCTATGTGCGCAATTTCACCGACGTGGACGACAAGATCAACGCCACCGCGCTGGCCCGCAAACAGGCGGGCGCGGAAGGCACGCTGGAGCAATTGGTGCAGCAACGGTCGGATGAAACCATCGGCTGGTACCTGCATGATATGGGCGCTTTGGGCACGTTGGAGCCGAACGAGATGCCGCGTGCGACCCAGTTCATCGCACAGATGATTGCGATGATCGAAGACCTGATCGCCAAGGGCCATGCCTATGCCGCCGAAGGTCATGTTCTGTTTGCGGTGGATAGCTGGAAAGAAAGCTATGGCAAGCTATCGGGGCGCTCGGTGGATGACATGATCGCCGGCGCGCGGGTCGAGGTGGCGCCCTACAAGAAGAACCCGATGGATTTCGTTCTGTGGAAACCCTCGACCGATGAACTGCCGGGCTGGGACAGCCCATGGGGGCGGGGACGTCCGGGCTGGCACATCGAATGCTCGGCCATGAGCTATGAGTTGCTGGGTGAGAGTTTTGATATCCATGGTGGCGGCAACGACCTGATGTTCCCGCACCACGAGAATGAGATTGCCCAGAGCTGCTGCGCGCACCCGGAAGGTGAGTTCGCTCGATACTGGTTGCACAATGAGATGCTGCAGGTCGAAGGTAAGAAAATGTCCAAATCTCTGGGCAATTTCTTCACAGTTCACGATCTGTTGGAGCAAGGCGTGCCGGGTGAAGTGATCCGGTTTGTCTTTTTGCAGACGCATTACCGCAAGCCGATGGATTGGACTGAAAAAAAGGCCCGTGAAGCGGAGCGAACCTTGCGCAAATTCTACGCGCAGGCCGCGCAAGGGGTTGGTTATGGCGAGCCGCATCCTCAAGTCGTTAACTTTTTGGCCGATGACCTGAACACAGCCGGTGCCATCGCCGAACTCCACCAGTTATCGATCGCTGACGATGTCGTGGGGTTGCGGCATTCGCTGCAATTTTTGGGATTGTTGGGCAACGATGTCCCGTCGTGGGCTCAGACGCAGCAGGTCGATCTGTCGGCCCATGCAGATCGCTTGGCAAAGGCGCGCGTATCTGCAATGGAAAACAAGGATTTCTCGGAGGTCGATCGCCTCAAGGCGGCGTATGTTGCGGCGGGGCTTGAGGTGCGAATGAGCAAGGAAGGTGTTGAACTGGTGCCGGGCGCCGGTTTTGATGCTGCCAAGCTGGAGGAGGTCTGATGACCAAAGAACGCCTCTACCTCTACGACACGACCCTGCGTGACGGGCAGCAGACGCAGGGCGTGCAGTTTTCAACCGCTGAAAAAGTGCAGATCGCACAGGCGCTGGACGCATTGGGGGTGGATTACATCGAAGGCGGTTGGCCCGGTGCCAACCCCACCGACAGCGCGTTTTTCGAGGCGGCGCCAAAGACCGCGGCCCGGTTGACGGCCTTTGGCATGACCAAACGGGCAGGGCGCTCGGCCGAGAATGACGATGTGCTGGCTGCGGTGATGAATGCGGGTACGCAGGCCGTTTGTCTGGTTGGCAAGTCACATGATTATCACGTGACCCATGCGCTTGGCATTTCGCTTGAAGAGAACACGGAAAACGTTCGTGCTTCGGTCGCGCATATCGTGGCGCAAGGGCGCGAGGCGTTGTTCGATGCCGAACATTTCTTTGACGGGTACAAGGACAACCCCGAATACGCGACACAAGTTTGCCGGGCCGCGCTGGAGGCGGGCGCGCGATGGGTTGTGCTGTGTGACACCAACGGCGGCGCGTTGCCGTCCGAGGTCGGGCGGATCGTGTCCGAAGTGATCGCGGCCGGTCTGCCGGGTGAACGGTTGGGTATTCACACCCATAACGATACCGAGAACGCAGTGGCCTGTTCTCTGGCGGCGGTCGAAGCAGGTGCGCGGCAAATTCAGGGAACGCTGAATGGTCTGGGGGAACGCTGCGGCAACGCAAACCTGACGGCGCTGATCCCGACATTGCTGCTGAAAGAACCCTACGCCTCGCAGTTCGAAACCGGCGTCAGCCTTGATGCGCTGGCCAGGCTGACCCGCATCAGCCGCATGTTGGACGATGTCCTGAACCGCGTTCCCAGCAAGCAGGCGGCGTATGTGGGCGCGTCGGCTTTTGCGCATAAGGCGGGGTTGCACGCCAGCGCGATCCTTAAGGACCCGTCGACTTACGAACATGTGGACCCTGCGAGCATAGGCAATGAACGTATCATTCCGATGTCGAACCAGGCGGGTCAGTCGAACCTGCGCAAACGCCTGACCGAGGCGGGGCTGAGCGTCAAAGCCGGTGATCCCGCATTGGGCCGCATCCTTGAGCGGATCAAGGATCGTGAAGCGGTTGGGTATTCCTACGACACCGCGCAGGCCAGTTTCGAACTGTTGGCGCGGGATGAACTGGGGCAACTGCCTGAGTTCTTCGAGGTCAAACGCTACAAGGTCACTGTTGAGCGTCGGAAGAACAAATACAACAAGATGGTCAGCCTGTCCGAGGCTGTCGTCGTGGTCAAAGTGGACGGTGAAAAGAAACTGTCGGTCAGCGAGTCCATGGACGACTCCGGAAACGACAGGGGGCCTGTGAACGCGCTGGCCAAGGCGCTGGCGAAGGATTTGGGACAATACTCGCAGGTTTTGTCAGACATGCGCCTTGTCGATTTCAAGGTCCGTATCACCCAGGGCGGGACCGAAGCGGTGACCCGCGTCATCATCGACAGCGAAGACGGTCAGGGGCGGCGCTGGTCGACGGTGGGTGTTAGTGCGAACATAGTTGATGCGTCCTTTGAGGCGCTGCTGGATGCGATCCAGTGGAAACTGGTCCGTGATTGCGATCCGCAAAAGGCTGCGGCCGAGTGAGTGGGACCTTCGACGATGATGTCAAAGCCTGCGCCGCGCTGGTACAGCGTGCGGATCCTGATCGGTTCCGGGCGACGATGGCTGCTCCGGTCGCGGCCCGCGTGGTTTTGTTTCCGATCTATGCGTTGAATGTCGAAGTCGCCCGCGCGCCATGGGTGACGCAAGAGGCCATGATTGCCGAAATGCGGCTGCAATGGTGGCGCGACGCGTTGCAGGAGATTGCAGAAGGGGCCGCGGTGCGGCGGCACGAGGTGGTGACGCCTTTGTCGCGGGTCCTGTCGCCGCATCTGGCAGGCGTTCTGGATGAATTTGTTGCCGTAAGACGTTGGGATATATACCGGGATCCGTTCGAGGATCAGGAACATTTTGACGCCTATATCAACCACAGTTCCGGATCTCTTTTCGTCGCCTCGGCGCAGGCGCTGGGTGCGGCGGATGAAAGCGTGTTGCGCGATTTCGGGTACGGAGTCGGTGTGGCAAATTGGTTCCGCGCCATTCCCGAACTGGAAAAGCGGGGTCGCGTACCTTTGCTTAATGGGTCGACGGGTGGCGTTCAGCAACTGGCCCAATCCGCTTTGGACCGATTGCGCAAGGCGCGATCAAACCGGGCCGACATCGCACCTGAGGCGCGTCCCGCGCTGTATGCAGGTTGGTTGGCGGAACGGGTGCTTAAGCAGGCCATCGCCCAACCCAAGCGGGTGGCGGCTGGAGCGCTGGAACCAGGCGAAATGCGTCAGCGACTGTCCCTGATGTGGACCGTCGGCAGCGGGCGCTGGTGATCAGACCCTTTCGGGATCGGCCGGGCGCAAAACCAGCCACAGCAATGCGCCACCTGCCAGTGTCAGCAAGGGGATCATGGCAAGGTTGACGGCGTTCCACCCCTCGATCGCGGATCCGCCCGAGCAGTTCATCAACCCGCCCGAGGCCAGCGATGCCAATGTCACACCGCCAAACACCAGCAGGTCGTTGAGGCCCTGCATCCGCCCGCGTTCATGCGGTTCATGCGACGCGGCCAGCATCGTGGTCGCGCCGATGAATCCGAAATTCCAACCAATGCCCAGAAGAACAAGGGCGACAAAAAAGTTACCCAATTCAACGCCTTGCAGCGCAACCACCCCTGATGCAGCAAGTATGGCCAAACCCAGAGCGACGATCTTCTCAACGCCAAACCGGGCAATCAGGTGCCCGGTGAAGAAGCTGGGGACATACATTGCCAGCACGTGACTGGTCACGATATCCGCTGCGTCATTGGCGGAAAATCCACATCCGACAACGGCAAGCGGCGTCGAGGTCATCACCAGATTCATCAACGCATAAGACACCATGGCACAGATGATCGCGACGGCGATGCGGGGTGTTTTCAACAACTCGATCCGTGACCGCCCCTTGGGTTCATCGGCCGCAGGTTTCGCAGGCGTCGGAATGTCGAGAAAGAAGAACAGCGCCGAGCCCAGAACGTTGATCCCGATTACGGCCATATATGTTCCCAAAAAAGGGATGACGTAAGCTTCAGACGTAAGTTTCACGATCTGAGGCCCGATGATGGCGGCCGCCAGCCCACCGGCCATCACGTATGAAATCGCTTTTGGGCGGTAGTCGTTTGACGCGGTGTCTGCTGCCGCAAAGCGATAGAACCCGTGTGCGCTCATGTAGATGCCGGTCAGCAGGCTGCCGACAAGAAAAATGGGGAACGAGCCCAGAAACAGGCCATAGGCCCCGATCAGCCCGCCCAGTGCACCGGCGGTTGCCCCGACAAGGAACCCCACGCGACGGCCCCATTTTTGCATGATGGCCGAGATCGGCGTGGCTGCCAGCATCGATCCCAGAACGATCAGGGATATCGGCAGCGTCGCCAAGCAGGGGTTCGAGGCCAGCGATTGACCTGCAAGCCCGCCGACGATGAACATCATCGGCATCTGCGCACCCAGGATGGCTTGGGCAGCCACCAGCACGGCCACATTGCGTTTGGCCTGCCGGTCGTCCGGAAGGGTTGAAATCATGGTCATGGGCGAATGGTTATCGGCTAAGTGTTTGCGGCACAAGCGGGTTGCATCTGCGTCACATGCGCCTAACCTGCCCGAAATAACAGAGCAGGGAGGCCGCATGCCCGCAGGCCGCATCATCGAAACATCGGACTGTGTGGCGGAAGGGGCCGAATGGCTGGCCCAAACCTGTCCGCGCATGGCGTATGCGATGGATCAGACCGGCCCCTTGCCGCTGCGCCGCCGCCCCGATGGGTTTGCGCAATTATTGAGTGCAATCGTCAGTCAGCAAGTCAGCGTGGCTTCGGCCAATGCGATCTGGAAACGGCTTCAGGATGCCCGCTTGACCGGTCCGCGCAAGATCCTGTGGGCAACGGATGACGATCTGCGGGCAGTTGGGTTGAGCCGACAGAAGATCCGTTATGCACGCGCTCTGGCCGAGGCACGTATCGACTATAAGGCACTGCGCGATGCAACTGACGCAGATGTCGTCGCTACTTTGACGCAAGTTCCGGGTATCGGTGTCTGGACAGCCGAAATCTATGCGATGTTCTCACTGGGTCGCGCAGATGTCATCGCACCCGGTGATCTCGCCCTGCAAGAGGCGGCGCGCATCCTCTATGACTTGCCTGAACGTCCAACGGACAAGGAATTGCGCAAAATGGCCGAGGCCTGGTCGCCCTGGCGTTCGGTTGCGGCACGGGTGCTGTGGGCCTATTACCGGGTTGCAAAACAAAGAGAAGGGATCAGATGACACGGGTTTTGAATGCGCTCCGGAAAGAGCCTGTTTCGGGCGACACGCGCTCGGTCGTGGTGTTCGTGCATGGCTATGGCGCAAACGGTGCCGATCTGCTGGGATTGGCCGATCCGCTGGGTGAACACCTGCCTGACACGTTGTTCGTGGCCCCCGACGCGCCCGAGCAGATCCCCGGAATGCCCAACGGGTATCAGTGGTTTCCGATTCCGTGGATCGATGGATCTTCCGAAGAAGAAGCCCGCCGGGGCATGGAAATGGCTGTCGAGGACTTCAACGCCTTTCTGGACGCGCTGATGGTGGACGAAGATGTTCTGCCCGAACAGGTTGTGTTGTTTGGCTTCAGCCAGGGCACCATGATGAGCTTGCACGTTGCGCCGCGGCGGGAAGATCCCGTGGCCGGGATCGTAGCCTTTTCAGGCCGTTTGCTGGAACCCGATTTGCTGGTGGATGAAACCGTCAGCCGGATGCCTGTCTTGCTGGTGCATGGCGACGCTGACGACGTTGTTCCGCCTCAATCCCTGCCGGAAGCGGCCGAAGCCTTGCAAGCTGCGGGTTTCAAAGAGGTCTATGCCCATGTCATGAAAGGCACCGGGCACGGTATCGCCCCGGATGGGCTGAGCGTTGCGCTGGCTTTCATGCGCGACAAGCTGAGCCTTTAGTGTTTAGAATCTGATCTGCGGAGCGCCCATGCGTTCCGCACCGGATCAAGTCCAAAGGTGCGCTTCGGCGAACTCGACCGAGTTTCCGGCCGGGTCGCGCACATACAGGGATCGCACGCCGCCGGGCCAGTCAAACTCGGCATCTACTAGAATATTCCAATCCAGAAGGTGTTTGCGCATCACTGCGATTTCCTCTCGTGACAGCACAAGACACACATGTCCGGGGCCGCGCGCGCCGTGGGGCGGAACCGGCATGCCGGGGTCGAGCGGCGGTTGTTCGGTCTGGTCGGGATTGAAAATCAGCAGGACCGATCCGCCGATGCGATAGAAAACATGGCGGTCAGCGACGCGTTGGATGCGTTCGAGCCCAAGAACTTCGCCGTAAAACTGTTCTGCCGCGTCCAGATCATCAACATAGAGCGCGGCTTCCAGAATGGCCGAAGGGGCCGGGATGTCAGGCGTTTTCTTCATGACCCCAGTTTAGCAGATCGGGGCAGGGTCTGTCACCGGCGCGGGCGACGGTCGCGCTTGCGTTGGGGGGCCGCGCTCAGTGTCGGCATTGGCAGACTGTCCCAGTGCCCGGGCTCAAGATCATCCAGGGTCCAGTCTCCGATGCGGTACCGGATCAGGCGCAGCGTCGGCAGGCCCACGGCAGCAGTCATCCGACGCACCTGTCGATTTTTGCCCTCACGTATGGTCAGTTCAAGCCAGCTGTCCGGTACCGTCTTGCGTTCACGGATCGGCGGGGTGCGCGGCCAAAGCATTTCGGGCTCGTCGATCTGGCGGGCCTTGGCAGGGCGGGTCAGACCATCCTTCAATTCGACCCCGTTGCGGAGCGTTTTCAGGGCCGCCTCGTCGGGGGTGCCTTCAACTTGAACCCAATAGGTTTTGGCCATCTTGTGCTTTGGGTCAGAGATCTGGGATTGCAACTTTCCATGATCTGTCAGCAGCATCAAACCTTCACTGTCACGGTCCAGCCTGCCCGCCGGATAGACGCCGGGAAGATCGATGAAATCGGACAGCGTGCTGCGTGGGCCGTCCGTATTGGCGCGGTCCGTGAACTGCGGCAGAACATCATAAGGTTTGTTGAAGCGAATGAACCAGGACATGACCTGCGCATAGCCCGAAGGTCACCCCCGGTGCAAGCTGTGGATAACTGTCACGTGCCTGTTACGGATTCGCGTTACCCCGTCTGCGACATATTGTGGAAAATCAGGGCTTGTCAGAGTTTTAACACGATATATAGTTATAAAAAGACCGGGGCGGGTGCTCCCCGCTCTGGTGTCACAAACGGGCAGCTGAGAGCGAGGAGCGATTCTGTGATGGACGGAGACTTCAGAACCGAATTTGTAAGGGAGCCGGGTGCGCTCAAACAACACCCGGCCCTGGTTTTGAACGCCGATTATCGCCCCTTGTCCTATTACCCGCTGTCACTGTGGCCCTGGCAAGAAGCGATCAAGGCGGCCTGGCTGGATCGGGTCGATATCGTGGCTGAATATGACGAGGTCGTCCGCAGCCCGAGCACCGAGATCCGAATACCCTCGGTCGTTGTTTTGAAAGACTATGTAAAACCCAGAAAGCGCGTGGCCTTCACGCGCTTTAATTTATTTTTGCGGGATGAATTCCGCTGCCAGTACTGTGGCAGCCGGGACAACCTGACCTTCGATCATGTGGTGCCTCGGGCCGCCGGTGGTGTGACCAGTTGGCAGAACGTGGTGGCCGCGTGCAGCCCGTGCAATCTGCGCAAGGGGTCAAAGTCGCTGCGCCAGGCTCGGATGACCTTGCGCAAGCCGCCACGTCAGCCCGATGCCGAAGCGTTGCGCAATATCGGACGGAAATTCCCACCGAACCACCTGCATGAAAGCTGGATCGATTTCCTGTACTGGGATGCAGAGCTGGACGAGTTCTAAGCCGCGCGGGATTTCCATGCGGCCAGCCAGATCAGCACCAGCATGGCAGAAGCAATGGCGTTCCAGCCAGCCATCGAGATACCGAACATCTCCCAGGGGATATCATCGCATCGCACCAAAGGCGCGGACATGATTTGATCGAACAGATCGTCAGCGGACAGACCGCTGATGCTGCCGGATGTGCAGCTGCTTGGGCCTTCCCACCAGCCTTGTTCAACGCCGGCGTGAAATACGCCCACCGCCGAAGTCGTCGCGGCCGCCGCGGCGCCCAGCAAGGGAAGAAAGGTCAGCCTTGGCAATGCCAGCGCCACGGCGCCAATCGCGATTGCCACCGCATGAGGATAGCGCTGCCAGATGCACATCTTGCACGGCGCAAGCCCGCCGAGATGCTGAAAGCCAAAAGCGGCCAGAAGAAGCGCCAGTGATCCAAGACTTGCCACTGCGACAAGTTGCAAACGTCTCGTCATAAGTATTTCACCACCAGGAATCCGCCAAACAGGAGGATGATGAACAAAGTGAACATTAGCCCCAGGCGCTTTTCGATGAAGTCGCGGATCGGCTCACCGAATCCCCAGAGCAGGCCTGCCACCAGAAAGAACCTCAACGCGCGGGCCAGAATCGAGGTCGCGATAAAGGTTCCAAGCGGCATTCCGGTCCAGCCGGACATAATGGTGATGACCTTGTAGGGGAAGGGGGTCACACCAGCGGCCAGAACGGCCCAGAACCCGAAGTCGTTGAACCGGGTATTGAATTCTTCCATGGCATGGGCTTTCCCCATGGATTCCAGAATGGGCTGCCCGATGCTTTCATAGAAAAACGCACCAATCGCATAGCCCAGCATGCCCCCCAGAACCGATGCCACCAGTGCCACGGTTGCGATCAGCCATGCCCGGGACGGGCGGGCCAGAATCATCGGAATCATCAGCACATCTGGGGGAATCGGGAAGAACGAACTTTCGATGAAAGCCACGATGGCCAGCGCCCACAGCGCGTGAGGGTGTTCGGCCAGACGAATGGTCCAGTCATAAAGCGATCGTAACATAAAGCACTCAAATCCCGTTTTCGGTCTGAAACCCAGCCAAACCATGCGCCCGATGGACCGTCAACAGCCGAGGGCGAAACAAATGGAATATTGGATGGTTTTTGCCTCTGGACCTTCGCTTGGATGGGCGCTAATCCAGTGTTCGTGGCCCAAGTGGCGGAATGGTAGACGCAGGGGATTCAAAATCCCCCGCCTTCACGGGCGTGAGAGTTCGAGTCTCTCCTTGGGCACCACAGTTCCGACAAATTAAGAACAACGTGCGTCCCAAGGGCGGGGTGCCGTGATCAAGGTGATGATCCGCAAACTTGATCTGCATCTCTTGTTTGTGGTCCTCCGTAACGAGCCACCAGTGCCACAACGTTCTTGGCCTGCATCAGCAGGCAGGTGATCAGGTCCCCGCAAGGATGGATCGTGAACCGGGTTGGTATTGAAGTGCCTTTGTCAGATTCGCCGAAACGTACAACCGTGACTTGCCCTGCCTCCTTATCCGAAACGCGGTTCGCTTTGTTTTGCGGTGATTTGCGCCGGGAATGAGGTCACGTTTTGGATTTGGAGTGACCGCATGAACCCAGACGGCTCGCTGTGAACTGATGGGGAAAGTTCGGGATTTATGCTCATATATGCGAATTGGCGCAGGTCAGACCGGTGCCGGCCTTGACATTGCGAGTATCTGAATGAAACCTCGAAAGGGTTGGGAGAAATTTGGAAATTCAAAGATTTGGAGCCGTTGCGATGCGGGCCGGTTTGTATTATCGGCACGCTTCCCTGAGCAGGTGATCAAACTTGATTTCCAACTGCCAGACAAAAAAAGTGGGAGTTAACAGATGAAAAACAGCAGCAAACTGAGCGTCGGCGCCTTCGTTACCGCAGCCCTTCTGGCTCCGGCGGCATATGCCGAAGAGTTCATTACGATCGGTACCGGTGGTGTCACCGGCGTTTACTATCCGACCGGCGGCGCGATCTGTCGTCTGGTCAACAAAGGCCGGAAAGAGCACGGCGTGCGCTGCTCGGTCGAATCGACCGGTGGTTCAGTTTACAACATCAACACCATCCGCGAAGGCGAGCTGGAGTTTGGTGTGGCCCAGTCCGACTGGCAGTACCACGCCTATAACGGCACCTCAAAATTCGAAGAAGCCGGCCCGTTCGAAGGCCTGCGCGCCGTGTTCTCGGTGCACCCCGAACCCTTCACCGTGGTGGCTCGTGCCGATTCCGGCATCACCAACTTTGAAGACCTGAAGGGCAAGCGCGTCAACATCGGCAACCCCGGTTCCGGTCAGCGCGGCACCATGGAAGTCCTGCTGGGCGAAATGGGCTGGACCACAGACGATTTCGAACTGGCGACCGAGCTGAAAGCGGCTGAACAGTCGGCGGCCCTGTGCGACAACCAGATCGACGCAATGGTTTACACTGTTGGCCACCCCTCGGGTTCGATTCAGGAAGCCACCACCGCATGTGACTCGGTTCTGGTGAACGTCAGCGGTGAGGCCGTGGACAAGCTGGTCAACGAAAACTCGTTCTACCGCAAGGCAACCATTCCCGGTGGCATGTACCGTGGGTCTGACGAAGACACCTCGACCTTTGGTGTGGGCGCGACCTTCGTGACCTCGGCCGATGTATCGGAAGATGCGGTTTACGCGGTCGTCAGCTCGGTCTTTGAAAACTTCGATGACTTCAAAAAGCTGCACCCGGCGTTTGCGAACCTGAAGCCCGAAGAGATGATTGCGGATGGCCTGTCGGCTCCGCTGCATCCGGGTGCCGAGAAGTACTACAAAGAAAAAGGCTGGATTCAGTAAACCAGACCTGACGCAGGGTGCCCAAGGGCGCCCTGCACAAAACCCGTGTGAAACGGGATTTCAGAAGGCCGAACAATGGCCGCGACGGGGAGACATTTGATGAATTCCGACACTCAATCCAATCGTCCGCTTTCCGAAGAAGAGCTTCAGGATCTGGTTGCATCTTCTGACGCAGGAGGGCGAAATCCGGTCGGGAACGTGGGCGTTTTCCTGGCGGTCGTGGCCGCGATCTGGTCGATATTTCAAGTTGTTCTGGCTTCGCCCTTGGCGAATTATGTCTTGCCCGGAAGCGTCGTGAACAATGCACGGCAATTCCATCTGGCTTTTGCTTTGTTTCTGGCCTTTGCGGCCTATCCGGCGCTCAAATCCAGCCCCCGGAACTATATTCCGGTTCAGGATTGGATCATGGGATTGGTGGGCGCGTTCGTCGCGCTGTACGGCTATTTCTTCTATGACAAGATCGTCAATGCGGGCGGTTTGGCCGACGACACTGACAAATGGGTTGCGTTGCTTGGCCTGGTGCTGTTGTTCGAGGCCGCGCGCCGTGCGCTTGGCCCTGCCATGGCAATTATCGCGACCATATTTTTGGCCTATGTCTTCTTCGGTGCCTCGGAATGGGTGCCCGAAGTTATCCGCTGGAAGGGCGCGAGCCTGAAAAAGGCGATGAGCCACATGTGGATCACGTCCGAGGGCGTGTTTGGTATCGCATTGGGTGTTTCCACGAAATTCGTCTTCCTGTTCGTGCTGTTTGGCGCATTGCTGGATAAAGCCGGGGCAGGGAACTACTTTATCAAGATGGCCTTTGGGGCCCTGGGCCACCTGCGCGGTGGTCCGGCCAAGGCGGCGGTTGTGGGCTCGGCTGCGACCGGCCTGATCTCGGGCTCGTCGATTGCCAATGTTGTTACCACCGGTACCTTCACCATCCCGCTGATGAAGCGCGTCGGGTTCAGCAGTGAACAAGCGGGCTCGGTCGAGGTTGCCAGCTCGGTCAACGGGCAGATCATGCCGCCGGTGATGGGGGCCGCTGCATTCCTGATGGTGGAATATGTGGGCATCTCTTATGTCGAGGTGATCACCCATGCCTTCCTGCCGGCTGCGATTTCCTACATCGCACTGGTTTACATCGTGCACCTTGAGGCCGTGAAGCGGAACATGCCCACGCTGGGCGACCGCGATGTACATCTGGCGCGGACCGTAGTGGGGATGCTGGGCTTTTTCCTGGTGTTTGCAGGTCTTTGCTATGGCTCACAATTCCCGGTGGATGCCGTGACAAGCTGGGTGCCGTCGGCCGCTGGGATCGTGCTCAGTCTGATTATCTGCGCGGTCTATGTCGCACTGCTTTATCTGGCGGCGCAGGTGCCTGACCTGGAACCGGACGACCCTAACGCCAAAGAGGTTACGCTTCCGGTCATCGCCGATATCTACAAAGCTGGCCTGCATTACCTGCTGCCGATCATCGTGCTGGTCTATTTCCTGATGATCGAACAGAAATCACCGGGCCTGTCCGCCTTCTGGGCCACATCGTTGCTGTTTGTCATCCTGCTGACGCAGAAGCCGCTGAAAGCGATGTTCCGCGGGCAGAGCAACCTGTACAACACTTTCATCGATGGTGTTGCCGACCTGTGGCAAGGTCTGATCGACGGGGCACGCAACATGATCGGCATCGCGCTTGCCACGGCAACCGCGGGCGTGATCGTGGGAACCGTCACGTTGACGGGGGTTGGTCAGGTGATGGCCGATCTGGTCGAGTTCCTGTCGGGCGGCAATCTGATCCTGATGCTGGTCATGGTCGGGCTGCTCAGCCTGATCCTGGGCATGGGTCTGCCGACAACCGCGAACTATATCGTTGTCAGCTCTTTGATGGCCGGAGTGGTTGTTGAGTTGGGCGCCCAAAGCGGGCTGATCGTTCCATTGATCGCTGTCCACCTGTTCGTGTTCTATTTCGGGATCATGGCCGACGTGACACCTCCGGTCGGGCTGGCCAGTTTTGCTGCTGCGGCTGTGTCGGGCGGTGATGCGATCAAAACCGGTTTCACGGCCTTCTTCTACAGCCTGCGCACCGTGGCGCTGCCCTTCGTGTTCATTTTCAACACCGATCTTCTGCTGATCGATGTGACATGGGTCGAAGGGATCATAGTGGCGATTTTCGCGACGATAGCGATCCTTGTCTTTACGGCAGGCACCATGGGGTATTTCCTGACCCACAGCCGCATCTACGAAAGTATCGCGCTGATCGCCGTGGCCTTCGCCCTGTTCAGGCCGGATTTCTTCATGGATCGCATCGCGCCTCCATACACTTCGGTCGAACCTGCGGCGTTTGTCGAAACCATTGGCCAGACTCCACCGGGAACCGAGGTTCGCATGGTGATCAGCGGGCCGGATTTTGACACCGGCGAGATGGTGGACACCACGGTTGTCGTGCCAGTCGGATCCGAAGAGGGCGGTGAAGCGCGCGTGGATGCGATGGGGCTGCTGTTGCTCGAAGAGGATGGCCTTGTCAAACTTGACGAACCGATGTTCGGATCACCGGTTGCCGAAGATCTGGCCAACTTTGACTATTACGGTGACGAGGCCGTGCGTCTGAGCTCGGTCAGCCTGCCGTCCAGCCAACCTCCGAAGCAACTGGTCTATATCCCGGCGCTGATCCTGCTGGGTCTGATCGCTTTCCTGCAACGCGGCCGTGCCGCCAGACAAGAGGTGCTCGTATGACACGTTCCGTTCTGTGTGCCGTTGATATCAGCAATGGCGAGATTGATGCACCGGTGCTGCAAAAAGCAGCCGCGCTGGCGGATATGGAAGGGGCGCAACTTGACGTCGTGACAGTGTTGCCCGATTTCGGGGAAAGCTGGGTGTCGGGGTTTTTCGAATCCGGTTTTCACGACAAGGCGTTGGAGGAGGCGCAGGCCAAGCTGACGGCGCTGTGCGTATCGGCCCTGGGGGCCGAGCGCAACGAAACCATCCGCCATGTGGTTGCGACAGGCACAGCCTATCAGGAGATCTTGAAGACGGCCGAAAGTGCCGGCTCTGATTTGATCGTAATCGGAGCCCACAAGCCGGATTTCAAGGATTACCTGCTGGGCCCGAATGCGGCACGCGTGGTGCGACATTCCAACGTCTCGGTTTACGTGGTGCGCTGACGCGAAAAGCAGATGCCGTGCACAGAGGTGCCGGAGCCCCGACGGTCGCCTGCCGCCGTTCGGGCTCCCGCAGCCAGGTCAGTAGCCAGTCATCTCGAGATACCCAACGCCCTCGTGGCTGCCGGTGACCGTGACCGGACCTTCCCAATATTCAAAACGTGTCCCCATCCAGGCGTCCGGTGTCAGGGCGGATACCTTGACGTCGATGCCTCGGTCCGCAAGCACGACGCGCCATTGCGTCGGGACGTCGCGCCCTGCCACCTGATCGGTCGCAAGCGGCTCAAGCCTGACGGATCCGTCGGGGATGGCAT
Organism: Ruegeria sp. AG6; assembly: GCF_056541565.1. Taxonomy (NCBI): domain Bacteria; kingdom Pseudomonadati; phylum Pseudomonadota; class Alphaproteobacteria; order Rhodobacterales; family Roseobacteraceae; genus Ruegeria; species Ruegeria sp. AG6. The sequence continues at coordinate 769,246 of NZ_JBQFYQ010000001.1, read as the reverse complement.
CGGTGCTGCCGTCTGAATTGATCCATGTAGCCGAAGTGAAATCGCCGCGACCACCGCGCAGTCGAAAGGCCATCAGCTTGTCCCCGTCCTCGAAGCTGAGCGAAAACCAATCCCAGCCGGTTTGATCCTCGGCCAGGGGTTGCGAAGACCATTCCCGGTCCAGCCAGCCCTGACCGGTGACGCGCATATCGCCATCCGGCAGGTGCAGTACGCCTTCGACTGAATAAAAGGGTTGCGAATAGTAATAGCTGGCTTGCCCGTCGGCGGATTTGACAGAATAGCCCGCTTGGCCATGAAACACCAACGGGCCTTGTGCGCTCAGCGCAAGATCGTACCCGAAATCAGCCCCGTTCGCGGTCAAGGTCAGGGTATCCATATCCGGTCCGGCCATGCGCCATTCGTCGATCCAGGCCTCGAACGGTTGCACCGCAACACCTGCCTGCCCAATCCCCCCACGCGACAGGCGTTCGGCAAAATAGTGGGTGTCAGGCGTGGTGACAGCCGCATGGCCCATCCAGATCTGCGGGCTGTGCCATCCATCTGTTTCAAAAGGTTTCAGGGCCGACCGGAAAAGGGTCCATTGGATGCCATAGTCACGCCCGTCCTCGCCTTCGAGGTTGGCCGTCAGATACCACCATTCGATCCGATAGGCGGGATGAGGCCCGTGGTCTTTGGGAAAGTCGAATTCAAAGCCCGCCTGCGGAACCTCGAACCCTTCCGCCGACCCTCCAAGACCTGCAAAGCCCTGCGCCCAAAGAGGCGATGGGCACAAAAACACGAGAACGGCCAAAAGGGTTTTAACGTTCATTGGCGAACACCTTCAGCAAATCGGCAGGGGGCAGACGCAACATGCGCAGCGCGGGCAGGGCCGCTGCAACCAGGGCGGCCAGCAGGGTCAACAGGAACAGCCACAACCAATCCCAGGGAAACACGAACATCGGCAACCGCCAGCCAAAGGCTTGCACATTGATCACCGCCAACAGAACCCAGGCGAGAATCAGACCAAGCGGCAACGCCAGGCTCGCGGTCAGAGCCGCGAGCAGCACGCTGCGCAAAAGCTCCAGCCGCGCCAGTTGTGCCCGATTCAGTCCTAGCGCCCATACCGGAGCAATCTGAGGCAAGCGCTGGGTCCACAGGGTCAGCAGGCTGGTGAGTATGGCAAATCCGGCCACACCGAGGGTCAGAACATTGAGCGCCGATGTCACGACAAAGGTCTTTTCGAAGATTGCCAATGATTGCGCCTTCATGGCGGCCTGCTGGACCACGGCCTGACGCGGCAGGGCAAACCGCTCGCGCAATGTCTGCGCCATTTCAGTCGCCTGTTCGGGGTTCAAACGGACGCCAAACCGTCGGGTTTCGGCCCCTGGTGCGATCCGGTCAAGTTGGCTCATCGACACTATGGCTTGCCCGGTTGGGTTTCCATAATCCGAATAAACCCCAGCGATGGTCAGCGTGTGAGCCGGGGACAGTGTCAGCGTATCTCCGGGCCATAGGTTCGCGCGCCGTGCCAGTTGTTCGTTGATCAGAACCGCGTCTCCGGCCATCACGTCGTCCCATACGGTCGAGTTTGCCGATATCAAGGGCCAGTGTTGCCGATAGACCGGATCGTCAATGACCCCGTACAGAAACAGGGGGCCCGTTTCGTGCGACAGTTCCATGTTGCGAATTGGAAGGATGGCGTCGACCTGTGGCCGCAGCCAATCCGTGATCTCGCGACCCTGTTCTTCGTCACGGACGGTCAGATACAGCTCTGAGGTCAGGCGCTGGTCGAGCCAGCCGACAAAGGTCAGCCGGAAACTTGAAACCATTGTACCCACACCGATATTTGCCGCAAGCGCAAGCAACAGGGCCATCAGGGCAAGCGACAGCCCGGGCAATTGTGCGCGCATGTCGGCCCAGACCCACTGCGCGACGGCACCACGGGACCTGTTGCCAAAGACGGAAAGCGCAAAGGTCAGAAGCGCCGGCAACAAAAGTGCGGCACCCGTCAGCAATCCGGCCAACAGCACGAAACCGGCAACCAGCCCACCGATGCCGAGATAGGCGGTGACACCGCCGAGGATCAGGGACAAGCCGAGCAAACCTGTCACACGACGTGTGCCGGCATTGCCCTGCCAGGCTTGCACACCGGGCCCCGCCAGCAGGGGCATACGAGACAATCGCCACAGCGCATGGCCACTGGCAAACAAGGTGCCGCAGACAGCCATCGCCATCCCGGCAAACACCCAATGGGGGTGCAATGTCAGCTGTCCGGTCACGGGCGCACCATACAGGCCACGAAGGGTTGCTGCGACATCGGGCAACAACGCTCCAGCCAGAAAGAACCCAAGAAGCAGCCCCAGGGTTCCACCGATCAGGGCCAGCCCCGTGAGTTCGGTCAGGATCAGGAAGACCAGCCGCCGCATCGAAACGCCCAGCGCGCGCAGGGTGCGGATCATGCCTCGGCGTTGGGCAAAAGCCAGCCCGACGGTGCCGTTCACGATGAACAGGCCAACGGCAAAGGACAGCAGGCCAAAAGCCGACAGGTTCAGGTGAAAACTGTCAGTCAACCGAGCAGTATCGACTTGCGAGGATGGGCTGGCGCGCTCCAGTTCGGGCGCGATTTCGGCCAAAGGTGGCCGATCACGCGGCTGATCCGGCAACACAATGAGTCGCGAGATGAAATCGGTTTGGTTCAGCAGGGCTTCGGCTGTGCCGATATCCGTCAGAATAATGTCCGGTGGCAGCGCCGTGGTGAACGAAACCGGCGGAAGGTTGTTCTGGTCGCGCAACAGCGGCGCCAGCTCTGCCGCGACCAGAAGCCGCCCCGGAGCGGTCAGCATGTCTGCCGGCTCAGTCGGCGCGGTGCTTTGGTCGGCTTCGGTGACGGCGGGCAGGGCCGGGTAGGCGACCATGTCCACACCCATCAGGCGCAATGTGCGGCCCCGGATTCGATAGGGGCCCTCCAGAACGGCCGCCACCTGCCAACCAGCACGACGCAGATCTACGTAACGAGAAACCGGAATTAGACCGGAAGGATCGCGCAGCTCGTCGAACTGCCCAAGGGCAAGCTGCGCGTTGGCCCGGGCATAGCTGGCGCGCGCTTCGGCATTGATGGCCTGAACCGCGGACCAGAGACCGGTGGCCAACGCGATGCCTGTCAAAAGCGTCGCCAGTTGCAACCAGTGCACCCGCCAGTGTGACATCAAAGCCTGAATGACGGCGCGTGTCATTGGATACAACCACCGCAGAGCTGGACGGTTCGATCCAGTCGGGCTGCAATCTGTTGGGAATGCGTGACCAACAGAAGCGCTGCGCCGGTATCAGCCACCAAGGCCAACATCAGATCCAGAACCCTTGCGCTGGCGGTTTCATCCAGATTGCCCGTGGGCTCATCCGCCAGCAGCAGTTTCGGACGCGCTGCCATGGCACGACCAATCGCCACCCGCTGCTGTTGCCCGCCGGACAGGTTTTCGGGATATCGGTCCAAAAGATCGGACAGGCCCAAGCGTTCGGTCAGATGCGCGGTCCACCCGGCATCCTCGGCGCCGGCAAGGCGGGCGTGAAAAGAAAGGTTCTGCGCAACGGTCAGCGAAGGGATCAGATTGAACTGCTGAAACACCAACGAAAGCTGACTGCGCCGCAATTCGGCCCGCCCGGCATCGTCCAGACGGGACAGAGGCGTTCGGTTCAAGATGATTTCACCGCTGTCGAAACAGTCAAGCGCTGCGGCAAGGTTCAGCAGAGTGCTTTTGCCACTGCCGCTTTCGCCGGTCAGGGCCAGGGTTTGCCCTTCATCCAATGTCAGCGACACGTCGCGCAGAACCGGGCGCCCGCCGGGATAGGTTTTCTGAACACGGTCGATGGTCAACAGCATGGTCTGGCCTTTTTTCTTCCAAGGATGTGCGACGGAATTCCAAACTGTCCAGTGCGGACCCGCACTCGGTTCCATTCGCCGCAGGCGTTTTTCACGATCGCCGGGGTTGTGCCCTGCACCTCAACGGGTCATTCTGCCCGGACGGTACACTGTCGTAAATCGGGATGAAAAACATGACGTTGCTGCATCAGATCATATGGGGCAGTTCATTTCTGGCGCTCTGCTTCTTGGTCGAGATTCTTTTGTTGACCTGGTGTACCGTCACGATCATCAAGTGGGATGAAAGATGGTCCGCCAAGGGGGTGTTCTTTGGTACGGCAGCACCGATCGCGGTATCTTTGGCCTTTATTGTCGCGACGCACACGATTCAGGTCTGGATTTGGGCCATCGTCTGGGTGTTGCTTGAGGTTCTGCCGGATTGGAACTCGGCCATCTATTTCTCACTGGTGACATTCACGACCCTGGGATATGGCGATATCGTTTTGGGCGAAGGGTTGCGCATTTTTGGGTCTTTTGCCGCGGTTGCTGGTCTTCTGGCCTTTGGTCTGTCGACCGCTTATCTGGTGGCGATGATGACGCGCGTTTTTCAAGAAAAGTTCTTTTCCTAGAGGATTGGTGCAAACAACCGCGCCAACGGGGCGCCAAACCGGATATGGGCAGGTTGCTGGGCCAGACTGCGCGTCAACTCATAGCTTGCCTCGAAATCCGCGCGCAGCATGTGATCAACTGCCAAGGCTGCTCGGGCATCAAAAAACAGGGCCATCGCTTCGAAGTTCAGCCGGAAGGACCGGTTGTCCAGATTGGTCGTGCCGACCGCAGCCAGCGTGTCGTCAACCACGAAAACCTTCTGGTGCATGAAACCGTCCGTATATCGGAACACGCGTGCGCCGCAGTCGCGGATTTCGTCGAAATAGGCAAAAGCAGCCAGCCATGGCAGCCGATGGTCTATGATATCGGGCACAAGGATGCGCACGTCCACACCGCGCATCGCTGCATGTTGCAATGCGGTCATGACGTCGATGTCGGGCACAAAATAGGGCGAGGCAATCCACAATCTTTCTTTCGCCTCGGCGATGGCCGAAAAGAACATCATGGCGCCGGTTTCGGTTTCATCTCCGGGTCCGGTGGCCACCAATAGGGCATTCATGTCCTGCTCGGCCTCGCTGCCTGCCCAGTCGAGGTCGTCAATCAGGTCTTCATCGCGGGCCCAGTGCCAGTCTTCAGTGAAGATGAGCTGCAATTGCCGGACGATGTGGCCGGTCATCTTGATATGCGTGTCGCGCCAATGGCCGAAATGCGGGTCTTCTCCCAGATATTCAACGCCCACGTTGTGACCGCCGATAAAACCTGTTTCACCGTCAATGACGACGGTTTTGCGATGGTTCCGGTAATTCAGCTGAAACCTGAAATTTGGCCCGCGTTGCTCGCGCGGGTCGGCGACGTCGATACCCGCATCGCGCATCGTGTCCAGATAGGTGTTTTCCAATCCATAGCTGCCGACGGCATCGGTCATGAAACGGACATGCACCCCACGTTTCGCAGCCTCGATCAGCTTGGTCTGAAGTTTTCGGCCCAAGGCATCGTCTCTGACGATATAGAACTGGATCAGGATATAGTTCCTGGCCTCGTCTATCGACTGGAAAATGGCGTCAAACGTTGCCTGACCATCGATCAGAAGCTGAGCGCCATTGCCACTGGATACCGGAAGATGAGCCAGAAATTCGAATGGTCGTGGATTGATCGACATCGTTGTCGGATCAGGCCTGGAATAGTCGGCAAAGGTCTTGATGCCTTCGACGACCCGTTCGCTTTGTTGGCGCGAGATGCGATAGCCGCGAAACCTGTGATGCCCCAGAAACAGGTACATCGGAACCGCAAAGATTGGCGCCGATACCAAAAAGACCACCCAGCCAACGGCTCCTTGCGGTGTGCGCGCGGTTTGTGCCGCGCGCACCGAAAACACAACTGCGGTTGCGTACAACGCAAAAACAAAGATGGATACAAGCAAAGTCCACATGGGCGGTAAGTCTTTCGGGTCGTTCAGTTTCCTCCAGTGTAGACCCGTGACCAGTCTTTCGCCATATCGACGATGATCCAGCCTTTGTCCGGCCCCTGATCCAGACCGTCAACCAACCGTCCAATCGGACTTTCCCGATCATAGGCCCACTCACGTTCGGCATCCGTATGGTGGATCAGAACACCCAGCCGTGGTCTGCTACCCGAGGTTGTCCAATTCAGCATGGCGAAATCGCCGTCTGAGTTTCCTCCGGCCAGAATGGGGCGTTTGCCGATCGTGCGTTCGATGTTGATGGGTTTGCCTTCCTTGTCGTCGATGAAGGCAATCCCGGGGGCCTTGATGACAGTCGGAACGCCATCGACGTCTTCGAATGTCGAGTTTCCATAGGTGCCCAGAACCTGTTCCGGCGGAATGCCATAGGCCTGTTCCGCGAAGACCCGCATGAAATGAATACCGCCGCCCGAGACGATATAGGTCTTGAACCCTTCGTCCCGAAGATAGCGCAACAGCTCGACCATGGGCTGATAGGTCATCTGGTCATAGGGCAATCCGGTGTCCGGGTGTCGGGCCTTGGCCAGCCATTGCGCAACTTCGGCCTGAAACGCCTCGACGCTGGTTCCGGAATGCGAGGCGTTAACAACTTCGATCAACGCATCGTGGCCGCCTTGAAGAACCGTTGCTAAATCACCTTCGGCAGCGGCTTTCAAAGCGGGTGTGGACAAGATCGAAGGATCTTGTTCAGCCAGTTCAGAAAGTCGATCCATGGCAAAGATAAACTGGAAATAAACCGGCTGTTCGGCCCAGAGTGTGCCGTCATTGTCAAATACCGCGATCCGATCTGAAGGTGTCACATAGTCAGGTCCTTCTGCGTCGGTAACACTGGACACGAATTCAAGGATCGCCTCTTTTGCCGCAGTGGCGTTCCAACTGGGCAGCGGATCAGCGAGCAGGGATATGGGAACACAGGTCAGAAAAGCACCTAAAAGAACGTGTTTCATGAAGCTCTCGATAACTGTTGTGTTGAAAAAAGGCCGCCCTGCGCAGGGCGGCCTACAGCGTGGGGTCGCCGGGCCTAGTTGTTGGTCGGCGTTGTCAGCTTCTCCATGACCTGATCCAGGTTGAAGCTGGCTGCTTTCTGACGTGGCGGGAACTCCTCGAACGTGCTGAGGAAATTGCCAACGTATTGCTGGGCGGGCACAAGGAAATAGGCCCGGTCCAACAGCCAATCGTAATAGGTGTTGGACGTGCGGTACGCGCGTTCATACGGATCGCGGCGCAGGTTGATGATCAGCGGGATGCGCAGTTCGGTCCATGGCTCGATCCAGGCACGCAATGTGGCCCAGGCTTTCTGCTCCAGGAAGATGAGCTTCCAGTCTTCGAAGCGCAGCGCCGTGAGGTCACCATCATCCGAGAAATAGAAGATTTCTTTCCGGGGGCTTGCCGCAGTCTCACCAGTCAGCAGCGGCAGAATGTTGTAACCATCAAGGTGCACCTTGTAGTCGCGACCCATGCCCGATGAGCTGTAGCCGGCCTTCAGCTTTTCCTTGATGTCCGGATCGCCGGCCACGGCGAGGTAAGTGGGCAGCCAGTCCATGTGATGTACGATCTCGTTGGTGACTGATCCGGCCTCGATTTTGCCCGGCCAGCGCACCATCGACGGAACGCGCCAGCCACCCTCCCAGTTGGTATTCTTCTCGCCCCAGAACGGCGTGGCAGCCGCATCCGGCCAGGTGTTCATGTGGGGACCGTTGTCAGTGGAATAGTGGACGATCGTGTTGTCAGCGATGCCAAGCTCGTCCAGCAGATCCAGCAGCTGCCCAACATGCATGTCGTGTTCGATCATACCGGCGGTGTATTCATCAGCGACCCGCCCCGACAACTCATTGGCCTTGGCGCGCATCTCGTCTTTGACGTGGGTGCGGAAGTGCATGCGGGTACCGTTCCACCAGACATAGAACGGCTGACCTTGCTCATGCGCCCGCTTAATGAAGTCGATGGCCGCGGCCACAGTTTCGTCATCCACGGTTTCCATACGCTTGCGGGTCAACGGTCCGGTGTCTTCGATCGTGCCATCGGATTTGGATTTGATGACGCCGCGCGGGCCATAGGCCTCGCGGAAGGTGCGCCCATCCGCCAGAACGCGATCACCCGGATAGTCTTCGTTTTCCGGTTCTTCCTCGGCATTCAGGTGGTAAAGATTGCCAAAAAACTCATCAAATCCGTGATTTGTCGGAAGATGCTCATCCTTGTCACCAAGGTGGTTTTTGCCGAATTGACCGGTCACATAGCCGTGGTCTTTGAGAAGTCCCGGGATAGTTGGGTCTTCAACCTGCATTCCAAGATCTGCCCCGGGCAGGCCGACTTTGGACAGACCGGTGCGGAACACGGATTGCCCCATGATGTATGACGAACGGCCGGCGGTACAGGATTGTTCACCGTAGTAATCGGTAAAGATCATGCCTTCTTTGGCAACCCTGTCGATATTGGGTGTCTGATATCCCATTAGACCCATGGTATAGGCCGAGATGTTGGATTGACCGATATCGTCGCCCCATATCACAAGAATATTGGGCTTTTGATCCTGCGCCCAGGCGGGCACGGCAAGGGCGACAGTTACGGTCGCCACTGCGAACCGGCGCAGTGTTCTACGCCAATTATCTGCAATCATTCGTGGAGAAGACATGAAGTGCTCCTGATCAGTCGAGCCTTAATGACTCGGAAAATTGAAATTTAGTTGAAGCCGCTAGCTTATAACTTGAAGCTGCAAGCAAGTTTTTGATTGCCCGAATAAAAACAATTTCTTGTTCGGGCAGTGAACACAGCTATTTTACGCGATGAAACGCATCGAAAACTTATCATATGATCACTTTGAAAGATACAAATGTTTGATTCTGATGACGATATGCGGATTCTGGCCAAGACCGACTGGTTTGGCACGCGCGATTCAAAGTTTCAGAGCGATCTTATGACATGCGCAATTCAAAGAACCTTCGATTCCGGAGAAACCCTGTACCACCACGGCGACCGCGCCAACGGTATTCATGCGGTGCTCGCAGGCGCGCTTCAGATCACGGCACCTGCCGATGATGGACAGGAATTCGTATTGCATCAGGATGGATCAGGATTCTGGATCGGGGATCTTGCGCTGTTTGCCGAAGCCAAACGACTGGTCAGCGTCGTGGCAACGCAAAAGACCCGCACCTTGTTTTTTCCCGGCTCGCGGGTAGAACGCATGATTCAGACAAACCCGGAATACATCCGTGATTTCTATGCATTGACGCATGAAAACATGAAGACTGCACTGCGCATCATGGCCAATCTTGCGGTTACGGGATCTGAAAAGCGCCTTGTGCTGCGTCTGTTGCACCTTGACGAAGGCGCTTTGAGTTCGGACGGATGGATTATTGTGTCTCAGGAAGAACTTGCTGAAATGGTTGCGGTATCTCAGCCGACGTTGCACCGACATCTGCATCATCTGGCAGATCTGGGCCTTGTGGAATTGGGGTATGGCCGGCTACGGTTGATCGACCGGCGCAAGCTGATCAGCAACTGTCAAAGTTGAAGTCTAAGGGTTGAGCGGGGGTAAAGACTCGCTCTTTCTTTCTGTTGCGCTTTTCAGTGCGCCCAGGTGTTGCATGGCCGCTTGCCAGTCTTCCGGGCTGTTGCCAGCCGTCGCTGAATACCGCGCCGCACCGATATTCATTAGACTGCTTTCAAGATCCAAAGAACGCTCGGGGTACGCGCTGCGTGATTTCCAAAGATCCAATGCCTGATAAACCGCGGGCAAATCCCGTGATCTTAAAGCGGATCGCAAGGCATCGACGGCATATTTCTCCGATGCCAGATACCTGCGGCGCCGTTCCGTTTTCCAGGTTGCATGGCGCGGGCGCAGAAACCTTCCCAAAGTCCACAATGCGAATACAACAATGACAAGGTAAAGAACTGATTTGATGATGGTTTGCGCGTCAGGCGGCTGTCGTCTGGGCGGGGCCAGTGTAAGCTTGGTCGAGGGAAGTGATGCCGTTTCGATCTGACCGGTATCCAGATTGAACCAGTCGATGGAAACGGCCGTCAATCGTGTTTCGCCCCCGTCTTGGGCGATGTACACGGTTTCTTCGACCCGTTGCCCGGACAGGATGCCCCGGTCTTCTGTTTCCGAAAAGCGGGGTTCCTTGGGATAGGCGCGCAGCTGTTGGCTTTGATCCTGCGGCGTCAGCGCCGGGATCGTCAGGGCCGTGGTACCAGAGATCTGCGCGCTTATCTCGCGCGTGATGGAATCACCGGCCTGCATATCGGTCGGACCTTCCAGCTTCTGATCAAGAGAGAAACCACTTGCGATGATCAGCGGGTCAAGACCTTGAGCGCCCTCTGGGATCTCTGCGTTCAGCTGTATGGAAGGAAGCGCCACCGAAACCTGAACCGGGTCATTGGACTGCGGATCGGCAAATGTCACGACAACCTCTTGCGCATCATACGCGACCGGCCCTGCTGCCAGCGGATACAGTCGATAACTGCGCTGTACGCCGGACCACGTTTCTCCGTGTACCGTTTCGCTTACCGGACCAGAAGCTCGCTCTGGCAGGCGAACCAGGATATTTTGTTGCTCCAATGATGGAAATACAGGCGGCTGCGGCATGAAGGTCGGAACCAGAACCTTGATGCGGACGATGGCGGGCTGGCCGACGATGACGGCCTCGTTCCCGACGTCCACTGATACCCGAGGTTGATAAGCTGAGTTTTCCTGTGCGGACAAGGATAACGGCATCAACAGGATGAAGACAGCTAGGTATCTCATTCAGTTTGCTCCTGTATTTCCAAAAGGAAACGGTTTCTCAGAAAATCCTGCATGTCGGTGTCGATCATACTGATCCACTGGTCGGCGGACAGTGACTGTGGCCCGTCATTGGGGGCTTGAACCGTAGTGTCACTGCCACGTGCTGCATCGTTGTCAAACACCGTATCATCTGCACCGATGCCAGCCTCTTCCCCCGTGTCAGACTGTTCACGCGTCGTTTCGACATAATCCAGGATGGCCTTGGACAGGTCGAGATTATGCTGGGCTTCGGGCCAGTCGGGGCGACGTTCCAAGGCGGTCTCGAACGCTGATATGGCTGGGCGATACTCGCGGTTTTTTATGCGGGCCATACCTTCGGCAAACGCAGCTTCCGGCGTGTCCAGCGTGGAAAACACGGACGACGCCTTTTCGTATTGACCATCCCTGAGATAGGCATATCCCTTGTGATATGGGTCTTCGAACATCTCGGCCGCGTCGCCAAATCGTTTTTGGGTCATCGCGATCTGGCCTTGTTGGTCGGGGGTGAAAAACCAGTCTCGCCATCCTTCTGCCCGCGCGCCGGATGAAGGCAACGCAATCAAAACCAGAACCGCCCAACGAATTACCCAGCCCTTGCGGAACCACAGCAGAGACAACACCGCAGCAGGCCAGGCCAAGATCCAGCCCTTGTCCTGCCAGTCTAGGCGATCATCCTCATCCAGCGCTGCAGTATAGGCCGATTGAATGCGGCGCATCAGTTGATTGATGTCCCGATCGTCGTCCGAAAACGCGACCGCTGAGGCGTTGGGGATGTTGTCCAGCTGCGCGATACGACCACCATCCGGCAGCATGGTGAGAACGAAAATATCAGAAGAAGAGGAGCTTAGCCCCGTTACCTGAGATGGATCAAGATCGTCCAATACAAACAGCACCGCCCCAGGGCTGTCGCTGTCTTCCAGAATGGACTGAGCCAACGCAAGCGCATCGGCTGCCGCATCGCCATCCTTCGGCATCACCGCGGGGGTCAACCCCTCAAGCAACGGACGAAGTATGTTCGCATCTTCGGTCAACGGCGCAACTCGGTGCGGCGTTCCTGCATAGGCGATCAAAGCGGTACGTGCGCCGGCACGTTCGGTGATCAGGTCGGAAATCTTGAACTGTGCCCGATCCAGCCGCGATGGCGCAAGATCCGAGCTTTCCATGCTGTTGGTGACTTTGAGAGCGATCACCAACGGGGCCGTGTCTGCGATCAACGGGTTGGGCGCGCGCGACCATGTCGGGCCCGAGGCCGCCAAAGTGACAAGCGCCGCAATGATCAGCGCAACGTCAATGGGCTGGATGCGCCTGTTTTCTTCCTTGCCCAGCAGCAAGGCCTCTGCAAGGTGCGGGGCGATCCCTGATGGCAGTTTGGTGTCTGCCATCGGTCTGGGCCTGATCCGCCACCACAACACAAGGATGGGGATGAGAAGCAGCAGGTAATAGCCTCGGATAAAATGAAAATCAGCCAGATCCATCGTCAGACGGCCCCCTGGTGTCGCTGTGAGAAATGGAACCAAGTCATGCTGACCATGATGACGATCAGCGCGATGAGTAACGGAATATGGGCAAGGCTTTGCTTGGGGCGATAGCTTTGCGTTTCCACCATTCTGGGGTTCTGAGAGTCAATGCGTGCGTAAGTTTGTTCAAGGGCTGTTGCATCGTCGGCAAAGAAATATTCTCCGCCCGTGCGATCGGCTATGTCCTTCAATGCCTGAAGATCGACACGGTCTTCGCCCGTGGCATTCGGGTCTCCGACACCAATCGTATAGACAACCACGTTCTTTTCCGCAGCAATGGCCGCGGCATTGACGGGTGTCATGCGACTGGACGTATCGGCACCATCGCTGAGGACAATCATCAGGCGCTGGTCAACCTCGCTGGATTCAAAGGTTCGAATGCCAAGCCCGATCGCATCGCCCAAAGCCGTGTTCGGACCCGCCATGCCAACTTGAGTTTGATCCAGGAACCCATTCAAACTGTTCAGATCTTCCGTGAAGGGCGCTTGAATGAACGCGCGTGTTCCAAAGATGATCAGCGCTATCCTGTCACCATCTCTTTCAGAGATGAACTGCCTGAGAACCTCTTTGACCGCCTCCAACCGTTGTATCGGGGCACCTGATCCGGTCCGGAAGTCGCGCTGATCCATCGAGCCAGAGATATCCAGCGCCAAAACCACATCGCGGGCAGATTTTTCCATCACGAGGGGATCGCCCAGACGTTCCGGACGCGCCAGCGCCAGAACCAGAAGTATCCAGATCAAGGCGACGCTGGCTGTTTGCAGCCGGGCCCGGGTTCGGATCATTGACCCGGACTGCGGCTCGACGCCAGCCGCCTGGGCCACGCGGCGAAAAAACGGAATGCGAATGGACACGGCTGTTTCCCGCCAGGGCGGAGCAATGGCGTACACCAGCAGCGGCAGCGGCAAAAGCAGAAACACCCAAGGCGCAGAGAAGGAAAACATCAGGTTCCCCGATACCGTTTATGGGACTTGACCCAATGCCTAGCAAGCTGGGTCAAGGCGCAGTTTGGCGGCAGGTCCTTGTACGGCGCGTCGATCAGCGTTTGCCCAATGTCTGATAAAAAGGACTTGTCATCAGAGGTTTGCGAAAGGAAATTTAACCAGTCATCCCCGTGAATCCCTGCAACCTGCCTGCGCGGATATGCGACCAAAGCGGTGCGGCGAAGGATTTCGGCAACTTTTGCCGACGTGATATCCGGGTCTGCCAGCTCGGCCAGCGCATGGCGGCGATACGCGTTCGCCAGCCTTCGCCGGATGAAAAAAACACTGACCAGTACGGCAAGGCCAAGCAGTATGACGGCCAGCGCCAACCACCCCCATGTCTGCGGAAACATCGAAACAAGCGTGGGTTCCGGTGCCGGCTCGAGCATATTCAGCAGATCAACCAGAGATTTCCCTGTCGTGTCGATGCTCATTTCTGCCCCCTGCGATGTCCGAGCAGATACAGCAACTGATCCAGGGCAGGTTCCGCGGTCGTCAATGGAACAACCGGAAAGCCGTATCGACGGGACCATGTGTGCAGGTGGTCCAACCTGTCTTCCATGGATTTGCGAATTTTGCCGGACAATTCGGGGTCGGCGCTGTCGATTTCGATCTGGTCGCGCCCGTCCGAGACCGTGAGTTTCAGATCGGGCGCCAGCTCCTTGGCTGTCTTGTCAGCGATATTGAACACGATCAGATCGTTTGAGACCGCAATGCGGCGCAGCAGGGACTCCGATTTCTCGTCAAGCCCGTCGCAGTCGGAAAACAGGCAAACCAGCCCGTTGGTTTGGGTCATACGCGCGGCTTCCGACAACATGTCATTCAAAGTTACGATGGGTTGCGGGTTCAAGGCAGCATGCAAGGCCGAATTGGCAGCCCCGATGGAAGACAGAAACCGCATGAGCGCCGCCGCGCGGCGCTGCGGCCTGTGTTCAGCAACGCTTGTGTCGTTGAATACCAGACCACCGACACGATCGCCCTGACCAAGAACGCGATGCGCGGTGATTGCGGCAGCTTCGGCGGCGATGACCGATTTCATGTAGACTTCGGTTCCGAAAAACATCGAAACGCGCTGATCGACCAGCAACAGGGCAGGGCGGTCTCGTTCCTCGGTATAGACCCTAACATGGGGCTCACCGGTTCGCGCCGTGACTTTCCAGTCAATTGTGCGGATATCGTCGCCCGGTTGGTAGTTGCGCAATTCCTCGAAATTCAGGCCGCGTCCGCGCAGGCGCGATGCGTGTCTGCCATTCAGGATCGACCCGGCAGGCTGACGTGGCAAAAAGCTCAGGGCACGGGAATGCAGTTCCAGACGCAACAGGTGATCCGCACTGACGTGAATGCGGGGATCATCGGGATATGCTGTGGATCGCTGCACCCGGCCAACCCTAAAAGTCAGGGCAGCGCGACGAGACGCAGGATGTCCGCGATCACGTCATCTGCCGTTTTGGCGTTTCCCTGCGCCTCGAAACTCAGCGTGATGCGGTGACGGAAAACGTCATGTGCAATGGCTCGAATATCCGCAGGGTCCACATAGTCACGCTGGTTCATCCACGCATGCGCCCGACCGCATTTGTCCAGTGCCAATGAGGCACGCGGGCTGGCGCCGATTTCGATCCAGCTGGCCAGTTCTTCGCTGAGCGCCGCAGGCGTCCGGGTCGCCTGAACCAGATCGGCCATATAACGATCCATTGCATCCGAAACATGGATCTGCCCGATTTCCGAACGCGCTGCAAAAACGGCATCTTGCGGGATTGTCGGTGGTGGCTCGCTTGACGCGCCTTTCCCGGCGGCGATCTCTTCGCCCCGCACCAGCCGGATCACTTCAACCTCGTCCTCGACCGGTGGATAGGTGATCTGAACATGCATCAGGAACCGGTCCATCTGCGCTTCGGGCAGGGGATAGGTGCCTTCTTGTTCAATAGGGTTCTGGGTTGCCATCACGATGAACAGCGGTTCCATTTTGTGGGTGGTCCCGGAAACCGTGACCTGCCGTTCTTCCATCGCCTCCAACAATGCGGCCTGAACCTTGGCCGGTGCCCTGTTGATTTCGTCAGCGAGTACGATATTGGCAAAGATCGGCCCGGGTTCGAACCGAAAGGTGCCGCCTTCGTCAGTTTGTTGAAATACTTCGGTTCCCGTCACGTCTGAAGGCAGCAGATCGGGCGTGAACTGGATCCTGCTGAAGTCTGCATCCAGATTGCGCGCCATCGCCTTGACTGCACGTGTTTTGGCCAATCCGGGCAGACCTTCGATCAGAAGGTTTCCGTTGGCCAGCATGCCGATCAGCAGTCGGTCGATGACCTCGGTTTGCCCGATGATGGACCGGCCCATGCGGGCCTTGAGATCAAGTATCTGATTAAGTGCATTCATGGGTAGTGGTCCAATCGGTGCCAAGCTGGAAGAAACGAATTGATAGCGGAACAGGGGGTAAGCCGGTCAGGAATATCCCGAAATATCGGAATGCTAACAGGCTTTTGCGGACCGATCTACCGTGAATGCCTGGCGGTGAGGTGGCGCAAATCGTTCCTCAGTTCCTGTCGTATGGGCCCGGTGTTGGGCGCGTCGCGCAAACTGTCCAGCCAGTGGGGGTGAGGCGCCTGTCCCGCGGCCCTGCTCCAGGTCAGATCCCGCAGGATTTTCTGGGCACCGACGTCAAGTGTGTCAGGAATTTCGAAATCATTCAGGGTGGCCCAAACGCCGCTCCACAAGCGCCCTACGGACCAGGGATTGTATCCGCCGCCACCCAGAACCAGAAAACGAGGCGAAAGAGGCTTCAGCGCCGCCACCGTTCGCCAATGCGCGTTGTTGGACAGGGTCAGACGCGAAAGCGGGTCCTCGGCCACGGCGTCGGCCCCGCATTGCAGGACAATCGCCTGCGGTTTGAACGCTTCGGTCGTCGGCAGGATCAAGTGATCCAGAATGGCGGCGAATTCGTCGTCGTTCAGATGTCGTGGAACCGGCAGGTTGAAGGCCGCGCCACCGGCGTCTTCCTCAAGTTGACCCGTGAACGGCCATCGACGCGTTTCATGGACCGAGATCATACGCACTCTGTCCGACCCGTGAAACGCAAGTTCAACCCCGTCGCAATGATGGGCGTCGATGTCGACATAGACCACGCGATCCAGGCCAGCGCTCAAAAGGGTCTGTATCGCCAGAACCGGGTCGTTCAGATAACAAAACCCGTTCGCCCGGTCCGCAAGGCCATGGTGGGTGCCGCCCGCAGGGTTGAAAACGATCCCTCCATCCCGGATCAGTTCGGCGGCCAGCATGGAACCACCGGCGGCGGTTGCCGGCCGGCGGTACATCTCGGCGAAGACCGGGTTCGACAGAGTCCCCAAACCGTATTTATCCCGTATTTCGTCCGTGACGTGCTGGTCCGCTTCGGCCTTTTGCAGGGCGGCGATATAGTCCGGCGTATGAAACCTTTCCAATACACCTGGCTTTGCGCAGGGGCTGACGCGGTAGTTCTCGGGGGTCAACCATCCCAGTTCGCGACACAGATCGATGACGGTTGACGCCCGTGGTATGGCCAGCGGGTGTTTTGAACCGTAGGTCGAGTTGCGGTAGATATCCGATCCGATGAACAGGGGGCGTTTCATGACCTAGCTTGCTGCGGCCTGACTGTTATCCTCGCCCAACCTGCCATCCAGTGACATCAGTATGGCGACTGGCCGAAGGGCCGGGATGTGGCTGAACACGATCAGGATGCATACGGTCAGAGGTACGCTCAGAAACGCACCGATCAGTCCCCAGACCGTTGTCCAGAAGGTCAGGGCCAGAATGACAAGAAAGGTCGACATGTTCAGGGATCGGCCAAGCATGGCCGGATCAAGGAAATTGCCGATCAGGAATTGGATCGTACCACATCCCAGCACGATCACCAGGAAGGGGATGATCGTTTCAAATTGAACAAGCGCGATCATGGCCGGAAAAAGCACCGCTATGATCGAACCGATCGAGGGGATGAAGTTCAGGGCAAAGGTCAATACGGCCCAGGTTTCCGCGTATTCCAGACCAAGCGAGCGGAAAACCGTATAGCTGATCGTTGCCGTTATCAGGCTGATCAGGGTTTTGACGCCGACATAGCGCTGCAAGCTGACCGAAATCGCATCGAGCATGGCGGAAAACTCTGCTGCGGCGACGGGGTTTCCGGCGGCCAGTTGGATCTTTTTCCGAAAGGCCAGTCGTTCGGCCATCAGAAAGGCGACATAAAGGCTGATCAGGAAGAACTGGTTCAACAATGAGGTGGCACTGCCCAGCAACACGCGTGCGACATAGGACATGTCGATACTGACCAGATTGTCACGAATGAAGGTGGTCACGTCGTTGCCGACCAGCCCCGTTACACGCTCGACCGCACCGTCAAACTGGTTTTCATAGGTGCTGATGGATCGTGCAAACTGTGTCGCCTGACTGCCCAGCACGTACATGATCATGAACAAACCGGCCAGAACGACAGTCACACCGGCAATATTGGCCAGCCAGACCGGAGCGCGGGTCAGGGCGACGACGCGATCGCTAAGCGCGATGATCAATACATTGACCAACAGCGCCATGGCCAGCGGGATCAGGAAGTTCGCACCGGCATAGAGACCCAGCACGATCAGGGTCGCGATGATGCATGTATCCCGGACAACGGACAATCGAAGCTTGGGTCTAACCGTGATGTCTTTTTGATCCGGGGTCATTCGGTATCCTGTATCTGGCCCATTTCCCGTCCTGCGCCGCCCAATCCTGCACGCGAGGTCTTGTTTATGCAATGCGTTCAGGCGTTTGTTGGCCCTCATTAGCCAAATAGATTATCACGACGGGTTCTGTGTTCTATTTCGGCAGGTTAGGGTTGCAGCATGACAACTGCCGCGAATCCCTTGTTTGGCCGACCTGTTCAGGCGCTTTGGCTGTCGATCCGCCGGTTCAGCAGAAAGAACGGTTTTGTCATGAGCAGCCATGTGGCCATGTCGCTGATGATGGCGCTGTTTCCCTTTGTGCTGTTCACCGTGGCGCTGGCAGGGGCGTTGTCTCAAGGCTATGTCACAGATGAGTTGATCGACCTGATTTTCGGAGCGTGGCCCAAGGACGTCGCAGATCCGATCGTGACCGAACTGCGGGCCGTTCTGGCCGGATCCGGCTCGGGTGTCATCACCTTGGGGGGGCTGCTGGCGATTTACTTTGCCTCCAACGGCGTGGCTGCCGTACGTGCAGCCATGAATCAGGCCTACCACGACGAAGACAGTTGGCCGTTCTGGAAAACCCGGCTGCTCTGTCTTGTGCTAGTCATTCTGGGCGGGTCGGCCATTCTGATCATTGCCGCGGTCGAGGTGGTTTTGCCGGTCTATACGAAACTGGTGGCTGAACACACGGAGGTTGCCGTGGCCAACTGGTTTTCCGTGGATCGCCTGCGCTGGACGTTCACCGTGGCGGTTCCTGCGGGTACCGTTCTTCTGGCGCATCTCGTGCTGCCGACCCGCAGGCACAGCTTGACGCAAATCCTGCCCGGCGTCTTATTGACTTTGGTCTTGTGGGCTGCCGGTGGGTGGGCGTTTTCAATTTATATCAGCCAGTTCGCCACCTACAGCGCCACCTATGCTGGATTGGCGGGGGCCATGGCGGCATTGATTTTCCTGTATCTCTATTCGGCGATCCTGATCTTGGGGGCCGAATACAACGGTGCATTGATTGACCTGCAAAAAGCCGCCGAAGGAGATACGGCATGAGATTTGCCCTGATACTGGCCTGCCTTGCAATTGCTGGTGAAGTTCAGGCGCAGACGCCAGAGTATGTGGGCTCAGACCAGTGTACCGACTGTCATCAGCAAGAAGCCGAAGCCTGGGCCGCGTCGCACCATGCGCTGGCCTGGACAAGACCCACTGGCGGCGCTGTTGTGGCGGATTTCGACGGTACCCGGTTCGATCATGACGGGATGTCCGTCCAGTTCAAAAATGAGGCTGGCAGCTTCACCGCTAGTGTAACGGAGAAAGACGGTGCAACGACGGAATATGACGTGCATTCCGTCGTTGGAATCGAACCCTTGCAGCAATACCTTTTCGAAACCGAACCGGGCCGGTTGCAAAGTTTCGACGTGGTTTGGGACATAGAGCAAAAGCGCTGGTATCACCTGTACCCTGATCAGGACCTGCCGCCTGATGACGGGTTACATTGGACCGGCCCTTACAAGAACTGGAACGCGCGCTGCGCCGAATGTCATGCCACGGATTTTGAGAAGAACTACGACCCTCAAACCAGAAGCTACAAGTCACAACAGGTCGAAATCGGGGTCGGGTGCGAGGCCTGCCATGGGCCGGGGTCCGCACATCTCGATTGGGTCCGGGAACGGGGTTCTTCAGATGGCCTGGCCAATGCCGGCTTTTTGTTGAGTTGGGGCAAGGGGCGGACCGAAGAAGAAATACAGCAATGCGCCGGATGTCATTCCCGGCGCGAGGCGCATGGCAACGGAAACCCGGTTCCGGGAACCCCGTATCATGATGCCTATAATCTGGCTGTGCTGCGCCCCGGTTCCTATCATCCCGACGGGCAAATTCTGGATGAGGTTTACGTCTACGGCTCGTTCCTGCAATCCCGAATGTATGAACAGGGCGTCGGATGCATGAACTGCCACGAACCGCACAGCGCAGAATTGAAAGCCGAAGGAAACGGGGTTTGCACACAGTGCCATTCGCCTGCCGGAAATCCGGAATTCGCAACCCTTTCCGCAAAGGACTATGACACGTCTGCGCATCACAATCACCCGGAAGACAGCGAAGGCGCCCAGTGCAAAAGCTGCCACATGATCGAGCGAACCTACATGGGTGTCGACGGTCGACGCGATCACAGTTTTCGCATACCGCGACCGGATCTTGGGCTGGGCGTTGATGCCTGCACGGACTGCCATCAAGACCAGGATCAGGCCTGGGCCGCAAGCCAGATAGAGGGCTGGTTTCCGGGATCGCCAAATCGACGCCCGCATTATGGGACAGTTTTCAAAGCCGCGGCCGAAGGGCAGCTCGACACGCCCGAAGGTTTGCTTGCCGTCGCAATGGATGCGTCGCAGCCCGGGATCGTCAGAGCGACCGCCGCGTATCTGTTGCAACCGTTTGGGTCGCCACAGATCGCCGCTGACACAGCGCCGCTTTTGCAGGACGTTGACCCGCTGATACGAGCAAATGCAGCGGCGCTGCAACGTCAGGCCAGCCCGGCAGATCAGGTGCGCAGGCTCGAGCCGTTGCTGTCTGATCCTCTGCGAAACGTGCGCATCGCTGCCGCCAAAGAGTTCCTGAGCATACCGCAGCAGGGCTTGACGGCCGAGCAGCGGACCAGGCTTGGGCAGGGCATGTCGGAATGGCAGCAGGTCATTTCGAACAGGCTGGACGCCCCGGAAACCCATCTCGTTCTGGGGGGCATGGCATTGACGCTTCGCAACGCGCAAGCGGCGGAACAGGCGTTTAGAGAGGTCGTGACGCTGGACCCGCAGAGGGCAGAGGCGTGGCCGATGTTAGTGCAACTGGCGCAGATCAATCGTGGCCCGGAAGCTGCGCGCACAGTGCTGCAAGAGGCGCTGGACAGGTTGCCGGATGATCCGAACCTGCTGCAATTGTCGCAACAGTTTGGGCGCTGACCCGGCACATCCGTGCCCGAATTCTTTCATTTTGACGGCAGAATTCCTTGTTACAGCCAAGAACAAAGTGCTGATCCGAGGTGAGCCATGTCCAACGATGCAACAATGCGGAAGATGCCGGGTTCAAGTTCGGTGTCACTAGCCCAGCGCATCGAAGACCTGCGCAACCGGGAACCATCATACGTTACGCACGGAGATACGCTGATGTTGCAGGGAATGGCTGTCACGTCCTTGCGTGAACAGCGTCTGAGCGGGAATCTTATCCGGCTAGATGATTAAGAGCCGCCTCGAAACCCGGTTGCCACAACGAATTTTTCCGAACTGTCCGAGCGAGACGCCGGCGGTTTGACATGGGCGACTTTCTGGAATTTCTGCTTGAGCAGCTTTTGCAGATCGCCCTCAGCCCCCCCAGCCAGAACCTTGGCAACAAAAGTGCCGCCTTCTTCCAGAACGTCAAAGGCGAAATAGGCGGCAGTTTCGCACAGCGCCATGATGCGCAGGTGATCGGTCTGCTTGTGCCCCGAAGATGCCGCCGCCATATCCGACATCACGACGTCTGCCTTGCCGCCCAGCCAGTCTTTGACCTTCTGGTCGGCGTCATCCTCCATGAAATCCAGAACGTGGATTTCGGCCCCGGCGATTGGTTCGACCTCTTGCAGGTCGATGCCCAGCACGGTTCCGATCCGTTTGCCTGACTTTTCGCCCAGCGCGTTCACGCGTTTGACCGCAACCTGACACCAACCGCCGGGCGCACAGCCCAGATCCACAACCCGCGCCCCAGGCACGAGAAAGCGGAATTTGTCGTCCAGTTCCAAAATCTTGTAAGCTGCGCGCCCCCGATAGCCTTCGGACTGCGCACGCTTGACATAGGGATCGTTCAGTTGCCGCTCGAGCCAGCGCGTCGAGCTGAGCTTGCGCCCGCGCGCCGTCTTGACCTTGACCTTCAGGTCGCGCTGCCCGCGGCCCGAGTTGTTTTTTCCACTTGGTGTCTTCGCCATTAGAACGGTCCGTCTTCCAATACACCGTCCGCGCTCATCTGTGCGTAAAGCAGACCTTCGCGCAGCCCCCGGTCCGCCACCGAAAGGCGGTCAGTGGGCCAGCAACGGAGCAATGCCTGCAATATGGCCGAGCCGGACATGATCAGGGCTTGCCGGTCTTCACCAATGCGAGGGTCCCGGCGCCGCCCATGAGGGCCGAGTTCTAAATACCCGCGTATGACTTTGTCAATCTGATCGCTGGTCATGCGCAGCCCGTCCACTTTGGTCCGGTCATAGCGCTTGAGGCCCAGATGCGATGCCGCGACAGTAGTGACCGTGCCACTGGTGCCGACGATCTGAAACCCTTCGCGCGCCTGTTCGTCCTTGTAGGGGGCAAAGTCGGCAAGGTTTTCCTCGAAAAACCAACTCATCAACGCAAATCGGGCCGCGTCATCCTCGACATCATTAAACTGGTCCCGCAGTGTGGCGACGCCCAGCGGCACACTGATCCAGTCAACGACCTTGGCCGCGGGAAAAGGGCTGTCGACAGTGTGAAACCCGTGATGCAGCCGCATGATGGCCGCAGGCCGGTCGCGGCGTGGAACGGACGAGATGTCGATCCAGACCAATTCGGTCGAGCCGCCTCCGATATCGACGACCAGCAACTGCTCGGTCTTGGTCGAAACCAGTGGGGCACAGGAAATCACCGCCAGACGGGCTTCTTCCTCGGGCTGTATGATCTCGAGCGTCAGGCCGGTTTCGCGCTTCACCTGTCGGATGAATTCGCGCGAGTTCTTGGCGCGGCGGCACGCCTCGGTCGCGATCAGACGCATCCGTTTGACCTTGTTGCGTTTCAGCTTTTGCTGACAGATTCGCAATGCCTGAACGGTACGCGACATCGACGCCCGCGACAGTCGTCCGGTGCGTTCCAGACCCGCGCCCAACTGCACGGATTTGGAGAAACTGTCGACCACATGGAACCCACTTCCCTTGGGCTGGGCTATCAACATGCGGCAACTATTTGTCCCCAGATCCAGTGCCGCATAAAGAGCATCCGGATCGGGTCTTGCCGGCGCGGGGCTTTCGACCGCTTTCGGGAACGCGCCCGCACCCTTGGGACGCTTGGGCGCCATCTTTACGCCCTCCGATTTTCGAGTTACCCCGACCCTAGGCGGGGGATTGCTGACGTGCAAGTGATTTCAATTTTGAAACTAACGCGCGTGTCACATGCCGTTCACAAAATGATGCGATCTCCATGGGCGAACCCACGTTCGGGTTTATCTATTAGCTCTCAGCCAGATACGGAGACCGCAATGAAAGATGAGCGCATCCTTTCCTTCGACGAATTCGATGAAGTTGTAAATCCGCGCCCAGAAGAATGTGAATTTGATCGCGTTGTCGAACGCGCATTGTCCCGTCGCGGTTTTCTGGGCGGCGTTTTGGCGATGGGTAGTTTCACAGCTGTTGGTGGTTCGCTGATTCCTTCAGGGGCTCACGCGGTTTCGAACCGTTTCGCGTTTGAGGCGATTCCAGTGTCGACCGCGGACGAGGTCATTGTTCCCGCTGGTTACAAGGCCGAGGTCATGGTGCGCTGGGGCGATCCGCTTTGGTCGGACGCGCCTGAGTTTGATCACGCGACCCGGGGCACAGCTGCCAGCCAGGAACGCGCCTTTGGTGACAATACCGATGGTCAGGACATTTTCTTGCATGACGGTCACGTTCTGCTGGTTGTAAACAACGAATATACCAATCGTGACATCCTGTGGGGCAACAATCCGGACGCCAAGCCAGCATCCGATGACGACATCGCAAAGGGCATGATGGCGCATGGTGTCACGATCGTGGAAATCGCGAACACCGATGGCAAGTGGGGCATCGTTAAGGACAGCCCCTATAACCGCCGCGTTACACCGCAGACCGAAATGTCCATTACGGGTCCGGCCGCCGGTCATGACTTGATGAAAACGGCCGCCGATCCGTCCGGCACGACGTGCAAGGGAACATGGAACAATTGCGGAAATGGCGTGACACCGTGGGGCACGTATCTGGCTTGTGAAGAAAACTTCAACGGCTACTTCTCGGCCGAAGACGAAAATCACGAGGTCAATGCTGATCTGAAACGTTATGGCGTATCGTCAAAAGACTGGGGTTACGGTTGGGCCAAGATTGATGACCGGTTCGACGTCTCGAAAAACCCAAACGAACCGAACCGTGCTGGTTTTGTGGTTGAGATCGATCCGACTGATCCAACCTCGACTCCGCGAAAACTGACCGCTCTGGGACGCTTCAAGCACGAAAACGCCGAAGTCATAGTGAACAATGACGGTCGCGTGGTCGTTTACATGGGCGATGATGAACGCGGCGAGTTTCTTTACCGCTTTGTCTCGGAAGGTGTTTATGCCGCTGGTGTGGACACAAACGCGCTGTTGGAACAAGGCACACTTTCGGTTGCCAAGTTCAACGACGATGGAACCGGTGAGTGGCTTGATCTGACGCCGGAAAGCACTGGCATGGCCTCGCAGGCCGAGATCAGCATCCACACCCGTCAGGCTGGTTCGGCGGTTGGAGCAACCACCATGGATCGTCCCGAGTGGGTTGCGGCTAATCCAAACGCGCCCGAGGTTTACTGTTGCTTGACTAACAACAAGAACCGTGGCGTTAAGCCGAATGCAGGGGGAGACGATACCTCGGCCAACGGCCCGAACCCGCGTGACAAGAACCACTACGGTCAGATCGTTCGCTGGCGCCCGGATGGCGGCGATCATGCTGCGGCTGGCTTTGGCTGGGATCTGTACGTGCTTGCAGGCAATCCCACCGTCCACCAAGACGCCTATGCCGGATCCGAGAACGTGAACGCCGACAATATGTTCAACTCACCCGACGGATTGAAGTTCGACAGCAACGGCTTGCTGTGGATTCAGACCGATGGCAATTATGGCAACGAAGGTGACTTCGCCGGGCAGGGCAACAACCAGATGCTGGCAGGCGACCCTGTCACCGGCGAAATCCGTCGTTTTCTGGTTGGCCCCAACGAATGCGAGGTCACCGGTCTCAGCTGGTCACCGGACCGTCGTACGATGTTTGTCGGTATTCAGCACCCGGGCGAAGACGGCAACAGCCACTGGCCTGAAGGCGGTGACTCGGTGCCGCGCTCGGCCATTATCGCCATTACGCGCGAAGATGGCGGTTTGGTCGGCTAAGGCCATTTGCTCCATCAATTCTTGCCTCGGACGGTTTTTACCGTCCGGGGTTTTTCTTTTTCATGCAGCGCTTTCATAGAGACGATGAGAATTTTGATATGCGCGTTTTGCCAGAAACTGGGTAAAAGCCACGTACACCGCAGTGGGCACAAAACGTCGCTTGGAAAGCGTCGTGTGTCGAAAATCGACCGACCCAAGCCTACATTGAAGTTTAGAACCGGCCCATCGGGTTAGGAGGAATCACAGCAATGCCTGACGTCACCATCGTGTATTGGCGCGACATTCCCGCTCAGGTCATCGTCGGCAAAGGCCGTCGGGGCGCAAAGCGGCAGTTGGAAGAACGGTTTGAACAAGCCATCGACCGTGCGGCCATGAAGGTGAACGCCAAGGACAGTGATGCCTATCTGGCCGAATGGCGCAAAGCCGAACCTTTCGCGATTGAAGGCGATCCTGCCGAGATTGCCGAAGCCGAGGCTGTGCGTCTGGAAACGGAATACGATCAGGACCGCGTCAAAGCGCTGATCGCAAATGACGGTTGGGCATGAGCCCCAGACTTTATGGGAGGCCGAAATGGCTTTGCTGAACTTCAAGAAACGTGATGCGGTCGAAAGCGGCCCAGTAAATCCGACCGTCGAAGCCTTTTTGCAAGGCTATTCGATCGAGGTCATGCCGCGTACCGCCGAAAAGGTCGACGATTTCCGCGCGCTGCTGCCCGAGGGTACACGCGTTTATATCGCCCATATCGAGGGCACGCCCATCGAAGACATGGTCAAGACGGCCAAGCGAATTGCGGCGGAAGGTTACCCTGTCATGCCGCATTTTCCGGCACGCATCATCAAGGATGCGGCGACGTTGGAGAACTGGATCGCCATGTATCAGGGCGAAGCAGGCGTTGAACAGGCGCTGTTGCTGGCGGGCGGTGTCGCCAACCCGCACGGCGAGTTCGACAGCTCGATGCAGCTGCTGGAAACCGGTCTGTTTGACAAGGCGGGCTTCAAGCGCCTGCACGTGGCGGGTCACCCCGAAGGCAACAAGGACATCGACCCGGACGGTTCGACCAAGAACGTCGATGACGCGTTGCGCTGGAAGCAGAAGTTCAACGAGACCACGGATGCCGAAATGGCGCTGGCAACACAGTTCGCCTTTGACGCCAAGCCGATCATCGCCTGGGCCGACAGCCTGAAAGAAGCGGGCATCGATCTGCCGATCCATATCGGAATCGCGGGTCCGGCCAAGTTGCAAACCCTGATCAAATTCGCCATCGCGTGTGGCGTTGGGCCGTCTCTGAAGGTTCTGCAAAAGCGCGCCATGGATGTCTCCAAGCTGTTGCTGCCCTATGAGCCGACCGATGTCGTGACCGAACTGGCCAACCACAAGGCGGCCAACCCGGATTTCAACATCACGAACGTGCACTTCTTCCCGCTGGGCGGGATCAAGACCAACGCCAACTGGGCGATCAATAACGGCGGCGCTTCGGCAAAGCCTGTAAACTCCTAAGGAACGGACATGACCCGAACAGTCGTAGAATCAAAAACAAAAACAGCCGTCCTGGGCTTTGATGAACCGTTCTGCGTGATCGGTGAGCGGATCAACCCGACCGGCCGCAAGAAACTGGCCGCCGAGCTGGAAGCGGGCGACTTTTCGACCGTTGAGAAAGACGCCATTGCTCAGGTAGCGGCTGGCGCGACCGTTCTGGATATCAATGCGGGCGTTGTCTACAACTCGAACCCCAACCCGAACGAGACCGAACCACCGCTGATGCGCAAGATCGTCGAGCTGGTGCAGGGTCTGGTTGACGTGCCGCTGTGTATCGACTCGTCGGTTCCGGGCGCGCTGGAAGCCGGTCTTGAGGCGGCTGAAGGTCGTCCGCTGCTGAATTCGGTCACCGGTGAAGAAGAACGTCTGGAACTGGTTCTGCCGCTGGTCAAAAAGTACAACGTACCGGTCGTGGCGATCTCGAACGATGACACTGGTATTTCGGAAGACCCCGATGTGCGCTTTGACGTCGCCAAGAAGATCGTCGAACGCGCTGCCGATTTCGGCATCCCTGCACATGACATCGTGGTTGACCCGCTGGTCATGCCCATCGGTGCGATGGCGACCGCCGGTCAGCAAGTATTCGCGCTGGTCCGTCGTCTGCGCGAAGAACTGGGCGTGAACACCACCTGCGGAGCGTCCAACATCTCGTTCGGTCTGCCGAACCGTCACGGCATCAACAACGCGTTCCTGCCGATGGCGATGGGCGCGGGCATGACCTCGGCCATCATGAACCCGGTGGCTCTGCCGGTGACGCAGGCAAAAATCGCCGAGAAAAAAGAGGCCGTTGCCGCGGCGGGCATCATCCTGCCCGAAGGCATGGATGACGAGGCGTTCGTGCAGATGTTCGGCCTGGGCTCCACCAAGCCGCGCGCCGGCAAAGAGATGGAGGCCATCCGCGCCGCCAACCTGCTGACCAACAACGACCCGCATGGCGGCGAGTGGATCCGGTTCAACAAAGCACCGGACGAAGCGGGTGCCGCAGGACCCGTAGGTGGACGTCGCGGTGGTGGCCGTCGGCGCCGCGCCTGATCTGAACGACACAGACTGCAAAGGCCGGGCTCAGCGCCCGGCCTTTTGCATTTGACCCTGATCAATGTCGAATTTGCAGAAGGTTTCAGAATACCCTGATCCAGGATGCATTGATCAGGTGGCAGCATGAGCAAACATCACCCCCCAAAACTCTCGGATGCGGATCTGACCAGGAAACTGAACAAAAAGGTTTACTTCGATCAGCTGATCAAGTTGCAGACACGATTGGCGAGAATTCAGCAAGCTTATCTGTTTCACGGGCTCAAGGGCGTGTTGGTTTTCGAAGGGTGGGACGCTGCCGGAAAAGGGGGGACCATTCGCCGGATCAGTCAGGCCCTGGACCCGCGCAGCTTCAAGGTTTGGCCGATCGGTGCGCCTCGGAACTACTATCTCAACCGGCATTATCTGTTGCGTTTCTGGGAACGCCTGCCGCCTTCGGGTGCGATTTCCGCTTTCGACCGCAGCTGGTATGGCCGAGTTTTGGTTGAGCGGATCGAAAAGCTGACCCCGGAAACACGCTGGCGGGCCGCGTATCAGGAAATCAATGATTTCGAACGAATGCTGGTCGATGACGGGACTCGAATCGTGAAACTGTTCTTCCACATTTCACAGGAAGAGCAGATGCGCCGATTTACCGAACGGCTGACC
Source organism: Ruegeria sp. AG6 (assembly GCF_056541565.1). Taxonomy (NCBI): domain Bacteria; kingdom Pseudomonadati; phylum Pseudomonadota; class Alphaproteobacteria; order Rhodobacterales; family Roseobacteraceae; genus Ruegeria; species Ruegeria sp. AG6. Next base: position 741,052 of record NZ_JBQFYQ010000001.1, on the reverse strand, counting down.
AACCCGATGAAACGCTGGAAGCTGACTTATGAAGATTTCAGAAACCGCGAAAAATGGGATGTCGCAGAGGTGGCCGTGGATGAAATGCTGGCACGGACGTCTACGGAAGTTGCCCCTTGGCACGTGATCCCGTCCAACAACAAGAAATATGCCAGGATTACGGCCATGAAGGCTATTGTCGAGGCGTTTTCGGAAGGGGTTGATCTGAACCCCCAGCATCTGGATCGCCGTACTTTGGAAGCAGCGGGCAAGACCTTGGCCGTCGACCAGTCCCTGATTGACAGCCTGCGGGCCCGAACCGAGTAAGAACCCGAAAAAGGTTGGTTACGATCCGGGTTGAACGTCTGGATGTTCTGGTGTTATTTCATCTGACAAGGCGGGTATGATGTAATGGTAGCCTGTCAGCTTCCCAAGCTGAACGCGCGGGTTCGATTCCCGCTACCCGCTCCAATTCGGACTGTAAGGCTTTGTTAATTCATCAAAAAGGTGACGTTGCGTGGCTTAGCCATCGCCTTTACGGATCTAGCTGGCACGTGTTTCCACGGATCTGCTCAACGGGTTTGCAAAGCCGGTTCTAGCTGTTGAGGCCAAGCAAGGACTCTCTGCCAACTATGTGCGTCGGCAGTTCAACAGATTTGCCCGGTGCGTTGGATTCGATCATCTGAATCAGCGCCTGAGCAGCCTTGCGTCCCATGTCACGATGAGGAACATGGACAGTTGTCAGCGCAGGGGCGACAATGCGCGCTAGCTCGATATCATCAAATCCGGTGATCGATACATCTTCGGGCACCCGAAGTCCCATCTGCTGAGCTTGCCGTACCGCACCGACGGCCAGAACGTCGTTGCCGCACAACACCGCGGTCGGCGGGTTGTCATTCGACATGAGACGCTTGAACGCATCGGCGCCGTTTTCAATCTCGTACGAGGTTTCGATCACGGCCAGTTCATCCTGCGACAGTCCATGTCGGGACATCGCGTCTTTTATCCCCTGGATCCTAAGACGCGCACGGTCGTTGCCTTTGCTGATGCCTGAAATCGTTGCCAGGCGTGTGTGGCCCAATTCGATGATCTTGCTTGTCAAAGCCTCCATCGCCCGTCTGTTGTCAAACCCGACGGACGGTATTGGTTCGTCTGGCAGGAAAGACCACGCTACAAGGGCCGGCACTTTTCGCTTTTCGAGATAGTCGTAGATTTGTACGTCCCGGTCATGCCCGATCAGCAACAGCCCGTCCACGCCCCGTGCAACCAGCGTTCGGATCTGATCTTCTTCTGCGGCCGGCTGGTAGGCCGAGCTGGAGACCAGCAAGGTGTAGCCCTGTTTGTGGATCTCCTCTTGGAACGCCTGCAACCCCCTTGCAAAGATTGCATTTTCCATCGTCGGAATTATCGCACCTATCGTGAAAGAACGCCGTGCAGCCATCACTCGGGCTGCAAAGTTCGGCGTGTAGCCAAGGGTGTCTACGGCAGACAGAACACGTTTCCGCGTTGCCTCGACCACCTGTTGCGGGGTGTTCAGGCACCGTGACACGGTGGCAGTTGAAACGCCTGCTGCCTTGGCAACGTCATCCAGCGTCGGTGCGGACCGATGTTTTGACATTCTCGAACTCTCAATTCCGGTTCGCCTAAGTTAGTCGCATTTTTCCAGGGATGAAAGCGTTTATGTAAGCGCTTGCATTTGTGATGTAAGCGCTTACAAAGGTATCTGAGCCGATTCTGAAGGGAGTCCCGGAAATGTATCTCGCTGCATCAGTCATCGTTTTTGCGATCTATTTCGCAAATGTCGCTTTGGGTGCTTTTGCGAGCAGCGCGTTTCTTGGCGACGTTGGAGAGATGTTGGTTCTGTTCGCGGCTTCGATCCTGTTCGTTGTCGCAATTCTGAAAAAGGAAGCTGACCGGGACGCACAAGACGGCAGCTGAACTTTTGCTTGGGAGGGCAATTGATGAAAACCGACAAGACCGAACTGGCATCGGCCGAGCGCCGCAATTTTCTGAAACTGAGCGCCAGTGGCGCATTCACAGCCGCATTGGTCGCTGGGGCAGGGGGCGTTTTGTGGTCTTCCGAGGCCGCCGCGCAGACCGCGAAGGAAGAGAGCGAGCGTGAAAAGGCCGCAGATCACGTGATGACGGTGGCCACGGCTTATGTGCTTGGCGCGTCGCGCAGCTATCCGATCATGCAGCTGGACCTAAAGGAAAACATTCAGAACGCCACCAACGGCAAGGTCTATGTCAAACTGGCCCCCGGCGGTCAGCTTGGTGCAGGCGGCGCGCTGGTGCAGAAAGTGCAGGGCGGTACCATCCAGGCCGCGCAGCATTCGCTGTCGAATTTCGCGCCGTTCGCGTCGACAGTCGACCTGATCAACATGCCGTACCTGTGTGGCTCGAACCAGCGTTTCACCAACCTCGTCCATTCGGACACATGGAAAAGTGAGGTTCACCCCAAGGTCGAAGCGGCAGGGTTCAAGGCTCTGTTCTATGTGAACATCGACCCGCGGGTGGTTGCGGTTCGTCAGGGCGGCAATGCCGTGCTCACACCCGGTGATATGAGCGGGATCAAGTTCCGCGTGCCGGGATCGAAGATGCTGCAACAATACTACCGGATGGTCGGCGCCAACCCGACGCCCGTTGCCTGGGGCGAGACCCCCTCGGCCATCAAGCAGGGCGTTGCGGATGCGCTCGATCCTTCGGTTGGCGCGCTCTATGTCTTTGGGTTCAAGGACATACTCAGCCATGTGACCTTCACACAGGCGGTGCCGGACAGCCAAGTTTATTCCTGCAACCTGGAATGGTTCAACTCGATGCCGGCTGATGTGCAGGAAGGCATCATGTGGGGGTCGGAAATGACCAGCCATCAGAACCTGTCCAAGGTTCCGTCGGCCCGCGCCTATGCCATGGCAGAGCTGAACAAGGCCGGGGTGCAGTTCCACTCGCTCAGTGACGACCAACTGGCGGAATGGCAGGATGCCGGCGGGTATCAGAACGCCGATTGGGATCCGTTCAAGACAGAACTGGCCGGATCGATGGAAAACTTCGAAAAGCTGGTCGAAGCCGCGGGTACTCAGGGCAAATACTACGTCCACGACGCCTAAGGCCCAAGCCGTGGGCGCCAGACAGGCGTCCACGAACTTTACTTTCAGTCAGCCCGGCAACAACCCGCCACGTCAGGCGCGGGTCAGGCTGTCCCTGCGCCGGAGGATCAGATGACCATTCTTCAAAACATAGACCGAAACGCAGAGCGCTGGTTGCTGCTGGTGTTCTACGTGATGCTGGTGATTACCATGGCCATCGAAGTGCTGCGGCGCGAGATTTTTGCTTATTCGTCGATCTGGGGCGAGGAAATCGTTCGGTATTCCTTCATCTATCTGGCCTGGATCGGTGCCGCGGCTGCGGTGAAAGAGCGGGCGCATATCCGGATCGATGTGATCATGCATTACATCGGACCACGCCCCAAGGCGGTGCTGTATATTTTCGGCGATCTCGTGATGTTCGGCGTGGCGATCATCGCGCTCTACTGGTCGTATGAGGCGGTTCATGTCTCGGCCAAGTTCGGCTCGGTCACGGATGGTCTTCGGGTCTCGAAAGTCTGGTTCCTTATGGCGGTGCCCGCCGGATTCGCCCTGATGATATGGCGGCTGATCCAATCTTTCCTGCGTGACGTGAAATCGCTTCGGGACGGCACCCCCGTCTTCGAAGGCGACAAGCTGTTTGACTGAGGAGAACACGAATGCTTTGGAATTCCCTCAATCAAACCGTTGAACTGGGCTGGGATTTTTACCTGCCGGTGATCCTGTTCGTAGGCCTGATCGCCTTGGCCGTGCCCGTTTGGGCCGCCATTGGCACAGCGGCGATCGTGATGCTGATCATGTCCGGTGATCTGCCCCTCAGCCTGGTCGGAGAAAGCCTGTTCACAGGTATCGACGCATTTGCCCTGACCGCTGTTCCGTTGTTCATTCTGACCGGAGACGTTCTGGTGCGGACCGGTCTGTCGCGCAAATTCCTGGACGTGGCCGAGGCGCTGACATGCTTTGCCAAGGGCGGGTTCGGGTCGGCCACGGTTCTGGTCTGCGGCATGTTTGCTGCGATTTCAGGGTCGGATGCTGCCGGGGCGGCTGCGGTGGGTCGCATGACCATCAACCGGCTGGTGGAAAGCGGATATCCGCGCCCCTATGCCTGTGCTCTGGTTGCGGCTGGTGCCTGTACCGGCATCCTGATCCCGCCTTCGATCGCCTATATCATCATCGGCCTCGTGCTGGGTATTTCCGCCTCGACCCTGTTCCTTGCAGCCTTGATCCCGGGTCTGGCCATCCTGGTGTCGATCCTGATCACCAACATCATCATGAACCGCCTTTATGCCTATGAGGGCGGCGGCATGATGACCATGGGGGAATGGCTGGCCAATCTGGGCAAGGCGCTGAAATCGGGCTGGTACGCGTTCATTGTGCCGGGGATCATCTTCTACGGCATCTTCTCAGGTCGCCTGACCCCGACTGAAGCCGGCGCAACGGCCGTTGTCGTCACTATAATCATGGGTTTTATCCTGCGCACCCTGACGCTGGCAGATTTTCCATCGATGCTGGTCAGTTCGGCCAAGGTGAACGGAGTCATCCTGCCGATCATCGCCTTCTCGGCACCTTTGGCCGAAGCACTTGCGATCATGGGTGTCCCGCAGGGTTTCGTGGCCTCGGTCACGTCGCTGACCGATGATCCCTATCTGTTGATCTTGCTGATGATCGGCATCCTGATCGCAGCAGGCTGCGTGATGGAGACAACGCCGAATATCGTGATCCTGGCACCAATCCTGAAACCGCTGGCCGACAATATCGGCATGAACGAGATTCAGTTCTGCATCATGATGATCACCGCGTTGGGTGTGGGCTTTATCACGCCGCCGCTGGGACTGAACCTGTTCGTCGTATCTGGCATTACCGGTGAGTCCATTCTGAAGATTGCCGCCCGGGCCGTTCCTTTCGTACTGACCATGCTGATCGTGGTGATCCTGATTGCCTACGTGCCTGCTGTGTCGACCACCCTGCTTCCTGAAATCTACCAATAGGACCTGCTGAAAATGCCTCGTGAATATTTGAAAAAGGCGACTCTCACCGCTCAATCGCATGCCTCTGAGGTGCATGATACGGTCAAGACCATCCTTGCCGACATCGAGGCGGGTGGCGACGACAAAGCACTGGAATATGCCCTCAAGTTCGACAAGTACGAAGGAAATGTCCTGATGACGCAGGACGAGATTGATGCGGCCATCGTACAGGTGCCGGAAAAACTGAAGGCCGATATACGCTTTGCCCACGACAACGTCCGTCGCTTTGCCGAGACGCAGAAGGCCACCGTGTCGGACGTACAGATGGAGATCGTTCCCGGTTTTGTTGCGGGGCAAAAGGCGATCCCGGTGGATGCAGCAGGATGCTATGTTCCCGGTGGGCGCTACAGCCATATCGCCAGCGCGATCATGACAGTGACAACGGCCAAGGTCGCCGGGTGCCGCCATATCACGGCCTGTTCTCCGCCCCGTCCGGGTGAGGGCGTGGCGCCAGCGATTGTCTATGCCGCGCATATTTGCGGAGCCGACAGCATTCTGGCCATGGGCGGTGTGCAGGGCGTGGCCGCCATGACCTATGGTTTGTTCGGTTTGCCGCGCGCCAATATCCTTGTGGGGCCGGGAAACCAGTTCGTGGCCGAGGCCAAACGCATCCTGTACGGCAAGGTTGGTATCGACATGATTGCGGGTCCGACCGACAGCCTGATCCTTGCCGACAGTTCCGCGGACGCCCACGTGGTGGCAACCGATCTGGTCAGTCAGGCCGAGCACGGGTACAATTCGCCCGTCTGGCTGGTGACGGATGATCGCGACCTTGCGCAGAAAGTCATGGAGCTGGTTCCGGTTTTGATCGATGATCTGCCAGAGCTGAACCGGGAAAACGCCTCGGCCGCGTGGCGCGACTATGCCGAAGTCATTGTCTGTTCCGACCGCGAAGAGATGGCCGCCTGTTCCGATGAATATGCGCCCGAGCACCTGACGGTTCAGGCCGAGGATCTGGATTGGTGGCTGGATCGCTTGACCTGCTATGGTTCGCTGTTCCTGGGTGAGGAAACCACCGTGTCCTACGGGGACAAGGCAACCGGAACGAACCATGTTCTGCCGACTTCGGGTGCGGCCAGTTACACCGGCGGTTTGAGTGTTCACAAATACATGAAGATCGTCACCTGGCAGCGGGCTACACGTGAAGGATCGAAATCGATCGCAGAAGCTACCGCACGGATTTCCCGACTGGAAGGTATGGAAGGTCACGCTCGCGCAGCGGATGTGCGTCTGGCCAAGTATTTCCCGGATGAACAGTTCGATCTGACCGCTGATGGATGACCCGCGCACATTGTTTGACCTGACGGGCCGGGTGGCCTGTATCACCGGCGCCAGTTCGGGGCTGGGGCGGCAGGTGGCGCGGACACTTGCCGCGGCCGGCGCGCGTGTTGTCGGCGTGGCGCGGCGCGGCGACGCTTTGGCGCAGATGCAGGCTGAAATCGGCGAACACGCAGAAGCCGTTGTTGCTGATGTCGCGGATCGAGCCGGAATCGGCGGGCTGGTGCAGGTGATCAATTCCAAGTACGGCGCACCGGATATTCTGGTGCATGCGGCCGGGGTCAACACGCGTGAGCCCGCCGACGAGGTGACACCTGATGGCTGGGATGCCACGCTTGCCCTGAACCTCAGCGCGCCGTTTTTCCTCAGCCAGGCGATGGTGCCCGAAATGAAAAGGAAGGGGTGGGGGCGCATCGTCAATTTCGCCTCGCTGCAAACGACGCGGGCCTTTCCGGGCGGCATTGCCTATGGGGCCACCAAGGCCGGGATCGCGCAATTGACCCGTGCCATGGCCGAAGCCTGGTCGCCATTTGGCATTACCGCCAACGCAATCGGTCCGGGGTTCTTTCCGACCGAGCTGACCCAGGCCGTGTTTGACGACCCCCAGCGCGCGGAACGCAACGCCGCTCAAACCTGCATAGGGCGCAATGGGCGGGTGCAGGATATCGACGGGCCGATCCTGTTTTTGTGCTCGAACGCGTCCGGCTATGTCACGGGGCAGGTTCTTATGGTCGATGGAGGGTTCACAGCCAAATGAAGGCACTGGTTTACCAAGGAGTGGAACAGATGGTGTTCGGTGATGTGCCGGATGCCGAGGCCGGTCCGTCCGAGCATTTGATCCGGATCGAAGCGGTCGGCATCTGCGGCTCGGACATGCACGCCTATCTGGGCCATGATGCCCGCCGTCCGGCTCCGCTGATCCTGGGGCACGAGGCGGCCGGTGTGATTGTTGACGGGATACGTGCCGGTGATCGTGTCACGATCAATCCGCTGGTAAGCTGCGGGCAATGCGCAGCCTGCCTTGCCGGCCGGGAAAACCTGTGCCCGGATCGCCAGATCATCTCGATGCCTCCGCGCGAAGGGGCGTTTGCTCAATACGTTACAATGCCTGCCAGCAACCTTGTTGAAGTACCTGAGGATGTTTCGTTTGCCAAAGCCGCGCTGGCGGAACCGCTTGCCGTCAGCTGGCATACGGTCCGGTTGGGGATCGAGGCTCTGCATCCTGCAATGGACCGTCGCGCACTGGTGATCGGCGGCGGGGCCATCGGCCTTGCGGCGGCATTGGTCTTGCGGGCAATGGGCGTTGACGATGTGACCATCGCGGAACCAAACCAGCTGCGTCGCAACTACCTGGCGAAAATCGAAAGCTTTGCGCTGGTGGAGTCAGCCAAAGGGACTTACCCGTTGGTCATAGATGCCGTGGGTTACGCTGCGACGCGGTCGGTTGCCTCGGCCAAGGCCGAACCGGGCGGCGTGATCGCGCATGTGGGTTTGGGTGAGGATACCGGTGGTCTGGATGTTCGCCGGATGACCTTGCAGGAAATCACATTCATAGGGACTTACACATACACCGCCAAAGACTTTCGTCAGACGGCTCAGGCGATCTTTGACGGGCGGCTGGGGGCTCTGGACTGGATAGAAGAACGCGCCCTTGCCGACGGAGCGCAAGCGTTTTGCGATATCCGGTCTGGCGCCGTGGCCGCACCGAAGATTATCCTGAGACCCTGGGGATAGAACTGACAGAACTGGAGACCTTCATGTACACGAAAATACTGGTCCCGTTAGCTTTGGATCACGGCATATCGCAACACACGCTGGAAATCGCACGGGCCTTGTCAGGAGAGGGCGCAGAAATAATTGCGCTGCATGTCTACGAGATGCCTCAGGGATCGGTCAGCGCCTATCTGGACAAATCGGTTGTCGCCGAAGGGTTCGAACGGGCCCGTTTGCAACTGTTGCAAAAAGTCGAAGGGCTTGAAGGGGTGAGGGCCGAAATCGTCAAAGGCCATACCGCGCGGTCAATCATCGACTATGCCAGCAGCAAGAATGTCGACTGTATCGTGATCGGCTCGCACAAGCCGGACCTGAGCGACTACTTCCTGGGATCGACCGCTTCGCGCGTCGTCCGCCATGCCCCCTGTGCCGTACACGTGCACCGAAGGGCCTGAATTCCTCAATCGCGCGTCTAGCGCCCCAAACAGGACCAAAAGCTGGATCATGAACATAGACAAAAAGATCACCGACGATCTGCTGGCCAACGATATCTCGTTTGTCACCACTGTCCCGTGCAAGCAATTGGCAGGTGTCATCGCGGAAATCGACGAGCGCGAAGGCATCTATCACATCCCGTCCAACAAGGAAGACGAAGGGATGGGCCTGTGTGCAGGGGCGTGGATGGGCGGCAAGCGGCCCGCGATCATCATGCAGAATACAGCCATTGGCGTGACGATCAATACGCTGGCGACGCTGATCCAGTATTACCGGATGCCGCTGCCGATGCTGATATCGTACCGGGGGGAACTGCGCGAACCGATTGCCTGCCAGGTTGAAATGGCGGTTCACACCAAGGCGCTGCTGGCTCAGCTGAACATCCCCACCTACCACTTCCACCATCAGGCCGATGTCGAAGAGCTCGACGCGATCCTGAAATATACCTTCATGTGCAACAAGCCGGTCGCCATCCTGACCGACGCCAATTTCTGGGGAGGCTATGGCGACCAATGATCCGTTCTGAAATCCTGAAGGAAATCGCCTCGATCCTGCGTGATCAACTGGTTGTCTGCAACATCGGCATCCCCAGCCAGGAACTGCATGCCATCGACGACCAGCCAACCAACTTCTACATGCTTGGCACCATGGGGCTTGCGTCCTCGATCGGTCTGGGGTTGGCGCTGTCACAGCCGAAGCCGGTGATCGTCATCGACGGCGACGGCTCGATCCTGACCAATCTGGGCACCCTGCCAACGATCGCCAACAACGTGGCGGACAATTACATCCTGCTGATCGTGGACAATGGCTCGTACGGCTCGACCGGCGATCAGCCGACCTATGCGGGGCAGAAAACCTCGCTTGCGAAAATGGCCGAGGCCGCCGGGTGTGAGCGCGTGATCGAATGTGCCGCCGAAGACACCGGGCGCGTACTGCAAGAGGCGCTGGATGCCAAACAGATGACCATCATCGTCAGCAAATGCGAAAGCGGCAATGCCAAGATGCCGCCGATCACGATGGATCCGGTGGTCATCCGCGACCGCTTCATGAAGGCCGTTCAGGCCTGATGGGCGCAAGCGCCATCCACAGCGCCGAGGACGCCCGCCGCCTGGCGCGGCGGCGTCTTCCGTGGATGGTGTTCGACTATATTGATGGTGCAGCCGGGGCCGAGATGGGTGCCGGTCGCAATCGGTCCGCTTTGGATGCAATGACTTTGCGCCCGCGTATCCTGCGCGACGTCAGTGAAAGATCTCTGGCAAGTTCGCTGTTCGACCGGCCCGCGAAACGCCCGTTTGGTATCGCGCCGATGGGTATGTGCAATTTGTCTGCACCGGGGGCCGACTTGATGCTGGCCCGCATCGCGGCACGCCACGAGGTGCCGCTTGGGGTTTCGACTGTGGCCTCGACCGCGATGGAGGATCTGATCGTCGAAGCGGAAGGCCATGCCTGGTTCCAGCTGTATTTCAGCGGCGATGGCAGCGGCACGTTCAAGCTGGTCGATCGCGCCAAGGCAGCGGGGTACGAGACACTGGTGCTGACCGTGGATGTGCCCGAGGTTGGCCGACGCCCGCGCGAGTTGCGTCATGGGTTCAAGATGCCTTTCAAAATGGGGCCAAAGCAGGTGATGGATTTTGCCCTGCACCCCCGGTGGTCCTTGCCGGTCCTGCTGAAAGGCAAGCCGGAAATGGCGAATTTCCGGATGGATGGCTACGACTTCGACCGCACCGAAAGCCGCGCCAAGGCCACGTGGGAGACATTGGCCCGTCTGCGCGACCAGTGGACCGGAAAACTGGTGGTCAAAGGCGTATTGGATGCAGACGACGCGCAAAGGCTCAAGTCAGCGGGCGTGGACGCCATTCAGGTCTCAAGCCATGGTGCGCGCCAGTTGGAAAGTGCGCCCGCGCCAATCACGGTTCTGCCCGAGATACGCAAGGCCGTCGGTCCGGATTTTCCGCTTTTCTACGACAGCGGGCTGCGTTCTGGTGAAGACGTCCTCAAGGCACTTGCGAACGGGGCGGACTTTGCCTTTTTCGGCCGTATCCTTCAGTTTGCAATTGCGGCCGAAGGCGAAAAGGGTCTGGCGCAGCTATGGTCGGTACTCAGCGAAGAAATCAGCATCGCCATGGCCCAGCTGGGCGTCACGTCGCTGGACGAGGTCCGACGCAACGCCTGATGTGGGTGACGGCAATGACCCGAGGTTTCCCACGGGGCATTGAATTGTCGGTTTAACCGCGGCGCCTGCGACGCCGCCCGCCGCCTGCTTCGGTTTCGCCGCCGGTGTTGAAGCTTGGGTTGGGCAGTGTGACAACCTGGGCCAGTTCCGGAAACGGATCCGTCTTGTGCGGGATCGCATTGGCGGCCACGAAATGATCCTGAAACTTCGGCTCAATGGCGGTTTCGATCTTGGTGATCTCGCGCACGACGCGCTCGATCTCGGCGCGCGATCCGATGTTACACAGCGCGATACGTGCGCCGGTGCCTGCGGCGTTGCCCGCGCTCGAGACTTTTTCCAGCGGCGCATCGGGAATCATTCCCAGTACCATGGCGTGTTTGGTCGAGATATGCGCGCCGAACGCACCGGCCAGAACCACGCGATCCACCTTTTCGACCTTCATTTCGTCCATCAGCAGGCGTGCACCTGCGTACAATGCGGATTTCGCAAGCTGGATGGCACGGATGTCACCCTGCGTGACCGTGATGCGGGGGCCGCCTTCGGCGCTGGCATCGTGGATCAGATAGGCGTGTGTGCGACCTTCGGGCACGCAGCGGGCAGTGCCGGTCTGTTCCGCCGATCCGATCAGGCCGCCTTCGTCCAGCAGGCCTGCGATACGCATCTCGGCCACTGCTTCGATGATACCGGATCCGCAGATGCCTGTGATCCCAGTAGTGGCGATCTCCTGATCAAAGCCGTCTTCGTCGGACCATTTATCGGACCCGATGACGCGGAACCGGGGTTCCTTGGTGACAGGGTCGATCTCAATTCTCTCGATCGCCCCGGGTGCGGCGCGCTGGCCGGAACTGATCTGAGCACCTTCAAAGGCAGGCCCGGTGGGCGAGGAGCAGGCGAGCACGCGGCTGGTATTGCCAAGCAGGATTTCGGCGTTGGTGCCCACGTCGACGATCAGAACCAGATCCTGCGACTTTCCGGGTTCTTCAGACAGGGCCACCGCCGCGCAGTCCGCGCCCACATGGCCTGCGATACAGGGCAGGATATAGACCTGCGCGCGTGGGTTCATGGTTGTCAGATCCATGTCGCGGGCGGGCAGGGACATGCTTTCCGACGTTGCCAACGCAAACGGGGCCTGACCCAGTTCCACCGGGTCCAGCCCCAGCAGCAAGTGATGCATGACCGGGTTGCAGACGAACACAGTTTCCACGATCAGAGAGGCATCGATGCCTGCCTCTTCGGCAATCGACGTGGCCAGGTCATTGATTGCCTCGCGCACTGCCTTGGTCATCTCCTGATCGCCGCCGGGGTTCATCATGGAATACGAAACACGGCTCATCAGGTCTTCGCCGAACCGGATCTGGGGATTCATGAGGCCGGAGGATGCCTTGACCTCGCCGGTTTCCAGATCGGTCAGATGCGCGGCGATGGTGGTCGATCCGAGGTCGATGGCCAGACCATACAGCCCGCCTTCATGCAGGCCGGGCCAGATTTCGACGATACGCGCCACGCTGTCCTTGTGACCTTTGTGGACCGCCACGGTGACTTCCCATTTACCCTTGCGCAGAACCGGTTGAAGTTTGGACATCAGCGTCAGGTCCGCCGTGACGGCTTCGATGTCCCACTGTTCGCGCAACGCGCGCTCGAGCCGTTCCAGATCGCCGGTGGGCGAATGCATGTCGGGTTCTTCCACCACAACGAAGAAAAGGCGCGTGGCCGGATCCATCGTGATGGCACGCGCGGCTGCCGCCTTGCGCACGACCTGCCGGTGCACCTGGCTTTCCGGCGGTACGTCGATCACCACGTCGCCCTGAACCGAGGCCTGACAGCCCAGACGGCGGCCCGGTTTCAGACCACGTTTGTCCTCATAACGCTGTTCGACGGCGTTCCATTCGCTTAACGCATCCTCTGACACCGTGACGCCGTGCTTGGGAAATTCACCATAGCTGGGTGTGATCTGGCACTTTGAACAGATGCCGCGGCCCCCGCAGACCGAATCCAGATCCACCCCCAATTGACGGGCTGCCGTCAGAATTGGGGTGCCGACGGGGAAGTGCCCGCGTTTGCCGGAAGGGGTAAAGACGACAAGAGGGTCGGTGGTCATCAGTGACATACCTTTTCATATTCGCGCGTATGCCGGGCAAGATATGGGTTTGCGCGAAAAGGGAAAGACCATCTGCGGCACGATCTGCACAACGAGCGTCGTTTTCTTCCGCTGCAACGACAACCAGAGCCAAAGAGTTGCCCCCAAGGGCTTTTCCTTTGGTTCAATCCATGTAATAGGGTCACCGCCAAACGGGCTTTTGCATGGGGTATTCAGATGCAGATTCGTGAGGCACTTACCTTTGACGACGTTCTCCTGGTTCCGGGCGCATCTTCCGTGCTGCCGGCAACCGCGGATACGACCACGCGTGTGACGCGCGAAATCACCATGAACATCCCATTGCTGAGTTCGGCCATGGACACCGTGACCGAGGCGCGCATGGCCATTGCCATGGCTCAGGCGGGCGGCATCGGTGTGGTACACAAGAACCTTTCGGTGGAAGAACAGGCCCGCGAAGTCCGCCGGGTCAAGCGGTTTGAATCCGGTATTGTCTATAACCCGGTGACATTGCGGGTGGATCAGACATTGGCGGACGCCAACGCGCTGGTACAGCGCTACAACTTCACCGGTTTCCCGGTCGTCGACGAGCAGGGCCGCGTGGTGGGTATTCTGACCAACCGCGACATGCGCTTTGCGAACTCGGACGATACGCCGGTACACGCGATGATGACTTCGGAAAACCTGGCGATGCTACAGGAACCGGCCGATCTGGAAGAAGCCAAAAGCCTGATGCGGGCGCGCCGTATCGAAAAGCTGCTGGTCGTGGATGGTGGCGGCAAGCTGACCGGTCTACTGACGCTTAAGGATACAGAGCAGGCCGTTTTGAACCCAACCGCCTGCAAGGACCGCCTGGGTCGCCTGCGGGTCGCTGCGGCGACGTCAGTCGGGGATGCCGGGTTCGAACGATCCGAGCAATTGGTGGATTCGGGTGTCGACATCATCGTCGTCGATACGGCGCATGGTCATTCTCAGGGCGTGCTGGACGCTGTAAAGCGGGTCAAGACCCTGTCGAACGAGGTTCAGATCATTGCCGGGAACGTTGCAACAGGAGAAGCGACCAAAGCCCTGATCGATGCTGGTGCCGACGCGATCAAGGTGGGCATCGGCCCGGGATCGATCTGTACCACACGGATGGTGGCGGGGGTTGGCGTCCCGCAGTTGACCGCGATCAGCGATTGTGCGGCGGCAGCGGGCGACGTTCCGGTCATCGCGGATGGTGGCATCAAGTTCTCGGGTGACTTTGCAAAGGCGATCGCGGCCGGGGCGTCCTGCGCCATGGTCGGGTCGATGATTGCGGGCACCGACGAAAGCCCGGGCGAGGTGATCCTGTATCAGGGCCGTTCGTTCAAATCCTATCGCGGGATGGGCAGCCTGGGTGCAATGGCGCGCGGTTCAGCCGACCGCTATTTCCAGAAAGATGCAGCCAATGACAAACTGGTGCCCGAAGGCATCGAAGGGCAGGTGCCCTACAAAGGCTCGGCCAGTGCCGTGATCCACCAGCTGGTTGGCGGCTTGCGTGCGGCGATGGGGTATACCGGCTGCGCCACTATCGAAGAGATGCGCAAGAACTGCAATTTCGTGAAAATTACAGGCGCTGGTCTGAAGGAAAGCCACGTCCACGATGTTCAGATCACCCGCGAAAGCCCGAACTACCGGGTCATGTAAGCCATCCAGCAAGACACATGGCACCCGTATACGGGTGCCTATTTGCCACTTGGATCGGCCAGCCGGGCCCATTTCCGCCGAGGTATTCCACAATGACACCCGCCGCCCGTGTTCAGGCCTCGATCGAAATTCTGGATGATATTCTGGCTGGCGCGCCGGTCGAAAAAGCACTCACCGGCTGGGCTCGGCGCAGTCGCTTCGCCGGATCGAAGGATCGGGCAGCCATTCGCGATCACGTATTCGACGCGCTGCGACGCAAGCGCTCGTATGCGGCGTTGGGAGGGTCCGACACCGGGCGCGGTTTGATGATCGGTGCGACCCGTGCGTCAGGCGGGGATCTGGCCGAGTTGTTCACCGGCAACCGTCACGCTCCGATGTCGGTTCAGGAAACGGAAACGGCGCGGGATTTCGCGTCCGAGGCCGAGAGATATGACATTCCGGAGTGGCTGTGGCCTCGGTTCGTTGACTCTCTGAAGGATGCCTTGGTTCCTTGCGCGATGTCATTGCAGAACCGGGCGCCCGTTCACCTGCGGGTCAACTTGCGAAAAACCGATCTGGGCGGGGCTATAGTCGCCTTGAAGTCCGAGGGCGTGATCGCCCATCCGGTTCAGGTCTGCCAAACCGCGCTCGAGGTGACAGAGGGGGCCCGGCGCATTGCCCAAAGCCAGGCCTATGCCCAGGGTCTGGTCGAACTTCAGGACGCTGCAAGCCAGGCGGTCGTGGCCGCGCTGGATCTGCGGCCGGGGATGCGTGTTCTGGATTATTGCGCGGGTGGTGGCGGCAAGGCGCTGGCGCTTGCAGCGCACGAGGGCGTCGAAGTTTTTGCACATGATGTGAATGCCGGGCGCATGAAGGATATTCCGACCCGGGCGGAACGAGCAGGCGCAAAGATTACCATCCTCAACACCGATGACCTTTCAGGTGTTGATCCGTTTGATGTTGTTTTAGTTGATGCGCCGTGCTCTGGCAGCGGATCGTGGCGAAGGGCGCCGGCCGGGAAATGGGCCTTGACCGAGGATCGCTTGCTGGACCTCACCACCATTCAGGCCCGTATTCTATCCGACATTGCGCCTTTGGTGCATCCGGGCGGCCTGTTGGCTTACGCAACCTGTTCGGTTCTGAACGATGAAAACGGCGCGATCATAGACGATTTTCTGGATCACTTTTCCCAGTGGCGGGAAACCTTCCGGAAAACGTGGCACGTTACACACGAATCTGACGGGTTCTTTACGTCGCACTTGACGCGCTGAGCTTTTGGCAAATAACAACCTTGGGTAGATTGCTGCTTTCCGAACGTCGTTAAGCGGGAATTAACCAATTTTGGCCGTTATAGCCGATAACTTTGCGCCCGAGCCGTTTATGTCTGACACAGTAGAATTTTTCAGCGACCCATCTCTTGTCCACACGCCCTTGGCATCTCGTCTATGGTCGTTGGTGGCGGTGGCATTACTGATCAGCATTGCCCCCATGGTCGGGTTGTTGCCACCGGATTGGACCATGGGCATGATGGTCGCGGGAACTTCGCTTTTGATTGTGGCACTATGCGTCGTGATCAAAGGCCAGGTCGACGTCAGACATGCGCAACAAACCACTGCCGTCATGGCCGCGTTTGCAGAACAGGACGAGTCACCTTTCCTGATCGCAAATGCCTATGGCGACATTCTGGCATCCAACGCACCAGCGCGGGAACAATTCGGCGCGGCGAAAGGAGCCAGCCTTGAAAACTGCCTCGGTTCGACGTTCTCGACGCCTCAGGTGATTTTGTTGAGGTTGCAATCTCAGGCCCGATCATTCGGTCGGGCCCGCGAAGACTGCGTGATCAGGGGAAACACAAGCAGTGTAACCGTGTTTCAATTGGCTCCCGACATTTTTTGCTGGCGGTTTCAACAGTCAGAACAGGAAAGCTGGCAGTCTCTCAACCTGCCGGTCCTGACCATCGGATGCGCGGATGATGTGGTGTGCCCGAATCCGGCGGCGAAAAAGTGGCTTGGGCTGCGTCCCGGTCGGATTCGCGACGTCTTCGGTGATGCTGACCCCCGGGTCGGAGCCTCAAACATTATCAAGTCACAGGACGGAATGATACCGGTCGCTGTGACGGAGCTTTCCCGATCCAGCAAGGAACGAAGCCTTGGTTTGGTGCCGCTCATTGAAACTCCGGCGCCCGGGGCCAGCACGTCTTTTGCAGATCTTCCGGTTCCGGTTCTCACCCTGTCTCCGGCGGGGGCCATTCTGAATGCCAACAGGCTGGCGAATAAGTTGCTTGGAAATGAAAGCCTGGAAGGCACGAACATAGCCGACATCATGCGGGGTATGGGGCACCCCATTCTGGATTGGCTGGCGCGGACGGCCGCGCAAGAAGATGCGCAACGATCCGAGTTTCTTCAGTTGACCCGAAAAGACAAGGAAGTCTTCGTACAAGTCACGCTGAGCCGTGTCGTTGTCGATGGCAAGATCTGTCTGATCGCGGTTCTGAATGATGCGACCGAGTTGAAGACTCTGGAGGCTCAATTCGTCCAAGGGCAGAAAATGCAAGCTGTGGGTCAATTGGCCGGCGGGGTCGCACATGATTTCAACAACCTGCTGACGGCCATTTCCGGGCATTGCGACCTGCTGTTGTTGCGTCACGATCAGAATGACCCGGATTATGGGGATCTGGTTCAGATCAATCAGAACGCCAACCGGGCCGCTGCGCTAGTCAGCCAGCTTCTGGCATTCTCGCGCAAACAGACTCTCAGGCCCGAAGTTCTGGATTTGCGCGACACGATCTCGGATCTCATTCATTTGTTGAACCGGTTGGTGGGCGAGAAAGTTCTGCTGACCCTCAGCCATGATCCGGTGTTAAAGCCGGTTCGGGCGGACAAACGGCAGTTGGAACAGGTGTTGATGAACCTTGTCGTAAACGCGCGCGATGCCATGCCAGACGGGGGCGAGATCCGTATCGAGACCGAGGTATTGAACCTGTCGCAACCGCTCAGCAGGGACAGGGCGACCGTCCAGCCCGGCGAATACGTTACGGTCAGGGTCATGGACAGCGGTGTGGGAATACCCGCCGACAAACTGCAAAAGGTTTTCGAGCCGTTCTATACGACAAAGCGTACGGGTGAGGGCACAGGGCTTGGGCTTTCAACAGCTTATGGCATCGTCAAGCAGACGGGCGGTTTCATCTTTGTCGACAGCACGGTGGGTCGAGGCACCGAGTTCACCGTTTTTCTACCGGTTTGCGCCACGGTGGCAGAGGCTGAACACGACATTCCGGCCCAGCCCGAAACCCAAAGCGCCCGGCAAGGAGAGGGCGTCGTGCTTTTGGTTGAAGACGAAGCGCCGGTCCGCGCCTTCGCAACCCGGGCCCTGCGTCTCAAGGGCTATACCGTGCTGGAGGCGGATTCGGCCGAGGAAGCTCTGCGGCTTCTGGAGGATCCATCTTTGAACGTCGACGTATTCGTAACGGATGTGGTCATGCCCGGCATGGATGGTCCGACCTGGGTGCGTAAAGCTCGGGAATCACGCCCGGATGCCCGCGTGGTCTTCGTATCCGGTTACACGGAAGGTGCCTTTGGCGATTCAGAACCCGAGATCGCCAACTCGACCTTCCTGCCCAAGCCGTTTTCCCTCACCCAGTTGACCGAGGCGGTTTTCCAACAGCTGAACTGAGCACCCTACAAGGCTGCATCGTGGAGCGCGAATTCCTCTACGTGTCTTTTGCGAAATTTCTGCCGTGTTTCGGGCGTCAGCGTCAGATCACCCGGTGGTGATACATTCTCCCGTGGCAGGTCGATCTGCATATTCAGTCGCGCTTGCAGGAAGTCGAGAATTTTGTCCTGGTTTTCGTATTTGAAAATATGCGTGGCGCCGCGACCGTTGCTGCGGGTGCGGAA
Organism: Ruegeria sp. AG6; assembly: GCF_056541565.1. Classification (NCBI taxonomy): domain Bacteria; kingdom Pseudomonadati; phylum Pseudomonadota; class Alphaproteobacteria; order Rhodobacterales; family Roseobacteraceae; genus Ruegeria; species Ruegeria sp. AG6. The sequence continues at coordinate 722,666 of NZ_JBQFYQ010000001.1, read as the reverse complement.
AAACTGGCTTTGGCTACCAACATCGGCAAAATCCGGACGGGGGTTTGTCATATAGGCCTGCACAAACGTGTCGAAACTCATGTCTCGGGTCGAATGGACGTGACCGATCAGGTCGGCGCGGCTGCGAAATCGATACCAGCTGCCCAGCCAGTCAACGGGTTCGCGAACAACTGCCAGGATCTCCATCTCGGTATCGTACATTTTCCGAAAAATGTTCTGGAAGAACCGATCATACCTGCGCACCGGAGCATGTTTGAGCTCGGGAGGATGAGTGACGACGATATCAGCGCGATCCCGCAACGCCGTGTGATAAGCCGTGCTGCCGGTTTTCGGAACGGCAAGGAAGGCAAGGCGTTCCTCATAAAAAACAAGCATTTAATTGCTCCAATTGTCATCCGGCTATGCGCGCAGATTGTCGTAAAGGACTTCTTAATACAATTGCTGAAGACTAAATCCCGTAAGTTTTTATTGAAATGTTCTTCTTTTGGTCCCATAAGGAACAAGAGGCGAACAAAGCAGCGATTGCCGCCCGATCAAGGGTGTGACAAAAGGGAAGGCGACAGGACAATGGCGGATCTTCTGACAATGAGCGACAAGAAAAACGCAGATAAGCAAAAGGCGCTCGACAGCGCGCTGGCCCAAATCGAACGGCAGTTCGGCAAAGGCTCTATCATGAAGCTTGGCGAAGGCGCCAAACAGGACATCGATGCAAGTTCGACAGGCTCGCTCGGGTTGGATATTGCGTTGGGAATTGGTGGTCTGCCAATGGGGCGGATTGTTGAGATTTACGGCCCGGAAAGCTCGGGGAAGACGACGCTGACGCTGCATTGCATTGCGGAACAGCAGAAACGCGGCGGCGTCTGCGCCTTTGTTGACGCCGAGCACGCGCTGGACCCGCAATATGCGCGAAAGCTTGGTGTTGATCTGGACGAGCTTCTGATCTCGCAGCCCGATACCGGAGAGCAGGCGCTGGAGATCACCGATACGCTGGTGCGCTCGGGCGCGGTCAACATGGTCGTGGTCGATTCGGTTGCGGCGCTGACCCCGAAATCCGAACTGGAAGGCGACATGGGTGACAGCAATGTTGGCGTTCAGGCCCGTCTGATGAGCCAGGCGATGCGGAAACTGACGGGTTCGATCAGCCGCTCGAACTGCATGGTGATCTTCATCAACCAGATCAGGATGAAAATCGGCGTGATGTTCGGCAGCCCCGAAACCACCACCGGCGGTAATGCACTGAAATTCTACAGCTCGGTTCGTCTGGATATCCGCCGCATCGGCGCGATCAAGGACCGGGACGAAGTTGTCGGCAACCAGACGCGCGTCAAGGTCGTCAAGAACAAGGTTGCACCCCCCTTCAAGCAGGTGGAATTCGACATCATGTATGGTGAAGGCATCAGCAAGATGGGCGAATTGCTGGATCTGGGTGTCAAAGCCGGTGTGGTCGAAAAGTCAGGGTCATGGTTCAGCTATGGCGACGAACGGATCGGGCAGGGGCGTGAGAACGCCAAACAATATCTGCGCGACAACAGTCGCATTGCCTTTGAAATCGAAGACAAGATTCGGGCGGCTCACGGGCTGGAGTTCGACATGCCTCCGGGCGCAGCCGAGGATGATGACATCCTTGAAGCCTGACGGTCGCTGACGGGGTGCGATACGTTCCCGGTCCGAGGTGTTGTGTTGAAAATACTATGAACAAGGCGGTCCCCCGGGTCGCCTTGTTTCGTTCGGACACGCCTCTGCTGTGGACACTCGTTTGACAGGGGGATAAACCTGCGGGGACCAAGTTTTTTGTGCGCCGAGAGAGCCCTATGCCAACCCTGAACGACATCCGATCGACCTTTCTGAATTACTTTGAAAAACAGGGGCATGAGGTCGTGGCGTCCAGCCCGCTGGTGCCGCGCAACGACCCGACGCTGATGTTCGTCAATTCGGGCATGGTGCAGTTCAAGAACCTGTTCACAGGATTGGAAACACGTGACTACAAGCGCGCCACCACGGCGCAGAAATGTGTGCGTGCCGGCGGCAAGCACAACGATCTCGACAATGTGGGTTACACAGCGCGCCACCATACATTCTTCGAGATGTTGGGGAACTTCTCGTTTGGTGATTACTTCAAACACGAAGCTATCCCATTCGCGTGGGAGCTGATCACCAGGGAATTTGGGATCGACAAGAACCGCCTGCTGACAACGGTCTATCATACTGATGACGAGGCGTTTGAAATCTGGAAAAAGGTCGGTGTTCCCGAAGACCGGATCATCCGCATCGCCACCAGCGACAATTTCTGGCAGATGGGCCCGACCGGCCCCTGCGGCCCGTGTACCGAGATCTTTTATGACCACGGAGACCACATCTGGGGCGGTCCTCCGGGCTCTGCCGAGGAAGACGGCGATCGGTTCATTGAGATCTGGAACGTGGTCTTCATGCAAAACGAGCAGTTCGAAGACGGCTCGATGGTCGAGCTCGACATGCAGTCGATCGATACGGGCATGGGTCTCGAGCGGATCGGTGCATTGTTGCAGGGCAGCCATGACAATTATGATACCGATCTGTTCAAGGCACTGATCGAGGCATCAGCCGATGCAACTGGCGTGGATCCTTACGGGGATCAGAACGTGCACCACCGCGTGATCGCGGACCACCTGCGTTCGACTTCGTTCCTGATTGCTGATGGCGTGATGCCCAGCAATGATGGCCGCGGCTATGTTCTTCGCCGCATCATGCGTCGTGCCATGCGTCATGCGCATCTGTTGGGCGCCAAGGATCCGGTCATGCATCGGCTTGTCCCGTCTCTCGTTCAACAGATGGGCGGTCACTATGCCGAATTGACCCAGGCACAGCCATTGATCGAAGAGACCTTGTTGCTTGAAGAAACGCGTTTCAAGCAGACGCTGGACCGGGGGTTGAGGCTGCTGGACGATGAGGTGTCCGGCCTTTCCGAGGGGGCGCCTTTGTCTGGTGAGGCGGCATTCAAACTGTATGACACCTACGGTTTCCCACTGGACCTGACACAGGATGCGCTGCGCGAAAAAGGCCGGACAGTTGACACCGAAGGCTTTGAAACGGCGATGGCCGAACAAAAGGCCAAGGCGCGGGCTGCCTGGGCCGGGTCAGGTGAAGCTGCGGATCAGGCGGTATGGTTCGATGTTCTGGACAGCGCCGGGGCGACCGACTTCCTTGGCTATGACACCGAGAAAGCCGAAGCTCAGGTTGTGGCACTGGTTGTTGACGGTGCTTTGGTTGACAAGATCGAAGCGGGCGACAGCGGCTGGGTCGTGGTGAACCAGACGCCGTTCTATGGCGAGGCTGGTGGCCAGGTGGGCGATACTGGCGAGATGCGGCGCCTTGAAGATCGCGATCACCTCAGCCGAGTGGAAGACACCAAAAAATTCGCTGATGGGAAGGTCTATGCGCATAAGGTGACGGTCGTCAGCGGTGCCGTTTCAAAAGGCGATGCTGTCGAGCTCGAAGTCGATCATGCGCGCCGGACCGCAATCCGGGCCAACCACTCGGCCACGCACTTGCTGCATGAAGCACTGCGGGAAACGCTGGGCGACCATGTGGCGCAACGCGGCTCGCTGAATGCGGCGGATCGTCTGCGGTTCGACTTCAGCCATTCCAAAGCGCTGAGCCTGGAGGAAATCCGGAAGATCGAGCGTGAGGTGAACGATTTCATCCGCCAGAACTCGGCTGTCGAGACACGGGTCATGACACCGGATGACGCGCGCAAACTGGGCGCGCAGGCACTGTTCGGCGAGAAATACGGTGACGAGGTGCGTGTTGTTTCGATGGGCAAGGCACCTACGGGCAAGGGCCATGATGGCGAAACCTGGTCGATCGAACTGTGTGGCGGTACTCATGTGCGTCAGACGGGTGATATCGGCACCTTTGTCATCCTGGGTGACGGCGCAAGCAGTGCCGGAGTGCGCCGCATCGAAGCACTGACCGGGGATGAAGCGTTCCGTTACCTTTCGGCACAGGATCATCGTCTTGCGCAGGTGGCGACGGAACTGAAGGCGCAGCCGGATGATGTGGTGGCCCGCGTGAAAAGCCTGCTGGAGGAACGCAAATCATTGCAGAACGAAGTGGCTCAACTGCGTCGAGATCTGGCGATGGCCGGCGGGAACGGGCAGGGCGGCGGTGCCGAAGCGCGTGATGTGAACGGCGTGAAGTTCATAGCGCAGGCCCTCAGCGGGGTGTCCGGCAAGGATCTTCCGGCATTGATCGACGAACACAAGGCGCGTCTTGGATCGGGGGCGGTTTTGCTCATCGCGGATACCGGCGGCAAGGCCGCGGTTGCGGCTGGCGTCACCGAAGACCTGACAGGAACCGTTTCGGCGGTCGATCTGGTCAAGGCCGCAGTAGTGGAATTGGGCGGCAAGGGCGGCGGCGGCCGCCCGGACATGGCCCAGGGCGGTGGACGGGATGCGTCGAATGCGGATTCGGCGATCAAGGCTGCAGAACAGGTTTTGGGAGGGTAAGATGGCTGCACTTTGGATTGCACACGTGACGGTGACCGATGCCGAGGCGTATGGAAAATATGCCGAATTGGCCGGGCCAGCCATTGCCAAGCACGGGGGCACTTTCATCGCCCGTGCGGCGCGTTACGTTCAGTTGGAAGGCAAGGAACGGCCACGCAACGTTGTTGCCCGTTTCCCGTCGCTAGAAGCAGCCGTCGAATGCTACAACTCGGATGACTATCAAGAAGCATTGAGTCATGCGCGCGACGCCAGCGAACGTGAATTGGTTGTGGTTGAAATCACGGAGTGAACGACTGCGTTCACGACGTGTAGCGCGGTTTGCCCGGTAAAGGGGCAGCCAATAGGCAATCATTGGCTTATACCACCACTCGGCCAAGGGACCTCAGCCCGTCAACAGGGGGCTGAGTTTATTTTTTTATTATTTCAATCACTTATCAGGCCACGCTGTCGCGTATTTGCGCGATCGGCACCCGAATTGTGGCCGCGCCACCCAAATTCTTGCGCAAAAAGGTCAGATTGACGGACGAATTTCCGCCCTTTTTCCCCTTCAACTTTTTAGGTGATTGCCTGGACGGGGTTGTTCGCGGATAGTTTCACGAATCGGAATGCGACCCTGTTTGACGTGCAATCGTGCGAAGAACATCGGATTGGGGTACAGGCATGAAACACTTCACAAATCTGGCCAAGCGGTTTGGTGCAAGACTTCTGCCGGTTTCAGTACGGGCCTTCAGCATCTGTTTTTTGGGCGTCTGCACCCTAGCCGTGGCCCCCGTCGCACATGCGTCCGGTAACGGATTTATCCCAAGTGTCGCGGCCTCTCCGCCACCGTCAGGGGCGGCCAATCTGTGCGCTGAGTACAAATGGGCCTGTGCCAAAAAACGCTCCGTATCCCTGTCCAGCCAGCAAGAACTGAAGGTTGTCGAACAGGTAAATCGGCGCGTGAACAGATCGACGCGAGAAGTCACCGATCAATCCCAGTACAAGATGACCGAGCGTTGGGCGCTTCCGACAGCCAGGGGTGGCGATTGCGAAGACTTCGCGCTGTTGAAGAAAAGGGATTTGATCCATGCCGGCGTCGATCCAAGTAAACTGTTGATCGCTACGGTTCTGGACACGCGTCGCGTGCCTCATGCGGTGCTGGTGTATCGCTCTTCCAAGGGTGATTTGGTTTTGGACAACCTCACAAACCGTATCAAACCCTGGACGGCAACGCGGTACCTGTTTCTTCGCATGCAAGACCCGAATCGGCCCGGACGTTGGGTTGGTGTGTACGGCCATAGCTGACGAAACCTGGAAATCTTTTTGAGAAACTGAATACCGGTGCAATCGTATCTTGCACCGGTAATATTGATTCCCAATTAGAACGTTTCGCCGCCGCCTTCGTTTTCGCCGCCGCCTTCGTTTTCGCCGCCGCCTTCGTTTTCGCCGCCGCCTTCGTTTTCGCCGCCGCCTTCGTTTTCGCCGCCACCTTCGTTTTCGCCGCCGCCTTCGTTTTCGCCGCCACCTTCGTTTTCACCGCCAGTGCCGCCACCTTCACCGCCAGTGCCACCACCGCCGTCTCCAGCGCCAGTGGTGCCAGCTCCACCGCCTGAACCGCCGCCGCCACCGAAAGCCGGGCTGCTGTCGACAGTCTCATCAGAAGGCCCATCTCCGGACCGCTGATCACTTGCACCGATCGAAGCCGTGGGAAAATCAGAAAGCAAGTCTGCAAGTGGTGTGCATTCAGCTCCGACACGCGCCAGAATTTGATCGAAATCGTGCCGGCGTTGAATGTATCGGATCATGCCCGATGTTACAGCGTCGCACTCACATAATACCTGTGCGGATGCTGCGGATTGTCTGGCTGTTTGAACGGTACATGTACCTGCCGCGAAAGCTTCGCCCGCGGGTGAAAACAAAAACGTCGTAGCAACAAAAAACAGCGGGATATTGCGGGACCGGATACCCATTTGGAACTCCTCGAAACTCGATACTTTACTACGTGTTCATATGAACCATCGGAGCGAAGGTGTTTATGAACGACGTCACACAACTGGCACATTTTCACCTTAAACGGGTCTCAATCACAATATGTGGATCGAGGGAGAAGGGGAAAATTAGTGCAACCTAAAGAAGAAACTTCCCTGTTTTCAGAAGAAAACCGGGCGTATTGCCCGGTTGTCCGTTTTTCATCTTTTGTCCGTTTGGACGCAAAATTGCCACACTTGGGCAATTGTTTCCGATTGCGGCAGCGGTCTGCCAGGTAAATCAGGCCGACTTGGCCATCCGCTTGCGCTCGTGCGGGTCAAGAAAACGCTTGCGCAAGCGCACCGCGTTCGGGGTGACTTCGACCAGTTCATCGTCGTCAATATAGGCAATTGCCTCTTCCAGCGAGAACTGAACATGTGGCGTCAGACGAACCGCGTCGTCCGAGCCACTGGCGCGTACGTTTGTCAGTTTCTTGCCCTTCAGCGGGTTCACTTCCAGATCATTGTCACGAGAATGCTCGCCAATCACCATACCTTGATAGACATCCGTTTGAGGACCAACAAACATCCGGCCACGCTCCTCGAGGTTCCACAGAGCATAAGCGACGGCCTGACCGTTCTCCATCGAGATCAGAACCCCAGCCCGGCGGCCCGGGATCGGGCCTTTGTGCGGCGCCCAGTCATGGAACACGCGGTTCAGAACGCCTGTGCCGCGGGTATCGGTCAGGAATTCGCCGTGATAACCGATCAGGCCACGGGACGGTACATGCGCGATGATGCGGGTCTTGCCTGCACCTGCCGGGCGCATCTCGACCAACTCACCTTTGCGGGCCCCAGTGATCTTTTCGATCACGGCGCCCGAGTATTCATCGTCTACGTCAATGGTGACTTCCTCGATCGGTTCCAGCCGCTGGCCGTTTTCCTCGCGGAACAGAACCTGCGGGCGCGAGATGCTGAGCTCGAACCCTTCGCGACGCATGTTCTCGATCAAAACGCCCATCTGCAATTCGCCACGGCCGGCGACCTCGAAAGCCTCTCCGCCGGGTGTGTCGGTGACGCGAATCGCTACATTCGATTCGGCTTCTTTCATCAGACGATCACGGATGACGCGTGACTGAACTTTCTTGCCGTCACGACCGGCCAACGGTGAATCGTTGATACCGAAAGTTACGGTGATCGTCGGCGGGTCGATGGGCTGTGCAGGCAGGGCTTCTTCGACCTGCGGAGCAACCAGAGAATCCGCCACGGTGGCTTTGCTCATGCCGGCGATGGTGACGATGTCACCGGCTTCGGCCACATCGATAGGTTGCTGAGCCAGCCCGCGGAATGCTAATATTTTTGAGGCGCGAAAGTTTTCGATCAACGATCCGTCACGGCTCAGGGCTTTCAGGCTGTCGCCAGCTTTCAATGTGCCGCTTTCCACACGACCCGTCAGAATGCGGCCGATGAATGGATCGCTGCCCAAAGTGGTAGCCAGCATCCGGAACGGCTCACCCTTATGCGCGATCTGTTTCGGGGCAGGAACGTGATCGACGATCAGATCAAACAGTGCGCTCAGGTCCTTGCGCGGGCCGTCCAGCTCCATATCCGCCCAGCCTGAACGGCCCGAGGCATACATGGCCGGGAAATCCAACTGATCATCATCGGCGCCGAGGTTGGCAAACAGGTCAAAGCACTCGTCCAATGCGCGATCAGGCTCCGCATCCGGCTTGTCGACCTTGTTCAGAACCACGATCGGGCGCAGGCCCAGCGCCAAGGCTTTCGACGTCACGAACTTGGTCTGCGGCATCGGGCCTTCGGCCGCGTCAACCAGCAGGACGACACCATCGACCATGCTGAGGATACGCTCGACTTCACCACCGAAATCGGCGTGGCCCGGCGTGTCGACGATGTTGATGCGCGTGTCTTTCCATTCGACCGAAGTTGCCTTGGCCAGAATGGTGATGCCGCGCTCGCGCTCCAGATCGTTGCTGTCCATGGCGCGTTCCGCCACGGCCTGGTTTTCCCGGAACGCGCCGGATTGTTTGAGCAGCTCATCCACCAGGGTCGTCTTGCCGTGGTCCACGTGAGCGATGATTGCGATATTGCGCAGGTCCATGAGAGGTCAGCCTTTGAACGGGAAGTTGCCGCGCGCATAGCGCGGCGCGACAAAATATACCAGCCCTAACCGTGGATCAGTGACCGGCAGTCTTGGAAAAGAGGTGAATGATCAGGATTCCGGACAAGATCAACGTCAATCCCAGGATTGCAGGCCAATCCAGCCTTTGGCCGAACACGATGAACCCAATCACGGCGATCAGAAAGATGCCCAGACCGGACCAGATTGCATAAACGATACCGACAGGCATGTATTTCAGTGTCAGCGCCATGAGATAAAAGGCGACTCCGTACCCCACGACCACAAGGACGGACGGCCAGAACCGCGTGAATTGCTGACTGGCCTGCAAGGCCGTGGTGCCGATGGTTTCCGCAACAACAGCCAGCATCAGAAACAGATACGCTTGGGGCATTTTGATCCTCGAAACAGGAAAGATACCCCGCGTTGAGCATGAAACCGAAGGAGTGGGCAAGGCAATTTTGAATCTGAAGATGGAAGAAAACCACCTGAGGTCAGGTATACCTGACTATTCAGAGAATCGAATTAGTGTAATCTTCTCAGCGTATTTTAGGATTTGTTTTTGAGTATTGAGTTATGACGACATTTTCGAAATCCGTAATATTTGCTGCGGGTCTGATAGTGGTGATTGGGTGGCTTGCTGACGGGGGGTCCGTCGAAGTTGAAGCAGCCAACATGGTTCAACAGTTTGATGGTAGTAGTGTTTTTTAAGTACCACGTAGAGCTTAGCAGGGAAAAAGGAGCCGTCGGGCTCCTTTTTTCTTTTCTGTCTAGGGGTGTACAACCTCGACGCTTTGGAAGTGTGCAGCCAGTTGCGGTTGCAGCCAATCCCACAGCCGAGGGGAACCTGCTGCAATCGCAGGCTGAACGCGCGCCTCAAGCTGGGCATATGTAACCTTGTAATCGACCCACGACCCGCCGCCGGTTTCCAGATTGGCGACAGGTGTCTGAAACCGATCAACGGCTTTGGCGAACCTGGCGTCCGGGCTGTCTGCCGCTTCAAATTCCTGCCACAGGGCAGTGAAAGTGTTGCATAGGGTGTCGGGCAGCAGTCCGAACAAGCGCTTGGCCGCCGCTTGTTCCTTGGCTGCTTGCGCTGCGTGATCGACCTGCCCGTGGATCGGATTGTCGCCGGCGTCGATTTCGACGATATCGTGCAGCAACAGCATCTGAAGGACCCGATCAACACTGATCCCGGGGGGCGCATTTTCAGCCAGGACCCAGGCGTAGAGCATGATGTGCCACGAGTGTTCTGCCGAGTTTTCGAAACGATCACCCGCCATCAGCCGCGAGGCACGAAGAACGGACTTCAGCTGATCAGCTTCGGTCAGAAACGCCAGCCGTTGCGTAAACGCGTTGGCCTGCGTATTTGCACCAGCCAGCAGGTTTGCGGCGTGCTCGTAGGCCAATGGAAAAACCTGTTCCAGATAGGCGGCGCGACCGCCTTCGAGATTTGAACGCGCTATGTCCACGTGATCCGGATCGGGGTTCGGGGCACACAGAACCTGAAACAGTGGCTGACAACGATCCAGAACCTTGGCAAATCGGGCGTCGGCGGTCTGATCCTCTTCAAATTCACGCCAGACAGCGTGAAACGTATCGGCCTGATCCTTTGGCAACAGCCCAAACAGATATTTGGCTGCAGCTTGCTCGGCCTTGGCAACCGAGGTCCAATCGGTCTCAAGGTGAATTGGGTGGTCGCCGACAACGATTTCAACCAGGTCATGCAGCAATAGCATACGTATGACCCGATCAATCGAGACATCCGGCCCTGCCAACGGGGCCATGACCAGGGCCCACAAGGCCAGATGCCAGCTGTGCTCTGCCGAATTTTCGGGTCTGGACTGGTCAAGCAGGACATTTGCCCGCTCGACCATTTTCAGTTCGTCGGCCCGTTTCAGAAACGCGATTTGCGCCGACATACGGTCGGTCATTGCTTTTCTATCGCCTTCTGCTTTGCGCGATGCGCAGACAAGCGTTTGATCACGAACTGCCTGGCTTTCCGCTCAGCCAACCGAACACGAATTTCCGTCAGAAACGCCTCTTCCAGAGACTGAGAAGCGGCCCCGAGCACTTCACCAACTTCGACAAAGAACCTGTCTTCGCCTGTCTCATCCATAACCTTCATCGTATCTTCGGCCAGTTTGGCGGCAAGAGATGTGATGGTGTCGGACATCAGCGGGTGTTCTCGGTCAGGCGGCGTTTCACATAGTCGCTGACATTGGTGATCAGCGTGTCCATATGACCATCCTGAAAGAAGTGATCTGCACCTTCCACTTCGGTGTGCGTGATGGTGATTCCCTTCTGCTCGTGCAGCTTGTTCACCAGCGAGGTCGTGTCAGCCGGTGGCGCCACCCTGTCAGCCGTGCCGTTGATGATCAGGCCGGAAGACGGGCAGGGCGCAAGGAACGAAAAGTCATACATGTTTGCAGGGGGCGATACACTGATGAACCCCGTGATTTCAGGGCGGCGCATCAGCAGTTGCATACCGATCCACGCACCAAACGAGAAACCTGCGACCCAGCAGTGTTTCGAATTGTTGTTCATCGATTGCAGGTAATCCAGCGCCGACGCCGCATCGCTCAGCTCGCCCACGCCCTGATCATACTCGCCCTGGCTGCGACCGACACCGCGGAAGTTAAAGCGCAACACGGTGAAGCCCATGTTGTAGAAGGCATAGTGCAGGTTGTAGACCACCTTGTTGTTCATGGTCCCGCCGAACTGAGGGTGCGGGTGAAGCACGATGGCGATCGGTGCGTCTTTTTCCTTTTGCGGGTGGTAGCGGCCTTCCAGGCGGCCTTCGGGTCCGGGAAAAATCACCTCGGGCATGTGTGCTTTGGTCCTGTCTTTTTCGTGCCGATGCCCGGATATACTTGACGATAATCGTCGGGCACCTTAGAACGGTTCTAATTACATTGCTTGGCGCATACCAGCGCTGTCAGTCGGAGATACGCACTGGCAACGTCGGCGTCAATGATTTCGCGCAAATCCTGCTGAAAGGGGACATGGAATGAAGCTGTCGACCAAAGGGCGTTACGCAATGGTCGCCCTGGCGGATATTGCGCTCCAGCCGACGGAACGACTGGTGACGCTTGGAGAAATCTCCGAGAGGCAGGACATTTCGTTACCATATCTCGAGCAGCTCTTCGTCAAACTGCGCCGGGCGGACTTGGTGTCTTCCGTGCGGGGGCCCGGCGGCGGGTATCGACTGGCACGCCCGGCATCCGAAATTCGTGTCGTCGAAATTCTGGCCGCCGTGGACGAAACCGTTGATGCGCTGCAAAAAGGGGCAGGCGCGTCCGGGGCCTCGTCCGGCAGCCGCGCTCAATCATTGACCAATCGGCTTTGGGAAAGTCTCAGCGCGCATGTCTATGTGTTCCTGCATCAAACCCGTTTGTCAGATGTGATCAAGAACGACCTCGCCCCGTGCCCGGCCGTGCCGAGCCTGTTCTCTGTTGTAGATGAATGATCTGAACGGGCGGGATATGAAATGAAGTCTGCTGGCAAAAAGATGTATCCATGAAACGTGTTTATCTGGATCACAATGCAACAACGCCGCTGCGCCCCGAAGCGAGGGACGCGATGATTGCGGCGATGGATGTCTGCGGCAATCCCTCGTCGGTTCATGCGGAAGGTCGGGCCGCCAAAGCTCTGATCGAGCGCGCCCGGGCCCAAATTGCATCGGCCTTTGGGGCGGATGGGGCGGATATCGTCTTTACATCAGGGTCAACCGAAGGTGCGGCGCTGGCATTGTCGGGGCGCCAATTGCACGGCGCGGCGATTGAACATGACGCGGTAAGATCTTGGATCAATGAGGATCTTACGGTTTCCGAGGCCGGAGACGTGCAGGTAATCGCGCCTGAAATGTCGACATTGCAACTGGCAAACTCAGAGACGGGGATTGTTCAAACACTGCCGTCCGGCCTGGCCGTGACAGACGCCACACAGGCTTTTGGCAAGCTGCCCGTCGCGTTCAACTGGATGAATGCCCAGATGGCTCTGGTCTCGGCGCATAAACTGGGCGGTCCAAAAGGTGTCGGTGCCGTTGTGATGCAACGCGGAACCGATCTGACGGCACAGATCAAGGGGGGCGGCCAGGAAATGGGCCGCAGGTCAGGAACCGAAAATGTCATTGGTATCGCGGGGTTCGGCGCCGCAGCTGAAGCTGCGATGCGGGATCTGGCCAATGGCGTTTGGGAGCAGGTCGAGGAATTTAGAAATATTCTAGAAAACGCTCTTGAGGCTGCTGTAAAATCACCTATTTTTGTCGGGAAAGGGCGGCAACGCCTGCCGAACACCCTGTGTTTTGCCGCCCCCGGCTGGAAAGGTGAGACCCAGGTCATGCAGATGGATCTGTCGGGTTTTGCGGTCAGTGCGGGCTCTGCCTGTTCAAGCGGCAAGGTTCGTGCCAGCGCGGTGCTCACCGCAATGGGATACGACGAGGTGACAGCCAGCAGCGCAATCCGCGTATCGCTGGGACCTCGGACAACGGAAGAAGATGTGCTGCGTTTCGCCGAAACGTGGCTTGAGAAAGAGAAAAAGCATCGCGCGCGCGCCGCGTGATCTGACGGAGGGCAAGTTATGGCCGCTTTGGACCAGACCCAGGTGAAAGAGGGTGTCGATCAGGAAACCGTGGATGCGGTGCGCGAGGTCGGAACCTATAAATACGGCTGGGACACGGACATCGAAATGGAGTACGCGCCGAAAGGTGTGAACCCGGACATCGTTCGTCTGATCTCGGAAAAGAATGAAGAACCGGAATGGATGACCGAGTGGCGTCTGGCCGCGTTTGAACGCTGGACCAAGATGGAAGAACCGAAATGGGCCATGGTCACTTATCCAAAGATCGATTTTCAGGACCAGTATTACTATGCGCGTCCGAAATCGATGGAAGAGAAACCCAAGTCGTTGGACGATGTCGACCCCAAGCTGCTGGCCACATACGAAAAGCTTGGTATCCCTTTGAAAGAACAGATGATTCTGGCTGGTGTCGAAGGTGCTGAGGATGCTCCGGCCGAGGGGCGCAAGGTTGCTGTGGACGCGGTGTTTGACTCGGTGTCCGTCGGCACGACCTTTCAAGCCGAACTGAAAAAGGCCGGTGTGATCTTCTGTTCGATTTCCGAAGCGATCAAGGAACATCCTGAGCTGGTCAAGAAGTATCTGGGCACTGTGGTTCCGGTGTCGGACAACTTTTATGCGACTTTGAACTCGGCCGTGTTTTCGGATGGGTCCTTCGTCTACATTCCGCCCGGTGTCCGCTGCCCGATGGAGCTGAGTACCTATTTCCGCATCAACGCCGAAAACACCGGCCAGTTCGAGCGCACGCTGATCATCGCCGACAAAGGTTCGTACGTGTCCTATCTGGAAGGCTGCACCGCGCCCCAGCGCGACACCGCGCAGCTGCACGCGGCCGTGGTCGAGATCATTGTCGAAGAAGACGCCGAAGTGAAATACTCGACCGTTCAGAACTGGTTCCCCGGGGATGAGAACGGCAAGGGTGGCATCTACAACTTCGTGACCAAGCGCGCCGATTGCCGGGGCGACCGGTCCAAGGTGATGTGGACGCAGGTCGAAACCGGCTCGGCCGTGACGTGGAAATACCCGTCCTGCATCCTGCGCGGCAACGAAAGCCAGGGTGAGTTCTATTCGATCGCGATTGCCAACAACTATCAGCAGGCCGATACCGGCACCAAGATGGTTCATCTGGGCAAGAACACCAAGTCGCGCATCGTGTCCAAGGGCATCAGTGCGGGCAAGGCGCAGAACACCTATCGCGGTCTGGTCTCGATGCATCCGAAGGCCAAGGACAGCCGCAACTACACCCAGTGTGACAGCTTGCTGATCGGCGACAAATGCGGCGCGCATACGGTTCCGTATATCGAGGTCAAAAACAACTCATCTCGTGTCGAGCACGAGGCGACGACATCCAAGGTGGATGACGATCAGCTGTTCTATTGCCGTCAGCGTGGCATGGATGAAGAAGAGGCCGTGGCTTTGGTGGTCAACGGGTTCTGCAAGGACGTTCTGCAAGCACTGCCGATGGAGTTCGCCATGGAAGCGCAGCAACTGGTGGCAATCTCGCTGGAAGGGTCGGTTGGCTGATGACGCGGGCGTCACGAAGCGGCATCCGGAAAGAAGACGTGTTGACCTGGCTGGGTTACGCGTTGCCGGTTCTTGGCGGTCTGCTGGGTATGGCTTACGTCAACATCAACCACATGGAATTCATCAACCCGGTTTGGGCGGTTGGCGGAGGGGCGATCCTGGGTTGGATCGTCGCGCGTCTGATCCGCAAGTTGCTGGGATAAGAAGGTTTCGGGGCCACGGTGCCCCTTGCGATACGCAAAAGGATAAAAAATGCTGGAAATCAAGAATCTGCACGTGAAGCTTGAAGAAGAAGACAAGCAGATCCTAAAGGGTGTGGACCTGACGGTTGAAGCCGGCAAGGTACACGCGATCATGGGGCCGAACGGGTCAGGCAAGTCAACACTCAGCTACGTGCTGTCGGGCCGCGACGGGTACGAAGTGACCGAGGGTTCTGCCACGCTGGATGGCGAGGACCTGCTGGAGATGGAACCGGAAGAGCGCGCCTCTGCCGGCGTGTTTCTGGCCTTCCAATACCCAGTCGAGATTCCGGGCGTGGGCAACATGACCTTCCTGCGCACCGCCGTGAATGCACAGCGCAAGGCGCGGGGTGAGGACGAGCTGTCCGCCGCTGAATTCCTCAAGGAAGTGCGTGCCAAGGCCAAGACGCTGAAGATCGACGCGGATATGCTCAAGCGTCCGGTCAATGTGGGCTTCTCGGGCGGTGAGAAAAAGCGCAATGAAATCCTGCAAATGGCCATGCTGGAACCCAAGATGTGCATCATGGACGAAACCGACTCGGGTCTGGATGTGGATGCGATGAAGCTGGTCGCCGAAGGTGTGAATGCGCTGCGCGATGAAGGTCGCGGGTTCTTGGTCATCACCCATTACCAGCGCCTGCTGGATCACATCAAGCCCGACGTCGTGCACATCATGGCCGATGGCCGCATTGTCAAAACCGGAGGCCCAGATCTGGCGCTCGAGGTTGAAAACAACGGTTATGCCGACATTCTTGCCGAGGTAAACTGATGGCCTTGCCCGAAGTCAAACAAACCGCGACCGAGGCCCGGCTGTCTGCCTTGACCATGCCCGACGCGGGATGCACCCGCGCCGCGCGCGAAGACGCGCTGGCCCGTGTTCTGGAAACTGGTCTGCCCGGACGGCGTGACGAATATTGGAAATACACTCAACCGGACACTCTGGTCTCGCCAGACGCGCCTCCGGCTGCGGTGTTTGCCGATGATGAGCCGTTGATGTTCAGCGGACTCGACCGGCTGAACATCGTCTTCGTGGACGGTGAATTCAGCGCCGAAGAGTCGGACGACCTGACGCTGGAAGGCGTGACCATCGACCGGCTCGAGGATATCTGCTGCAAGGACATTCATTGGGCGAAAGACCTGTATGGCGTGCTTGAGACGCGCGGTCAGTCTCCGGTCCAGCGTCCGCTGGCGGCGCTGAACACGGCTTTTGCGTCGGATGGTGTGGCCATCCATGTCACCGGCAAACCCTCCAAACCGATCAACCTGGTCTATCGTCATGCATCGCCGACCTCGGATGCGATCCTGCACCACGTCATTCGCGTGGAAAGCGGGGCCGAGGCCACCATTCTGGAAACCGGCCCGGCTGCGTCACGCTTCAACAAATGCATGGAGATCGACATCGCCGACAAGGGCACGCTGCACCATGTGCGCGCCCAGGGCAGGGACCATGAACGCCGGGCCGCGACCCATATGTTTACCCGTCTGGGCACGGAGTCTGTCTATAAATCCTTCACTTTGACAGTGAATGGCGTGCTGACCCGCAATGAGCAGGTCGTCGAGCTGACAGGCGATGACGCGGTGGCCCATGTGGCCGGGGCCTGTGTTGGCGATGGCGACTTCCATCACGACGATACGGTTTTCATCACCCATGATGCGGTAAACTGCGAAAGCCGTCAGGTGTTCAAGAAAGTGCTGCGCAACGGGGCGACCGGCGTGTTTCAGGGCAAGATCCTTGTGAAGGACGGCGCACAGAAAACCGACGGTTACCAGATCAGCCAATCGTTGCTGCTGGATGATGACAGCCAGTTCCTCGCCAAGCCCGAGCTTGAGATCTATGCCGATGACGTGGCGTGTTCGCATGGCTCGACCTCGGGTGCGATCGACGAAACCGCGCTGTTCTATCTGCGGTCCCGTGGCGTGCCGGTCAAGGACGCAACCAATATGCTGACTTTGGCCTTTCTTGCCGAAGCGGTGGATGAGATCGAAGACAGCGCCTTGGCGGAAGAGATCGTAAGCCGTCTGGAAGGGTGGCTGGCGCGTCGTAGCTGATGGCCGTCTCGTCTGACATATTGGCCACATACCGGGGGCCGGGGCGCGTGGTGCGCCGGCTTCTTGAAATGGGTCAGCGGGAAGACAGGGCACTGGTGTTTGTCATGGCGTTTTGCGTTGTGGCCTTTGTCGCGCAAATGCCCAGCCTTGCCCGCAAAGCGCATCTTGAAGGCGTCGAGCTGAACATGCTTCTGGGCGGCGCTTTGCTGGGGTCGGTGTTCATACTGCCGTTGTTTTTCTACACGCTGGCGCTGATTTCCTATTGGGCGGCGCGGATGGCGGGCGGGCAGGGCACTGCTTATGGCGCACGACTTGCCCTGTTCTGGGCTTTGTTGGCATCCGCACCCCTGGTCTTGTTGAATGGTCTGGTTGCCGGGTTCATCGGGCCCGGGCCCGCTTTGACAATTGTGGGCATCGCCTGGGTTGCTGTTTTTGTCTGGTTCTGGTTATCCGGTCTGAGACAAGTACAAAGGTCCGCTGCATGACTATCAATTCCCTCGGCGCTCTGGCGGTTCTGACGATCAGAAGCCCCGACCAAGCCGCCCGCCAGTTGTTGTCCTTGAAACCGGGGCGGGAAGGGTTGTGGCTGGCCTTTGCGCTGGCAGTGGTTTTGAACTGTCTCGTCCAGTTGGGAATCGATTTGTCGGTCCCCGTGCCGCAAGGTCAGATCGCACCGCCTCCCGAAAGTATCCCCGTTGTTTTGCTGCGATCCGCCGGAGCAATGCTGCTGAGCATCCTTGCGTTCTTCGTCGTCGGAAAAGCAATAGGCGGCAAAGCAAGCTTTGACGATCTGATGGTCCTGACGGTGTGGTTGCAGTTCCTGCAAATCGTCGCCCTTGTCATGACCCTTTTTCTAAGCCTGACGATGCCGTTTCTGATGATGATAATGCTGTTCGCGACGGCGATCCTGAGCCTTTACATCACGCTTCATTTCCTGAACGAAGCGCATCAATTCGGATCCCTTTGGAAGTCCTTCGCCGTAATTCTGTTGTCAGCCCTGATTGCGGTTCCCTTCGTCCTGTATTTAACACCGGCCGCGCCTGTCTAGGAAAACCGTATCATGTATGATGTGCAGAAAATTCGCTCTGACTTTCCGATCCTGTCACGTCAGGTGAATGGCAAGCCGTTGACCTATCTGGACAACGGTGCGTCGGCTCAAAAGCCTCAGGTCGTCATCGATGCGGTGACTCGTGCCTATTCCGAAGAGTATTCGAATGTTCACCGTGGATTGCACTATCTGTCCAATCTGTCGACCGAAAAATACGAAGCTGTTCGGGGGATCATCGCCCGTTTCCTGGGGGCATCGAACGAGGATGAGATCGTTCTGAATTCAGGAACGACCGAAGGGATCAATCTTGTTGCCTATGGCTGGGCCATGCCGCGCCTGGAAGCCGGGGATGAGATCGTCCTGAGCGTCATGGAGCATCACGCCAACATCGTGCCCTGGCATTTCCTGAGGGAACGGCAGGGCGTTGTTCTGAAGTGGGTGGATGTGGACGCTGACGGGGGGCTGGATCCGCAGGCGGTAATCGATGCGATCGGCCCGAAAACCAAACTTGTGGCCGTGACGCAATGTTCCAATGTTCTGGGTACCGTCGTGGATGTCAAAGCCATCACCGAAGGTGCACATGCCAGGGGCGTCCCGGTGCTGGTTGATGGCAGTCAGGGCGCGGTGCATATGCCGGTGAACGTGCAGGACATCGGTTGCGACTTTTACGCCATCACCGGCCACAAGCTGTATGGCCCGTCGGGGTCGGGTGCGATCTACATCAAGTCCGAACGCATGGCCGAGATGCGCCCCTTTGTCGGTGGCGGTGACATGATCAAAGAGGTCAGCAAGGATCAGGTGATCTACAACGACCCGCCGATGAAGTTCGAGGCCGGAACACCCGGCATTGTCCAAACCATCGGCCTAGGCGTTGCGCTGGAATACATGATGGATTTGGGAATGGACAACATTGCCGCCCATGAATCCGGCCTGCGGGACTATGCCATGCAGCGCCTGAACGGTCTCAACTGGCTTCAAGTTCAGGGCACGCGGCCAGACAAGGCAGCCATCTTCAGCTTTACGCTGGACGGGGCCGGCCATGCCCATGATGTATCCACGATTCTGGACAAAAAAGGGGTTGCCGTCCGCGCCGGGCATCACTGTGCTGGCCCGCTTATGGATCACCTGGGCGTCACGGCGACTTGCCGTGCCAGCTTTGGTCTCTACAACACGACAGATGAGGTCGACACACTGATCGAAGCGCTTGAATTGGCGCATGATCTTTTCGCCTGATTTTGGTTTCAAAGAGGGTGCAACAATCACGATTTTCAGTTGCACCCGGATTGGAACAAGGTTAGCTAACGGCCAAGGCACCTGTAGCTCAGCTGGATAGAGCGCTGCCCTCCGAAGGCAGAGGCCAGAGGTTCGAATCCTCTCAGGTGCGCCACCATCGCTATATTTCTAAGGTTTATTGGGCAAAGCAGGAACTTCTGCACCAAATTGGGAGAAGTTCCCGGGCCGCATAGCTATCGCTAATGAAGGACAAGGGTCTTGCGCTGCTCCGGGGATATGCCGCAGCATAGCGTTATTCAACATCTGCCCCGGTCAAGCGCTTCTTTAGTTTTGAGTTTTCGGTTTCCAGCGCCCGAAGCATCTTGGCTTCCAACAGTTCCAACCCGCATCTGCTGTTGAAACTATGAAAGGTGCCCTGGCTGATCCCCTCTCGGGATATTTTCCATGCGAATACCCTTTCGGGCCATGGATAGTGTCTGCACGCCTCCGTTTTTCGCCTGCTTGCCACCACGCGAACAATCCTGACAATCATTTTGAGGCTTAATCCCTCAAGCAGTGGTCTTTTTGATGTACACTTTCCGAACGAGGCTGGCGCGCGTCAGCTCAAATGGAGGAAGGAATGTGAAAGTCATCTCTTCAAATAAGAAGCTGATAATCGTTGTCGTGATTGTAGCACTATTGGGTAGCGCGATTACCGGGGTTTCAGCTTCAAGCGTTTTAGGATGGATCTTGGCCGCCGTAATTCTGGCGTTTATCCTTGGAAAGCTGACCGATGATGAAGAACCCGAAAGCGATGATGATTCAGAAAGCGACAATGCTTCCGGTTCCAGTGTTCCCGCTGACGTCGGCGATGAAAAGTCTCGTGAGACCAGCAATTCCACTGCGGCGACAGCATCCAGCAATGACACCGGAGGCGGTGATGCCGGCGGCGGAGGGGGAGACGCGGGGATGTAACTGGCCGCCCCCGTCAAACCCCTGTCATATAAGCCGAGATCGCGAAGTCGCTGTCTTAGCCGCGCCAGGTGCGGACGACACCGCAGTCCATATGCACGAAATTGGACCCGTTATATTGACCGACACCGCCGGCCCGGCATGACATAGCAGCCTTAGCCATCTGCGAGACGGAGCGGGAAGACAGGCGCAGGTCTGCCGCTTGTCCCTTCATATGAAGCGACTTCCGGGCAACGCCGCGAGAGCGGGCGCGGAGCATGGCGTTGGTCTGGGGGGAGCGATAGCCCGACAGCAACATGTAAGGTTCGTTGACATCCAGAAGGTTGTGTGATGCCGCCATGATATCAATCGTGCGTAAATCGATGGATTTTACGTGATCCGTGCGCCAATCGCGCATGAAGTGGTTCACTTCTTTGACTGCGTCCTTGATATACTTACCATCGACCCAATAAATCATGTCCAACCGTTCGCCCGTGCGACCGGAATACATGCGAATGCGACGGATATCGCCGCCGCCGCGCAAAAAGCCTGCTGCTTTGGAGTAGGTGGGTGCTGCTGCGACTGCTGTTGCTGCAAACGCACCCAATAGGGCACGTCGGGTCAAGCCCGAGGAACTGCTCTTGGTCATTTTGGTTCGTCCCGTACTGTTCCTGCCTGCGCACGATGTTACGCGCGCTGTCTTAATTTTTTCCCATCCCAGATGCGGAATTTATGACACAATCGGATTCGACGGCCAAGAAGTGTTTCATAGGCACCTTTTCAAGGGGGAATTTTCGGCAGATTTTTGCGCAAATGTCACAGCCGAGCGCAGAATATTTGCAGGTGTGGGCTGCACATCACCGGGCCGATGCAAACGCGCATCAGACGCCAACAGAAGCAATTCGGTAAGGAATTTGTGAATAGACAAGTCTGCGCAGCCAAACTCATAGTTGTTCGACGCACATATCATCAACCAAGCCATTGATTCCAAGGCCATCCAATGCTTTCTGTTTTCCGAGCCCGTACCAGTATCCTGCTTGCCGCCTGTTTTGCGGCCACTGCGAGTATGGCAAACTCCACTTCTGAACCTGCGCACAACACGGCGTTTCAGATGGCCGTTGCAGAACATACCCCACGGGAATCGCAGATCGCAGAGTTTTACCGGACAACCGGGTTTTCGCCGATTTGGGTGGGTGAATCCGATGAGCATATGCAACGCCGGGCCGCATTGATCCAGGCACTGTCACATGCGCATCTGCACGGTCTGCCGAGGGCCGATGCGACAGTTTCATCCTTGATGCAGAAAATGCAGGATGCACGCTCGACACGCGATCTTGGCGCCGTTGAAGCGGAACTGAGCCGGGTTTTTGTGGATTTTGCCGACGCATTGTACTCGGGTCTTATTCGGCCCGGAAACATCGACGACGGGCTTGTTCGGTCGGTGGATCGTCGCAGCGCGGCCGAGCATCTGAACGCCCTGAACACACATGGCGCCGCGTATCTTGCGCAATTGGCTCCTCAAACCCGTCAGTACCGGGCTCTGATGAAACAGAAGCTGGCGCTTCAGGATTTGGTAGATCAAGGCGGTTGGGGGGCGACAGTTCCGGAAACTAAGTTGGAATTCGGGGATACCGGGCCCAATGTCGTGAAGCTTCGCAATCGGCTGGTGTTAATGGGCTACATGAAACCCTCGGCCAGTCCGTCGTTCGACGCCGCGTTGCTGGAAGGGGTCAGGGCCTTTCAAATCGCGCATGGGTTGGAACCCGATGGCGTTGCAGGCAAGGGCACGATTGCCGAGTTGAATCGCCCCGCCGTGGACCGGCTCAAGGCTGTTTATGTCGCTTTGGAACGGGAGCGCTGGTTGCCTCGGGAACGCGGCGCACGTCATGTCCTTGTCAACCAGACAGATTTTTCGGCAAAGATCGTGGATGACGGGCAAGTCACCTTTGAAACCCGTGCGGTGATCGGCAAGAACACGCATGATCGCCGCAGCCCAGAGTTCTCGGATGTGATGGAACATATGGTGATAAACCCCAGCTGGTATGTTCCGCGCTCGATCATCACCAAGGAATACCTGCCGAAGCTGAAAGCGAACCCCAACGCGGTCGGTCATATCCAGATCACGGACAGCAGGGGGCGGCAGGTCAATCGCGGGGCGGTTGATTTCAATCAGTTCACCGCGCGAAGCTTTCCTTTTGCGATGCGCCAGCCGCCCAGCAAAAGCAATGCTTTGGGGCTGGTCAAGTTCATGTTCCCCAACAAGTACAATATCTATCTGCATGATACGCCTCAGAAAAGCCTGTTCGCGCGCGAGGTGCGGGCGTTCTCGCACGGCTGCATCCGGCTGGCGCAGCCTTTCGAATTTGCCTATGCGTTGCTGGCCAAACAGGAAGAGAATCCCAAGGCATTCTTTCATCGTGTTCTGAGCACAGGAAAGGAAACCA
Source organism: Ruegeria sp. AG6 (assembly GCF_056541565.1). Taxonomy (NCBI): domain Bacteria; kingdom Pseudomonadati; phylum Pseudomonadota; class Alphaproteobacteria; order Rhodobacterales; family Roseobacteraceae; genus Ruegeria; species Ruegeria sp. AG6. The sequence continues at coordinate 700,054 of NZ_JBQFYQ010000001.1, read as the reverse complement.
AGGTCAATTTGGAACAAACAGTTCCGGTTCATCTGATCTATCGAACGGCATATGTCGGGCCAAAAGGCGAGGTGCAGTATCGCCGTGATGTCTATGGCCGGGACGGCAAGATTTGGGAGGCCCTGCAAAAGGCAGGGGTGGCCCTGCCGGACGTTCAGAGTTAAGCACAGGGCAAATCCTGCCAAAAGGAAGCCCGAGATGCAGTTTACCATTCAACAAATCGCCGACGCTTTGGGTGCTGAATGCCAAGGCGACGGTGGCCTGACGATCGTGCGGGCGGCCGAACCGGGCGATGCGGACCCAACCGATCTGGCCATGGCCATGTCTCCGAAATACGCCGAAGCGCTTTCGAAAGGGCGCGCGCGCGCCGCCGTTCTGTGGGAGGGCGCGGATTGGCAGGACATGGGGTTGCGCGCGGCCATATTCGTGAAGCGTCCGCGCATGGCGATGGCGGGGATCACCTCAATGCTGGATCGCGGGCAAGGGATTGAACCGGGCATTCATCCTTCCGCAGTGATCGATCCAACGGCCGAAATTGGACCAGATGTGGCGATAGGACCTCTGACTGTTGTTGGTGCTCGGGCGCGAATAGGTTCGGGCTCGGTCATCGGAGCACACTGCGTGGTGGGAATGGACGCCATTCTTGGCGAACAGGCCCTGTTGCGTGAAATGGTCAGCATTGGCGCGCGCGCACAAATCGGGGATCGGTTCATCGCGCAGCCCGGTGCAAGGATTGGTAGTGACGGGTTCAGTTTCGTGACCCCCGAGGTTTCTGGCGCTGAGAACGCCCGCAAAACGTTGGGCGATCAGGGCGACGCCAAGGCCCAAAGTTGGCTCCGTATCCATTCTTTGGGCGCGGTTGAGATCGGTGATGATGTCGAGGTTGGCGCCAATTGCACTGTCGATAATGGAACAATCCGCAACACGCGGATCGGTGATGGCACCAAGCTGGATAATCTTGTCCATGTCGGGCACAACACCCGCGTCGGGCGGGATTGTCTGCTGTGCGGTCAGACAGGTGTCTCCGGCTCGGTCGAGATCGGCAACAACGTCGTTCTGGGTGGTCAGACCGGAGTGGTCGACAACATTTTCATAGGGGACGGCGTTATTTCGGGTGGGGGCACGAAGATTCTGTCAAATGTGCCCGCCGGGCGCGTGATCATGGGGTATCCGGGCATCAAAATGGAGACCCACACCGATGTCTACAAGGCGCAGCGCCGACTGCCCCGAATGGCACGCGACGTTGAGGCATTGAAAAAGGCTGTTTTCAAACAGACCCCAAGCGATTAAATCATCGTCAAACTGAAAATCAGGGGATCGACATGAGCATCAGCGACCGCGTCATCGCAATCATTGCAGAGCAGGCCGTGCTGGAGCCATCGGATGTGACGCCCGAAAGCACGCTGGAAGATCTGGGAATCGACAGCCTTGGTCTGGTGGAAAGCATATTCGCCATCGAGGAAGAGTTCGACATTTCAATTCCGTTCAACGCCAATGAGCCCGAGGCCAACGATTTTGACATATCCAATGTCGCTGCGATCATTTCCGGGATCGAAAAGCTCGTGTCGGAAAAGGTCTGACTGACGCTCATGAAACGTGTTGTCATTACCGGCGCAGGTACGATCAATTCACTGGGCCATTCGGTTCCTGACACGCTGGAAGCCATGCGCGAAGGCCGTTGCGGCATCTCGGAACTGGAATTTCGGGACGTTGATCGGTTGGCCATCAAGATCGGCGGGCAGGTTCGCGGCTTTGAGGCTGAAGGTCGGTTCAACCGTCAGCAGATGTCGCTGTATGACCGGTTCACTCAGTTCACTCTGACCGCCGCCAAAGAGGCCATCGATCAGTCCGGCATCGAGTTTCACGGAGAGTTGGCCGCAAAATCAGGTGTTGTTCTGGGGACCGCCGGCGGTGGCGTATCGACTTGGGATGACAATTATCGCTCGGTTTATGAGGACGGAAAGAATCGGGTACACCCGTTTGTTGTTCCCAAACTCATGAACAATGCGGCGGCCAGCCATGTTTCCATGGAACACAACCTCAAAGGCCCCAGCTTCACCGTGTCGACTGCCTGTGCGTCCTCGAACCATGCCATGTCGCAGGCCTTTCAGATGGTCCGAAGCGGCATGGCCCCGGTCATGATCACAGGCGGGTCCGAATCCATGTTGTGCTTTGGAGGCGTCAAGGCCTGGGAAGGGTTGCGCGTCATGTCCAAGGATGCGTGCCGACCGTTCAGCGCCAATCGCAACGGAATGGTACAGGGCGAAGGGGCCGGGGTCTTTGTTTTCGAGGAATACGAACACGCCCGCGCCCGTGGCGCCGTGATCATGTGCGAAGTCGTTGGTTTTGCCATGTCATCGGATGCGGCCGATATCGTGATGCCCAGCAAGCAAGGGGCTTCACGGGCCATGTCAGGTGCCTTGGCTGATGCCAGATTGAATGCAAGCGATGTGGGTTATATCAACGCGCATGGCACCGGGACGGCTGCGAATGACAAAACCGAATGTGCCGCCGTGGCGGATGTTTTCGGGCCCCATGCTGACGACCTGATGATATCGTCGACCAAATCCATGCATGGTCACCTGATTGGTGGAACCGGTGCGGTGGAACTGTTGGCATGTATCATGGCGCTGCGGGACGGTGTGATCGCACCCACCATCGGATACGAGGAACCCGATCCGGAATGCGCGCTTGATGTTGTGCCGAACGAAGCTCGGGAAGCCAAAGTTGACGTCGCGCTCAGCAATGCGTTTGCCTTTGGCGGGCTGAATGCGGTTTTGGCGCTGAAGCGGGTTTAGCGAACAACGTACGAAACAAGGCCGCCGCATTCAGAGCGGCCTTTGTCTGCGATCTGTCAGTTTTGCAGGACTTCCAGCTGATCGTAGCCACTGGTAAATCCAGCCAGCGACATTTCGATTTGCAAAAGTTGGCTCGGGGCCAGAATTGACACCAGCGAGATTGTTGCCTCACTGCCCGCTTTCATGGCGTCTATATCGCCTTGCGTAAAGCCCAATTGCGCGACGCAGCCTACCGGGTTGCAGTGATGATAGTTGTATCTTTTACCCGGTGCGCCGTCTATGGACACAGCAATTTGTGCTTGCAGCATGGTCTCCAGCGGCACAGTCAACCTAGCTCCGGCAACGGCCTCCGCTCCTTCGGGAAGCTTGTTGATCGAGATTTCCGCAATCGGCTGGCCCTCGGCGCCGGAAAGAACTTGACGCAGCAGGCAAGGATCTTCGCCGTCTTCGGTCCGTAGACAGGTTATATTCCAAGCACCGCTTGTTTCTTTGACGTATTGCTCGCCGATACGTGGGCCAGTCTCTCCCAGATCCAGTTCTTGCGCGGCTTCGGTTTGGGCGGGCTCGGCCTGCTGCGGGCTTTCGTCGTTGGCCTCTTGGGCACAGACTGCGCTGCTAAGAAAGGCGACGGCCACTGTATTTGCGGTTAGAAGTTGCTTGATCATGAATGCCTCGACTTGATGCTTGAGCTTTTTGCTTCGTTTAACACTCTTCTGATCTGGTGTCAGGCACTAACAGAACGGCTGGTCTGAACGTGAACGGATTCTTGCCAGAACACCAGAAACCAACTGCCCTGAGACAGAAAAAGAGAGCTGCATAAGCCAGCTCTCTTTTCCAAAAGGTTCTCCCCGTCGGACTGGCCGACTTATTTATGCGCAAACCCTACGAGAGGGTCGCAGACGGGTCAACAGCTATCCTCAAATTTTAATACTGCGGTCAGAGCTTTGAAACCATTTTTGAACCTGCAAAAAAGCCGTGCCCGAAGGCACGGCCAGTCGACAGGGAGGAAGTCTGCCCCACGTGAAGGAAACAAACGCGGGGCAAATTGACTATCGCAGTCAAAGGTTAACTTTGTATGCTGGTCACGGATCGGTGAAACATAAGGCAATGTTAATGGGCAAGAATATATTTTTGGGTGGCGGAGGCGAAGGCTATGGCCAGCCGCAGGAACTGGCACTGAAATATGCCAACCGCCATGGGCTGATTGCCGGCGCCACTGGGACCGGTAAGACCGTAACGTTGCAAATCCTCGCGGAAGGGTTTTCCCAAGCCGGAGTTCCGGTGTTTCTGTCCGATGTCAAAGGTGATCTGTCGGGCCTGGCTTTGCCCGGAAGCGACGCGCAAAAACTGCATCAGGCATTTATGGATCGTGCCAAACGCATAGGGTTCGACGATTTTGCTTATTCCGCCTGCCCCGTTACGTTCTGGGATCTTTTTGGTGAACAGGGCCATCCAGTGCGGACGACGGTCACTGAAATGGGCCCGTTGCTGCTGTCCCGGTTGATGGAATTGAGCGAAGCGCAGGAAGGTATCCTGAACATCGCGTTCCGCGTGGCCGATGAAGAGGGAATGCCTCTTCTGGATCTCAAAGACCTTCAGGCGCTGCTGGTCTGGATCGGCGAGAACCGGGCCCAGCTTTCATTGCGATATGGCAATGTATCGACATCTTCGATCGGTGCGATCCAGCGGCGATTGCTGGTATTGGAAAACCAGGGTGGAACAAAACTGTTTGGCGAACCCGCGCTGGATCTGTCCGATCTGATGCGCACCGATGAAAACGGGCAGGGGATGGTGAACATCCTTGCTTCGGACAAACTGATGGCAGCGCCACGGCTTTATGCGACATTCCTGCTGTGGCTGCTGAGCGAATTGTTTGAGGAGCTTCCCGAAGTCGGTGATCCTGACAAACCCAAGCTGGTGTTCTTCTTCGACGAGGCGCATCTGTTGTTTGACGGCGCTCCGAAAGTGTTGGTGGACAAGGTTGAACAGGTTGCGCGCCTGATCCGGTCCAAAGGGGTGGGTGTCTATTTCATCACCCAGAATCCCGCCGATATTCCCGAGGATATTCTGGGGCAGTTGGGCAATCGCGTTCAACACGCTTTGCGGGCCTTCACGGCGCGTGACCGAAAGAACCTGCGTCTGGCGGCGGAAACCTATCGCGAAAACCCCGCCTTTGACACCGAAGCCGCAATTCGCGAGGTGGGCGTTGGTGAGGCTGTCACGTCGATGCTGCAGAAAAAAGGTGTTCCCGGAATTGTCGAGCGCACATTGATTCGTCCGCCGGGTTCCCAGTTGGGGCCCATTTCTGATGCGCAGCGGAGGGCCATTCTCGATGCCTCGCCGATGGCGTCTAAATATGACGATGGTATTGATCGAAAATCGGCCTTTGAAATCCTCCAGGCTCGGGCCGAGGCGGCCGCCAAGGCCGCTGAACAGGCAGAGGCCGATGAAGTTCTAGAGGCACAATCACCGATGGAACGAGAGTATTCTTCGGCTCGCAGATATTCGGGAAGCCGGGTCGGCAGATCCTCGTCCCGGGTGCAACGGCGGAAAGACACGTTTGCATCGGCGATGACCGACGCAGTTATCAAAGAACTGAAAGGAACGACCGGACGCCGAATCGTTCGTGGTATTCTGGGTGGATTGTTCCGCAACAGATGACGGAACGGCGCCCATCACGGGCGCCGCAATGTTTACTTCAGACGACGCTGGCCTTCCTGACGGCAGTAGGCGTCAGCCTCCGGCACGGACATTTTCGAAGCCGGGAAGTCAATCGCCCGGTCCCAGGTCACCCGGTCGTGACGATATAGCTGACAGGTTACGACACCTTTGGGCGTTTGAACTTTGACGGGAGTTGTTTCAAGTTCTTCCGGAGTGGGAATGCAGGCGGTTGTTACGATGGCAACAACCGGAAATAGAAGCAGTGTCTTGAACCGTGGTGCTTTCATTTTTGACTCTTTTCAAAACGTGTAAATGATCGTTACAGATCGGCGTAGACGGATGTGAGTGCCGACGACATACCGCAAAAAGAAATCACTGCGGTGTGTCCGTTTATTCAAAAAATCGTTAAGAATCAAGAAACCGCGCCGGATAAGAGGCGCGGTTTCGCATATTGAAGGTGGAAGCGATCTATTTCTCTGGGATCAGCCCTCTTGGGCTGAATCTGAGAACAATCAACAGGATCAGACCCATCGTGAACAGACGCATATGTGCGGCGCTGTCCAACAGGTGGACTTTCAATGCACTTCCGTCCGGCAAGCCGGCGGTAATGACATTCATCAGCCACAAGCCGATCGGTTCAACCTGAACCCACAGGAACCAGATGAGGAATGCGCCCAGAACGGCCCCGAAGTTGTTGCCCGAACCACCCACGATCACCATCACCCAGACCAGAAAGGTAAAGCGCAGCGGTTGATACGCGCTTGGCGTCAACTGGCCGTCCAGCGTTGTCATCATCGCACCCGCGATACCGCAAACAGCCGAACCCAGTACGAATATTTGCAGATGACGACGGGTGACATCCTTGCCCATGGCCTCAGCCGCCACTTCATTGTCACGGATTGCGCGCATCATCCGGCCCCACGGGCTCTTCAGCGCCATCTGAGCCATCCAGAGTAGAACCAGAAGCACAATCAGGAACAGCAGCGAATAACCGAGTTTGACCGAAAGGGTGGATGCGGTGACGGGGTCCAACCCCAACCATTCGGCCCGCGCCAGAAAGGCCGGGTCGTTCTGCAAATCCACTTCGTAGCCCACAACAGGGGACGGGCGTGGGATGCCGTAGACATTCTTGACGCCCCGGGCCAGCCAGTCTTCGTTTTTCATGACCGCGACAATGATTTCGGCGATACCCAATGTGGCAATCGCCAGATAATCCGAGCGAAGGCCCAGCGCCGTTTTACCGATCAGCCACGCAGCACCCGCCGCCAGCAAACCACCGGCCGGCCAGGCCAGCAGAACCGGCAGATTCAAACCGCCAATATTGCCGGCAATCGCCGGGTCGATGGCCTCGACCGCCGCAATGCTGGGATCGAACACCGCGCGATAGACAAAAAAGCCCACGACAAGAACGGCGATGATCGTCAGGGTTTGCACACGGCCTTTCGGCAGTTTCGTTGCCACCAGAACGGCGGCAACCACTGTCGCGGCACCCAGCAGCAAAGACAGAACGATGCCATAACCTCCGGCAGCCCAGGCACCGGGCGTGGGCGGCGTTGAAACCAGTACGACGGCCAGACCGCCCAGTGCGACAAAGCCCATCACGCCCACATTGAACAGACCGGCAAATCCCCATTGCAGGTTTACACCGATCGCCATGATGGCGGAAATCAGCCCCATATTCAGGATCAGGATCGCGGTGTTCCAGCTTTGCGTGAAACCGGTCAACAGGATCAGGCCGCCGACCATTGCGAAGAGCAGCGTGTTTTTGACAGAGTCGGTCATACGGCCTTTCCCTTGAAAAGTCCCGTGGGCTTGAACAGAAGCACGATCAGCAGGATGACAAAGCTGACCGCGAATTTGTAATCGGTCGAAAGAAGTTGCACCAAACCTGACGGCGCCAGACTTTCGGGCGACACATAGGTCAGCACCTTCTTCCAGGCGTATGTTATCGTCACTTCGGAAAACGCGATGATAAACCCGCCTGCGATGGCGCCCAGAGGATTGCCCAAACCACCCACGATGGCCGAGGCAAAGATCGGCAACAGAAGCTGGAAATAGACGAAGGGTTTGAAGCTTTTGTCCAGCCCGTAAAGTACGCCAGCAGTTGTGGCCAGCGCCGCAACGATGATCCATGTGATCATCACCACACGTTCCGGGTTGATGCCTGACAGCAGCGCCAGATCCTCGTTGTCCGAATAGGCCCGCATCGACTTGCCTGTGCGCGTCTTGTTCAGAAACCAAAACAGCAGCGCCACGGCAACAACGGCCACGATCACCGTGATACCTTGCGACGTCTTGATGGCCAGACCCTCGCGCAGACCGGTCATCGCCTTGAAGTCGCGCGCCGAAACAATGAACCGAGCCCCATCCGAGAACCTTTGGTCGTCTGGCCCGATGATAAACCGGACAAGGCCGTTCATGATGAACATCACGCCCATGGAAACGATCACCAGAATAACGGGCTTCGCCTTTTGGTCACGGTAGAATTTGTAGACCAGCCTGTCGGTGATCAGCACCAGCACGATACAGCCCAGTATGGCAAAGGGCAGGGCGAGCAGGGCGGTTGGCAGCGGTCCAAAGCTGATCCCGGCGGCCTGCAACCCCCATGTGACCAGCACGGCGATCATCGCGCCAAAGGCCATTGTGTCGCCATGGGCAAAGTTCGAAAATCGCAGAATGCCGTAGATCAGGGTCACGCCAAGCGCGCCCAACGCCAGTTGACTTCCATAAGCGACCGCAGGCACCAACACAAAATTCGCAAGCGCAACAAGCGCGTTGAGTAGATCCATTATTTATTCTCACTGTCCGGGTGCGGTCTTATGGCATGACGGTCCGCGCAGGCACAATGTTTCCTGCGCTGTTTTGCGTCATATTTTTCTGCTGGTTGTGAAAAAAAGCCACGAGAAAACCGGAAGCAGGCAAGACTATTCAATTTTGGCCTGGCTCAGTCACGCACCGGCCAATTCCGGTGGGTGACTGAGATGGAAAGAAGCGGGATCAGGCGTCCGTCTCGGTGCAGGTGCCGTGATCGGTTCCCGCGTGGGGACCCTTGACCGAGAGGTCAAAGGACATGTCGTCATAATGCACGACAAAGGTCATGACATCTTCGCCTTCAATATGGACAAACGTCATGTTGCCAACGCCTTTGAACACCATCGCGTCGCCTGAAACATTCGCAGTTTCGATATTGCCCTTGTCTCCTTCCGGTGCCCGGTTGAGGCGCACTTCGCTGCCGTCACGATCCGACACACAGACAAAGTGACGTTCTTCCGCAGTTGCGGCGGTCGCGCACAAGGTGGCAATGGCCACACACATCCATTTTTTCATTTTTGGGTCCTGAACAGAGTTTTTATTCAGAAGGTTCGCTTGATTTCACGGAGCTAACTTTGGTTGACCGGGAAACCGTTTCCTTCACAAAGCCCGGCGCTAAACGCACAATGTGACCGGATTGCAGCTGAGGCGTGGAAATCTTGGGATGGTTGTCGAAGTTAAAGACGGCCAGATACCGAGATCAACGATCGTTTCCTTCTAAACTCGCGACTTCAGTCGATTGCGGAAACAAGAAGGAAGTTGGAGGGCGTAATAATTGCTTTGAGAAAGCCCACTAGTTCTGTTGCTCGCCTTGGCAAAAACCCTCAACGGCCACTACTATCAACCTTTCGCGCCCAACAATCGTCTCGCTGAGGATTGCAGTTTCAAGGTCGTAGTCGGGCTTATCAGCGTGGACGATACCTTGGTAAATATCGAGTCTCGGGCTTCCGATGCCCACACCATAAGCAAATACTGACAATATTGGGTCATGCGATATCCGAATATGTGTCCAATCACTGGTAGGGTAATCAGAACCATTTTCCTGCCAAACAATCCTGTCATCGAGCGCCGATAGGATGACCGTTCGTTGATTCTCGAACTCGCAACGGACGATCACGCCATTTTTAGACTGCTTAGCTTGCGGTGCTAGGCTCTGAGCAAACGCGATGCTGCCTAACAGACATGAACAGAAAACGGCGAGTAGGCTAGTTTTCATAGGCCTCACCCCCCCAAGAAGCTCTTCCGAACCTCTGGATCGGCCAGTAGTTCCTTGCCCGTTCCGCTATAGGCATTCCGCCCCTGAACCAGAACGTATCCCTTGTCGGCAATCTCCAAGGCCTGGCGGGCGTTCTGTTCGACCATCAGGATCGGCAGGCCGGTGCGGGACACTTCGATGATCCGGTCGAACAGTTCATCCATCACGATCGGCGAAACGCCTGCCGTGGGTTCGTCGAGCATCAGCACCTTGGGCTGGGTCATCAGCGCGCGGCCAACTGCGACCTGTTGGCGTTGTCCGCCCGACAACTCTCCGGCGGCCTGATTGCGCTTGTCGCGGAGAATCGGGAAGAGGTCATAGACCTGCTCCATCGTCTGACTGATGTCGTCGCGGCGGATGAAGGCACCCATTTCCAAGTTCTCTTCCACCGTCATCGAGGTAAAGATGTTCTGTGTCTGTGGCACGAAACCCATGCCACGCATGACCCGGTCTTGCGGGCTGAGATTGGTGATATCCTCGCCATCCAGACGCACGGACCCTGAACGGACATCCAGCATCCCGAACACAGCTTTCATCGCCGTCGACTTGCCCGCACCGTTGGGGCCGACGATGACTGCGATTTCACCCTTGTCCACGGCGATGGTGCAATCATGCAGAATGTCCGGCCCTTTGCCGTAACCACCCGTCATGGTGTCGCCGATCAGAAACGGGCCGCCTTCGACCTTATGCGTCGCACCACTTTTGCGATGGGCCGGGGTCATGGTGCCGACACCATGCGGATTGGTGATCGAGGCGTCCTTGTTGCCCTTGTCATCCTGATAGGGGTTGTCGCTCACGCGCCTGCCTCCAGTTTGTCTTTGTTCTTCAGGCCGGTGCCCAGATAGGCTTCGATCACGTGCTCGTTCGCCTTGATCTCGTCCAAGGTACCCTCGGCCAGTACCTTGCCTTCGGCCATGCAGATGACCGGATCACAGATCTTGCCGATGAAATCCATGTCGTGCTCGATGACGACGAAGGTGTATCCACGCTCCTTGTTCAGACGCAGGATCGTGTCGGCAATGGTCATCAGAAGGGTGCGGTTCACACCTGCGCCGACCTCGTCCAGAAACACGATCTTGGCGTCGACCATCATGGTGCGGCCAAGCTCCAGCAACTTTTTCTGACCACCCGAGACCTGACCCGCCTTGTGATCGGCCAGATGTTCAATCGTCAGAAACTCCAGAACCTCATCGGCCTTGGCCTTCAGTGCGCGTTCTTCGTCAGCGATGCGTTTGCGGCCGAACCACGTGTTCCACAGCGACTCGCCTGATTGCGCGCCAGGCACCATCATCAGGTTTTCACGGCAGGTCATCGACGGGAATTCATGTGCAATCTGAAACGTGCGCAACAGACCCTTATGGAACAGTTCATGAGGGGGCAGGCCAGTGATATCCTCGCCGTCCATCACCACCTTGCCGCTGGTCGGCGGCAAAACACCCGCGATCACATTGAACAGAGTGGTTTTCCCTGCCCCGTTGGGCCCGATCAGGCCGGTGATCGACCCTTTCTGGATTTCCAGCGATGCCCCGTCCACCGCATGAAATCCGCCGAAATGCTTGTGCACGTCCTCGACGACGATCATCTTTTCCCCTTGCCGCCTGTCCGGCGCTGTTGTCTCGACCCCGTTGATCGGGTGCGGTCTTTTTTCATTGAAACAGCCCGGACACAAGGCCCGGGCTGCTTTCATTCATAGCCTTTGACGGTCAATCAACGGAAGTTGACGGTCTTGTTTTCACCGTCGGTCACTTCGATCTCACGATAGGAACCAGCGCTTTCGCCGGGGCCGATCAGTTCGACACCGGACGCACCGACATAGTCGATGTCCTGACCGTTTGCCAGCAATTCCAGACCCTTGGCCAGTTCGCCGGGATAGATCTTTTCACCCGGAGCATTGGCAACGTCCATGATCTTGCCGCCATAGTCGGCCGGATTGGTCGATCCGGCAGCCTGCATGGCCAGCATGAACAAAGCCGCAGCGTCATAGGATTCGGGCGAATAGGGCGACGAACCGTCGAACCCTGCGGCTTCGGCCATGGCGAAATACTTCTCGGCGCCTTCACCACCCGAACCGGCGATCTGACCGAACGAGCCGTTCAGGTCGGGGCCGACATTGGCCGGCAGCGAGTCACCGATCATGCCGCCCGGCAGGCCAAAGGTGTCAAACGCACCGCTGTCCAGTGCCGACTGGATGATGCCCAGGCCGCCCTGATCCAGATAGCCCGCAACAACCAGAATGTCGCCACCGGCCGAGGCCAGAGCACCAACTTCGGCCGAGTAGTCGGCTTTGCCGTCCTCGTGCGCTGCAACGATGGTCACTTCACCACCTGCTGCCTCGAAAGAGGTTTGGATCGCGTCCGCCAGACCCTTGCCGTAGTCGTTGTTGGTATAGGTCAGAGCGATCGAGTTGATGCCGCGATCCTTCAGGATATCCGCCATCACCTGGCCTTCGCGCGCATCTGAAGGCGCGGTCCGGAAGAACAGGCCGTTGTCTTCCATGGTCGACAGGCCCGGCGAGGTCGCCGAGGGCGAGATCATGACCATGCCATTCGGAATCGCGACATTCTGAAGGATCGCGCCGGTCACGCCCGAGCAATCGCCGCCGATGATGCCGGCAACACCGTCGGCAATCATGCGTTCGCCGTTCGAAGTGGCCAGACCGTTATCAATGCAGCCGGTGTCGGCGCGCGATGCGGTCACTTTGGATCCATCCAGCAGTTTTCCGGATTCGGTGACTTCCGCCATCGCCAATTCAGCGCCCGAACCCATTGCGGGTGCCAGCGATTCAATTGGGCCGGTGAATCCGAACAAAACACCAAGCGTAATGTCTTCGGCCAGCGCAGGTCCGGCCAGCAAAGCGGATGCTGCAGTTGCTGTAAGCAGCTTTTTCATATGGTTACTCCCTATTGTGAACGTATTCGTTCTGGCCACGAACCTAGGCAAGCTGCCCGGAAAAGAAAAGTCCTAACGCAATCGTGTTTTTATCGATCGGAAATCTATCTGTTTTGTTAGGGTTTGCCTAAGATTGTCCGGAGAAGTGTCAACATGCTCAGAGCTGCCGCGATTCTGTTCTTCACTATTTACAGTGAAAGCGCCTTGGCACAGGCGTTGTCGACCTCGGTCGGGAAAATTGAACTCACCGAAATGGCAGGTGGGCTGGATACGCCCTGGGCCGTCGGCATCTTGCCTGACGGCAGTTTTCTTGTCACCGAACGCGACGGAAACCTGTTGTATGTTCAGGGCGGAGAGGCGAATGCCATATCCGGCGTTCCCAAAGTCGCAGCTTCGGGGCAGGGCGGATTGCTGGACGTTACGATCCCGCGCGATTTCAATCAAAGCCGCGAGGTCTTTCTGACCTTTTCAAAACCGCAAAAGGGTGGCGCGGGCACGGCTGTCGCGGTGGCGCGCCTGTCCGAGAACGGCACGCGCCTGACGAATCTGCGGGTCATTTTCGAGGCTTCCCCCGGCGGATCAGGCGGGCGGCATTTCGGCTCACGCGTTGTAGAAGCCAATGACAGCACTCTTTTTGTAACCATCGGAGATCGAGGGGATGCGCCACAGGCGCAGGATCGCTCGAACGCCATGGGTTCCGTGATCCGTATCAACCGCGACGGCTCGGTGCCTTCAGACAATCCATTCATCGGGCAGGCAGATATCCGACCTGAAATTTGGACCTATGGGCACCGCAACCCACAGGGGGCCGATTTGGATACGCGCGGCCGATTTTGGGTGTCGGAACACGGTGCGCGCGGCGGTGACGAGGTGAACCTTGTCAAACCCGGCGCCAATTACGGCTGGCCGGTTATCTCTTACGGCACACATTATTCCGGAGAGAAGATCGGCGAGGGCACCAGCAAGCCCGGTATGGAACAGCCGCGCCTGTACTGGGACCCGTCGATCGCGCCGTCGGGGTTGATGGTCTATTCCGGCGACATGTTTCCAGAATGGCGGGGCGACATTTTCGTGGGCTCGCTGAAATTCGACTATATCGCGCGGCTGTCCGAAGATCCGCTGCGCGAGGTCGAGCAGATCAAGGGCCCCGAGACCGAACGGGTCCGTGACATCGTGCAGGCCCCGGATGGGGCGATCTGGTTCATTTCAGTCGGGCAGGGCGCGGTTTACAGGATGTCTGTCAAACAGTGACATACGAAGCATGCCAGCAGACTTTTCAATTCCATTTGCGCGTTTCCATCGTCGCAGTCACTCTGTCCAACAGGTTACACGGTTAAGGGGATATTAATGAGTGATTTCGACATTGAATTGTGCACAAGTATCCCGCCAAGAACCGAGCTGAATATGATTTTGGAGCAATATTATGCTCTTATCGCTCAAAGAATGCAGGGTATGGGGTTCGAATTGGATCCTTCCGCACCGCAAAGCGCACTGGAGGAATTCTGGGCGAACACGGATGACTACATGCCTCCGAACGGATGCCTGATCGTCGCAAGAAACCACGGTGGCAAAATCGTGGGGTGTGGAATGATGAAACGGTTTGATCAGTCTACCGGCGAGTTGAAACGTGTATTTGTAACCGAAGACGCTCGGGGCACCGGAGTGGGGCGCGCATTGATTCAAGCACGAGAACAAGCCGCCAGAGCTATGGGGCTGAAGCGGTTGATCGCAGATACACTCACCCCAAATGTGGAAATGAGATCTTTGTATCCCAAGCTCGGGTTTGTGGAACTGGACTCTCCGATCGAGACAACAACCTACAAAGATCAGCCCATGCTCCGACCGTACTTGCACTATTTCGTCAAAGAGCTTTGACGCTGGACCTTAGACTGACAGTCTTCCACTTTGCGCACCACGTTCGCGATAGGGCGTGGTGTTGTAATGCGCCCGGTAGCATTTTGAAAAATGGCTGGGCGAGGCGAAACCACAGGCCAGCGCCACGTTGATGACGCTCATATCGGTCTGCATCAGCAGGTTGCGGGCTTTGTGCAGGCGCAGTTCCATGTAATAGCGCTTGGGGGAACGGCTGAGATACCGGCGGAACAGACGCTCCAGCTGGCGGGTTGACATACCCACTTCCTTGGCAAGGATCGAGGGCGAAATCGGTTCTTCGATGTTCTTTTCCATCATCAGTATAACCTGGCTCAACTTCGGATGCCGCACACCGATTCGGGTCGGAGTTGACAAACGCTGCGTGTCCTGGTCGGTTCGAATCGAGGAATAGATCATCTGATCCGCCACCGCGTTGGCCAGATCCTCGCCATAGTCATCTGCAATCAGTTTGAGCATCAGGTCAATCGACGAGGTGCCGCCCGCAGTCGTCATGCGACTTCCATCGATCTGAAAGACGGCTTTGGTCAGTTTGACCTCGTCGAACTCTTCGATGAAACTGTCAGAGTTCTCCCAATGGATCGTTGCCTTCTTATTGTCCATCAACCCGGCCTTTGCCAGAGTATAGGCCGCAGTGCAGAGGCCACCGATCCGCAATCCCCTTCGCGCTTCACGCCGCAGCCAGTTCAGCACGCGCTTGGTGGTGGCCGCCTGAACGTCCACGCCACCGCAAATCAGAACAACGTCATCTCGCTGCAACTCCACCAGATCACTGTCAAGACTGAACTCGGTCCCGGCCGAGCAAGTTACCGTTTCTCCGCCTTCTCCTATCAGCTTCCAGGTGTAAAGCTGTCTGTTCGCCATGCGGTTGGCGATGCGCAGACTGTCAAGCGCCGAAGCAAAAGACAGAAGCGAGAATTTGTCCAAAAGGACAAACACGAAATTCCGGGGTGGGGCCGCAGTGTCTTCCACCGTGACAACTTGGCGTTGCTCTTGCATGGCGAGATGTCCTTGCTTCGCTGCTGGACGTGTGATTATCCAGCCGCAGATTTGACAGCCACCATGATCAAAGCTTGTTTGCGTCGTCAAGAGGCGCAAATGGGATATGGTCACTCTTCATTGCATTTTGTATAGAGACCACCTGAAAACTTCAGCGGAGATCAAAGCTATGACCGAATGGCAAAAATCGAACTGGCGCAACAAGCCCCGGGTTCAGATGCCAGATTATACCGACGCGGCCGCGCTGGCCAAGGTCGAGGCTCAGCTTTCAAAGTATCCCCCGCTGGTCTTTGCAGGCGAGGCGCGGCGTCTCAAACAGCATCTGGGTGCCGCCGGGCGCGGCGAGGCCTTCCTTCTGCAAGGTGGGGATTGCGCTGAAAGCTTTGAACAATTCAGCGCTGATGCGATCCGTGACACTTTCAAGGTGATGCTGCAAATGGCGATGGTTTTGACTTATGGCGCCAAGGTGCCAGTGGTCAAAGTCGGTCGTATGGCCGGGCAATTTGCCAAACCACGCAGTGCCCCGACCGAAGTCGTGAATGGTGTGGAACTGCCAAGCTACCGCGGCGACATCATCAACGAATTGGCCTTCACGCCCGAAGCCCGGATTCCGAATCCCAACAAGATGTTGCAGGCCTACACGCAGGCGGCGGCGACACTGAACCTGCTGCGGGCGTTCTCAACCGGCGGCTTCGCGGATATGAGCCGCGTGCATGCCTGGACTTTGGGTTTCGCGGATGAACAGGACGTTCAGAAATATTCCGAGGTTGCCGATCGTATTCAGGACACCATCGACTTCATGGAAGCCGCTGGAATCACTGCGGAAACAACCCATGAATTCTCGACCGTCGAATTCTACACCAGCCACGAAGGGCTGTTGCTGGAATACGAAGAGGCACTGACGCGACTGGATTCCACCTCGGGCAACTGGCTGGCTGGCTCCGGTCACATGATCTGGATCGGCGACCGCACCCGTCAGCCCGACGGCGCGCATGTCGAGTTCTGCCGCGGGGTGCTGAACCCGATCGGTCTGAAATGCGGCCCGACCACTACGGCCGAGGACCTCAAGGTTCTGATGTCAAAGCTGAACCCGGACAACGAAGAGGGGCGGCTGACCCTGATCGCGCGCTTCGGCGCGGGCAAAGCGGGCGAGCATCTGCCGCGTCTGATCAAGGCGGTCAAGGAAGAGGGCGCCAAGGTCACCTGGGTCTGCGACCCCATGCACGGAAACACGATCAAATCGGCCACGGGCTATAAAACCCGCCCGTTTGATTCTGTTCTGCGCGAGGTGCGTGACTTTTTCGGAGTGCATCAGGCCGAGGGAACCATCCCCGGCGGTGTGCATTTCGAAATGACCGGGCTGGATGTGACGGAATGCACCGGCGGTGTACGTGCCGTGACCGAAGAAGACCTGTCGGACCGCTACCACACCGCCTGCGATCCGCGCTTGAACGCATCGCAGTCGCTGGAACTTGCGTTCCTGGTGGCGGAAGAGCTGACCAACCTGCGTCGCAACGGCTCGAAACGCGCGGTAAGCTGAGCGCATCCGAAACACTGACAACAGCGGGCCATCGGCCCGCTGTTTCTGATCACGGCAATTGGCGGGTCTCAATCGTCGCGAGACACCACCAGATGTAGATGGCAGGCAGAGCGCTTGAATTCGCGTTGTTCCTCAGCAAAACCTTCCACAGGGCGGCGCAGTGTGGGCGCGGGAACCTGAATTTCAGAAACCGGTTTGATCCGCGTATCGGTCAGTGAAAACCGGCGCGGTGTCTTGCCGATTGCGCCATCGGCGATCATGACCCCCAAAATACGGCTGACATCCCCAAGGTCACTTTTCAGCGGCAGAAGGATCATCCGGGCCTGCATCCGGGTACGTCCCAACACCCCGTCCGAGTTCAGACTCAATTCGGCAACAGCGGGGGACGCAAATACCTGTTCCAGTACATCCTTGGTCTGTGCGCGGGCATCGGGTTGAAAGAACGCGGTCAACGGCATTCCCCGCACTTCCATACCTGCAAGCGCGTTCAGATGGCTGCCTGCCAGACGAAAACGGGCCAGGCCGGGTGCGATGCGTTCCAGGATGAAAGTATATTCAAGAACATTCTCAAGACCGCGCGGGTCGATTTGAGACCGCATCGGCACGCTGTCGCCGCTCAACAATGCGGTCCAATACGCCTCGGCCTGGCGGATCGGCGATAGGCTGCGCCCACTGTCAAAGCGATCCATTGCGACGATCTTTCCAAATTCTGACCCGGAACCTATCCCGAAAAAGGTTTTCATTTTCATCACCCTACCGTCAATTGGCCGCCTTTTTCATAAAATGCAACACAATGGAAGCATCTACGGCCCGCAAACCATTGCTAAGGGTATTTTGACTCGGGTTAATTCAATTTTGGAGCAATTCTTTAACGAATGGTTAACTTGCGCCAAACAAATGCGTCTTCAGCAAACTCTTGCTCTGCACCAGTCAATGGCATTAGGTGCGCACATGCTCGAAACAGCTGGGGAACAGGAAAGGGCCATCATGATCAGATCCATGACCGGGTTTGCCTCGGGGAAGGGTACTTTTGGCCCGCACAGCTGGTCGTGGGAACTTCGCAGCGTAAACGGTAAGGGGCTGGACATGCGTCTGCGCGTGCCCGATTGGTTGACCGGTCTCGAAGTCGCGTTGCGGGCGTCCCTGTCCAAATCCCTGAGCCGGGGAAACGTGACCCTGTCGATGCGCTTGAACCGCGAGGATTCTGCCCCGGAACTGGCCTTGAACGAAACCGCGATGGCTGCGGCCCTGACCGCTCTTGAGCAAACGGAAGCGCTGGCAGCTGCGCGCGGCATCACGCTTGCGCCGTCGCGTGCGTCAGATCTTTTGGCGCTCAAGGGGATGATGGACGCAGGAACCGAGGCCGACGATCCGGCTCCGCTTGTTGCTCATCTGACGTCCGAATTCAAAGACCTTCTGGCGGCGTTCATAGATATGCGCAAAACCGAAGGGGCAGCTTTGGCCGCGGTCTTGAACACGCAACTGGATCAGGTCGCGGAACTGACGGCGCAGGCCGCAGAGATTGCCGAGCAACGCAAAGACAAGATGACCGAGGGGCTGCGCGAGAATCTCGCGCGGGTGCTGGAGAATGCGCAGGGCGCGGATCCCGATCGTGTCGCGCAAGAGCTGGCGATGATCGCGGTCAAGGCGGATATCACCGAAGAAATCGATCGCCTGACCGCGCATGTAGGGGCCGCTCGTGAGTTGTTGGCACAGGAAGGGGCCGTGGGCCGCAAGCTGGATTTCCTGATGCAAGAGTTCAATCGCGAAGCCAACACGCTGTGTTCCAAGGCGCAAAGCTCGGACCTGACATCGGTCGGGCTGGAACTGAAAGCGGTGATCGATCAGATGCGCGAGCAAGTGCAGAATGTGGAATAAGAATGGGAACGACTGACATGGCGGACCGCCGAGGCCTACTAATCATCCTGTCTTCTCCGTCCGGAGCGGGCAAATCGACCCTGGCCAGACGGCTGATGGCCTGGGATACGGATCTGGAATTCTCGATCTCGGCGACGACCCGTGCCCCGCGCCCCGGGGAAGAGCATGGGCGCGAGTATTTCTTCCTGTCCGAGGACGAGTTCAAACAGCAGGTCGCTGATGGGCAGATGCTGGAACACGCCCATGTATTCGGAAACTTCTATGGTTCGCCTGCCGAGCCGGTCAAAAATTCGATCAATGCCGGTAAGGACGTATTGTTCGACGTCGATTGGCAGGGCGAAGTGCAGATCCGGAATTCGGATCTGGGCAAACACGCGTTATCGATTTTCATTCTGCCGCCGTCCATCCCCGAGCTGCGCCGCCGGCTGGAAACGCGCGGGCAGGACAGTGATGACGTCATCGCCCGTCGGATGCTCAAAAGCTGGGATGAAATCAGTCACTGGGGCTATTACGACTACGTCCTGATCAACGATGACCTCGAGGCAACCGAAGAAAAGCTGAAAACCATCGTCAGCGCGGAACGGATGCGCCGCATTCAGCAACCCAGGTTGCAACAGCACGTCCGCAAGTTGCAGAGAGAATTCGAGGGACTGTCATGACAGTTTACGCTTTGGGCGAGCACGCTCCGCACATTCACGACGACACCTGGGTCGCGCCGGATGCCAATCTGATTGGGAAGGTTGTGCTGGAGCAGGGAGCCTCGGTCTGGTTCGGCTGCACGATTCGCGCGGATCACGAAGAAATCCGGATCGGCGAGGGCAGCAACGTTCAGGAAAACTGCGTGATGCATATCGACGCCGGTTTTCCCCTGATGATTGGTCGAAACTGCACCATCGGCCACAAGGTGATGCTGCATGGCTGCACCATAGGCGAAAACACGTTGGTCGGAATGGGCGCAATCGTCCTGAACGGGGCAAAGATCGGCCGGAACTGTCTGATCGGAGCAGGGGCCCTGATCACCGAGGGCAAGGAAATCCCCGACAATTCGCTTGTCATGGGATCGCCGGGCAAGGTCGTACGCCAGCTTGATGAGGCTGCGGCGCAAAGGATCACGTTCAGTGCGCTGCACTATCAGGAGAACATGCGCAAATTCCGCGATACCCTGAAACCTGCGCTTTGACGCGGCGGAATGAGTGGGTTTTGACGCATGACCGAAGACGTTCTTAAGGACATTGTTCTTGCGATCCCGTTGCCGGCGCTGATGGTGGATCAGACCGAACGGATCATTGCCGCGAACACAGATGCAACGTCCCTTCTGGGCCAGAACATTGTTGGACGTCATTTTGCGACCATATTGCGACAGCCACAGGTTCTGGACGCGATTGAGCAAAGCCTGACAAGCAGAAGCGCAAAGAAAGCACGTCATCTGTCCAATGACGGTGCGCAGGACACAACATACGCAGTTGAATGCAGATACATGAACGGGGTCGCTTCCGAAGGGGCCGTCATGGTCACGTTTCAGGATACCACCCATCTGGAGCACGCCAGCCAGATGCGGCGGGATTTTGTGGCCAATGTCAGTCATGAATTGCGCACACCGTTGACCGCTTTGATGGGGTTTATCGAAACCTTGCGCGGTCCGGCCCGGGATGACCCCGCCGCGCGTGACCGGTTCCTCAAGATCATGGCCGATGAGGCCAACCGGATGAACCGTCTGGTCGGGGATCTGTTGTCGTTGAACCGGGTCGAAAGCGAAGAACGTGTTCGACCCAGACAACAGCTGGAACTTACCGGTCTTCTTCAATCCACGATAAACTCGCTGAGGCCCCTTGCCGAAGACGCCGGTGTGGTTTTGTCGCTGGACGTGAAAAACGGCCCGCTTTCAGCCACCGGTGACGGCGACCAGTTGCGACAGGTTTTCACCAATCTTATCGAGAACGGGATCAAGTATGGTGCCAGTGGCGGTAGTGTTACGGTAGGTGTCCTGCCGGTGGACAGGGATCCGGCGATGCGCGGCCCGGCGGTCCGAATCCAGTTCATAGACAAAGGCCCCGGCATAGATGCCGTTCACCTGCCGCGCCTGACAGAGCGATTCTATCGCGCCGATAGCCACAGGTCGCGGCAGCTGGGCGGAACCGGGCTTGGCCTTGCGATCGTGAAGCATATCGTCAATCGCCATCGTGGAAGACTTCGTGTCGAAAGCGAATTGGGAAAAGGCTCTGTTTTTACGGTTATTTTGCCCCGTTGAAACAGCTTGGAATGCAAGTCTGCTTTTGATCTGACCCCGTGGGGCATTGGCGTTTCGTTGGAAAAAACGCAAAAAAACCCCTGCTGTCATAAAACCGTTACGCATGTGTCACAAAAGGCTTACGCACGCGCCATAGGGGTCCCCGCAGGATCATCATGGTGGTGATCAAGCACATCTTTTCAGGGAGACTGAAATGTCCTTTGTAAAACTGTCGGCATCTGCGCTGGCTATCGCTGCCGTCTCGGCGACCACTGCTGCGGCGCGTGACAATGTTCAGATCGCCGGTTCGTCGACCGTTCTGCCTTATGCCTCGATCGTAGCCGAACTGTTCGGTGAAAACACAGACTTTCCAACTCCGGTTGTTGAATCCGGCGGTTCGTCGGCTGGTCTGAAGCGGTTCTGCGAAGGCGTTGGCGAAAACACCATCGACGTTGCAAACGCATCCCGCGCGATCCGTGAAAAAGAGATCAAAGCCTGTGCCGAAAACGGTGTGACCGACATCATGGAAGTCCGCATCGGTTATGACGGCATCGTATTCGCAAGCCAGCAGACCGGGCCTGCCTTTACCGCGTTCGAACCGTCCGACATTTTCAACGCTCTGGGTGCAAAAGTTCTGAAAGACGGCCAGATCGTTGACAACCCGTACAACACCTGGGCCGAGTTCAACCCGGAACTGCCCGATGTTGAAATCGCAGGCTTCATCCCGGGCACCAAGCACGGCACCCGCGAAGTATTCGAAGAAAAAGTTCTGCTGATCGGCTGTGAAGAAACCGGCGCCATGGAAGCCATGATCGCGGGCGGTATGAGCGAGGACGACGCTGAAGACGCCTGTCTTGCGGTTCGCACCGACGGCAAATCGGTCGATATCGACGGTGACTACACCGAAACCCTGGCGCGTATCGACACCAACCCCAACGGTATCGGCGTGTTTGGTCTGGCGTTCTACGAGAACAACACCGACAAGTTGAAGGTTGCCACCATGTCGGGTGTCGCACCGTCGACCGAAACCATCTCGACCGGCGAATATCCGGTTTCTCGCCCGCTGTTCTTCTACGTGAAGAAAGCTCATATCGGCGTGATCCCGGGCCTGAAGGAATACGCGCAGTTCTTCACCCATGACGAAATCGCCGGTCCGTCGGGCCCGCTTGCCAACTATGGCCTGGTCGCCGATCCCGAACTGGCAAAAACTCAGGACGCGATCTCCAACGAAGTCACCATGGGTTCGGGCAGCTGAGCCTGACGTCAGTTTAACGCAAATAGGGGCGACGGATCAGTCGCCCCTTCACTGTCTTTTTACTACACGCAATCGAAGGCAATGGGGGTGTTATGCCGATACTTTGGCTCTTTCTGATCGTTTCGGCGATCGCGGCTGTCGGCTATCTGTTGGGACGCAAACGCGCGCTGCAAAACGCTGGTGGTGACAGTCGGAATCTGCATTCCCTGCCATCATTTTACGGTGCAAACGTTGCGCTGAAGACGCTTGTGCCGGCCTTCGGCCTCTTGATCGTGTGGCTGTTGGCGCAGCCTTTCTTTCTCAATGCGCAGGTGTCGGGCATGATATCCGACTCCGTGATAAAGGAAGGTTCCTCTCGCAGCCTGGTGATGGCCGAAGTACGCCGCACCGCCGCCGGGCTGGACAATGCGGTTGCGCAAGGAAACCTGACCGAGAACGCCGCCAGTGATGCCGATGCGAATGTCGCCGAGATCACCCAGCTTTTGAAGGACGCGGGGCAGGTGGTGACCTCGGACATCACTCAACCGGTATTGCGCGCTGCGCAGAGCTATCGCGCCATGAGCTCGACCGGGTATGCGATCATGTCCATTGCCGTTGTCGCGGTTGCCTTGATCGGTGCCGTAGCGGGCTGGTTGCAAACCAACGCCGAATACCGTGCGCGCAACGTTGTGGAACAGGGGGTTCGTGTCCTGCTTATGGCGGCCGCGTCGGTTGCCATTCTAACAACGGTGGGCATTGTCCTGTCTCTTGTGTTCAACACCTGGGAGTTCTTCAAACTATACCCGGCGTCAGATTTCTTTTTCGGCATGACCTGGGCGCCCAGCTTTTCGGGCCGCGGCGGGTTGTCCGAACTTGGTATCTTGCCGCTGCTGTGGGGGACGCTCTACATCTCTGTCGTGGCGTTGCTGGTTGCAGTGCCGATCGGGTTGTTTGCCGCGATCTATCTCAGCGAATACGCTTCGCCCCGCTTGCGCTCTGTCGCCAAGCCGCTGCTTGAGGTGCTGGCCGGTATTCCGACCATCGTTTACGGACTCTTCGCTTTGTTGACCGTTGGTCCGCTGCTGTTGGATGTTTTTGGTGAAAATGGCCTGGGCTGGATGAAAGCCGGCACCGCCGTCATGACTGCGGGTCTGGTGATGGGGATCATGTTGATCCCGTTTGTCTCATCGCTGTCTGACGACATCATCAACGCCGTGCCGCAGGCAATGCGCGATGGTTCCTACGGTCTTGGCGCCACGCAATCGGAAACCATCCGTCAGGTCGTTCTGCCCGCCGCGTTGCCCGGTATCGTCGGCGCGATCCTTCTGGCGGCATCGCGCGCCATCGGCGAGACCATGATCGTGGTTCTCGGGGCAGGGGCCGCGGCCCGCCTCAGCCTGAACCCGTTCGAAGCCATGACAACCGTGACAGCTAAGATCGTCAGCCAGTTGACGGGGGACGCCGACTTTGCCTCGCCCGAGGCACTGGTCGCCTTCGCACTTGGCATGACCCTTTTCATTCTAACTTTGGGGCTCAACGTGTGTGCCCTGTATATCGTGCGCAAGTATCGGGAGCAGTACGAATGACCGACACCAGTATGCAAAGCCCCCAATCCGGTCGCCATATGATCTCGCTTACGGCTCCGGATGAACGTACGACGAAACGTGCCAAAGCCGAGAAACGGTTCCGCGCTTATGGCATCGCCGCAATCGCAACCGGTCTGTTCTTTCTGGTTGTTCTGTTCGCTTCGATCCTGTCGCAGGGGATTCCGGCCTTCCAACGCACGGTCGTCAGCATTGAATTCACACTGACCGAACCGCAGCGGGACGAGGCCGAAGGGGCCCTGTTCAAGACAAAAGTCTATTCCGACTTGTTCGTCGCCCAGTTGAACAGTGAACTTGCTGAACGCGGAATCAGCGTTGATTTTGATGAGGCCGCGATCGAGCGTCTTTTGGGTAAAGTCGGCGGAACGATCCGGACCTTCTATACAGAAAACCCTGACAAGCTGGGCCAGCCGGTTCAATTCGATCTGGCAGCATCCAGCCGGGTGGACGGATACTTCAAAGGCCGCGTATCCCGCGACACGATACAAGACAGCCGGTTTCTGCAAAAAAGCGATCTGGATCTGGTCGATGCGCTGGAACAGGCCGGCATCATCAAGCAGGCATTCAACTGGCCCTTCATCACCGGAGCGGACGCAGGCGTGGACAACCCCGGCGGCGCAGGCATCGGTGTCTCGGTTGTGGGATCATTCTTCATGATGCTGGTCGTTCTGTGTCTGTCTCTGCCGATTGGCGTTGCAGCTTCGATCTATCTCGAAGAATTTGCGCCGCAGAACAAGTTGACCGACCTGATCGAAGTGAACATTTCGAACCTGGCCGCGGTTCCGTCCATCGTCTTCGGTATTCTGGGCCTGGCCGTTTTCATTCAGTTCATGCACCTGCCGCAATCGGCACCGCTGGTCGGCGGTCTGGTTCTGACCCTGATGACGCTTCCGACGATCATCATCTCGACCCGCGCGTCTTTGAAGGCCGTGCCTCCGTCGATCCGCGACGCGGCGCTTGGGGTAGGGGCGTCAAAAATGCAGGCGGTGTTTCACCACGTGCTGCCGCTGGCTGCGCCGGGCATTCTGACGGGTACCATCATCGGTCTGGCGCAAGCCTTGGGAGAAACCGCACCTCTTTTGCTGATCGGCATGGTTGGATTTGTCGCGCGCGGTTATCCTGACGGCTTTCTGGCAGGCTTTACCGAGCCGAATTCAGCCATGCCCGCCCAGATCTATACATGGGCCGCACGTGCTGACGTTGGCTTTTACGAGAAGGCGTGGGGTGGGATCATCATACTTTTGATGTTCCTGCTGACCATGAATATCATCGCAATCATCTTGCGCCGCCGCTTTGAACGCCGCTGGTAAATGGGGGCTGGAATGAACGACATGACACGAGTGGAGAGAACCGTGGACTCCAAAGACATCAAGATCAACGCCAAGAACGTACAGGTTTTCTACGGTGAAACCCACGCCATCAAAGACGTGAGCGTTGAGATCGAAGACAAGACCGTCACGGCCTTTATCGGGCCATCTGGTTGTGGCAAGTCCACCTTCCTGCGCTGCCTGAACCGGATGAACGATACCATCGATATCTGCCGCGTCGAAGGCGACATCCTGCTGGATGGTGAAGACATCTATGATAAGCGTGTCGATCCGGTCCAGTTGCGCGCCAAGGTCGGGATGGTGTTCCAAAAACCCAACCCGTTCCCGAAATCGATCTATGACAACGTGGCCTATGGCCCGCGCATTCACGGCATGGC
This sequence comes from Ruegeria sp. AG6, assembly GCF_056541565.1. NCBI lineage: Bacteria > Pseudomonadati > Pseudomonadota > Alphaproteobacteria > Rhodobacterales > Roseobacteraceae > Ruegeria > Ruegeria sp. AG6. The sequence continues at coordinate 674,563 of NZ_JBQFYQ010000001.1, read as the reverse complement.
CCGCAACAAGGCGGAACTGGATGAAATCGTGGAAAAATCCTTGCGCCGCGGCGCGATCTGGGATGAGGTCAAGGATCGTCTGGATGCACCTGGAACCGGCCTGTCCGGCGGCCAGCAGCAGCGTTTGTGCATCGCCCGGGCCGTCGCCACCGAACCCGAAGTTCTGTTGATGGACGAGCCGTGTTCGGCCCTTGATCCGATTGCGACCGCACAGGTCGAAGAGTTGATCGACGAACTGAGGTCGCGGTTTTCCGTTGTGATCGTCACCCACTCGATGCAGCAGGCGGCGCGGGTCAGTCAGAAAACGGCCTTTTTCCACTTGGGCAATCTGGTTGAATTCGGTGAAACCGGGCAGATTTTTACCAATCCGATAGATCCGCGCACGGAAAGCTACATTACCGGCCGCATCGGCTAAGCACAGGTATCTGACAATGAGCGAACAACATATTGCAACTGCTTTTGATCGCGACCTCGAGGCGATCCAAGCGCATATCATGAAGATGGGCGGGCTGGTCGAGGCCGCCATCATAGGCGCGGCCCGCTCGCTGGAAACCCGCGATGAAGAGTTGGCGCAAGAGGTGCGAAAAGGCGACAAAGCCATCGACGCGCTTGAAGAACTGATCAACGAAGAAACGGCCAGGTTGATTGCGCTGCGTGCACCCACCGCCGGTGACTTGCGGCTGATCCTGTCGGTTCTGAAGGTATCCGGCAACCTTGAGCGTATTGGCGACTATGCCAAGAATATCGCCAAACGAACCACGGTTCTGGTCAATGCCAGCGAGATCAACGGAAGCGCTGCGGCCCTGCGCCGTATGGCACGCGAGGTCGAACGGATGCTGCGTGATGCACTGGATGCCTATATCCAGCGCGATGCGGAACTGGCCACAGACGTCATCAACCGTGATGAAGAGGTTGACCAGATGTATAACGGGCTGTTCCGGGAGTTTCTGACGTTCATGGCCGAAGACCCACGCAATATCTCGGCCTGCATGCACCTGCATTTCATTGCCAAGAACATCGAACGCATGGGCGATCACGTAACCTCGATCGCCGAACAGGTCGTGTATCTGGTCACCGGCGACCGCCCGGCCGAAGCCCGGCCCAAGGCTGACAACACGTCGCAAACCGTGTAGGAGACGAGTGAGATGTCCGCAGATCAACCTACCGTTCTGGTTGTAGAGGATGAAATGGCCCAGCGTGAAGTCTTGGCCTACAACCTTGAAGCTGAAGGGTTTCGGGTTTCAAAGGCTGGCAACGGCGAAGAAGCCATGCTGTTGGTAGACGAAGACTGTCCGGACATCATTGTTCTGGACTGGATGATGCCCAATCTGAGCGGTATCGAGGTCTGCCGACGCCTGAAAAGCCGCCCGGACACGCGTTCAATCCCGATTATCATGTTGTCGGCCCGGACCGAGGAAGTCGACAAAGTTCGCGGTCTTGAAACCGGCGCGGATGATTACGTGGTCAAACCATATTCCGTGGTCGAGCTGATGGCGCGCGTTCGCACGCAATTGCGCCGCGTCCGTCCTTCGACCGTTGGTTTGCGCCTGGAATTCGATGACATCATTCTTGACTCCGAGACGCACAAGGTTAGCCGGGACAACAAACCCCTAAAACTTGGGCCGACCGAGTTCCGGCTTCTCAGCACATTCATGGAAAAGCCGGGCAGGGTCTGGAGCCGCGAGCAATTGCTGGACCGGGTTTGGGGTCGCGACATCTATGTCGATACGCGAACCGTTGATGTGCATATCGGGCGATTGCGCAAAGCTCTGACGCAATATGGCGGGACCGACCCAGTACGAACCGTCCGCGGCGCTGGATACGCCTTGGGGTAACCACATCCTGCGCACATGACGCCAAAATCGTTTGAATTTTGGCAGGAGCCGTATTCGTGGGTCGCGCGCACCGTGGCGGCATTAGATATCGCATAATCGGTATTATGGTTATTTATAGTTCCTTGTAACTTGGCCGCAAAGTGAACACTCTGCCCAGAACACGCAAAACTTGTTTTGGAACGCGCCATGGAGCTCAGAGACAAAACTGTCATCGTGACCGGTGCCGCAGATGGCATTGGCCGGGGCTTGGCGGAACGCTTTGCTCAGGAAGGTGCGCGCGTCATCTGTTCGGATATTGACGAGGCCGGAGCCCGTGAAGTCGCAACCCAAACTGGCGGCGTTGCCTTCACATGTGACGTTTCGGATGAGGAACAGATCGAGGCGTTGATTGATTTCACCGAAGATACCGTTGGCCCAATTGATCTGTTCTGTGCAAATGCCGGAATCCTGACGCTTGGCGGTCTGGATGTTCCCAATGATCAATGGGAAAAAATTTGGAAAATCAACGTGATGTCCCACGTGTGGACCGCGCGCCATTTGGTGCCTCGTATGATCGGTCGCGGCGGCGGATATATTCTGACGACGGCCTCTGCGGCAGGTTTGCTAAACCAACCCGGTGCGGCGCCCTACGGTGTCACGAAACACGCGGCGGTCGGATTTGCCGAGTGGCTGTCGCTGACATATGGCGCCAAAGGTCTGCGGGTTTCGGTTCTTTGTCCTCAGGCGGTTCGGTCGAAAATGACTGAAGGACATGAGGTTTCAGTAGCATCGATCGACGGAGTGCTGGAACCCGAAGACGTCGCTGAAACCTGCGTACAAGCCATCCGGGAAGAACGATTTCTGGTTCTTCCGCATCCGCAGGTGTTGGATTACCTGCAACTCAAAGCGGCCGACTACGATCGCTGGCTGGGCGGAATGCGAAAGTTGAATCAACGCTTTACGCCGGATACTTGACGTTTTCTCTGAACCTTCCTCATAAGACCTTCCTGAGCTACCGACGCGACCAGGGTTCCGTCTTCTGAATAGATCGATCCGCGATTGAAGCTGCGTCCCTGCCCCGTCCACGGAGAATCCATTACATACAGATGCCAGTTTTGAAATTTCACAGGTGCATGAAACCACAAAGCATGGTCCAGACTGGCGCCGTTGAACTCTCCGGAAAACCAGCTTAGCCCGTGCGGTCGCAAACCTGACGACATCAGGTTCATATCAGACGCATAGGCCAAAAGCAGGTGTTGAGTTTTTGCGTCCGCAGACGCGGCAGCCGCCATGCGAAACCAGGTTTTGTTGCGGTCATCCGACACTTCGGGGTTGAACGGATCCAGATGGTCCACCTCGCGGACTTCGATCGGGCGTTCACGCAGAAGCTCACCGCGAAAACCTTCGGGCACGCGATCCACATATGCGTGTCGAAGCTCGGATCGCGATGGGTACGTCTGCGGAGGATTCACGGTTGGCATCGGATGCTGATGATCCCAACCTTCATCCTGAACGTGAAAGGAAGCTGACATGTTCAGGATCTGCTTTCCATTTTGAATGGCGACAACGCGACGGGTTGTGAACGACCCGCCGTCACGCGCTCTATCTACCTGATAAATAACAGGTTTATCTGGATCCCCGGGGCGGATAAAATAGGCGTGCAGGGAATGGCACAACCGGTCTTCCACGGTTTTGTATGCTGCGGCAAGGGCCTGCGCGATGACCTGACCGCCGAAAATTCGGGTCGGTGTTTCTCCACCCGATCCTGTGCCGCGGAAAAGATCGACTTCAAGCCGTTCGATATCCAGAAGGTCCAATAAGATGCGTTCCGCTTCGGTCATTGTCTGCTCATGGGCTAATTGATCGAAACCCGGGTATCAGCCTAAGCAATATCATTCAATCATGGCGGCGTGCACCAAGGCCTTGAGTTCAGCCCGGGATGGATAGGAACTGGACGGCGACAATTGCGTGAAGAACACAGCCGTCAGATCGTTCTGCCAGTCGATCCAGAAATAGGTCGAGGCCATACCACCCCAGCTGAAATCACCGACGGACCCTGGCACGCGCACCCGACCCGGGTTGAGGACAATCGACCCTGCAAGGCCAAATCCCATGCCTTCCATGGGCTGTTCCGCAAAGCTCTTTGGTCCCATCGAAGCGATATCACCCGGCAAGTGGTTGCGCATAATGAAGTCCACCGTTTTCGGGCCAAACAGTTGATGCCCGTTGCCGGACCCGCGATTGCGAAGCATGTCAACGAACTTGACATAGTCATCGATTGTGGAAACCAGCCCACCGCCGCCCGAGAACGTTGTCGCATTCGCGAATGGAGAGGTTTCGTGGGCATCCACCAGCCGCAAGGTATCGCCTCCTTGGTCCGCGGAATTCAACGCCATCGCGTCGCCAGCCAGCGGCGTATAAAGCGAGGCGAACCGGTCCCCTGCCCCGTCGGGCACGGAAAACCCGGTTTCGCGCATCTCGAGGGGCGCCAGGATTTCCTGCCGGAAGAATTGTTCCAAGGTCTGTCCCGAGACGACCTCGACAACGCGCCCAACCACATCGGTTCCAACCGAATATTCCCACCGTGTTCCGGGCTGGAAAGCCAAGGGTAGCTCTGCCAGTTCACGTACGCGATCTTTCAGAAGGCCCTTATTTGGTTTGAAAATAAGGTCCTTTTCATCCATCGCCTCCGGTAGTATCCCGGGATTGAACGGATAGCTGAAACCGCCAGTATGGGTCAGCAACTGATGAAGGGTCGGGCTTGCCGCGTCCTCGGTTTGATCCAGCTTGTCCGCGCCGGGTACCAGAGCCTGCAACTGTTTGAACTCGGGAAGGAAATCCGACAGCGGCGCGTCGAGGTGAAACAACCCACGTTCCGCCAGCATCATCAAGGCAACAGACGTGACGGGTTTGGTCATCGAGTAGATGCGTACCAGCGTGTCGCGTTGGAACGGCAAGTCCTGTTCAAGATTTCGCAGGCCGCTGGAGTGGAAAAAGACCTCATCCCCCTTGTGCTTCAGCAAAAAGGACGAGCCCGCGTATTTGCGCTGCTCAACATAGCGGTCCATCCAGATGCGAATCCGGTTCAGGCGCGTTTCATCGAACATGACTTGTTTTCGAAGCATTTTTTGAGTTCCACCAGAAGTTGACTAATATCGAGCATACGCAGGGCCTGAAACAACCGCATAACCCGGGCTGAAATGAATGGTTATACAAGCACAGCCAAGAGGCACGCCTTAAATTCAAGTGATACAGTGAAACCGATACAGATTCGCTTGTAAATTGTTGGACGGCGACGTGCCGTATTGGCCGGGAGGAATTGCATGACGCAAAGCATAGATTTCGTTTACGATTTTTGCAGCCCAAATGCCTTTCTGGCCCACAAGATGCTGCCAGAGCTGGCCGCGCGGCATAATGCCAAGATCACGTATTCCCCCGTCCTTCTGCCTGTTGTTTTCAAGGCAACGCATAACCAAAGCCCGTTTCAGGCGTTTTCCGAAAACCGCCAGAAAACCGCCTATCTTACCCACGACTTGCATCGGTTCGCGCGGCGTCGCGGGCTGAGCTTTCACATGAGCCCGCATTTTCCGATCAATACGAAATTTGCGATGCGCGGCGCCCGGCTCGCCAGCGGTAAATCATGGGAAATCAAGTACATAAACGCCATATTTGATGCCATATGGGTGCATGGGCAAAAGGCGGATGAGCTGGCCGTTCTGATTGACATTCTACACGAAAACGAACTGCCGGTTCGCAAGTTGCGCGAGGCCATGACAAGCCCTGAAATCAAACAGGACCTGAAGGATCAGACCAAATCGTTCGTGCGCCGCGGCGTTTTTGGCGTTCCCAGCCTGTTTTACGGCTCTGAAATGTTCTTTGGCAAGAACAGCTTGCCGAACCTGGAAATTGAGCTGTCGAAAAACAAGAAACGAAACGAATCCAACACGTTGTGAGCAGGAGCGGCTTTGACCGCAGCGCGACTCAGAAGGCTTCGGCGAAGATATTGCCCGATGTTACAACGTTGATCCCACCAGAAACCGGGATAATCGAACCGGTTACATAACTGCCCCCTCGTCCGCACAGAAACAGCACGCACCCCGCTATATCTTCGTCACAGCCGACGCGCCCAAGCGGCACTGACTTGCCGACCTTTTCACGCTTGTCCTCATCCGCCGTAGCAAAGGCTGTCATCCGCGATACGAACGGCCCCGGAGCCAGCGCGTTGACCGTTACGTGGTAGGGCGACAGTTCCTTGGCCATGATTTTTGTCAGATGCAGTACCGCAGCCTTGGAGGCTGAATAGCTATAGGCGCCATCCCCCATGGGAACCTCTCCCATCACGGACCCGACGTTCACGACCCTGGCCGGATCGTCTGCGGTTCCGGATTGCATCAACATCGGCAGCAGCCTTTGGGTAAGCTCGAATACCCCGGCCACGTTGACCGACATCACCTTGTCCCACGCGTCATACGGAAACTGGCCCATGGGTGCTCCCCAGGTCACGCCAGAATTATTCATAAGAATATCAAGCCTTTCCGTCCGGTCCTGAATGTCCGAAACCAGTTTGGCTATACTTGCCTCGCTGCCGATGTCTCCGGCAAACCCTTCGGCACTTCCCGGTGCCTCCAGTGCATTCAGATCGGCGGCGGCCGCGACACACGCGTCCCCGTTCCGAGAAGCGATCAACACGCGCGCGCCGGCCCTGACCAACGCCTCTGAGGCCATCCGACCGATACCCGTGGCGCCTCCGGTGACCAATGCGGTTTTGCCGGGCAGCGAGAAAAGGGTATCGGGGGTCATTGTCGTGTTCCTCTGCTAAATCTGATTTCGGTTGCATTCCGACCAGATTCAAAACCTTGTCGTCTTTACAGCAATTAGCCGTCCGCTGCGTTGGCGCGAAACCGGGTTGCACCAAAATTCCACATGACAATCTTCAATCGCATCAGACACGGTTTGCAAGGATTACTCAGCGTCGCAAAGGGCCGGCCGATAAGCCTGGGTAGTTTCAATGTTCGGATACTGAAACCGACGACAATGCGCCCGAAAACCTGTTTTCCCGCTAACGAAAAGCGGATGTAGATGTGCGGCCCAAGTCCAAACGGACGCGCGGCGTCGTCATGTCGAAGGACTGAACTTGGTTTACTCTTCCATCTCAAGGTCTGTTTTCAGGGCAACTGTCTGTATTCAATCCACCAAAGTCAGGTAGACAACCCGGCCTTTTCGCGTCTATGAACCAAGTATGGGGATCGTGAAAACATGCATAACGTTTTGGTATTGAATGGCCCAAACCTCAATCTGCTTGGCACACGGCAGCCCGAGGTTTACGGCAGCACGACACTACATATGATCGAGGACCGTTGCGTTCAGCATGGCGCCTCCATTGGGCTGGACGTCACCCACCTGCAATCCAATCACGAAGGTGTGCTGCTTGACGCCATTCACGCGGCCCGCGGTGTACAAAGCGGGCTGATACTGAACGCAGGCGCGTTCACGCATACGTCGATTGCCCTCATGGATGCGATTGCATCGGTGGAACTGCCGGTTGTCGAAGTGCATCTTTCCAACATTCATGCCCGGGAAGCCTTTCGGCACAGGTCCTACATAGCCCCCGTCGCACTGGGTCAGATCTGTGGCTTCGGTGCCCACAGCTATATCCTCGCGCTGGACGCGCTCGCGGCCCATCTGAAGGCGGGCAGCGCGACATGAAGCTCAAGGAATATCTTCGCTTTGTCAGCTACGCCAAAACCCTGGAAGACCTGTGGGACGCACATTGCCGCCAAATGGCCGAGTTCGGATTTACCCGCCTGATCTATGGGTACACGCAATTCCGGACGGCCACGTCCTTGGGTGACCCGGAAGATTTCGTAATCCTGACGAACCACAAACGGGCTTATGTGGACGGGTTCATCAAGGATGGTCTGTATTTTCACGCTCCGATGTTGAAGTGGGCCTTGGACAACGAAGGCGCCGCCAGCTGGAAAATGTTGCAGGACATGAGCTCGGGCGGAACGATGACCGCGAAGGAGCGCGAAGTTTTCGAGTTCAACAAATCCATGGGCGTGGTTTCCGGCTATACCGTAAGCTTCAACTCGGTTTCCATGCGCTCGAAGGGGGCGATTTCCCTGTCGGCCAATGATGGGCTGAGCCAGGAAGATGTGGATGCGGTCTGGGAAGAGCACGGCGACGACATTCTGCTTATGAACAATGTCGCCCACCTGAAAATCCTGACATTGCCGTTTCTTCCGCCGAACCGGGCACTTACCAAACGCCAACGCGAAGCTTTGCAGTGGGTTGGTGACGGGAAAACCACTCAGGATATCGCGCTGTTGATGGGACTGACATCTGCAACGGTAGAGAAGCACCTGCGACTCGCGCGTGAGGCGCTTTCGGTCGAAACGACGGCACAAGCGGTTCTCAAGGCGTCACTGCACAACCAGATGTTCATTATGGAAGCATAACCGCAATATTTTGACGCTATCCCGCGTCAGTTTACCCTAGGTAAGGAAATCACTACTTTTCAAACTAATCGTAAAAGTTGCAAAGTGAGAGTGTTCCGTGAGTGGTGGCTTTAGCCAGGGAACATTGGATTGGATCTTTGCAATAACAAAGCTCTCCGATCACTCTGACAAGGGGGCGCTTATTTGTCCGCGTACCGGTGTCGGAATTTTGGGGGGCCTCGACCATCCCCATCATGCGGGGCCCTCCAATCCTTCTCTACTTATGGAAGTATGCTTTTTGCCGGTGGCAGAAAAAAAGGGTTACGCAGTGCGTAACCCTTTAGATTTGTTGGGAAAGGCCGTTGCCGGTACTTTCCCTGTAACGTTTTAGCCTTGCGCGGCTTTGGCGACTTCAGCAGCGAAATCTTCTTTTTCAACCACGATACCTTCGCCAACTTCCAGACGGATGAAGCCGGTGATGGTTGCGCCGGCTTCCTTGGCCGCTGCTTCGACGGTCAGGTCAGGGTTCACGACAAACTGCTGGTTCAGCAGAGTCGATTCCGCGACGAACTTCTTCATACGGCCTTCGATCATCTTTTCGATCACTTGCTCCGGCTTGCCGGATTCGCGGGCGATGTCCATCTGGACCTGCTTTTCTTTTTCGACAATTGCCGGGTCCATGTCTGCTTCGGACAGGGCCGCCGGGTTCACAGCGGCGATGTGCATTGCAACCTGCTTGCCGATCGCTTCGTCGCCACCGGTCAGGGCAACCAGAACGCCGATTTTGCCCATGCCGTTGGTGGCTGCGTTGTGGACGTAGGACACAACAGTGTCGCCCGACAGTTTGGCCATGCGGCGTACCGACATGTTCTCGCCGATGGTGGCGATCTTGTCGGTCAGGGTGTCGGCAACGGATTTGCCACCCAGATCAGCAGCCAGCAGCGCGTCAACATCTGCAACGCCTTCTGCGGCAAATGCGATCTTGCCAACCATTTCCTGGAACTCGGCGTTTTTCGCAACGAAGTCGGTTTCCGAGTTCACTTCGACAGCAACACCGTTGCCACCGTTGACGTGGACTGCAACCAGACCTTCTGCTGCGGTACGGCCCGATTTCTTGGCCGCTTTGGCCAGACCTTTGGTGCGCAGCCAGTCAACGGCTTCGTCCATGTTGCCGCCGGTTTCGGTCAGCGCTTTTTTTGCGTCCATCATGCCTGCGCCGGTCGAGTCGCGCAGTTCTTTAACCATTGCTGCTGTGATTGCCATCTTTAGGCTCTCCTCAATTCAAACGGAATTGGGGCAGGTCATACCCTGCCCCATATGTCATTTACGTGACGGGCAGCTTACGCTTCGGCTTTGGCTTCCGGTGCGGCTTCTGCTTCGGCGGGCGCTTCTTCTGCAACGACTTCTTCAACCGGTGCTTCTTCGAATGCGCCAAGGTCAACGCCTGCCGCACCCATCTGAGCGGTCATGCCGTCCAGAGCGGCACGTGCGGCCAGATCACAGTACAGCGCGATGGCGCGGGCTGCGTCATCGTTGCCGGGGATGATGTAGTCAACGCCGTCGGGCGAGCAGTTGGTGTCAACCACAGCCACAACCGGGATACCCAGCTTGTTGGCTTCGGCGATGGCCAGTGCTTCTTTCTTGACGTCGATAACGAACAGCAGGTCAGGAACGCCGCCCATCTCGCGGATACCGCCCAGCGAAGCCTGCAGCTTGGCCTGGTCACGCTCCATGCCCAGACGCTCTTTCTTGGTCAGGCCTTCGGCGCCCGATTCCATCGCTTCGTCGATCTGGTTCAGACGGTTGATCGACTGGGAAACGGTTTTCCAGTTGGTCAGCGTGCCGCCCAGCCAGCGGTGGTTCATGTAGTACTGAGCCGACTTTTCAGCCGCTTCCGCGATCGGGCCAGCAGCCTGACGCTTGGTGCCAACGAACAGAACGCGGCCGCCTTTGGCAACGGTGTCACGAACGGCCTGCAGCGCCTGGTCCAGCATCGGAACGGTCTGGGTCAGGTCCATGATGTGGATGCCATTGCGCGAGCCGTAGATGAACGGGCCCATGCGGGGATTCCAACGCTGTGTCTGGTGACCGAAGTGTACGCCAGCTTCCAGCAGCTGACGCATGGTGAACTCGGGAAGAGCCATGCTATGTTTTCCTTTTCCGGTTTACGCCTCGGCGGGGGTGAAAGAAGCGAATGCTCCAACCGGCGGGCCAGATAGGGATGTCTCCCCTACAAGGCCCAAACCCCGCCTGCGGGTTTGAATGGCGCGCGTATACGGCAGGTTTGAAGGCAGCGCAAGGGTCAAACCCTTATTTTTCAAGCCGCGCCAATGCATGCGCGTGGCGCACTGCTGCCTCGCAATGGGCCGCCAGTTCCTTACGGTTGGCGAAATCCCTGACCCGGGCGGGTGCGTGATAGAACAGTTCAACGGACCCCTGCCTGCGCGCGCCCAATGTCTTGAGCAGATGGGGTGCGAAATCCATATCACCCCACCAGCCATAGAACCGGTCAGGCTGACCTTTCGGCGCGTGAAACACCACCGAGACCGGTTGAACATACATAAAATCCCGCAGCTCGTCTGCGAAGAAAGCGGCAAAAAGCGTTGTTTTAAATGGCAAAACACGCAATCCGTCGGTCGAGGTGCCCTCGGGGAAAAACAACAGCTTATGTCCGGCCTTCAGGCGTTCTTCGAAGATCGCCGTCTGCTCGCGGGCCTTTTTGCGATCCCTCTCGATGAATACGGTCCCGGTGGCACGTGCCAACCATCCGATACCCGGCCAGTTCGCTACTTCTGCCTTGGACACGAAGTAGACCCTTTTGCGGGCGTTCAGGGCAAAGATATCCAGCCAGGATGTGTGATTGGCGACAACGGCACCGTGTTCCTTCATCAACGCGCCCGAGCAACGAAATCCGATTCCTAGGATTCGGAACGCGTTTCGGCACACGAACTGGCTGATGAACGGTGTGACGGGACGACGAACACCACAAAGTGGCAACTCGATCAGTCGAATGGCCAATAGAACTATCAGCCCACCGAACACAAGGATGGCCAAGGGCAAGCCCCTCAGGATCACCAGAATCCAGCCGACAAAACCCAGTTCGATCGGATCCGGCGCATCCTCACTGTTCCAAAGCGGATCATTCACCGGATCAAGCTCCGCCATAGATGCGCTTCTGCCGCTCGTTCATACGGCTCGTATCCAGGATCAGGCACACATCGGTGGTGTTGAAGGAATGATCGATGAACGCCCCCTCACCCACAAACCCGCCAAGCCTCAGATAGGCTTTGATCAGGGCTGGAACCTGCACCATGGCACGGCGACGATCCAGCGCGTCCGGTGCGACAATATCCATGGTCTGAAACACGCTCGGCTGGGCGCGCACCCGTAGGTCTGGCGGCGCCAGATGATTGTGATGCAGCATCGACAGCGGCTGGGCCAGTTCCTGAACATCCGTGCCGTGAAAGCTGGCGACGCCGAACAGAACTTCGATCTGGCGTTCGGCCACATAGCGAGAGAGACCATTCCAGAGATGATACATGGCCGTACCGCCCCGGTAGTCCCTGTGCAGGCACGACCGGCCCAGTTCCAGCAACTTGCGGCCACTTTGCTTGAGAATGCTCAGATCGTATTCGTCTTCGGAATAAAACTGCCCCAACTCAGCGGCGCGATCCCCCGGTAACAGCCTGTAAACGCCGACAACTTCTCCGGTCGCATCATCACGGGCCAGCATGTGATCGAAATAGGGATCAAACCGGTCCCGTTCCAGCCCGGCCACATGATCGACCAGCGCCCCTCCTCCGCCGAGTTCGCGCACAAATACGTCATAACGCAACCGCTGCGCTGCGCGCAGTTCGTCCTGGGTTTCCGCCAGTTTGATCGTGAACGAGGGGCCAGCGTCCGGCATGTCAGACTAATCAATCCTGTTTTATCAACGCGGCTGATACCTCAGTTCTTCGGGGGAAGGCAACAAGTGGGAATCTGGTCTTTTCCGTTAACTCTTCTTAAACCAGTTTCACGGATCAAAGACCGGCATCAGGGCGATGCGTGTTCCGTCGATTACCACTTTCCCCTGCTCGCGAAAGTTTACGGTGATCTTGCCTGCGATGTTGGACTGAACCTGTCCGACACCCCATTCGGGGAAATCCGGGTGGCGAACAAACATGCCCGGTGCAAGAATAGCATTCATGTCTGTCATTTGGGGCTTCCGGTTCCTGCGGCAGATACCGCAGGAGGTATGCATGGGCAACACGAACGTCAACCTGGCTGAATTGATCGGCTCACGGATCTGCCACGATCTGATCAGCCCGATCGGGGCGATCACCAACGGGCTGGAGCTGTTGGACATGGTTGGTGCTGTCCAGGGCCCCGAGATGGAGTTGATCTCGGGCAGCGTCGGCAGTGCGGGCGCGCGTATCCGGTTTTTTCGGGTTGCCTTCGGATCAGCAGGAGAACAGCCGCTGGGCCGCGCCGAAGTGGCCGAACTGCTCAAGGACATCGAACGCACCGGACGGGTGCGGGTAAACTGGTTTATGACCGAGCCCATGCCGCGCAACCAAATCAAGCTGGCGTTCCTTGCGCTCATGTGCTGCGAAAGTGCCATGCCGATGGGCGGAGAGGTTGAGATCGAGAACCAAGGCGCCAATTGGACAGTGACCGGAACTGCCGACAAGTTGAACGTAGACAATACCTTATGGAAACACGTTGCAACCGGCCGGTTTCCCAACAAGATTACCCCCGCACAGGTCCAGTTCGCTCTGCTGCCGGAAACGGCAAACGCGATGGGTCGGCGCGTTTCCGTGGAAACCGCTGCGACTTGCCTTGTGCTGCGTTTTTAATCCCGAATCGTTCCGTTCCCGCGCACCAGATATTTGAAACTGGTCAACTGGGCGGCCCCCACCGGGCCGCGGGCATGCATTTTGCCCGTGGCGATACCGATCTCGGCGCCCATCCCGAATTCACCACCATCGGCGAACTGAGTCGAAGCGTTGTGCATCAGAATCGCGCTATCCAAGCGCTCAAAGAAACGGGCCGCGGCCCTGTCATCCTCGGTCATGATACAGTCGGTATGGTTCGACCCGTAATGTTGGATATGCGCGATGGCGGCGTCGATATCGACGACGGGCTTGGCCGCGATCACGCTGTCCAGAAACTCTTTTCCCCAATCCTCCGCCGTCGCGGGAATTGTACCCTCGACCGCAAGTGCGCCTTCGGCGTGTACCTCGACCCCTGCTTTCAGCAGCGCGGCGATCACGTCACGCCCCAGCGTTTCGGCGATGTCCTGATGGATCAGCAGGCATTCGGCAGCGCCGCAAATCCCGGTACGGCGCGTCTTGGCGTTCAACACCACGTCCAGCGTTTTCTGCGGATCAGCGGCCTTGTCGACATAGATGTGCACGATGCCTTCAAGATGGGCAAAAACAGGCACACGGGCCTCACGCTGGACCAGCCCGACCAACCCCTTGCCGCCGCGCGGAACGATGACGTCGACATAGTCGGTCATGATCAGCAATTCCTGAACCGCCGCACGGTCACGCGTCGGCACCAGTTGAATCGCATCTTCCGGCAGATCGGCGGCCTTCAGCCCCTCGACCAGGCAGGCATGAATAGCAGTCGAAGAATGAAAGCTCTCGGAGCCGCCGCGCAGAATGACGGCATTTCCGGATTTCAGACACAGCGCACCTGCGTCGGCCGTGACATTGGGGCGGCTTTCATAGATCACGCCGATCACACCCAACGGGGTGCGTACGCGTTGGATTTTCAATCCGGTCGGGCGGTCCCATTCGGCCAGCACTTCGCCCACCGGATCGGTCTGTTCAGCCACCGCGCGCAGACCATCGACCATGCCCTGAACACGCGCCTCATCCAGCATCAGCCGATCCATCATCGCCGGGCTCAGACCTTTTTCTCGGCCGAACTCCAGATCCTTCCGGTTGGCTTCGATGATCTGCGCCCGATTGGCCCAAACCGCGTCGGCCGCTGCAATCAGGGCGGCATGTTTGCGTTCTGGGCTCGCAAAAGCCAGATCGCGCGATGCCGCTTTGGCACGTTTCCCAAGATCAGCCATCAGAGCGGGAATGCTGTCGAAATCTTTCATGTCGCGTGCCTTTCAGGTCGTCTTTTCGGTATTTACAGGGCCAGATCATCCCGGTGAATCAAGGCTGCACGGCCGGGATATCCAAGGGTCGCCTCGATCTCGGACGACTTGCGCCCCTTGATCGCGTCAGCCTCCTGCGCGGTGTAACGGCTTATCCCCTGCGCCAGCCGGCGGGCTTTGGGGTCAAGAATCGCGACAGGGTCGCCGCGCCCGAAATCGCCGGTCACTTCAACAATGCCCGCGGGCAACAGGCTTTTGCCATTTGCCAGCGCGTTGGCAGCCCCTTCATCGATGGTGATTTCGCCACGCGGTTTCATGGCTGAAATCCAACGCTTGCGCGCAGCGTGCGGATCCAGCGTTGCTGTAAACCACGTACAGTTTGCGCCATTTTCCAGCGTTTTTAGAGGGTTCAGAACCGACCCTTCCGTGATCGCCATCGCACATCCGCCCGCGGTGGCCATCTTGGCAGCCAGCAGCTTTGTCTTCATTCCGCCCTTTGACAAGCCAGAGCCCGCATCGCCCGCCATGGCTTCGATCTCGGGCGTGATCTTGTCGATTGTTTCGAAACGCGTGGCCGAGGCGTCCTCGTTGGGGTTGCCCGAATAGAAACCATCGACATCCGACAGCAGGATCAACTGGTCCGCCCCCACGGTCACCGCGATTTGCGCGGCCAGACGATCATTGTCGCCATACCGGATCTCATCCGTTGCCACGGTATCGTTTTCGTTGACGATCGGCACGACACCCAAACCCAGCAGAGTTTCCAAAGTCGCGCGTGAATTCAGATAGCGGCGGCGATCCTCGCTGTCCTCCAATGTCACCAAAACCTGCGCCGTGGTGATCCCATGAGGCGTCAACGCCTCTTCATATGCGCGCGCCAGACGAATTTGCCCGACGGCAGCGGCAGCTTGCGACTTTTCCAAAGGCAATGTCGCCATGGACAGCCCCAAAACGCCGCGGCCCAGTGCAATCGACCCGGACGAGACGAGGATTACATCTATCCCCTGCCCCTTGAGCCATGCGACATCCTGCGCCAACGAAAACAACCATTCCTTGCGCAACAGGCCGGTTTCGCGATCAACAAGCAAAGCCGACCCGATTTTGACAACCAAACGGCGCGCTGAAGTCAGGGTTGCCAAGGCTGCGTCTCCTCAGCGGATTTCTGACGAACACGATTGTCATCGATCTGGCCGCGCAACGCACGCAAAACCTCGGTTACACCTTGATGTGCAACACCGGACATCATCATCACAGGGCCGCCAACGGCCTCTTCAAGCTCGGCTTTGGCCAAATCACGTTCTTCGTCATCCAGTGCATCGACCTTGTTCAGGACGGTGATCCGGGGTTTCTGGGCCAGTTCGCCACCATAGGCCTCCAGCTCGTGGATAATTGTGCGGTAATCATCGGCAACCGTTTCCGAGGTACCATCGA
Organism: Ruegeria sp. AG6; assembly: GCF_056541565.1. Lineage (NCBI taxonomy): Bacteria > Pseudomonadati > Pseudomonadota > Alphaproteobacteria > Rhodobacterales > Roseobacteraceae > Ruegeria > Ruegeria sp. AG6. Next base: position 658,784 of record NZ_JBQFYQ010000001.1, on the reverse strand, counting down.
CAAGATGCAGCAGCACGGCGCAGCGCTCAACATGACCAAGAAAGCGGTCGCCTATCCCGCGTCCTTCATGCGCGCCTTCGATCAGGCCGGGGATGTCAGCCACTACGAATTCCACGTTGTCGACCCCCACGACACCCAGATTTGGGTGCAGCGTGGTAAACGGATAATCCGCGATCTTGGGCCGCGCGTTTGACGTGGCTGCAAGAAAGGTCGATTTGCCTGCATTCGGCATGCCCAGCAGGCCCACATCGGCGATCAGCTTCAGACGCAGCCAGATCGTGCGGTCAATGCCCGCCTGCCCCGGATTTGCACGCCGGGGGGCCTGGTTGGTGGCCGATTTGAAGTGCAGATTGCCGAAACCGCCATTGCCCCCTTTCGCCAGTAGAACGCGCTGTCCCACCTCGGTCAGATCGCAGATGACGGTTTCTTCATCCTCATCCAGGATCTCGGTGCCGACAGGTACACGCAGGACAATGTCATCGCCATCCTTGCCGGTACGTTGCTGCCCCCTGCCCGGCTGGCCGTTCTTGGCAAAGAAATGCTGCTGATACCGGAAGTCGATCAGGGTGTTCAGCCCGTCCACGACCTCGGCCCAGACAGAACCGCCCTTACCGCCGTCCCCGCCATCAGGGCCGCCGTATTCGATGTATTTTTCGCGTCGGAAGCTGACGCAGCCGCTACCGCCGGCCCCGGACCGGATGTAGACCTTTGCAAGATCGAGAAATTTCATGGTCTGTCCCCTACTGCAAAGGCCCCATCGGCCACAAGTCAGAGTTTTTTACTGTATGTCCAGGTGGGCACATTCGCATCACGCGCCACCGAATAGCTTTCTGCATCGCCAAGATACTGGAACCCACAATGAGTCAGGACCCGGGCCGATGCCGGATTGTCTTGAAACACGCTGGCAAACATCGTCGCGTTTTTCAGCGGGTTGGCATTTACCAGTGCTTCGACAGCCATCGACGCAATGCCAGTGTTCCAGTAGATCGGCGCCACCCAATAGCCGACTTCGGACTGGTTCCGATCCAGCCGCTTCAGCGTGATCAGACCAATCAGTTCCGGACCGCCGTCCTTGGTGGCATCCATGACCCAGACGTCCTCGTCCCGGTCCTCGGCCATTGAGCGCGTCACAAAGGCCTCGGTCGAGCCGGGGGCCAAAGGATGAGCAATACTCGTCGTCATGCGTGCCACACGCTCATCGCCGGCATAGTGCTCGATCAGCCCCATATCCGACCGGCGCAGAGGGCGCAGATCGAACCGCTCGGTTTCTATGACCGGCTGATTTATTATTGTTTCAAGTTTCATGAGTGTGTTCCTCCTCCGAACAACACGAAAAGTACGGACGCAACCGTAAGGCCTGCCAACGTCCACATCAGATATTTTTCAACGGGTCGTCCTTCAACCGCATGGGCAATTCTATCGCCCGCAAAAGTCCAGATCGGATGAAGGATCACCTGGCAAAACAACAAACACAGAGCAATCGTAAACGTCGCTTCGAAACTGGTGGTGCCTGCAGCCACGAACCCGGTGAACCCGGCAATGATCATGGCCCAGGCCTTGGGGTTGAGCGGATGAACAATCAGTCCGGCCAGAAAGCCGGGGGCGTTCCCTTCAGCCTGTTGTCGCGACAAGCGCGTGTTGGCGATCTTCCACGCCAGCCAAAAAATATAGGCCGCTGACGCGTATTTAAGCACCGTAAACACCGCGGGTGCCAGATCCGCAAGCTGCAACAGACCAAATCCAACGGGCCAGATGATCAGCTGCTTACCCAGGATCACCCCACCCACGAATGGCAGCGCGGCCCGAAAGCCATAGCGCGCACCGGTGCCCAGCAGGACCATATTGGCGGGTCCCGGTGTGCCGATCTGACTGGCGGCGAAGATCAGGAAACTGGTGGTGGCGACCGTCATGTCCGCGCTTCCCATGTGTTCCTATGCAGTTCCATCCACTGCAGAGCCACAGCTTCGCCGGTCGAACGCACAACGGTTTCAGACCGCGAAGTTGGAACAAAGCCAAGCTTGGACAGCACCAAACGCGAGCGTTCATTGCCAAGATGGTAAGAAGCCTTCAGGCTATTGCTGTCGCCTTTGAAGTGACGGTGAACAACGGCGCCTGCGCTTTCGGTGGCAAAACCTTGCCCCCAATAGGACTGTCCTAACCAATACCCGAGTTCGTCACCTGCAGATACAGTTCCGATCAGTTTGCCGTCTTTTTCAATCGCAAACGCGTCGTAAACTTGTGACGCCAAATTGGTGACAAAGTTCTCCGCATCTTCAATGCTAAAAGGAAACGGAATGCTGGTTACCCAGCGCGCCACATCGAGGTCATTCAGAAGCGTGACCAGACGCGACGAATCCTCACGCCGGAACCGACGCAGGACAAGACGCTCTGTTTTAATCACTTCGGTCATGAGACCACTCCTGAAAACGAGAAAGGGGACCGGCACTTTGTGCCGGTCCCCCATGAAATTTTCTTAAACCTTCTGGGTTTCGGCTTACTCTGCGGCCTCCGCCACTGGCAGGACCGAAATAAAGGTGCGGTTTTTCAGTCCCTTGTGGAACTTCACGGCGCCATCCACAGTTGCAAAGATGGTGTGATCTTTGCCCATGCCTACGCCTTCGCCCGGCCAAAACTTGGTGCCGCGCTGACGCACGATGATGTTGCCTGAAATGGCGGCCTGGCCACCATACAGTTTGACGCCAAGGCGGCGACCCGCTGAGTCGCGACCGTTACGGGAGGAACCGCCAGCTTTTTTATGTGCCATTCTCTCTCTCCTTAGCCTTTGGCCAGCTCTTTGGCCTGCTCAACCCATTCGGGTTTCACTTTGACCGTTTCGATAGCAGCAATCTGCTCGTCCGACAAGGCGGCCAGAGCGGCAAAGCTCTCGATACCGGCTTCAACCAGCTTTTTGGCAGCGGCAGGGCCGACACCGTTCAGCTTGGTCAGATCGTCAGCGGCAGCAGCGGCGGGTGCCTCTGCTTTGGCTGCAGCTTTCTTGGCAGGCTTAGCAGCAGGTGCCGCTTCGCCAGCCGGAGCCGAACCGGTTGCAGCCTTGATGCCCGACTTGTCAGCGCCCGACGACAGGATGTCGGTGATCTTGACCAGAGTCAGCTTCTGACGGTGGCCAACGGTACGCTTCGAGCTGTGCTTACGACGGCGCTTGACGAACTTGATGACCTTGTCACCTTTGATCTGTTCGATCACTTCGGCCTGTACGCCTGCGCCTTCAACGAAAGGTGCGCCAACAACCGGAGCGTCACCGCCCAGCATCAGAACATCGTTGAATTGAACTTTTTCACCTGCGTCGGCAGCCAGCTTTTCAACGCGGAGGATATCACCCGCCTGAACCTTGTACTGCTTGCCGCCAGTCTTGAGGACCGCAAACATGCGTCTTTCCTTTGTCTAACCGCGTTCTGTGGTCCCCTTCCGGGAGTTTTCGGCCCCAAGACACTTAAAAGCCACCTCGAACAGCGCGCCCTTTTCGGGCTGTGTGAATGACCATCAGGACATCCCAAGGGTCAAATAATAACGATACCCGGCACGGAAAACCGGCCGGGATGCGCGCTTATCCATAGATCGCCGGGAAAAGTCAACACCAAAGCGTCGTCAGAGATCAGACGCCCTGAGTGTCTGTGCGACCGTCCGCCCCAATCGGAAAGAGATATCGTTGAACATCCGGTCAAAGCCGTCAAACAGCGCCTCATTCAGGGCGCGCCCGGTTTCGGTTCTGGAAAACGCAATATTCTCGCGCATCTGGGCCTCGTCCAAGGGCCGATAGGCCATCAGAAGAAAAGAATAAAGCCACGCCTCGGTTTCTGCTGCGCGGCTTTCTTTCTGTGAAAGAAGTTCGGCCAGCAATTCCTGATCGTCGCCTTGCGCATCGACATCAAGACCCTGAAAGAAGCTGAAGTCGGAACTCAGCGCCCCATGAACGTTCTTTTCGACAAGGTCATTCGCCTGGATGTACTCATCGACCAACTCGAAACGAGTCGAGTCGCGCTCAACGGACTCGTAAGCTTCGCGGGCCATGTCCTCGATGGCCTGGTCCGACATCGCCTGCCGGGCCGAGTTTTCCAGCGACACGATCGTCTGACCAAGATCGCTTTCGAAAAACAGGATCGCCTGATCAAGCTGGGCAACGGACAGACCCGCCTCAAAGGCATCCGTCAGGAATTCCTGCATCCAGACCGGGTCGTAAATATCTTTGACCTGCGCTTCAAAATAGGCGCCGCCGGTATTGTCCAACAGCGTTTCGTCAAGTTCCTCGCGGTGACCCTGACCTTCCTGTACGAGAATTTCCATCACATGCGACAAGTGCATGGCCTGCGCCAGCCGGTCGACCTTTTGATCGGCCAGCAATTGAGCGCCCCACAGAACAAACGCAATCGCCAGAAAAACGCGGTGCATCAAATATCCTGCGCGGGATGCAGTTCGGCCATTCGGGCCGCAAGTACTTCGAACCGCATGGCCATGATTTCGTATTGGATCGCGTTCAGCAGTTCATACACTTCCTGCATCAGGGGTTGTTCCAGCGCCTCGACATACGAGTCGACATCCGCATCGGAAAAGTCCTGATAGGTATAGGCTGCCCCCGCAAGGCTGGACAGTTGCAGTGACTGGCGCATACCGGCTTCGTTCCGCTTCATCAGCGCACGCAATTCATCCGCATCAAGTTGCAGGTCAATGACACCTGAAGCGCTGGCTGCCAGAAGAAAACGCACCTGAATTTCTTGCAGGGCCCGCACTGCGGTACCGGTCGAATCGATCGCCTTGTTCATACGCTTGAAACTTTCGACCCGCTGCGATCCGTCCTTGATCAGGTCTGCGATGATTTTTTGGCCTTCCAGCTGCTTAGCTTCATCGTCCTCAAGCATATGCGAGACGTTCTCGGCCTCTACCAGGCGCTGCCCCAGATCCGACGCATAAAAGTCAACCGCGTGTGTCAGGGCCTCATCACTCAGGGTTTGTTCGAGGATGGAAACCGCGGTCTCATGCATGGCGCCGACGTCAAAGACTTCGTCTGCCAGACGCGTCCAATCCGATCCGAATCCATCCGGATCAATCCCCAGCATCTGGGGGGCAGACCTCGAGCTTAGCGCGATGCTTTCCAGGGCAACGTCAAACCCGGTCGTGGTCAGAAAGGCCTCTATCCGATCGCGGCTGGCGGCGGAAAGTTCCATGGGGATCAGAACAAGCGCAAAGAGCGGGGCCAGAAACCAAAAGGCGGAGCGGCGTACAAACTGTATCATAGATATCAGACTAGGAGTTTTGCGCTGGCAGGCAACGGAAAATCCCGGGTTTCTTCAATTCCCGAATTTTCTGCTTGCACCCCTGCCCGTTCCTCACTAAATCCCCCCCTCACAGACCCCCGCGGAGAGGTGCCGGAGTGGTCGAACGGGGCGGTCTCGAAAACCGTTGTGGGTGCAAGCCCACCCAGGGTTCGAATCCCTGTCTCTCCGCCACTATCCCAATGCTGGCTCAATGCTGCCTTTGGCCCTCAGGAAGCGCCCGAAAATTGGTTACGTCTGCGGGCCATTCCCGGCGGATCGCTGCCAAAACCGGTCGCCTCATCTTTGTGCAGGCGTGTTCTTGCCGCGTTTCAAAGGACAATGAGCATAGCCCGGCTTATACTCTATTCTGCTGAGAATTATCGGGAATTCCCCTTTGTACCTGAGTTATTTTTAGCGCATCCCGGCGACACAATTTCCAAAGGAGACACACATGTCGCGTACTCTTATTCTTGCCATCGTCATTGCCGCAATTGGCGCTGGCGGATACTATTACCTCAATCAACCCGAACCCACACCCGCTGAGCGTTTGGAAACTGCGGCAGAAGAAGCCGCCGAAGCGGTGACCGACGCAGCTTCATCTGTACAGGACGCTGCCTCTGACGCTGTCGATGCAGCGACCGAACAAGTCGCCGAAGCAGCTTCGTCGCTGACGGACCAAGCGACAGAAGCCGCGTCATCGGTTGCAGATCAGGCAAGCGAAGCAGCGTCATCGGTGGCGGATCAGGCCTCTGATGCTGCTCAGGAGGCCAGCGATCAGGTGGCCGCGCTGGCCGGTCAAGGGCAGGAGTTGCTGAACTCATGGATTCAGGAAGGCAAGCTGGACCCGACCAACTTCGACTATGATGGCATTATGACATCCATTCAGGACAGCACTCTGGCCACCGATCTGAAAGATCAGGCGATCAAGATTGTGAACGATATCAAGGATTCGCCTGAAACGATTGTTCAGAAAATTCAGGAACTAACCAACCTGCTGACCCAACAGTAAAGTGTTGAAGGCCGATCCACGGGTCGGCCTTTGCCCCTGGGCGCATCTGCGCTGCCCCTACGTTACGGTGTCGTTGAATTGACCTCCTGCGCGGCTTTTGATTGGCTGTGCCTGACAAAATGCCCGCGCCCTGCCCGACTGGTCTGAAGGCTTTTCGGACAAGGCGCGCGCTTTGATTCAGCCAAATTCGAGGATCAACCGATGACCGACCTGCCCCAGACTATGTTCGCCGCAATCCTTAAGCATGACGGGTATTCCGGTACGGCCACCGGACCGGCCATTGAAACCGCCGCCGACTGGTTGGAAGAAGCCGAAGTTCCCACGCCTGAACCCGGCCCGGGCCAGGTGCTGATCCGTTTGCGCGCGGCTTCGGTCAATCCGTCAGATCTGCATTTCATCAAGGGTGAATACGGGCAGCCGAGGGTAAAGGGATCCCCCGCCGGATTTGAAGGATGCGGAGACGTCGTGTCCGCCGGCAAGGGCGCCGAGGCCTTGCAAGGGCAACGCGTCGCGTTCGTCGCCGCCGGATCGGGGGCCTGGGCGGAATATGTCGTCACACAGATGCAGATGTGCATCCCTCTGCGACCTGATATCTCGGACGATGACGGGGCCGCCCAGATCGTCAATCCAATGACGGCGATGGCTATGGTGGATATGGCCAAGGCCGACGGCGATGCCTTTGTGGTATCAGCCGCGACCAGCCAGTTGGGCAAGCTGATGTGCAGCCTTGGTCGGGATCTGGGTTTGAAGCCGATCGCTTTGGTACGCCGGGCCGAGACGGCAGGGATGTTGAAAGACCTTGGCGCGGCCGAAGTGCTTGTGACAACCGACGAAGACATTGTCGCAAAGTTTGCGGATCTGAGCGCGCAGCTGAAACCGCGCGTTTTTCTGGATGCCGTGACGGACCAATTGTCCGAACAATTGTTCTGCGCCATGCCCAACCGGGCGCGCTGGATCAGTTATGGCAAGCTGTCTACCGAGGCGCCGACACTGACTCAGACAGGGCAGTTGATTTTCATGGGAAAGCGGATCGAAGGGTTCTGGCTGACAAGCTGGATGATGTCGACCCCGCCCGCCGATCAGATGCGAGTTGTGGCCGAAGTTCAGGCCCGGTTTGCCGACGGGCGCTGGAAAACGGATGTTTCTGAACACCTTACACTCAGAAATCTTGTGCCAAACCTGGCTGATGCGCTGAAAAAGAGTGACGGCAAGGTGATAATAACGCCATAGTAGAACAAACCCGCGTCACCGGAGGATGCGCGCGGGCGGAACGCGACACCGGCAAACCGGTCGAGGGAGGACAGTTTGGATAACGCGCAGCTGCTGATCAGCGGACTGGCAAACGGGTGTGTCTATGGCCTGATCGCGCTTGGCTTTGTTCTGATCTACAAGGCGACCGAAGCGGTGAACTTCGCACAGGGCGATTTCATGATGCTGGGGGCCTTTGTCACCATCGGCCTGACCAACACCGAATATATGGGCCTGCCGTTCTGGCTGGCCCTGCCGATCTCGCTGGGGATCATGGGGGCATTGGGATATCTTCTGGATCGCCTGATCATCCGTCGCCTGTTTGGCGAAAGTCAGACCGCCGTCGTTATCCTGACCATCGCCCTGGGCTTTGTGATCCGTTTCGTGGCCGGATTGATCTGGGGGCACGAACCGCAAACGCTGCAAAACCCGCTTGCGGGGAAAGAGCTGCGCTTTGGCGGCCTTGTACTGGGGCTGGAGGATGTCGCCGTGATCGTCGTCACCATCCTGCTGACATGGGGCCTTTACGTCTTTTTCAACCGTTCCAAACTCGGGCTGGCGATGCAGGGGGCGTCGCAAAACCAGCTGGCGGCGTATTACATGGGCGTGCCTGTCAAGCGGGTTCAGGGGTTCATCTGGGCGCTGGCCGGGATCGTTGCGGGGATTGCAGGAATTCTGTTCGCCGCCAAGGGCGCCGTGGATCCGACAACGGGATTGCTGGGAATCAAGGCATTTGCCGCCGCCGTCATCGGCGGGTTCGGAAGCCTGCCCGGGGCGCTGGCCGGTGGTCTTGTCGTCGGGGTGATCGAGCCCTTCGCCAGCCGCTATATAGCGGCGGGTTACAGCCAGATCGCGCCATACGCCCTGCTGCTGGCCGTGCTGATCTTTCGCCCCAACGGGTTGTTCAGTCAGGTTCGGGTCAAAAAGGTCTGAGCCATGCGGATCGTCTTCAAAACCAACTACATGCAGGATATCCGCCCGTGGAAAGACCGCTGTCAGCTTGTCCTGTATCTGATCCTTCTGACGGTTGTTGCCGCAGCCCCCTGGTGGCTGGACGAGTTCTATCTGGGTGAACTGACCAACGTCCTGATCTGGGCCATTGCCGGGTTGGGCCTGATGATCCTGACCGGACATACAGGGCAAGTCAGTCTGGGCCACGCGGCCTTTCTGGCCTTTGGCTGCTATGCCAACGTCGCCCTGATAGAAGCCGGGGTGCCCTTTCTGGTTGCTTTCCCGCTGGCGGGCATTCTGACCGGGATAGCGGGCGTGACGGTCGCGATCCCTGCCCTGCGCCTGCATGGCATCTATCTGGCCATCTTCACCATGGCGCTTTCTATCCTGATGGACGACATCATCGTTCTGTCCGAACCCATCACCGGCGGTGTTGCGGGCAAGTACGTCGGCGGGGTCGAAATCTTCGGCCATCTGGTAGACCGCTGGGGAACGCCCGATCAGTTTTTCTGGCTGGTCCTGACCGTCGCCGTTCTGGTCACACTGGGATATATCAACCTGCTGCGCGCGCCTTTGGGGCGCAGCTTCATCGCGGTGCGCGACTCGGAGGTTTCGGCCCAGGCGATGGGCATCGACATCGCGCGGACAAAGATGATCTCTTTCGCGTTGTCCTGCGCGGTGACGGGCTGGGCCGGGGCGCTGATGGGATTGTTCGCCGGAGCGTTCAACAACGAAACCTTCAGTGTTCTGATCTCGATCCAACTGCTTATGATGATCGTCATCGGCGGGCTGGGGTCGATCCACGGCGCGTTTCTGGGCGCGATCGTGATCGGGTTCCTGCCGCAGTTTCTGTCGATCTCAAAAGAATATGCCGACGCCCTGTTCGGCGGCAATACAGTCGCCATTCCGGGGTTGGAGTTCGGCATCTTCGGCATGATCCTGATCGCTTTCATCCTGTTCGAACCCATGGGCATCTATGGCCGCTGGCTGAAGATCCGCACCTGGTTCGAGCTGTTCCCCTTCTATCGAAAAGACATGTTCAAACGGCAGAAATCCTATCTCAAGACGGAGCGTCTGAGATGAGCTTGCTGGAGTTCGAAAATGTCACCCTCAAGTTCGGCGGCCTGACGGCGGTGGATAACCTGTCATTCGACGTTCGGGAAGGTGAAGTCTTTGCCATCGTCGGCCCAAACGGTGCGGGCAAGTCCACTGTATTCAACCTGATTTCCCGGTTCTACGATCCCGTTGACGGGGCGATCCGGTATGACGGTCATGATCTGCTTCGGGTCAAACCGTCCGGTGTCGCCGCCTATGGCGTCGCACGGACATTTCAGAACATCGAGTTGTTCGAACACGCAACCGTCCTGCAAAACCTGCTGGTCGGACGCCACCGCCACCGCAGGACAAACCTGATTTCCGAGATTCTTTTCACCCCGTCGGCAAAGCGACAGGAACTGGAAAACCGCGAGAAAGTGGAACGGATCATCGACTTTCTCGACCTGCAAGCCTATCGCGACAAGATGATATCGGGGCTGCCCTACGGCGTGCGCAAAGTGGTCGAAGTTGCACGGGCTTTGGCAACTGACCCAAAACTCTTGCTGCTGGATGAGCCGGCCTCGGGGTTGTCCGTGGAAGAAACAACGGACATGCGTTGGTGGATCGATGATATCCGACGGCAGATGGGCATCACCGTTTTGATGGTAGAACATGACATGGGCCTGGTCTCGGGCGTGTCAGACCGGGTTCTGGCCATGGCAGACGGCGCAAAACTGGCGTTTGGGACCCCGGCCGAAGTTCAATCGCACCCGGCAGTGATCGAAGCCTATCTTGGGAAAGCTTCATGAGCGCGCCAATCCTGAAAATCCGCAATGTCGAAAGCTTTTATGGCCCGATCATGGCCATTCGCGGTGTTTCACTGGACGTTCACGAAGGTACGATTGTCTCGATCCTTGGCGCAAACGGTGCCGGCAAGACGACGTTGATGAAAACCGTCTCGGGGGTGATGGACCCGGAAAAAGGCACGGTCACCTTTGATGGAGACGACATTCAGGGGGCCGAGCCGCATACCGTCGTCCAGCGCGGGATCGTGCATGTACCCGAAGGGCGCGAGGTGTTTCCTCTGCTCACCGTCGATGAAAACCTGAGCCTCGGCGCGTATACCCGAACGGACAAAGTGCAGATCGACCAGGATCGCGAGCTTGTTTTCAGTTACTTTCCCGTTCTCAAAGATCGTCGCACGCAAGAGGCCGGTACCCTTTCGGGCGGGCAGCAACAGATGCTGGCAATCGGACGGGGGCTGATGGCCCGTCCCCGCATCATGCTGCTGGATGAGCCGTCACTGGGTCTGTCACCGCTTTTGGTGCAGGAAATATTCGCCATTCTGAAACGTCTGAACGAAGAACAGCATATGACGATGCTTCTGGTCGAACAGAACGCCAATGCGGCGTTGCGGCTGGCGCATCATGGATACGTGATGGAGGTAGGCCGCATCGTCATGGACGGTGCTGCGGATACGTTGCTGAAATCCGAAGACATCCAGAACTTCTATCTTGGCGTGCAGGAAGAAGGCGCACGCGAAAGCCGCCGTTGGAAACGCAAGAAGACGTGGAGGTAAGCAAGATGGATGCCACGCCCCTCGCCTCGCAGGTCAAGATCAACGGCGTTGAACTGAATGCAACCCCCGGACAACGCCCGTTGCGCGTGGATGGGTGCACCACCATCAGCATGCTGTTTCAACACCGTTGCGCGGAACTGGGGGATCGTACAGCCCATCGCGAAAAGGATTTGGGCATCTGGAAGTCATATTCCTGGGCCGACTACTGGCAGCGCGCCAAGTGGATCGGGCTTGCCCTGCGCAAGCTGGGCCTGGAACGCGGTGACGTTGTTTCGATCCTGTCCGAGGACCGCAAGGAATGGATGTGGTTCGATATGGGCATTCAGTGCGTCGGGGGCATTTCTTCTGGCGTCTACACCACGGATTCGGCCAATCAACTGCAATATCTGGTCAACGACAGTGGCAGCAAGTTCCTCATCGTCGAGGACGAAGAGCATCTGGACAAATTTCTGGAAGTCGAAAATCAAGTTCCGGATCTGATCAAGGTGATCATTCTGGAAGACGAAGGCTTGCACGACCTGACCCATCCGCGCTGCATGATGATCGACGATCTTTACGCTTTGGGCCAGCAGGCCGAACAGGAAGATCCGGGACGGTTCGAAGCCGAAATCGCATTGGCCAAACCTCAGGACACAGCATTGCTGGTTTACACATCCGGCACCACGGGCCAGCCCAAGGGTGCGATGTTGAGCCATGAAAACATCCTGGCCGGCATTGAGGCCGGTGCCTGGTCATTGCCGACGCAGGCCAGTGACGAACAACTGTGTTTCCTGCCCCTCTGCCATATCCTGGAACGCGACGTATCTGTCTATTTCCCGCTGGCCGCCCGCTGCACGGTGAATTTCGCGGAAAGCCCCGAGACGGTCTTTGCAAATCTGCAAGAGGTCTCGCCTTCGACCTTCACGGCGGTGCCGAGAGTCTGGGAAAAGATCTATGCGCATGTGCAAATCCTGGCGCAGGATGCAACGCCGTTGGGTCGAATGGCATACGGTCTTGCCCTGAAGGCCGGCGCACGGCGGGCCGATTATGTGAGTTCGGGAAAACCCGTTCCCGCCGCCATCGCGGCCCGGTTCTGGTTTTGGGATCAGTTGGTTCTGAAAAATCTGCGCCGGATGCTCGGTTTGGACAAACTGCGCCGGGGTGGCACGGGTGCTGCGCCTATCTCGGCGGATTTGTTGAAATGGTACTGGGCCATCGGCGTCCCGATCATCGAGGGCTTCGGCATGACCGAAACGTCCGGCCTTGCAACACTCAACACCGTGGAAAGCAACAAGATCGGAACCATCGGCAAGGTCGTCCCGGGGTGCGATATCCGCATCTCGGACGAGGGTGAAATTCAGCTCAAGGGAATGAACATCTTTCAGGGCTATTGGCGCAACAACGCAAAGACAGCGGAAAGCTTTACCGCCGATGGCTGGCTGCGCACCGGCGATATGGGGCGTATCGACAAGGACGGGTACGTTACCATCACCGGCAGGTTGAAAGACATCATCATCACCGCCGGTGGCAAGAACATCACCCCGGCCGAAATCGAAAGCCGGCTGAAGTTCAGCCATTACATCTCGGACGCGGTGATCATCGGCGACCGGCGCAAATACCTCACGGCGCTGATCATGATCGATCAGGAAAATGTCGAGAAATATGCGCAGGACCAGAAAATCCCTTTTTCGAACTTTACCTCGCTTTGCGCCGCGGCCGAAGTCAAGGAGTTGATCGGCGCCGAAGTGGCCGCAGTGAACAAGGAATTCGCACGGGTCGAGCAGATCAAGGATTTTCGCCTGATCGACGTTCTGCTGACCGCCGAGGATGACGAGCTTACCGCCACGATGAAGCTGAAACGCGGCCTGGTCGAAAAGAAACACGGACATCTGATTGAAGACATGTACACTTAGCCAAAGAGTTTTCGGGAGGAGAAAGATGAAGAAGTCATTCAAATGGCTGGCCGCCGCCACAGCGTTGACCGCCTCGGCAAGCATGGGTTGGGCTCAGACGCAGGGCGTGACGGATGATGAGATTGTCATCGGGTCCGTCAACGACCTGAGCGGCATCTTCGCCGCGGTGGGTGTCCCGGCGACCAAAGGTGCCAACGTGGTATTCGACCGGGTGAACGAAGCCGGTGGCATACACGGGCGCAAAATCCGCTATGTGGTCGAGGACAACGGATACCAGATGCCGCGTGCGATGCAGGGCTACAACAAACTGCTGAACCGCGACAAGGTGTTCGCCATGCTGCAATCGCTTGGCACCCCGATGAACATGGCTGGGTTCAAGCTGTTGGATCCCAAGGGAATTCCCAACGTGGCACCTCTGACCGCTGCGCGTCAGATGTTGCAAGAGCCGATGCGAAACAAGTTCACGTCTTTCTCGACCTACTATGATCAGGCGCGTGTCGGTGTGAAATACCTGGCCGGAGAATTTGGATCAAAGACGGTCTGCACCATGTATCTGCCAACAGATTTTGGCGAGGAAATTCTTGAAGGCAGTAAGGCCGGTGCCGAAGAAGCCGGGATCGCTTTTGGATCTGAAACAACCCACAAACCGGATGAGACGGATTTTGTCGGGTCGCTCAGCAAGCTCAAGGAAGAAGGCTGCGATATCGTCACCATGGCGCTTGGCGTGCGTCAGGCGATCACCGTAGTAGGCACGGCCAAGAAGATGGGCCTGACGGACATGAAGTTCCTTGGGACTTCGGCCAGTTTCCTGACAGTCGTAGCACAGGTTCCCGGTGGAGTGACTGACGGGTTCTATGCAGCAGCCTCGTGGCAGGATCTTTGGGCGCGTGCAGATCAACCTGCCCCGGCGGCATTTATCGAAGAATACAAGGCCGCGACCGGCGAAGATCCGGTTGGATTTGCAATGTTGGGCTATTCCGCTGCCGAAATGATGGTCAAAGCGCTTGAAGCCGCGGGCCCTGAACTGACCCATGACAGCTTTATCGAAGCGATGGAGTCACTGGACTATCAGGATGACCTGGTCGGCAATCACATAACCTATGGTCCTGACGACCATCAGGGCGCGGATACGGTTTTCGTCAATGTCGTTGAAAACGGCGCGTGGAAGCTCGTCTACGAAGAATAAGATTTCCCGCAACACAATGTAAAAGGGCTCGCAATTGCGAGCCCTTTCTTTGTTGGGTTTTCCCGGCGAATTAACGCTTGGAGAACTGGAACGAACGGCGGGCTTTGCGCTTACCGAATTTCTTACGTTCCACAACGCGGCTGTCGCGGGTCAGGAAGCCAGCAGCTTTCAGAGCGCCGCGCAGGTTGGGATCGTACAGTTGCAGCGCTTTCGAGATGCCATGCTTGACCGCACCGGCCTGACCGGTCAGGCCACCACCTTTGACAGTGGCGACAACGTCGAACTCGCCTTCGACACCAGCAACCTGAAACGGCTGGCGCAGGATCAGTTGCAGAACGGGGCGTGCAAAATAGACGTCTTGGTCTTTGCCGTTCACGGTGACCTTGCCGGAACCCGGCTTGATCCAAACGCGGGCAACAGCGTCTTTACGCTTGCCGGTGGCGTACGAACGGCCCAGCTCGTCACGTACGGGTTCACGCACGATGACTTCTTCGGCCACGGTTTCAACGCCTGCGACGGCGCTCAGCTCTTCGAGAGTATTGATCTGATCAGCCATCGGTCATTAGCTCCGGGTGTTTTTCTTGTTCATGGACTTGACGTCCAGAACTTCGGGCGCTTGCGCCTCGTGGGGATGCTCGGCACCGGCATAAACGCGCAGGTTGGTCATCTGCTTGCGCGACAGGCGGTTGCCCGGCAGCATGCGCTTGACCGCCTGGGTCACGACGCGCTCGGGGTGTGCGCCCTCAAGGATCTGCTGTTTGGTGCGCGACTTGATGCCGCCCGGGTGGCCAGTGTGCCAGTAGAAGTTTTCTTCGCGCTTCTTGCCGGTCATCTGGATCTTGTCAGCGTTGATCACGATGACGTTGTCGCCCATGTCCATGTTCGGGGTGAACGACGCTTTGTGCTTGCCACGCAGACGCATGGCGACGATCGACGCAAGACGGCCCAGAACAACGCCCTCGGCGTCGATCAGGATCCATTTCTTGTCGATGTCTGCAGGTGTTGCAGAAAAGGTTTTCATGGCAGGATAGTCCTGTTTGATGTGAAAGACCGCCCCAAGCGAGGCGGCCCGAATTCGATGGATGCGTATCTAGACACCCATGACCGCCACGTCAAGCGACCAAACGCCATTTAAAACGTTTTAAAACAATGGCTTGTTAAATAGGTATTATTTTACCCCACGCTTTCAGCACCGAGATCGCCCCAATTTCGACACTCTGATACACTCGGTTGGAATTGATCATGCCCAACCACGGAGGGTCGAATGCAGGATTTGATGCGCACGATTGAAAACTATGGCGCGGTCTGGCAGGAAAAGTCCGCCGAAAAACGGCTTGCGCTTCTGACCCAGTGCTTTGCGGAAAACGGTCGGTACGTGGATCCGACAGCCGATGTTTCAGGCCGTGAGCAGTTGAGTACACATATCGGCGAAGTCCTTTTGAATTCGAATGGGCGTGTCGAAATCACCAGCAGCCCTGTGTCGCACCATGATGTCGTCCACTTCACTTGGCATATGGTGGCCCCGAACGGCGCAATCATGGTGGCCGGGCATGATTTCATTCGATTGGACGAGGACGGAAAAATTGCCCATCTGGCCGGATTCTTTGGCGACCCGCCGCCGCTGAGTTGAATGCTAGACGCTGATCTGTTCAGGCGGATTGTCCAGCAAAGCGCGCAACCTCAGCATTGCGTCCTCGAACCGTTCCAACGAAACGTGACCATTCATTGCGATGCGCACTGCGTTTGGAGCGCGCCCGTCGCGCAGGGCAAACTCATCCGCTGATCTGAGCTGAATGCCTTCCCGCTCTGCCGCGCGGCTGAACGCGGCAGACCGCCACCCCGATGGCAGGTTCAGCCAGACAAAAGGCACATCCGGTGCCCAGTTCAGATCGAACCCACCCAGCGCGTTGACGGTGATCCGAACATAATCGCCCATCCGTTTGCGCACATCCTGTGCAATTTGGCGGGTACGCGGATCCGACAGCAGCAGCCGGGTCAGTTCGGCCAAGGGTTGAGCCAGGCCAAAATACCCATATTCGGCGGATCGGCGCAGATCGACGCTGCGATCCTTTGGGGCAATGGCAAAGCCAACGCGCAAAGCGGGTGTGAGTATCTTTGAAATGGACGACACGTGCCAGCCCCGCTCGGGGGCAAGCGCGCGGTAACTGGGTTCACGCGCCTCTCCCATGCGATAGCAATCGTCTTCCACGATCTGAAGGTCGAAGCGCCGGGCGACGTCCACGATCTCTTTCCTGCGTTCCAGCGGCGTGTGGATGCCGGTGGGGTTCTGAACTTCTGGCGAGACGCAAACGGCCTGAGCATTGGTTTGCCGCAAGACATGCTCCATCGACACCGGATCGATGCCCCATTTGTCCATCTTGACGCCAATGACTTCGGCGCGCATCAACTCTCCGGCCCGACGAAACCCGGCGTAAGAGAGGTCTTCAACCAACACGATTGGTTTGGGTCCGCGCAGGATGGTCTGGAACACCAGACACAATCCGTTCTGCCCGCCATGGGTCAAGACTATGTCGTCATGGGTCAGCGGGCCCAGCGGCAAATCCGACAGCCAATCCACGACCGATTGCCTCATGGGAATATACGCGTCCCGCGTGGGGTAATTCAGAAACAGGCCGGGATCAGCTTGCGAAACTTTTTGCAGGCATTCCCGGATAAGCGCGACCTGCCCCGCATCCGGCAAACGCGGGCTGAACAGGCTGACATTGGCGTTGTACTTGTCTTCCCTCAGATGCAGTTGCCTGGCCCAGACATCATCCAGAATCGGTGATTTCGGCGGGGCCACAAATGTACCACGCCCAACCTCGGCGTGGAGCAAGCCCTCGTCGGTCAGGATCGTATAGGCACGTGCGACTGTACCAGGTGTGATTTGCAGGCGATACGCCAGCTCACGAACCGGCGGAAGCTTGGCGCCAACATCTAATTTCCTGTCACCAATAGCTTTTCTTATTGCGTCAGCAACCAATGTGTATTTCGGACCCTTGGATTTTGGCAGAGCGTCCGGCCAAATTGTATCCATTACAATTCTTCCTTTGCCTTTGACACAATTTCGAATGTATCAAATTTATGTACCAAGCAATACTGTTTTGTGTCAATACAATTTGAAAGGAATTCCGAGATGACACGCACAATGCACACCCCCGCCCTTCTGCTGCTGAACGACAGCCCACGGCTGCCTCTGCTCGCGGCTCTGGCCGTGCGGTTTGCGGCGGCGGTCACTCAATGGGAACGCCGTCGCCGCAGTCGCGTCAATCTGAGCTATCTGGATGACCGTCTGCTTCAGGACGTCGGGCTGACCCGCCATCAGGCTGGCCGGGAAACAAAGCGCTTTTTCTGGCAGCCCTGACTGATCCCCAGTCCCAATTATTGGGACCTCTTCCTGGGCCGGGGCCTGTCCCCGGCCTTTTTTATCCGAAATTCGCGGCAGCGGACCCTGCTGGCGGCAGGGAATAGGTCATCGTTGCCCGTGCAACCGGAAGATCACTGCCTTCCGAGTATAAAAGCACATCCCCAACGGCCAGTGTTTTTCCCAGCTTCAACAAACGACAGGCCGCAATCATATCGGCGCCGCCTTCCGGCTTGCGCAGGAAATCAAAAGAACTGTTGGTGGTAACAGCCAGTGACTGGCGCCCTTTCCGTGCCAAAACCATCGCATAGACACTGACATCGGCAAGCCCGAACATCGACGGGCCGGAAACCGTGCCCCCGGGGCGCAGATGTTGATCCTGAACCACTAGGCGCATGGTGATCGTATCTTCGGTCAAATCTTCAACGACGAAATCCTTGTGCACCTGCGGGAACACCCGTTTGAGGTATTGTGACAGTTCGTCCCGGTTCATTGCCAAAGCCATACTTCCCCTCCTGCTCTTGCCGACCTAGAGTTGGCCCAACTTGGGAATGGAGGGCAAGATGGCAATTCTGGAACGTTACGACACGGGCGCGGTGGCACGGCTGACACTGAACGCCCCGGACCGGCTGAACGCATTAAGTGATGAGATGCTGGCTGCACTGCAAGCCGAACTTGATACACTGCGCGACGACAGCTCGATCCGGGCCGTGGTCCTGTCGGGGGCAGGAAAGGCGTTTTGCGCCGGGCACGACCTGAAGCAGATGACGGCCGGACGCCAATCCGAAGATGGTGGCAAAGCCTACTTTCAAGATCTCTTTTCCCGTTGCGCCCGGATGATGATGTCGATCCAGTCCCTGCCGCAACCCGTTATCGCGCAAGTCCATGGCATTGCGACCGCCGCCGGATGTCAACTGGTTGCAACCTGCGATATGGCGGTGGCCGCAGAAGGAACACGGTTTGGTGTCAACGGGGTCAATATCGGCCTGTTCTGTTCCACGCCGATGGTTGCTCTCAGCCGCAACATCCCCAGAAAGCAGGCATTTGAAATGCTGACCACCGGCGAATTCATTTCAGCAGAGCGCGCCGCCGAATTGGGGCTGGTAAATCGCGTCGTTCCTGAAGCGCTGCTGGAACAAGAAGCCAACGGGCTCGCGGAACTGGTCGCATCCAAGCTTGGCATGGCCGTGAAGATCGGCAAGGAAGCGTTCTATCAACAGCTGCAAATGCCTTTGGATCAGGCTTATGCCTATACCGGAGACGCAATGGCGCAGAATATGTTGTACCGCGATACAGAAGAAGGCATTTCCGCCTTTATTGAAAAGCGCCCCCCGAATTGGACCCAATGACGCAATTGTTTTGAACATTTTTTGCCACTGTCTTCATTTTTGCACTTTTCAAAAGGGCAACTCTGTGGCAAAGCTGGGTCGAGGCCAAGGCCTCAAGACACTTTTGGGTCGCCGTGGGCGGAAGGTCCCTCCAGCTGGTCTCTCTCACCAGCGCTGACATTCCCGCAGCGGCGACCCCAAGACCCCTCCAGCAAATCAGTCAGATACAATACGGCAGTTGCGCCTGTGTGTGCGGTGCCCTATGTGGCTGCACATGACACAAGTTTTGCATATCGTCGGCGGTGGAATGGCCGGGTCCGAAGCGGCCTGGCAAGCCGCTGAAATGGGCGTTGACGTGATCATTCATGAAATGCGTCCCACCGTTGGCACCTTCGCACATCAGACAGGAAACCTGGCGGAAATGGTGTGTTCGAACTCGTTCCGATCGGATGATGATGAACAGAATGCTGTCGGTCTGCTGCACTGGGAAATGCGAGCAGCCAATGGGCTGATCATGACAACCGCCGACGCACACAGGCTTCCTGCCGGCGGGGCTCTGGCCGTGGATCGCGACCCGTTTGCCGAAACGGTCACCGCAAAACTCCGCGCCCACCCACGCGTGAGCATCACCGATCAGGAAGTAACCTCGCTGCCTGATGGCGGCCATTGGATATTTGCGACCGGCCCGTTGACCTCACCCGCATTGGGGGAAGCCATCCGGGCGGAAACGGGATCGGACGCGCTGGCCTTCTTCGATGCAATCGCGCCCATTGTCTATGCCGACAGCATCGACATGAGCAAAGCGTGGATGCAATCCCGATATGACAAAGGCGAAACCGAGGAAGAACGCACGGCTTACCTGAACTGCCCGATGGACCGTGATCAGTACGAGGCTTTCATCGACGCCCTTCTGGCAGCGGAAAAAACCGAGTTTCACGAAGGTGAGACCGCAGGCTATTTTGATGGCTGCCTTCCCATTGAAGTCATGGCCGAACGCGGGCGTGAGACACTGCGCCATGGTCCGATGAAGCCTGTTGGGCTGACAAACCCTCATGCGCCTGACGTCAAACCCCATGCCGTGGTTCAGTTACGGCGCGATAACGCGTTGGGTACATTGTTCAACATCGTGGGGTTTCAGACCAAGATGAAATACGGCGCCCAGACCGACGTGTTCCGCATGATCCCCGGCCTGGAAAACGCCAGCTTTGCCCGGCTGGGCGGCATCCACCGCAACACGTTCATCAACTCTCCTACCCTGCTCGATGCACAGATGCGCTTGAAATCCAAGCCCAACATCCGCTTTGCCGGGCAGATTACGGGTGTCGAAGGCTATGTTGAAAGCGCCGCGATGGGATTGCTTGCCGGTCGTATGGCCGCCGCGGAAATACTGGGGCGTGACTTGCCCGAAGTGCCCAAAGACAGTGCAATGGGTGCGTTGATCCATCACATTACCGGCGGGGCCGAAGCCAAGACGTTTCAGCCGATGAACGTTAACTTTGGCCTGTTCCGCCCCGTGGACGGCCTGAAAGGCGGGCGGCGCGGCCGAAAGGACCGGTACAAGGCCTATACCGATCGTGCCAAGGCAGAATGGCAAACCTGGTTGGATCAATGCTGACTGGACGCACGGCGTGATCTCGGCCTAGCATGACGGGATGAGCGACAAGTTCCTGGACAACACCTACAAACTCGACACGCCTGAAGACACTGAAACGCATTATCAGAACTGGGCGGCGACCTACGAAAAAGAGGTCGCGGAACAGGGATATGCAACCCCGGGACGGGTGGCCGCGGCTTTGTGGCAATTCCACCCTCACCCCCAAACGCCGATTCTGGACTTCGGCTGCGGAACGGGGCTTTCCGGTCTCGCCTTGCGGGCGGCGGGATTTGAGGTCATCGATGGTATCGACCCCACCCCCAAAATGCTGGAAGAGGCAGCGGCCAAGAGTGTTTACAGAACCCTGACCGGGTTTGACATCACCAAACCGGCTCCGCTCAGGCGCGGTGCGTATTCGGTGATCACCGCCATCGGTGTCATCGGTCAGGGCGCGGCCCCGCCCGAGACATTCGACCAGTTGATGCACGCCTTGCCCAAAGGTGGGTTGCTGGCGTATTCCCTGAACGACCATGCGCTGAAAGATCACAAATTCACCTGCCGACTGACGGATTGGGTCGACATGGGTGCCGCACGTTTGCTATTTCGTGAACACGGGCCGCACTTACCCGGCATCAACCTTAACTCTGACGTGTATGTATTAGAAAAAGCGTGACTTTCGTAACGCGTTTCGCGCCATCCCCGACTGGCCCGCTTCACCTTGGGCACGCGTATTCTGCGATGATCGCCAGCGACATGGCCAGATCCGAACACGGTCGGTTCTTGCTTCGCATCGAAGATATCGATCGGTCCCGCTCGCGTCCGCATTGGGAGGATCAGATCTATGATGACCTCAATTGGTTGGGGCTGACATGGCCGGAACCGGTGCTGCGTCAATCAGATCGGCTGAGTATCTATGATCGCGCGTTGGAGCGGTTGTGGATGAAGGGTCTTCTGTATCCCTGCCTGTGCAATCGCAAAGATATTTCCGCCGCCGCAAGCGCCCCCCAGGAAGGCGCGCCATTGCTTGGCCCAGACGGAGTTATCTATCCCGGAACGTGTCGAAAAATTAACCAGGGCATAGACTTAAGTCAAAACCCTCACCCAAGGGACAAAGTTTTGCGACTGGATATTGCCAAGGCCTGTCAAACAATCCACGATCCGGCCAGACTCCAATTCTTGGAACTGGGCTCCGGCCCCGGTGGTGAAACAGGAACGATTTCTTTTACCCCGGATGAGATGGAAACCAGTGTCGGCGATATCGTTCTGGCTCGCCGCGACATGGGCACGTCCTACCATTTGTCCGTCGTTCTTGACGACGCGGCCCAGGGGATCACCCATGTGGTCCGAGGTCAGGATCTGTTCGAAGCCACCCGCATCCATGTGCTGCTTCAGGTGCTGTTGGACTTGCCGACGCCTGCGTATTACCACCACGATCTGATCCGCGACAATGCCGGCAAACGACTGGCGAAACGTGACGATGCGCGTGCCATCGCGAAATTCCGGGCCGATGGTGCCAGCCCGGCAGACATCCGACAAATGGTGGGGCTTTGATCTGTCTCGGTTACGCCATCGGGGCCATCAGTTCGGTCTCGGCCCCGTCCCGCACCGCAGTATAAAAGCACGTCCGGCGGTTGGTGTGACAGGCAGCACCGGTTTGACGCACCAGAACCAACAGGCAATCGCGGTCACAGTCGATGCGGAAATCCACCAGTTCCTGCACATGGCCCGAGGTTTCACCCTTGATCCAGAAAGACTGACGCGAGCGCGACCAATAGGTCACCTTGCCCGTTTCCAGTGTCTTTTCAACGGCCTGTGCGTTCATCCATGCCATCATCAGAACTTCGCCCGACACCTCATCCTGCGCAATTGCCGGAATCAGTCCCGCCTCGTTATATTTCAGAGTCGATGGATCAAACGCGACGGGGTGAGACATGACAAAAACCTTTTGCATCCGTTGGGCTGGCCACTATGTATGAGGAACACACGACGAGGGAAAGCCATGAGCGGCGAGAACGACCTGATCAAGCTGTATTCCGGACGCATTCTGGCGTTGGCGGCGGACATCCCGCATCTGGATCGGCTGGAAAACCCGGATGCAACGGTCAAGAAACGCTCGCCTCTTTGCGGCTCTACCGTGACGGTTGATCTGAAGGTTCAGGATGGACGTGTCAGCGCCTTCGGGCAGGACGTCAAAGCCTGCGCGCTGGGACAGGCCTCTGCTTCGGTGGTTGGCGACGCGATCATTGGTGCCACGCGCGCGCAGGTCGAAGCAGCGCGCGATCAGCTTGCGGCCATGTTAAAAAAGGATGGCCCCGCCCCGGATGCTCCATTTGACGGTCTTGAGGTCTTGATGCCGGCGCGGGACTACAAGAACCGCCACGCTTCAATCCTGCTGGTGCTGGATGCCGCCGTCGAAGCCATGGCGCAGGCCGAGCAGGCAGATTGCGCCTGATCATAGCTATTTGATGTAAACCCGTTTACCTTCCGCTTAAATTTAAGGAGGGATGGGTTTTGGAAAATCTACTCGAGCATTTTGTCACTCTTTGGGTCGTGATTGACCCGATTGGAACTATTCCCGTTTTTATTGCCGTCACTGCGGGGCTAGAGGCCGCCGCCCGTCGCAAAACAGCGCTGTTGGCGTCATTGATAAGCGCCGGTGTCCTTTTGTTCTTTCTCGTGTTTGGGCAATTGCTGATCGAGGCGCTGGATATAGGACTGAATTCATTTCAGGTCGCAGGCGGCATCATCCTGTTTCTGTTCGCTCTGACTATGATCTTTGGTGAAAGCAAACAAGACATAGAACAGCGTCAGGCCGAAGAGGATCAGGAAGATAAGTATCACAAGCAGAATCCCGCGATATTTCCTCTTGCTGTTCCATCTCTGGCCTCGCCCGGCGCGATGCTTGCAGTGGTGATCCTGACGGACAACCATCGATACAGTGCAGCCGATCAGGGGATTACCGCATTGGTCATGCTGTCGGTTTTGGTAGTCGCCTTTGTTCTCATGCTTCTGGCCGAACCGATCATCCGCCTGATTGGCCATTCAGGAGCAGCGATCATCAGCCGTATCATGGGGATGATCCTGGCCTCGGTCGCGGTCAATTCGGTTCTGTCCGCATTGCTTGAGATTTTCAAAACCGGCCAGTTGTAAAAAAACCGCCGCACCTTCCGGGCGAAAGGGCGGCGGCAGGCATTGCGTGTCTCGCGTGGGGTCCGGATTACCGCACGGGGCCGAGGCAAGGCCCCTCAAGGGGTTTGGGACAGGCAGGTCACCCTTGACTGAAATGGGGATGACAGCGCGGTTTTTTCGGCACGAGATCGCAGGCAGAAAGGTTCAGAAGCCAACCGGCAGGTGCAAGGCGACCATCAGGATCACGACCAGAGACATCACGCCCACGGCATCCTGCAGGATCGTCGATTGCGAGCGGCTGAATACGGTCTTGATCTGGGTCAGCATAGGGTCACCTCCGTTCAGAGCTTTAATCCTTTGTTGACCTTTTGTTCTCATATTTGCCCGAGTCGGTAAAGAACTTTTTGAGAACATTTGTGAACTTTCTGGAACTTTTTGCCTAACCCACTGAAATCAAACGGATCGCCTGATCCTGCTTCATCAGCCACAAAAGTACGCGCGCCGCGCGCCCCCGGTCCGAGGTCAGCATAGGATCCGCATTCAGCAATGCCCGGGCATCGGATTGGGCCACGGCCATCAATCCGGCCTGACGCTCCAGATCCGCAATGCGGAACTTTGGCAGACCGGACTGCGCAGTTCCGATCAGATCCCCGGCACCGCGCATCTCAAGATCGGTTTCCGAGATACGGAACCCGTCTTCGGTTTCACGCAGAACCTCCAGCCTTTTGCGCCCCCCTTCGCTGAGCGGCGGCTGATACAGAAGCAAACACGTCGATTCCGCATCACCCCGGCCCACGCGGCCGCGCAATTGATGCAGTTGGGCCAGACCAAAGATTTCGGCCCGTTCGATGACCATGATCGTGGCATTGGGCACATTGACCCCCACTTCAATGACGGTCGTGGCCACAAGAACCTTGGAGTCCCCGTTCTGGAATGCGGACATTGCCGCGTCTTTTTCCGATGGCGGCATTTGCCCGTGAACCAGCCCGACCACACCTTCGCCCAATATGGCACGCAAGCGTTTGAACCGTTCTTCAGCTGCCGTCAGGTCTGAAACTTCTGATTCATCGACCAAGGGGCAGACCCAATAACATTGCCGCCCCTCATCAATCGCCCGACGCAGATGCGACACGACCTCGTCCATGCGCTGCGTACTGACAATCGCTGTCTTGATCGGTTTGCGCCCCGGCGGTTTTTCGTCCAGCACCGACACATCCATATCGCCATATTGCGCCAGTGCCAGACTGCGTGGAATCGGGGTGGCGGTCATCACCAATACATCCGAGCCCTGCCCTTTTTCTGACAACTCCATCCTCTGGCGCACGCCAAACCGGTGCTGTTCATCAACTATGGCCAAGCGTAGCGCTTTGAATTCCACATCACTCTGAAACACGGCATGGGTGCCGACCAGAATTTGGATATTGCCATTTTTCAAAGCCTCAAGCTTGGCGCGCCGCTCTGCGCCCTTGTCACGCCCGGTGAGCAGCTCCAGCACCACTCCGGCCTCTTCCGCCAACGGGCGCAACCCTTCCAGGTGCTGGCGGGCGAGTATCTCGGTCGGGGCCATCATCACGCCCTGCCCTTTGGCCTCGACTGCAATCAGAAGGGCTATGAAGGCCACCAATGTCTTGCCGGCCCCCACGTCACCCTGCAACAATCGGTTCATGCGGGAATCAGATGCCATATCGACCGCGATTTCCTCGATTGCGCGGCTTTGTGCGCTGGTCGGACGATAAGGAAGACTGGCCAACACCCTGGATTGCAACGCGCCTGTCCCTACGCTGACGACACCACGGGATTTCCGCTCTCGCTGACGCGCCAGAGCAAGCGTCATCTGATGCGCGAACAGCTCGTCATAGGCCAGACGCTGACGCGCGGGCGCAAATGGTGAGACATCATCAGCCCCCTGAGGATTGTGGCCGGCACGAATTGCCGAAATCCAATCCGGCCAGTTTTGCTGTGCCATCTGCGCCGGGTCGATCCATTCCGCCAGCTCTGGCGCCCGCGCCAATGCGCTGCGGGTAGCCTTGAAAGCCGTCTTTTGAGTCAGCCCCTGTGTCAGATGGTATACCGGTTCGAATTCCGGAATTTCACTGGCTTGCTCGACCGGCAACATATGATCCGGATGCACCATCTGAGCCATACCATCGAACAGCTCCAGCTTGCCCGAGATCACGCGGCGCGCACCCTGAGGCAGCACTTTCTTCAGATAGTCCCCGCGCGCGTGAAAGAAAACCAGCTGAAAATCGGCCTGGCTGTCTTCGACATGCACCCGATACGCGCCCCCCTTGTTTCGAGGCGGCCTGTGCGGGCCGACCGTTACTTCGACCGTCAACGTCGCAGGCAGATCGACGCCCTGAATCGTCTCACGTCGACGTCGGTCGACGACCGCGTAAGGCAGGCCGAACAGAACGTCGCGTGGGCTCTCAACGCCGGCCTGTTGCAGGACCTGAGCGGTCTTGGGGCCGACGCCATCGAGTGTTTCAAGCCCCGCAAACAGCGGGAACAGCTGTTCCGGCCTCCCGCTCATGCGCCTTCGATCAGCTGCAACCAGCCATCCTCATCCAGAGTTTCGATACCCAGCTCTGCGGCTTTCCTGGCTTTCGAACCCGCACCGGGCCCGGCGACCAGAATGTCGGTTTTCTTGCTGACGGAACCAGAAACCTTCGCACCCAACGCCTCGGCCCGTGCCTTTGCCTCGGCTCGAGTCATCTTTTCCAGAGTACCGGTGAACACAACCGTCTTGCCAGCCACCGGGCTGTCTGAGGCAGGCGCATCAGGTGCGACGATTGTCAGTTCCTTGCGCAACGTATCGAACGCGCGCCTCTCTTCCACGTTCGAAAACGCATCGGACAGGGACAGACCCAGCGTTGCGCCGATCCCGTCTATTCCGATCAATTCAGCCCAGGCGGCATTGGCATCGGGCGGAACACGCGCCGCGGTTATGGCCGCATCCCGCACTTCCTTGACACGTGCCCGACGACCTTCTGCCAGCGCGGCCGCCCGTTCGGCATCCTCGGCCTCATCTGCTTGCCGCTGCGCCAAAGCCGCAGGGCGGGCCGTGTCCAGGGCTTGCGTCATGGTCTCCCAATCGCGGTAAAACAGCGCCAGATCGCGCGCTCCGACCTCGCCGACATGTCGAATGCCCAAAGCGAACAACAGGCGCGCAAACGGAATGGTCCGCTTTTCGTCGATCGCGGCAAACAGATTTCTGGCCGAGGTTTCCCCCCACCCATCCCGGTTTTTCAGCCGTGCCAGATTGGTCCTGTCACGCTGCTCCAGTGTAAAGATATCCGCCGGAGTCTTTATCGGAAGGATCGGATCATCATAGAACATCTCGATCTGTTTTGCACCAAGGCCTTCTATGTCAAACGCCTTGCGTGAGACGAAATGTTTCAGTTTTTCAACGGCCTGCGCGGGGCAAATCAAGCCACCGGTGCAGCGGCGGACCGCATCACCTTCTTCACGGATCGCCTCGCTTTGACATTCCGGACAGCGCGTCGGAAAGATAAACGGCTGCGAACCGGCCGGGCGCTTGGACAGATCAACATCTGACAGTTTCGGAATCACATCCCCGGCGCGGTATACCTGAACCCAGTCACCGACACGAATATCCTTGCCATCGCGGATCGTGCCGCCCTTGGCATCGCGTCCCGCGATATAGTCTTCGTTGTGCAATGTGGCGTTGGACACAACAACACCGCCCACCGTCACCGGATGCAACCGTGCAACCGGGCTAAGCGCGCCTGTACGACCGACCTGAATGTCGATCGCCTCCAGCCTCGTCCAGGCCAGTTCGGCCGGGAACTTGTGTGCGATCGCCCATCGCGGCGTGGTTGAGCGGAACCCCAAACGCGCCTGAAGCGACAGATCATTCACCTTGTAGACAACCCCGTCGATGTCATAGCCCAAGGTGGAACGTTGCGCCTCGATATCCTGGTAATGCTCCAGCATCTCTTGCGTCGTTTTGCACAGGCGGGTCAGGGGGTTCGTCGAAAATCCAAGTGATTTCAACCGCTCGACCGCCCCTATTTGCGAGTCGGACAATGGCTCTGAAACCTCTCCCCAGGCGTAAGCAAAGAAACGCAACGGGCGCGAGCGCGTGATTTCCGGATCCAGTTGCCGCAAAGACCCCGCCGCCGCGTTTCTTGGATTGGCAAAGGGTTTGCCGCCGCGCTCTGCCTGCCGCGCGTTCAACGCCTCGAAATCCGCGTGAGACATGTAAACCTCACCCCTGACTTCCAGAACCTCTGGCGCGTTTTTCAGGTGCTGCGGGATATCGGAAACCGTGCGGGCATTGGCCGTTACGTTTTCACCGATTTCGCCATCTCCGCGCGTGGCAGCCTGAACAAGCTGTCCGTTTTCATACCGCAATGACAGCGACAGGCCATCTATCTTGGGTTCGGCGGTGTAGGCCAGACTTTCACCAGCCCCAAGGCCCAGGTATTTCCGGATCGACCTGTCGAAATCGGCCACGTCGTCATCATCGAAAGCGTTGCCCAGCGACATCATGCGCACGGCGTGCGTGACTTTCGAAAAACCATCGGCAGGCTTTGCACCCACTTGATCCGTCGGGCTGTCGGTACGCTTGAGATGAGGGAAACGCGCTTCTATCTCGGCATTGCGCCGTTTGAGAGCGTCATAGTCGGCATCCGACATGTCAGGCGCATCAGCCGTGTGATACAGCGTGTTTGCCTTCGACAATAGTTCGGCCAGACGTGCAAGCTCGGCACGCGCCTCATCTTCCGTCAGCTCGGATATGGAAATTAAGTTGCTCATGGCCTCGCCCTGTCACGCGTACTTGGACCTCAGTGATAGGGCGAGGCCATGGCCAGGTCCAGACGTGCTGAGCCGTGAGTGCAAAATGCCACCCTGGACCACCGGCGGCACTGGTGGTTCAATTCAAAGCCCGACTGCCATCCGTGTTTCGTCCAGCGTGTTGCTTTGCGGGTCTCGCAGCACATAGCCACGGCCCCAGACGGTTTCGATATAGTTCTCTCCACCGGTCGCATTGCTGAGCTTTTTGCGCAGTTTGCAGATGAACACATCGATAATTTTCAGCTCAGGTTCATCCATGCCGCCATACAGGTGGTTCAGAAACATTTCCTTGGTAAGAGTCGTCCCCTTGCGCAGGCTGAGCAACTCGAGCATCTGGTATTCCTTGCCGGTCAAATGAACCGTCTTGCCATCCACTTCCACGGTTTTTGCATCAAGGTTCACCGCAATTCGCCCTGTATGAATGATCGATTGCGAATGCCCTTTGGAACGGCGGATGATGGCATGTATGC
The DNA here is from genome assembly GCF_056541565.1 of Ruegeria sp. AG6. NCBI lineage: Bacteria > Pseudomonadati > Pseudomonadota > Alphaproteobacteria > Rhodobacterales > Roseobacteraceae > Ruegeria > Ruegeria sp. AG6. Next base: position 629,911 of record NZ_JBQFYQ010000001.1, on the reverse strand, counting down.
GTGCCACCAGTTCTTCGCGATGGAAAGGCTTGGTCAGATAATCATCGGCGCCAAAGCCGAATCCCTTGATCTTGCTTTCGGTATCATCGGCACCGGACAAAATCAGAATCGGTGTTTCCACCCTGGCGATCCGCAACTGGCGCAGAACCTCATGCCCGTTCATGTCCGGCAGGTTCAAATCCAGCAAGATCAGGTCGTAATCATAGAGTTTTGCCAGATCGATTCCTTCTTCGCCAAGATCCGTCGCATAGACGTTCAGGTTCGCATGCGTCAGCATCAGTTCGATGCTTTTGGACGTGGTCGGATCATCCTCGACAAGAAGTATGCGCATTTTTCACTGCTCCAATTCGGGCCAATAATTCCAATTAAAATTAAACCTGACCAAGAATGGTTAATCTGACGTTACCGTTGAATCATCTATTCACGCTCTCCTTTAGGTTGTCGATACTTTTTTAACGCCGTCGCCTTCAACGCCTCAACGCCGTGTTCCGCGATCAAAGAAACCCAACCGTTGAATTCTTCGTCGCTCAGGCCGTATTTCTTTTTTGCGTCAGACAGGCTGATCAACCCGTAAAGCACGCCACGCACGACAAGAATCTTGCGTGACGCCACCCATCGCCTTGTGTTCGCGGGCGGCAAATCCGCATGCGTCAAAATGGATCCATCCGGCAGAGCAACAGACCTTGGCCCTTCAACTTTGTGCAAATACATCGCTTTACCCTTCTTGCTGCACCAAAGCTGCCCTCAGCCTACTTAAAGTCGCGTGAAACCGCCCCTTGAGAGTGTGTAGAATTTTCCTATATTCTGCCGGTCTTTCTTAACCCGGACTGGAATCTGCAATGGCCCTCGACACCGAGACCCCGCTGAACTCGCTTGGCTTTGCCAAACCACCCTCGGAAACGCGGGTCGTTGTGGCGATGTCGGGGGGCGTCGACAGTTCCGTTGTCGCGGCCTATCTGGCCGATCAGGGCTATGATGTGGTCGGCGTGACTTTGCAGCTATATGACCACGGCGCGGCATTGGCCAAGAAAGGTGCCTGTTGCGCTGGAATCGATATTCATGATGCGCGACGCGTGGCGGAAGAACGGGGATTTCCGCATTACGTTCTGGATTACGAGAACATCTTCAAGGATGCCGTGATCGACGAGTTTGCCGACAGCTATCTGGCAGGCGCGACGCCGGTTCCCTGCATCCGCTGCAACGAGCGGGTGAAATTCAAGGACCTTCTGGAAACCGCCAAGGATCTCGAGGCAGACTGCATGGCCACCGGCCATTACATTCAGCGCAAGATGGGCGCCAACGGACCGGAATTGCACAGCGCCGAAGACGCCAATCGCGATCAGTCCTATTTCCTGTTCTCGACCACGCCAGAGCAACTTAATTTTCTGCGCTTCCCGCTGGGCCACCTGCCGTCAAAAGACGCAACCCGTGAGATGGCGGCGCAGTATGGACTGTCGGTGGCGGACAAGCCCGACAGCCAGGATATCTGCTTCGTGCCCGACGGCAATTATGCCAGCGTCATCGAAAAACTGCGCCCCGGAGCCGCGGAACCCGGCGAGATCGTTCACGCCGACGGCCGCGTACTGGCGCAGCACAACGGCGTGATCCACTATACGATCGGGCAACGTCGCGGTCTTGGCATCGGCGGCCTCAGCGAGCCGCTTTATGTCGTCAAACTGGACGTCGACAAAAAGCAGGTCGTTGTCGGCCCGAAAGAGATGCTGGCAACGCGAGTCGTTCCGGTGCGCGAGATCAATTGGCTGGGCGATGACCCCTTCTCGTCACGCGATGAATGGCATCTTTCCGTCAAAGTCCGCTCGACCCGCCCGCCGCGCGAGGCAATCATTCGGCCGCTGTCGGACACTACGGCCGAGGTCGAACTGCTGACCCCCGAGGAAGGCATCTCGCCAGGGCAGGCCTGCGTGTTTTACGCAAACGAAGGCAGCCGCGTGTTCGGCGGTGGCTGGATCTGGCGTGGGTATTAGGTTGAAACCGGCTCGACCTCGGGTTCGATCTGAATCTGCAATGCATCGTTGAACCGATTGAACGCACCGCACAAGGCGATGCGCCAGGTCAGCTCGACGATCTGAGCATCCGTGAACCATTCCCCCAGATCCGCGACATCGGCATCCCGCATACGGCCCGACCGGATCGTCACGGCTTCGGCATAGCGCACGACCGCCTTGTCACAGGCATCCAGTTCCGGATGATCCTCGACGTCCGGCAGACGCGCCGCCCCTTCGGGGCTCAGCCCCGCAACGGTCAGCAGCGGTGTGTGATGCGAGACGCAATAATCGCAGGCATTCAGTTTTGAAACCGTCACCATCGCCAGCTCCAACGCACGGCGCGGCAGGTTCTCCTGCTCTCGCAGGGTTGTCAGCATTCCCGTGACATGGTTCAGAACCGGAGGGCAATACGCTGCGACGCGGGCCCAGTTGTCAAACGGGCCATAGGCGCCCAATGCAGCGTGGGACGCGCGCGCGTCGGCGGTCATTTCCTGATCCGACAATGGGGGGATGCGGGTCATGTTGAAAACTCCTTTTCTGGGTCACGATACCTTGGACCTGCGCCCCAGCAACAGACCTTTGCAGGTCACATATGCGAGACAACGCGCTCTCTTTGCCGGGTCACACCATATCGGTGGGAGAGTTGAAGAGAATATAGAGCCCGACGCAGACCATGATATAGGGCGCAATCCGATCCAGCCGGGCAACGCGCGGACCAAGGCTTTTGGCGTGGGGCGCGCCCCATGCCGCAACAACAACCAGCAAGGCGGCCGCGCTGGCGGCACCGATCAACGCAACAACCCGATAGGACGGCGCAGAGTCCGCAAGCAGAGGGGTCATTACCGCAAAACTGTCTATCGAGAGGCTCAGGAAAAGCGTCACCACCGAAGTCACCGCCCCTTTTGACTCCGCACCTTCGGTGTCCGCCTCGCGAAACTGATGCCAGATTCCGCGCAAGCCAAACACCAGCGGGACAAGGCCAAGATAGCCGATCCAAAACGGAAGGCCGCTCTGGTTCAGGCCCATGGCCACGGTCATGGCCAGGGAAAGTACGATCGTCTGAGCGACGGCAAAGCCCACGATCGCACGGCGCTGTTCCATCACCAGGATCAAGCCCAACAAGACAGCCAGATTGTCCAGATTGGTAGAGATCATCGCGATCCCCGCAGAGACTGCAAACAGCGCGTGATCAAGCATTGCGTGGCTGCATTCTGTTCAAAACCGCCCGCGCTGCGCGCAAGCCGGGTGCTTCGCCCCCACGCCCCAACCTGTCCATGGTCAGGTTCATGGCATGCTGTTGCGCATCGGGTGCGTCGGCGACCTTTCGCAAGGCTTCGGCGATTTTCTGAGGCTGACAATCATCCAGCAGGCATTCCGGCACGGCGCGTGTTTCCGAAACCAGATTGACCAGTGTAACGGTGTCCAGCTTGACCATCCGTTCCGCCATTTTCTGCGTCAGCCAGTTCAGCTTGTACGCAATGACCATCGGCGTATTCTGCGCTGCAAGTTCCAGCGAAACCGTTCCCGAAGCAGCAAGGGCAAGATCTGCGGCGCCAAAGGCCGCTCGTTTGTCGGCCATGGCTTGTTCCGCACCCACCTGGCGGGGATCCAGCACCACGGGCGCGCCAGGCCATTCTGGTACCAGTTCATTTATCAGATCTGTTGTCGCACCTACGGTCGGGATCACCACGCGGTAATTCGGGTGGTCATCGAAAAACAACCCCAACGCGCCGCCGAAAGACTCTGCCAGACGTTCAATCTCACCCCGCCGCGACCCGGGCAAGGCCAGCAGGATCGGCGCATTACCCAGATCAAAGCGGTGGCGAAAGGCGGCGATCTCATCTGGTGTGGCAGTCGGTTCGCCAACCACAGGATGGCCGACAAAGTCGCATTCCATCCCTGCCCGCTCCATGTACGGAGGTTCAAAAGGAAGAAGAGCCAGCACATGGTCGATGACCTTTGCCATCTTGTCTGCACGCCCGGGGCGCCAAGCCCAGACACTGGGCGCAACATAATGCACGGTTCGGATTTTGCTGTTGGCTTTTACGATTTTGGCGACGCGCAAGCTGAAATCCGGGCTGTCTATGGTGATCAATACATCCGGTTTCGTGTCCAGCACCGCCTGTGCCGTCTCGGATATCCGCCGTTTCAGGTGAAAAAACTTCGGCAGCACTTCGACAAGCCCCATGACAGACAGCTCGGACATCGGGAACCGGCTGCGCAGGCCCTGCGCTTGCATCAGATGGCCTCCCACACCGTCGAATTCAATCTCGGGCACCAGGGTTTTCAACCCCTCCATCAGCGCGCCGCCCAACCGGTCGCCCGAAGGTTCACCGGCGACCAGAAAGACACGCATCAGACTGCCCGCTCGCGGATATAGAGAAACAGACCCAGACGGTTGCATTCAGCGATGACGCGTTCTTTTTCCAGAACGAGCACACCGCCTTTTTCCAAAACGATCCCGGACAAACCTGCCGCAACCGTGTCGGTAACAGTTTCCGGCCCGATGGCGGGCAAATCGGCGCGCCGATCCTGATCGGGTTTGGGGCCTTTGAACAGAATGCCCCCGCCAGCGTCGGGGCGTTGGGTCAGGGATTGCAGCATCCACGCGGTGCCGAACACCCCCTCGATGGCCAGCGCCTGCCCTTTGGACACGGCACAGGCCTGCCCGGTATCCGCGGCCCCCATTGCCCGAAGAATCCCGGCGGCGCGGTCAGCGTCGGCCATGTCGGCATCCGAGGGCTGGGTTTCGGTCAGACACCCCACAGGCGGTAACAAACCGGGCGCGATCTCATGCGCGGCCCTGAGGGTGAGACCGGCACCCTCAAGAATTCCGATCACGGCGCGCAAAGCTCCGTCATCGCCGGACAGGATGGCCTTTTGGATGATCGGAACCAGCGGCAGCGTCGCGGCGTCGATGCGCGATGGGTCGATTGGCGGGCGCCGAACAGCGCCGGCCAGACAGATATCGGTCACGCCCCGCGCCTTCAGGTCAGCGATGAAACTGCCCAATTGTTCCAGAGGAAACACGACATCTGCACTCAGGCTGTCAGGCAGAAACCCCTCCATCGCGCAGATCAGAGGACGTTCTGGCAACTGCGCAACAACTTCGGTCGGCAGCGCCCCGGTTCCCGCAATCAACGCAAGCATGACCCTATTTCCTCGGGGTCAGGAAGGATCGGTCACTGTGGCCGGTGACGAAATCCACGATCTGCTGCACATAGTCGCTTTCGTTGCCTTCACCGATCCGGCTGGCGCGATCCATAAAGGTGCCTTCGCCGTCGGACAATTCCTTGAATGCCGCGCGCAGCGCCGAGATATCTTCACGCGATACACCCTTGCGCTTGAGACCGACGAGGTTCAGGCCATCCAGCTCACCCCGCGACGCCTGTACCAGGCCGTAAGGAATAACATCTTTCGGCACCATGGTCAGCGCGCCAATAATGGCCCCGCGTCCAACGCGCACCCATTGATGCAGCCCTGAAATGCCACCGACGATCACGTCGTCTTCGACGATGCAATGCCCCGCCGCGCCGGCATGGTTCACCATGATCACACGGTTGCCGATCTGAACGTCATGGGCCACGTGAACACCCGCCATCAACAGGCAGTCGTCACCGATCCGCGTGACCCCTCCGCCACCTTCGGTCCCGGTATTGATTGTCACATGCTCGCGAATGCGGTTGCGTTTGCCAATCTCAAGCCGGGTGTTTTCGCCGCTGAATTTCAGGTCCTGAGGGATTTCACCAATCACCGAGAAATTGAACACGACGGTATCGTCGCCGATCGAGGTGTCGCCCGTCACGACCACATGCGATTTCAACTCGACCCGATCGCCCAGTTTCACCTGTGGGCCCACGTGGCAGAAGGGACCGATGATACAATCCTGTCCAATCTGCGCACCGTCTTCAATAATTGCGCTGGGATGGACTCCGTTCATGTTGTCTTTTCCATATCCCAGTCGACATAAGCCGAGAATTCCGCCTCGGCGGCAACTTCGCCTTCGACAGTTGCACGGCCGCTGAATTTGAACAGCTTTCCGCCTTTTTTCCCACGCACTGTTTCCACATGCATTTCCAGCACATCACCGGGCACCACCTTGCGGCGGAATTTGCACTTGTCGATGCTCATGAAGTAAATCAACAGCTCGGTGTCGATGACGTCCATTCCCACACCCAGCATCACACCGGCGGTCTGCGCCATTGCCTCGACAATGGTGACACCCGGCATGATCGGCGTACCGGGGAAATGCCCCTGAAAATGCGGTTCGTTCATGGTGACATTCTTGATTCCGCGCGCCGACTGATAGCCCGAGATATCTACCACCTTATCGACCAGCAAAAACGGATAGCGGTGCGGCAGGATCCTCTGGATCAGCTGAATGTCTGCGCTTTTGGTTTCTGTGCTCATGATGCAGATATCCCGTTTTGGATGTTTCTTTTTTTGCGTGGTTAGCAATACAGCACTGCAAGGGCAAGCGAACCTATTCGCCCTGACCCTGTTGCAAATCGCTTCCATCACCAATCGCGGCGTTTATTCGGATGATTGCGGCTTCGGTGATGTCGGACGTGCTGACGACGACATTAGATCGCTCGATCATCACGCTGGCCCCAATTTCGCGCAACAGATCGACAAGCACCGGGCGCACAATCTCGGAAAAGGTCTGCTGGGCTTCTTCGCTGCGACGGGCCAGTACGTCCAGCTTTGCCCTTTGCCCCTCGCGATGGGACTGAACCTTGAGATCAAACGCCTCGGCCAGGGGGCGGAACTCGTCGGCCGACATGGTGGCGCGCTGCTCGGTAAGTTCCTTTTCTTCGCGGCTCAGTTCCGCGACAATCCGTTGGTTTTCTTCGGACAGTAAGGCGCTTTCCTTTTCAATTTCACGCAAAACGCGCTGTCCGAAAGCGGACTTGGCAAACAGCTCTTCACTGGACAGGGTGACCACACTGGCTTGAGGCACACCAAGCTGCTGAGCATTTGCCAAAGACGCCAGGACCATCGCCATAAATGCACACAGGGCCCAAAGCGGGCCCCGTGTTCTGCCAAGCAATCTGTTCAGCATCGCGGGTCAGAACCGGGCCTGGATCGTAAAGTCAAAGTTCTGCTCCTTGTCGAAAGATTCTTTCTTGAGAGGCTGCGAAAAGTTGAACTGCAACGGCCCGAACGGAGTTTCCCAGAGCACCGAAATACCGATCACGTGCCGGATCGATCCGTTTGCACCGACAATGGTTGCACCTGCCGTATTGACGTTGTCGATGTTGTAGAGGTTGCCGACATCATAGAACAGGCCGCCACGCAGACCCAGCTCCTCGGGCAGACCCAGTGGGAAGTCGGTTTCGAAACGGGCAACCCAGTAGTAGTTGCCGCCGATCGCATCATCCTGACCGTTGGACAGGTCACGCGGTCCGATACCCGCAGGTTCGAAACCCCGAAAGGTATTGGGCCCCAGCACAAACCGGTCAACAGTACGGCTGAAATCGTTTCCGCGCCAGTGCAGCGCGCCCAGCTCCATCGTGGCCCGAAGCACCACTTCTTCGTTCCATACCCGGGTTTGCGCGATACCACGCGCCGTGGTCTTGAAGTACTTGTTGTCCCCGCCAAGTCCAGCGGCATCAACGCCAACCTCGAACAGAACGCCGGTATTGGGGTCCAGACCGCCGATACGGCTGTCATAAATGTAGGACAGTCCCAAAGAACTGGACGTCCGTTTGCCCTGCGCAATTTCAGAAGCAATCACCGCGCCGTTAACTTCGTTGTCCTGCTGCGTCATCTCGCTGCGGTCCCAGCCATAGCGGAGCCGCAGAGCCGACAATTCACCGATCGCATAGGTCAGCTGCGGTGCAAAGAAAAGACTGCTTGTGTCGTAACTTGCAAACCCGGAATTGGTGGCAGACAGCCCCAGACCAAGGTCAAAGCGCAGCTTGCGACCCAGAAGGTAAGGCTCTGTGAAGCTGAGCGTATATTGTTCCGAGTCCTGCGCGGTCGAGATCGACACACCAAGGTTCTGGCCACGACCCAGGAAGTTGGATTCGTTCAGGGCAACGGCAATCCCGAAGCCGTCCGTAACCGAGTAGCTGCCTCCGAGGCTCAGCGAGCCGGTAGGTTGTTCTTCAACGTCTACATCCAGAATGACCTGGCTGGGCGACGATCCCTCGCGCGGCTCGACTTCCGCGACGGCGAAAAAGCCCAGGGCATTGATGCGCTCGGCGGCCTGACGGATTTCGCGGGGATTGAACGGGTCACCTTCGACGGTATCGAACTGACGGCGGATCACCCGGTCCAGGGTGGTTGTGTTGCCTTCAATATCAATCCGCTCGACAAAGATCCGCGGACCTTTTGTCAGAACAAATTCGATATCCAAAGTCAGATCGCGGTCATTGCGTGTAACACGTGGTTCCACGCGAAGGAAATCCACACCTTGCTTCAGGCCCAGCCGTTCCTGTCGCGTAATCGAATTTTCAACCAGCGTCGGCGTATATGTCACGCCGGGCTTGATCTTCAGCGCGTCCTGATAAGGGGCCGGATCCACGCCCGGAATCTCACTGACGGTCGTGATCTTACCGAATGAAAATTTCTGGCCCTCGGTTACATTCATCACCAGAAAAAACGCATCCCGTTCACTGGTAAACTCGACATTGGCGCTGTTCACGCGGAAGTCGACATAGCCTCGTGACAGGTAGAAATCCCGGATGACCTGCTTGTCGAACTCGATACGATCGCCGATGAAGGTGTCGTTCCGGAAGAACGTCCGCAGGAAGGTTGCCTGCTTGGTTTCCAGAACGCGGCGCAAACGACGGTCCGAAAAGGCACGGTTGCCAACAAAACTGACACGTTCCACTTCAATGGTCGTGCCCTCTGCCACTTCAAAAACCAGATCAACTCGGTTGTCGCTGCGGCGGATAATCCGAGGGATCACGGTCGCGGCAACTCGACCTTGGGCCGAATACACTTCAGCAATCATGTCGGCGTCAGACTCGGCCAACTGCGGGGTAAAGACGCGGCGCGGCTGAGATTCGATAACGTCCAGCAACACGTCGTCTTTGACACGGGCGTTACCCTCGATGCTGATCTGATTGATCGTCGGATATTCCTGAACCGTGATGACCAGCGTAGACCCCCGCGGCGTCAGCTCGACTGTTTCAAATACACCACTGTCAAGCAAACGCTGATAGGCATCATTGAGCTGGCCCGCAGTTACAGTCTGGCCAGGTTCGATTCCCGTTCGGGCGATGATCGTACCGGTTTCAATCCGGCGATTGCCCTCAACATCAAACGAATTGATCGTATAGTTTTGCGCCTGTGCTGCATGCGGAAAAGTCATTAAGCTTGCAGCAACAAAAAGGAAAAGAACCGCTAGCGCCTGCCACAAAATCTTGTTTGTTGGCATTTGCTGCCCGCAGGATGTGCCCGCCCCTCGCCTGTCAGTCATTTTATGCTCTACCCAGAATTTAAGACTTTAATGCTGAGTAACGGGATTGAATGAGCTTGTCAAAAGGCGAAATAGAAGCAGCCGCGAAGACTGCCATTCAAATTGACGACGTTAATTTCAGTAAGAATCACATGGCCGCCAGATAGGCGGCACCTGCCATAGCCAACGCCGTAACTGCAAAGCTCAGCAGAACATCCCAATTCAGCACGAACAGGAAGCTAAAGCTCTGATACGATTTTTTCAGCGTTTTGGTCATGGTTTTTCCCTCAGACGCAAAAATCATAACGTCAGAATGAGGCAATTTTGCGGCCCAATCTTGCGCTACGCGCCACAATTAGCAGAACAAATCGTTGCTCACTGAAAACAGCATGAGGGTGAGAATTAAGGTGATCCCTACACCCATGAGCACCCGCAAGGCCCCATCACTGGGTGGTTTCCCTGCAATGGCTTCATAGGCGTAGAACACAAGGTGCCCGCCATCCAATGCCGGGATCGGAAACAGGTTCAGCAATCCGACCGCCGTCGACAGAACCGCGATGAAGAAAATGAAGTTCTGCGCCCCCTGGCTGGCCATTGCCCCCGAGGTTTCGGCAATCCCGATCGGCCCCGAGATGTTACAGGTGCTGATTGCCCCCGTCACCATGTGCCACATACCAGACAGCGACCCTTCGATAATGCGGCCCGTCTGTCTGACACCGCCGGTCAGTGAATCCAGAATACCGGCCGGTTCAGTTGCTGGCTCCAGCATCATGCCCCCGATGATCCCAATCCGCCAATGGGTGACGAAACCGCCATCCGGCTGAGGTTCATCCGTGCGTCGGGGGGCCAATGCGAATTCCAGCTCGGACCCATCCCGCCAGACGTCCAACAGCAGAACCCGGCCGTCGGACCCTTCGACAAAATCCTTCAGCTGCTCGAAGGCAAAGATCGGCTCTCCGTTCACCGCCGTGATGACATCGCCTTGTTTCAGTTGAATATCCATCGCCGCGCTGCGTGGGGCCACTTGGCGGATCAGGGGTGGAAACATCCATGGTGCTTGTACATCCAGCGTTTCACCGTCCCGGATCACCGTGTAATCCAGAACCGGTTCCACAGGCAGCGCATCGATAAAGTCCTGCCAGGCCCCCTCTTCATCATAGTCAGGTGTCGGTGTGCCGGCGATTGCGGTGATCACATCACCTTCTCTCAGTTCCTGCACAGTGCCTGGCAAGGGTTGCAACGTTCCGACCGTCAGCGGCTCCTTCGATACGCCCTGTGACCAGAAAATCAGGCCAAACACCAGAATGGACATGACGAAGTTGAAGACAGGTCCGGCCGCGACCGTTGCGGCCCGTGCCCACAAAGGGGCACCATGCATGGTGCGGCGCAGCTCTTCCGGGCTTTGGGTAGCGATGCCTTCCATCGCCTTTTCATCCTTGCCCGATGCTGCATTGGCATCGCCCAGGAACTTTACGTACCCCCCAAACGGCAGCAACGCGATCTGCCATCTTGTCCCCCGTTTGTCGACACGGCTCCAGAGAACCGGGCCAAACCCGATCGAGAACACTTCGGCATGGATACCGGACCAACGCCCCACAATGTAGTGGCCGTATTCGTGCACCGCGACGATGACCGACAATGCGATGACAAACGCGACAATCGTCCAGAGAAGATTGCCAAATTGCGGGATTAGGGAAAGTACGTCCAAAATTCTATCCTGCTCGTTCCACCACAGCGTCATCGACCCACTGACGTGCCAGATGGTCTGTTTGCTGTACGTTATCAAGGGTCATCGGGGCATCAATAAGGCTGTCTGACGCGTCGAACCTGTCGAGAACCGCGGCGACGGCATCAGCCATATCCAGAAATCCGGTCCGGCGCGCGATGAAATGATCCAGCGCACGTTCCTTCGCGGCGTTTAAAACAGCACCCGCCAGGCCGCCACGCGCCATCACGTCCCGGGCCAGTTTCAATGCGGGATAACGTGCCAGATCCGGAGCGTTGAAACGCAACTGCCCCAGCTTGGCCAAGTCAAGGCGCTGTATCGGCAATTCCCGTCTTTCGGGCCAATGCAGCGCGTAACCGATGGCGTGGCGCATATCGGGTGCCCCCATATGGGCCATCACCGCACCATCACGATACCCGACCAGGGCGTGTACTATGGATTCCGGATGCACCAGCACTTCGATCTGATCCGGCTTGACACCGAAATATTCTTTTGTTTCAATGACTTCCAACGCTTTGTTGAACATGGATGCGCTGTCGATGGTGATACGCTGCCCCATATCCCAATTCGGATGGCTCGAGGCTTGTTCCACCGTCGCGTTCACCAGTTCACTCAGGGGCCAATCACGAAACGCCCCGCCACTGGCGGTGATGATCACACGCTCGACTGTTTCGATGTCTTCACCGACCAAAGCCTGAAACACCGCCGAATGTTCGCTGTCGACCGGCAGCAATCGCGCACCATGCCGTTTGGCCGTTTCCAGAACCAACGATCCTGCGCAGACCAATGTCTCTTTGTTGGCCAGCGCGAGGGTCGTGCCCTGTTTCAACGCCTCGATGCCCGGTGCCAACCCGGCCGAGCCGACAATGGCCGACATGATCCAATCCGCCGGACGTGCCGCAGCCTCGACGATGGCACGCGGGCCTGCAGCCGCCTCGACGCCACTGCCGGCCAAAGCGGAACGCAGGTCATCAAGCCGGTCTTCATGAGCGGTGACGGCAATATCGGCACCGAGCCGACGCGCGTCATCCGCAAGTCTTTGAATATTGGCGCCACCGGTCAAGGCCACGACGTCATACTCGGACGGTGCACGCGAAATCAGATCAATCGTATTCTGCCCGATCGACCCGGTGGCTCCAAAAACAGATACCTTTCGCATTACATTTCACCCGGCGAATAGATCAGCCCCGCGATCAAAACGAACAGCGCGGCCCCCATCATGCCATCAAACCGATCCAGAAAGCCGCCATGGCCCGGTATCAGGTTCGAACTGTCTTTGACACCGAACTTGCGCTTGACCGCACTTTCAGCAATATCACCGGCCTGGCTTGCCATTGAAGCCAAAACGGAAACAAGGACAAAAGCGAATCCAAAGCCGGCCAGGCTTGCAAAAACCGCGCCGACACATGCCGCGGCGGCCCACCCTCCGGCGGTTCCCGACCACGTCTTCTTCGGGCTGACCTTGGGCCAGAATTTCGGGCCACCAACCGCCTTGCCCACGAAATAGCCCGCGACGTCAGTGGCGACCACGACAGCAATCAGCCAAACCATCCAGCCAAAACCGGAATTTTCGCGGATCGAAATGAAACCCAGCCCGGCCCCGACGATCCAGACCACGAACATCCCGAACAGAACCTTCGAACGACTGATCTGCCCCATTCCCACAAGCGCAGGCGCAAGCACGACCGGCAAAGTGTAAATCGTCGGAAGATGATAGCTGAGAACCACGGTGATGCTTGTCAGAATCCCCAATTGAACAGCCACGCCGCGGGCTTGCGGATCGATCATCCGAACCAATTCCCACGTCATCAGACCACAGGCTGCGGCGATGAAGGTTTCGAACCACCACCCGCCAAGCCAGACTTCGATTGATCCGATCACGACCAGAACAGCAGCAGAAAGAACCCGTGTTGTCAGGTCAGACCATCGGCCGTCTCTCATGCCAGAACCGCTCCGAACCGCCGATCTCTGGTGCCGTAATTCTGGCACAGACGGGCCAGTTCAGCAGCAGTGAAGTCCGGCCAGAGGGTGTCGATGAATTCATATTCCGAGTAAGCCGATTGCCAAAGAAGAAAGTTTGAAATCCGCGCTTCACCGCTGGTTCGGATAACAAGGTCGGGATCAGGAAGAACACGCGTATCCAGATATTTAGGAAGAGTTTCTTCATCCACCTCTTCGGGTTTCAGCCGCCCTTCAGCCACATCCCGCGCCAGACGCTTTGTGGCGCGCGCGACCTCGTCGCGCCCACCGTAATTCAGCGCGACGGTCAAATGAACCAGATCGTTGTTCTTGGTTTCTTCTTCCAGCGAGTCCATCAACTCGATCAACTTGGAATCCAGCCGGACCCGATCTCCGATGAACCGAACGCGGATGCCATTATCCGCAAGTGTCCGGGTTTCCTTGATGATGTAGCGGCGAAACAGGTTCATCAGGCCGGCCACCTCGACCTGGGTCCGCTTCCAGTTTTCGGTCGAAAAAGCGAACACCGTCAGATACTTGATCCCCAAACCAGGGCAGGCCTCGACAACCTCGCGCACGCGCCGCGCGCCGGCATGGTGGCCGAACAGTCGGGGACGGCCGCGTGCCTGCGCCCAACGACCATTGCCATCCATGATGATGGCCACATGGCGCGGGCCGGACTCCAGCTCGGTTTGCGGGTCTTTTGGCATCAGTTCGGCTCAGACCTGCATGATTTCGGCTTGCTTGGTTTCAAGCGCAGCATCCACGGCCTTGATCATCTCATCCGTCATGTCCTGAACTTCGCTTTCCCAAAGCTTCTGGTCATCTTCCGACATGCCGTCCGCCTTGGCCTTCTTGATCTGATCCATGCCATCGCGACGCACGTTGCGGATCGCAATGCGCGCGTTTTCCGCGTACTGACCGGCGACCTTGCTCAGCTCGCGGCGGCGTTCTTCGTTCAACTCGGGAATCGGCAGCATTATGATGGTTCCGTTCAATTGCGGATTGATCCCAAGGCCGCTTTCGCGGATGGCCTTTTCCACCTTACCCACCAGTGACTTGTCCCAGACGTTAACAGTGACCATACGCGGTTCGGGCACGTTCACGGTGCCCACCTGGTTGATCGGTGTCATCGAGCCGTAAGCGTCAACCATGACAGGTTCCAGCATCGAGGCCGAAGCACGCCCTGTTCGCAATGATGCAAATTCGGTTTTCAGATTGGCCATTGCGCCATCCATGCGGCGCTGCAGATCATTGGTGTCCAGTTCGAAGTCGTCAGACATTCTGCTCACTCCCCGTCTTCAGGTACTCTTTGGATGGGTCTTACGCCATCGCAATTGGGATGTATAGCAATCATGATCGGGAATTGTATCAATGGCCAGAGGTGTTGCGACCAATTTGGACAAACATCGTTTTCCGGAACCTGGCCGAGTTTCTTCGGCCAGGTTGCTTTCATGGGTCAGCCTCAGGCGTTCACATCCACCACGACACGGCCCTTGACCTGACCTTTCAGAATGTCGGCGCCCAGTTGCGGCAGATCGGACAGACCGGCCGGTTGAACCATCGCCTCAAGCTTGTCCATCGGCAGATCCGTGGCGATCCGTTTCCATGCGCGCACCCTGTTGTCATAGGGCTGCATCACGCTGTCGATGCCCAAAAGGTTCACGCCGCGCAGCAGGAACGGAATCACCGTCGCAGGCAAAGCAGCCCCCCCTGCCAAACCTACCGCAGCAACAGAGCATCCGTATTTCATCTGGCCCAGAACGCGTGCCAGCATGGCGCCGCCCACAGCGTCAACGCAGCCCGCCCATGTTTCGCTTTCCAGAGGGCGTTTTGTGGTCTCGTTCAGGTCGTCGCGCGGCACGATGGTCGTCGCTCCAATTGATTTCAGATAGTCACCGGTTTCGGGCCGTCCGGTGACCGCGGCGACCTCATAGCCCAAATTGCCAAGAATGGCCGTGGCCACCGACCCGACGCCGCCCGCGGCCCCGGTTACCAATACCGGTCCACGATCCGGGGTCAGCCCATGATCCTCCAGCGCCATGACCGCCAGCATCGCAGTAAACCCGGCAGTGCCCACTGCCATTGCCTGACGCGTTGTCAGCCCATCGGGCAGCGGTACCAGCCAATCGGCCCGCGCGTTGGCTTTTTGCGAATAGCCGCCCCAATGTGCCTCACCAACGCGCCATCCGGTCAGAACAACCTTGTCTCCGGGTTTGTAGCGGTCATCCGATGAGGCCTCGACCGTGCCGGCGTAGTCAATGCCGGGGACATGCGGATAGGCCCGCACCAGCCCGCCCCCTTTCGGAGACAGGCACAGGCCGTCCTTGTAGTTCACCGTAGAATATTCGACCGCAACCGTGACATCACCATGCGGTAGATCATCCACCGACAATTGTTTGATCGAGCCGGTGGCAAGTCCGCTCTCTTCATCCTTGTCCATCACAAGTGCATTGAACATTTGTCATTCCTTTCGTGTTCAGCGACCAGCCCATGTCGTCAGCTGGTTCAAAATATCCCGAGGTCGACGCGGCAGCGTCCTTGATTCTGCTAGATCCAGAAATGCGATTGCACGGTCGCGCGGCGCATCCCGGCCGGTGTTTCCACTTCCAGTTCCGTCCCGGCATCCCAATGGCTCAGGCGCACCATACCGATCGCCACATTGGTTTCAAAATCCGGAGACCAGGCCGCTGATGTCACCTGCCCCACGCGCTTGCCGCTTGCAAACAGGTCCCAGGGACGATCGCAGCCCGGTACAAGCTCACCGGCGATGGCGATTGGCCGGATTTGCTGCACCGGCCCTTCCTTGGCGACACGCAACAGAGCATCCCGACCGATACAGCCAATCGCGGTATGCGTGTTGCAGAACTTTCCCAGACCGCATTCATGCGGGGTATTGTCGTCGGTCATGTCGTTCCCATAGGACAACAGCCCGCCCTCAATGCGTTCGATCAGGTTCGGGCAGCCCGCGCGCACGTGCAGGTCTTCGCCGGCGGCAAACAGGGCGTTCCACAAAGGCATGCCGATATCGCCACCTTCAACGTATATCTCGAAACCACCCTGTTTCGAATAACCGGATCGCGCGACGGCCAGATCGCGCCCCTCGAACTCGAACATGTCAAACTTAAAGAAACGGATGTCGCGCACTCGGTCCCCGAAGACACGCGCCATCAGCTCGTCCGCCTTTGGGCCCTGAACGGCAAGCGGCGACACGTCCGGTTCATCCACCAGCACATCCAGACGGTACCCAACGGCGATACCCTTGACCCACAGCAACAGATCACTGTCGGCAATCGAGATCCACCATCGGTCTTCGGACAACTTCACCGCCACCGGGTCGTTCAGCATGCCGCCGGTTTCGTCAACGATCGGCACATAGAAACATTGCCCCGGCAGCATACCGCGCAGATCGCGCGGGGTCAGCATCTGCATCAGACGCGCAGCATCAGGGCCACGCAATTCAACCTGCCGCTCGCACGACACATCCCAGACCTGCACATGGGTCTTTAGATGCCGGTAATCGGCTTCAACACTTTCAAAAACCGTCGGCAACAACATACGGTTGTAGACCGTATAGCCCTTGACCCCGGCAGCTTCGACTCCTTCAGAGAACGGAGTGCGCCGCAAGCGGCGTGAGGCGGAAATCTGCGGCATTCATACCTCCTGCGGCATAAAGACGATATCACTGACAGGCGCTTCCGAGCCCGTCTCGGTCAGCATTTTGTGCACTTGCCCCCTGTGATGGGTCTGATGATTGAAGAAATGGATCACGCACAGCGCGTAAGGCATTGTGACATCAGCCTCTTTTGCGGTGGAATACCACGTGAACGAGCCGGTCAGCGGATCATCCCCCAGCCCTTCTGCCCAGTTCAGGATACGCGCATCGATCTTTTCGCGTAACGCCAACCAGCTTTGCAGGTCCGGGCACAGGTATACGCTTTCATGGATACCACCGCCCGCCTTGTGAATATTGCCATCTGGCCCGTCGCGCTTTTCGAAACGCGACATCCACATCCAGTCACCCCACAGCAGATGGTTCACCGTGCCCATAATCGAGCCAAAGAATGCTCCGCGTTCAAGGGTCAGTTCCTTCGGTGTCAGAGATTGCAAAAACTCTGCCAACTGATTGTTCTGCCAGCGATTGTAACGCGCCATTTCCTGCGCATACCCGCCCGTGATCATCATTTGGGCCCGTGCCAGTCGATCGGGCAGATTTCAGCGGACTTGCCGCCAAAGTCCCAGACCCGGCCATAGTCTCGCACCTTCGATTTGGTGCCACGCGCCACGATGATGTCAGGTCCCATCCAGTATTTGGAATTTGAGACCATCACCGGATGCTCCGGGTCCTTGCCCGCAAGCATCTCGATCTCTCCCTGTATCTTGCGACCAATCGCGATCCGACGTTTGTTTCCGTCGCGCTCGATCTGGACCGGCGCCCGTTCCGCACCGATGATCTCGCTGACCAGCATGGTAAACAGACCGGTCGTGCCGCCCGCCTGACCGCTGAAGATTTGCAACAATCCGTTGTAAGCCTTGCCGCTTGCGCGCTCGTCGACATAAGCGGCGACTTTCCACTGGCCTTCCCCCATCCGGCCCGGAATATCGACCAGCAAGCCGACATTCAGACCCGACAGATCCTCGCCTTCATAGTGGCCTTCATCAACGATGATGCCCATCCAAGCATGGCAGTGACCTTCCGTAGGGGGATGTGCGCCCAGCGACACCACGCAGGGGCAAAACACGTCACATGAACAGTTCAGGATCAGTTCACCCTTGATGGCCCATTCCGTCGGACTCATCTCTCGCCGCTTGGGATTGGGCATGCGGCTGTCGATACGCTGACTGACGGGCAGCCGATCGGCATCTGGTTTTCTGTTTTTAGCCATTGGCTTATCCTCCGTAGCTAATTGGATACACGAGCAGGACGATACCGCCCGCAATCAACACAAACCCCATTGGACGGGTCACGGCGTGCCCGATCTGAGGAAGTTTCTCCAAAACCATGAACAGGGTCGCGAGCCCCATCCACAACAGGCTCATGACACCGCCTACAAAGCCGAGTGCCATGAAGCCCCAGCAACAGCCGACGCAAAAGGCGCCAAGACCCAGGCCCATGCGCACGCCACCTGCAAAACCGGTTCTCCAATGTCCCAGGAAATAGGTCATCGGGGCATGGCAGACACCGTGGCACACCTCTTTGGCGCGGGAAAACTGAAAGGCGCCCACGGCAATCATCAAGCCGCCCGCGACCCATCCGGATTTGGCAATTCCCAGCATATCGACAACACCGCCAAACAGCAGAACCAACTGAATTCCTGCGATCACGGCCGCAAACCCGACCCAGACGATGGAATACCCGGCCAGAACCCCCAGCCAGCCGGCGCGGCTGCCATTTGCGCTGCGGATCAGGTCATCGTAACTGCGCAGGGTCGGGATCAGGGTCGGCAGCATCATGGCCGCCATCATGATCGCCCACATTGAAAACAGCGGCCCGAACTCGGCCATGGGCATGTACATGTCCATGCGCGGATCCATCGCGGCCATCGCCTGCCCCATCGGCCCCGGACGGCCGATCAGATCAAGGCCCATGTCCCGGCTCATCGAGAACATGACCCACCACGCCCACAAGATCAGAACATAAAAGCCCAGCCACATTCCGCTGCGCAGCCACGTACGACTCACTTCGGCCTCCCGACTCAACTCCCTTGCTTTTCAAATGTCAGACTTTTAAATGTCAGACAAATAAAAATTTGCCCAAGGTCGTCTGAAGATGAAAACCGCGCCCCGGAAAACCGCAGACCTGTCTGCCCAGATCGCCCAGGCCATTCGGGATGCGATCGTATCGGGTGAACTGATCGTGGACGCGCGCCTGCCATCCGAAGCCGAGCTGTCGGATCAGTTCCAGGTCTCTCGCCCGACCGTGCGTGAGGCATTGAAACGGCTGGCCGCGCAATCCTTGATCCGCACACAACGCGGCGCTTCCGGCGGGGCGTTCGTGAATCGCCTGAGCTTTGAGGATGCCTATTCTCAGCAAGTCACGACTTCGACATTGCTGCTGTCGATGAATGCGGTCAGCTTCGATACCGCATGCGAGGCGCGATATGCCTTAGAAAGGGCCTGTGCGCCTTTGTCAGCGCAGCGGCGCACGGCAGATCACCTGGCGACCATGCGGGCAGAAATATTCCGCCAGTCCCAACCGGGCCTGACGGACGAGGCATTTTGCGCCTCGGACGTGACTTTCCATCGCGCGCTGGTGGATGGGGCTGGCAACCCGGTCCTGTCCTATCAGCTGGCGGGCGCCGTGGAAGCGATGCAACCGCTGATGAACATGATCACATTCACGGCGCGATCCCGCGAAGAGATCATCGGACTGCACAGCAGAATAGTGGACGCGCTTGAGGCAAAAGACGCGGACACCGTAGACTCCGCACTTGTTGATCTGGAACATTACACACGACGGCTGGCCCATGACGTGGCCGAAAGCAAACGTAAACCGACCTGAGGGCCGCATTCGAAACAAGATCAGAACAGGGGGCAAAAAAGCGGGCAGATTTTCATCCGGCGCCAAGATCGGAACTTTCAATATGAATTGAAGTTCAATGACTTACGGGAGGACGTTATGAACCAAAGACCGGACCCAAGTTTTTATCCATCCGCGAAACTTGCGATGGAGGGCCCCGCTGAGACGCTTGCATTCACGCTGATGCTCAGCCCTGACTTTTCTCAACCCGACGGGCTGGCGGTTGTGAATGTCGATCCAAGCTCGGACGATTTCGGAAAGATCGTGCATCAGGTGATCATGCCCGAAAAGGGCGACGAATTTCACCATTTTGGCTGGAACGCCTGTTCTTCTTCCCTGTCGCCGCTGAGCGGTCATGCGTTTCTGGAGCGGCGCTATCTGATCATCCCGGGCATCCGGTCCAGCCGGATTTATGTCATTGACGTGAAGAACCCACTTGAGGCCAAGATTCACAAGATCATCGAACCCGAAGAAGTCTTTGCAAAGACAGGGTATTCCCGTCCGCACACGATCCATTGCGGGCCCGAGGGCATCTATGTCAGCACCCTTGGTGGCGGCGGCCCCGACGGCACAGATGGCCCTCCGGGCATATTCATCATGGATTGCGAGACCTTCGATATCATCGGGCGCTATGAGATCGAGCGCGGCGTGCAGGACAAGCATTATGATTTCTGGTGGAACCTGCCGCGTGACTACATGGTCAGTTCCGAATGGGGCCTGCCGCCGCAATTCGAAAACGGGCTGGTGGCCGAGGATCTGTTGTCCAACAAGTACGGCCACCGGATCCATTTCTGGAACCTTCGGAACCGGACGAATATTCAAACCATCGATCTGGGCGAAAACCATCAGATGGCCCTGGAAATCCGCCCCGCGCATGATCCCGTAAAACAATTCGGGTTCTGCGGCGTTGTCGTCGATACGACCAACCTGCAAGGGGCGATCTTCACCTGGTGGCGCAATGATGACGGCACGTTCGAAGCCAAGAAGACCATAACAATCGATCCGCAACCCGCTGATCCTGATGATCTTCCTGACCTTCTGAAGGGCTTCTCTGCCGTTCCGCCGCTGGTCACTGATATCGACCTAAGCCTGGACGACAAGTACCTCTATGTCGCGTGCTGGGGAACCGGCGAGATGCATCAATACGATGTATCCGACCCGATGAACCCAACCCTGGCAGGCAAGGTCGAGATCGGCGGAATCGTCAAAAAGACAAAGCATCCAAATGGTCAAACCTTTGGCTATGGTCCACAGATGGTCGAAATCAGCCGCGACGGCAAACGCGTCTATTGGACCAATTCGCTTTATTCCACGTGGGACGATCAGTTCTACCCCGAGGAAGGTGGTGCGGCCATGGTCAAGGCTGATGTCGGCGAGAATGGTGGTCTGACATTGGATCCGAAGTTCTGGGTAGAGTTTCCCAAGGGCTATCGCAGCCACCAGATACGGTTGGAGGGCGGAGACTGTTCAACCGACAGCTTCTGCTATCCGTCGGTCTGAGTTGGAATTATTGATGTCATCAACGGCTGGCCTGTGGCTGGCCGTTGTTCTGAGCGGAGCCTATCACGGCCTGAACCCCGGCATGGGCTGGCCGCTGGCTGTGTCTTCGGCTCTGATGGAACAACGCCAATCCGCGCTTTGGGGTGCACTCGCGGCTTTGGCTGGCGGGCATTTCGTGGCCATGCTTGGCGTACTTCTTCCTTTTGCCCTGATGGCCGTACTGGTCGATTATCAGAATGAAATCCGCATCGGCGCGGCTCTGGTCGTGATTGGCATGGGCCTGTACATCGCGATAACCCGCCGTCATCCCCGCTTTCTTTCGCGGATCCCGCCAAGCAGGCTAGCGCTGTGGTCTTTTCTTGTGGCGCTTGCCCACGGGGCTGCCCTGATGCTGGTTCCAATCTATCTGGGCCTGTGTGCCGTGGATGAACTGGACGCGGGCCATCAAGCGATTTCTCAGATCATGACCACGAACACCCTTTTGGTTCTGGGCGTCGCCGCGCTGCATACGGCCGCCATGGTTCTGGGTGGCGGGTTTTTGGCCTTTGCGGTCTATCGTTGGCTTGGTCTGCAATTCCTGTCGCGCAGTTGGTTCAACCTGGAGCTCATCTGGGCCCTGAGCCTCATTCTGGTCGGTGGTCTGGGTCTTTGGTCCGCCCTTGGCTGACCTTGTACTTTGTTTTGAAACGCGCTTTGTCTGCATCGAAACAAAACTGGAGCTTCCGAATGCAGGACCAAACCCGCCCAACCGAAGTGCTGCGTCAGGGCAAAATCGACGACTGGACGGCCGCCACAACCCATGCTTTCACCCGCGAGTTGTCTGACGGCACCCTGCCCGAGAACAAGATGCGCTGGTATCTGCAACAGGATTATCAGTTCGTCGACGGTTTCGTGCGTCTTTTGGCCAGCGCCATCGCGCATGCGCCGACCCTTGCTGACAGCGTACCGGCCGCGCAGTTTCTGGCGGTGATCACAGGCCCCGAGAACACCTATTTCCTGCGCGCGATGGACGCTTTGGGCACTGAGCCCAGCACCGAGCCCGCGCCTGCCACGCGGGCGTTTCAAGATCTGATGGCCGAAGCCGCAGCCTCTGGCCGTTATCAGAACATGCTGGCGGTACTCGTCGTGGCGGAATGGGTTTATCTGAGCTGGGCCAGCCCAGAAAACCCGCCCAAAAACGGCTTGCCGTTCTGGTTTGCAGAATGGATCACGCTACATGCGGGCGAAGGGTTCGAAAGCGTCGTGGAGTATCTGCGCAGTCAGTTGGATAACGTCTGGCCGACGCTGGATGCGGCCGAACAGGCCGAGGTCACGCGACTGTTCCATCGCGCTGTCGAACTGGAACGTGATTTCTTTGACGCCGCCTACGCGGCCTGAACCATAAGGGGGCCGGAATGGTCGCAACTCTGAACGTCATCGCGGCATTGCTGACCATCGGGTTCGGCGCATTCGGGTTTCTGGCGCCGGCCCACACCGCGTCGGCCCTGGATCTAGCCCCGACCAACAGCACGATGGGGTTGTCCGAGATGCGCGCCTCGGTCGGTGGTTTGTTTGTTGTGACGGGGATCGCCGTTATCTGGCTGAACAACCCAATGGCCTATGTCATGCTGGGCATTGTCTATTCCGGTGCGGCGCTGGGCCGGTTTGTGTCAGTCGCGCTGGACAATCCCCCCTTGGCCAAGGCGTTGATCTTTGGGGGAATCGAACTGGTTCTGGCCGTCTGGCTCATCGCTGCAAACTTCAACAAAGCCACCTAACAGATTGGAAATGTTAAATACGGCTGAGTTCATTCTGAGTTTGCATCCACCCATCACCTCACCTATATAAGAATCGTCCTTCGGGACTATGGACATAAACGCGCTCGTAATAAGCGGATCGGACCCGGGGGCGGTACCCGGCGGCTCCACCAACCATCCTTCGTTTGGGGATTTTGGGGCCGAAACAGGATCGACGAACGTCTAAAGGGGTTAGCTTTGTCTCGGCTGTCTGCCACCGTTACCGGCGAAAACAGTACAATTGCAAACGACAATCGTGCTCCGGTTGCAGTTGCTGCGTAAGCAGTAGCAAGACCGAAACTTAAGCCCTTGCGCCTAGCCGCGTAAGGCGGGGTTCGCAGGTACCTGGCAACAGAAACCTGCATTAATCCCCCACATGTCTGATTTTATTCACCCGTCCCTTGGCAGATTCAGAGTTTATTCATTCCTTTTTGCCATCTTGCCAGCACTTGGACAGGAGAACTGGGATGACGAATTCAGAGATACTCAGAAAGTGGTACTCCGAAGTTTGGGAAAATGGAAACACCGAAGCAATTGATCAGTTCTTTGCACCCGAAACGATGGCCGAGGGGCTGATTCCGGAAATGCAGGTCGGTGCGGACGATTTTCGAGATCTGGTCATGGCGTTCCGCCATATTCTGGGGGAAATCAAGGTCGAATTGCCCAAGATCATAGAAAACGGCGACTGGGTTTCTGCCATTCTGCATGTTCGTACTTTTCGGGCTGACAATGGCGCGCCACTGGAAGTCACGGGCCAGGTCATGGCGCGGTTCAAGGCCGAAAAGATGGTTGAAGCCTACAACCATTTTGACTTCATCTCGTTTTTTGAAGAGCTGGGCCAGTTTCCATCGGACACCCTGCCCGTATGCATGACCGGGCAACGCCTGGACTGGGCGTGAACCCAAAGCAATCTTGACCCCCATGACCCTTGCGCGCTAGCAAGTGCCATGGGGTAAGATTGCGAACGCCCCGTGAGGCGACAGCCCAAGTTTCGCATGTATCCGCGGTCACAAGGAAACATGCCATGGCATCGCCCAACTCTATTTCTCCCAAACAACTCCTGCGTCTGATTGGTACTCCGAATGCGCCCGTTCTATTCGACGTCTGCCTGAATGACGATTTTGAAGAAGATCCCTATCTGATCCCCGCATCAATCCGGCACCCGGCCACGGATCTTCAGGGGCTTTTGTGCAAGATCTCGGGCCGTTCGGTCGTGATTATCTGTCAAAAAGGCAAAAAGCTGAGCCAGGGCGTTGTCTCCTGGTTGCGCAGCGAAGGGCATCAAGCCGAATATCTGGAAGGTGGAATGCATGCCTGGCGCGACATGGTCGATGCTCCACGTGTGCCCGCAACACGCATTCCTGATCGAATTGGTGGCCATACGCTGTGGGTCACACGTCACCAACCCAAGATCGACAGAATCGAATGTCCCTGGCTGATACGCAGGTTTGTTGATCCCGACGCCAAGTTCCTGTTTGTGGCACCCGGCGAAGTCGAAAGCGTTGCGACTGTTTTCGGGGCGTCACCTTTTGATATCGAGAACACGTTCTGGAGCCACCGAGGCGACAACTGCACGTTTGACACCATGTTGGATGAATTCGAGCTTCACTCCCCTGCGCTGGACCGGTTGGCGACGGTCATCCGGGCAGCGGACACGAACCGGCACGCGCTTGCACCCGAAGCGGCGGGATTGTTGGCGGTGTCTGTCGGGCTTTCAAGGCAGTACCGCGATGACCATGAAAACCTGAAAGCCGGGATGAACCTTTACGACGCAATGTATCGCTGGGCGCGCGATGGGTTTGACGAAAGCCATGACTGGCCCACCGGGCGAACGTCATGACACCGACACTGGCCGAGATTTTCAAGGTCTTTGGCAGGATCGGTCTGCTGTCTTTCGGCGGTCCTGCGGCTCAGATTTCATTGATGCATCAGGAATTGGTCGAACGCCGACCCTGGCTGGATGAACAGACTTACCTGCGCGCCCTGTCTCTGTGCATGTTGCTGCCGGGCCCCGAGGCGATGCAGCTGGCAACCTATGCGGGGTGGCGCCTGCGCGGCGTTGCCGGCGGGCTGATTGCCGGCAGCTTGTTCGTGTTGCCCGGCGCGTTGGTGATTGCGGTTCTGGTCGCGCTCTATTCAGTATTTGGCGATGTTCCCTTGGTGCAGTCGGCCTTCACGGGCATCAAGGCAACCGTCATCGTCATCGTTTTGCAGGCGCTCCGCAATCTTTCGCGCAAGGCATTGAATGATCGCGAGCATCGAACAATCGCAATCCTGTCCTTCCTGGCCATTTTTCTGCTGAACCTTCCTTTTCCGGCGATCATATTCGTTGCCGCAGCTTGGGGGTACGTGACCTTCAAAGGACCCGTAGAAACTCCCACGCGAGAAGGAACACCACATCTGGCGCGGTCTCTGCGAACGATTGCTGTCTGGTTGCCCCTTTGGTTGGGCCCGCTCGTTACTCTAAGCGTCACAGGCCATCAACTGCTGAGCGATCTGGGGTGGTTTTTTGCCCGACTCGCCGTTGTGACCTTTGGCGGCGCATATGCCGTATTGGCCTATATGACCCAAACGGTTGTCGACCAGTACCACTGGATCAGCACGGATCAGATGATTGATGGGCTGGGTCTGGCGGAAACGACTCCGGGGCCGCTCATACTTGTCACACAGTTTGTCGCCATGCTGACCGGGCAACTGACCGGCGGGTTCACGCTGGCGCTTGCAGCCGGTGCGGTTGCATTGTGGGTGACGTTCGTTCCGTGCTTTCTTTGGATTTTTCTTGCGGCCCCATATCTTGACCGTCTGGCCGCGCGTCCTCGCCTGTCCGCGGCCCTGCATGGAATCACCGCGGCCGTCGTCGGAGTGATTCTCAACCTTTCCGTGTGGTTCGCCCTGAATGTTCTTTTCGAATCGGTGTCTGAAAAATCATGGGGTCCTCTGGCAATCCCCATGCCGCAGATTTCCGCGTTGAATTTTACCGCATTCGGTCTAACTATCCTTGCTGGGGCCTTGATTTTTCGACTGAAATTAGGGATGGGAACCGTGCTTGCCCTGATGTCGATTGCCGGCCTGGCTGCACACAATATCTGATCAATCCGGTCGTACCCGCCCTTTCGTTTCCGAACAAAACCCCTATGCTGAGCATAACCACTTTTGAGGATCACACATGTCGCAAGGCATCGACTATGGAAACCTGATGCACACCGCCATGCGCGGCTTGATCAAAACAGTGCTGAAGGACGTTTCTGAAACCGGTTTACCCGGGGCGCATCACTTTTTCATCACGTTCGACACACGTGAAGATGGTGTGGAAATCGCCGACTGGCTGCGTGAACGCTATCCCGAAGAAATGACCATCGTCATGCAGCACTGGTTCGAGAACCTCGAAGTCGGTGACCTCGGCTTTGGCATCACTTTGAACTTTGGCGATGCCCCAGAACCGCTGTACGTCCCCTATTCCGCAATCAAGACTTTCGTCGATCCATCCGTGGAATTCGGCCTTCGCTTTGAAAGCCCGGAAGACGAAATCGAAGAAGATCAAATCATCGAAGACGACATCGAAGTCGAAGAAGAAGAAATACATCACGATGCGGATATCGTGTCGCTGGACAGCTTTCGGAAGTGAACCTTCAAACCCCGCCCGGCGCGGGGTTTATCGTTTCATTAGGAAAGTCTCGACCGATCGTGATTTTTGACCATCTATGAATCGTGAAAACGCGAGGTTCAGCCCACCTTGTGCAAGCGTGCGGTCGAATTGCTGCAACTCATATCCTCCGTCCTCGTCAATGAACAAAGAAAACACGGTCAGTGTTTCGCCGACGATGCGGCCCCATACAAATGGCTCGCCCTTCATCGGGTCCAACGGGACTTCGTGACCGAAGACATTGCGTTTCATCGCCGCCGAAAACACATCCGGTCGATCCGACGGAACAAAATCAATCGAGAACTTCTGTTCCTTTACGCGTCCATCCAACTTGTATGTCGTCGTCCGCCAACTGACGTTGAAACCGTTCTTGGTCTCGAAGATGGAAACGCTCATGTCGCGGGGCGTTGTCGTGCCATCCGCGTCCACAACTTCGGCTGAACCGATATAATCTCCTGTGAACGGTGTAATGTCTGCCGCGCGGGCCGCTGCGCTCAGAACCGACAGCCACAAAGCGCAAACTGCAAGTATCGCGACTGCTTTTCCAAGCGTAAGGCGATGGAAATCTGGCATTTTGTCCTCCATGGCGTCCTTTGCTCCATTGTAGCCCAGCGGTATCGGCAAACAATGCACATTCCCCGCCTATGACGATTAAAGTGACGCACCCCGCGCCTATACCTTTGACGCCCTTAAGTTTAAGGTGCGCGCAACTGGCCGATTGCGTCACGGCGTGGCTGCGGCTAAACGGCATACAACTGCATACCAGACGGAGTGACCGATGTCTCAAACCCGCACAGAATCCGACAGCTTTGGCCCGCTCGAGGTTCCTGCCGACAAGTATTGGGGCGCACAGACGCAGCGCTCGATCATGAATTTTCCCATCGGCTGGGAAAAACAGCCGGTCGCCATCGTGCGCGCGCTGGGCGTGATCAAGAAAGCCTGCGCCATGGAAAACAAGGCAACGGGCAAGCTGGACGCAAAGATAGCAGATGCGATCATTCAGGCCGCAGGCGAGGTGATCGAGGGCAAGTTCGACGACAACTTTCCGTTGGTCGTGTGGCAGACGGGTTCGGGCACCCAGTCGAACATGAATGCGAACGAGGTCATCGCCAACCGAGCCATCGAGATTCTGGGCGGCAAGATCGGTTCCAAAGACCCGGTACACCCGAATGACCACTGCAACATGGGACAATCGTCGAACGATACTTTCCCAACCGCCATGCATATCGCAACAGCGATGAGCGTACGCGACGTCCTGCTTCCCGGCCTTGAAAAACTGGCGTCCGGGCTCGAGCAGAAGGCCGGGGAGTTCAAGGACATCATCAAGATCGGCCGAACCCATACGCAGGATGCGACACCGCTGACCTTGGGTCAGGAGTTCAGTGGCTATGCCCACCAGATTCGTCAGGGAATCGCACGCGTACATGCGGCGATGCCGGGGATTTATGAACTGGCCCAGGGCGGCACGGCCGTTGGCACCGGCCTTAACACCCAGCACGGCTGGGACAAAGCGGTCGCAGGGCATATGGCCCAGATCACTGACCTGCCCTTCGTGACGGCGCCGAACAAGTTCGAAGCGCTGGCCGCGCATGATGCCATGGTCTTCCTTTCGGGCGCTTTGGCGACGATTGCCGGCAGCTGCTACAAGATCGCAAACGACATTCGTTTCCTGGGCTCCGGGCCTCGTTCCGGCCTGGGTGAGCTGATTCTGCCGGAAAATGAGCCCGGCTCGTCGATCATGCCCGGCAAGGTAAACCCGACGCAGGCCGAAGCGCTGACGCAGGTCGCCGCGCATGTGATGGGCAACAACGCGGCGATGAATTTTGCCGGGTCGCAAGGGCATTTCGAATTGAACGTCTACAATCCGATGATGTCCTACAACCTGCTGCAATCGATCCAGCTGTTGGGGGATGCCACCGACAGCTTTACCGAGCGGATGCTAATGGGCATCAAAGCGAACGAGCCGCGCATCGACAAGCTGATGAAGGAATCGCTGATGCTGGTCACGGCGCTTGCCCCTACCATCGGTTATGACAATGCGACCACCGTTGCGAAAACCGCCCACAAGAACGGTACCACGCTCAAGGAAGAAGCCATCGCGCTGGGCTTTGTGGACGAAGCGACCTTTGACGCTGTCGTCCGCCCCGAACAGATGATCGGCCCAAAAGACTGATGGGCAAGCCGGTCAATCTGAACCGGTATCGAAAGGAAAAAGCGCGGGCCGAAAGAAAGGCCCGCGCTGACCGGAACGCCGTCGCATTTGGGCGTACAAAAGCTGAAAAAGAAGTCGTGAAGCTTCAACAGAAAAAACAAAAGCGCGACCTCGACAATCATGAGCTGGACGAATGAGCGGCCGTCCTGTCAAACGCTCTCTGACCCTGAAAGGACACCGAACTTCGGTATCACTCGAGGATGAATTCTGGCGTGCTTTTCGCGAGATCGCTCAGGAACAAGGTAAGCCAATCAATGTCTTGGCGGCTGAAATTGATGTGGCCCGCGACCCGGAAACGGGTCTTGCATCGGCCATACGCGTCTTTGTGCTGAACTGGTTCCGCAACCCTGATTGAGACTTGTCACGCCCTCGCCTGGACGTGTAACGTGAGTTGGAACAAAAAGGGTACAACCATGAGCGACACCATTACCGGGCCGGATGGGCAGCAAAGATGCGCATGGTGTCAGGCCGCGCCCGAATTCTTTGAATATCATGACAATGAATGGGGTTACCCTGTCGGCGACGACCAACGGCTGTTTGAAAAACTGTGCCTCGAGAGCTTTCAGTCAGGCCTCAGCTGGCGAACGATCCTGAACAAGCGCGAAAACTTCAGGAAGGCTTTTTGCGGGTTTGATTTCAACAAGATGGCCACGTTTTCTGATGCCGATGTGGAACGCCTGCTACAGGATTCCGGGATCATCCGTCATCGCGGCAAGATTGAAGCGGTGATCAACAATGCGCGTTGCGCGCAGGACCTTGTGGCGGCCGAAGGATCTCTGGCGGCCTATGTCTGGCGTTACGAGGCTGAAACACCTCCGCCTCCGCAAACGGCGTCCACATCGCCCGAGTCGGTGGCCATGTCGAAAGATCTCAAGAAACGGGGATGGAAGTTTGTTGGCCCTACAACCGTGTTTGCGTTCATGCAGGCCATGGGGCTGGTCAATGATCATGCCGAGACCTGCATCGGCAGAAAAAAAGCGGCGCAGTTGCGCCGCTCTTTCGTCAAACCTGTCTGACGGATCAGACCGAGGCTTTGAAAATCTTGTCGATGTTGGCACCCAGGGCCGCGTTGAATTCGGCATCTGACTGCTGCTTCGACAGACCTTCGGTCAAGGCCCGCGAGAAGGATGCGATCATCTTGCCGTTCCGGCCCAACAGATCACAGGCTTCTTCCGTCGAATAACCGCCGGACAGGGCCACAACCCGCAATACCCGCGGGTGGTCAGCCAGCGCGTCATACAGGTTTGCCTGTGTCGGGATCGTCAGCTTCAGCATCACTTCCTGGCCTTCGGCCAGTTGATCGAGGTTATTGAGAATTTCAGCCTTCAGAATGTCTTCCGCCTCGGCCTTGGTTTCCGAATGGATGTTCACTTCGGGTTCCACGATCGGAACCATACCGGCATCGGTGACTTCGCGGGCGACGTCGAACTGTTGCGCAACCACCGCCGCGATGCCGTCGGCATTCGCTTCGTGAATGACCGAGCGTTCCTTGGTGCCGAACACACCATCGGCCTTGGCCAGGGTCTCGGCCAGACCGGGGATCGGTTTCATCATCTGAACGCCATTTGCCTGTTCTTCCAAGCCTTTGTCGATCTTCAGGAAAGGCACGATACCTTTGACCGACCACAGGTAATCGGCAACCTTGCGGCCTTCGATCTCTTCGCCCAGGGTACGTTCGAACAGGATTGCACCAATCACTTTGTCCTTTGTGAAATCGTCGGCCAGAATGATGCGGGCACGCATCTTCTGGATTTCACCGAACATCTCTTCGTCTGAGCTGTAGTCGGATGCCTCGACACCATACAACGCAAGCGCTTTCGGGGTTGATCCGCCGCTTTGATCCAGTGCCGCGATAAAGCCCGTGCCGTTGATCATCTGCGCGCGCTGTTCTGCTTTGGACATATTGTTTTCCCGTTCAATGATGATTCCGATGTTCTTCCCCGCATACAACAGGGCGTGAACCGATGGTAGGTTGTTAGCGCTCAAACAGGCGTAACCATATGCCATCTTTGGATCGAACCGTCAGGTGAGCGACCGGAACAGGTGTTTTTCCCGGGATTGTTTCGAACCGGTAGCGGCGCAAGAGCATTGACAGGATCAGCGGCCCTTCGACCATTGCAAACCCTGCCCCGGTGCACACTCGGGGGCCTGCTGAGAACGGGATGTAAGCGTCGCGCTGGCACCGCTTGCCGTTTTCCGTGCCCCAACGGCTGGGATCAAAACCGTCCGGATCGTCCCACAAACGCGCCTGACGGTGCAAATGCCACGGGCTGATCACGATCTGCGCGCCAACCGGAACATCCCGGTTACGGAACCGTTCGGGGCACGTGGTCTCGCGGACCATCATGGGCACCGGAGGATAAAGGCGCAGCGCTTCACGGAACACATCCCGGCTGATCCGAAGTTTTGAAACAGAGGCAAATGAAGGATCACCCAGAACGGCGGCCTCCTCTGCAACCTTCTGCTGCCATTCCGGGTAAAGGGCCATCAGGTACAGCGTCCAAGCCAAGGCTGACGCGCTGGTTTCATGCCCGGCAAGAAAAAAGATCGCCACCTGATCAACCATTTCCTCGGGGTCGAAGAATTGCCCGGTTTCGGGATCAGCCGTCGTCATGATCTTGGTCGCAAGATCATCAGGTGCCGTTCCGTCCTTGATGGCCTTTGCGCGTGTTCTGGTCAGTTCGGCAATCAGCGCCCTGATATCCCGCGCGTTTTGTTTGGTCGCCCCGGAATGAAACCGGGGCAGCCACTTTGGCAAGGGAACAAAAGCCGCCAGATTCAGCAAAGGTTGCGCGCGTTGATAGGTCCGGAACTTTTCGAACACCTGGCTGGCGATAGCGTTGTCGATAGGAACGGAAAACAGGGTGCGAAATATCACATCCGCCGCCGCATGGCTTATCTGCTCTTCGAATTCGAGCTCCCCTCCGACATGAGGCCGCAGCCGTTCTACACACGCCTCGGCGGCGGCCAGCATGGCCGGGAATGTATCCTTCAGACGCCCCCCTTCGAACGCCGGATCGATAATCCGCCGCTGTCGTTTCCAGACCTCGCCATTGGTCAGAAACACCGAATTGCCAAGCAACGGTCGCAGGCCTTCGCTGATCCTGCCGGATTTGGGGAAATCGTCAGGCCGTTTCTTGAGGACGGTTTGAATCAGGTCCGGTTGATTGATCAGGAACGATCGGAAGAACGGGGTTTTGAATTCTGCCATCCACGCGCGATACAGCCGGGCTGGCTGGGCCGACAGCAGGTCATGTCTGAACAGTTTCACATAGCGCAGCAACGAAACTTTCTCGGGGCGCGGGTCTGGCTTGGGCGGGGTCATGGTCATGGCTGTACCGAGGTGAACTTGGAGACAGGCGTCTCGATGCGGCTGCGCGAAGCCTCACGATCCGCAAACCTTTGCCCCAACGTCAACGGGCCAGCCGTTATCCGGAAATAATCATAACTTTCCGGCTTGTCGAAGGCGCAAAGATACTGAAAATGAAGGCGAAAAAACCGCCATCGCAAAGCCTTCCAGCGTTCCGGAGACAAGGTTTGCGAAAAAGCCGCTGACAGGACCAGCGGCCAGCGTTTATCAGCATCGGCCACCCCCGTGACCGCAACCGGATCGCAAAGCGCAAAGGCGCAGCCATCACCGGGGGCCGAGACATCGATCCAGCTGAGCTCGGACCGTGTGGACAGGAAATGCAGATCGGACCGCAAATCGTGTGCCTGGGGCAGAAACGAGACCATGGGAACCACCTGTCCCAGGCTGAGAAACGACAGCACCGCGCGTTGCTCGTGCACTTTCGTTTTTCGGATCAGCTCGGCCAGAACAGACACCCCCAGATGCGCGCCCGAGCTGTGGCCAACGACCAGCACTTCATCCACATCGGAATTCAGCGCCTCTTGGATCGCTTCACTAAACGAAGACAACCTGTCCCGCAGCTCGACCGGCATTTGCCCGCTCAACTGCGCTGAATAGGCGTAATCATGCATAAGGTAATACGCAAACAACCGTTTATCGACCTTGCGAAACCACAGCAGTAACGCGACGGCGATGGCCGCTCCGGGGAATATCCCCCACCAACCTGCCATGGCTATGCACGCCCATGCCAACGCAAGCGCGATCAGCAGCTGAGACACCAACATCGCCACAGGATACAACGCGGCGATCACCGGGCCCTTGCGCAATCGCATCAGACGCCACAACGTACCGGTTGACATGTAAATCCACGCCGTGCGGGCCAATTGCCAATAGGTCGCCGGGATCGAGGCCGACATGCTGTCGCGCACGATGTCGGACCAGACCAGAACCTCGAATTCCGTATCAACATTCAGGCCATCTTGTTCCGAGGTCACACGCCACCCAAAACGCCCGTCCGTGGCCTTTGGGGATATGGCGATCTCGTACCCCGAGATCCGGGCCTGATTCTGCGATTCACTGCGATACAGCTCGCGATATCGCCGGGGCGGCATCGGATCATAGCCGGGTATATAGAACACCCGACGTCTGCGCACCTGCGGCTGATTTGTGTGACTGCTCATGCCCTTACCTTCTGATGCGCAGGTTAACGCAGGCTTGCAGCCAAGGTAAGAGGGTCAGTTGATCACCCGAAATTTGCCAGCGCCGGAAAAGTCTCCAGCAACCACCAGCTGAAACGGGTGAAAAGCCCGGTTATCAGCATGATGCCCACAAACAGCAACAGCCCGCCCATGATCTTTTCGATCGTGCCCATATACGGTTTGATCCGGTTCATCACGGTCATGGAGCGATTCAGGAACATGGCTGCCAACAAGAACGGAATACCCAAACCCGCAGCGTAGACCCCCAGCAGAAACGTGCCACGCGCGACCGACGCTTCGTTCGCCGCCAGTGACAGGATCGCACCCAGTTGAGGACCAATGCAGGGGGTCCAGCCAAATGCGAAAGCCAGGCCAAGGATGTAAGCGCCAAAGACCGACCCACCGGAATCACCGGTTTCAATCCGTGCTTCGCGATCCAGAAAAGGAATCCGGAAAACACTCAGAAAGTGAAGGCCAAAGACGATGACAACGGCACCGGATAGCTTGGCGAACAGAACCTGATTTTGCAGCACAAACGCGCCAAAGGCCGATGCGGTAAAGCCAAGCAGCAGAAACACGGTCGACAGGCCCATGACAAAGAACAGCGCCGACAGGGTCGCCTTGCGCCGCGCACGGGCCTCGTCCTGCATCTCATGTATGGTAACGCCGCTCATATACGCCAGATAAGGCGGTACGATTGGCAATACGCAAGGCGACAGAAAGCTGATCAGGCCACCCAGAAGCGCGACCAACATGGCGGGCAGCAGTCCCGCGTCTATGATTTCGATTCCGAACATGTTTCTGCACATATGTGATGAAGAGCAATCCGTCACGGGGCCAAACAGTCACATCCTCGTGCTCGGAATCTGGACAATATTACAACTTCGCCCTATCCCGAAAATCATGTCAGAGATTACAGATACCCTGGACGCTTTGGGCCTGTTGTGCCCCTTGCCCGTCCTGAAAGCCCGCAAACGATTGAAATCCATGCCCGAGGGTGCCGTTCTGCGGGTGCTGGCCGATGACCCTGCGGCCATCGTGGATGTTCCGCATTTTTGTGCTGAGGCCGGGCATACACTGCTTTCCCAGAACACTGACGGCGCACATCAGATCTATCTGATCAAAAAATCCGGCTGACCTACGTTGCAGGTCAAAAAAGGCGGGCCGATCAGCCCGCCTTTTTTGTTAACTTCCCAGCGACCACCAACCGCGACGTTTGGGTTTGGCGGGTACAGGTTCAGGCTCTTCCGCCACGCTTTCAAGCACCGGCTCGGGCGTTGTTTCCGCTGGCCCGTCTTCGGCAGGATCGTCGGTTTCTGAAACGTCAGCGGCTTCTACAGCTTCCGCAGAAGGCTTTTCACCCTCATCCGCTTCTTCAACCGCTTGTGCCGCATCCACACCGTTTGCAGGTTGCTCTTCCGACGGCGGAGCGTCAGCCTGTGCTTCGGCTGGTTCAGCGGCCACCTCAACTTGTTCCGCCACGACCTCTGCGCTTCCGCCCTCGATGCTCTCGCCGGTTTCCTCGGCTGCCGGCTCTTCCGTCACGGCGTCCGCCGTCGTGGCGGATGGCTCTTCAGGCTGATCCGCAACTTCTTCGGCCACCGCATCTTTCTTGCGACGGCGCGGGGCGCGTTTGCGCTTGGGCTTTGCCGGTTTTTCTTCCTCCGAAGCCTCAGCTTCAGCCGGCTCAGCACTTTCGACGTCAGGCGTATCGCTCTCTGCGTCTTCTTGTGCTGGCGCTTCACCCTCTTCTGCGGTCTGCTCCGGCGTATCCCCATTGCCCGCGCCTTTCTTGCGACGACGACGACGGCGCTTGCGCTTGGGCTTTGCCTCTTCTTCGGTCTGAACGATTTCCTCTTCGGTCTCTTCCGCGTCCGATGAATCGACAAGATCCATCAGCGACGCATCGACAGAAACAACAGGCGCCGTGGCCTCGGGAACAATCCGGCTGGCCGTCTTGAATTTCTCCATCGAGAAGTCCGGGCTGACCAAATGGATATCCCCTTCGATCCTCACCGAAAGCCCATACCGCGCCTCGATCTGGGCAATATGCTCGCGCTTCTGGTTCATCAGGAAGTTCGCGATACTGACCGGGCAGCGCACCAGAACCTCGCGCGAGCGGCGGCGGGTGCCTTCCTCTTCGATCTGACGCAGGATCGACAGCGCCATGTTGTCGTCCGAACGGATCAGGCCGGTGCCGTGGCATGCCGGGCATGGCTGTGTGGTCGCCTCGATCATACCGGGGCGCAGACGCTGACGGCTCATCTCCAGCAGACCAAAACCCGAAATACGACCAACCTGAATGCGGGCGCGGTCGGTTTTCAACTTGTCTTTCAGACGCTTTTCGACAGCAGCGTTGTTCTTGCGCTCGTCCATATCGATGAAATCGATGACAATCAGACCTGCGAGGTCGCGCAGGCGCAACTGACGTGCAACCTCTTCCGCAGCTTCAAGGTTGGTCTTGAGTGCGGTTTCCTCGATCGAGCCTTCCTTGGTTGCCCGGCCCGAGTTCACGTCGATCGCCACCAGCGCTTCCGTCACGCCGATCACGATATAGCCACCGGATTTCAGCTGTACGGTGGGATTGAACATCCCGGCCAGATAGCTTTCCACCTGATAGCGCGCGAACAGAGGTAGCGCATCTTCGTACCGTTTCACGTTCTTGGCGTGCGACGGCATGATCATCTTCATGAAGTCCTTGGCGATGCGGTACCCGCCCTCACCTTCGACCAAGACTTCGTCGATATCACGGTTGTAAAGATCTCGGATCGACCGTTTGATCAGATCACCTTCTTCATAGATCTTTGCCGGCGCGATGGATTCCAGTGTCAGCGCCCGGATCTGCTCCCACAAACGCTGGAGGTATTCATAGTCGCGCTTGATCTCGGATTTGGTTCGCTTGGCTCCGGCGGTTCGAATGATCAAACCCGCCCCGGTTGGCACATCGATATCCGTTGCGATCTCTTTCAGCTTTTTCCGGTCCGCCGCGTTGGTAATCTTGCGGCTGATGCCACCACCACGTGCGGTATTGGGCATCAGAACGCAATACCGTCCTGCCAGCGAAAGATAGGTCGTAAGCGCAGCACCCTTGTTTCCGCGCTCTTCCTTGACAACCTGCACCAGCAGAACCTGACGTACTTTGATGACTTCCTGTATTTTGTAACGACGCGGGCGCGGTTTGCGCGGCGGACGAATGTCTTCGCTGTCATCATCGTCAGCAACCGATTCAATCGATGCGTCTTTTGATGCAGCGTCTGTACCTTTGGTTTCGTCAACGTCCTCATCAGGGTCTTGTTCATCATCCGCAGCTTCGACAGGTTCTTCTGCTTGCTCGGGCTCGGATTGGGCTTCATCGCCTTCCGATAAAACGTCTTCAACGGCCTCCACCGCCTCTTCGGCCTGATCTTCCGCCTCGTCGTCCGAGACCTCGACAGCCTGTTCAGTTGCTTCCTCGGCAACGTCGTCCAGCGCAGCCTCACCCGAAGCGGTTTCGGTTGCTCCTTCAGTGGCCGCCGCGTCATCGTCAACCGGCTCCTCTACCGGAGTTTCAGCGACGACTTCCATCGGCGACGTTCCTTCCGGAACATCAACATCTGCTTCTTCACCCTCGTCCAGATCGATGGTTTCCATGCCGGTTGGTTCGGTCGAAACCTCCATCGTTTCAACCGGATCATCCGATTTCACGTCAGCAGCCTTCGCACGAGACCGGGTCCGCCGCTTCTTGGATTTGGCCTCCTCAGCCTCATCGCGCGCCTTCATAGCCTCGGCATAGGCGCGCTCTTCCTCCATCAGCGCCTCACGGTCAGCGACAGGGATCTGGTAATAATCCGGGTGAATTTCAGAGAATGCCAGGAAACCATGCCGGTTCCCGCCATAATCCACAAAGGCCGCCTGAAGCGACGGCTCAACCCGCGTTACTTTTGCAAGATAGATGTTGCCGGCAAGCTGGCGTTTGTTTTCGGATTCAAAATCGAACTCCTCGACCTTGTTTCCGTCAACCACCACGACGCGGGTTTCCTCCGCGTGGGTGGCATCGATAAGCATTTTCTTAGCCATTTGTCCTTGGTGCACCGCGCCAAACGCGTTGTCCTGACCTGTCCAGGCGGACAGGCGCTTTTGGGGAGGTGTCTTGTCAGGGCGATATCAGACGGCGCGCGGCAGGGTCTGGCGCTGTGGCCCCCTGCCCGTTCTCTCAATCGTTGCGCGCGCGTCATCGCGGTTCTTCTCCGACAGGCGCGTCTGAACGCAGCCTGCCCATTTATTCCTTTCGCCCAGTGATCCCGGGCTCAGGTACTCCACTGCCCGTTGATGGGCATAATCGGTCTGCTGAACCGCGAGGTCTTGACCCTCACCAACGGATCAGCAGCGAAACTCAAAGATTCGGGACTTGCAGGCGTCAAATTCGCCCGGCCCGTTCCGACACAATAAAAGCAACCCTGTGGAAAAGACAATGGGCAAACTGCATTCTGCGCCCAAACCAGCGGTGACGCCCCCTTCATCTGGCCAAAAATATCCCGGGGGAGGCGCCACAGGCGACGGGGGCAGAGCCCCCAAATCGCATCGCTTACAGATAGTCCGAACGCTGAAGGCCGTATTTGGCCATCTTCTCGTTCAGCGTCCGGCGAGGAAGGCAAAGCTCGTCCATGACTGACGCGATAGAGCCTTTGTGCCTGCGCATCGTATTATCAATCAGCATTCGTTCGAACGCTTCGACATATTCCTTCAGCGGCTTGCCCTCGGTGGTCATCACCGGCTGCATCTCTTCGTGATCGGACATCAACAGAGACGCGATGGTGCCCGAGCCACGGCGCGATTGCAGCACCGCCCGTTCGGCAATGTTGATCAACTGGCGCACATTGCCGGGCCAAGGGGCCTGCAACAATTGCGCAGCCTCCTGCGCGCTCACCTGGGGTGCATCGCAACCGTATTCTTCGGCAAACTGCTCGCTGAGACGGGTGAACAGGGTCAGGATATCTTCGCCCCGCTGCCGCAACGGCGGCATGGTGATGCGCAGCGCCGCCAAGCGATAAAACAGGTCCGGGCGCAGCACGTCTTCCGACGTCTTCCCCGCCTCCTGCAAGTTCGAGATGGCAACAATCCGGGTCTCTGCGGGTGTGCCCTGCTCGTTCATCACGCTCAGCAGTTTGGCCTGCAACGTATCGCTCAACGCTTCCACATCTTCCAGAACCAGCGTGCCGCCACGCGCCTCTTCGATGGCGGGCAGTTGCGCATCTTCGGGCATCATCGGGCCAAACAGGCGCTTGGCCAGTGCATCCTCTTCAAGCGCGGCGCAGGACACCAGAACAAACTTCTTGCCAGCACGGCTGCCAACGGCATGAAGCGCGTGAGCCACAAGGGTTTTCCCGGTACCGGTTTCACCGTCGATCAACACATGGCCGTCAGCCTGGCCGAGATCCAGAATATCCTCACGCAGCCGCTCCATGACCGGGCTGGCACCGATCAGCTTGTTCATGATCTGGGTGCCGCCGGACAGCTCGCGCCGCAAGGCGCGGTTGTCCAAGGTCAGACGGCGCGCATTGCTGGCGCGTTTGGCCAGTTCGGACATCCGATCGGGGTTGAACGGTTTTTCAAGGAAGTCGAACGCGCCAACGCGCATCGCTTCAACCGCCATCGGCACATCACCGTGGCCGGTGATCATGATCACCGGTAAGGTGCTGTCGGCCCCCATCAGCTTTTTCAGAAGCTGAATGCCATCCATTCCCGGCATCTTGATGTCCGAGATCACGATCCCCGGATAATCCGGCCCCAGAACCTTGAGCGCGTCCTCGGCGCTGGCAAAGGTTTCCGTGTCATACCCGGACAAAGCAAGCCATTGGCTGATCGATTGGCGCATGTCCTGTTCGTCATCCACAATGGCGATTTTCATGGCCTGTGCCATAGTCATTCCTCGTTATTCCGCGGCCTCAAGGCCGTCGCTTCCCAGTGCTGGCAACTGCATTTCAAACACCGCGCCGCCGTGTTGGCCGTTGCGCGCAGTCAGCCGTCCCCCATGGTCGTTCACGATCCCCGACGAGATGGCAAGCCCCAGGCCCACCCCGTCTCCGGGCTGTTTGGTGGTATAAAACGGCTCGAATAGGTTCTCGATATCCTCGATCCCATGCCCGTTGTCGCGTACCGTCAGGACAGCCGTGTCACCCGCCGCCAGGATGATTTCCACATCCGGCTCTGCCACTGATTTGGTGGCGTCCAGCGCATTGCGCAAGAGGTTGACCATAACCTGCTCGATCCGCATCCGGTCCCCCATCACCACCA
Organism: Ruegeria sp. AG6; assembly: GCF_056541565.1. Lineage (NCBI taxonomy): Bacteria > Pseudomonadati > Pseudomonadota > Alphaproteobacteria > Rhodobacterales > Roseobacteraceae > Ruegeria > Ruegeria sp. AG6. Next base: position 590,341 of record NZ_JBQFYQ010000001.1, on the reverse strand, counting down.
CCGGTTCTTCCGGCAGGATCTGGGTGATCTTTACATGGCGCTGACGCAACTGCGGTTCCATCATCGACAAGGCCGAGGCCAGCGCTTCGCCAAGATTTACAGGTGAAAACGCATCTGCCCCCTTGCGCGCGTAAGATTTTAGCTGCCGCGTAATCGCCCCCATCCGCTCGATCAGACCATCGATGCGACCGAAACTTGCCAACGCTTCTTCCGGCCGGTTTCGACGCAACAGCAGACGGGCGCCGGCCAAATAGGTTTTCATTGCAGCCAGAGGTTGATTCAGCTCGTGACTGACCGCCGCTGACATCTCACCCAGAGCTGCAAGTTTCGAGCTTTGGGCAAGGGTCTGTTCGGCCAAATCCAACGTCTTTTCAACCCGTTCGCGTTCAGCGATTTCCCGCTGTAGCCTGGCGTTCAATGCGCGAAGCTCTGCCGACTCGCGCTGAAACAGGGTCATGCGCAGCGTCGCCCTTCGGCTCAGCGCGTAGAACGCCAGCGCCAGAAGAATCGCAAAGCCCATGATCTCGAGCGCCAGAACGCTGTTCACTTTCTCGCGGATCGAGGCATAGGTCGTGAAAGATGTCATTTGCCAGCCGCGGAACGGGATGCGCGTCTCCAGACGCATCACGGCCTCGCCTTGCAGGTAGGCGTCAGGTGGCAAAGCGGTCCAATCGGTGGTCGCGCGAATGGCCCGCTGGATCGCCCCTTGCGGCGGTTGACGCAGCAGGGCCGCCCCCTCATCCAGACCCCGCCAGCGCGGTTCGGTGGACAGAATGATGGTTCCGGTGCTGTCAGTGACCATCACCGCATCCGAAATACCGGCCCATGCCTGTTCAAACTTTTGCAGATCAACTTCGACAACGATCACGCCCAGTATTTCCGCACTGTTTTCAAGTCGGCGCGAATAGACAAAGCTGTATCCGCCGGATTCCTTAGGAATAACGGAAAAGATCGTCGCATTTGACCGGATCGCGTCCACAAAATACGGAATATTCCTGTGCGCCTCGCCCAGCCTGTTCCGATCCGTCGCCGCAACCGTTCGCCCGTCACCATCCAACAGCATCAACGACGCCGCACCGATTTCCTCAACGAACGAAATCAAACGCTGCGTCGATAACGAATAGTCTCTGGATTGCAGCGCCGAAATCAGTGTCGGGTCCCGCGCCAGCAACTGGGGCACGATCGAGTTGCGGCGCAGTTCGCTCAGCAAATTGCCCGAATACAGCGCAAGGCGCAGCTCGGCCCGGTTGCGGGTGGATTCGGTGAACCTGTCGGTCAACAAGCGGTTGGTGATCCAAACCGTTGCGATTGTTGCCACCATCAATACAATAACAGCCAGCCGCAGCCGCCACCCCAACGGGGCGCCGCGAAACGGTTTCAGCAGCTTTGACCAGCCTGATCGCACGTCCGAGTTCATGATCAGACGTTACGCGCGGGCGCGCGTGACCTCAAGTCACGCCGCTTCAAACACACCTGACAATGCGCGGAACAGCGCCGCCCCGTCGGTGCCGCCATGCCCTTGATCGGCCGCACGCTCGGGATGCGGCATCATACCCAGAACACGACGGTTTTCGGAAAGGATCCCCGCGATATCACCGACTGAGCCGTTGGGGTTCTCGGTATAGGTGAATGCGATCCTGTCCTGATCTCTCAACGCCGCCAGCGTTGCGTCATCCGCGAAATAGTTGCCGTCGTGATGCGCGATCGGAATACCGATCACGTCGCCTGCGTTATAGCCACCGGTAAACACGCTGTCGCTGGTTTCGACTTTCAGGCCCACAGTCTTGCAGATGTATTTCAGCCCGGCATTGCGCAGCAGCGCCCCCGGCAGGATACCTGTTTCCGTCAGAACCTGAAATCCGTTGCAGATCCCGACCGCATAACCCCCGCGTTCAGTGTGGTTGACCACGGCCTTGCAGATCGGCGACTGCGCAGCGATTGCACCGCACCGCAGATAGTCACCGTAAGAAAACCCGCCCGGAACGCCCACGATATCAATACCGTCCGGCAGCGCCGCATCTTTGTGCCAGACCATGTCGACCTGAAAACCAGCCTGCTCAAAGGCGACCGCGAGGTCTCGGTCACAGTTTGATCCGGGGAAAACGATTACGGCTGCGCGCATGGCGGGCCCTCCTACGAGACAAAATCGGTGACGACCGCAACGCCCGGAGGGGTTGGGTGGTCAAAGGCGGCAAGCTCGGCGCTCACCTGGTTGAGAGATATTTTTCGCGTAACCAACGGGCTCAGGTCAATTCCACCGCCCGCGATCAGCGACAACAAAGACGGATAGCGCCAGCTTGGCATTCCGCGTGTGCCAAAGACGGAAAGCTGGTCAGAGTAAAGCACATCCATCGGCAACGCCATCTGGGTGTGATCTCCGGCAGGCATCCCGATCTGCACCATGCGCCCCATTTTGCGCAGGGAACGCATCGCGGACACGGTCGTAGCTTCGACGCCAAGCGCCTCGATCGCAATATGGGCGCCGCCACCGGTGATTTCCTTCACCACCTTAGGCGCATCGCAGGTTGCCGCATTGACCACCGCGTCAGCGCCCAGAGTCTGGGCATAGTTCAGTTTGTCATCCGTGATGTCGACAATTACCACACGTGCGCCAAGCGCCTTGCCCAGCAGCAAAGTGGAAATCCCGACACCGCCGCCGCCGAAGACGGCAATCCATTCACCACCCTGAACCTGTGCCCGACCGACCAATGCCTGCCACGCTGTCGTCACGCGGCAACCCAACGCGGCCGCGATGTCCGGCGCGATGCTGTCCGGCAAGGATGTCAGGTTCGCGTCGGCATGGGCCACCGCGACATATTCTGCAAAAGCGCCGTCACAGGTGAACCCCGGCACAACCTGATCCGCGCAGATCGTCTGATGACCCTGCGCACAATCCGGACACCGGCCACAGGCCAGAATGAAAGGAGCAATCACCCGATCCCCGACACGCCACCGGGTGACGCGCGCGCCGACGGAAACAACCTCGCCGCAATATTCATGACCGGGGGTCATGGGCAGGATGACATCCGGGTCCGAACCAGACCACGCGTGCCAGTCAGACCGGCACACGCCGCAGGCCAGCACCCGCACGACCACGCCGTCTTCCGCAGGTGCGGGATCCGGGATCGTCGTTACCTCAAGCGGCTGACGGTAAGTGATCAGACGCGCGGCCCGCATTCCGTCAGACCAGTTCGATCTCGTAGCGTTCGATAACCGTGTTGGCCAAAAGCTTTTCGCACATCTCGGTCACATCTGCTTCGGTCGCGCCGTCGGCCAGTTCAAGGTCGATCACCTTGCCCTGCCGCACACCTTCGACCTGATCAAAGCCCATTGCGCCCAATGCGTGCCGAACCGCTTCGCCCTGCGGGTCCAGCACCCCGTTCTTGAGCATCACATGAACCCGTGCTTTCATTTTGGCAACTCCACCTGCGGGCCGCAATCCGGGACCCATTTCGTTGCGCGGGGGATAGCGCGCCAAATGGCTTTCGACAACCCTGTTTGCAAAGCAGTTTGCCGCAGCAATCCAACTATTCGCCTTCTTTGACCAATCCCGGATAATGCGCGTCAATCGCATGGAACGTGCCAGTCAGAACCATCTCGACCGCGACGGCGACCAGCAGGATGGCCATGATCCGGGTCAGGACGTTGATCATTGTCTCACCCAACAGGCGCGAGATCTGATCTGCGAACAACAATCCCAGCCCCACGATCGCACAGGCAATCAGGATCGCCGAACCCAGCGTCACGATTTCGGCACCGTTCGACAGTTGGTGCGAAAAAACGATCGTGATGGCAATCGTGCCCGGCCCGATGGTCAAAGGTATCGCCAGCGGTACGACGGCAAAATTCAGTTTCCGCTCGTGCCCGTCGTCCATCGCGGCCTGATCGCCCGGCGGCCGGTCCTCGGCCTTCAACATCGACATCCCGATTCCGAAGATGATGATCCCTCCGGCTATCCGGAAAGCCGGCACATCAATGCCAAAAACCCCAAGCACCTCTTCCCCGATCACAACAGCGGTCAGTGCAATGACGGTAACCGAGATCATGACAACTACCGCAACATGCCGCCGTTCTGCCGCGGTGCAGTTTTTCGTCATGCTCAGAAAAATCGGGATGTTGTAAAGCGGATTGAAGATTGCAAGCACGGCGGCCAGAAACTTCAGAAATACTGTCTGATCAAACAGTTCCGCCATTTGACACCCATCCTGAACCTTTTGTGCCTGCCCGAGGCAAACATGCTGGGGAAACGGGAAACTGTCAATTTCAACCGCGAACGAAAAAACGCCGCAAACACGGTTGCGGCGCTTTGGCCAACTTGTGGTCCGGCCGTTCCTAGTTGATCAGCGTCGGCTTGGTGACATTGTTGTTGGGAAGGACACCCAAACGGCGTGCAACTTCGGAATAGGCGTCGGTCAAACTGCCCAAATCACGGCGGAACACGTCCTTGTCCAGTTTCTGGCCGGTTTCGATATCCCACAGGCGGCAGCTGTCGGGGCTGATCTCGTCAGCTACGATCAGTCGCTGATAATCGCCTTCAAACACGCGGCCGATCTCGATCTTGAAGTCGACCAGACGAATGCCCACCGCCAGCATCACACCGCTCATGAAATCGTTCACGCGCAAGGCAAGGCTGAGGATATCGTCCATGTCCTGCTGGCTGGCCCAGCCAAACGCGGCGATGTGTTCTTCAGTGACCAGCGGATCACCCAGCGAATCGTCCTTGTAGCAGTACTCGACGATCGGGCGCGGCAGCTGCGTGCCCTCTGCAATGCCCAAGCGCTTGGACATCGATCCGGCGGCATAGTTGCGCACGATCACTTCCAGCGGAACGATTTCGCAGTTGCGAACCAGCTGTTCACGCATGTTCAGGCGGCGAATGAAGTGGTTCGGAATGCCGATCTGGGTCAGGCCGGTCATGAAGAATTCCGACAGACGGTTGTTGAGCACACCCTTGCCGTCGATCACGTCCTTCTTTTCCGCGTTGAAGGCGGTGGCGTCATCCTTGAAATACTGGACGATGGTGCCCGGTTCGGGGCCTTCGTACAGAATCTTGGCCTTGCCTTCGTAGATTTTCTTGCGACGCGCCATAAGCGACCTTTCCACTCTGCACAGAGGGATTGAGTCCCCTCACGTTGGCGTCCTCATAGTCCAAGCACCCATTTCCCGCAAGTTCATGTACCCGAGAGGCTTTGACGCAGCGCAAATCCCTTGCGCATGGGACGTCGTATAGTCATATCATCAGGAAAGAAGACATAACCCAAGAGGTCCTTGCCCTATGACGACGTTCGACGAACGCGAAAACGCCTTTGAAGCCAAGTTTGCCCATGATGAAGAGATGCAGTTCAAGGCACAAGCCCGCTGCAACAAGCTTTTGGGTCTTTGGGCTGCTGAAAAACTGGGTAAATCCGGTGCCGACGCCGAAGAATATGCAAAGACGGTCGTGATTTCCGACTTCGAGGAAGCCGGGCACGAAGATGTCGTTCGCAAGGTTTCGGGTGACCTGGGCAACCTGTCCTCGGTCGAGGAAATCCGCGCAAAAATGGCCGAGCTTCTGCCGGAAGCCAAGGCACAGGTTCTGAGCGAGACCAACTGAGCCCAGGGCGTCCGACTCATGATCTTCATGAGTTTTATGAATTTGATTTGACGCCTTGGTCATGAGACACGGGGCGTCTCTTTTTTTAACGGCGTTTTGCGCCTTTTTCTGGAACAACCCTATGACAAACGCGCTGAGCAAGCTTCTGGAATCCAATGACGCCATTCTGGCCGATGGTGCCACGGGAACGAATCTGTTCAACATGGGCCTGCAATCTGGTGACGCTCCCGAACTCTGGAACGTGGATGCCCCGGACAAGATCCGGGCTCTGTATCAGGGGTCGGTTGATGCAGGCAGCGATCTGTTCCTGACCAACACGTTCGGCGGCACAGCGGCACGGCTGAAACTGCATGACGCGCACAACCGCGTCGGCGAGCTTAACCGCATCGGCGCCGAGCTGGGGCGCGAAATCGCCGACAAGGCGGGACGACCTGTCGTCGTTGCAGGATCGGTCGGCCCGACTGGTGAAATCATGGAACCGGTCGGCAGCCTGTCGCACGCGGAAGCCGTGGAAATGTTCCACGAACAGGCGGAAGCGCTGAAAGAAGGTGGGGTGGATGTTCTGTGGGTGGAAACCATCAGCGCCCCGGAAGAGTTTCGCGCCGCCGCCGAAGCCTTTGCCCTGGCCGACATGCCCTGGTGCGGCACAATGAGCTTTGACACGGCCGGACGCACGATGATGGGTGTCACCTCGGCCGATCTGGCACAACTGGTCGAAACCCTGCCGAATCCTCCCATCGCTTTCGGTGCGAATTGCGGCACCGGCGCATCCGACATTCTGCGCACCGTACTGGGATTTGCCGCGCAAGGGACTGAACGCCCGCTGATTTCGAAGGGCAATGCAGGCATTCCGAAATATGTGGATGGTCACATCCATTATGACGGCACGCCCGAACTGATGGGGCAGTATGCCGCCATGGCGCGGGATGCCGGCGCGACCATCATTGGCGGGTGCTGCGGAACCATGCCCGACCACCTGCGCAAGATGCGTGAGGCGCTGGATACCACACCTCGTGGCGAACGCCCGACACTCGATCAGATCACTGATACGCTGGGTCCGTTCACATCCGCCTCGGACGGGACGGACGATGATGCGGCACCGGATCGCCGCACACGCCGCCGCCGCCGCGCATGATGCCAGCCTGATCAGCGCCCTTCGAATTTCGGAGGGCGTTTTTCCATGAAGGCCACAACACCTTCGGCAAAGTCCCGCGAACGGCCACATTCGCCTTGCAGGTGCGCCTCGGTCGCAAGCTGCTGTTGCAGGGTGTTTTCATACGTTCCGCGAATGGCTTGCTTGATTGCGCCATAGGCGGCCGTGGGGCCTTTTGCCAGATACTCTGCCCTCTTGCGCCAATGATCGGCGAAGGCGTCATCCGGCACGGCTTCCCAGATCATGCCCCATTCATCCGCCTGCTTTGCGGTGATCTTGTCGGCAAACAAGGCCGCGCCCATTGCTTTGGCCAACCCCATCTGGCGGGGCATGAACCATGTCCCCCCGGCATCGGGAAGCAGACCGATACGGGCAAATGCCTGTAGGAAATAGGCGCTTTCGGTGGCAATCACCACATCTGCACAAAGGGCAAGGTTCGCGCCTGCCCCGGCCGCCGGTCCGTTCACCGCGGCAATCGTGGGCACCGGGCAATTGTGGATCGTCTCCAGCATCGGTTCATATTCATCGCGCAGCGACCGTTCCAGATCGATCTTGCCGGTTGAAGACGCATCGCCCAGATCCTGCCCGGAACAAAACGCAGGGCCCGAACCGGTGATGACGACACAGCGCGCCTTGACCGCTGCATCTTTCATCGCGTGCGTAATCTCTGCCCGCATCTGGGTGGTCAGCGCGTTCATCTTATCCGGCCTGTTCAGCGTCAGAACTGCCAGACCATCTGCAATCTCCAGAGCAACCGTTTCGTAATTCATGAAAACCCTCCCGTCGCGCCATGTGTTTTTGCACACTTACTGGCCCGGACGGGACGGGAAAAGCAGAACCACGCGTCAGTCTTCAAGAATTTGACGCAGACGTTCTTTTTCGTCCTCACTCAACGCGGCAGAGTCCACTGACGCACGGGCCTTGGACCGGGTACGGAGAAAGTTCAACCCAACCGCTGCAGCGATCAACAGCATGATTGGCCCGGCCAGCCACAAAAACAGGTTCGAGCCGCTGGCAGTCGGTTTCAGAAGTACGTATTCGCCATACCGATCAACGATAAACGCGATCGCCTGTTCGTCCGTATCCCCAGCCACCAACCGTTCCCGCAACAACACACGCAGATCACGCGCCAAATCCGCGTTGCTTTCGTCGATGCTCTCATTGCGGCACACAAGGCAACGCAGTCCGGCGCTGAGATCCCGCGCACGCTGTTCCAGAACCGGATCATCCAGAACCTCGTCAGGCTGCACCGCAAAGACAGGGGTTGCGAACATCATCACAATCAGAACAAGGCGTTTCATTCCGCAGGTACTCCGCCGACCGGGGTTTTTCTTGCGCCTGCGGCCACGCGGAAGCGCCTGTCACACAGGCTCAGGACACCGCCAAGCGCCATCAGGATACAGCCGCCCCAGATCCAGTTTGCCAGCGGCTTGATATAGGTTCGCATCACCCAGCCACCATCTGCCTGTTGATCGCCGATCACGACGTAAAGGTCCCCGAGGAAACGATAATCGATCGCCGCTTCGGTCGTGGGCATCCGCGCAACGGGGTAGTCCCGTTTTTCCGGGTGCAATGTCCCGATCGGACGGCCATTCTTTTCAACCAGAACATCCGCCGTAGTCGAAAAATAGTTCGGCCCCTCGACCCGACGGACATCTTGCAGCGTCAGCGTGAACTGTCCCACTTCGAAAGGTTGGTTGGGTTGGGCGACACGAATATCCTCGTCCTCCCACGCAGTCAGGCCTGCAATGGCAAAGATGGTAACACCCAGCCCGGTATGAGCAACGGCTTTACCCCAATCCGCCCCAGGCAGACGGAACAAGCGTTTCAGGCTGCCATTGCGCCCCGTACGGCTCCACAGATCAACGATGGCGCCAAATGTAATCCACGCCCCAAGGAACAGACCCACCGGCCCCAAAGCGCTGCGGCCGGTCTGCATCGCCCAAACCAACAGGGCAATCGCCAAGGCGAGACCAAAGGCATAGCGCAGCGACCAGGCCGTTTTTCCAATCCGCCCGCGTTTCCACGGCAACATGGCCCCGATGGGAAGGATCAATCCCAGCAAAACCATGAATGGGGAGAATGCAGCGTTGAAAAACGGCGCTCCGACCGAGAGTTTGCGATCAAACATCATCTCGGCCACCATCGGCCACATGGTACCGACAAAGACCACGAAACAACTGACCGCCAGCAGGACGTTGTTTACGATTAGCGCGCTTTCGCGGCTGACCATGCCGAAAACACCCTTGGCCTCCATCGCCTGCGCCCGCGCGGCAAACAAAGTCAGCGCCCCGCCGATGAAAACCACCAGAATAAACAGGATGAACACCCCGCGTTCCGGGTCATTGGCAAAGGCGTGAACCGAGGTCAGCAGCCCCGAACGAACGATGAATGTTCCGATCAGCGAAAACCCAAAGGCAATGATTGCCAGCAGGATGGTCCAGCTTTTCAGCGCCTCGCGCTTTTCAACAACAATTGCCGAATGCAGCAGCGCTGCCGCCAGGAGCCACGGCATGAAAGAAGCGTTCTCAACCGGATCCCAGAACCAGAAGCCGCCCCAGCCCAGCTCGTAATAGGCCCACCAGGACCCCAGCGCGATGCCGATTGTCAAAAACACCCAGGCGGCCAGCGTCCATGGGCGAACCCAGCGGCCCCATGCCGCATCGATACGCCCTTCGATCAGCGCCGCGATGGCAAAACTGAACGCCATGCTCAGCCCCACATAGCCGAGATACAGAAACGGCGGATGGAAGGCCAAACCGGGATCCTGCAACAACGGGTTCAAATCCCGCCCGTCAAACGGCGCGATTGCCAGCCGGTCAAACGGGTTCGAGGTAAACAGTATGAAAGCAAAAAATGCCACGGCAATGGCAGATTGAACCGCAAGCACACGCGCCTTCAGGCTTGGGGGCAACCCGCCCCCAAAGAACGCCGCCATCGCTCCGAACAGCGTGACAATCAGCACCCAAAGCAACATCGATCCTTCGTGGTTTCCCCACGTCCCGCTGATCTTGTAGATCATCGGCTTGGCCGAATGACTGTTTTCGACCACGATCCGCAGCGAAAAGTCCGACACGATGAATGCCCAGATCAGCGCACCGAAGGAAAATGCAGTCAGCAGAAACTGGACGATGGCAGCAGGCTCGGCAAAAGCCATCCAGCCGGTCCAGTTTTTTGACGCACCGATCAGAGGCACCACGCTTTGTACGATGGCGACGAAAAAGGCGAGGATGAGGGCGAAATGGCCAAGCTCTGTAATCATGCCCCGGAATATACTGCGAGGCCGAACCGGGGGCCATTAACTTTCGCACGATCCGGGGGCACATAGTGTCGCGGGTCAAAGCCCTCGAAGCTTGCGCCAATCGGTCAATGCTGGATTCGCATCAGGACGCGAGGCGTTCTGCATCAGGTTGCCATCAGGGCCGGGGTCGGCGACGCCCGGGCTGTCGCTGCGCATGGCCCGTACTGTTTCTATGTTCCCCATGACCGTCGGCAACCGCTGCATGGCTGCGCCTATATCCCGCTGAAAATCCTGCATTTTGCTCTGATGGCGCGCGCCAAAATAGAAAGACACAATCACGCCCAGCAACCACCAAAGAGGTTCCGGCACCAGCGCAATGCCCTGCATGCGTTCAGCGAACCACAGCGGATCCACCATTGCGGCAACAAACAATCCCAGCGTTCCAAGTGCCAACGCCGGGCGCGGCAACCGATTCACGCCATCCATAACGCGGTCGTACAGTCCTTTTTGAGGAACCACGAACTCTCGGCCGAACTGCGTCATTGCCTGACTTTGCAACTCTGTCGCGCGCTCGGCACGGGACTCGGCGTTTTCCCGGTATATTTCAACCGTCTCACGCACAGCGTTGCGACCGCCCCCAAACAGCAGCGCCAATACCCCCGAGATCAACCCCATGCCGCAACCCTTTCCTTGAATTCACTTTCCGTAAGACGATAGCGTGGCGACAGAAACTCTTCGGCCCGTTTGATCCAGCCTCCTTTGCCACCGGATCGGGTGCGCGCGTATTTTCTGGATGCCGGGCGTTTGTCGGCCAGCCGAAAGTAATAGTTCCGCCGCGCCACACCATACGCATCGCGCAACGCGTTGGGGTCTGGTTGGGCCGCGTCTTCGCACGCCTGTGCCGTTTGCGCGCCGATCACGCCATCTGCCACGACGTCAAACCCCATATCACGCAAAAGCCGTTGCAGGATTATTACTGCTTGCGCACCGGCATTGACGTACATGTCAAAAACAGGGGCATGCAGAACATCTGGCAACAGCACGATGCGTGGCTTTTCAAAGTAGTGCTGAACAAAGATGTCGACCGCCTCGCGCTGAGTAAGCGCCCGGACATCCGCCACGTCAACCAGCCCATCCCCGGTCCGATCCAGTCCAAGCCGGCGCATCGTATGGATGGTGACACCGAATTTGGTTGCCCCGCCCGGATCGTCCGGGTCATTCACGTACCCGCCTTCCCGACGCACAATTTCATTGGCAATCTGCCGAACCGTTTGCATAGCGCCCTCATTTCGTTGAATGGCGCTGACGATCCCGAAAAAGAATTAACAAGCCTGAACGACCGAGGGCGCTGCCCGCATCCCGCGCGCAACGCCCTCAACACAAATGTGGGTCAGGTCAGCTTTCTTCAGCCTCTTTGTACACGCCCTGCTCTTTCAACGCGTCCACGACTTCCTTCGGCATATAGGTTTCGTCATGTTTGGCAAGAATTTCCGTGGCTTCGAACACGCCGTTCACGTAACGTCCGGTGCCGACCATGCCCTGATTTTCCGAAAACAAATCAGGCAGAACCCCGGTGAAAGAAACCTTGACGCTTTCGCCGCCGTCGGTGACGACAAAATGTACGGTTTCGCCCTGCCCGCGGATGATCGAACCTTCTTCGACCAGGCCGCCAATCCGAAAGACCTCGGTCGGCTTGGGTGGTTCGGCAATCACCTGGCTTGGCGAGCGGAAAAAGTTGATCCCGTCGCGCATGGCATAGCCAATCAACGCCGTCGATGCCACCAAGGCAACGACAGCTACCAGAATGACTTGTACTCGGCGACGTTTCTTGAGCGTTTTCATACCGTCCTCACGGGAATAACGGTGCCATCATCAGGCCCCGGGTTTCAATCTCACCTAACATCAGGTTGGCGTTCTGCAAGGCTTGGCCACTGCTACCTTTTGTCAGGTTATCCAGCGCCGCGATCACGATCGCACGCCGTTCGATCCGATCTGCCACAACTCCGATATGACAGAAGTTGGACCCGCGCACATGGTGGGTCGATGGTGTCTCGCCCATCGGCAGCATCTGAATGAAAGGCTCATCCGCATAAGCCTTTGCAAGCGTTTCATAGATGCTCAGCGGGTCACCTTTTACGTAGGTCGTGGCCAGAATGCCCCGGTTTGCAGGGATCAGGTGCGGAGTGAACTGCACATGAACCGCACGACCGGCCAGCTTGGAAAACTCCTGATCGAACTCGCCGAGATGCCTGTGGGTCCCGCCGACGGCATAGGCGTTGGTGCCCTCGCTCAGTTCGGCGTGCAGCAGGTTTTCCTTCAGCGACCGCCCTGCCCCGGAGACAGCACATTTCAAATCCAGCACGATATCGTCCAGATCAATCACCCCGGCAGAAACAAGCGGCCGCAGAACATATTGACCGGTTGCCGCGTTGCACCCTGTGCCCGCCACCAGCCGCGCGCCCCGGATTTCGTCGCGATAAAACTCGGTCAGGCCATAAACGGCCTCTTCCTGCTGCTCGAGCGCGGTATGCGGGTTTCCGTACCACTTTTCATATTCATCCGGGTCAGTCAGCCGGAAGTCAGCAGACAGATCGATGATCTTCAGATCCTTGGGCAGTGCACTGATCACTTCCTGGCTGGTCTTGTGCGGAAGGGCACAAAAACACAGATCGATCCGGCAAAAATCGATCTCGGAAATCTTGCACAAGTCCGGCAGATCCATGTGGCGCAGATGCGGGAAAACCTGCGCCATGGTCATCCCCGCCTTGCGTTCGGCGGCCAGCGCGGCGATTTCCATGTTGGGGTGTTCGGCGATCAGCCGCACCAGTTCCGCACCAGTATAACCCGAAGCGCCCAGAATTGCGATTTTATGGGTCATGTCAGACCTCTTCTCAACGTGTGTCACATGTTACGACCGCCGATGCGACGGTCTTGAAATAATGAAAGCAGAGCGGCCGCGTCCTTGACCGAAGTCAGGCAGCCTCGAATGTGATTTGTCGTCGGAGGAACTGTGTCGCCCGATCGCTCACCACATTGGGTTTCCCCGTCGTCAGGAACCCTCCCGCGCCACCACCCAGCATGTTGGGGTGGCGATGCAGATAATCCGCAAGGCTTTCCGCGACCAACTCCCCCTGGCTATAGACCTGCACGTCAGGTCCCAATGCCGCCTGAAACACGTCAGCCATTAGCGGGTAATGCGTACAGCCCAGAATGGCCGCCTGCGGTTCAGGCATCTTGCGCTTGAGGGCTTCCACATGGCTGCGCACCAGCGCCTCGGCCAGGATCATGTCACCGTCTTCAATGGCATCCACGACTCCACCACATGCCTGCGCCTCGACATCCACGCCAATTGCCCGGAACGCCAGCTCGCGCTGAAAGGCCCGGCTGGATACAGTGGCGGGCGTGGCGAACAAGGCGACATGCTTGACCGCCACTTCGCGTGGTGGGGAATTGTCGCCCCATTGCCGTTCGGTCAGGGCTTCGATCAAGGGAACAAAGACACCAAGCACACGTTTGCCTTCGGGCACGCCCTCTTCCTGCATCCGGCGCAGCGCCGCCGCGCTGGCTGTGTTGCAGGCCAGAATCACCAAGTTGCAGCCGCGATCCCAAAGGTCCTGCACGGCCTTTCGGGTCAGCTGATAGATGTCCTCGGCATCGCGCACACCGTATGGGGCATGCGCGCTGTCCGCGTAATACAGGAAATCAACGTCAGACAGTCGTGTCTGCGCGGCGCTCAGGACGGTAAGACCGCCCAATCCGGAATCAAAGATACCTACTGCCATTAGCCCCTTCAGGCGCGATGCCGTTCCTCAAATTCATAGCCATAGTCATAAGACTTCAGCGGTGTCGGAGACAGCTCATACGTCGCTTTGCGCAGGAAATCCATCATCTTGCGCGTATCCTTGCCCAGCGGATCCAGAATGTCGCGCCCGATAGGCGTGCCAATCACCACTTTGACCGGAGTATCGACACGTTTTTTGAATTCCTTGATCAGTAACCCCATGCGCAGGGTGTTGTGCATATGGCTAGCAATCTGAAACAGACGTGACGTGTGCCCGTCGAAGAACACCGGAACGACAGTGGCGTTGGATTTCGCCACCATTCGGGCCGTGAAACCGCGCCAACCCGGATCCATAGGATGGGCAAACGGATTAACGCCGGTGCTGACCGTACCCCCGGGGAAAATCCCGATCGCGCCGCCATCGCCAAGGTAATTCAATGCAGTCTTCCGCGTATCCAGGTTCAGTTTCACCGCTTCTTTCGTTTCATCAAACGAAACAGGCAAAACGATACGGTTCAGGTCTTCGGCCTTGCGGAAAACGCGATTTGCGAGAATTCGGAAATCACCACGGGTCTGAGACAATACATGCCCCATCATCAGCCCATCCAGAATTCCATATGGATGGTTTGCAATCAGGATAAGCGGACCTTCCTTGGGGATATTCGCCAGCGCGCCACCAACGACATCCAAGGTCAATCCATAGCGATCGACCATGACCGACCAAAAATCCCGACCCTTTGCGACTTCTTTTTCGTATCCGTCCGCCCGTTTGATCAGACGCAACCGTCCCGTGGTGTTCTCCATCAGCCTGATGACCAACCGCCCCCCCTTGGTTTCGGCGGAATGCGCATACGAGATGTCACGAACGACATGACGACGAGAAGACATGAAGGGCTCCGTTTTGCTGCCCGCAAAATAAGTACAAGCAACAGGTTTGACCAGCTATCGTGACACCCTTGTGACGAATTACTCTGCCGCAGCTTGCAATTCAGGCCCACCGCTGCGGATGACGGCCAGCAGCTCTTCTCGCCGTTTCGCAGCCTTGGCCTCATTTTCCCGCAGTACCGGCCCAAATCCGCGGATATCCAGCGGCAAACGAGCCAGGGCAGCAATCGCATCACGGGTGTCCTGCGACACCAAGGGCAGTACCTCGCGCATGTCCTTTTCATACTGTCGGATCAGGGCGCGCTCCATCTTGCGCTCGGATGAATACCCAAAAATGTCCAGTGGTGTGCCGCGCAATGCCTTGAGTATGGTCAACAGCTTCAATGCAGTCAGGATGGATTCGCTGAACGCGCGCTTTTTCGGCCTGCCATTGCTACCCGATCCGCCGAATATCGGCGGGGCAAGGTGAAAGGTCATCTTGAAGTCACCATCAAACTCGGCCGCCGCTTTTTCCCGACTGGTCAGCAGAAGACGTGCAACCTCGTATTCGTCCTTGTATGACAACAGCTTGTGATACCCTTTCGCTACCGCTTCGCGCACATACGCGTCCTCGACACTGTCCACCAGCTTGCGGTACCGCCTGGCCAGCCGGGCGCTTTGATATTCCGTCAGGTGCTGCGCGCGAAACGCGATGATTTGGTCCAGTGTCTTGGGCATCTCGGCCACGGTCGGCGCAAGGATGGATTGCACGTCTTCCTGGTGCAGAACCGCCCAACGTCCGATATCAAACGCACGCTTGTTGCGTTCGACCGCCGTGCCGTTCAATTCGATGGCCTCAAAGATCGCCTGATGGCTGACCGGCAACAGCCCGCGCTGCCAGGTCGCGCCAAAGATCATCATGTTGGAATAGATTGAATCCCCCATCACCGCGCGCGCCAGTTCGGTCGCATCAAACAGCGAGACATCTTCTTTCAGCCGCGCTTGCAGGGCCAGTTCCAGCTGATCCGCCGGAATGCGGAACTCGGTATCACGCGTGAAGTCGCCCGTCACCGTTTCATGGCTGTTCACGACGGCCCCCGTACGTCCGGTGCGCGTCAGGCCCAACGTCTTTGCGCCGGCCGAGACCACCAGATCGCCACCGATCAGCGCGTGGGCCTCGCCAGTGGCGACGCGAATCGCGCTGATGTCCTCGGGGCGGTTGGCCAATCTACAGTGGATGTGGACTGCGCCGCCTTTTTGCGCCAGCCCCGCCATTTCCATCATGCCCGCGCCTTTTCCGTCGATCTGCGCCGCCTGCGCAAGGATGGCGCCAATGGTGACGACACCCGTACCGCCGACGCCGGTAATCACGACGTTGTGCGTGCCGGTGATCTTCGGCAGATCTGGTGTTGGCAAATCTGGCAGATCAATTTCGGTCGTCGCCTCTTTGCGAATTTTCGCGCCCTCAAGCGTCACGAATGACGGGCAGAAACCGTTCAAGCACGAGTAATCCTTGTTGCAGCTCGATTGATCAATGGCCCGCTTGCGGCCCAGCTCGGTCTGTTTGGGAACGATCGACACGCAGTTTGACTGTACACCGCAATCGCCGCAGCCTTCGCAGACATCGGTGTTGATGAACACACGCTTGTCGGGATCGGGGAATGTGCCGCGCTTGCGGCGGCGGCGCTTTTCGGCAGCGCAGGTTTGTACGTAGACGATGACCGATACGCCCTCGATCTCGCGAAACTTCTCCTGCACCTGCATGAGATCGGCACGCTCGTATGTCTGAACGCTGGCGGGTAGAGCCTTGAAGTTGACGTCCTCTTTTTCATCGTAAACCACGGCTACCTCTCGGACACCCATTGCCTTGACCTCGGCAACGATCCGTTCGGCGGTCAGGTCGCCTTCATTGTCCTGCCCGCCGGTCATGGCAACCGCGTCGTTGAACAATATCTTGAAGGTGATGTTCGTTCCTGCGGACAATGCAGCCCGGATCGCCTGAACGCCCGAATGGTTGTACGTGCCATCGCCAAGGTTCTGGAACACGTGCTTGGTCGTCGAAAACGGAGCCTCGCCGATCCAGTTGGCGCCTTCCCCTCCCATCTGAGTGAAACCGGTCGTCTCGCGATCCATCCATTGAACCATGTAGTGACAGCCAATACCGGCATAGGCGCGGCTGCCTTCCGGTACCCTTGTCGAGCTGTTATGCGGGCAGCCGGAACAGAAATACGGAAGCCGCGTGGCTATTTCCTGTGCGTTGTCGGCCCGGCGCGCTTCTGACAAAGACGCCAGCCCGGCCCGGATACCATCGGTCTCGCGCCCCTCTTCAATCAGGATCTCGCCCAGCTTTTCAGCGATCATGATCGGGTCAAGCGCACCGCGCGTCGGGAACAGTTCTTCGCGGTGCAGTGTCCCGGCACCGCCTTTGTACCAGCCATAGACCCGGCGTCCGCGCCGGTCGTCAAAGATGGCCTCTTTGACCTGAACCTCGATCAGCTTGCGCTTTTCCTCGACGATCACGATCAGGTCCAGCCCCTCGGCCCAATCGTGGAATCCGACCATATCCAGCGGGAAAGTCTGCCCCACCTTGTATGTGGTAATCCCCAGACGCTCGGCCTCGGCTTCGTTGATATTCAGAAGCGAAAGCGCATGTGTCAGGTCCAGCCAGTTCTTGCCCGCCGCGACAAAACCGATCTTGGCGCCGGGTTTGCCCCACATCCGCCTGTCCAGCTTGTTGGCGTGTGAAAACGTTTCGGCCGCGAACCTTTTGTAATCGATGACACGCGTTTCCTGCAGATGCGGCGTGTCGCCCAACCGGATGTTCAACCCACCTTCCGGCATGTCGAATTCTGGGATGACCATTTGCATCCGGTCCGGACTTCCATCCACGACCGAGGTGACTTCGATCGTGTCCTTCATCGTCTTCAGGCCCACCCAGACCCCCGCAAAACGGCTGAGTGCAAATCCGTAAATTCCATAATCAAGGATTTCCTGAACGCCAGCGGGGCTGACGATCGGCATGTACATGTCGACCAGCGACCATTCCGACTGATGCAGCACCGTCGAGCTTTCGCCGGTATGGTCATCGCCCATCGCCATGAGCACACCGCCATGTTTGGCTGTCCCTGCCATGTTTGCGTGGCGCATGACGTCACCGGACCGGTCAACGCCGGGCCCCTTGCCATACCAAAGCCCGAAGACCCCATCGAATTTGCCGTCGCCGCGCAGGCCCGCCTGCTGGCTGCCCCAAAGCGCGGTGGCCGCCAGGTCTTCGTTCAAACCGAATTGAAACGTGATATCACTTTCGGCCAGTGGCTTTTGGGCCCGCATCATTTGCTGATCCACTGCCCCCAAAGGCGACCCGCGGTATCCGGTGACCAATCCCGCGGTGTTAAGGCCCGCTTGCCGGTCTCTGGCCTTTTGCATCAGCATCAAGCGCACAAGCGCCTGCGTTCCATTCAGAAGAACCGGGTTTTTCTCAAGATCGAACCGGTCGTTCAGCGTTATCTGTGGCTGGCTCATCAGACGTCTCCCCTCGTCAGATCAGTGTGCTATACTTGGATTTATTTTAGGTCATAATTTCTGACCTGTATAGAATTTATCCACTGATATGTAACGATTTCGTCCATTGAATGTAGAACTTGTCACCTATTTCATATAGGGCTTCTGAAAGATAACGAAAGTTGCGGTAATGGATTGGGACAAGCTTAGAATATTTCATGCGGTGGCCGATGCGGGCAGCCTTACGCACGCCGGAGACAAGCTGAACCTGTCTCAATCCGCCGTAAGCCGACAGATCCGCGCATTGGAAGAGTCTCTGGATGCCACTCTGTTCCACCGTCACGCGCGGGGGCTGATTCTCACCGAACAGGGCGAGTTGTTGTTTGACGCCACATCTGCCATGTCGAAACGGCTGGATGCCGCAGCCGCGCGTATTCGGGACAGCGAGGAAGAAGTCTTCGGTGTTTTGCGGGTCACGACGACCTTCGGCTTTGGTACACTCTGGCTGGCACCGCGCTTGCCGAAACTGTATGAGCAATACCCTGACCTGAACATCGATCTGATGCTTGAAGAACGCGTTCTGGATCTTCCGATGCGCGAAGCGGACGTCGCCATCCGCATGAAAGAGCCAAGCCAGGCCGACCTGGTGCGCAAGCGCCTTATGACCGTTCAGATGATGTTGTATGCAACCCAGGATTATATCGAAAACCACGGCGGCATGTTGCAGTCCCTGGAAGAGATCAAGGACCACCGTCTGATTTGTCAGACCCCTGCGGCGCCGCAGGTTGGCGCCAGTGCCGCCATGGTGCGCCACCTGATGACCTATAATCCCGGCTCTTTGCTGACTGTGAACAACTATTTTGGCGTGCTTCAGGGCGTTTTGCACAATCTGGGCATCGGTGTTCTGCCCGATTACGTCACACAGGATTTTCCGCACCTCGTGCCCATCCTGTCAGACATAGAAACCGCAGATGTTCCGGTTTATCTGGCTTACCCGGAAGAATTACGGCATTCAAAACGCGTTGGAGCGTTTCGCGATTTCGTGCAGGACGAAATCATCGCACAGCGTAAACAACTGAAACAGATGGGAAAACTGTAGCTATGCGCAAATAGCATAACGGACATGAAGTGTTCACAGGGTTAATTGTCTTGAACGTTCACTAACTGACCCCTAAATGAGCACTCGAAGGCGGTGATGCTGAAACGCTCATCATCTTCATACCTCCCTGTTGGACTACGGCCGAGCTTATAGCTCGGCCTTTTTTTTGGCTGGACCCTGCATTAAGTCAGCGAAAGCTCTGGGAAAAATACACGCATAGGCATATGATCCTCAAAAAACGATACAATTTCGTGTTTGAGGGAAAATACATGTTCCACCCACTCCGTCTGGTTTTGGCGCTCGTCTCCGCGTTATTCATGGCAGTGCCACTATATGCACAGGACTCCGGTTCAACTTCTACAGTGACCATCCCGGAAGACCTGACACCCGAGCAGGTCGACGATCTTGTTGCTCGCATGTCCGATGATCAGGTTCGCGCAATTCTGTTGGAACGCCTTGATGCCGTGGCGGAAAAACAAGCCGCCGAAAAAGCAAACGTAGAAGACCCGTTGACCGAGATAGGCGAGATCTGGGCTGAAATGGTCGCGTCTTGGACACATGTCCTGACCACGCTTCCCAACATAGTGACGGCGCAGATTACCGCGTTCAGCAATTTTAGCGATACGTTCGGATCGACCGGTGTCTTTACACTTATAGGGCTTGTCCTCTCTGTGCTTGTTGTCGGGTTCATTGCGGAAAAGCTGTTCATTTTCCTGACCCGACGCTGGCATGAAGCAACCGAAGCCGCGGACGAGGCCGACCTTTGGGGCGCCGTCAGATACCTGTTTCGCCGGTTCTGCCGCGAAATCGCCGGGCTGATCATTTTCTATGTCGTGATCCGCGCGGTTGGCCGCGGTCTTCTGACGACGGAACAGATCACCTATGCTGCACCGTTTGTATTCTATCTCATCTGGGTGCCGCGATTGGGTGCAGCAGCGTCCCGGTTTGTTCTGGCGCCGGAGAAGCCGCAATTTCGGTTGGTCAATATCGACGACCACTGGGCAAAGTACCTGCACCGTAACCTGATCGGTCTGTTGATCCTGATCGGGTTCACGCTGTTCGTCGTTCGGTTCAACGCACTCAATGGCGTCACGGGTGACGATACCCGGATTGGCTTCTGGCTGAACGCGGCAATTCACGTCTATATCGCCGCAATCGCCTGGACCGCGCGTGAAGGTCTGTCGCAGATGATGCTGGGGACAGACCCGGATCACACGAAATTCGATGAAGAAGTTGCACATTATTACCCCTATTTTGCCATCGGCGTTTCGGTGGCAATCTGGCTGCTGGTCGAGTTCCTGGTCGCGCAGCGTGATCCGGCAACATTGAGATTGCTGACCAGCGGCGCGCATTTCACGACGATGTTCTGGTTGTTGATTGCACCTGCGCTGGATACGCTGATCCGCGGTCTTGTGCGGCATTTGCAACCGCCAATGTCGGGCGAAGGCCCTCTTGCCGAACGCGCCTACCGTTCCGCGAAACGCAGCTACATCCGGATTGGTCGCGTTATCGCCGGCTTGGTCGTAGTTTTCATGATTGCACGCGTATGGCATCTTGACCTGCGCAATGTCGCTTCGGCCGGTGTCGGTGCCGAAGTCGGCGGTGCCGTGATCGAATTCCTGCTAATCATCGCCGTTGGCTATATCCTGAACGAGGTCGTCTCGCTCTGGATCAACCGCCGATTGGCCAAGGAACAGACTGCGGCCGAGGCGCTGGACGAAGAAGCAGGCGGTGAAGGCGGCGGTGTCGGCGGCTCTCGTCTGGCGACGGTTCTGCCCCTGATGCGGATCACGGCCCAGATTACGATTGCCGTGATTTTTGGCCTGCTGGCGCTGGGCGCATTGGGCATCAATATCACACCGCTTTTGGCCGGTGCCGGTGTTCTGGGTCTGGCGATCGGTTTTGGTGCGCAGAAGCTGGTTGCTGATATCGTGGGCGGGGTTTTCTTCCTGATCGACGATGCCTTCCGCGTCGGAGAATATGTCGACGTCGGCGGCACGATGGGCACTGTCGAGAAAATCTCGGTTCGCTCGATGCAGTTGCGTCACCATCGCGGCCCTGTACACACGATACCCTACGGTGAGATTCAGAAGCTGACAAATTTCAGCCGCGACTGGGTGATCATGAAGCTGAAATTCACCGTGCCGTTCGACACGGATCCCAACAAGGTCAAGAAGATCTTCAAGAAGATCGGTGCTGAGATGATGGAGGACGAGACCCACAAGGATGGCTTCCTGCAACCGTTCAAATCGCAAGGTGTGTTCGATTTTGACGATGTCGGCATGATCATCCGCGGCAAGTTCATGGCCAAGCCCGGCAAGCAGTTCACACTGCGCAAGGAGATCTTCAACCGGGTCAAGGCGGCCTTCAAGGAAAACGGCATCGACTTTGCCCGTCGCGAAGTGCGCGTTGCGATTCCGGGGCTGGACGACAATGAAAACCTAACCCCGGAACAAAAGACGGCTGTTGGTGCCGCAGCCGCAGCGCAGCTCAACAAGGATCAGGGATCGGCGTAAGCTTCGCGGTCCACGCCAGCTGCATGCACCCATTTTGGGACGCATTCATCCGGAACCGGCAGTGATGCCGGTTCCGTTTTTCTTTGAAAGACGCAACCTGCGCCGTCTTGACCCTTTCCACACGCGCGCGCTTGCCCTACAAGGCGCGCAATCTCGGCCCACTTGGACACAGGACAGAAGATGCAAGAGCCCGCCATCACACCCGATCTGATTGCCGCACACGGGCTCAAGCCCGAGGAATATGACATGATCCTCGAGATCATCGGGCGTGAACCTACTTTCACCGAGCTCGGCATTTTCTCGGCCATGTGGAACGAGCACTGTTCCTACAAATCTTCGAAGAAATGGCTGCGCACCCTGCCCACCTCTGGGCCCCAGGTGATCTGCGGACCCGGTGAAAACGCAGGCGTGGTGGACATTGGCGACGGTCAGGCCGTGGTCTTCAAGATGGAAAGCCACAACCACCCGTCTTACATCGAACCCTATCAGGGTGCGGCGACCGGCGTGGGGGGCATCCTGCGCGACGTCTTTACTATGGGCGCGCGTCCCATTGCGTCCATGAACGCATTGTCTTTTGGCGAACCCGGCCATCACAAGACCCGTCAACTGGTCAACGGCGTGGTCGAGGGCATCGGTGGCTATGGCAACTGCTTCGGTGTGCCTTGCGTCGGTGGCGAAGTGCGCTTTCACCCCGCATACAATGGCAACTGCCTTGTGAACGCCTTTGCCGCTGGCCTGGCCGACAGCGACAAGATTTTCTACTCGGCCGCGTCGGGCGTGGGTATGCCCGTCGTCTATCTGGGCGCAAAAACCGGTCGTGATGGTGTGGGGGGCGCGACCATGGCATCCGCCGAATTCGACGACACGATCGAAGAAAAACGCCCCACCGTTCAGGTCGGCGACCCCTTCACCGAAAAACGCCTGATGGAGGCGACGCTGGAACTGATGCAGACCGGTGCCGTGATCTCGATCCAGGACATGGGCGCAGCGGGCCTGACCTGCTCGGCCGTTGAAATGGGTGACAAGGGTGGCCTTGGCGTACGTCTTGATCTGGAAAACGTTCCTCAGCGCGAAGAAAACATGACAGCCTATGAAATGATGCTGTCCGAATCTCAGGAGCGTATGCTGATGGTCCTCAAGCCCGAGCTTGAGGCCGAGGCCCGCGCCGTGTTCGAAAAATGGGATCTTGATTTCGCGATCGTTGGCGAAACCATTGCCGAAGACCGCTTTCTGATCATGCATAACGGTGAAGTCAAAGCCGATCTGGTTCTGTCCAAACTGTCTTCTACCGCGCCGGAATACGACCGCCCATGGGAGCCTACGCCACAGGCAGAGGAACTGGCCGAAGTGCCCCAGATCGACCCGATTGACGGGCTGCGCGCCCTGCTCGCGTCGCCCAACTACGCAGGCAAACAGTGGGTCTATGAACAGTACGACACCATGGTGATGGCGGATTCCGTCCGCACGCCGGGTCTGGGTGCGGGCATGGTCCGCGTCCACGGGACCGACAAGGTGCTTGCCTTCACATCCGACGTGACCCCGCGCTATGTGCGCGCAAACCCTATTGAGGGCGGCAAACAAGCCGTGGCCGAAGCCTATCGCAACCTGACCGCCGTCGGAGCCAAGCCGCTGGCCACAACCGACAACCTGAACTTCGGCAATCCTGAAAAGCCCGAGATCATGGGCCAGTTTGTCGGTGCCATACAGGGCATTGGCGCCGCGGTCGGCGCGTTGGACATGCCGATCGTGTCGGGCAACGTCTCTCTGTACAATGAGACCGACGGACAGGCCATTCTGCCGACCCCCACCATTGGCGCAGTCGGCCTGTTGCAGCACTCGGACGAGGTCATCGGCAACGAGGTGCGCGAAGGCCACGTCGCGCTGGTGATCGGTGAAACCAAGGGGCATCTGGGTCAATCCGCCCTTCTGGCCGAGGTGTTCAACCGCGAAGACGGCGACGCCCCGCATGTCGATCTGGATGCCGAAAAGCGCAACGGTGATTTCATCCGCGCCAACCGCGAGATGATCAAGGCCTGCACCGACCTCAGCGATGGCGGCATCGCTTTGGCTGCCTTCGAACTAGCAGAAGCCGCAGGCGTTGGCGTATGTCTTGACGACGCACCGACTGAATTCCTGTTCGGTGAAGATCAGGCCCGCTATCTTGTTGCGTGCAATTTCGATCAGGCCGAGGCATTGATGATTGCGGCCGGTCAGGCCGGCGTTCCACTGAATGCGGTTGGTCGTTTCACCGGCGAAACGGTAAAGATCGGCAGCTCGGAAGCCTCGCTTGATGAACTTGCCGCGATTTACCGCAACAGCTTTGCCGAGGCTGTCGCCTAACAACGCAACGCGAATGCCAATCGAAACCCGCGCTGTGATCCGGTGCGGGTTTGGTTGTTTTTGCATGTGCCAGTGCTCTTGCACGCCCGGTTCATGCGCTCTACATCTTGGGAAAGACCTTCTGGAGTTATCTACATGCCGATGAGCGCCCACGAAATCGAACACCTGCTGCGCGAAGCCTTTCCCGACGCCGAGATTCAGGTCGGCGGAAATGACGGTGTTCATATGTCTGCCATGGTGGTGGATGAAAGCTTTCGCGGCAAAAACCGGGTTCAGCAACAGCGCGCTGTTTACGCAGCTCTGAAGGGCAAGATGGACGGCCCGGACGGAGAATTGCACGCGCTGGCGCTCACCACCAAAGTGCCGGAATAAGCTTCTCGGCTTCTTTCGAGGCGAACATATGACTCTCCCGTTGGAGAAACGAACAGGAAACGCAAAATGACCGACGTAAAAACCCAGATCGACGAAACCGTCAAAGCCAATGACGTGGTGCTGTACATGAAAGGCACCAAGGAAATGCCGCAATGCGGGTTTTCCTCACGCGTGGCTGGCGTGCTCAACTACATGGGCGTTGAATACACCGACGTAAACGTGCTGGCCGACGAAGACGTGCGTCAGGGCATCAAGGATTATTCCGACTGGCCGACCGTGCCGCAGCTGTATGTCAAAGGCGAATTCGTAGGCGGTTGCGACATCATCACCGAGATGACCCTTTCGGGTGAGCTGGACACGCTTTTTGATGAAAACGGTGTCGGCTACAACAAGGAAGCAGCCGACAAAATCCGCGAAGCAAACGCGTAATCCTGCTTACCGGCTGGAACAATTCTGATAAATAGCCTGCTCATTGGCGGCGCCTGCCGCCAAATAGCTGATTGACGCGTTCCAACCTTTTGAGCGCAGGATATAGGTTCCTTCGGCTCCGAGAGATTCATAGCGGATGCCCGATCCGCTTTCGACCTGGCGCATCGCGACCAGAGTGTTGTCCACCATCGTCGCCGCCGCGCCTGAACCGTCGGGTGCGTTGAAATAGGTCACCGGCAACGGCACGCCGTTCTCGCAGGTAAAGGTGACAGACAGAATGTCGATTTCGGCGAGTGCAGATGTTGCCGGGAAAACAAGCAAAGCACCGCAGAAGAAATTGCGCAGATAGGTCATTGTGCCTTCTTCTCCTCGACGACGGAAGCCAGCGCTTCCGCACGTGCTGCCAGCTCGGCCAGCGTATCCGTGACGGATGGCGGCACCACCGCGACTTCAACACGTTCGGGTTCCGGCGCGGGTGCATTTCGCAGCGATTGAAGCTCGGCCTCGGCCTCGGCCAGCCTGGCCTCCAGCGACTTGACCTTGTCTTCCGTCGCCGCCGTCTTGTCAGCCAGCAGCAGACCGGCCATCAGCAACATGCGCGCTTCGGGCATCCGCCCAATCTGATCGGACAGAACCTGCGCTTCGTCATCCAGCATTTTGGCGGCCGCCTGCAGAAAGGGTTCTTCCCCGTCCCGGCAGGACACGTCAAAACCCCGCCCGCCAATATGAATGGTTACCTCGGGCATTACTCTACCTCACCTTCTACAAGTTTTGCCTGCGACAGCAGAGGTTCCAACCGTGCCAACACGGCCTGCGCTTCGGCGGCGTCCGAAGCCTGCGCCGCACGCGTCGCCTCAAGCTCGGCAACGGTGGCGCGGTTCAGCAATTCAGCATCCGTCAGCCCTTCTGCGGCCGCGGAACGCAACTCTTCTATGGAATTCCGCAACTGCTCGTTCGCCTTGCGCATACGTTGCAGATCGTCATCCAGCCGGGACATCGCAGCGCCATGGCTGGCCCGTTCGGCCCGCAGCATCTCAAGCTCGGCGCTCAGATCATCGACCCGTACCGTATCTTCAAGTTGTGCCTTGAGGCGGCTGTTTTCCGCCTCGACTTCTTTTGCCTGAGCAAGCAATTCACGCAATTGCTCAAGCTCGGCTTCCACCGCCGAAGGATCTTCGATGCCGTCAAGTTCGGCGCGCAGTCTTTCGTTCTCGGCCTTCAACGCGTCCAGTTCGGCATTGTTGTCCAAGGCCGCCTTGGCCTCGGCCAGCTCGGCGCGGGCCGCTTCGACAGACGCGATTTTCGCCCGGGCTTCTTCCAGCTCTGCGCGCAGCGCATCCGCGTCGGCGGCACCCGCTGGTTCCGTGCGCAGCTCCTCCAGATCGGCACGCAGCGCGTCCACTTGTTTTTCGTGCTGCTCTTTCAGGGTCTTCAGTCGTTCCTGAAGCTGCGCATTGGCAACTCTTTCGTCTTCAAGTTCGGCCTGAAGCCTCTCACTTACTTCAGCATTCCGGGACGCACCGCCCAACCCTTCGACGCCCGCACTGATACGATCCATCGCAGCAATAATGCGGTGCTGTAGTTCCTCTAACTGGCTCATGCCCCTGTCACCTCTTTATCAAGGTTCATTCTGTCGCGAAGTGATCCGAATCAAAACCGAATCCCGCTTGCCGACAGTCTAACGGAATGCGACAGAAAATACCCACTGTTTGGTTTCAATCACTTGGGCCGCGCTCTTCACCTATCGGGCGTTGCCAAAGCCCGGTTCCGCTTGCACTTTGGGTGCTGAATGGTATTGAGCGCGCAATCTGCTTTTTATCCAAAGGAACAACGCCCGTGGACCTGACTGCGCTGCGCAAAGCCAACCCTGAACACTGGGACAAAGCTGCGGCCATCCGCACCCTGACCCTTGACGCCGTCGCCGCCGCAAATTCCGGCCATTCCGGCATGCCGATGGGCATGGCCGATGTTGCGACCGTTCTGTTCGAAAAGCACCTGAAATTCGACGCCTCGGCCCCGAACTGGCCGGACCGCGATCGGTTCATCCTGTCGGCTGGTCACGGTTCGATGCTGGTCTATTCACTTCTCTATCTCACCGGTCATGCCGACGTGACGCTGGAAGAGATCAAGAATTTCCGCCAGTTGGGCGCCAAGACCGCGGGCCACCCAGAAAACTTTCTGATCGATGGTGTTGAAACCACGACCGGCCCGCTTGGTCAGGGTATCTCGAATGCCGTGGGTTTCGCCATGGCCGAGGAAATCCAGCGCGCGCATTACGGCAAGAAGGTCGTGGATCACTATACTTACGTGATCGCGGGCGACGGCTGTCTGATGGAAGGCGTCAGTCAGGAAGCGATCACTTTGGCCGGCCGCCATGAGCTGAGCAAACTGATCGTCTTCTGGGACAACAACAACATCACCATCGACGGCACTGTCGATATCGCTGATCGCACCGATCAGGTCCGCCGGTTTGCGGCCTCTGGCTGGCACGTGATTGAAATCGACGGCCATGACCCCAAGGCCATCGATGCGGCCATTGTTCAGGCGAAAAAGTCCAAAAAACCAACCATGATCGCCTGTGAAACCCATATCGCTCTGGGTCATGCTGCGCAGGACACCTCGAAAGGTCATGGGGCACTGACGGATCAGGATCAGCTGAAAGCCGCGAAAGAGGCCTATGGTTGGCCGCACGACACATTCGAAGTTCCAGCCAACGTCAAATCCGCTTGGGAAGCCATTGGTGCACGCGGCGCAGACGAACGTGGGGCTTGGGAAGAACGTTTTGCCCAGCTTTCCGAGAGGAAACAGGCCGAATTCAAACGCGCCTATGCATTTGAGGCCCCCAAGCGGCTGGCTGGCGCCATTCGTGCGTTCAAAAAGCAGATGTCTGAAGAGCAGCCGAAACTGGCCACCCGCGCCTCGTCCGAAAAAGTTCTGAACGTCGTGAACCCGATCATGACCGAGACTGTTGGCGGCTCGGCTGACCTGACCGGATCGAACAACACAAAATCGGCTGATATGGGCGTGTTCCTGCCGGAAAACCGCAAGGGCCGCTATATCCATTACGGCATTCGCGAGCACGGCATGGCCGCTGCGATGAACGGCATGGCGCTGCACGGCGGTATCCGCCCCTATGGCGGTACCTTCATGGCCTTCACCGATTATGCCCGCCCGTCCATGCGGCTGGCGGCGCTGATGAAGATCCCGTCGGTTTTCGTAATGACCCATGACTCGATCGGTCTGGGCGAGGATGGCCCGACCCACCAGCCGGTGGAACATCTGGCCATCTCGCGCGCGACGCCGAACACTTATGTGTTCCGTCCCGCCGATACGATCGAAACCGCCGAAGCCTGGGAACTGGCGCTGACCTTCAAGGACAGCCCCTCGGTCCTGTCGCTGACCCGCCAGGGCGTGCCGACCGTGCGCAAGGATCACAAGACCAAGAACCTGACCGCACAAGGCGCCTATGTTCTGGCCGAGGCCGAGGGCAAGCGTCAGGCGATCCTGATTGCAACAGGTTCCGAGGTTTCGCTGGCCATGGAAGCCAAAGCGATGCTCGAAGCCGAAGGCATCGGCACCCGCGTCGTCTCGATGCCCTGCATGGAGCTGTTCGCCGAGCAGGACGAAGCCTATCGCAAGCGGGTACTGCCTGCCGGTCCGGTCCGCGTCGGCATCGAGGCCGCCGTGCGCGCCGGTGGCTGGGATCGCTGGCTGCTGGGCGAGCGTGGCCGCGAAGCCAAGGCAGGCTTCATCGGCATGTCCAGCTTTGGCGCCTCGGCCCCTGCCGGTGAGCTGTACAAGCATTTCGGCATTACGGCCGAAGCAACTGTGGCCAAGGTCAAGGAATTGTTGGGACTGTAAGACAGTCCCTTCTGATCGAGCAAAGGGCGGCTTTGGCCGCTCTTTTCATTTTGGTTTCAATGCGTTTCGGATTTGCTGAACAGGGGCATGATTATCTTGGTTGCCACCGGGATCAAAACCAATCCCCAAGCCAAACCAAATACGCCATCCATCGTGGCCTTGGATACCCACTCAACCGCACCAACCCATTGATCAGACACGGAATGTCCAATGGCATAGGCCCAATCATGGATATGATGTCCCAGCCAGCCAAAACCCAGAACCTGCATCCCGTGGATGACGATCGAGCCCCCCACCCACAGCATCGCGGCAGTTCCGACAATGGACAGTGTTTTCATCACCCCGGGCATTGCCTTGACCAACCCTCGGCCCAGACCGCGACCGATAGGTGTTGGCGCGTTCTGCGCCAGAAAAAGTCCCACATCATCCATTTTCACGATCAACGCGACGGATCCATAGACGGCCACCGTCACGCCGATCCCGACAACAGCCAGCGTAGCGGCCTGCATCCACAGGTTCGGGGCTTCGATCGCCGCCAGTGCAATGGTCATGATCTCGGCAGACAGGATGAAATCAGTCTTGATGGCGCCCTTGACCTTTTGCTCCTCCAGGTGGCCCGGATCGCGGATTTTCATGTCGTCCTCAATCACATGGCTGCCATGAGGAAACAGAACATGAAAAATCTTCTCGGCCCCTTCAAAACATAAATATGACCCGCCAAGCATCAACAAGGGCGTGATCAGCCACGGCGCAAAATTGGCCAGCAACAAGGCTACGGGCAGCAAGAGTATGATCTTGTTGAAGATCGACCCGCGCGCAATGCGCCAGATGATCGGCAACTCGCGCGCCGGGGCGAAACCCTGCACATATTTCGGCGTCACCGCTGCGTCATCGATGATCACACCGGCGGTTTTGGCCCCCGCTTTGCCTGCCGCCGCAACCACATCGTCCACTGATGCCGCCGCAACCTTGGCAATGCCCGCCACATCATCCAACAGGGCCAAAAGACCACTCATCGCGTTTCCCTTCAATCTGCTGTCGCCAACCGGACCCTACCTGATCCAACGGCTAGCGCAAGCGTTAGCGCAACCGGCGCAGGTTTGCGCTAACACCTTAAAAATATGCCGCTTTTGCCCTTTTGAGATTCCCTTTTCGCCGTTATATGGCCCTCAAGGCAAGCGCATCTGGAGACATCTTATGACCATCAAGGTCGGTATCAATGGTTTTGGCCGTATTGGCCGCTGCACCCTGTCGCACATCGCCGCGTCCGGGCGCAACGACATCGAAGTGATCAAAGTCAACGCAACTGGCCCGTTGGAAACCTCGGCGCATCTGCTGAAATATGACAGTGTTCACGGGCGTTTTCCGCGCGACGTCACCATTGACGGCAATACCATGGATCTGGGTCGCGGCCCGATGCAGATGTTCTCGACCTACGACATGACCGAGTTGGACTGGGAAGGCTGTGACGTCGTCCTCGAATGCACCGGTAAGTTCAACGATGGCCTGAAGGCCAAAACGCATCTGGAACGTGGCGCCGGCAAGGTACTGCTGTCGGCTCCGGGCAAGAACGTGGACAAGACCATCGTTTTCGGCGTCAATCACAACACGCTGGCCGCCAATGACAACATGGTATCGAACGGTTCGTGCACGACCAACTGCCTCGCCCCGCTGGCCAAGGTGCTGGACGAGGGCGTCGGTATCGAACACGGTATCATGACGACCATCCACGCCTACACAGGCGACCAGCCGACACTGGACCGTCGCCACAGCGACCTCTACCGCGCCCGCGCTGCTGCAATGTCGATGATCCCGACCTCGACCGGCGCCGCCAAGGCGCTGGGTGAAGTTCTGCCGAACCTGAAAGGCCGCCTGGACGGTTCCGCCATTCGCGTCCCAACCCCGAATGTTTCGGCGGTGGACCTGACGTTCCGTGCCTCCCGCGACACAAGCACGGCGGAAATCAACGCGATCGTCGAAGAGGCCGCCAAAGGCCCGATGCAGCGCGTTCTGGGATATGAGCCCGCTCCGCTGGTGTCGACCGACTTCAACCACACCGAGGAAAGCTCGATCTTTGCACCGGATCAGACCCGCGTCGTCGATGACCGCATGGTCCGCGTTCTGGCCTGGTATGACAATGAATGGGGCTTCTCGGTTCGTATGGCCGACGTAGCTGTTGCGATGGGCCGCCTTAACTGACCCTTCGGACTTCGCTTGTACCTTGATGCCCGCTCAGGTTATCTGAGCGGGCATTTTACGTTCGGGACAGCCATGACCAACCAAATCGCTATCTGGCTCGGCCTTCTTCTTCTCGGCGTTATCATGTTGGATGTAGCGCTGTACGGCACCGAACATCTGCTTTTCCTCGGAAAGAAGCTTTACGACTTTCTGGACTGGCTCGCTTTCTGGCGCTGACAGAGGTTTTCCTTGACATTTCGCTTGATCTGTCATTGTTAGCGCTAACTCACCTTACTGAGACATTTGGACGGAGCAGACCATGACCTTGAAACTGGCGATCAACGGATTTGGACGGATCGGGCGCGGGGTTCTGCGCGCGGTGATGGAAAGCGGACGTACAGACGTTGAGATCGTCGCGATCAACGATCTTGGAAAACCCGAAATGAACGCGCACCTGTTTGAATTTGACAGCGTTCACGGCCGCTATCCCAACCCGGTTACGCTCAGCGATGCAGGTCTGGACGTGGGTCGTGGTCCAATTCGGCTGAGTAGCGAGCGCAACCCCGAGGATCTGCCCTGGTCGGATATTGACGTCGTTCTGGAATGTACGGGTGTGTTTCGTACGCGCGAGGCGGCGGAACGTCACTTCAAAAACGGATCCCGGAAAGTTCTGATCTCTGCCCCGGCCCGAGGTGACGGCGGTGTGAAAACCATCGTCTTTGGCGTCAACGATGGCGAACTGACCGCCGATGATCTGGTGGTGTCAAACGCATCCTGCACCACCAACTGCCTGTCTCCTGTTGCTGCCGCTCTGGATGCCGGCCTTGGTATCAAGCACGGCAACATGACCACTGTTCACGCTTACACTGCCAGCCAGCCTGTGCATGATACAGTGGGAAAAGATCCCTACCTGTCCCGAGCGGCGGCGCTGTCGATGATCCCCACGACAACCGGTGCGGCCGCTGCCGTGGGCCTGGTGCTGCCGCAACTCAAAGGAAAACTGACCGGTCAGGCCATCCGCGTTCCAACCCCGAATGTCTCGGTCGTTGATCTTGTGGCCGAGGTTTCACGCCCCACGACCGAAGAAGAGGTCAACCAACTGTTCGTCGATGCGGCTGCCAAAATCCCCGGCGTTCTTGCCGCGGAAAGCCGTCCTCTGGTTTCCATCGACTTCAATCACGACCCGCACAGCTCGACCGTGTCACTGGCTGAAACCAAGGTTACTGATGGCACGCTGGTTCGTGTGCTGGCGTGGTATGACAATGAATGGGGCTTTTCGAACCGGATGCTTGATACGGCGGCCGCAATGGGTGCCCTAGCCTAACCTTTTTTTCAGCGCATCATTGACACGGGGCGTGACGAATTTCGACACGTCCCCGTTCAACCGGGCGATTTCCTTCACCAGCTTGGACGCGATCGCCTGATGACGCGCTTCGGCCATCAGGAACACGGTCTCGATCGAATCGTCCAGAGCCCGGTTCATGCCGACCATCTGAAACTCGTATTCGAAATCGGCAACCGCACGCAGGCCGCGCACGATGATTTGTGCGCCTACATCCCGCGCACAATCAATCAGCAGGTTTTCGAAGGGGTGCGCGATGATTTCGGTTCCGGTCTGCTCGGACAGCCGGGCGCATTCCGCTTCGATCATGGCCACGCGCTCTTCCAGCGAGAACAGAGGGCCCTTGTCCCGGTTGATGGCCACACCGATAACCAGTTTGTCCACCAAAGCTGCCGCCCGACGGATGATATCGATGTGCCCCATGGTGATGGGATCAAAGGTTCCAGGATACAATCCAACCCGCATCGCGCCCTCCTGCGCAACAAAATTTCTGCGCAAGCAAACATAACTTTGCTGCAGGTGCAAGTGATTGCTTGGGCAACCCTTGTCGTCAGTGCCCCATTATCATGCCTTCAAGGGCATCTTTTTCCATCGCAAGTTCGGAAAGCTGAGCCTTCACCACATCACCCAAAGTGACAATGCCTACGAGTTTTCCGTCTTCAACCACCGGCATGTGGCGAAAGCGCCCCTCTGTCATACGGGACATGATGTCTTCCACGGTGGTCTGGCGCGTCGCCGTGACGAGGTTCTGGGTCATATAAGACTTAACCGGTTGGTTCAGACAACCACTGCCGCTGGCCGCCAATTCCCGGACGATGTCACGTTCTGACAGGATGCCGACCGCGGTATTGCCACCATCGTCGGAAACAACGACCGTACCGATGCGCTTGTCCGCAAGAATCTTCGAGGCCTCTGAGACTGTCGCCGTTGACGCCACGGTCACGACACCATCTGTCGCTTTGGACTTCAGGATGGCCTGAACTAGCATGAAGAATACCTCCGGAATAATAACACTTATTCCAAAGCGTTGCGCGATTGCCGCGACCTGTCAAGCGTCGGGGCCTGCTTCCAAACGAAGCACTTCATCGCGAATACCGCGTGTCAGGGCATCCGCAAAGCGGTTCAACCGCTCGTTGCGCTGGTCACCCTGATGCCTGACCAGATAGAAGCTGCGCGTCAAACTCACTTGATCCGTCAGGATTTTCCGAAGCCCCGGGTGGAATGGCAACGTGAAATCATGCGCCACGCAAACCCCTGTTCCCAGGCAGACCTGCCGCAGTTGAACCGATACCGAATTCGATGCAAGAGCGACACGGTCAACGCCAATATCATTCAGGTAGTCAAGTTCCCGGTCAAAGATCATATCAGGGATATAGCCGATCAACCTGTGGCCCTTCAGGTCAGCTATGCTCCGGATCGGATCATGTCGCTTCAGATACTCTTCGGTCGCGACCATGTGCAGCTTGTAGTCGCTGATTTTCTTCACCAGCAGCTGACCGGCGGTCGGCGCACTGACCGTAACCGCCATATCCGCCTCGCGACGGGACAGGTTGATCACACGCGGAAGCGCCAGGATCTGAATGTCCAGATCAGGGTTTGCGTCGCTGATTTTGGCACACACCTGCGGCAGCAGATAGTTGGCACTGCCGTCCGGCGCGCCAATCCGGATTTGCCCGCTCAGGGTTTTCGTTGGTCCTGTTACCGCCCCGGCCGCCGCGCGCATCGCTTCTTCTGCGTGCAGCCCGTGTTCCAACAGCCGCTGTCCCGCCGGGGTCAGAACATAGCCTTGCTGCGACTTGGTGAACAATGTGGAATCCAGCGTCGCCTCCAGGCGCGCAATGCGCCGACCAACGGTGGCCGGGTCGATCTTCAGGATACGACCAGCGGATGACAGGCTTTCCTCGCGCGCGACAGCCAAGAATATCCGCATATCATCCCAGTTTGGGGTCATTTTGATCCCTTTTGCATTTTTGCAAAACTCTTTTGAGACATTGCCTCTGTTCGCGGGATTTCTGCAAGCCTATTCTGCGCGCAAATCTATCGGAGGAGCTATTGATGCAAAACCTGACCCATTTCCTGAACGGCGAAATGGTCGCCGGAACGTCCGGTCGTTTCGACGACGTCTACAACCCGGCAACGGGTGAAGTTCAATACAAGTGCCCGATGGCCGGTGCAGCGGAAACCACCGCCGCGATCGAGGCCGCCGCTGCGGCCCAGCCCGCATGGGGCGCAACCAACCCGCAAAAGCGCGCGCGCGTCATGATGGCCATGGTCGGCCTGATGAACCGCGACATGGACAAACTGGCCGAAGCGCTGAGTCGTGAGCACGGCAAAACCATCCCCGACGCCAAGGGTGATTTGCAGCGTGGTCTGGAAGTGATCGAATACTGCATTGGCGCGCCGCAGATGCTGAAGGGTGAGTTTACCGACAGCGCGGGCCCCGGCATTGACATGTATTCAATGCGCCAGCCTCTGGGCGTTGTCGGCTCGATCATGCCATTCAACTTTCCGGCCATGATGCCGCTCTGGCATGTTGGCCCTGCGCTGGCCTGCGGTAACGCCGTTGTTCTGAAACCGTCCGAACGCGACCCGTCCGTGCCCCTGATGCTGGCTGAACTGTTCGTCGAAGCCGGCCTGCCCAAAGGCGTTTTCCAGGTCGTAAACGGCGACAAGGAAGCTGTCGACACCATCCTCGACAGCGAGATTATTCAGGGCGTCAGCTTTGTGGGTTCAACCCCGATCGCACAGTATATCTACAGCCGCGCAACCGCGAATGGGAAACGAGCACAGTGCTTCGGCGGTGCCAAGAACCATATGATCGTCATGCCCGACGCCGATCTGGATCAGGCCGCGGACGCGCTGGTTGGCGCTGGTTTCGGTGCGGCCGGCGAACGCTGCATGGCAATCTCTGTCGCGGTTCCCGTTGGGGAAGAAACCGCAGACAAGCTGATCGAAAAGCTGATCCCGCGCGTCGAAAAGCTAAAAGTGGGCCCCTACACCGCTGGTGACGATGTCGACATGGGCCCTGTAGTAACAGCGGCCGCGAAACAGCGCATTCTGGGCCTGATCAATTCAGGCGTCGAACAGGGTGCGAAACTGGTTGTCGACAACCGCGACTTCAGCCTGCAAGGCTATGAGGACGGTTTCTTTGTCGGCCCGCACCTGTTCGACAACGTGACGCCCGAGATGGACATCTACAAACAGGAAATCTTTGGCCCGGTTCTGTCCACCGTGCGCGCGGGTTCTTACGAAGAGGCCCTTAAACTGGCGATGGATCACGAGTACGGAAACGGCACCGCGATCTTTACCCGCGATGGTGATACCGCACGTGACTTTGCCAGCCGTGTAAACATCGGAATGGTCGGCATCAATGTTCCGATCCCGGTTCCGCTGGCCTATCACACCTTCGGCGGTTGGAAGAAATCCATGTTCGGCGATCTGAACCAGCACGGCCCGGACAGCTTCAAGTTCTACACCCGCACCAAAACCGTGACCGCACGCTGGCCGTCTGGCATCAAGGAAGGTGGCGAGTTTAACTTCAAAGCAATGGACTGATCCTACAGTTTCATGACGCTTGAAGCCCGGCCCGTTCAACGGCCGGGCTTTTTGCATCTTTCCGCCGAAAAACCTGCTTTCGTCCAATCGGTCACAGGAAATTCAAGTGGTTCACTCTGGAAAAATCCAACCAACACCCATATTTTGGCGTGAACATTGTACTGAGCAGTGAACTTATCGGAGGCAACCTTGTCCCAATCTCGTATAACCCGTCGCTCTGCCTTGCTGGGCGTGGCCTCTTTGGTGGCAACACCTGCCCTTGTTCGGGCACAAAGCACGGATGCTTTCCCTGAAACGGAAGACGCGATCAGTACGCAATTGCCGGTCCGACGCAATATATCGTCCTTCTCGCAACAGAGTTGGCAGGACCATTTCGATGAATTGGGCGTTGGATGCCTGCTGGCCGACATCACCAGCCGCGCCGTCCATTACTGGGGGCCTGACGGCACCTACAAACTGTACCCAAGTTCCGTGCCCATGAGCGAAGAGCTTACCAAACGCGGGTACACGAAAGTTGTGCGTAAAACCGAATTCCCAAGCTGGACACCTACGGCATCAATGCGCGAACGTGACCCTTCGCTGCCACTTCGGATGGAAGGTGGCGATCCCGGCAACCCACTGGGAACCCGCGCCATGTATCTGGGTTGGCCTGCCTATCTTGTCCATGGCACGCACGACACGCGCAAGATCGGTCGTCAGAGCTCGTCAGGTTGCATTGGCCTGTACAACCAGCATGTCGAAGAGCTGTATCCGCTGGTAAAAGTTGGCACACAGGTTCGACTGGTCTGATCCACCCTCTCTGAAACGCAAAAGCCCCGGTCGGTCGCCGGGGCTTTCTTGTCTTCGGAAGACGGCATTTATTCCGGCAGGATTACCGCGTCGACGACGTGGATGACGCCATTGCTGGCTTCAATGTCGGCCTGTACGACCTTGGCGTCGTTCACTTTCACGCCGTTTTTGGCGTTGACGCTCAGCCGGTCGCCCTGAACAGTCAGAACCTTGGCGCGTTTGCCGGCGATATCTCCAGACATAACCTTGGCCGGTACCACGTGATAGGTCAGAATCGCGACCAGTTGATCCTTGTTTTCTGGTTTCAAAAGCGTCTCGACAGTGCCTTCAGGAAGCGCAGCAAAGGCTTCGTCTGTGGGTGCAAATACCGTGAACGGACCATCCCCTTTCAGGGTGTCAACCAAGCCTGCAGCCTGAACGGCGGCCACCAGAGTATTGAACGACCCGGCGGCAACGGCGGTGTCGACGATATCAGCGGCCTGAGCTTTGAGCGGCATAGCAAAAGCAAGTGCGGCGGCTGCGCCCATGAATGTACGACGGAACATAGCTGTCTTCTCCTCTCCAGCGTGTTATGGAAAGGGTTACGGACCTTTTGCCGCAATGGATCACTTTGGTTTCAGTTTTCTTTGAGCTGCACCCAGATGCTTTGCGCCCGCCCCTCGGCCAGGAACGGCAAGGCAACAACGGCATCAGGCCGATCCTGTTGCAGGTAATACCCCGGCCAAAGCATTGAATACGCGCCAGATTGCAGCAAGCTGTGCAATACGTACTGCTCTCCCCAGCCTGGGCAATCATAGAAGAAGCGCTTGGGATATTCGTAGGGCAAAAAAACATCGTGAACGTGGATCACCACCCCGGGATTCAGCGACGGTATAATGCGGCAGAACAGATGTGCGACATCGTTGCTCATCCGCACAACATGGCTGGAGTCGATGAACAGAATGTCTCCAGCCTCCAGCTCTGCGAATAGCGCCGGGTCAGTTTCTTCAAGACGTTTTTGTTCGAACCGGTCGACCACATGGGCAATATCGGCGCGAGGGTACGGATCAATCGCGGTAATGGTGGTATCCAGATTGCCATCGATGATTGCCTGACGGGACACACGGGTGGAATTACCGCATCCGACCTCTATCACGCGTTTGGGCTGAAAACGGCGGATCATCAGATACAATGCATCCGCATCCGGGCTGTCATAGTAACCATTGCCGGTACGATAACCGGTCTGGTTGCGTGCGGGATCTTTCAGCGCCTCCAGGGCAGCTTTGTGACGCTCGTATTCCGCCACAAGTTGAGAGATGTCGAACCCCTCCATCCCTGGCGACAAAGCATAAGCGGGGCGCGTCAACCCACCCGCCGCTTCGAAGGCTTCCAGCCGCGCCCGTTCATCCTGTTCCGTAACTCTGTCGACCAGTTTCACCCCTAATTCTTCAAGGGCGGCATTGATCTTCGGGAATTTTCTGGGTTTCAAGGCGCTGGCTCCGCGATCTGTGATGCAATGTTCCTTACCGTTGCGAACCGTTTCTCTGCAAGGGCAAGCCTGTCAAACCCTTGGCAAAACGTAAATTTCCGTATTCACTGATGGAACGGACAACTGTGAGGGGCCCCATGCAGCAGGAATTTACACTCGGGATCGAAGAAGAATACCTGTTGGTGGATCGTGACAGCCTGCAATTGTCCGAAGCCCCCGAAGCGCTGATGGCGGCCTGCCAAAGCGATTTCGAAGGTCAGGTCAGCCCCGAGTTCCTGCAATGTCAAATCGAGGTTGGAACCAGACCACACGCCACGGTCGCTTCGGCGCGCGAAGACCTGAAGCGGCTGCGGTCATGCGTTTCGAAACGGGCCGCCGAATACAACCTGTCCCCTATCGCCGTCTCGTGCCACCCGTTCGCCAACTGGAAGGATCAACACCACACCCGGAAAGAACGGTATGACGCGCTGCAACATGCATTGGGCGGCGTTGCCCGGCGGATGCTGATATGCGGGATGCATGTACATGTCGGGGTCGAGGACCCTGCCCTGCGTGCCGATCTAATGCCGCAACTGTCATACTTTCTTCCTCATCTTCTGGCGTTGTCCACGTCTTCGCCCTATTGGAACGGCGAGGATACCGGCCTGTCTTCATACCGGCTGACGGTGTTCGACAACCTGCCCCGCACCGGGCTGCCGCCCGTGTTCGCCAGCTGGGGCGAGTATGAACGGAACACAGGCATTCTGGTCGAGCTTGGGGTCATCGAAGACACCACAAAGATCTGGTGGGATCTGCGCCCCTCACATCGTTTCCCAACTTTGGAAACGCGGATCATGGATGTTCAACCCCGTCTGGAGCACACTTTGTCGTTGGCGGCACTGGTTCAGGCATTGACCCGGATGCTGTGCCGTCTGAAGGATCGCAACCTGCGCTGGCGGCAATATGATCGTTTCCTGATCGGTGAAAACCGCTGGCGCGCACAGCGCTACGGAGTGGGTGAAGGGCTGATCGATTTCGGCGACCGGTCAGTCAAACCCATGTCTGAACTGATCGGCGACCTCATGGGGTTGTTGGCAGAAGACTCCGAAGCACTTGGCACGATGACCGAGCTTGCACAGCTCAGGCAGATCGCGGAAAACGGCACTTCCGCCACGCGCCAACGCCGTATTCATGCCGAGGCATCAGCGCGCGGTGATGATCCCGGCCAAGCCGTCGTGCGCCACCTGATCGAGGAATTTCACGCCGATCTCTGAACGTTTCCGGCTTGCGACCCGTTTCAACCGACTCATTGTTGCGCCTGCAAAATTTCTGTAAGAATTCAGAAATAAACAACCGTTCAATTCATTGCCGACGGGAGGGAGCGTCATGGATTTCGCACTCAGCGAGGAGCAAACAGCCATATTCGACATGGCGCACGCGTTCGGGCAGGAAAACATCGCCCCCTTTGCGCGCCAGTGGGAGGCGGACGGAACCATTCCCAAAACCCTGTGGCCCCAGATTGGCGAGCTTGGTTTCGGCGCGCTTTACGTATCCGAGGAAAGCGGAGGGTCAAATCTGACCCGCCTAGATGCCACGCTGGTTTTCGAGGCGCTGTCGATGGCCTGCCCCTCAGTCGCCGCCTTCCTGTCGATCCACAACATGTGCGCCAAGATGTTGGACAATTTCGCGGATGATGACCTAAAGGCGCGCATCATGCCGGATGTTCTGAGCCTGAATACGGTTCTGAGCTATTGCCTGACCGAGCCCGGTTCCGGCTCTGACGCGGCGGCTTTGAAAACCCGCGCCGAACGCACCAACGAAGGATATACGTTGAACGGTACCAAAGCGTTCATCTCGGGCGGTGGCTATTCGGATGCCTATGTTTGCATGGTACGCACCGGTCAGGACGGGCCCAAGGGGATCTCGACCGTCTATGTCGAGGACGGCACGCCGGGGCTCAGCTTTGGGGCGCTGGAACAGAAAATGGGCTGGAAAAGCCAACC
Source organism: Ruegeria sp. AG6 (assembly GCF_056541565.1). Taxonomy (NCBI): domain Bacteria; kingdom Pseudomonadati; phylum Pseudomonadota; class Alphaproteobacteria; order Rhodobacterales; family Roseobacteraceae; genus Ruegeria; species Ruegeria sp. AG6. The sequence goes on along the minus strand of NZ_JBQFYQ010000001.1, from coordinate 550,277 downwards.
CACTGCGCAGGTTCAGTTCGACGACTGCAAAATTCCCGCTGGCAACCTCGTGGGCACCGAAGGCGACGGCTTCAAATACGCGATGATGGGCCTCGATGGCGGACGTCTCAATATCGCGGCCTGTTCTCTTGGGGCTGCTCAGGCCGGGCTGGATATGACCCTGCAATACATGTCCGAGCGCAAGGCGTTCGGCCAATCCATCGATCAGTTCCAGGCCCTTCAGTTCCGTCTGGCGGATATGGAGATCGAATTACAGGCGGCACGCACCTTCCTGCGCCAGGCGGCGTGGAAACTGGACAACGGCGCGCCCGATGCCACGAAATTCTGTGCGATGGCAAAGAAATTCGTAACCGAAACCGGGTCGAAGGTGGTGGATCAGTGCCTGCAACTGCATGGCGGGTACGGATATCTTGCGGATTACGGCATCGAAAAGCTTGTGCGCGATCTTCGCGTGCATCAGATTTTGGAAGGCACGAACGAGATTATGCGCGTGATCGTCGCGCGTCAAATGCTCGCCAATCGCTGAGGCCCCGATGTCAGACATTGAAATCCGCACCACAGGCCGTGCCGGTCGCATCACCCTCACCCGTCCCCAAGCGCTGAACGCGTTGAGCTATGACATGTGCATGGCCATCGACACGGCGATGCGCAACTGGCGGGAAGACGATGCCGTTGACCTGATCGTTCTGGACGCCGAGGGGGAAAAAGCCTTTTGTGCAGGGGGCGACATCGCCGAACTTTATGAAACGGGCACCAAAGAAGATTATGCGTATGGTCAGAAGTTCTGGCGGGACGAATATCGTCTGAATGCCCTGATCTTCGAATATCCCAAACCAGTCATCAGTTTTCTTCAGGGGTTTACCATGGGCGGGGGTGTCGGCATCGGCTGCCATGGCAGCCACCGTGTCGTCGGAGAAAGCTCCAGGATTGCCATGCCCGAATGCTCGATTGGCTTGATTCCGGATGTCGGCGGGTCACTGATGCTGGCCCTCGCACCGGGGCGACTGGGTGAATTCCTTGGGACTACGGGCTTCAGGATGGGGCCTGCGGACGCGATCTTTGCGGGGTTTGCCGACCATTTCATCCCGCAATCGCAATGGTCTGATCTGATCGAAATTCTGGAAGCGTCTGGAAATGCGAAACTGGTGGCCGAACATGCCGAAATACCACCCAATGGTGAATTGGCAGGGGTGCTGACGGAAATCGACAAACATTTTTCCGGTGAAACTCTGGGCGACATCCTGATCAGCCTGCGCAATGACGATCAGGAATTTGCAGACAAAACTCTGGAAAAAATAATGAAAAACGCGCCGCTTTCCGTGGCCTGCACGATCGAGATGCTGCACCGTCTGCGTGGCCCCTCTCTGACCATGCGGCGCGCGTTGGAGATGGAATACCGCTTTACCCACCGGGCGATGGAGCATGGTGATTTTCTGGAAGGTATCCGCGCGCAGATCATAGACAAAGACCGCAACCCGAACTGGCAGTTTTCCGGGACGGACGTCCCCCTGGTGGCCGTCTCGAAAATGTTGCAGCCATTGGGTGCGGACACCCTGACATTCGAGGAGGACTGAGAGATGCAGATCGGGTTCATAGGGCTGGGAAACATGGGGGCGCCCATGGCGGCCAACCTGGCAAAGGCTGGCCATCAGGTTCTCGGATTCGACACGGCTGGTGTTGTCGTTGACGGGGTGACTCAAGCCGATACCGCGACAGAAGCCGTCGCCTCTGCCGATGCAGTCATAACCATGCTGCCGAATGGCGCCATCCTGCGGGCCGTTGCAGATCAGATCATTCCCGCCATGGCGAAGGGTGCCGTGCTGATCGATTGCTCGACAGTTGACGTGGACAGTGCACGCGCAGTCGCGGAACAGGCCAGCGGCGCCGGTCTGCTGTTCGTGGACGCTCCGGTTTCGGGGGGTGTCGGCGGCGCGGCAGGTGGCACCCTGACATTCATGGCCGGCGGGTCAGACGACGCATTTGCAAAGGCGGCTCCTCTGTTCGACATCATGGGGCAGAAAGCGGTTCACTGCGGCGAAGCCGGAGCCGGCCAAGCCGCCAAGATCTGCAACAACATGATCCTCGGAGTGACCATGATCGCCACGTGCGAGGCCTTTGCCCTGGCCGACAAACTGGGTCTGGACCGCCAAAAGATGTTCGATGTGGTAAGCACCTCATCCGGATACAGCTGGACAATGAACGCCTATTGCCCTGCCCCGGGCGTTGGCCCGCAAAGCCCAGCCGACAATGACTATACTCCTGGATTTGCAGCCGAGTTGATGCTGAAGGACCTGCGCCTCAGCCAACAGGCCGCAACCAGTGCGGATGCGGATACACCGATGGGACAGGCCGCGACTGCTCTTTACGAGCAATTCGTCGAGACCGAAGACGGCAAGGGACGCGATTTCAGTGCCATGTTGCCACGGTTCGAAAAACGCGGACGTGAATAAGACAACTGGCGGCATCTTGCCCAACGATTTGACAGATATTGGGCAAGTGACCATCTAGGCAGTCATGAACAAATGGCCCCGGCTGGCCAAATCGCAAAGGAAGGCGACATGACGAGATTCTTGGTGACGACGGCAACTCTGGCGGCTTTGGCCCTTTCCCCGGTTGGCGCGGCGGCAAAGAACAAGGCCGGGCATTGCCCTCCGGGTCTGGCCAAGAAATCCGTTCCCTGTGTGCCGCCTGGTCAGGCTAAGAAAATCTACCGAGATGGAGACTTCATTACCAACGACTACCGTTGGATCAATGACCCCTATCGCTATGGGTTGAACCGAAACTATTCATATGTCCGTGCCGGTGATTACGTGTACCGGGTCGACCCCGAGACACGCAAAGTCCTGAACCTGATCGGCGCGATCGCAGATATTCTGAACTGAGGCCGCGCCTGGGCAGTTATTCTGCCGCGACGCGCGCGCCTTTCAGCATCGGCTTCAGGTATCGCCCGGTGTGGCTGCGTTCAACATCGACTATGTCTTCCGGTGTTCCGGTGGCGACGATTTCGCCACCGCCATCACCACCTTCAGGTCCAATGTCGATGATATGATCCGCGGTTTTGACCACATCCAGATTATGTTCGATCACCACGACGGTATTGCCCTGGTCGACCAATTCATGCAGCACTTCCAACAGCTTGCGTACATCTTCGAAATGCAGGCCTGTTGTCGGCTCGTCCAGAATATAGAGCGTCCGCCCGGTTGATCGTTTCGACAGTTCCTTGGACAGTTTCACGCGCTGCGCCTCACCACCCGACAGCGTGGTCGCCTGTTGACCCACCTTGATATAGCCAAGACCAACCCGGGCCAGCGCATCCATCTTGTCTCGGATCGAGGGCACGGCCTTGAAGAACTCCTGCGCATCTTCCACCGTCATATCAAGCACATCCGCGATGGATTTGCCCTTGAACTTGATCTCAAGCGTTTCGCGGTTGTACCGCGCGCCTTTGCAGGTTTCGCAAGTCACGTAGACATCAGGCAGAAAGTGCATCTCGATCTTGATGACACCGTCACCCTGACATGCCTCGCACCGCCCGCCTTTGACGTTAAAGCTGAAGCGACCGGGTTTGTACCCGCGTGCCTTAGCCTCGGGCAGCCCGGCGAACCAGTCGCGGATCGGGGTGAAGGCCCCGGTATAGGTTGCCGGATTCGATCGCGGAGTCCGCCCGATCGGGCGCTGGTCGATATCGATGACCTTGTCCAGATGCTCCAAACCCTTGATGGTCTCACACGGCGCAGGCGTTTGACGCGCGCCATTCAGGCGCATCGAGGCGGTCTTGAACAACGTCTCAATCGTCAGGGTCGACTTACCGCCACCAGATACCCCCGTGACACAAACGAACTTGCCCAAGGGAAACTCGGCCGTCACGTCTTTGAGGTTGTTACCCGAAGCCTTTACGACCGTTACCTTTTTCTTGTTCCCCTTGCGCCGCTCGGCGGGCACTGGAATCTCGCGTACGCCCGACAGATACTGCCCCGTGATCGAGGCCGCGTCCGCAGCGATCTGCTCGGGCGTGCCGTGGCTGACCACCTGCCCGCCATGCACACCCGCACCGGGGCCAATGTCGAACACATAATCGGCTTCGCGGATGGCTTCCTCGTCATGTTCGACAACAATCACGGTGTTGCCCTGATCCCGCAGATTCTTGAGCGTACCAAGCAACCGGTCATTGTCACGCTGGTGCAAGCCGATCGAGGGCTCGTCCAATACGTAAAGCACCCCGGTCAGGCCTGATCCGATCTGGCTTGCCAGACGAATGCGCTGACTTTCGCCGCCTGACAGGGTTCCACTTGAACGAGACAGCGTAAGGTATTCCAAACCAACATTATTCAGGAATCCCAGCCGCTCGCGGATTTCCTTCAGAATGGCCCGGGCGATCTCATTCTTCTGAGCGCTCAGATGGTTCGGAGCATCCTCGATCCAGGCAAGCGCTTCGCGGATGGACATTTGCACCACCTGACCGACATGCAGTCCCGCGATCTTCACGGCCAAGGCTTCGGCGCGCAGACGATACCCTTCGCAGGTGCCGCACGGGCGGTTGTTTTGGTACCGTTCGAATTCCTCGCGTATCCACGCGCTATCCGTTTCGCGATAACGCCGTTCCATATTCGGAATCACGCCTTCGAAGCTGCGTGTCACCTGGTACACGCGTCCGCCCTCGTCATAGCGGAACTGGATCTCCTCATCGCCCGAGCCCCGCAGGAACACCTGCTGCACTTTGCTGGGCAGGTCTTTCCAGGGCGTGTTCTTGTCAAACTCATAATGACGCGCGATGGCCTCGATGGTCTGAAGGAAATACGGCGACTTGCCTTTCCTCCACGGCGCCAGGGCCCCGTCATACAATTTTAGCGTCTGATCCGGCACCACGAGACGCTCGTCAAAGAACAGCTCGACCCCCAAGCCGTCACAATCCGGGCAGGCTCCGAATGGCGCATTGAACGAAAACAGGCGCGGTTCAATCTCGGGGATAGTGAAACCACTGACCGGGCAGGCAAAATTCTCGCTGAAGGTAATTCGTTCCGGCTCTCCTTCTCGTGGGGCGGTTTCCAGAATCGCGATTCCGTCCGCCAGATCCAGAGCGGTGCGCAGGCTATCGGCCAAACGCGTTTCCATGCCTTCACGAACAACCAGGCGGTCAACCACAACGTCGATATCGTGACGGAACTTCTTGTCCAATGTCGGGGGCTGATCCAGCTCGTGGAACTCACCATCCACCTTCACGCGCTGGAACCCCTGCTTGCGCAGTTCCAGAAATTCCTTCCGGTACTCACCTTTGCGGTCGCGCACGATCGGAGCCAGCAGATACCCCCGCGTGCCCTCCTCCATCGCCATGATGCGGTCGACCATGTCCTGCACCTGTTGCGCCTCGATCGGCTGGCCGGTGGCCGGGCTGTACGGCGTGCCTGCGCGGGCAAAGAGCAGACGCAGATAGTCATAGATCTCGGTGACGGTCCCCACGGTCGAACGCGGGTTCTTCGAGGTCGTTTTCTGTTCAATGGAGATCGCCGGAGACAGTCCACTGATATGGTCAACATCAGGCTTTTCCATCATGTCGAGAAACTGCCGCGCATAGGCGGACAGGCTTTCGACATACCGGCGCTGACCTTCGGCATAAATCGTGTCGAACGCCAGCGACGACTTGCCCGAACCGGACAGCCCGGTGATCACCACCAACTGATCCCGAGGGATATCGACATCGATGCCTTTGAGGTTATGCTCGCGCGCGCCGCGCACCTCTATATTCTTCAGCTCAGCCATTTCCGGCCCCCAACAAACAAGTGGTTTAGAGATAGGCGAGCTTGCCCGAGTCTCCAACAGAAAAATTAGAACATTTAGTGAACGTACAGGTTTTCGCTGACCAAATCAAACGATGGGCATGGAATCGAACAGCTCAATGCCTGGCTATCTGGCGAACTTATGATTTTAAGGGGAAAATGGCGCGGTTGACGGGGCTCGAACCCGCGACCCCCGGCGTGACAGGCCGGTACTCTAACCAACTGAGCTACAACCGCGCATCTATTTCATGGCCTTTGTCCTGGACCAAGGTAGGCAGCGATGGCGCGGTTGACGGGGCTCGAACCCGCGACCCCCGGCGTGACAGGCCGGTACTCTAACCAACTGAGCTACAACCGCCCGCTGCATGTTCATTACTGAACGTTTGGGTGTATTATGGCCACGGTCGGGCAGCGTCAAGCGGCGTTTTGCAGTTTTTTGTCAGAATCCAATTTTTTGTTTGCCCGCTGTTTTTTGCCCGCGCGAATTGTTCAATTTCCCTTGCAGTGCACCCCCGCGGAAGATATGACCGCATGTCATGGGTGATTAGCTCAGTGGTAGAGCGCTTCGTTCACATCGAAGATGTCAGGAGTTCAAATCTCTTATCACCCACCACCCCCTTTTCGGATTTTCGCTTGGAGCCAGTGGGCTTGCCACGTCGCGCGTTCCACGGCTATCGTGTCCTATTTGGCCTGACAACAGGCCACACGCAAACGCTGAGGTCACCATGACGGGGTTGAAGCGCGACATTGGCCTTCTGGGACTGACCTTCATTTCAGTCGGAGGAATCATCGGCTCGGGCTGGTTATTCGGCCCCCTTCTGGCCGTTCAGCATGCAGGGCCCGCGGCTACGATCTCGTGGATTATCGGCGCGGTTGCCATGTTCATTTTGGCCATCACCTTCGCAGAGATTTCCGCCATGCTGCCCATTCCCGGAGGGATCGCGCGCGTGCCTCAGTTTTCGCATGGCAACATCGTTTCGATGGCGATGGGATGGACTGCCTGGATCGGCTACAACACCACAGCGCCCATCGAAGTCGAGGCCATGTTGAAGTACCTGGCGCCGTATGCGCCCTGGCTGCATACGGCCGAGACAGGTGATTTAACCGGGGCGGGTATTTTCGTCGCGCTGGTTTTCATGCTGCTGTTCGTCGCGGTGAATGCGCTTGGGGTTAAGTTCTTCACGCGCGTCAATGCTGCGCTGACCTGGGCCAAGATCGCCATACCAGTTGTCCTGTCCGTTCTGCTTGTCGCAAGCCGGTTCAACACCGAGAACTTCACACAGCCCGATGGTTTTGCGCCCTACGGCGCGCAGGGAATCATGGCCGCCGTTTCCACCGGGGGCGTTATTTTTTCATTCATCGGCTTTCGCCATGTAGTTGATATGGCTGGCGAAGTTCGAAATCCAAAATTTGCAATTCCGGCCGCATTGGTGTTGTCGATAGTTCTGTGCGCCGTCATCTACCTTGGCTTGCAAGTGGCCTTCATCGGTGCGCTGGACCCATCCATGCTGTCCAAAGGATGGGCACAGTTGAGCTTTGGGGGTGAAGGACCACTGGACGCCATCATCATGTCCGTTGGGCTGGTCTGGTTTCTGAGCCTGCTGAATGTCGGATCCGTGATAGGCCCTTTTGGAAACGGACTGGTCGCAACCGGGTCGAACGCCCGTATCGCCCTCGCCCTTTCAAAAAACGGGTTCCTGCCCAGACGGTTGCAGGTTTTATCGTCTTTCGGGGTTCCACTGTGGGCGCTGGGGCTGAACTTTGTGATCGGAACGGTTTTCCTGCTGACAGTACCCTTTACCACCGTCATTGCCTTGAACGGTGCGGCCATCGTCTTGTCATTTGCCGTCGGGCCCATCGCCGTGGTTTGCCTGAGAAACCTTATGCCAGATCATCCCAGATCGATCCGAATACCGGCCGTGCGTCTTGTCGCGCTGTCCGCTTTCGCCATCGCCACGCTGATCGTCTATTGGAGCGGATGGGACACGGTCTGGCGGCTTGGCATTGCGCTGATTGTCGGGAAAATTCTGTTGCTGATCCGGTTCCGGGGACGTTTGGATGAAATGGACGTTACCGAGGCTCTGTGGCTTGTGCCTTATTTCTCAGGCCTTGGGCTGATCTCATTCCTTGGGCAATTCGGAGCCGGATCGTTGAAACAGATCCCGTTTGGGTGGGACCTTCTACTTTGTATCCTGTTTTCGTCGATCATTTTTGTTCTTGCCGTCCGCTCGGCACTGCCATCGAAAAATTCAATGAATACATAGCCGAAGAAGAAATACTTGATGCAAAGCAACCCGTCATTGGATTGTAAAAAAGGCAGGGCATTCGCCCCGCCTTTTTCATTCTCTCAATCTGCTTAGTGCGCAGTGGCCGATGGCCCGGTCGTTTCAGACGAGGCTGCAGCGGCCGCGGCGGCCTCCTCGGCGGCTTCGTCCCACTCAATCGGTTCCGGTGTACGAACCAGAGCGTGCTCAAGAACCTCCGAGACGTGCTTGACCGGGATGATTTTCAGCCCTTCCTTCACATTGTCCGGGATATCCGCCAGGTCTTTTTCGTTTTCCTCTGGGATCAGGACCGTCTTGATACCACCGCGCAACGCAGCCAACAGTTTCTCTTTCAAGCCACCGATCGGCATTGCGTTCCCGCGCAACGAAACCTCGCCCGTCATGGCGATATCCTTGCGTACGGGAATGCCCGTCAGAACCGATACGATCGATGTCACCATCGCCAGACCCGCTGACGGACCATCCTTGGGCGTTGCACCATCGGGCACGTGCACATGGATGTCGATCTTGTCGAACTGAGGCGGCTTCACTCCGATCTTGGGAGAAATCGACCGCACATATGACGATGCCGCATCGATGGATTCTTTCATCACATCGCCCAGCTTGCCTGTCGTCTTCATCCGACCTTTGCCGGGCAGTTTCAACGCCTCGATATGCAACAGATCGCCCCCGACCGAGGTCCAGGCCAGACCGGTCACGACACCAATCTGGTCGTCCTGCTCGGCCAGACCATAGCGGAACTTGGGCACACCCAGGAACTCATCCAGATTATCCGGCGTCACCGTCACAGTGTCCGCCTCTTTCTTGATAATCTTGGTCAGCGACTTTCGCGCAACCTTGGCGATTTCACGTTCAAGGTTCCGCACACCGGCCTCGCGGGTATAGGTGCGGATTATCTTTTGCAGCGCCTCATCGGTCAGTTCGAATTCCTTGGCTTTCAGACCATGGTTTTTGACCTGCTTGGCGATCAGGTGCTGTTTGGCGATCTCGCGCTTTTCATCCTCGGTATAGCCGGCTAGTGGGATGATCTCCATCCGGTCCAGCAAAGGCCCGGGCATGTTGTAGCTGTTGGACGTGGTCAGGAACATCACGTTCGACAGGTCATATTCGACCTCCAAGTAGTGGTCCATGAACGTGTTGTTCTGTTCCGGGTCCAACACTTCCAACATCGCCGAGGCCGGGTCACCACGGAAGTCCTGCCCCATCTTGTCAATTTCATCGAGAAGGATGAGCGGGTTGGTGGTTTTCGCCTTTTTCAGCGCCTGAATGATCTTGCCGGGCATCGAACCGATATAGGTCCGGCGGTGGCCGCGGATCTCGGATTCGTCGCGCACCCCACCCAAGCTAATGCGAATGAACTCGCGCCCCGTGGCTTTGGCGACCGATTTACCTAAACTGGTCTTGCCCACACCCGGAGGGCCGACAAGGCACAGGATCGGGCCTTTCAGCTTTTTCGAACGCTGCTGAACCGCCAGATATTCGACGATCCGCTCTTTGACCTTTTCAAGGCCATAGTGATCGGCGTCCAGAATATCCTGCGCACGACCCAGATCCTTTTTGACGCGGGATTTGGTACCCCACGGCAAAGACAGAATCCAGTCTAGATAATTGCGCACCACGGTTGCTTCGGCTGACATGGGCGACATGTTCTTGAGCTTCTTCAGCTCGCCTTCCGCCTTCTCGCGCGCTTCCTTCGACAGCTTGGTCTCGGCGATCTTGGCTTCCAGTTCGGCGATCTCGTTCGCGCCGTCCTCGCCATCGCCAAGCTCTTTCTGAATGGCCTTCATCTGCTCATTCAGATAATACTCGCGCTGGGTCTTCTCCATCTGGGATTTGACGCGGGTCTTGATCTTTTTCTCGACCTGCAGAACCGACATTTCGCCCTGCATCAGGCCATAAACTTTTTCAAGCCGCTCGCTGACGCTGAGTGTTTCCAGCAGGTCCTGCTTTTGTTCGACCTCGATGCCCAGATGGCCCGACACAAGGTCGGCCAGCTTTGCCGGCTCGGTGGTTTCACCCACGGCCGTCAGCGCTTCTTCGGGGATGTTCTTGCGCACCTTGGCATAGCGCTCGAACTCGTCCGCAACGGTGCGCAACAGGGCTTCGGTCGTGGTGACGTCACCCGGGATTTCGGTCAGATATTCCGCCCGTGCTTCGAAAAACAATTCGTTTTCAAGAAACTCGGTGATCTGCACGCGCGCCTGCCCTTCGACAAGCACTTTGACGGTGCCGTCGGGCAGTTTCAGCAGCTGCAACACATTGGCCAGAACACCGGATCGGTAGATACCGTCCTCATCCGGGTCGTCTACGCCGGGATCGATCTGGCTGGACAGCAGAATTTGTTTGTCATCCTGCATCACCTCTTCCAGCGCGCGTACCGATTTGTCTCGGCCCACGAAAAGCGGCACGATCATATGCGGGAACACCACGATATCGCGCAGCGGCAGGACGGGGTAAGAGGAATTCAGAGGCTCTTGCATGCTCTATCCTTATCGTTGGCAAGACGGCGCTTGTCCCTCATCGAGGCAACATCCGGCCATCTCCTGTCTTGGACGATAAAGGTGGGGCCTCATCGCCCTTTTTCAACCTTACCGCCATGTATCGTGTCGCAGCATGAACCGAGGTTTTCGGGACTGCAAGATGTCCCGGGAACATATCCACCGAAATTAGTGCGACATGCATATGCAATGCGCATATTCACTATCAGAACACCTGCTGCACCGCCCGGGACAGAAAAAAACCGCGGCCATCGAGGTTGCGGCATTCCAGACCTTTCGTGGAAGAGGCGCAGGTAAATCCTCCGAACCGACCGGTGACACCGTATTCCGCACGGTCAAATCCGTCCCGGTTCCGATTCAGCGGCTGGCACAGCATTTCCACGGGACCGGTGTCGAACATCTGAAAATCATGCCCCCCAGTCAGATTGACAGTTCGCGGGGCGCGGCAACGCCGGAGGGCCGTATCTTTTTATGATCGTGCACCGAGTGTCCGAGGACTCGGCGCCTTCGCCCACAGAGCACTGAGTGTTTTCGGATGGGGTTTCAAAGGTCCAGACATCTGCAATTGCAGGGCTTGTACAAAAAAATGACTGCGCCGAGGAAAAGGCGGAACATCAACAGTTCTCCGGGTCACATACAAAAACAACTTTGAATAAAGTTGTTTCAGAATACCGGAAGACCCCGCAATTGTCACCTGAACGGACAGGTTACAGGGGCTCGATATCGCCCTGCGCGCGTTGCGCGTGGAACGCGGCCTGCCACGCCTCAAATGAGCCTTCAGCGATCGCGTCCCGCATGCCCTGCATGATTTCCTGAAAGTAATGAAGGTTGTGCCAAGTCAGTAACATGCCCGAGATCATCTCGTTGGCGCGAAACACATGGTGCAGGTAAGCACGTGAATAGTTCGAACAGGCCGGGCAAGAACAGTTTTCATCCAGCGGGCGTGGATCGTCCGCATGACGCGAGTTCTTGATGTTCACGACGCCATGGCGCGTGAACACCTGACCGGTACGGCCCGAACGCGAGGGCAGAACGCAATCCATCATGTCGATCCCACGCGCCACTGCTCCGACTATGTCATCCGGTTTGCCAACGCCCATCAGGTAACGTGGCTTGTCCTTGGGCAGGAAATCAGGCGCATAATCCAGACAGTCGAACATGGCCTCTTGCCCCTCGCCCACTGCCAGACCGCCAACGGCGTAGCCTTCGAAACCAATCTTCTTCAACGCTTCGGCGCTTTCTTCCCGCAGGTCCCGCTCGAGACCACCCTGCATGATTCCGAACAGAGCATGCCCCGGACGATCCCCAAAGGCGTCACGGGACCTGTCGGCCCAACGCATCGACAAACGCATGGATTCGGCGATCCGGTCGCGATTTGCAGGCAATGCAGGGCACTCGTCGAAGCACATCACGATGTCGGACCCCAGAAGGCGCTGAATTTCCATTGATCTTTCTGGCGTCAGCTCGTGCTTCGATCCATCAATATGGGATTTGAAGGTCACACCCTTTTCGGTCAGCTTGCGCAAACCGGCCAGCGACATGACCTGAAACCCCCCCGAGTCCGTCAGGATCGGCCGGTCCCAGTTCATGAACTTGTGCAACCCGCCCAAACGATCAATCCGCTCGGCCGTGGGGCGCAGCATCAGGTGATAGGTGTTGCCCAGCAGGATGTCGGCCCCGGTGGCCCGGACGCTTTCCGGCATCATCGCCTTGACCGTCGCGGCGGTACCAACTGGCATGAAGGCAGGTGTCCGCACCTCGCCACGCGGAGTGTTGATCACACCAGTGCGCGCCTTGCCGTCTGTGGCCTTGAGCTTGAAAGAGAATTGCTGGGTCATGTTATTGCCTCGGATCGCCGAACCGGGCAGGATTTGCCCGATCCGATCGGTCTTTGCAACCCGTCAGGGCAAGGATGCAACGCGGTCAGTAAACAGACGCACGACCCCCGCTCCATCCACATCACGACAAACACCAACTGCGGGACGATCCCGGTCAGGTTGCGTCGCACCTATCCGGTCGCCTTCCGTCACAACACGCAGCCCGGTTTCGACCACGTCGAACATGGCCCCGTGCGAACAGGCGATCACAGCGGTTGAATCATGCAGACCGCACCCTTCCAATCCGCCGATTTCTTTATAGAATTTCAGATAAAACCGAGAGATATCACGCAGAAAAGATCCCATGCCGGGCGATTTTTGAGCCAGCGCCTCGAAATCCGCGGTCTCGTAAAGTGTTTTCAGGGTAACGTCCAAACCAACCAGCACGGTCTCGGGCGGTGCGGAAAAGACCGCATCCGCGGCAACCGCATCGTGATAAATGTTGGCTTCTGCATGGTCGGTAACGTTGCCCTTGCAGTAGACGGCACCGCCCATGATCACCAACCGGCCGAGATTACCGGCAAATTCCGGGTCCAATCGCATGGCGTTGGCAATGTTGGTCAGCGGTCCGACCGCACACACGACCAATTCGTTTTTGTGCTTCCGGGCCATCTCGGCCAGAAACTCTGCGGCAGGAAGATCATGATTCCGTCCGATCTCGGGTATCTCGGTCAGATCGCCAAACCCTTCGGGACCATGGACATGGTCCGATGGGACGTGCATGTCAGCCCCCAACGGGAAAGGCGCGCCTTCCGCCACCGGAAGGTCCAGGCCCAGCTTGTCCAGCAGGAAACGGGCATTGCGGCTGGACTGATGAACATGCGTATTGCCGAACACCGTGGTCAGGCCGATCAGGTCAAATTCAGGCGCAGCGGCGGCATAGGCAATCGCCATGGCATCGTCGATGCCGGGGTCTGTATCGATTATCAGTTTCATTCCCGCCCGATACCGCAAACAAGCCGGGATGCAAAGCAGTCACAGCAGTTCGGTTCAATGCTGAATTCCCGTAGTGAGGCGTTTGCATCCGCCAGCTTTCCCTCCATACCAGAGTTGAAATCGAGCGACTCAACCATATATGTATACCATAGTACACAATAAAAAGAGGACAGAATGACCGAAGATCAGATCATCGGACTGCTTTCGTCAAACATTATTTACCTGCTGGCCGCCGTGCTGGTGGTCATCGTTATTTTCAAGGGCATCAAGATCGTTCCGCAATCCGAAAAATACGTGGTTGAACGGTTTGGACGCCTGCATTCGGTGCTTGGCCCCGGCATCAATTTCATTGTTCCGTTACTGGACGTTGCACGCCACAAGATCTCGATCCTTGAACGCCAGTTGCCGAACGCGACCCAAGACGCGATCACCAAGGACAACGTGCTGGTGCAAATCGACACCTCTGTCTTCTACCGAATTCTCGAACCGGAAAAGACGGTCTATCGTATCCGCGACGTTGATGGAGCGATTGCAACCACGGTTGCCGGTATCGTTCGCGCCGAGATCGGCAAGATGGACCTGGACGAAGTGCAGTCGAACCGTGCACAGTTGATCACACGCATTCAGGAAAGCGTCGAAACAGCAGTGGATGATTGGGGAATCGAAGTGACCCGGGCCGAGATTCTGGATGTGAATCTGGATCAGGCCACGCGCGATGCCATGCTGCAACAGCTGAACGCAGAACGCGCCCGCCGTGCGCAGGTGACCGAAGCCGAAGGCAAAAAACGCGCCGTCGAATTGCACGCCGATGCTGAGCTGTACGCAGCGGAACAAACCGCCAAAGCGCGGCGCATTCAGGCCGAGGCCGAGGCATACGCGACAGGCGTCGTCGCCAAGGCCATTCAGGACAATGGCATCGAGGCTGCGCAGTATCAGGTTGCGTTGAAACAGGTTGAAGCCCTTAATGCACTGGGCAACGGTTCCGGCAAGCAGACCATAGTTGTGCCCGCCAATGCTCTCGAAGCCTTTGGTGACGCGTTCAAAATGCTCAAAGGAGGTAGATGATGGCTGATCCCTTTTGGCTGACTTGGTGGATCTGGCTGGCCGCCGCGCTGGCTCTGGGGATCCTGGAAATCGTTTTGCCCGGATTCATCTTTCTGGGCTTTGCGATCGGGGCCGCGATCACCGGTCTCATTCTTGTCATCCCCGGTCTGACACTGTCATTGCATGTGATCGCGCTGATCTTCGCAGTTCTTTCGTTGATCGCATGGCTAGTCCTGCGCCGGCTTTTTGCCTTGCCGCATGGTCAGGTCAAAACCTTCACGCATGACATCAATGACTAAGACACAGTGACGCTCACCCGAGCGTCACGCCCCTACTGGACGCTGTTGCAGGTATTCCCTATATAATCACTCAGGCAACTGACCCGAGGCAAAGATGACCCACCCGAGCGAACAGTTTGAAGGCACCCCGCTGATTGCGCCGTCAACGATTGAACACCCGCTGTACGAGGCAGTCGTCGAAGCGTGCCGCACGGTTTACGATCCGGAAATTCCGGTCAACATCTATGACCTGGGCCTGATCTATACGATCGACATTTCTCCGGACAACGCCGTGAAGGTCATCATGACCCTGACCGCACCCGGATGTCCGGTCGCGGGCGACATGCCTGGCTGGATTGTCGAGGCGATTGAACCTGTTGCGGGCGTCAAGGAAGTCGATGTCGAACTGACCTGGGAACCGCCCTGGGGCATGGAAATGATGTCGGATGAGGCGCGCCTGGAATTGGGCTTTATGTAGCCATCAGGCACTTGCCCTTCCAACCGTCACGAAAACTTGGCATTTTCGTCACCTTATCTTGCAGTCCCCGTCACACTCCAGACGGATATCATCTTAAGGTGGCCGTCGCGTATACGGTGCCGTGGGCTGGGCACGCCATGACCGCCCCCCGCTTCCCAGCTCAAGAATATGGGCCGTTCTTGCCCGAGAACGGTCCTTTTTTGTTCCGACAACGACGATCAATTCAGATTGCAGGTTTCCTTGATCTCTGCCGTTCTGGCATCCAGTTGCTTGACGTAGTCACCTGACAGCATTTGCAGCCTTTTTTGCTCGGTTCCCGTGACCAGCCCCAACAGAGCCCCGGCAGGTGTTATGGCGGCAATGCTTTCCAGTTGTTTGTCTTCCGCATGTTTCTTTTCCGATGCAATCGCGCGCAGATCCCCTTCTGCCGTTGCACAATTCACCGGGTGCCGTTCGGATCCCGTGGCCGCCCCAGCTTCGTCGGACATCGCGCACACGCTTACGGAAAAAAGTGCGGCCGCAAGTAAAGCTACTTTAACTTTCGACCCTAAATAATTCATATTTCTACCACTTCATGTCATGCCATCTATTCGGACGGGGTTCCAAAACGTCATAAGACCGATGCTAACCCCGCCTCCCGTATCAAAGCAAGTTTGCAGAGCGGCGACGCAGAAACACTAAGCTTTCCAGCGAATTCAATTTCTTTACACGACATTGCCTTGAGCAAAAGAGCCTTGGCCCCTAGATTGGGTGTAACGCGCGACAACGGAGATTTACATGTTCGGCATCCCCGGCAAACAGGCTGTGACAATGACGCCCAAAGCCGCAGAACAGATTACCCGCCTGATGAAATCAGGCGGTCACGCTGGTTTGCGCATCGGCGTCAAAAAAGGCGGCTGTGCAGGCATGGAATATACCATGGAGTATGTTGATCACGCAGATCCTCATGACGAAGTGGTCGAACAGGATGGCGCGCGCATCATGATTGCGCCCATGGCCCAGATGTTCCTGTTCGGAACCGAAATCGATTACGAAGTGTCGTTGTTGGAATCCGGCTTTAAGTTCAAGAACCCGAACGTCGTCGACGCCTGCGGCTGTGGAGAATCGATCAAATTCGACGAAAGCATCGGCCAACAAGGCTAAGCCCGCCTCATCCCTTTTCATTTGAACGTCGCATGCGGGCCGATCTTCGATGTTTGCGCCCGGGATCAGCATGCGAGCAGAATTGTAAGATGGTCCTTACAATGCTATCCGCATGCTAAAATCATCGGATGATCAGGGAGATACCGAAATGCGGCAGAAGCTGGCGGCTGGAAACTGGAAAATGAATGGGACCGGCGCTGAGTTGACCGAGTTGAAGGCGCTGTCTCAGATCCACCCGGCAGCCTCGGTGGATATCCTGATTTGCCCGCCGGCAACATTGCTCAGCCGCGCATCAATTGCCGTTCAGGGCACCGCCATCTCTGTCGGTGGTCAGGACTGTCATGCCGCAAAATCAGGCGCGCATACCGGAGATATCAGTGCGGATATGCTGGTGGATGCCGGTGCAACATCGGTCATCCTGGGCCATTCCGAGCGCCGCGTGGACCACGGTGAACATGACGAAGATGTGCGGGCCAAGGCGCGCGCAGCGATGGATGCAGGTTTGAAGGCGATCATTTGCGTCGGTGAAAGCCTTGAGCAGCGCGAAGCGGCCAATACGCTCGACATCATCGGCGGCCAGATGTCCGGGTCGATCCCGGATCAGTCGACCGGCGAGAACCTGATCGTCGCATATGAACCGATCTGGGCAATTGGCACCGGCAAAGTTCCCACCCTGGAAGAAATCGGGGACGTTCACGACTTCATGCGCGCCCGGCTGGAGCGCCGCTTTGGCGAAGGCGTGGGCCGTTCCGTCCGCCTGCTTTATGGCGGCTCGGTGAAACCCGGCAACGCGGCGGATATATTTTCAGTTTCCAACGTCGATGGCGCACTTGTGGGCGGGGCCAGCCTGAAAGCGTCTGAATTCTCGGGAATCATTCAAGCGCTGGAAGGCGCCTGATTCCAGACTTCGTCCCGCAGTTTCTTCGGCTCAAGGATCGGTTTTTTCAATAGATCGTCGCTTGAACGCGATGCGGTCAGGGTTGTTCACTGCAACAGGCCCCTCCCCTTTGATCGCAAAAAATCCTGCCTTGCGCACGAAATTCCGTGAGTTGACGAAGAGACGCGGGGTTCCGAACTGAGCGATGGGAAGCGAACAAATTGCACTGGGCAATGGCGAGGTATGCGGGAACAGGTTTTCTGACGCCCCGCCTTGCGCAGGGCTTCCATCTGTTCCAGCACGGTCGGGTTGCCGCCCTGTACAGGCTGATTGCGACCTTGTGAGACAACTCCGCCATCCCGCGCCAGAACCGATTTGATGCGACATCCGCCGTCGTCAAATCCGGCCTTCGCCTTTTCAGGAGCCACGCAAAATGCGTCTGTCAGAGCCGGTCAAAATTCCGAGCTCCGCTTCGAGTGTGTGCTGTAAACTGCCGAAGTACTTTGGCTTGGCAAGTCAAGCACATCAGGCCAGCTTCATCACCACAAGGCCTGTCACGATCAGAACCGCAGCTGCGATCCGCGCAGGTGCCAGGGCTTCGCCAAGAAACAGAATACCGACACTGAACGCCCCCACCGCACCGATCCCAGTCCAGATCGTGTATGCGGTGCCCAACGGTAAGTCGCGCATTGCAAGCGCCAGCAGACCAAATGAGCCCAACATCGAAACGCCCATCACGGCCGTCGGCCACAATCGGGTAAAACCGGCCGACTGCTTCATGGCAACCGCCCAGACAATTTCCAAAAGGCCAGCAAACAGAAGAAAGATCCAGGGCATAAGACAACCTCATATCCGTACGGGTCGTCCCGAATGATGTCCCAGAAAGCAGAGGTCGTCCTCTGTGCCTCAGATAAGAACCCATCGCGTGGTTTCAAGACACGAAAAAGCCGGGCAGTTGACACCACCCGGCTTTGTTCAGTTTTCAGACAGTCTAGTTGGTTATTATTTCCGGCCCCATGAACGTGTTGGGCAGGAAGGTCGATATCCACGGAATATACGTCACCATGATCAGGAAGACGAACAGCACCGCAAGGAAGGGCAGCGCCGCCTTCACAACGCTCATCATCGGCATACCCGCAACACCCGAAGTCACGAACAGGTTCAGACCGACCGGAGGCGTGATCATCCCGATCTCCATATTGACCACCATGATGATACCCAGATGGATCGGGTCAATGCCCAGCTCGATAGCGATCGGGAACACAAGGGGCGCCACGATAACCAACAGGCCTGACGGTTCCATGAACTGACCGCCGATCAGCAGGATCACGTTCACCACGATCAGGAAAGCGACAGGGCCAAGGCCGGCCGACAACATCGCTTCGGCGATATGCTGCGGCACCTGCTCGTCGGTCAGAACATGCTTGAGTATCAGCGCGTTGGCGATCACGAACAGCAGCGTGACCGTCAGCTTGCCTGCCTCGAACAGCGTATGCTTGGTGTCCGGGTGAAAGAACGCCGTGATCAGCGCATAGGGTTTTTTCAGCAGCGGCAGGTTCTGTGTGCCTTCTTCCGTGCTCAGCGGGCCCATGTCCTTGTACACAAAGCTGGCAATGAAGAACGCGTAGACTGCGGCAACTGCGGCGGCTTCGGTCGGGGTGAAGATGCCACCATAGATACCACCCAGAATGATGACGATCAGGAAAAGACCCCAACCGGCCTCGCGGGCCGAGGTAAAGACCTCTCCCCAGCCTTTCCATTCCCCCTTGGGCAGGTTCTTGACCTTGGCCATGACATAGATGGTGATCATCAGCATCAAACCGGCCATCAGACCGGGAATAACCCCCGCAAGGAACATGCGCCCAACCGAGACTTCAACAGCGGCGGCATATACGACCATGACGATGGATGGAGGGATCAGAATACCCAATGTCCCCGCGTTGCAGATCACACCGGCGGCAAATTCCTTGGAATAGCCCACCTGACGCATCCCCGCGATGACGATCGAGCCGATGGCGACCACGGTCGCCGGGGACGACCCGGACAGGGCTGCGAACAGCATACAGGCAAAGACGCCCGCAATCGCCAGACCGCCGGGCAAATGCCCGACACAGGCGATCGAGAACCGGATGATCCGTCGTGCGACACCACCTGTAGTCATGAAGGACGACGCCAGGATGAAGAACGGGATCGCCAGCAGGGTAAAATGCCCTTCAAAAGCCTCGAACAGCGTACCCGCGACGGACGCGAGTGAACTGTCTGAGTAGATCAGCAGAAACAGGGTCGAGCTGAGGCCAAGCGCAACTGCAATCGGCACACCGATCAGCAGCAGGCCGACGACCATCGAGAAAAGAAGTACGACGTCCATCAGTTATGCTCTCCTTGCTGAGCGCGGACTTCTTCGATCTCGTCCTCGACTTCGTGGCTGGCGACAAGGCGATCCGTTTCGCCACGCCATATCTGAACGGCAACCTGGGCGAACCGGATCACCAGCAGCAGCATCGATACCGGCAGCACCAGATAAGGCACCACTTTGGGAAGCTTCTCGTACCCTTCGCCATAGTTGATCAGGTCTTCCAGAAACCGCAGCGGAGCGACCATCGGGATATCGTCCACCTCATAGAAACTCTGGCTGCGGGCGTCGAAGTTGAACCCGGTCGGGAACCAGCGTCCGGATGTCGGCGGCAGATCCGCGAAAACCGCCCAATAGTCATAGGCGCCCTTCAGCAACAGCAGTGAAAACACCAGACAGCACCCCACGGCGATGAGCGCCAGAATGCGACGCGGCGCCGGGGCCAGCATGTTCAGGATCGCATCAACACCCAGATGAGAGTGTTTCTTGACCGCGTAAGAGGCACCAAGCAGCACCAGCCAGCCAAAAGTGAACACCGTCAGTTCAAGCGCCCACAGGATATTGGAATTGAAAACAAACCGCGCGATCACGTTGGCAAATGTCACGACCGTCATCAGGCCCAACAGACACGCGATCAGGGTTTCTTCGATATGGTCGACCAGCCCGCCTTGGCCGGAATTCGCACCAGACATCTTTCTGTCCCCGCATTTTTTGTGATGAGAGAGTGTTGGGCGGGCTTGTTCAGCCCGCCCGGCCAGCGCGTCAATTACTCCCCAGTCCCCGGACGCGCGGCCTTTGGCCAGATTCAGAAGCCGGCGTTGATGGCCTGAGCCGCGTCGATCTTGTCCTGACCCACGTCACCTGCGAACTGGTCCCAAACGGGTTTCATCGCATCAACCCAGGCCTGACGCTGTTCCGGGGTCAACTCGCGGATGACTCCGCCTGCTTCAACGATCGAAGCTTTGGCTGCTTCGTTCACGGCAAAGGCTTCTTTGTTCCTTGTTTCCGTGACTTCAGCCAGAATGGTCAGGAACTGATCACGCACGTCCGGATCCAGGCTGTCCAGCCAGTCCACAGAGGTCACGACCAGATAGTCGATGATGCCATGGTTCGTCTCGGTGATGCCGTCCTGCACTTCGAAGAACTTCTTGCCATAGATGTTCGACCAGGTGTTTTCCTGACCATCCACAACCCCCTGTTGCAGCGCGCCGTAAACTTCCGAGAACGCCATTTTCTGCGGGCTGCCACCAATAGCCTCCATCTGTGCCACCAGAACGTCCGAAGACTGCACGCGGAACTTCAGGCCGTTTGCGTCGGACGGATCGACCAGCGGCTTGTTGGCCGACATCTGCTTCATGCCGTTGTGCCAGAAGGCCAGCCCCTGAAGGCCACGGCGCTGCATGCTGTCCTTCATCGCCTGACCATCAGCCGAAGCCTGGAATGCATCCACAGCGTCGATGTTCTTGAACATGAACGGCAGGTCAAACAGGCGGAACTGCTTGGTGAACTTCTCGAACTTCGACAGTGACGGCGCGGCAAGCTGAACGTCGCCCTGCAACATCGCCTCCAGCACCTTGTCGTCGTTGTACAGTGTCGAGTTCGGATAGACCTCCACGCACATCACGCCGTTCATCTCATCATTGACGCGCTGTTCCAGCAGCGATGCGGCGATGCCCTTGGGGTGTTTGTCAGTGTTGGTCACATGCGCGAACTTGACGACGATTTCACCATCGTCACAGGCTGCCATCCCTGCGGTGGCTGTGACTGTCAGCGCCAGAGCGGTCGCTGCCGTTGTCAGGAATTTCATCTGTCTTTTCCTCCCAGACTTCCTTGAAATTGTCCTTCGACACCAATTCGGTATCAGATGCAGCGAAGTGAAACGAATCGGCACGATCCACTCAACGATTTGTTTTCTGTCCCTCGATTTTCTATTTAGTGATTTTCTTTCAGAAGGTTATAAAGCGCTTTGCAATGAATATTGGACCCATTCGAAACCCCGAGTGCGAGATTCCGCACAGCAATCTTCCAGTTTGTGCGAAAATCCGCACACGCCGCGAATCAAAACCCCCGAATCAACTGACGCGAAACCGCAGCCCGCGACAGCGGGCTGCCCGGCCCAACAGCTTTAGACGCATGTTAATGCGGAAAAAGGTGGCGGGAGCCCGGCCGTTACCGTCGGTAATCCTCGGCCCGAATCTGGTACCGTGCCAGCTTGTCGTAAAATGTCTTGCGCGGCAGTTTCAATGCCTTCGCCGCATCTGATGCCTTGCCGTTGTGACGACCCAGCGCCGCGATGAGCAGCGACCGCTCCACCCGCGCCATCTGTTCGCTAAGGCCCAGGTCTGTTGCCTGCGCGACTTCTTCCGGCATTCCCAGCACGAAGCGCATCGCGGCTGACATCAGGGATCGCGCATTCCCCGGCCAGTCGCTGGCCATAAGCGACGCCAGATGCTCGGACGAGATTTCCGGCGCCACGATCCCCGCCTGTTCCGCGGCCTGTGCAACGTAATGGCGGAAGATCACCGGAATGTCGTCGGGGCGTTCTGCCAGCGATGGAATACGAACCCGCATGACATCCAGCCTGTAAAACAGGTCTGCATTGAACCGGCCTTCAGAACTCAGCGCCGACAGATCAGCGGTCGTTCCCGCAATGATACGCCCGCCCGGTCCATGCTCGATGATCTCCAACGCCGCAAATTGCGTGGCATGGGGCATGGCCGACACTTCGTCCAGAAACAATGACCCACCTGCCGCATCTTCACAGCTCTTGGCCAAGTCGTCGGGGCTGAGGCTGGAGGCCGTGCGTTTGACAAATGGTCCCTGCCCTGCTGGCGACATCAGATGCACGACCTCGGCGACCTTCGAGATGCCGCTGCCCGGCGGTCCCGTCACAAGAACCTCGGCGCCTGTTGGCGCAACGGTCCGAACCCGTTCGCGCAGGGCCTCGGCCTGCGGCGACAGTCCGAACAGCAAACGCGCGGCGGGGTCTCCTCGTTCCAGCTCGGATTTTGCCGCTCTTTGCTCCAATATCTGCGAACGGGCTGCAAACGCGCGTTCAAGCACCTCGAGAAGGTCGGACGCGGCGCACGGCTTTTCCAGAAAATCGAACGCGCCCTTTCCCATGGCATCGACGGCCATGGGAATATCGCCCTCACCCGTCAGAAGAACCACGGGAAGATCCGGATCGACCTCTCGGGCATAAGACAAAAGATGGAACCCGTCCCGCCCCGGCATGCGTATATCCGAGATGATGACACCAGGAAACTCGCGGCTGATGTGATCCTTGGCCGCCACAAAGGATCCGGCGGTCGTTGGCTGATAGTCCGCCAATTCCAGAGTTTGAGACAAGGCCTCGCGTACGGCGACATCATCATCGACCAACAAAACCCTGCGCATCACGCGGCCTCTTCCTTGTCGCAGGGTTCCAGTTCGACGGTAAACATGGCCCCATCCGCCGTGTTCGCGCCCCTTATGTCCCCACCAAAGCTTTGAACCAGCCCGTAGGAAATGGAAAGCCCCAGCCCCAAACCTTCTGACGATCCAACGCTTTTCGTGGAATAGAAGGGCTCGAACATCCGGTCGGGATCTTCAATGCCCGGGCCAGTATCCTGCAAGGAAACGCTCAATCGTGCACCTTTTCGCAGCGTTATCGTTATAATCCGTTTTGGTCGTCCCAGCATTGCATCCGCCGCATTGTTGATCAGATTCACGAACACCTGCACCAAACGTACTTCACCCCCCCAAACATACACAGCCCCATTCGGGGGGGCCCAGTTCAGGGTTACATTGTCGTCTCGCAGGCGGGCCTCGGTCAGTTCAACAGCAGTGTTGAGAACCTGAATCAGGTCAACCCGTCCCATCGGTTCGCTTTCGTTGCGGGCAAAGGCGCGAAGGTTCTTGATGATCCGCGCCATCCGCGCCGCCATTTCCGAGATCCGGCCCAGATTCTCGGCAGCCATTTCAGGTTTTCCCCGCGTCATGAACGCTGAACCGTTATCCGCAAATTGCCGTATGGCCATAAGCGGCTGGTTCAGTTCATGGCTGATGCCCGCCGACATTTGCCCCAAAGCGCTGAGCTTTCCGGCCTGCACCAGGTCTGCCTGGGCCCGCCGCAGCGCCGCCTCGGCTTCTTCCCGTTCCGCCACTTCCTTGCGCAAACTGGCATTTGCCACTGTCAGGTCATGGGTGCGTTTGGCCACACGGCTTTCCAGAACGGCATTCGCTTCGGCCAACGCCCGCCGCCGCTCCATGGCTAGAAAGAGCATGGCCCCAAAGGCCAGACAGATCGCTGCGACGGCCGCCGCCTGAAGCCTGGCGAGCTGAAGGGCCGGCGCCACGTCCACCAGCACCTCGGCAGTCATGTCGATCACCGGCAAATCAAGGGTCAGATGCAGCGCATCGCGCGGCAGGTAACGCCCCCAGTTCAAGTGCCACAACTCGTGCCTGCCGACCTGTTTCGAAGAAAAATCGACGGTCGCACCATCTGGCGGCGTCAATCCCGCCTCACCGTCCGCCCGGCGCCAGAACAGCAGGTCGGATCTGTTGGAAATGAAAACGACACCATCTGAATCGACAAAGAAAACCGCCTCGGTACTGCCGCGCCACGTTTGTTCAACGTCCTGAACATCAGCAACGACCATCAACGCGCCTTCAATCTGGCCAGACGGGCCAAAAGTGGGGGCGGCATAGGAATAGATCCGGTCTTCGCCCGACGGTACAACCTCATGCGCACTGCCCAAGGCGCCCTGCATCGCACGGCGGAAAGCCGGATGATGGGCCATGTTGCGCTGGGACACAGGCTGCGCCGATACCAGCACCTGCCCCTTCGTATCCAGATACATCATGTTTACGGCGGCCGTTTTGTCAGCGACGTCCAGCAGCGTTGCCCGGGCTTGGCGAATACCGGCCTGCGTATCCAGTTCATGCAAAACGGGATGAGTTGCCATCAGCACGGCAAGTTCCTGATACACTTGCATCTGCGTGCTCAGCCGGTCAGCCGCCAACTCAAGATCTGCCTCTGCCTTCTCGCTCAGCTGAGACAGGGCCTGTCGATAGCCATAAGACCAGACAAACCCCGACAATAACCCAACGGCGAGCAAAAAAACGGAAATGAACCAAACCCTGTGCATAGACAGGGTCTTGCATTCAATGCGCCGCATGGCAAGTGTGCGGCGCATGAAGTCTTTTTCGCAATCACCGACAGACCCGGGTTTCGTCCAAAACCCCTACCCGTTCTACGACAAGGCGCGAGGCTCGGGCGATCTGTTCTATTGGCAGGACTATGGTATGGTCGCCGCGGTTTCATACCGCGCGGTTCGCGCCCTGTTTCGGGACCGCAGGTTTGGCCGCGAGGTACCGCCCGAACTGGCAGAGCAAGGTCCCGCCCATCTGGCGCCTTGGCTGGCCATCGAGGCCCATTCACTGCTTGAGGCAGAACCACCAAGGCACACACGCCTTCGGTCATTGGTGATGCGCGCCTTCACGTCACGGGCGATTTCTGCGCTGCAACCTTCCATCGAAGAACTGTGCCACAACCTGATCAAAGATTTCCCTCGGAACACATTCGACCTGTTGGAAGCCTATTGCACTCAGGTTCCGGTGGTCACGATCTGCCGGCTTCTGGGCGTCCCCGAAGCCATGGCGCCCGATCTGTTGCAATGGTCTCACGATATGGTTGCCATGTATCAGGCCAATCGCACGCAGGACACCGAAGACGGGGCCGCCAAATCATCTAAGAAATTCACCGAATTCCTGAAGGAATACATAGAGCTGCGGCGCAATGATCCCCGCGACGATCTGATAACCCGGTTGATAAGCGCCGAGGAAGAAGGCCAGAAACTGTCACTGGACGAGCTGGTTGCTACCTGCATCCTGCTGCTCAACGCTGGCCATGAGGCTACCGTGCACTCACTGGGGAACGGGGTGAAAACCCTGTTGCAGACCCGCACCGCCCCTGACGCCCTGGCACCGGATGGACTCGACGGAACCATCGAAGAAATCCTGCGCTATGACCCGCCTCTGCACATGTTCACACGTTACGCGTATGAGGACGTGGATCTGTTCGGCCATTCATTCAAACGTGGCGATCAAGTGGCACTGTTGCTTGGCGCGGCCAACCGCGACCCCGCTGTCTGGGCTGAACCGAACACGTTTCAGCCGAACCGTCCGATTGAAGTCAACACAAGCTTTGGGGGCGGAATTCATTTTTGTGTCGGGGCACCTCTGGCGCGTCTGGAAATGCGCATTGCTTTGCCGATCCTGTTCGAAAGCTGTCCAAACCTGCAACTGACTGCGCCGCCGCTTTATTCGGACAGCTATCACTTTCACGGGCTGAATCAGCTGCTGGTCAGACCTTAGCAATCACCTTCCGCATACCTACACGATCCCTCTGGCGATTTTGCTTCCGGCCGGATGAAAACACCCATCAGCTCATCTGGCTCTAAGCCCATTGAAAGACACGGGCGGAGGAGCCGCGGTCGAGTGTTCTAAGCCCCCTCTGCCAACGCATTCAGCGGCAGCATCGTTGTGGACTTGATCTCTTCCATGGACAACAACGCCGTGACGTTGTGCACGCGCACCTCCGAGATGAGCGACTGATAGAACTGATCATAGGCACGCGCGTTTTTAACCCGGACTTTCAGGATATAGTCGATATCACCCGCCAACCGGTGCGCCTCTTGCACTTCGGGGTGATCCTTCAATGCTTTCAGGAATTTACGTTGCCAGTCCGCCTCATGTTCCGAGGTGCGGATCAAAACAAAAAAGGTGGCTTCGAACCCAAGTGCCTCGGCATCCAGCAGCACCGTTTGCTGGCCGATGATTCCCGCCCCCTTGAGCTTGCGAATGCGATTCCAGACAGGCGTCTTTGAACTGCCGACCCGAGCCGCAATTTCGTCCAATGATTGGCCTGCGTCCCGTTGCAGCTCGGCCAGAATTTTTCGATCCGTGTCATCTATCCGCACCGACATTCCAATTTTCCTTCTGTTTCGACACCTATGTTCCGGCTTTTCCGAAAATCGGAACATTTGTCCTTATTTTAGCGGTGATATGGCGCTTCGGTGGGAATATTTCCTATATTAAGGGTCAAGTCAAACAATGTCCGAGACGATCCGATGCAGGATTTTCACACAACCAGTCCCAAAGGTCATGTCGACTTTGTCGGCGCCGGACCCGGTGACCCCGAATTGCTGACGCTCAAGGCGTTGGCCGCATTCGGGCGCGCGGATGTGGTGCTGCATGATCGCCTGATCAGCAAGCCTGTGCTGGACATTGCCGCCCAGAACGCCGCTTTGGTCGATGTCGGCAAGGCCGGTTTCGGCCCCTCGTGGAAGCAAAGCGATATCGACGCGCTTCTGGTTGAACACGCCCTGAATGGCAACCGTGTGGTGCGCCTGAAATCGGGGGATCCCACGGTTTTTGGTCGTCTAGACGAAGAAATCGAGGCCGTCGATGCGGCCGGCATTTCCTGGCAGATCATTCCCGGCATCACGGCGGCCTCTGCCGCAGTGGCTGGCATCGGTCAAAGCCTGACTCGCCGCGGACGCAACTCATCGGTGCGTTTTTTGACCGGGCACGACATGCAGGGTTTTGCGGATCACGATTGGAACGCTTTGGCCAAGCCGGGTTCCGTGGCGGCAATCTACATGGGCAAGAAGTCCGCTCGGTTCATTCAGGGTCGCCTGATCATGCACGGCGCCGATCGCGTCACTCCCATTACCCTGGTCGAAAATGCCTCGCGTCCCGACCAACGGATTTTGGCCACCACTTTGGACCAGTTGCCCACCGATCTGGCCGCCGCCGAAATGGATGGACCGGCCCTGACCTTCTATGGCCTTGCCCCGCGCGAAGCGGCGCAGGCTGTAACCGAATTCAACAAGGAGCTTGCCTGATGGCCCGCGCTTTTACCCCCAAAGTCGTCACTGCAAATGACTTGCTCGAAGGTGACGTGATTTATCTGACCGAAGATGACCGCTGGTCCCGTGACCTGAGCGAGGCAGAACTGATCACCGACGAGGCGCATGCGCAGGTTCGCCTGCTGGATGCCGCGCGTCAGGCAAACAAAATTGTGGGCGCCTATCTGGCCGATGCCGTTGCTGGCGAAAACGGCCCCGAGCCCACCCATTTCCGGGAAGACTTCCGCCGCACTGGTCCGTCCAACTATGCCCACGGCAAACAGGAAGCTTCCCCGCAGCCCCGGGCCTGACCTCTGGCCCTTCTCTCTCCCCTTCAAGGCCCCAGGTTCGGGGCTGCAACCAAGGACAGCTAGACATGTATCGCTACTCCGAGTTTGACAAAGATTTTCTGGCAGAGCGTAACGCGCAGTTCCGCGCTCAGGTCGAGCGCCGCATCGACGGTTCGCTGACCGAAGATGAATTCAAGCCGCTGCGCCTGATGAACGGCCTGTATCTGCAACTGCACGCATACATGCTGCGGGTCGCCATTCCCTACGGCACGCTGAACAGCGCACAAATGCGCCAACTGGCTCTGCTGGCTGAAAAGTGGGACAAGGGGTATGGCCATTTCACCACCCGTCAGAACATCCAGTACAACTGGCCGAAACTGAAAGATGTGCCAGACATGCTGGACGCGCTGGCCGAGGTGGGCATGCACGCCATCCAGACCTCGGGCAACACCATCCGCAACGTGACGGCCGACCATTTCGCCGGTGCCGCCGCGGATGAGGTCGCCGACCCGCGCCCCTATGCCGAACTGCTGCGCCAGTGGTCGACCGACCACCCGGAATTCCAGTTCATGCCGCGCAAGTTCAAGATCGCCATCACCGGTTCGGAAAACGACCGCGCCGTGATCAAAGCGCATGACATCGGCCTGCAACTGGTCGAACGTGACGGCGTTCTGGGTGCGCGCGTCATCGTCGGTGGCGGCCTGGGCCGTACGCCCATGATCGGCAAGGAACTGTCCGAATTCGTCGCATTCGATGATCTGCTGGCCTATCTGGAAGCCACCGTGTCGGTCTGGAACCAGATCGGTCGCCGCGACAACAAGTACAAGGCGCGCATCAAGATCACCGTGCATGAACACGGCATCGACGCCATCCGCGCCAAGGTGAATGAACGTTTCTTGCAGGTTCGCCCACAGTTCAAGGGCGCCGACATGGCGCTGCTGGATGAGATCAAAGGCCATTTTGCGCCTCCGGGCTTCCGCGAAGGTTCGGTTGCGTCGTTTGAAAGCGCCTATTCCAACGATCCGGTTTTCCGGTCGTGGGTCGATACCAACATCGCGCCCCACAAGAACGCGGACCACGCGATCGTTACGATCTCGATCAAGAAACACGGCCAGACGCCGGGTGATGCGACCGCCGAGCAGATGCGCGTGATGGCCGATCTGGCCGAAGAATTCGCCTATGATGAGCTGCGTATCAGCCACGAGCAGAACGTGATCCTGCCGCATGTCCACAAATCGGACTTGCCCGCGATCCACGCAAAGCTGAAGGAACACGAACTGGCCACCGCCAATATCGGGCTGATCAGCGATATCATCGCCTGCCCCGGCATGGATTACTGCGCGCTGGCGACGGCGCGCTCGATCCCGGTTGCTCAGGAAATTGCGACCCGCTTTGAAGATTTGAAGCTGGAGCATGACATCGGGCACCTAAAGATCAAGATCTCGGGCTGCATCAACGCCTGCGGCCACCACCATGTGGGCCATATCGGCATCCTGGGCCTGGATCGTGCAGGCGTCGAAAACTACCAGATCACTCTGGGTGGCGACGCCACCGAGACGGCCGCGATCGGCGACCGCACCGGTCCTGGTTTTGCCTATGATGAGATAGTGCCGGCCGTGGAACGCATCGTCGACACCTACCTGGATCTGCGCGAGAATGCTGAAGAAACCTTTCTGATGACTTATCGCCGCGTCGGCATGGAGCCGTTCAAGGCCGCCCTCTACCCCGAGGCTCGGGCGAATGCCGCTTGATCTGATTCAAACGGAACTGGGCAAAGACCGCAGCGACCTGACCGAGAAGGTCAACGCATTGAATGCCCGGTTCCGTCACCACAGCGCCCATGACGTGATGCATGGCGCCCTTGAAGAGATCGATGCGCTTGCTCTGGTCTCAAGCTTTGGCGCGGAATCGGTGGTGCTGCTGCACATGGCTGCGGTGATCGATAAGATGACGCCGGTGTTGTTCGTGGATACCCAATTGCTGTTCACCGAAACGCTGGAGTACCAGCAGGAAGTCAGCGAGCGCCTGGGGCTCAGGAACATCCGGATCATCCGGGCGGATGACGAAGAACTGCAACGCGAAGACCCCTATGGCGCGCTGCGCCTGCGGGATACGGATGCGTGCTGCAACCTGCGCAAGACCTTTCCCTTGCAGCAAGCCCTGACCGGGTATTGCGGTTGGATTACCGGCAGGAAACGGTTTCAGTCCGGCACGCGCGCCGCGCTCGAGTTTTTCGAGGTCGAAGACGGCACGGGCCGGATCAAGGTCAATCCGCTGGCCCATTGGGCGCCGGACGATGTGCGCGCCTATATGGAAGAAAACAACCTGCCCCGGCATCCGCTGGTGGCCAAGGGATACCCTTCGATCGGCTGTGCGCCCTGCACTTCGCCGGTGAAGGAAGGCGAAGACCCCCGCGCCGGCCGCTGGCGCGATCAGAATAAGGAAGAATGCGGCATTCATTTTGTCGATGGCAAGATGGTGCGCATCGGAGAAAAAACATGAACGTAATCGTAACAGATGAGGGCTTTTCGCCCGATGACTGGACCGACGGCTTTGTCACTCTGGATGATGCCGCGAATGACGTGGTTGCGCTGGACGTCAGCTCGGACACGGACCCGGATGAGCTTTTTGACCGTTTGGGCAGTGCCAAGCTGGTCCGGGTGGATTTTCCATCCTTTGCCGACGGTCGCGGCTTTACCATCGCCCGCACCCTGCGCCTTAAGGGCTATACAGGACGTTTGCGCGCCAAGGGTCATGTTCTGGCAGACCAGTACGCCATGGCGCGTCGCTGCGGCTTTGACGAAGTTGAGATTGACGGAGACCTGGCAGATCGCCAGCCCGAAGATCAGTGGCTTTCCCGGGCCAACTGGAAAGAGAACAACTATCAGGCGCGTTTGCGCGGTTAAAAGCCGCCCATCGCCGGCTTGAAACACAAAGGGGGCAATCTGTCCCCTTTTCCTGACTTGGATCAAAGATTAAACGGAGATGTCGGTTTAGCAGACCGGCAGGTAAACGATGACAGAGATGAAGCCCGTGAGCGAAGCAACTGCCGTGAAGGCCCCGGTCCTGCCGGATGCGCAAACTGTAACCGAGGTCAAGCATTGGACCGACAGCCTGTTCTCTTTCAAGGTGACGCGCCCCGCCACGCTGCGTTTCCGCTCGGGCGAGTTCGTGATGATCGGTCTGCTGGGCGACAATGGCAAGCCATTGCTGCGCGCCTATTCAATCGCTTCGCCGTCGTGGGACGATGAGCTGGAGTTCTATTCGATCAAGGTTCAGAACGGCCCGTTGACGTCGAAACTTCAGCACATCAAGCCCGGCGACCAGATCATCCTGCGCCCCAAGCCGGTTGGCACGTTGGTGCATGACGCCCTTCTGCCCGGCAAGCGTTTGTGGTTTTTTGCCACCGGCACCGGTTTTGCCCCGTTTGCTTCGTTGTTGCGTGAACCGCAAACATATGAAGATTATGACGAGGTGATCATCACCCATACCTGCCGCGAAGTGGCCGAACTGGAATATGGCCGTCAATTGATCGACAGCATCCGTCAGGATGAAATGCTGGCCGAACTTATTGGCGAAGGCTTTGCTGACAAGATCCGCTATTACCCGACAACCACGCGCGAAGAGAGCCCCAAGATGGGTCGGATCACCGACCTGCTGAAGGATGGCACCGTGTTCAGCGATCTAGGCATTGAAGGCGGAATCAAACCCGAAACCGATCGCGCCATGGTCTGCGGGTCGCTGGCTTTCAACCTGGACATCAAGGAAATCCTTGAAGGTTTTGGTCTGCGCGAAGGCGCGAATTCCGAACCCAAAGAGTTTGTGATCGAAAAAGCCTTTGTCGGCTAAAGGCACCTTGCGTTCGGAGCTTTGCAGCCCCGAACGCAAAATTCAGCGGACAAAACACTGTTTTTTCGCAACTGCCGGTGTTTATGCCGCTTGAAGTGTGGCCCGGCCCGGTTTAAATTCCGGGCTCGAAATTCTGCAATTATCAAAGGAATGAACCCATAGCTCGCAGACCTCACAACGCGCCGCCACAACGAGACACCGGCCCGCGCGTCAATGATAAGATCCGTGCCCCCGAAATTCGCCTGATTGGCGCCGAAGGTGAAAATGTCGGGGTGGTTCATCCCGCCAAAGCCATGCAGATGGCCGCTGAGGCCGGTCTTGATCTGGTCGAAATTTCGCCCAATGCGAACCCACCGGTCTGCAAGATCATGGATTTCGGCAAATTCAAATATGAAACGCAAAAACGCGAAGCCGAAGCCCGCAAGAAGCAAAAGATCATCGAGGTAAAAGAGGTCAAATTCCGACCCAACACCGACACGCATAACTATGACGTCAAAATGAAGAACGTCTTCAAGTTTCTGGAAAAAGGCGACAAGGTCAAAGTTACCCTGCGTTTTCGCGGTCGCGAAATGGCACACCAGAACCTTGGCCGCGAATTGCTGCAGCGTGTCGCCGAGGACGTCAAGGACTTGGGCAAGATCGAAAACATGCCCAAGATGGAAGGCCGTCAGATGATCATGATGATCGGCCCGCTGCCGCAGAAATAATCCGGTCCAAAGATCGAAACGGTCCAAGCCCCTTCTCTTTTGAAGGGGCTTTTTCGTTCAGGGCGATCGCCTGCTGCGCAGCCAACGGGCCGCGTCCCGGAAATCGAACACCAGCGAGGTGATATCGACGATCAGAAGCACCCGGAGAAAGCAAACAAAGGCTGGGCTCAGGGGGTCTTCGGAAAACAGCAGAAGCGTCACGATGATGACCAACGGCACCCAGCACAGAATGTGTGGCAACGCCATCGCGCCGCTCATCCCGCGTGCACCCAACATGATCGGCACGTTCAGCGCCATGCCCGAAAATGCAAGCAATGCAATCAGGTGCCCCTTTGGCTGATCCAGAAATGCCAGCGGAAGCAGGTTTACCGGTACCAAAATGAACGCTACCCAGACCTGAACCCACACAGGGAGCGTTCGGAAACTGCGCCAGATATCCAGCACCATGGACGTCGCCTTTTCCAGATCCATTGCCCACGACACATAGCAAACGTGTCGCAGGCAAACAGGGTGCTCACGGTATTGTCAGAGAACGGCTGAAAAAGAGCGTTCCAGTTTGCTGACAAGTTCGCCTATCTGGGCCTCTTCTATGATGAAAGGCGGCGCGAGAAGTATATGGTCTCCGTTCCGGCCATCCCGGGTGCCCGCCATGGGATAACAGATCAGGCCTTCGGCCAGCGCCGCCTTCTTTATCTTTCCGGCAATGCCCAACGATGGATCAAAGGGGGTCTTCGTCTCGCGATCCGCTACCAATTCCACACCCCGGAACAGGCCCCGGCCACGCAAATCGCCCACGTTCGGGTGCTGTCCAAACGCGGCTTCCAGTGCGGAATGCACTTTGCTGCCCATACGTCCGGCGCGCGCCGGTAAATCACCCTCTGTCAGTTCACGGACCACCGCAAGAGCCGCAGCCGTGGCGACGGGATGGCCGATATAGGTATGCCCATGTTGGAAAAACCCTGACCCATCGCGAATTGCGCCATAGATTTTACCGGTGCACAGCATCGCCCCGATTGGTTGATATCCTGCGCCCAACCCTTTGGCGATGCACAGAATATCCGGTGCAGCACCGTCGTGATCGCAGGCGAACAGATGACCGGTGCGCCCCATGCCGCACATCACCTCATCCAGAATCAGCAACACGCCATATTGGTCGCAGATTTCCCGGATGCGTTTGAAATACCCCTCAACCGCCGGAACCGCGCCAAGTGTAGCACCAACAACCGGCTCGGCCATGAAGGCCATAACCGTTTCGGGACCAAGGCGCAGAATTTCCGCCTCCAGCTCATTGGCGACGCGCTGACCATAGTCAAAGCTGCTCTCACCCTCGGGCTTTTCGGCATATTCATAGCAGGCCGAGATATGGGTCATTTCGATCAGCATCGGCGCGAATTGGGCCCGTCTCCAGGCATTTCCCCCGGCAGACAAGGCCCCCAGAGTGTTGCCATGATAGCTTTGCTTGCGCGCGATCACGTGGCGGCGCTCGGGCTGCCCTATTTCCAGAAAATACTGGCGCGCCAATTTGATGGCCGCTTCGGTCGCCTCGGACCCACCCGATACGAAATACACCCGGTCCAGATCCCCCGGCGCGTGCTGGATCAGAAGATCGGCCAATGCCTCGGCCGGTTCCGAAGTCATGAACCCGGTATGGGCGAATGCGATCTGTTCCACCTGCTGTTGCACGGCCCGGATCACTGCCGCGTTGGAATGCCCCAGACAGGACACGGCCGCATCGCCGCAATCCAGATATCGCTTGCCGTCGGCATCAATTAGGTATGCGCCGTCGCCACCCGCCGCGACGGGAAGTTCAGATTTGGTGTGGCGTGGGAAAACATGACTCATGTTCCGGTCCTTCCAAGTGTTTCTACCAAAGCCGCGACCGAGGCCGCGTTGTCCGTCCAGAGCGTGCCATCCGGTGCCGTCAGGCTGTTTTCGAATCCAACACGCAAGTCACCGCCGCGCCGCGCGGTTTCGACAAGACAATCATGTTCCTGCGTCCCAAAGGCGCACACCATCCATTTGGCCGGGCTGGATGGAAACGCATCCAGATCCGCTGGCACGGATTGCTGATTCTGACTGTAGCGTCCCAACACAAGCAATCGGTCTGTTTGGTCCGGCTGGACGATACCTTTTGACTGCCAGTCTTCCAGCAGCTTCACATCTTCCAAGTCGTAGAGAATATGCTGAACCCGCGTGCCCTGAGCCGCACATAGCGCATAGACCCGAGGCGCAAGATCAAGGGCCCGCGCGATTTCCCGGACTGAGATCGAGGCCCATTCAGGCTGAACCAGTTGCAGGCATTCAAACTGCGACTGGACATCGAACACGCCTGCTGCCTCGGTGGTGATCTGAACATCCATGCCCGGCACTTCCCTTCTCAGTTCCGCGATTGTTTCGCGATACAATCCGGCATCCAGCGTGTGATGTCCGTCGGCATCCCGTACATGCAGGTGGATGCCATTTGCACCAGCCTCGTGGCAGCCCCGCGCCGTTGCGACGATCTGATCCGTCGTGACTGGCAAAGCCGGGTGATCCGCGCGGCCCCGCCGGGCCCCGTTCGGAGCAACCAGTATATATGGTTTCCCGGTGGTTTTCACTGTGCTCTTGGTCATTGCGCCCTCGTGATCGTCTGTCCTCAGCTAATGAGCCCAAGCTTCGTTTTCAATTTACCAACTAGAAAACATATGTTTTGTTTACCGCATGACCCGCACTCTAACTGCCATCGTTACGCAATTGCGCCGCGAGATCGATGAAATGCCTGCGCAAATGCAGGTCGCTGTAAAGTATATCATCGATCATCCCGGCGAATTCGCGTTGAATTCGATCCGCACCACCACCGATCGCATCGGCATCAGCTCGAACGTTCTGATCCGGCTGGCGCAACGCATGGGGTATGACAGCTTTGACGCTTTTCGGCTCCCATTTCGAAACGCTCTGACAACCGATGGTGAGGACAGGTTTGGGCAGGATTGGCTGGAACACCTAAAGGAACAAGGGCAGTTTGGTGCGGCGCAGGCACGATTTGCGCAGAACGAAATAAATGTCGTGGCCAGATCGCTGCGCCTCATGGCCCCCCATTTGACGGAACAGGCCGTCGCATACATCAGGTCGGCGCGCCGCTGCTATGTGACGGCCACACGATCCAGCCATGCGCTGGCCTATTATTTTCACTACGCCGCACGCATGGCCCATCCCGGGCTTCAGCTGGTGCCCCGCCACATGGGTTCGGCCATCGACGATCTGGTCGAAGCCACCGCCGAGGATTGTCTGTTTGCAATCACGGTTCACCCCTATTCAGCCGACACGATTCAGGCGATGCGGTGTGCTCGGGACCGGTCGATGCGCATCGTCCTGTTGTCGGATAGCGAGGTCATCGCCCCGGGGGTTGAACCGGATGTCGTCCTGCCTGTCAGCACGCGAACCTTGCACCCGTTTTCGAGTTTTTCGGGGGCAATGGCTGTACTTGAATGCCTGCTGGGCCATTTGTTTGCCGCCGGCGGAGAGACCGCCAGAGAAAGAGTGGATGCCTATCAGAAAGCGCGGGAAGATACCGGTGCGTATTGGCGACCCGGCGTATTGCCAAAGCTCAGAAAACCATAAGCCGGTTCGGTCAAAGCCTCTGGGGTCAACCTCAGAATTCAGCCCCGCTCAGGATCAGTGGCGGATCATTCTTTTCGTTTGGCGCGCGGCTGCGGTCTGGTCGGGATTTCCTTCAGCAAACCTCCGACACCCATTCCGGCAATATCCGATCCGGTCGTTTCGATCCCGCAGGCAACCCGTGACAGAACCCAATCCGCCCCGTTCAACGCTGGAGATCGTGCACATCCGGGCAACCCGATCACCGGTCGATCCTGCATCGCACCCAGAAACAGCAGGTTTCCCGGATCAACCGGCATTCCGAACCGATCCACCCGCCCGCCGGCAAGCCGAACAGCAGACGGGGCAACATCGTCCGGATCCGAAGTCGCGGATCCGGTCAGGATCAAGAGCAGATCACCGGTCGTTCTGGAAACCGCCTTGGCCAGCGCATCCACGCGATGCGGCACGATCTGAACATCACACAAATCCAGACCCAGGGCTTCGGTCCGTCCGCGAATGGCGGCGATCCCCTTGTCGTTGGGCGGGCCGCCGGGGATATCCGTGACGATCAAACCTGCCGTCTTGTGAACGGGTCTTGCCAGACGCACGGCCCCTTGCGCCAAATTGGCAGCCCGCAGAACATCAGCCTCTGGCACGGCATATGAGATGACCTTGATGGTGGCGACCATGCTCTTCGGGCCCATCTGCTGGTATTGCGGAACCGTCGCAACCGTGATCATTGGGTTGACCTGATTGAACATTTCCAGCGCATCCACATCCAGAACCGCCACGCCCGGCCCGTCCGCCAACAGGTTGACCCGGCCGGTGAACGCGTCTGTCACGCGCAGATTGGCCGACGCCGCATCTGGCGCAAGAGCTGCGGCCAAACGACGTGCGGCCTCGTCTTCGTGACAATCGCCGGGTTCGAGGCGCGCAACGATCACTTCGCGGATGTCCGCCTGCGTCAACTGCGCCACATGCTCTGCGCGCAGTGACAGCCCCTTGCGCAGCTTTTGACCGTCAGCCGTCACCGAATGGGCCAGAATGGCGCCTTTTGCTTCAGAGACGGGTACCGGACCAAACCTCATGCCTTGCCTCGCAGAACGGCCGTCATCTGCGCCAGAATTGCAATGGCAATCTCGGATGGGCCGGCAGCCCCGATATCCAACCCGATTGGCCCATGAATCCTCGAGATTTGCTCATCACTGAAACCGGCCGCTTTCATACGCTCGACGCGTTTGGCGTGGGTACGTGTCGATCCCAAGGCACCAATGTAAAACACGCCCGCATCCAGTGCAGCTTGCAATGCCGGATCATCCAGCTTTGGATCATGCGTCAGCAGGACAATTGCGGTGCGCGCATCCAACCCGAGTATTGCAACGGCCTCATCCGGCCAATCCGTAAGGATCGTTTCGCCCGGAAAACGGGCGCTGGATGCAAACGCGTCGCGCGGGTCTATTATGGCCGGATCATACCCGGCAATTCGCGCCATCGGCACCAGTGCCTGCGCGATATGCACCGCACCAACAACGATCAATCGCAGCGGCGGGTTGTGAACGGCCACAAAGGTCTGACCATCTTCTTCAAAACCAGACCGATCCATGCGCAGCCGTTCCGCATAGGCGTTACGAAGCAAGGCTCTGTGCCCGGTATCGATATTGACTTCGTAAGCGATGGGTTCACGCGCTGCGCGGGCTGCAACCAGTTCCGCAAGCATCGGTTCGGGCAGAACCTTTCCAACGGGTTCGACAAGAACGCGAATGGTCCCGCCACAGGCCAGCCCGACCGCAAAGGCATCTTCGTCGCTCACTCCGAATTCCAGCAAGCGGGCTTCGCCTTCGTCAATGGCCTCAAGCGCCTCGACGATCACCGCGCCTTCGACACAGCCGCCCGACACAGAACCCTCGATCCGGCCATCGCCGCCGATCACCAGCTGGGAACCCACCCGGCGTGGCGCGCTGCCCCAGGTTTCGACAACCGTGGCAAGCGCGGCGCCGCTGCCATTGCGGTGCCACTTCAATGCCGTTTCCGGGCTGTTGTCGAATCGTTCCATCAGGACCTCCAGACGTCGTCTGTCTCCAACATAGGCAGGATTGGCGGGATGAAAAGCGCAACGCCCCTGTCAAAACGTCTATGTTGAGCCCTGCAAGCCGATGCTAAAGCCTGAACAATATTCAATAAATCATAGTATTGATTGTTATGGGCCCGGGTTTTAGCTTGTGCGGGCAGCGGGCCAGTTGCCCAAGCTGCATACCAAACACATTTTTTCGGAGACAAGCAGTTGAAACATTATCTTGCACTGGGCGCAGTGGTTGGCCTTTTGGCTTCGACCGCAGCGTGGGCTGACACATTCGAACGTTATGGAGAGGTCGAGGGCTGGAAAGTCTTCATCGACAACGAAAAGAAATCCTGCCTGATCGAGGCCGTGGACGATGCGGAAAACGTCGTTCAGATGGGCCTGACCGAAGATCGCGGCGTGGGGTATGTGGGGGTATTCACCAAAGCCGATACCGACATCAAACGTGGCGAAACCCAAGAAGTGGCTATCCTGATTGGGGACAACATCTATCTGGGTGAAGCCACAGGTATGAAAGGCAACATCACCAAGGGTTATTCCGGTGGTTACATTCTGTCTGACAACCCGCAATTCGCGGATGATCTGGCCAAGAAGAAGGTCATGATCGTGTTCCCCGAGACATCCTATGCATTTACCGTCGATCTGACCGGCACCTACAAGGCCATGGAAATGGCCCGGAAGTGCAACGAAGAACAGTTGTCGTAACGGTCTAATCGGAAAGAGCGGCCATCAGCCGTGCTTTCTGCCCCTGGTCGTCGGGTTGTGAAATCACGGCGGCCAGGTCCTCGAGCGAGGCAATCGAGTGCCCTGCCCTGAAACTGTCGACATGGGGCAGCATGGCCGCCACACCCTGTGCCTTGGGGGCAAACCCGTCCCAGCGCAGCAGAGGGTTCAGCCAGATCAGGCGTTTGGAGGACAGGTGCAGCCGCTCGATCTCTTTCTCGAGGCTCTCCGGGTCACCCCGTTCCAAACCGTCGGTGATCAAAAGAACAACCGCACCTTGCCCCATGACACGTCTTGACCAGTCTCTGTTGAACTGATGCAGACAGTCGCCGATGCGTGTGCCCCCTTCCCAGTCCTGCGCCTCGGCCCCGGCAGCGGCGAGCGCTGCGTCAACATCCCGATGATGCAAGTGGCGGGTTATGTTGGTCAGGCGCGTGCCGAACGTAAAGGCATGAACCTTGGCCCAACCTGCCCCCTTGGCGTTCGAGACCGTGTGCAGGAAATGCAGAATGACTCGGCTGTATTGGCTCATCGAACCCGAGATATCGCAAAGCGCAACAAGATTTGGCCATCGCGGTTTGGGTTGCAGCCGGGAGATATCACGCAATTCGCCCCCTTGCCGCATGGCTGCGCGCAAGGTGCGGGCACGGTCGATACGGTGCCCCAGATGACTGGCCTGTCCGCGGCGCGACTCAATGGGTTTGACCGGCAGGGTCATCCGCGCCAATACGCGTTTGGCTTGCGCGATTTCAGCGGTGCTCATCTGTTCGAAGTCCAGATTGCGAAGACGCTCTTCTGACGATGCCGTTTGCGTGGCGTCAATCTCGATTTCGGTTTCGCCCTCGTCTTGCGCAGCCTGCTGGGGCGCGTCACGTTCGACACCATCCAGCAGGGCCTCGGCTGCACGCTTTTCACCGGCATCCGCCTTGCGTTCCTCTTGCACGCCCCGAATGGCAGGAAGCATCATGGCCATCATGTGTTCCATGTATCGCGGGTCGCGCCAGTACATTCGGAAGACCTGCGCAAACACCGTGCGATGTTCGGGGCGGTTCACGAAACAGGCGTGCAGCGTCCAGTAGAAATCCCGTTTCTGAGTGAAACCCGCGGCTTGTACCGCGCGAATTGCATCGATCACCCGCCCCGGACCAATCGGCAGCCCCGCCTTCCGCAATGCGCGGGCAAAATGGGTGATGTTCTGCGCCAGCTTCGGGTTGTCGGG
This sequence comes from Ruegeria sp. AG6, assembly GCF_056541565.1. Classification (NCBI taxonomy): domain Bacteria; kingdom Pseudomonadati; phylum Pseudomonadota; class Alphaproteobacteria; order Rhodobacterales; family Roseobacteraceae; genus Ruegeria; species Ruegeria sp. AG6. Next base: position 510,398 of record NZ_JBQFYQ010000001.1, on the reverse strand, counting down.
AATCTCCAGCGGGATCTGCTCGGCCATAGCGCGTCAGGCCGGCTCAAGGGTCGCTTTGGCCTCATCCAGAATGCGCTTGGCCTCGGACCCTTGCAGCTTCTGGATGTCGTCCTGATATTTCAGGATCGCCCCCAGCGTGTCACCGATCACCTCGGGGCTAAGGTTCATCACGTCCAGCGCCAGCAGACATTTGGCCCAGTCAATGGTTTCGGCCACGCCGGGTTTCTTGAACAGATCCTCGGTGCGCAGACGCTGAACGAAAGCCACGACTTCGCGGCTGAGCGCATCGGCGGCCTCGGGCGCGCGCGCGTGCAGAATTTCGATCTCGCGTTCAAAATCGGGATAATCGACCCAGTGATACAGGCAGCGACGCTTGAGGGCATCGTGCACTTCGCGAGTCCGGTTCGACGTGACAATCACAATGGGTGGTTGGGGTGCTGCAACGGTGCCCAGTTCAGGGATCGTGACCTGAAAATCACTCAGAGCTTCCAGCAGAAAGGCTTCGAACGGTTCATCGGTCCGGTCCAGTTCGTCGATCAGAAGAACCGGTGCTCCGTTTTCGTCCGGGCGCATTGCTTGCAGCAAGGGGCGTTCGATCAGGTATTCATCCGAAAACAGTTCCGCCTGCAACGCGCCCCGGTCGGCCCCGCCCGAAGCCTCGGCCGTTCGGATCGCAACCATCTGTGCCGGAAAGTTCCATTCGTAAACGGCCGAGGATGCGTCCAGACCTTCGTAGCACTGCAACCGGATCAAACGGCGGTTCAGACCGGATGCCAGCGCCTTGGCGATTTCCGTTTTGCCAACTCCGGCCTCGCCTTCCAGAAACAACGGGCGTCCAAGCTTCAGCGACAGGAACACAACCGTGGCAAGGGCCCGTCCGCAGACATAGCCCTGACGTCCCAGCATCTGCTGCACGGTATCGATGGAATTTGGCTGCGTCATGGAATTCCTCTCTACTTCGGGGACAAACAGGTCACGCAAGCGCCATTGCGTCAAGGCCCTAGCCCCTGTCAGAGCTACGACGTTCCGGTTGGTTGACAAGTTTTTTCGGCAACTCGTTCCGGGCTGGTTGGTCTTTCGGGGCAGCTATGCTAGCGGAAGGCCATGACTGATACCCTCACGATCCGCCGCCCCGACGATTGGCATCTGCATCTGCGCGATGGCGCCATGTTGCAGGCCGTTCTGCCCGAAACTGCACGTCATTTCGCCCGTGCAATCATAATGCCGAACCTCGTGCCGCCGGTCGTGCGCGGGGATCAGGCCGCCGCTTACCGCGACAGAATCCTGGCCGCCCTGCCCGACGGCATGGTGTTCGAACCACTGATGACCCTGTACCTGACCGAGGATACAGATGCGCAGGACGTCGCCGCCGCCCATGCCAGCGGGCTGATAAAAGCGGTCAAGCTGTACCCGGCAGGGGCCACGACCAATTCGGCCTCGGGCGTGCGTGACTTTGACAAAGTGCGCCCGGTTCTGGAGAAAATGGCCGAGATCGGCCTGCCCATGTGTGTCCATGGCGAAGTGACCGACCCCGAGATCGACATCTTTGACCGCGAGGCCGTGTTCATCGACCGCGTTCTGGACCCGATCCGAAAATCGACGCCGGGTCTGCGTGTGGTGATGGAACATATCACCACGTCCAATGGCGTGGACTATGTTAAAGCCAACGAAAAGGATCTGGGCGCGACGATCACCGCGCACCACCTGATCATCAACCGCAACCATATTCTGGTGGGCGGGATCAAACCGCATTACTATTGCCTGCCGGTCGCCAAGCGCGAAGAACATCGCCTGGCCCTGCTGGCTGCCGCCACCTCGGGCGACACGAGATTCTTCCTGGGCACGGACAGCGCTCCGCACACGGATGCAAACAAGGAAATGGCCTGCGGCTGCGCGGGGTGTTTCACCGCGACGAATACCATGTCTCTGGTGGCTGAGATGTTCGACCGCAAAGGTGCGCTGGACAAGCTCGAGGCGTTCGTCTCGCTCAACGGGCCGGGCTTTTACCGCCTGCCTGTGAACGAAGAGACGATTACCCTGACCAAAGGCGAGCCGGTTGCATACCCGTCAAAGATCGACACCGGCGAAGGGCCTGTCACGGTGTTCGACCCCGGTTTTCCGCTGCACTGGAGCGTGGCTTAACCCGCCATACGTTCGGCCAGATCACGGGCGCGACCACCGGTGCGCAGCATCGACCAGATCGCGTCCGCCTCATCCGATCCGATCAGCTTCGACGCTTTGACGCGCACGCGATCCTCGCGGTCAGACAGCGACATTGGGGTCATCAGGTCATGCGTCGCCTCGCGGCGGACACCGTCGCGACGCAACAAGGCCAGATGCGCCTGCGTTTCCGATAGGTTTTCATCCGCTTCGACCGTGATGCGATCTTGCAGAGACGTAATGCGTGGGTCCGCACAGATCTTGTCGGTGTAGCTGCCCGGCAAAGCCGTATCATACCCCAGCGCCTGCATCGCGATGACCGTCCGGTAAGAGAACTTGGCCCCCAGCCCGGTTGTGGGCGAAAGCTGATTGCACACACTCATCCAACGGGGATGGGTTTTGATTTTAATCTCGGCCACTTCGGGTTCCGCGATGTCCAGCGCGCGCGCCGCTTCCAACGCCGCGTGCAGGCCGTGACAACAGGCGTGGAACTTGTGGCTTACCGTTTCGAACAACCATTCATCGCCCAAACCATCCAGCGCGCTTTGATCCGCTGCACCCTGATGGGTCGCGCCAAATCCATACGTGCCTTCCAGCGCGTCGGCGTTGGGTTGAAATCCACGCTGAACAAGCACAGCCGCCTCGACCCCTGCCGAAGCGGCAAGCCCGGCATTGTAAGGCTTGCCCATTGTTCCGAACTGGGCCTTCAGCCCGGCCGCGCGCGTTGCCGTCAAACCCAATACGGATCGCATCTGAACCCTGTCGAATCCAAGCAACCGCCCCACGGCGACAGCGGCCCCGAATGCACCGGATGTCGCTGTCTGGTGAAACCCGGCCTGATAATGCCCCCTGCCCAGCCACAGGCCGACACGGATTGACGTTTCCATACCGACCAGCGCGGCTTCGAGCAGATCAACCAGAATGCGGTCATCCCAATCGGCCACGGCAAGGGCCGCAGGCAGGATGGCGACTGACGGATGCCCGATATGCGCGAAATGCGTGTCATCGTAATCCAGCGCGTGGGATATGGTTCCATTCACCAAAGCTGCGCCGCGCTGTGGGGCCGCGCCCCCTCCGAACAGATGCGCCTGAGCGTTCCCGCCCTCGGCCAGGACCATATCGCGAACTATGCAGGACACCGACTCGGACGCCCCTGCGCGACCAACTGCCATCCAATCCAGAACGGACAGCGACGTGACAATCCGCGCCTGAGCCGTCGTTGAAACCTGGCCCGCCGCGAAGGTGGCCAATGCTGCTGTGAAATCCGTCATGAGCGCAGTCTAGCGTGCGCCCTTGCCGCGTAAAGGCCTAGCCGTAGAGTTCTTTCGCACGCGCCTCGAAGGCGCGGACGATCCGCTGCATGGCTTCGTTGAACACAACGCCGATGATCCCCTGAAGGATGGCGTTCTTGAATTCGAAATCCACATGGAACGAGATGTTGCAGCCCCCATCGGGCGCGTCCTCGAACTGCCAGTCGGATTTCATGTATTTGAAAGGCCCGTCCAGATACTCGGTATCGATCTTCTTCTGATCTGCAAACAGGGTCACCCGGCTGCCGAACCGTTCGCGGAACACCTTGAACGAGATGACCAGATCGGCCTCCATCACCTCGGCCTCACCAACCGCATAGGTCTTGCGGATCCGGGCCGCGGCGCACCAGGGCAGAAACTTTGGGTAGTTGCCCACATCCGCAACAAGATCATACATCTGCTGGGCTGTGTATGGCAGGTGGCGGGTTTCCGAATGGATTGGCATGATGTCCGGTATTTGCAGGTGACAATGGCGCGTCATGTCGTATGTTGCGCGCCAAAGATCAAGGGGGCTGCGATGACTAACCGCGCATATGTGATAGATGAGATGATCTCGGCCAAGGCCATCGCGGCGCGGATCGAGGAGTTATGCCGCGAAATCACGGATGAGTTCGGCGATACCGACAAGCTTGTCGTCGTGGGATTGCTGCGCGGCAGTTTCGTCTTCATCGCCGATCTGGTACGGGAACTGGACCTGCCGATCGAAGTGGATTTCCTTGAGGCGTCCTCGTATGGCGATTCGATGGAGAGCAGCCGGGAAGTGCGCATTCTCAAAGACTTGCGCGGCGCGATCGAAGGCCGCGACGTGCTGGTGGTCGAAGATATCGTCGACACCGGGCACACGCTGAACCACGTCACCAACCTGCTGCGCAGCCGCAAGCCGAAACGGCTCAAGTCGATTGCCCTGCTCGACAAACCCAGCCGTCGCGAAGTTGAATTCCGGTCAGACTGGATAGGCTTTGAAATTCCGGATGAATTCGTCGTGGGTTACGGGATCGATTACGCTCAGCGCAACCGCAACCTGCCGTTTATCGGCAAAGTCCGGTTCACCAAGGACTAGCTGCACTTTACCCAGGCAATTTGAGTGGCTACCCAGCGCCCCAAATTCAAAAACCCGAATAATAGTAGACAAACTTATTTGCGCGCCCTTACTCTTCCTATCAGCACGGGAGGATTATGTATGAAGCGTGTAGTTGCGACAGCTGCTGTCGTTATGGCGATCGTGGCACTTGCAAGTTCGGGTGCTGCAAAAGACAACAAGGGCAAAGGGCAAGGTGCCAATAAAAGCAAGGTAGAGAAATCCATCAAGTCAAACGGCAAAGCCGTACCGCCCGGTCAAATCAAAAGATACACGCGAGGGCAGAAGCTGCCGGGTGATCTGAGTTTTGACTATATCGACGATCTCGACAAATGGAAGCTCAAGCCTTTGGGGCCCGGCCAGCGCTATATCCGGGTGGATGATGAAATACTCTCGATATCTGATGATACGAAGACAGTTATAGAAGCCGTTGGAATCGTTGGCGATCTGGTCAAATAAGTGGATCGTGACTAGCAGGTTTTGCCAAGCACGACATCAATCGCGCTCAGGAAAATCCCGGTTCCAATCGGAATAAGCGCATCCGGGAAATCGTAATCCGGGTTGTGCAGTTGTGGATGGTCCTGCCCCGCCCCCAACCAGAACATGGCCGCCTGCGCGCCTTTGCCAAATTGGCCAAAGTCTTCGGAAAAACGCTGTGGCCGATCGACCAGCCGGCACGCGACGCCCCGATCGGCACAGGCTTTGGCCAAAACCGAAACGGCTTCACGGTCATTGACGCAGGCTTCGAATACCTCGTCATAGCTGATTTCGAACGCCAGCCCCTCGGCCTTCGCCGTGTTTTTTACCAGAGTTTCCGCATCCGTCATCAGGCTTGCCATACGCGCGTCCGAAACCGTGCGTAGGGTTACCCACAATTCGGCCCACCCCGGTGCGACACCAACTGTGCGCTCGCCCAGAGTGGCATGGGTAACCGTGGTCAAAGCGTAGGTGTCATCCAAGTCGCCACCCGCCCCCAATCTGGCCAATGCCGGCATCAACGTCGACAAAGCACCTGCCGGTGACACGCCGTCCTGAGGGGCCGCTGCGTGTGAGGTTTTGCCTGTCAGAACGATTTGCATCCCGCGCGAGGCACAGTTCGCGGGACCTTCACACAGTTCCACCACGCCCAGCTCCAGCCCCGGCAAAGTATGCAGAGACAGCACGATGTCAGGGGAAACCTCAGCGAACTGAGGATCGGCCCGATAAGCAATAGCGCCATGTCCGGTTTCCTCGGCGGGTTGGAAAATCAGAACCACGCGGCCAGATTTCGGGCGCTGTTCCTTCAACGCCTCCGCCACCCCAAGGACCATCACCATGTGGCCATCATGGCCGCACAGATGCCCTTTGCCTGCAATCTGAGACGCGTATTCCAGATTCGAGCGTTCCTGAATTGGCAGCCCATCCAGTTCGCATCGAATTCCAACCGTGGGTCCGGCAGTACCGCTTTCGTAAAGGGCCGCGACACCGTGCCCGCCTATGCCGCACAGAACTCTGTCCGCACCCGCTTGGCGCAAAAAATCCGCAACCCGCGCCGCGGTATGCTCCTCTTGCCCCGAAAGCTCTGGCTGTTGGTGAAACTCGTGGCGCAGGCGGATAAGCTGCGCGATCCGCTCGGGTGTCACGCTTGCTGTAGCTTTGCTTGCCGGGCCGCGCGAAGCCGGGCGAAATCGTCGCCGGCGTGGTACGAAGACCGGGTCAGAGGTGTCGCGGATACCATCAGGAACCCCTTGCCATAGGCCGCCTTTTCGTAAGATGCGAACTCTTCCGGGGTTACGAACCGATCTACTCCGTGATGTTTCGGAGTCGGTTGCAGGTACTGGCCGATGGTCAGGAAATCGATATCCGCCGCGCGCATGTCGTCCATGACCTGGCGCACTTGCTGTTCGTTTTCGCCCAACCCGACCATGATGCCTGATTTGGTGAAGATCGACGGATCAAGTTCTTTCACGCGCTGTAGCAGGCGCAGGGAATGAAAGTACCGCGCCCCCGGGCGCACTTCGGGGTAGAGACCCGGCACCGTTTCCAGATTGTGGTTGAACACATCCGGTTTCGCTTCGACCACGGTCTCAAGGACAGTGTTGTCGCATTTCAGGAAATCCGGTGTCAGGATCTCGATCGTGGTTTTCGGAGAACGATGACGTACCGCGCGGATTGTCTGCGCAAAGTGCTCGGCCCCGCCGTCTTGCAAGTCGTCACGGTCCACCGAGGTGATCACCACGTGGTTCAGGCCAAGTTTTTCGACCGCATGGGCCACGCGACCGGGTTCAAATGCGTCAAGATCGTCGGGGCGACCGGTTGCAATGTTGCAGAAGGTGCAGCCGCGCGTACAAATCTCGCCCATGATCATCATGGTGGCATGACCCTGGCTCCAGCATTCTCCTACGTTGGGGCACCCTGCTTCTTCGCAGACCGTCACCAGATTGTTGTCGCGCATGATCCGCCGCGTATCCGCATAGCCCTTGCCACCGGGTGCCTTGACCCTGATCCAATTTGGCTTTTTGGGCTGTGCATTGTCCGGACGATGGGCTTTTTCCGGATGGCGCTCTTCGGGGATCTTCAGATCTCGCACGGTCGTTTTCCTGACTTTGGGTCAACTCTTGTTACTCATAACATAGACAGAAGCGCGGTGTTAGACCAGCGGCGCATAGCCGCTATGCGTTGTACCCTCGCAAGCGCAGAAAGGTATCATGCGCGTATTCGTATTTGCGATTTAATTTCAATATCTAGCAAGACGTTGGCCTTATTCGCAATCGCAGCGTTTACGCGATTGAATGCGGTTTAGAACTGTTTTAATTCATACCAAAATCATATGTGAATCACAGGAGTTTGACTATGAAAACCGGCGCAAAACTGCCCGACGTGACCTTTCACACCCGTGTCCGTGACGATTCCATCGAAGGACCAAACCCGTTCCGTTGGGAAGACAAGACGACAGCTGACTATTTCGCCGGAAAGCGCGTAATCCTGTTCTCATTGCCGGGTGCGTTCACCCCAACCTGTTCGACTTATCAGCTGCCTGGGTTTGAGAACGGCTATGCCGATTTCAAGGCCATGGGGATCGACGAAATTTACTGCATGTCCGTCAACGACAGTTTCGTGATGAACAAATGGGCCCAGGATCAGGACCTGAAGAACGTGAAAGTCATCCCCGACGGATCGGGGGAGTTCACCCGGAAAATGGGCATGTTGGTCGACAAGGACAATCTGGGTTTCGGAATGCGCTCGTGGCGCTATGCGGCCATCGTCAATGATGGCGTTGTCGAGGCGTGGTTCGAAGAGCCCGGCCTGATGGATAATTGCCCGGAGGACCCCTATGGCGTGTCCTCGCCGGAAAACCTGATGAAACACCTGAAGGCGTCAGCAGAACCTGAAATGGCCTAAGCCTCAAATCCAAAGAAAAGGCCCGTATACACCGGGCCTTTTTTCTGTTCAGCCGATCATCCGATCTCGTTCCGCCTGCTCCTGATAATGCCGTTTCAGCCGTTGCAGGGCGATCCGCAGGACAATCTTGCCGGACCGCGCAGACCAACCCATTCGCTTTTCCGCCAGCTCCAACCCTTCCAGATAGCAGCAGCATCGCAACGCAACATCACTCAGACCCGGCCCCAAGTCGGATAAGGCACGTGCAACGCGGTCCTTCGCATCGGAAGCCCCCTTTCCACCATGGCTTTCACTGGCAAAACTGCTTCGACCACCTGTCGTCAGAAAACGATCCCAGTTCTGCGAAACCTGAGGGCCGATCTGTGCCAGCTCAAAATCTTCGCGCAAGCGCTCGCCGGCGCTGACGAGGGAGTCATCCAGAAACGGTTTTCCGTCACGATCCCGTCTGCGCGCCAATGCAATCAGCGGGCTTTCCGCAGCACTGTACCGAATGCGTTTGACCCGCTCGGCGGACCCACCCGAAGGCTTGCCCTGAAAGCTACTCTGAGCTTCGGCAAAACCAAAGTCAGTCCCGGCACGCGCCTTGTTTTCTGCCTTGGCGATCAAATGGCTTAGCGCCGTTCGTCCCGCTGCGGAAATCCGATATCGCGAAATGCGTCCGGGATTGTCGCAGGTGATCCAGTCTTTCAAAGCCAGGGCCTGCGCGATCCTGCATTCTACGACTGCGGTTCTTGTAGCCCCGGCATTGCCGGTGTCGCGTACGACGACCGCCTTGTCCATTTCCTCGGCCACGGCAAGGACCGAACCCGTCTCGCTCAGGCGGCGCAACACACGCAGTGCCTCATTTTCAAATTCTTCTTCAGCCGCGTTTTCTGACCCGCTTGTCGGGCCGTCGGCGCACTCCGAAACTGAAAAATGTGTCTCTGCAAGCGATTGCAAGGCCGCATCCACCAATGGATCGTCGCGGCGCATTTCGATGCGTCGAATTTGTCTGAGGATAGTTGACGCATGGCACCCGGCTGATCGCGCGATATCGCGGATCGAGCGACCGGTCTCGGTATGAGCAAGGTATCTTTGCGCCCCTTCTGGAACCCATGCCGGAATGGTGAAAGCCATGTTGTTTTCCATAATTATTTGCCCTCGTCGACAAAACAAACTGCCACTTTTCGCCCTCGGAATGTGGGTTAACCAAATCTAACTAGAGGTCCATTCGTTACTCGTTCGTTAACCACACAAGGCAAGAACCAGATTTGATTCAAAAAGATAAACAGTCGTGAAACCATCGTTCGGGAGGACTCTGACTAAGGCAACACCCGCTTAGGTTGTGCAAAACAGGATCCATCAATTTCCAAAAAAGGGACACATAACATGCAGGACCTGATGACAATGATCGCAACCCTCCGCCGCCCACGCATGTTGGCGCGTGCTGCAAGATTCGGGGCGCGGGATTACAATCGGGACAGGCATCTGCAACGCATTCTGGGATACGGGTCGCTGCCCGGTTCAGGTCAGGCGCTGCTGCGTTTGCTCGAGATGGAGAAAGAGGTAAATGAACAGCGAAAAGAAGATGATGCCGCCTACTCATTGGTGCGGCATCTGGATCTGCTTATAGCGCTGCTGGGTGAGGCGCAGCTGTATCAGGCCAGCCGCGCCTCGGTTCTTCAATAATCAGGAGAATGCGTCCGGCATGGAGGCCTTTTTCTCGGCGATATAGGCTTCCAGCGCCGCCGCGGTATCCGGGTCCATCTGCGGTTGCTGATAATTGGCAAGCAAATGTTCAACCCGCGCCGTGGCCAGAGCCCGCGTGTCACGCGCGCCCTCTTCCTGCCAGGTTTCATATGGTTTGTAGTCCAGCACTTCGGATTTCCAGAAGGATTCCTTGAAGTTGGCCTGCGTGTGGGCACAGCCGAGATAGTGACCACCCGGCCCTACTTCGCGGATTGCGTCCATGGCCTGCGCGTTTTCGTCATAAGCAACGCCCTTGGCCAGTGAATGCAGCACTCCCAACTGATCCGCATCCATGACGAACTTTTCGAAATCGGCAACCAGACCGCCTTCCAGCCAGCCGCAGGAATGCAGCATGAAGTTCACGCCCGAAAGCAGCCCCATGTTCAGCGAATTCGCTGTTTCGTAAGCCGCCTGCGCATCCGGCAGTTTCGAGCCACAGAACGACCCGGCCGAGCGGTATGGCAGGTTCAGACGACGCGCCAGCTGGCCTGCACCATATGTGATATGCGCGGCTTCTGGTGTGCCGAAGGTGGGTGCGCCCGAGTTCATATCGATCGACGTCACGAACGCGCCGAAAATCGCGGGGGCACCCGGACGGATGATCTGGCTGTAGGCAACGCCGGCCATCACCTCGGCCAGAACCTGTGTCAAAGTACCAGCCACCGAGACCGGCGCCATCGCTCCACCCACGATGAAGGGCGAAATGATGCAGGCTTGATTGTTGCGCGCATAAACCTCCAACGAGCCCATCATCACATCGTCGAATGTCATCGGCGAGTTGATATTGGTCAGCGAGGTCATCACGGTGTTTTCCTGCACGAACTCTTTGCCGAACAGGATTTCGCACATTTCAACCGAATCCTGTGCCCGGCTGGGATCGGTTACCGAGCCCATGAAAGGCTTGTCCGACAGGGTCATATGCGCCTTCAGCATATCCAGATGGCGCTTGTTCACCGGAATGTCGGTCGGCTCGCACACCGTACCGCCCGAGTGGTGCAACCACTTGGACATGTAGGCAAGTTTCACGAACTTGTTGAAATCGTCCATGGTTGCATAGCGGCGCCCACCCTGTGCATCACGCACGAACGGAGGACCGTATACCGGGGCCAGAACCATGTTGCGGCCACCGATTACAACCGATTTTTCGGGGTTGCGGGCGTGCTGGGTAAACTGGCTGGGGGCTGTCTTGATCAGCTCACGCGCCAGACCACGCGGAATGCGCACACGCTCACCGTCGATATCTGCGCCCGCGTCACGCCACCGTTCCAAAGCTGCAGGATTGTCGACAAAGTTGACGCCGATTTCTTCCAACACGGTTTCAGCGTTGTTTTCGATAATCTCAAGCGCCTCTTCGTTGAGGATCTCGAAATTCGGAATGTTGCGTTCGATGTATTTCGCAGTCTCGATACGAACTGCGGTACGCTCGGCACGGCGGGCGGCGCCACCGCCACCTCTCGCCCTGCGCCGGGTGTTTGCCTCTGCCATGAGAAAATCCCGTCTGGTTGGTTAGATTGAGCGTTTTGATACAGGTTTGCCAGAACTCAAGCATAGGGATTGCGGCGCTCTGGGGGGAAAAGCGACATTGCCGCCCCACCGCGAACCAGGCGGTCAGTCAGGATCGGCCGCCAACGCTTTCTCCATGGTAAGGCCGCTACCCACCTGATCCGTCACTTTCCAGCCCATGTGCCGGTACATCGCAATCGTGTCTTTCATCATTTTATGAGTTCGCAACTTCAACTTGGATAGATTCCGCGCCTGTGCTTCTTCTTCGGCAAACTGCATCAATTGCCGCGCAACCCCCTGCCCTTGGGCTTCGGGCGCAACCGCAAGGTTGAACACCATGATTGCGTCGTCAACTTGGTCAAAAACGATGACCCCAACTATACCGCCAGATACCGCAAGCAAGACGCGATGGGTCTTGATGTCATCCGCGATTCCGGCAGTAACGTCAGGCAGATCCTCGATCCGGCTTATTGCATCTTCATAAGCATTTTCCAGACACCGCGTTACCTTATCCGCATCCACCACAGCAGCCGTTCTGAACTCTATCTTCGACATGGCACCTGATCTTTCCGCCGGTTTGACTCAGCTTTTGTACCAAATGACGCCATACGGCTTGCACATGCAAGGCTTGCAACTTATGAGCCGGTTATGACCCAGACATCCCACGACCGCCTTCTGATCATCGACTTCGGCAGCCAGGTTACGCAGCTTATCGCCCGCCGCCTGCGCGAGCTGAATGTCTATTGTGAAATTCACCCTTACCAGAATGTCACGATGGATTTCGTGCGGGAAATGGCGCCGCGCGCCGTGATTTTCTCGGGCGGTCCGGACAGCGTGACGCGCGAGGGCTCGCCCCGCGCCCCGCAAGAGATTTTTGACTATGGCGTTCCGATTCTGGGCATCTGCTATGGCCAGCAGGTGATGATGCATCAGCTTGGCGGCAAAGTCGAAAGCGGCCATGGCACAGCCGAGTTTGGTCGCGCCTTTGTTACACCGAAAAACAAACTGGATATCCTAGATGGCTGGTTCGCGGACGGCGCTGAACAAGTCTGGATGAGCCATGGCGACCATGTCAGTGAAATCGCACCTGGGTTCGAGGTATTCGGAACCTCGCCCAACGCACCTTATGCGATCACGGCCGATCCATTGCGGCACTTCTATGCCGTGCAGTTTCACCCCGAGGTACACCATACGCCAAAGGGCGCGAAACTGTATGAAAACTTCGTAAAGCTGGCCGGGTTCAAGGGCGACTGGACCATGGGTGCCTATCGCGAAGAGATGATCCGCAAGATCCGCGAACAAGTCGGAGACAAAAAGGTCATTTGCGGATTGTCCGGTGGCGTTGACAGCTCGGTTGCCGCGATCCTTATTCACGAAGCAATCGGGGATCAGCTGACCTGCGTCTTTGTCGATCATGGGCTGCTTCGCAAGAACGAGGCCGCGGAAGTTGTTGGCATGTTCCGGGACAACTACAACATTCAGTTGATCCACGCCGACGAATCCGAGTTGTTCCTTGGCGAACTGGAAGGTCAGAGCGACCCCGAGACCAAACGCAAAATCATCGGAAAGCTGTTCATCGACGTGTTCCAGAAACACGCCGATACCATCGACGGCGCCGAATTCCTGGCGCAGGGCACTCTCTATCCCGATGTGATCGAATCGGTGTCGTTCTCGGGCGGGCCTTCCGTAACGATCAAATCCCATCACAACGTGGGCGGCCTGCCGGAAAAGATGGGCTTGAAACTGGTCGAACCGCTGCGCGAATTGTTCAAGGACGAAGTCCGTGCCTTGGGTCGCGAACTTGGTCTGCCGCAGAGCTTTATCGGGCGCCACCCCTTCCCCGGGCCGGGTCTGGCCATTCGCTGCCCCGGCGAGATCACCCGCGAAAAGCTGGAGATTCTGCGCGAGGCCGACGCGATCTACATCGATCAGATCCGCAAACACGGGCTTTATGATGACATCTGGCAGGCTTTCGTTGCCATCCTTCCCGTCCGCACCGTCGGCGTGATGGGCGACGGGCGCACCTATGACTATGCCTGTGCGCTGCGGGCCGTCACCTCGGTCGATGGGATGACCGCGGATTATTACCCGTTCAGCCATGAGTTCCTTGGCGAAACGGCAACCCGGATCATCAACGAGGTCAAGGGCATCAACCGATGCACATATGACATCACCTCGAAACCGCCCGGAACCATCGAGTGGGAATGATCCGGCAAACCGCAACGGCGTTCGACGCCAAAACGACCCGATCCCGGGAAATCTTGCCAAGCCGTGCCTGAAAATGTCGGGCACGACCTTGAACCTGACGCTTCATAAGCGTTTCAATGATTCAACGAATTCAATCTTTTTGATCGCGTAGCGAAAGCCCCGGTACCGGGGCCGTGACCGCGCGGCCAGGTCGGGGTGCGCACGTGAATCAGACACAAAAAAACACATTCAAAGCCGCCTTGTGGATGACCGGAGCCATCGCGTCCTTCTCCTCGATGGCGGTTGCCGGTCGCGAACTGAGCCTCGTGCACGACACGTTCGAGATCATGATGTACCGAAGCCTAGTGGGGTTTCTTGTTGTCGCCCTCGTACTTACGGCCACAGGCGGTTGGGTTCAGGTTTCCACGCAACGCCTGGGGTTGCACGCCCTGCGAAACACCCTGCATTTCACAGGGCAGAATCTTTGGTTCTATGCGGTCGCTGTTGCGCCTCTGGCGCAGGTATTCGCGCTGGAATTCACACAGCCGCTTTGGGTGATCCTGCTGTCGCCGCTGCTGCTGAACGAACGTCTGACGCCCCTTAAGATAACGGCAGCGCTTATCGGTTTTGCGGGCGTTCTGATTGTCACGCGCCCAGGCAGTGCGCCTTTGAGCCCTGGCCTTGCGACCGCAGCCGCGTCTGCGATTTTCTTCGCATTTACAACGATTACGACAAAAAACCTCACTCGTTTTGCCAGCATCGGGTGCATCGTTTTCTGGCTTACTTCCATGCAGGCGGTGCTTGGGGCCATCGCAGCCGGTTTTGATGGGCAGATTGCCTTGCCCACGGCGCAAACCGTTCCGTTTTTGGTTCTGGTCGGGTTGGCGGGGCTGCTGGCCCATTTCTGCATAACCAACGCATTGGCCATTGCCCCGGCGACAGTTGTGATCCCATTTGATTTTGCGAGGCTTCCCACGATCGCAGTGGTCGGAATGATCCTGTACCACGAACCCATAGACCACTGGGTCCTGATCGGGGCGGCGGTCATCTTTTCCGGTATTTTCCTGAATATTTGGTCTGAAAGCCGTAACAGTTTAGCAACAGTTGAAAACACTAGTCGCAATACGTAACGCACCGTCACCAGTTGACCTTAAAGTAACCAAAAAGAGAGTATCGCTCATCATCATACACGGGACAGGCGTTCATTACACTCAACCAAACGCCAGTGAAGCCCGCCATGGATTGTTAGGGAGGACAGAATGAAAAAAACACTTCTCGCGACCTGCGCTTTGTGCGTTGGAGCGACGGCAGGATATGCAGGCGGCCTAGATCGAAGCGGTCAGGGCATCAACCTGATCTTCGAAGAAGGATCAGCTGTTCAGTTCCGGTTGGGATACACCAATCCCAGCGTAACGGGCACCATGCCTGCTTTGGCCGGACCAAACATCGGGCAACCGGTCGATTCCGGAGAGGTTGCGAACGACTTTTTCACACCGCATCTCGGCTACAAAACGTCACTGACCGAAAAGCTCGATTTCGCGATCATGTATGACCAGCCCTTTGGCGCAGACATTGAATACGCAAACACCTACCCTCTTTCGATCAACCCTATTCCGGGAGGTCGCACCGACACTCTGAGGGCCACAGCGGACACGGACGCCATCACGGCATTGCTGCGTTACAAATTCGATGGCGGGTTCAGCGCGATCGGCGGCATTCGTGCGCAGCGTGTGAAGGCTTCGGTCACCGTTCCCCTGGCTGCGGGATATCAGGTTGACTCCGATGCCGACACAGCATTCGGCTACGTAATCGGTGTCGCGTGGGAGAAACCGGAAATCGCGGCACGTGTGTCACTGACCTACAACTCCAAGATCAGTCACGATCTGTCACAAACAGAATCTCTGAACCCACCACCGATCCCGCCGATTCCACCAGGAACCGTGGCCACCTTCAACACAAACAGCGAAATCGAGACGCCCCAGTCGATCAACCTGGATTTCCAGACAGGCGTCGCGCCTAAAACGCTGTTGTTTGGTTCTATCCGTTGGGTCGACTGGCCACAGCTGGTGTACAACCCGCCAAACTACCCACCGACCAGCAACCTTGTTGACTACGCCGATGCGACCTTCACCTATTCATTGGGCTTGGGGTATCAATTCTCGGAAGAGTTCAGCGGCGCTGTGACGTTGGGCTACGAGACGTCCCAGGGCACGCCGGTATCAAACCTCGGCCCGACCGACGGGTTCTGGAGTGTTGGTCTGGGCGGGACGTACTCGCTGGAGAAGGCCAAGATTTCCGGCGGTGTTCGTTACACCGACATAGGTGACGCGACAGCCAACGGCGCTGGCCCGAATGCACGCGGAACATTCACCGGCAACAGCGCCTGGAGCGTGGGCTTCCAGATTACATACGCTCTGAACTAGTCCAAGGATGACCATCCTCAAGGCTCCGCTGTTTCAGCGGGGCCTTTTTTATGCGCAGGTTTCGGGTCGCGTATATTTCGATTGAATGAAACTGTGCGGTCATGAACACCCAAAAACACCTTTCTCGGCGCGCCTGGTCCGAGCTCATTCTTCTGGCCGTCATTTGGGGCGCATCCTTTGTGGCCATCCGGGTCGCTCTGGATTCCATTCCCGTTATGACATCGGTTTTGCACCGCACGTTCTGGGCGATGCTGGTGCTGTGGCTGGTGGCATGGGGCAAGGGGTTTACGCTGCCCCGTTCTCTGCGCATCTGGGGTGCTTTTCTGATCATGGGATTGCTGAACAATGTCATACCGTTCAGCTTGATGGCATGGGGTCAGCTTTACATCGACTCTGGGCTTACGGCCATTCTGAACGCGACCACGGCCATTTTTGGTGTTCTGGTTGCGGCTGTGTTTTTCAAGGATGAACGTTTGACACAAGCGCGCGTGATCGGTGTCGTCTTGGGCTTTCTCGGTGTCTCGATCACCATCGGACTAAAGACCTTCACGTCATTCAGCCTTCAAAACACAGCGCAGCTTGCCGTGTTGGCCGGAACGCTCTCGTATGCTTTTGCGGCAGCTTGGGCGCGGTATCATTTGTCTGACCTTCACCCCGTCGTCGCGGCCGCTGGCATGTTAACCGGCTCGACCCTGCTGATCCTGCCCCTGGCGCTGATGACGGACGGGGTGCCAACGCTTGCACTGCCCGCGATCACCTGGGCTGCGATTGGCTATTACGCCATTGTGGCAACAGCGGGGGCATATCTTTTGTACTATCGAGTCCTGGCGATGGCGGGCAGCGGCAACCTGATGCTGGTGACGCTTGTCATCCCTCCTGTCGCCATCGTGCTTGGCGCAATTCTGCGGAACGAAGCGCTGCCGTCGAATGCCTATTTCGGCTTTGTTGTCCTTGCCATGGGTCTTCTGGTATTGAACCGAGCCGGCCGCCGTGATTGACGCCGTGCGCTGCCCGATTTAGCAAAGGCAAAAAAGGGACAGCACAAGATGATCTACAACTCAGCCGAAGACTGGCGCACGGCAAGCCGCAAGAAGGTGCTGTTCTTTGGTATGTCCGGTCTGGGCAAGACATATGTCTCGAACATTCTTCGGGACTCAGGGAACTGGTTTCACTACTCGATCGACTATCGCATCGGCACCCGGTACATGGGCGAATACATAACCGACAATGCAAAGGCCGAGGCGATGAAAGTCCCGTTCTTGCGAGACCTGCTCCTGTCGGATTCCATTTACATCGGCTCGAATATCTCGTTCGCGAATCTGACTCCGGTCGCAGCCTATCTGGGCAAACCGGGCAACCCTGCCCTTGGCGGATTGGAAATGCCGGAATACCGCCGCAGGCAGGAACAGTTTCGGCTGGCCGAAATACACGCTCTGCTGGATACCGAGTATTTCATCGACCGGGCCGAGCGATTGTACAAATACCCCCATTTCATCTGCGACACCGGTGGATCGATCTGCGAATGGGTAGACCCCGAAGATCCGAACGATCGGGTACTGTCCGAGCTTTCGCAACACACCCTGATGATCTGGCTGAAGGGGGATGAGGAACACACGGCAGAGCTTGTACGCCGTTTTGACAAAGCCCCAAAGCCGATGTCCTATCAGGCCGAATTCCTGACCAAGGCGTGGACAGATTATCTGGATCTGCAAGGCTGTTCGGAAGCGGATGTTGATCCCGATGATTTCGTCCGTTGGACCTATGCACAGGCCTTGGCGCACCGCCAGCCGCGTTACGAAGCCATGGCGAACAACTGGGGCGTGACGATTGCCGCCAACGACATCGGAAAAATCCGCGATGCCGCCGATTTCGATGAGTTGATCGAACACACACTTGAGACGACGCGCAATAACGCCTAACTACCAGTTTTCACTGATCTCTTAGAAGCCCGACACATGCCCATCAAAATCCCATCGGAACTGCCTGCTTTTGACGTCCTGACCAAAGAGGGCGTCATGGTCATGGACGAAGATCAGGCAATGCGTCAGGACATCCGCCCGCTGCGCATCGGATTGCTGAACCTGATGCCCAAGAAAATCCAGACCGAAAACCAGTTCGCGCGTCTGATCGGGGCGACCCCGTTGCAAATCGATCTGTCTTTGATCCGCATGACCGAACACCGGACCAAGAACACCGCCGCCGAGCATATGTCCGAATTCTATCGCCCGTTTCAGGAGATCAAGGATCAGAAATTCGACGGCCTGATCATCACCGGTGCCCCGATCGAACATCTGGAATTTCATGATGTCACCTATTGGGACGAAATCAGCGAGATCTTCGACTGGACCCAAACCAACGTGCATTCCACCTTTGGTGTGTGCTGGGGCGGGATGGCGATGATCAACCATTTTCACGGTGTCAAAAAGTACATGCTGGACGCAAAAGCCTTTGGGTGTTTCCGGCATCGCAACCTGGACCCGGCGTCTCCGTTCCTGCGCGGTTTCTCAGATGACTGTGTCATTCCGGTCAGCCGATGGACGGAAATGAAACAGGATGAAATCGATCGCGCACCCGGGCTGAGGACCCTGTTGGGCAGCGACGATGTCGGCCCCTGTCTGGTCGAAGATCCCGGCCATCGCGCGCTGTATATCTTCAATCACTTCGAATACGACAGTGATACGCTGAAACAGGAATATGATCGGGACGTCAGCAACGGCACGCCTATCAACGTGCCGATAAACTATTACCCCGATGATGATCCATCCAAAACGCCGCAGAACCGGTGGCGCAGTCACGCACATCTGCTGTACGGCAACTGGATCAACGAAATCTATCAGACCACGCCTTTCGACATGACAAAAATTGGCCACTAAAGTCCTGATATCCCTTGGCCTGGCCGTTCTGGGCCTTGTCATACTGACAACCTGGCGCAGCGCCCGGAACGAAGCGCTGGCCGAGGCGGCTTTCCCCCCCGAGGGTCGGATTCTGGATGTGGGCGGCATCGCCGTGCACGCCGTGGTCATGGGGGACGGCCCTGATGTCGTTCTGATCCATGGTTCCAGCGGGAACACGCGCGACATGACCTTTGCGCTGGCCCCCATTCTGGCCAGGTCATACCGCGTGATCGTTTTTGACCGACCGGGCCTGGGCTATTCCGAAAGCTTCAATCCGGATGGCGAAACCATCATTGAACAGGCGGATATCCTGCAACGGGCGGCGGCTCAGCTTGGTGCGGAAAAACCCATCGTGGCCGGGCAGAGCTATGGCGGATCGGTCTCGTTGGCCTGGGCCGTGACCCGACCCCAGAATATCTCGGCTCTGGTTCTGATCGCCCCGGCCGCTATCCCATGGGAAACGCCTTTGGATGGGTTCAACCGGCTTGCGTCAACCACGGCGGGC
This sequence comes from Ruegeria sp. AG6, assembly GCF_056541565.1. NCBI lineage: Bacteria > Pseudomonadati > Pseudomonadota > Alphaproteobacteria > Rhodobacterales > Roseobacteraceae > Ruegeria > Ruegeria sp. AG6. The sequence goes on along the minus strand of NZ_JBQFYQ010000001.1, from coordinate 491,229 downwards.
AATCTGCTGGCCTTGCCCTTGATCAGCTCTTTCGTGCCCGAGTGGTACGTCACACAGGTGTTGGACAAAGTTTTTGCACCGCAAACGGCGCCCGAAGGTTATGCGGATCATTTCGGGCCCGGGCTGACGATCCGGCGTGGCTCGATACATGCAAACGCCAAGCAACGCGCCAACCTGCTGGACGAAATTACCCGTCTGCAACCCAGATATGGCGAGATCTCCGTTCCGACGGAAATCATCCACGGAACGGCCGACGACACCGTTGGTCTTGAATGGCATTCTGAACGCCTGATCGAACAAATCCCCGGGGCCGAGTTGATCGAGCTACCGGGTGTCGGCCATATGCCACAGGTGGTCGCGGCGCCTGAGGTGGCCGCCGCGATAGATCGCGCGGCGCAGCGCGCGGGTTTGCGTTCACCCACGCTCTAATCCATAGTTAGATATGGATTTTATCGCGAGGTGACATATGGCCCGGTCAGGAAAAGGCTCTATCGAAAAGTATTTTCTGAAAGACGCGCCCAGATCTGTACGGGAAGAGATTCAAAACGCGAAAAAAGGCGATATTCTGAACCCGACCTACCCGTATTCCGAAAAAATGAAGACCAAGGATTATGAAGAGCAGATGGACCTGCTTCAGATCGAATTGGTCAAAATGCAATCCTGGGTCAAGGAAACCGACCAGCGGGTTGCCATCATTTTCGAAGGCCGCGATGCCGCCGGCAAAGGTGGCACCATCAAACGGTTTCGCGAAAACCTGAACCCGCGCGGCGCGCGCAACGTTGCGCTGGCCAAACCATCAGACGCCGAACGCAGCCAATGGTATTTTCAGCGCTACATCCCGCATCTGCCCGCCGCAGGAGAGATCGTGTTCTTAGATCGCAGCTGGTACAATCGAGGTGTCGTCGAGAATGTCTTTGGCTTCTGCACTCAGGAACAGCGTGAGAGGTTTTTCCGTCAGGTCCTGCCACTTGAAACGGGCCTGGTGAATGACGGCATCCATTTATTCAAGTTCTGGCTCAATGTCGGGCGCGCAGAACAACTGAACCGTTTTCTGGCGCGCGAAAACGACCCTTTGAAGCATTGGAAGCTCAGCGCGATCGACATCGCAGGGCTGAGCAAATGGGACGAATACACGCAGTCGATCTCGGAAACCCTGACCCGGTCGCATTCTGATGCCTGCCCGTGGACGATTGTGCGTTCTGACGACAAGAAACGCGCGCGGCTTGCGGCCATCCGAACGGTTCTGCATGCCTTGGACTATGATGAGAAGGACGAGAAGAGTATCGGCGAGATTGATGCCCGTATCTGCGGTGGCCCGGATATGTGGGAGGCGTAAATTGTCTCCCCGCCCTGCCCCGTCGATGCCTTCACGATCATGTATTGGACGACAATGCGTCGGTGGTCTATGTCCTTGTCTTCCAACACGCAATCAATGCAACTGAGGCCGGGATGACGAAACGCGGTTATCACCACGGAAACCTGAAGCAAGCCCTGATCGAGGCTGCCTTGTCCCTGATCGAAGACAAGGGCCCGACCGGTTTCACGCTGTCCGAGGCGGCCAAAACGGCCGGTGTCACGCCTGCCGCCGTCTACCGTCATTTTCAAGGGCGCGAGGACCTGATTGCCGAAGCCGCACGGCAGGGGTTTGAGATGTTCGCAGACCTGATGCAATACGCCTATGACGAGGGACAGCCTTCAGCCCTTGCCGCTTTTGAAGCAACGGGGCGTGCGTATCTGGCTTTTGCGCGCAAAAATCCCGGGCATTACATCGCCATGTTCGAAAGCGGGATTTCCCTGAACCGGACACCCGAATTGTCCTTGGCCGCCAATCGGGCGAAGGCCGTTCTTGAAAAAGCGGCCGCGGACCTGTCCCAGCATATTCCGCCTGACAAGCGCCCGCCCGCATCGATGTTCAGCGCCCATATCTGGGCGATGAGCCACGGCGTCGTCGAGCTGTACGCCCGAAATACCGGCGCAACTTCGCCTTTTCCTCCCGAAGATTTGCTGGAAAGCGGTATCGGCATCTACCTGCGCGGTCTGGGTCTGATCCCTCAGGACGAGTGACGCGGTCAGAACGAACGGCTGCCCTGAGGCATACTCAAGCCCGATGTCACGTTGATCAGATCCATCTCACCCATCCCCTTGATATCAACGCACCCCAGATCCGAGACCTGAAACTCGTCAATCAAGGCATATTTCATCTCTTCCGGGGCCACGATGTTCATGGGGTTGGCAAAGACCTGCAACCGGGACGCGATGTTTACGGCAGGGCCAAACACGTCATAGACATATTTCTGAATGCCCACGACCGATCCAACCGCCGCACCCATCCCCAATCCGATCCGGGCCTGCCACTTATGCGGATGGCTTTCGTTGCGGCGTTCGAGATAGCGCAGGAACCTTACCGCACAATGCGCCACGGCGGTCGCATGATCCGGTGTTGGATCGGGCATGCCTGACACGGCCAGATAAGCATCACCGATCGTTTTGATCCGCTCACACCCGAATTGTTCCACGATCCGGTCGAAAGCCGTGAAGATGTCGTTCAGTTCACTCAAGGTGACCGTCGGGTCGGTCTTGGCCGCAAAATCCGTGAACCCGACAAAATCCAGCATCACCACCGAAACCTGCTGATACAGCTGCGGTGTGACAACGCCGAACGTCTTGAATTCTTCATACACGGCTCGGGGCATCAGGTTCAGCAACAGGCGTTCCACTCTTTCCTTTTCGCGCTCAAGCTCTCGGGTGTTGCGCTCGACCATGGTGGAATAGCTGTCGATCATGCTTTCCAATTCGCGAATGCGAGTGATGTTCTGACATTCCACAATCAGCACCTGCTCGGACAAGCCATTGGCCAGTGAGACAGCGACTGCAAAGATCAAGGTCCTGCGTTTCGGCTTTATCTGCAATTCGACCGAGTACCGAAGGCCGGACTGCTTTACATCCTCCAGTTCCTTGGGGTCGAGATCCGGCAGAACGTCGCTTAAGGTGCTGCCCTTTTCAGGAGTGCCGAACCATTCCGTGAAAGGCCCGTTGTGAAACACGAATTGCAGGTCGGATGCGCGCACCACGGCGACGCCGACTCCGATCGCACGCAGCAATTGCTCGTTTATCGCCAGAATGCTCATGCCGCGTTCCGGGTGACTATGATCGAACGTTTGCCTTCGATTGCGGTCAGCGCAGTTTTGATGTCTCCGTCGGACATGCCATGCTGACTTAGCGCGTCGCCAAACAGCTCGGCCATGACGTCAAACTCATTGTGCGAAATGTTCAGATGCCGATGAACTGCTTCGATCCTGTCATCACTGAAAGATGCGGGCCCACCAATCAAGGACGAGACGAACTTGGTTTGATGGTCGATCAGGCGCGGCATATCAATGTCTTCGAAATGATGGCCGATCTCATCCGAATCCAGCGCCATTTCATAGAAGGTCATCACGACCCGGCTGATCGTTTTGAAACCGCCATATTTCTCATAAAGTGTCTGTGCCACACGAATACCCGCGCGTTACCAATCAATAACCCCACAACTTTATATCAAATCGATATTTTTGTTAACGCTTATGATTTTCTGGCCCAGACGGATCAAAAACCGTCTTGCTGAAAAGGAAAATCTGCCAGAGCACCGCTGAGGCCGAAGGGGATCTTTCATACGTTCTTTGGGTATGGGAAATGAAGGAAAGGCAACACTATCAGCGGGATTATCTTTTGACTGATCTTGAAGCACTCTGATGGGCTGGGCCGGATCAGCTTTGAACGCAAGCCAGCCCGCCCTTCTGGAAGAAAATTTCCTCTGGTTCCCCAAAATCCGCCGTTCAAAGAGAATTTGGTTTCAAAACGGCGTGTCCTCATGTTCACATGCAGGAAAACGGCACAACAATCGAAAGGACCCAAAGTGCAGGAACATGGATATGCGTCCGGGCGACTGAATCTTCCTTTTGTCGGAATATCGACCTTCGCAAAATCTCCATATGTCGAGAACTGGGACAGAATTGAGGCCGACGTTTGCGTGCTCGGCGCGCCGTTCGACTTTGGAACCCAATGGCGCCCCGGCGCGCGTTTTGGTCCTCGGGCCGTGCGAGAGGCATCGACCCTTTTCAGTTTTGGCCATGCCGGCGCCTATGATCATGAGGATGACGCTACCTATCTGGACAGTTCGGTTCGGATCGTCGACCTGGGCGATGCGGATATTGTCCACACCAAGACCGAGACGAGCCACAAGAACATAGCCTTTGGCGTGCAAAAAATTCTCGAGGCCGGGGCACTTCCGCTGGTGATTGGCGGTGATCACTCGGTCAACATCCCCTGCATTTCCGCATTTGAAAGCCACTGCGCTGAAAACGGCCCGATCCATGTTGTTCAAATCGATGCGCATTTGGACTTTGTGGATGAACGTCACGGCGTCACCAACGGGCACGGAAATCCCATGCGCCGCGCGATCGAGAAAGACTATGTTTCAGGGATGACCCAGCTGGGCATTCGAAACGTGTCGTCCACCGCCAAGGAAGGGTATGACGACGCGCGTGCGCGCGGATCGGACATCCTGTCCGTGCGGCAGGTTCGCAGATTGGGAACAGAGGCTGTTCTTGACCGCATTCCCGAAGGCAAACGGTACTATGTAACGATCGATATCGATGCGTTCTGTCCCTCGATCGCGCCAGGAACCGGCACTCCGAGCCACGGAGGGTTCTTGTACTATGACGTTCTGGAAATCCTTCAGGGACTGGCGAAAAGGGGCGACGTGGTGGGCATCGATCTGGTCGAGGTGGCCCCCGCCTACGACCCCACTGAAAGCACTCAGATTCTGGCGGCACAGCTGCTGTTGAATTTTCTGGGTTTCATTTTTCACGAACGTGCCCGACGCGCGTAAAAGCGGGTGGAGCAGAAGCTCCACCCCAAACCTCAGGCGTCGATAATGTTGTGTCCCGGCCCGTAGGGGAAGCCTGTGATGTTTTCGGCTCCGTCTTCGCCCACAACCAGAATATCGTGTTCCCTGTAACCGCCTGCACCGGGCTGGCCTTCGGGGATCCACAGCATCGGCTCGATCGAGACCACCATGCCGGGTTCCAGCACTGTGTCGATGTCTTCACGGAGTTCCAAACCGGCTTCGCGACCATAGTAGTGGCTCAGAACACCAAACGAGTGCCCATAGCCGAAGGAACGATATTGAAGCAGGCCTTCGTCGGCAAAAAACCGGTTGATCTCGGCGGTGATACCGGAACAGGTGGCACCGGGTTTGATCAAGCTCAGGCCAAGTTCATGCGCGGCCACATTGGCCTTCCACAGGCGCAGACTGTCGGCATCCGGCTCGCCCAGGAACAGGGTCCGCTCCAAGGCGGTGTAATAGCCCGAGATCATCGGAAAGGTGTTCAGCGAAAGTATATCACCTTTTTGCAACGCGCGTTTGGTGACCGGGTTATGCGCGCCGTCGGTGTTCAAACCCGATTGAAACCAAACCCAGGTGTCACGGTATTCGGCTTCCGGGTAGGCCCGCGCGATTTCCACTTCCATCGCGTCTCGGCCGGCCATCGCGATTTCGATTTCGGTTGCGCCTTCGCGGATTGCGGCATGGATCGCAGCACCACCCACATCGGCCGTGCGCGCTCCTCCCTTGATCAATTCGATTTCTTCAGCGGATTTAATCATCCGCGCAGCCATGGTGTCGGCCGCGATGTCAACCAATTCTGGCTCGCCCAGCATGTTCAGCGCCGTGTCCCGCGCTGCAAGCGTCATGTGGTCGCCTTCGATGCCGATCCGCTTTGCATTCCCGATCAGGCTCGCAACTGCCCGCCAGTAGTTGTCGCGTTTCCAGTCAGTATAAATCACGTTGTCTTCAACCGACCGGCGCCAAGGTTGCCCGGCATCAATATTGGCGGAAACGGTGGTGCAGTTGTCTTGGGTTACAACACAGCCATAAGGGCGCCCGAACGCACAGTATAGAAAGCCCGAATAATAGGCGATATTCTGCATCGATGTCAGCAGCACCACCGGGATATCCCGCTTGGCCATAATCGCGCGCAGCTTGCCAAGACGGCGGTCATACTCAGATTTGCTGAAAGGCAACGGGGCTTTGTCGCCATTGTGGCAGGTGAAGAACTGAGGGCGGTCAGAAATGTCAGTCATCCTTGGTCTCTCATCTATGCCGGGCGTGCATCTCCCGGCCACATGTCCCGGCGTTCAGGACAGGCGGTCTCGGGGTCCGAGAGCCGATCACCTCGGTAGTCGCCGCGACGCCATCGCGGCAGAGATGAACAGGTGAATCGTTAGATCAGACGGTTTGCTGCGTCAAGCGGGCGAAAGACCTCGCAGACGCTCCGACCGGCGTCGCAACAGTTCGACCGTCGTCAGCAGGGCAATGGACAGGACCACGAGGATTGTCGCAACCGCCAGAATGGTTGGACTGATCTGTTCCCGCAGGCCGGTGAACATCTGCCACGGCAACGTCTTTTGCGATGAGGATCCCACAAACAAGACCACGACCACTTCGTCGAACGATGTGATGAAGGCAAACAGGCCGCCCGAGATTACGCCCGGCAATATCAACGGCATCTGTATCTTGAAGAAGGTCCGCACCGGCCCTGCGCCCATATTGGCTGCCGCCCGCGTCAGAGATCGATCAAAGCCCACCAGGGTTGCCGTCACGGTAATGATCACAAAGGGAATACCCAGCACTGCGTGGGCCAGGATAACTTTCAGATAGCCTACGAAGTTCTTGTTCATGCCCAGTGTTCCTTCGAGGAAACGCCCGATATCACTGTAGAAAAAGAACATACCCGTCGCCGAGATGATCAGCGGAACAATCATCGGCGAAATCAGAATTCCCATGATCGCACGGCGTCCGGGAACGTGAGACTGGCTGAGCCCGATCGCGGCCAGCGTTCCCAACGTTACCGAGATAACCGTCGCAATCGGCGCGATGATCAGCGAGTTCTTGAAGCTGCGCTGCCATTCGTTGTTGGTGAAGAAATCACGGTAATGCTTCAGCGAATAGCCTTCGGGATCAAGCCGCAGCATCTCGGGCGTGAAGGTAAAGAAATCCTGCGCGTTGAAAGACAACGGCAACACCACCAGAATCGGCGTGATCAGGAACACGAAGATCGCACCACAGATCACGCGAAACAGGTAGTGATAGAAAACCTGCTGTGCCGTGAGATACGGCAGCAGCTTGCGCCGATACCGCCCCTCGTACAACCAATAGATAAACCAGGCGAAAAACCAGCCGCCGAGCAGGCCCAATACACCGCCCATCAGACCGGCCATTATGAAACCTATGACGCCGAACCCGATGATATTGATCCAGCGTGCGAGGTTTTCGTTCTTCACGATATTTATGTAGACCCAGGCCAGCCCCGCGATCAGGACAGCCCCGCCCAGTATGCCCAGAAGGACCGAACCATTTCCGGCCCCGACGAAAATGCCGGCAAATGCCCCGGCAAGTGCGACACTGGGCAAAACCATGGACATGGGTTTGCGGGATATCGGTGTCAGTGCTGCCATCTTGATTATCCCAACTTCACGTTATCGATGCCCACGATCTTGTCGTAGACCCAGTAGAGCAACAGCACGACCGCCAGAAGGATCGTACCCAAGGCCGCGGCCAGTCCCCAGTTCAGTGAGGACGAGATGTGATAGGCAATCCGGTTCGAGATGAAGACACCCTTTGTGCCGCCCACGATCTCGGGCGTGATGTAGTACCCAATCGCCAGAATGAACACGAGGATCGAACCGGCACCGATTCCGGGCACGGATTGCGGGAAGTAGATGCGCCAGAACGTCGTCCAGTTCGTTGCACCCATGGATTTGGCCGCGCGTGTATAAGACGGCGGAATGGTCTGCATCACCGAATACATGGGCAGGATCATGAAGGGCAGCAGGATATGTGTCATCGCGACGATAGTGCCGATCTGGTTGTTGATTATGATAAGGCGAGCATCATCAGCGACCAGCCCCAGCCAAACGAGGGTATCGTTAATAACCCCCTGTTGCTGCAACATGACCTTCCAAGCGGAGGTTCGCACCAGAAGGGACGTCCAGAAGGGCAAAAGGACCAGTATCATCAACAGGTTAGATACCCGCATAGGCAGCGTCGCCAACAGATAACTGACAGGGTAAGCAAGCAGGATACAAGCACCCGTAATCACGAGCGACATGAACAGAGTACGTCCAAAAAGCTTTATCAGGATTTGCTTGTCTTCGGGTTGAGCCTGCGCGCCTTCCGGGGTTCTGCGCATGTCGACGGCATTTAGGAAGTAACCATTGGTAATCACAGGTGAGTGGGTCTTGATCACCCGCCAGGTTTGCGGATCTCCCCATCCGTCATGAATCTCGATCAATGTTTCCTTGAACGGCCCATCCGTTTCAGGATCCAGTTTTTTGATCTGGCGCCCAGACCTGCGGAACATCGAAGACATGCCAGTCTCTTCGTAGTTCAAACGCGAACCGAGCCTTGTGTGTTCTTTGTTGTCAATCGCGACGATCATGTCGCGGACAAAGGCCTCGTAAACATCCTCGCCCGGCAACTCACCCGACTGTTCGTCCCAGTTGTTCAGGGCTTCGACGGTCAAGGGAAGTGTGTCGGACACGATGCTGTTTTCAACGGACCGAAACAACATCGATGCAATGGGAACGATGAATGAAAACAGGACAAAAAGAAGAAGCGGCGCAATCAACATCAACGCCCGGAGCTTCTGCCTGCGTAGAGAGCGCGCCAGCGACTGCTTGAGCGGTGTTCCATCAGCGGCCAGCATGGGGCCCGCGTTTTGGGTGGCGTCAGTCATTGTTGTCCCTTGGCTTTTCCTGGGTCAGGGGCAGTGTCCCGCCCCTGACAGTGTCACCAATTCAAAACCGGCTTATTGCGCCAGCCACGCCTGGAATTTGGCGTCGATGTCGTCACGGTAATCCGCCCAGAACTCGTAATTGTACAGGAACGTGTTCTTGGCGTTTTCCGGATCGGTTGGCATATGGGGCGCCATATCGATACCCAGTTCGGCATGCTCACCCACCAGCGGAGCCGACGATGCACGGGCCGGGCCGTACGAGATGTACTTGGCCTGATCCGCCAGACGCTGGGTGTCGGTCGCAAAGCGGAGGTAATCCAGCGCGCGTTGCTTACGCTCTTCGCTCAGACCGGCGGGGATGATCCAGCCGTCAATATCGAACACCTGCGCATCCCACAGCATGGCGACGGGCTGGTTCTGCTCCTCGATCACGCTGAACAGACGACCGTTATAGGTCGAGCCCATGATGACCTCGCCGTCGGCCAGCAGCTGGGGTGTGTCCGCACCGGCGGACCACCAAACAACACTGTCTTTGATGGTGTCCAACTTGGCCAGAGCCTGATCCTGACCTTCCGGAGTGGCCAGAACGTCATAAACTTCGTCCTTGGGAACGCCGTCGCAGATCAGTGCCCATTCCATGTTGTTGATGGGGCGTTTCTCCAGCGAACGTTTGCCCGGATAGGTTTCCAGATCGAAGACGGCGCAGACGTCCGTCGGCGGCGTGTCACCAACCAAATCGGTGCGGTATCCGAACGTGGTCGAATACACGATGCTCGGGATGTAGCAATCGCTGACGATCAGATCACCGAAGTCTTCAGATGCCGGCGTGCCATCGGGCGCCGGGGCCAGCATCGCGTCATGGTCGATTTCCATCGCCAGACCTTCGTCGCACAAGCGGATCGCGTCAGACGCCACGACATCGACCACATCCCAGGTGATGTTCCCCGCTTCGTTCATCGCGCGCAGCTTGGCCACCGCCTCGTTCGAGCTGTCATCGTTCAGAATGGTGACGCCGGTCTTTTCCGAATAGGGCTCGTGATACGCCTTCAACTGCGATTTGGAATAGGCCCCGCCCCAGGAAACGATGGTCATTTCCTCGGCCGAAACACCACCCGCCGCAATGGCGACGGCGGCCGTTGTCAGAAGGGTTTTGGTTGCTTTCATGTGTAAATAACTCCCAGTTAGTCCCGTTTATATGTGTGGTCAGCTGATGCACGGGCCTTCATCAGCCGGTCCCTCTGATAGAGCTGTGCTTGTTTCGCGCAGCTTGGTCTATGCGTCGAGCGCACGACAATCCTGGGCCAGCCAGCCGATCTCGATCTCCTGACCGGGGGTCAGGCGGACGGCATCTGGCGCGTTCCGGGTCTTGACGATGAACTCATCATTTCCTGCAACGGACATGCGGAAACGGAATACGTCACCCATGTAGATGAATTCTTTGACAGTCGCTTTCAGCGTATGAGCATCGGCGTGCAAGCGATCCTTGTTGAATTCCACCCGCTCAGGCCGGATTGACACCTTTGTCCTTTCGCCCGGATTGTGAACGTTGATCGGAACCGCGTCGATCTCGGACCCATCGTCCAGCTGGACAAGGCATGTGTCGCCATCAATCGATTTAACGACACCTTCCAAAGTGTTGTTTTCCCCGATGAATTGGGCAACAAAGCTGTTTTCGGGTTCTTCATAAAGCTGATCAGGCGGTGCAAGCTGCTGGATGCGGCCATCGTCGAACACGGCCACACGATCCGACATCGTCAATGCTTCGGTCTGGTCGTGGGTCACATAAACCGTGGTGATTCCCAATTCGTGCGCAAGACGTGTGATTTCGAACTGCATATGCTCGCGCAGCTGTTTGTCCAGTGCGCCCAGTGGTTCATCCATCAACACCAGTTCGGGTTCGAAAACCAAGGCGCGCGCCAAGGCTATTCGTTGTTGCTGACCGCCAGACAACTGAGCCGGGCGCCGGCCTCCAAACGCCCCCATCTGAACCATGTCCAGGGCACGTTGTACCTTTTCATCCCGTTCAGACTTGCCCAACTTGCGGACTTCCAAGGGGAACGAGAGGTTTTCGGCCACTGTCATGTGGGGAAACAGGGCATAGTTCTGGAAGACCATGCCAATTCCACGCTTGTGTGGAGGGATATTGTTGATGGGCTTCCCATCAAGAAGGATTTCGCCATGAGTGGCGGTTTCGAATCCGGCAAGCATCATCAGGCAGGTTGTCTTTCCAGACCCGGACGGCCCGAGCATGGTCAGGAATTCGCCTTTTGGCATTGCAAGGTTGAGATCTTTGACGACGAGATTCTCGCCATCATAAGATTTTTGTACGCGTTGAAATTCAACAAACGCGGCATCGGTATTTGTGTCGGTCACAAGACCCCCTGTTGCGTCAAATGATTATCCGAGTGTTGCGGATTTCATTGATCTGTAGTCAGCAGTTAAGACCATGCAGTGGGCACTTGGCAACAATAGATGACGCTTTTGCGAATTTTCATGTCATTTCTGCTGTTTCAATCAGCAAGATTGAGGCGGCGCATATGCCATGCAAGGCTTTGATTACTTGAAAGAACTGGCTTACCGATCCGCTTGCGAATCTCAGGAATCGCTTCAATCGTGCGCAGGTTGGTACAGCTGAGGAAAACGGCCTCGACCGATGGATCAGATCCCAGTTTCGTCGCGGCCTCGATCACCGACTGCACAGAAATCCGAGCAACCTTTGCCTCTTCGGCCTGCCCGAATGTCCCGAAAACATCCATGGTTATCCCGTTTTCCGAAAACGCGGCACGCAGCGGTGCGTTGACCTCTTCGACATAAGGCGACAGCAACGCAAACCTGGACACCCCAAGATCCGCGGCGCAGGCCGTGGCCGCGCGCAAAGGGTTCGTAACCTCTTTTGTATTGCACGACTGTTTGACAAGTTCCTCCACACGTTTTGAACCAATGACGGAACTTGCGGACGTGCAGCCATAACCCACCACCTCGAAAGGACGCGCGCTGGGCAGCAACCCTGCCGCCGCCGGCAGGGCCTCTTCCATCTCGGCCAGACTTTCTGGTGTCACTTCAATGCCGCTGGGTATCCGTGTTACATACAACGGGTTTTTCCGGTCCGAGAAAATCTTGCCGAACTCCGGCTCAATCGTCTCGTCGACCTGAAGAACAATCAATCCAAGCGGCGGGGCTTGCGGGTCGTCCTCGTCAAGCGTGTATGGCACGTAGGTCATAGCTGGATCATCTCCGGCCCGATACGCGGGCTGATAAAGCGCGGAACATCGTCTGTTACGACGATGTTTTCTTCGTGAACCAAGATCTTGCCACCAACGGCAATGCCCGGCTCCAAGGTCAGCACCATGCCAGGCTCAAGAACGGTCTGGTCCGTCGGGATGAGCGACGGCCATTCGGTCAGCGACATTCCCAACCCATGCCCCAACCGACCGGCATCTGTGCCTTCGGACGCCTTGGTCAGCACCGTGTTCATGGCATGAAACAACTCTGCTGCGGTGGCGCCGGGGCGCGCGATTTCGAATGCAGCATCCGACGCCTCAATCAGCCTGGCGTAAACAGATTTCACGCCTGGACTTGCCGGGCCGACAGACCAGTTGCGGTCGAAGTCACTGAAATAGCCATCCCAGACCAAGCCGGTGTCAAGCATCAGTACATCGCCAGCCTTCAAGGGGGACGACGACGCCGGAGAAATCACGTCAGAGTAACCGCCCTGCTCTGCCCCACCTGCGAGATACGGCACCCAGTCCGCGCCCTCTTCCAGACAGAGTATCTGGAAACCGCGAAATACTTCATCCAAAGGCACGCCGACCCGAGCAACCTCGGGAACCCGGGCGAAGGCTCGACCGGCTATGGCGCATGCGGTTTCGATTTTAGCTATTTCCGCCTCGGATTTGACCATGCGAAGTTGGCGCAAAATACCGTGATCTCCGGTGATGTGGCGCGAACCGAGCCTGTTTCGCAGGCGTTCAATATCCGACATGGGCATACGCGCGTGCGTCTCGTGACCATCGGGCATTCCGATACGGCCTTTGGGGGGTGTCAATTCCGTCAGGGTGTCCGTCAAAAGCGAGACGCCGTCATCCTGAAGATCGGGTGAGCTCCACGTTCGAATGTCATCGATCCAGGTTTGCCCCATCAACGAGGCGCCGATCGAGGGGATGACTGCAACCGGTTTACCAACCTCAGGCAGGATCAGGAACCAAGGACGGGTCGGGCTTTCCCAGAATCTGGTCAGGTATCCGGTAAAGTAACGCACGTCGGTTTCCGTGGTCAGCAGCAGCGCCGACAGGCCAGCGGCATTCATCATCACCTGTGCGCGTTCGGTGCGCGCTGAGAATTCTGCTGGCTCGAACCCTCTCATCCGGCGACCTCAGAGGTGGGGCGCCGCATGCAGCCTGAAACGTGGAAATGACACCGCTTGAATGGCCCGATGCTTCGGCCCGTTCGGTGCGGATTGATATCGGTTTTCATGCAGCCCCCCTGAATTTTCGTTCGTTGACGTGAGCGGATCGGTAGGGTTCTGTCAACCAAAGTCTTTTGTTGACCGGAGGCGCCAATGACCCACTCTGATCCAGCCTTCAGCCGGGCGGAATATGATCGCCGTCTTGCCAAGACCCGAAAGGCGATGGCCGCAAAAGGAATTGATTGCCTTTTTGTCGAAGACCCTTCGAACATTGGATGGCTCACCGGGTATGAGGGCTGGTCTTTTTACGTTCACCAGGGTGCCTTGATCTTTCTTGACGCGGACCCGATCTGGTGGGGGCGCCGGCAGGATGCAAACGGTGCGCTGCGCACGGTGTGGATGGGGGACGATCGGGTTTTTGGATACGCGGATCACTTCGTGCAGTCGACCACACGACATCCAATGCAGGATCTGGCCAAACTTATTGCGGACTGCGGACACGGCCAAAGCCGCATTGGGGTGGAACTTGACAATTATTACTATTCGGCCAAAGCCCATATTACTCTGACGACGGAACTGCCCGGGGCAACCCTGATCGATGCAACGGCCTTGGTCAACTGGCAACGGGTCGTGAAATCTGACGAAGAAATCGCCCTGATGCGCAAGGCGGCCCGGATTTCAGAGTTTGTGACTGACGGCGTGCTTGAGCGCGTTGAACCCGGCCTGCGCAAGAACGAGCTGGTCGCACAGATTTACCATGACGCGATAACGGGCGTCGGTGATGACTGGGGGGATTACGCAGCCATCGTCCCACTTTTACCGTCAGGGTCAGACGCCGCCGCGCCGCATCTGACATGGAATGGAGATGTGTTCAAATCGGGCGAATGCACCTTCTTCGAGCTCTCCGGCTGCTACCGCCGGTATCATGCTCCGTTCTGCCGGTCGGTATTTCTGGGTCAACCGCCTGATTATCTCAAAAGGGCTGAGGCGGCCTTGGTTGAAGGGTTGGAAGCGGGTCTGGAGGCTGCGCGCCCCGGCAATCGCGCAAAAGACATTGCCAAAGCGCTGGCGGCGCCTCTCGAACGTGCGGGGATCGAACGCGGCGCCCGCTGTGGTTATCCTGTCGGCCTCAGCTATCCTCCGGACTGGGGCGAACGCACGATCTCGCTGCGGGAAGAAGACAGTACGATCCTCGAATCTGGCATGACATTTCACTTCATGCCCGGGCTCTGGATGGACGATTGGGGGCTTGCGATCACCGAAACCATCCTGATCAAGGAAAACGGTCCCGCAGAGTGTCTGTGCAAACGACCGCGCAAAGTATGCGTCAAGCCCTAAGAGATATTCGAACGATCCAAGGCCCGCGCTTGATCAAACACGTATCTGATCAAGCAACCAGTCATGAAATAATGCGGCCGCTGGATTGCTGGCGTCAGCGGAAAGATAATACCCTTCGTTGCAGTCTACAGTGCTGTCATGTGCGCTTTCGACAAGACCGGTTATCATCGCATGTTTCGCCAGGAACTCGCTGATTAGGGCAACCCCACTGCCATGAACCGCCAATTGAAGCGCCATGCCGAACGTATCGACGAAAACGGCAGGCTGCCGCTGCACGCCCTGCTTGTCGAACCACAACTTCCATCCGCTTGACGTGCCGACTGCCTCTATCAGCGGAAGGTCAAACGGATCCCCTGCAAGCGTCGGCGCCTTGAGAGCGACAAGCCTGTCCGGCCACAAACGTTCGCCCCCCCTGCCCACTTGTTTTTCCGATCCGAACCTGACCTGAACGTCAGCTTGCGACGCGTGGAAATCGTCAGGCCAGATTGCACTGAGCAGCCGCACACTGATCTCTGGATTACGTGCGGTGAAGTCCGCGAGGTTTGGGGCGATGACCCATTGCGCGACGCTGACAGATGTGGCCACTGTCAGGACATCTCCTGGTGCGCTAGCGTCGGCCCTTCCGGCGGCGGCGGCTAGCGCCTCAAGCGCACTGCCGACTTCGGGCAGCAGTTTCCGCCCTGCATCCGTCAGGGCCAGACTCCGCGGATGCCTTATGAAAAGCGCTGTCCCCAGACGCATCTCAAGGGATTTCACCTGCTGACTGACTGCCGATTGGGTCAGGCCGATTTCCTCGGCCGCTGCGGTAAAACTCAGGGTCCGGGCCGCCGCCTCGAAGGATCGGAACCAGGTCAGGGGGGGAAGTGATTTTGCCATTGATCAAGTTAGCCATTAATCTTTTTAATGCGAAAGCACATAATTCAATCATTTGTCAAAAACCACACCCGTTTCTACCTTTTCCCAGCGCGACAGGAGAGGTGTGATGAAGCCGGAAATACGCAAGATTGTAACCTACGACGAGGAAGTTCTTGTCGAGGGATTTCGCCCTGCGGAAATCCCATGGCGCATGTTCGCCGTGGCCGCAGTGATTACCAATCCCTGGGCGGGTCGATATGTCGAAGACCTTAAACCGGAAATTCACGCATATGGTCCCGTACTGGGAAAGATGATGACGGACCGAATGATCGCGTTGGCCGGCAGAGGCGACGCAATCGAAGCCTATGGAAAGGCAGCCGTCGTCGGGTTGAATGGCGAGGTCGAGCACGCCTCGGGCATTATTCATACCCTTCGATTCGGCAACCACTACCGGCAGGCGGTCAGCGCAAAATCCTATCTGGCTTTCACGAATACGCGCGGCCCCGCAAATGCGCCGATCATGGTGCCATTGATGGACAAAAACGATGCCGGGCGGCGGTCTCACTACCTGACCGTTCAATTCTCGATCCCGGACGCACCGCGCGACGACGAAATTGTGGTGGTACTGGGGGCGGCAACATCGGGCAGACCGCATCACCGTATCGGCGACCGGTATCAGGATCTCAAGGATTTGGGTCATGACGTGGACAACCCGGCCGCGGTCTGAAATCGGCGGGCTGGCCGCCATCCAGGCAGGCACAGGTCCGGACATCCTGTTGCTGCACGGGGTTGGCCTGCGGGCCGAAGCCTGGGGTGCGCAGTTGGACGGTTTGGCGTCTGTAGCTCGACTGACAGCGCCGGACATGCCCGGTCACGGAGAAAGCCCACTAAGTTTTTTCGGCACGGAACTGTCGGAATACAGTGATGCTGCACACAACGTGCTTCGCGATCTGAAAGGGCCCGTCCTTGTTGTCGGCCACTCGATGGGCGCAATGATCGCGTTGGACCTTGCCACCAAGGCGCCCGACCGGATTTGCGGCGTCGTGGCAACGAATACCGTTTTTGAACGCGGCGCAAAGGCCGCGCTGGCGGTTCAGGAACGAGCGGCGGGGCTGGATGGGGAAACACCGGTTGATCCAACCAGCACGCTGCGCCGGTGGTTTGGTGACATCGGTTCGCCTGAACGTGATGCCTGCCGCGAATGGCTGACGGCAATGGATCCGGCTGCTTACAAGCTGGCCTATTCGGTTTTTGCCCAAAGCCGAACTCCGCGGCGCGACGCGCTGGAGAAACTCGCCTGCCCCGCGCTGTTCATAACCGGCAGTCAGGAGCCGAACTCCACCCCAGACATGTCGCACAAAATGGCCGAAGTCACCCCGAACGGCCGCGCGCTGATCATCGATGGGGCGGCCCATATGATGCCGATGACCCATGCAAATCAGGTCAACGCTGCCATTTCCAGCTTTCAAAGCGAGGTGCAATCATGACCGAACTTGATCCCCGCGACCTTCGGCGGGCATTCGGCAAATTCATGACCGGCGTGACCGTCGTTACCACGCGCAGCGCCTCTGGCATGGCCCTGGGCTTCACGGCAAACTCCTTCACTTCGGTTTCGCTCGACCCGCCGCTGTTGATCGTCTGCCCCGGCAAGAACTTGTCTTCATACGGCGAATTCTCGACCTGCACCCATTTCACGGTGAGTGTTCTGGCCGAGGGGCAAGAGGATGTGTCCAATACCTTCGCCGGCTTCAAAGGTGACCGGTTCGCCAAAACCGACCATGATCTCGACGCGCGAGAGATCCCTTTGATCAACGGCGCGGTCGCAACATTTTCCTGCCGGACCCACCAAGTGATCGAGGCAGGAGACCATTGCGTTCTGATCGGACAAGTCGAAGCCTATTCCCACAACGACCACCCGGCGCTGGGCTACGCGAACGGGCAGTACTTCAGCCTTGGCCTGGAACGCGGCGCACTTGAACCGACGGGGCGCAGGATCGTCTGTGGCGCAATCATCGAACACGAAGGCCGCGTGCTGCTTGAGAAAACGGAAGCCGGTTTCAGGCCGCCGCAGGTCACATTGTCCGACCGGCGACAGTTGCGCGACAGCCTGTGGCAGAATCTGCATGATCGTGGCATCGACGCACGTCTTGGCGTCGTCTACTCGGTCTATGACGATGCCACAGCGCATCATGTCTACATATTGGGCAATGCGCCGGAACTTCCCAAACACGGCAAGCTTGAGGCCGTCGCGATTGAAGACCTGGAAACCCTTTCCTACACGACGACGCCAATCACCACCATGATTTCCCGTTTCGCGCTGGAAAGCCGGACCCGCGACTTCTCACTGTATCTGGGCAGTGCGCAGCTAGGCGACGTGCACAGCTTTTCTGAAAGGACCTGATGGATGGAGTTTTCCCTTTTTGCACACATGGAACGGCTGAGCCCCGATCAACCCCATGAGAAGCTGTATGAAGAGTTCATCGCGCTGTGTAAAATGGCCGATGAGGCGGGAATGCGTGCCGTCTGGACCGGCGAGCACCACGGGATGGACTTTACGATCGCGCCCAACCCTTTGATGTCTTTGGTGGATATCGCACATCACACCAAGAACGTACGGCTTGGCACGGGTACAGTTGTTGCACCGTTCTGGCATCCGATCAAACTGGCGGGCGAAACGGCTGCGGCAGACCTGATGACAGGCGGCCGTATCGAGCTGGGCATCGCCCGCGGCGCCTATTCGTATGAATATGAACGGATGATGCCGGGAATGGATGCATGGGATGCTGGCCAGCGCATGCGAGAAATCGCGCCACTTTTGCCCCGGCTGTGGGAGGGTGACTGTGCCCATGATGGAGAATATTTCAAATTCCCCGCCACCACCTCGGCCCCCAAACCCGTGCAACCCGGCGGGCCGCCCATCTGGATCGCGGCGCGGGATCCGAACAGTCATGAATTCGGTGTGCAAAACGGCTTTAACATTCAGGTCACACCGCTCTGGCAGGGCATGCATGAGATTGAAACGCTGATGGGGCGCTTTGAAGATGCATGCGCAAACCATGAGGGGCCGCGCCCCAAGATCATGCTGCTACATCACACTTACGTTGGCAGCGACGATGGTGATCTGGGTCAGGCCGCTCGGGAATTGTCGCGCTTCTACAACTACTTCGGGGCCTGGTTTCAAAACAAGCGGCCGGTCCGGCAGGGCTTGATCCAGACGTTGACGGACAAAGAGATGGCGGCCAACACGATGATGGCACCGGAAAACCTGGCGCGCGATCTGACTGTCGGAACCCCGGATGGGGTCACGGAACGTCTGAAACGTTATGAAGATCTGGGCTATGATGAGTATTCGTTCTGGATAGACAGCGGTATGAGTTTCGAACGCAAACGCGCATCGCTGGCCCGTTTCATCGACGACGTCATCCCAAAGTTTCAGTGAGGATCGATGATGCATCAGAAACCACATTTCCAGCTTTACATCGACGGCGCGTGGACCGAAGGGGCGCGCGGGCAAGTGATGCATTCGCAAAACCCGGCGACGGGCCAAGACTGGTCCAGTTTCGCCTGTGCCGCATCCGAAGACGTTGACCGCGCCGTGTCCGCCGCGCGACGGTCACTTGATGATCCCGCGTGGCGCGACATGACGCAAACCGCACGCGGCAAACTGTTGTTCAAACTTGCCCAGCTGATCGAGGAAAACGCCGGACACCTGGGCCAGCTTGAGACCACAGACAGCGGCAAGCTGCTTGCCGAAACCGCAAGCCAAACAGCTTATGTCGGTGACTATTATCGATATTATGCAGGGCTTGCGGACAAGATCGAAGGGGCGGTTCTTCCGATCGACAAACCGGACATGCACGTCTTTACCAAACGCGAACCGATTGGTGTGGTGGTCGCTATCGTCCCCTGGAACGCACAAATGTTCCTGACCGCGACCAAGCTTGGCCCCGCGATAGCAGCAGGCTGTTCGGTCGTGCTGAAGGCCTCTGAAATTGCACCCGCTCCGATGCTGGAGTTCGCACGGCTGATCGATGAAGCCGGCTTTCCGCCCGGTGTCGTCTCTGTCATTACGGGGGATGCCGAAAACTGCGCCATCCCGCTTACGCGTCACCCGGACGTGGACCGGATCGCATTCACCGGCGGCCCGGAAACAGCGCGCCATGTCGTGCGCAATTCGGCTGAGAACTTTGCGGTAACTACTTTGGAACTGGGCGGGAAATCCCCGATCATCGTTTTTGATGATGCCAATCTGGATGGCGCGGCCAATGGTTTGATTGCAGGAAACTTCGGCGCCTCGGGTCAAAGCTGCGTGGCCGGCTCGCGGGGGTTGATACATCGCCCGGTACTGGAAGCGCTTGTTGACAAGATCGAACAGAAGATGAAGGGCGTCGCAATCGGCGACCCATTGGAAACGGCCACCCATATTGGCCCGCTTTGCACCACAGCTCAGGTGGACAGAATTCAGGCGACTTTGGCGAAAGCCAAAGAACAAGGCGCACGCATCCGCTTCGGGGGAAACCCTCTGGACCGGCCGGGCAACTTCATGGCCCCTACGCTGGTGGAATGTTCGAGTCCAGAGACCGAGACGCTGAAGGTCGAAATGTTCGGCCCCGTGATGTCTCTGCTGCCATTCGATACGGAAGAAGAAGCGATCGCATTGGCCAACGACTCGCAGTTCGGGCTTGGATCCGGCGTTTTCACTGAAAATGTCGCCCGCGCCCATCGGGTTTCATCCCGCCTGAAATCGGGAATTTGTTGGATCAACACGTATCGCGCAGTGTCCCCGATCGCTCCGTTTGGAGGCTACAATCAATCCGGCTATGGCAGAGAAGCCGGGATCGAGGCCATTCACGATTACACAAGGACCAAAACCGTCTGGCTGAATACGTCGGAACAGCCAATGTCGAACCCGTTCGTCATGCGGTAGCCAGCACGGGGCGCTTTCGACACCCGAGGAACTGCCGGAGCATCGTTTCATCGCATGGCTGGCGCGGGCCCTGGCATCATCCCCAGTGCGCCAGATATATCGCTCGACGCCGAGGTCTTGCTGTCTGATCAGGCACTCTTCCGTGCTGGTCGGTATCCGGAGCAGGCGCTTCGGATAGGTGTGATACTGAGCGCGAACGGCAGCCAGACGCTCATCCCAATGGCGCAGCACTTCTTCCTTCGCGTCGGAAACATAGCGCAGGACCGTTTCCGGCATCCACGTCGCGGCGTGCGCCTGTAGGCCCGAGGGCCATTCTCTGAAAGTCGAGTGCCATCGTTAAACCCTTTTGAGACAGAAAGAAAAAGGCCCCGCTAGGGACCTGATATCGGGTTCGCGATTGGTAAGTGGCGGAGAGACAGGGATTCGAACCCTGGAGACGGTTTCCCGCCTACACACTTTCCAGGCGTGCGCCTTCGACCACTCGGCCACCTCTCCGTGCCGGCGATATTTGGACGAATGCTGTCGGATTTGCAAGGCCTCAATTCGACGAATTCAGGGGAATAGCGCAATTTAATCAATGCGCCCACCGAGGGGTGATCAACGGTCAACACGTGCCGCGTTTGGGCCACTCATGTCTCATCACTGGCACCCAGGTCCATATCCGCCTCGGTCAAATCCGCCGGAGTCTCTGCGACTTTGCGTGGCTCATCCTGCACAGAAACGGAAGGCTCCTGCTTGCTCGGGTTAGATGCCCGCAGGGTTTCGGGATTTCGCAACCAGACATCACGTTGTGCGAACGGGATCTCGATCCCTGCTTCCGAGAATCTGCGGTTGATTTCATGGTTCATGTCAGATTTTACCGACAGAGCCCAATTCACATCCCGCAGGATCGCCCGTATTTCGAAGTCCAAGGAATCTGCGCCGAACCCCTGGAACACAACGCTTGGCGCCGGGTTGGCCAAAACCATCGGATGGTTGTTGGCGATTTCGCCCAGAATGGTTTCGACCTGGCGCGTGTCAGTTCCGTATGCAACACCCACCGGAACGATCACCCGCCCGATCGTGTTGCCGCGGGTATAGTTTGTTACAACACCGCTGATCAGGTCAGAGTTCGGAACGATAACATCCGTCCTGTCGAACGTCTCGACCCGGGTCGAACGAACGGAAATGTCCTTAACATATCCCATCATGCCATTCACATCGATCCAATCCCCCTTGGAAATCGGACGCTCGACCAAAAGGATGATGCCAGAAACGAAGTTCGACACGATTGTCTGCAAACCAAAGCCGATGCCAACAGACAGCGCGCCTGCGACGATCGCCAGCGATGACAGATCAAATCCGGCCACCATGATTGCCACCAACGCGGCAAGGAATATGCCAACGTATCCCGAACCCGCGACAATCGCGTTTTGGCCACCCGGATCGATGTTGGTTTTCGGCAGAAGCGAATTGCGCAGCCCGCTTTGCAATAGACGCGTCAGCGTATAACCGATTGCAAACACGGCAACAAAGGTCAGAAAGTTGCTGGGCGAAATTGTGACGCCACCGATATCAAAACCAAGCAGCAGGCGCGACCATGCTTCCAGCAGATCGGTTTCTCGCGCACCCCAATAGATCGCCAGAATGGGAAGCGCCAAGATGGCCAATGCAAACCCGACCAGTACGGAAAAAAGCGAATCCCCCGCGGCTTCGCCCTGCCCGGTGACCCAGCCGTAAATCTGACTGATGAACCGTTGCAGGATGACCAAGGCCCCGATCAGTACCAATGTCTTGACGGCAGGAAACACGATGGCTTCTGCCGCATTGGTGTATCCGAAAATCGCCAGCAAGGGAGACACGATGCCCAAAAGGAACAAAGCCCGGCGCAGGAATTCGACCAATTGGCTGAACCCCGCGGAACGGGTCGAGGCAACCTGATCCGGTGGCCCGTCCGTTGTTCGAATCTGGCGTATCCGCAACAACAACAAAGCCGTTGCGACAATGACCGGGAAACTGACCACGGCGCGAGTCGCGTCAGAGATGTTTTCGATCCGTTCGAACAGCAACGCCAATTCGTGCAGAACCAGCATCAGGGCGAGCAGATCGATATACACGCGCAGTTCGGTGATGCGCGCAGCGGACAGACGTTTGAACCCTTGCGACGCGCCGATCACGTATACCTGGCGACCAATCCAGTCATAGAAAAATACGATCGCTGCCCAATACGGAATATTCTGAAGCAAAAGGCTGCCCCGCAGACCCGGAACCCCGGTGAGACTGATCGCCGTAACCACGGCCACCACACCGATCCATGGCAACAGAATTCGCAGCAGTGAGATTACGAACGACCAGACTCCCGTCCCGGCCCCGCCGAGCAACCTCAGGTAGTCGCCTCCAAGTTCGGACCACCGTTTTCCAAAGATCAGCAGCACGGCTGAAATGATCAGAAGTATGAAGATTGCGAGACCACGAGCGCGAATTTGCTCGCGCACGACATCTGAACGCAAATTCGTGATCGTTTCATTTGCCAGGCTTTGAACGGCCTCTTTGACATCCACCCATGCCGGTCCCCAATGCGCCGGGTTGATCGGTGACGGGCCCTGTTCGAAGAACTCTTTTTTCTGCCGCGCGCGAATGATCCGATCAATTTCGCTGATCAGCCCGTTCGCACGGCTATACGCCTCTTCGGATATGATGCGCGGCACACGCAGACTGTTGAGCTGATCCTCAAGATGCGTGCGAAGCTTGGCTATGTCTTCAGGCTCGGTCGTGTCCCCTTCGGGTTTGGGGCCCAACGCTTTTAACTGGCTTTCCAGCGTCGCTATGCGGTCGGTATTTGCCCCACGAGCCCGATTGAAGTCTTCCCTGTAACCACTTATTTCCGAGCGCAAATTCTCTAGCGCGGCGTCAGAGGCGCGGTTCGCCTCGATAACGGCTTCGGCGCGGTTCGCGGTTTTCACCCAACCTTGGTAATATTCACTTTGCCGATCCGTCAGCTGCGCGACAGCGCTATTCGAAAAGCCGACTAAGCACAGGAATAGCAGGGTCAGAAACAGGCGGACCCGTCCAAGCATCACACGTCCTCGAAAACGCCGGGAATGCTACGCGGTGCCTCAGTCATCCAATCCGGAACCGGAAGCTCTTTTTCACGCAGGAACTCGGGGTTGAACAGCTTGGATTGATACCTTGTGCCATAATCGCAAAGGATAGTCACAATGGTATGACCCGGTCCCATTTCCTTGGCCAGGCGCACCGCCCCTGCCATGTTGATTGCGGTCGACCCGCCCATGACCAGGCCTTCTTCGCGCAGAAGATCAAAGATGTAGGGCAGCGCTTCGTTATCGGTGATCTGATAAGAAAAATCCGGCGTGAACCCTTCCAGGTTTTTGGTGATACGCACCTGCCCGATACCTTCGGCGATCGACCCACCTTCCATCGCGATCTCGCCTGTCGTGTAATACGAATACAGGCCAGCCCCCATGGGATCGGCAAGACCGATCTTGACGCCCTTGGGTTGCAAAACCTGGGCAACGCCTGCCAATGTCCCACCCGAACCGACTGCGCTGACGAACCCGTCAACCTTGCCGTCTGTCTGCTCCCAGATCTCGGGCCCCGTGGTTTCCACATGTGCCTGGCGATTCGCCACATTGTCGAACTGGTTGGCCCAGATTGCGCCATTGGGTTCTGTCTGCGCCAGTTCCTCGGCCAGACGGCGGGAATAGTGCACGAAATTGTTGGGGTTGCGATACGGGGCCGCGGGTACCTGAACCAACTGTGCGCCCGCCAGACGCAGCATATCCTTCTTCTCTTCCGATTGGGTCTCGGGGATAACGATAACCGTTTTGAACCCCATCGACGCACCGACCAGGGCCAGGCCAATACCGGTGTTGCCAGCGGTGCCTTCCACGATGGTGCCGCCCGGTTTCAGATCCCCACACGCGATGGCATCTTTGATGATAAAAAGAGCAGCACGATCCTTTACCGACTGCCCAGGGTTCATGAACTCGGCTTTGCCAAGAATCTCGCATCCAGTCTCTTCGCTGATGCGGCGCAGCCGGATCAACGGTGTTTTTCCTACTGCGTCAGCAAGATCTCGTGCAATGCGCATGGTCGCCTCTTGTCATTTGGTATCTTCGAAGATTTACAGGCGCACTGCCGGGACCACAAGCGCGATAGTCACGCGCGCAAACGATCCCGATGGCGGGCCAGCCAGTAAGCCAGAGACACCAGCTGCAAATCCTTGAAAAGATGGCGGTCCGTCATATCAATGAATTCGTCGAATGGCAGAATTCGACTGCGGATATCTTCACCTTCTAATTCCAGTCCACCGGTGATGGTTGTCTGGGTCAAGTTGCCAAGCCCGACATAGAGATACGTGAAACCCGTAGATGACCCGCTGGAGGAATACGCCCCGCCCGCATATTCCAGCCTGTCAAATTGAACTCCGGCTTCCTCCATGGCTTCGCGATGTGCCGTCTGTTCCGGCGTTTCGCCGGGGTCGATCATCCCGGCAACCGCTTCCCAAAGCCAGGGCTCTGGATCATCGATCAAAAACACCGGCGGTCTGAACTGCTCGACCAAAAGCACGGTGTCGCGGATCGGGTCATAGGGCAGAACGGACACGGCGCTGCCCTGCATCAAACCGCCCCGGTGCAGCACCGGACCCATGCTGCCGTCATGCTGCCGGTGCTGAAGGTCTATTTCCTCCATCCCGAAATAGTCGACGTAAACGCGTTCGTGCCGGTGCACGATTACGTCTTCGGCTATGTTCCGTGGATCGCCGGTTCGCCGTTGCCTGGCCATGATCTTTGCCCAGGCACGGGTTTGAATGGCACGGACGCTGCGCGCCATGGTTTTGGGATCGACTTTGCCGAAATAGGCCATTTCTTCTTCGGCGGCGAGCGCCGTAACCTCGCCCAATTTGTCCGCCCAGCCCTGCAACGACCACAACTCACCGGGTTGCCACGCGCCCGGGGTCGGGAAAAAGACCTGCGCCTGTGCTTCGCCCCCGTCCTCCAGAATGACCGTCAACGATTTCAGGTCATAGTCGAAGGATCCTTCGTAATAAGCCAGTCTGGCCAGATCATCGGAGGACAGGCCCTGCACCAGCAGACCTTCGGCAGCGGCGCCCTTGGCGGGCAGGATCATCGGGAAATCCTGCCCCTGAACCGCGTGAACCGCGTGATCGCACAGCTTGGCAGCGTGAAACGTTATTTCGCTCAGCGGACGACCCAGGACACGCTGCAACAGCGGCAGATACCGCAACGTTCCATAGAAAAACAAATCAGACAAATTCAATCTCTCTTGTGACGAAACGATTCAGCGCCATTTGCGACTGGCCTGTTCCGTGGCCAGACCGGCGACAAAGGCGCCTATTGCAAGCGTAACCAGAATTTCGGGATAGATCAGCTGCTTGCCATAATCGATTCCAATCGAAAAAATGGCCATCACAGCTTCGAACGGGCCGCCATATCGATTGCGCATTGCAAGGTCGAACATGCGGTAGCACCCCTGCACGAACAGTGCCCAGAAAATCAGCGAAGCAACGCCGGTCAGGCCGTTGTTTATGCCCGCGGTCCAACCACGCCCAGCGCGCTTGCCCATGATTTTCCAACCACAGATCGCACCAAGAGCCATGTTCACATAGGTGAAGTAGCCATAGTCCTTACCCTCTTCGCCGTTTTCGATAACCATGCCTGAAACAAGAAAGGCCAGCACGACGAGACAAACAGCGGCGACGAGACGCGAGGCAGTGGGCATGTGACGGTCCGTGAGTTAACTTGGTTTTGCTATTGTGATCTGTGTCACATCGCAATTGCCCGTGTCAAAGGCCGCGCCGCACGCAGTCAAATAATAATTCCACATGCGGCGGAAACGCTCATCAAACCCCATGTCCGAGATCTGATCCCATTTGTCGTTGAACGTTTCATACCAACGGCGCAGAGTCAGATCATAGCTTTTCCCGAATTCCTTCGAATGCACGACTTTCAACCCGGCCTGATCGATCTGCTGACGCAGGATGGTCGGCGACGGTAGCATCCCGCCGGGAAAGATATATTTCTGAATGAAATCAACGCCGTTCTTGTAAAAATCCCAGCGATGATCACCCACCGTGATGATTTGCAAGGTTGCCTGGGCACCGGGCTTCAACCTCTCACGAACGGTTTCGAAATAGACCGGCCAGTATTTCTGACCCACGGCCTCGAACATTTCGATCGAAGCGATGCCGTCATAGACCCCGCGTTCGTCCCGATAGTCTTGCAGCTTGAATTCAACCCGATCTGATAGACCAGCTTTTTCAATACGTTCCTTGGCGTACTTGAATTGCTCCTCACTGATGGTCAGGCCGGTGACACGCAAACCTCGTTCCTTTGCGGCATATTCCGCGAAGCCGCCCCAGCCACATCCGATCTCCAGTACATGGTCACCCGGTTTGGCACCCATCTCATCCACAAGACTTGCGTATTTGGCGATCTGGGCCTTCTCGAGGCTTTCCTGCCCAGACTCAAAAATCGCGCTGGAATAGGTCATCGTGTCATCCAGCCAAGAACTGTAAAATTCGTTACCCAGATCGTAGTGATACGAGATATTCTTCTTGGCTTGGGCCCTGTTGTTTCTGTGCAGCCAGAACCGCAGCCGTTCATAGGCCTGAACAAGAAACTGGCCCGTAAACCCGTCATAAACGGTCTCGGTTCCAAGATGCACAAGATCCATGAAAGATCGCAGATCGGGTGTACTCCAATGTCCGTCCAGATACGCATCGGAGAAACCCAGTTCTCCTTCGCGGATCAGGCGCGCAAAGACATCGTCGTCGTGAATATCGACCTGTGCCACCGGCCCGGCCTTTGCGCCTTCTGCGCGAAACGTGCGACCGTCGGGTAGTCTGATATCAAGACGCCCGGTTTCCATCCGGTTCAACATTTTAAAGACCTGGGTGAAATATCTGGGCAGGTCTTTTTGCCCTTCGGTCGTCGTCAGGATCATCC
The DNA here is from genome assembly GCF_056541565.1 of Ruegeria sp. AG6. Taxonomy (NCBI): domain Bacteria; kingdom Pseudomonadati; phylum Pseudomonadota; class Alphaproteobacteria; order Rhodobacterales; family Roseobacteraceae; genus Ruegeria; species Ruegeria sp. AG6. The sequence goes on along the minus strand of NZ_JBQFYQ010000001.1, from coordinate 463,959 downwards.
GCTCTCCCCTCTGCGGTACGCCCACAAAGCTAGGCGGCGAAATTGTTTCTGGCAAGTTTTCAGTTCCTTAGTGGGGTTTTCGGCTTTCATATGCGCGTAACGCGCGGGTCCGCCCTTCGGGCAATTCGACTATGGGTTTGGGGTAATCCGCATCCGGACGCAGCCCCCATGAACGCGGGACGGCATCAAAATACGACAAAGCGGATTGACTGGGTTCGGTGTAACCTTCAGCGATCCAGCGACGCGTAAAATTCCCGTCAGGATCGAATTTTTCGGCTTGCGTCTGGGGATTGAAAATCCGAAAAAACGGGGATGCATCGGGCCCAGATCCAGCAACCCACTGCCAGCCCATGGCATTGCAGGCCGGATCCCAGTCGATCAGGCAATCCTCGAAACATGTCATCCCTATTTTCCAATGAGTCATCAGGTGCTTGGTCAGATAGCTTGCGACAATCATCCTCGCCCGGTTGTGCATTCGACCCGTCACATACATTTGCCGCAGCCCGGCATCGACAACAGGTATTCCAGTTCTGGCCTGCCGCCACGCAGTGACTTCGGGATGGTCCGGATCAGTATTCCAGGGAAAACTGTCCCATTCCGGCTTCCAGTTGGAAGCCACCAGTTGGGGCGTGTGATACATCAGGTGATAGGCAAACTCGCGCCAGACGAGTTGACGTAGATAGGCATCGGCACCGGGTGTACCGGTCAATGCGGCCCTTTGGACCATATGCCAGACTGTACGCGGCCCAATTTCACCCAAAGACAGGTATTCCGACAGGTTGGACGTTCCGTCCTGATCCAACCTGTCCCGGTTGTTGGAATAGTGAGAAATTCGCTCAAGAAACGCCTCTAGATGATCCAAAGCGGCCTGTTCGCCGGGTTTTACATGAGGGCGAACGACGGCCGCGCCCCTGTTCATGGCATTCCCCATCTGCCAATCGCTCAATTTGTCAGAAGCGGGCCACGACACCGGGGCCTGCAAATCGGCAACCCGCGCATTGGGAAATTGTACATCCCGCCCCTGAACCGCACGCCACATGGGTGTGTAGACCCTGAATGGATGCCCCGACTTGGTGGCGACGGTCCACGGTTCGAAAAGAAGATGCCCGGCAAATGACTTTGCCGTCACTCCTTCTTTTGTAAGCACAGACTTGATCTTCCTGTCACGTTCGATTGAGGCCGGATCGTAAGCGCGGGACCAGAAGACGGAGGTTGCGCCGGTCTCGGCCACAACCTGCTGCACCTGTTCAAGCGCGGCGCCGCGTCGGAAAATAAGTCGGCTGCCCATATCGGCCAGTGACGCTTTAAAAGCCTCCAACCCCAAGCCCAACCGCCACTTCGGCGCGGCCCCCATCTGTTCGACCAGATGGTCATGAATAAACAAAGGTATGACCGGACGGCCACTTTCGGCCGCCGCAGTCAACGCGGGGTGGTCCGACAGACGCAAGTCCCGTCGAAACCACAAAATGATCGGAGCCTGCTGTTGCTTCACAATACGCCCTTGAGGTTTTTTGATTTCTACGCACCCTCAAGAGTAGTGGATCACAAAACGCGCTCAAGAGCCTCCAAAAGCTGATCAACTTCCTGCTTCGTGGTGTAATGAGTGAAGCTGACCCTCAAAACACCCTGCGCCGGGTCGACGCCCATCGCCTGCAAGGGGCGCACCGCATAGAAGTCTCCGCCACCCGCCATGACACCGTATTGCGCCAGTTCCGCCGCAACCGGTTCAGCCGGACGGTTCAACGAAAGCGCGACGGTGGGCGCGCGCCGGCTGGCATCGGAAGGACCGATCAGGCGCACAGCGTTTCGATCCTTTACCGCATCCAGAACCGGTTGCAGCAACGACACTTCGTGTGATCGCATCAGATCGTGGACAAATACGCCCTGTTCCGCCGCGCCCGTCTCGGGCCCGCCATGGTGGGCGCAAAGCAGCTCAACATAATCCACCATGCCTGCACTGGCCGCAATCTGCGCGTGATCGGGGCCAGCCGGGGTGAACCGCTTGTAAAGCACGTCACCGTTGAAATAATGCGCCTGGTTGGGCAACAGCGCACCCAATGTGCGGCGGATGACCATGCACCCCTGATGCGGGCCATAGGTCTTGTAGGCAGAAAACAAATAGATATCCGGCCCCAGATCACCAACATTCGGAAATCCGTGCGGGGCGTAGGATACGCCGTCAACGCAGACAAACGCACCCGCCGCATGCGCAATAGCAGTGATCTCGGTGACCGGATTGATCTCGCCAACGACATTTGAGCAATGCGGGAAACAGACCAGACGCACTTTTTCGTCCAGCATGTTTTCCAAATCCTGAGGGTTCAGCGACCCGGTTTCGGGGTCGATCTGCCATTCCCTCACCTCTATCCCGGCCTCGACCAGACGACGCCATGGGCCAGAGTTGGCTTCGTGATCCTGATTGGTCACGACGATCGCCTCGCCGGGCTTCATCCATTGCCGGAACGCCTGCGCCAGGACATAGGTGTTCTGGGTGGTTGAAGGGCCAAAACTCAACTCATCCGTGTCGACTCCCAGAATTGCAGCCATACGCGCACGCGCCTCGTCCATTTCGGCACCCGCAAGGCGGCTGGCCTCATATGGGGCGTAAGGCTGAACCTTGCGCTGCGTGTAGAACCGCGTCAGCCGGTCGATTACTGGTTTGCAGGTGTAAGACCCACCTGCATTTTCGAAGAACGCCTGCCCTTGCAGGCTGGGTTCTGAAAAGGCCGGGAACTGCGCCCGAACGAAATCGATATCCAGAGATTTCATGCCTCATTGCTCCTTAGTTGTGCAGTCAGATCAATGAGATGCCCGCGCATGTTTCCGGACATCTCAGAAATCATGGCAGGTCTTCCAGCCCAGCCTGTGCTTGGGCCTTTGGCCGACGAAACACGGGGCAGCCCTTCGTCTTGGAAGGACAGCGATACTTAGACAGGGCCGTTCACAACCGTCAAGCGAAAGCAAAACAAAAAAGCCCCGGCTCGATGCCGGGGCTTTGAAAGCTTGCGGAATTGTCAGGCGACTCCTTTGGCTTCAACCCTGAACCTTGGTATAGGTCCCCTCGCCCGCGAGAATTCCGCGGAAGCCGCCGGGCTCATCAAGCCCAAAGACGATCAGGGGCAGATTGTTGTCGCGTGCCAGCGCGATGGCCGAAGCATCCATGACCCGCAACCGTTTGGCCAGCACGTCATCATAGGTCACGGTATCATAGCGTACGGCGTCAGCGTGTTCCGCTGGGTCTTTGTCATATACGCCATCCACTCCGTTCTTGCCCATGAAGATCGCCTCGCACGCCATTTCGTTGGCGCGCAGGGTGGCTGCGGTGTCTGTCGTGAAATACGGGTTGCCAGTACCGGCGGCGAAGATACAGACCCTCTTCTTCTCGAGGTGTCGAACAGCCCGGCGGCGGATATAGGGTTCGCACACCTCGTCCATGCGAATGGCCGATATCACGCGGGTGAACACTCCGATCTCTTCCAGTGCGGATTGCATCCCCAGCGCGTTCATCACCGTGGCCAACATGCCCATATAATCCGCCGTTGTCCGTTCCATGCCCTGGGCTGAACCGCTCAGGCCGCGAAAAATGTTTCCACCGCCGATGACCATGCAAATCTCAACGCCCAGATCGTGAACCGATTTCACTTCCTGCGCGATGCGTTGCACGGTTGGCGGGTGCAAACCGAATCCCTGATCCCCCATCAAAGCTTCGCCTGAGATTTTCAACATGACCCGATTGTACTTTGTTTTCGGGGTCTCGGCTGTTTCAGAAGAAGGGGAAAGGCTCATGTTGCGCTCCGGGCTGGCACGGGGTTAATTTCCGGCGCAAAATGAAGCAAAAGCTCCGCAGGTTCAATGCGGTTGGTGAGGATAGAGGCAACCGCGCATGACCCGGCGATCAACAGACCTGCTTTTTCGGCAACTGCCGCCTGTTCCGGACGACAAGCCGGTTCTGATCGCGGGGCCCACGGCGTCCGGGAAATCAGCACTGGCGCTGGAGATCGCCGAACGCCATGGCGGGGTTATCGTCAATGCGGATGCGAGCCAGGTTTATGACTGCTGGCGCGTCATCTCGGCCCGGCCGTCCGCCCAGGAAGAAGCCCGCGCGCCGCATCTGTTGTACGGGCACGTCGCCTATGATCAGGATTATTCTACCGGCCATTGGCTGCGAGAGGTCCTGCCTCTGTTAACGGGGCACCAGCGCCCGATCATTGTCGGTGGGACCGGATTGTATTTCTCGGCCCTGACCGAAGGCATGGCCCAAATTCCTGCGACGCCACCCGAAGTTCGGGCCGAGGCCGATCAGACGCCCATGGTAGACCTTCTGGAGGGGGTCGATGCAGACACGCTTGCAAAGCTGGACATACACAACCGTGCCCGCGTGCAACGCGCATGGGAGGTGCAGCGCGCCACAGGTCGCAGCCTGTTGTCGTGGCAAGCCGAAACGCCCCCACCGGCACTTCCGCTGAACGAGACCCTGCCGATCGTTTTTGACGTTGATAAAGCATGGCTGCTGAACAGGATAGAACGCCGCTTTGACCAGATGCTGGAACAGGGCGCGATCGAGGAAGTGCGTGCCATGCAGGACCGGTTCGATCCCACCCTTCCGTCCTGCAAGGCCATAGGCGTGCCGGAACTCAGGGCATATCTGGACGGCGCGATGACTTTGGATCAGGCGCGAGAGCGCGCAACCATTGCGACACGTCAATTCGCCAAGCGTCAGCGCACCTGGTTTCGCGCCCGAATGAAGGCCTGGAATCACGTCGATCCCACTAGGTGATACCCAGCACGTCTGACATTGCACAAGCAAGATGCCCCGCCAGCTCTCGAAGCTTACGAGAACTTAATGATTTACTGCGGTTTCCCTTAACAAACCGGGAAAACAATGGGGAAACCGGCATCGTTTTGGGCTGCTGGAAGAAATGCGTCTTCACGACTTCAACGGATCGCGAATGTCGTTTTTGTACTACTTATGACGATTTCGAACATTGACCTTATCAGAAATCTGGTGCCGAATAACGACATGGGGATGAACAGAGTCCAAGAAACAAAATCCTTCACTCTGGCGACCGTAAGAAACCGGGTCGCGTAGAGCCATAATCAATCAACAAAATCAGTGTCACAGGGAGACATCCATGACGAATACCGTATCCACCGAAGACAAGGTGCACTGGGCGGCAGCGATGCACGCTCAGGAATACCGCGACGGCAAGCTAAGCCGAAGGGAATTCATGACGCGCGCAACCAGTCTTGGGGTTACTGCCGCAGCGGCCTATGGCATGATCGGATTGCCGACACCTGCTTTGGCCGAAACAGCAAAGCAGGAAGGCGGCACGCTGCGTGTGCAGCAGGAAGTCCGCGCCCTCAAAGATCCCAGAACCTATGACTGGTCGCAGATCGCAAACGTGACGCGCGGCACGCTGGAATATCTGGTCGAGTACAACTCGGACGGATCGTTCCGTGGCATGCTGCTGGAAAGCTGGGAAGTCAACGATGACGCAACCGAATACACTCTGAATGTCCGTCCGGGCGTCAAGTGGAACAACGGCGACGATTTCACGGCTGACGACGTTGCCCGCAACATTGCGCGCTGGTGCGACAAGAGCTCGGAAACCAACTCGATGGCGGGCCGCTTTGCAACCCTGATCGACGCGGATACCGGTCAGGCCGGTGAGGGTGTCATCGAAGTCGTCGACGCAACCACGGTCAAACTGAACCTGCCAAAGCCGGATATCACGCTTATTCCCGGCATGGCCGACTATCCCGGCGCGATTGTTCATAGCTCGTTCAGCGAGACTGACCTGCTGAACAATGTTGGAACCGGCCCCTATCTGATGGACGAACTTGAGGTTGGCGTTAAAGCCGTTCTGGTTCGCAACCCGGATCACACCTGGTGGGGTGAAGAAGTGTACGGCCGCCCTGCTCTGGACCGTATCGAGTACATCGACTACGGAACCGACCCTTCTGCCTGGTTGGCAGCGCTGGAATCCGACGAAGTCGACATGTTGTATGAATCGGTGGGTGAATTCATCGACGTGATGGACGGGCTTGGCTATGTGAAGTCAGAAGTGGTAACCGCCGCGACCATCGTTATTCGTCCCAACCAGCTGGCCGAGATCGACGGGCAAAAGCCTTATGCGGACAAACGTGTCCGGCAGGCCCTTCAGATGGCCGTAGACAATTCAGTTTGTCTGGAACTGGGCTATGGCGGTCGCGGAGCGCCGGCGGAAAACCATCACGTAGCACCGTTGCATCCGGAATATGCCGAGCTTCCACCGCAAAAGGTTGATCCCGCAGCAGCCAAGGCGCTGATGGACGAAGCCGGTTTTGGAGATTTCGAGCACGAGATCATCTCGATCGACGATGACTGGCGCCGCAACACCACAGATGCCGTTGCCGCGCAGCTGCGCGATGCCGGAATCAAGGTCAAGCGGACCGTTCTGCCGGGCAATACCTTCTGGAACGACTGGGCCAAGTACCCGTTCAGCTCGACCAACTGGAACCCGCGTCCGTTGGGTGTTCAGATTTGGGCGCTTGCTTATCGTACGGGCGAAGCCTGGAACGAGTTCGGCTATGCGAGCCCCGAGTTTGACGCCATTCTGGAAGAGGCGCTGGCCATTGCCGACGCGGACAAGCGTCGCGAAGTCATGGCGCGTGGCGAAGCACTGCTTCAGGAAGATGGGGTTACTATTCAGCCCTATTGGCGCTCGCTCTATCGCCACATGAAAGAGGGTCTTGTTGGAACCGACATGCATGTGACCTTCGAACATCATCACTACAAGTGGGGCTGGGCTGCCTAAGCACTGCAATCCACACACGAGGGGCGCCTGACACGGGCGCCCCTTTCCAGCCGCAGACTTGCCGACGCGGGGTCGGACGTCCGAGGCCAGAAAATGGTCCAATGATCTGCGGAATACCTGAACAACAGGGGCCACCATGGGACTATTCATCCTACGACGGTTCGGAGTGATGCTGCTTACGGCATTATGTCTGACATTCGTCGTCTTTTTCCTGACCAACCTATACCCGAACCTTGAAAAGCTGGCGAAAACGCAGGGCAACCAGCGTATGTCCGATGAGCAGGTCGAAGCCTGGTTGGAAAACCGCGGCTACTTGCAGCCGACACTCGTTAAATACGGCCAATGGTTGGGCGTGATGCCCGGGTTCCAGAATACACTGGAAGATGGCCAGTTCGTGGGAACCTGCACAAGACCCGGTTCGACTGCAGAGGACACGGCAAGATATTGTGGTGTTCTTCAGGGCGATTGGGGATACTCAACCGTTTTCAAGGAAGAAGTCGGAACCATCGTTGGCAAGCGCTTGGGCAACACAGGTTACCTGATGTTCTGGGTTTTGGTCCTGATGGTGCCATCTGCACTGATCGTTGGTGTACTGGCCGGGATGCGAGAGGGATCAGCCCTGGATCGATCATTGTCGACCTTCTCAATCATCACGACAGCGACACCGGAATACGTATCGGGCGTTATCTTCATCGCGATCTTCACCTCGTCCACCGTGGGGCTGAAATGGTTCAAGGGAACCGCGACGCAAGCGATGGAGAACCCGACATTCGAAAACTTCTTCCTGCCGGTTCTTACCATTGCGCTGTACGGTATGGGCTATATCGCCCGGATGACCCGCGCTTCGATGACCGAAGTGATGACGGCGCAATACATCCGGACCGCACGGCTGAAGGGTGTCTCGTTCCCGAACATCGTCATGAAACACGCCTTGCGCAACGCGTTGATCGCGCCGTTCACGGTTATCATGCTGCAGTTCCCATGGCTGCTGAACGGCGTGGTGATTGTTGAAACCCTGTTCAACTACAAGGGTTTCGGCTGGGCGCTGGTTCAGGCCGCTGGCAACAACGACATCCAGCTTCTGCTGGCGATCTCGGTCGTGTCGGTCTTCGTGGTTCTGATAACGCAGCTGATCTCGGATATCGGCTACGTTTACCTCAACCCGCGCATTCGCATTTCATAAGGAGGGTGAGATTATGGAACCACTAACCTGGACCGGCTCTATCGCCTTCCTGAACCCACTGCTGATGATCGCACTGGCAGCACTTTTCCTGTCGATCCTGGTCTGGATCATCGCCAGTATCTTTTTGCCTGAACAGCAGATTGTCGTGAACCCGGATGGATCCGTCAGTTCTGGCGGCGGTGTCCGTGGATTGATCCAGCTTGCGCTGCACTACAGTTTCCTTGCCAGCGTGGGATTGGCCGTGGCTTATCTGGTGCTGGGCATCCTGATGGGCACTGGCGCAGGGATCATCGGCGCAATTTCCCAGCAATTCCTGCCTGTATGGGTCGCGCTGATCATCATGTTCGCCATGTCCATCGCCTTCAAACGACGGTTGGGGTTGTACGGCAAACTGTATGACAGTCCCATCGGAATGATCGGCTTTGGCCTTGTAATGTTTTGGGTCTTTACTGGCATCTTCGGCGCTCTTGATCTGATCGTGACCCATGACCCGCTGACACAGATCTCTGGCATGAAGAACAAAGTGCCGGGAACGCCTCTGCCAAATCTGGAGGACGGCGAGTATGCCTGGTATCTTCTGGGCGGTGACAATCTGGCGCGTGACGTATTCAGCCGGATGGTCAAGGGGGCCTGGGTTGTGGTGCAAATTGCACCGCTGGCAACGATGTTCGCCTTCATGGTCGGCATTACGCTGGGGCTTCCCGCCGGTTACTATGGGGGCCGTTTTGATACATTCCTGTCCTTCCTCGCCAACCTGATCCTCGCCTTCCCGGTGATCCTGCTGTTCTACCTGCTGGTGACACCGGAGATCGTGGCGACCGGGGTGCCGAACTACATGGCGGCCGTACTGTTCGTGTTCCCGATCCTGTTCATCGGCGTATTGCTGAATTCACGCTATTACACGCGCCCGAATTTCCGTACGCCGTTGCTGATCGGTGTTCTGGGTGTTGCGATCTGGCTGTATCTGTCGCTGATTTCGACCGGTGGCTACATCATCAACACCGACGCCTACCGGATCTGGGGCCTGCCGACCTATCTGGACCTGTTCGATATCCCCGGCGGTATTCTGGTGGTGTTCGTCTCGGTGGTCTTCGTCAACTCGCCCACGGTCTTCCGTATCGTGCGCGGCCTGGCGCTGGATATCAAAACCCGAGATTACGTGGCTGCAGCCCAGACACGCGGCGAGGGGCCGTGGTACATCATGCTTTGGGAAATCCTGCCCAACGCACGCGGCCCCCTGATCGTCGATTTCTGTCTGCGCATCGGTTACACCACCATTCTTCTGGGGACTTTGGGCTTCTTCGGACTGGGCCTTCCGCCGGAAAGCCCGGACTGGGGATCCACGATCAACGAGGGGCGCAAGCTGCTGTCGATCTACCTGCACCCTGCCCTTCCTCCTGCCTTTGCACTGCTGTCGCTGGTTCTTGGTCTGAACCTGCTGGCTGACGGTCTTCGCGAGGAAAGCCTGAAGGACTGATGTGATCGAGGCCGGGGGGCCAGCCCCCCGGACCCCCCGGGATATTTTTGGCCAGATGAAGGGGATACCCGCATTTGGTGAGGAGTAAGCAAAATGAGCAAAATGGCGGATTATGACGGCCCGATCCTGGAGATCGACAAGCTGTCCATCTCATTCTTTACCCGCCTGCGGGAAATCCCCGCCGTTATGGATTTCTCGGTCAGCGTAGAGCCCGGTGAAGCCGTGGGGCTGGTTGGTGAATCCGGTTGTGGCAAATCAACCGTGGCACTGGGCGTTATGCAGGATCTTGGCAAGAACGGTCGCATCGTCGGAGGCACGATAAAGTTCAAGGGCCGCGATCTGGCAGAGATGTCGGCCGAAGAACTGCGCGACATTCGCGGCAATGAAATCGCGATGATCTATCAGGAGCCGATGGCATCGCTGAATCCGGCGATGAAGATCGGCAAACAATTGATGGAAGTGCCGATGATCCACGAGGGGGTAAGTCAGGAAGAGGCTTATTCCCGTGCGCTGGAAGTGGTGACGGACGTTCGCCTGCCAGACCCCGAACGGATGTTGAATTCGTTTCCTCACCAACTGTCGGGTGGTCAGCAACAGCGGATCGTGATTGCGATGGCGCTGATGTCGAAACCGGCGCTGTTGATCCTGGACGAGCCGACAACGGCTCTGGACGTGACCGTCGAGGCCGCCGTGGTAGAACTGGTCAAGGATCTGGGCAAGAAATACGGCACCTCGATGTTGTTCATCTCGCACAATCTCGGGCTGGTTCTGGAAACCTGCGACCGTCTGTGCGTGATGTATTCGGGTGAAGCGGTCGAGCGTGGCTCGATCAAGGATGTGTTCGACGAGATGCAGCACCCTTATACACAGGCGCTGTTCCGTTCGATCCCGCTGCCGGGGGCTGACAAGAACACGCGTCCGCTGGTGGCTATTCCGGGGAACTTCCCATTGCCCCACGAGCGGCCTCCGGGTTGCAACTTCGGACCGCGCTGCGACTATTTCGAAGAGGGGCGCTGTGACGCGAAGGAAATCCTGATGGAGGCCGTTCCCGGAAATGACCGGCACCACACCCGCTGCCTTAAATTCCAGGAAATCGACTGGAACGCCCCACTTGCGCTGGCCGATCAGAAAGAAAAGGGTGAGATTGGCCGAACGGTTCTGAAAATGGACAACCTCAAGAAATATTACGAGGTTGCGGCAAATGCCTTGTTTGGCGGCGGTGAGAAGAAGGTTGTGAAGGCCAACGAAACGCTCAGCTTCGAGGCGCACGAATCCGAGACACTGGCCATCGTGGGGGAATCCGGCTGCGGCAAGTCCACCTTCGCCAAGGTGCTTATGGGATTGGAGACGGCCACAGACGGGCAGATCCTGCTGGACAACCGCAACATCGAACAGGTGCCCATCGAAGAACGCGATGCCAAGACGATCGGCGAAGTTCAGATGGTTTTCCAGAACCCGTTCGACACGCTGAATCCGTCGATGACCGTTGGCCGTCAGATCATCCGGGCGCTTGAAATCTTTGGTGTCGGAAACTCTGAAGCCGAGCGCAAGAAGCGGATGTTGGAGTTGCTTGATCTGGTGAAGCTGCCGCGCGCCTTTGCAGACAGGATGCCGCGACAGCTGTCCGGTGGTCAGAAACAGCGCGTGGGTATCGCGCGCGCCTTTGCCGGCGATGCACGTATCGTTGTGGCGGACGAACCCGTCTCGGCGCTGGATGTGTCGGTTCAGGCTGCCGTGACGGATCTGTTGATGGAGATACAGCGACAGCACAAGACCACGCTGCTGTTCATCAGCCACGATCTGTCCATCGTGCGTTACCTCAGTGACCGGGTCATGGTGATGTATCTGGGCCATGTTGTGGAATTGGGCACCACGGATCAGGTCTTTGCCCCGCCCTATCACCCCTATACCGAGGCGCTGCTGAGCGCGGTTCCGATTGCGGATACCTCGATCGAAAAGCAGCATATCGTTCTGGAAGGCGATATTCCCTCGGCCATGAACCCGCCACCAGGCTGTCCGTTCCAGACGCGTTGCCGATGGAAATCCGAGGTGCCTGACGGTCGGTGCGAATCCCACGTGCCGCCGGTGCAGACGCTGGCGGATGGGCACCAGATCAAATGCCACCTGGCCGAAGATATTCTGGCCCGGATGGAGCCGGTGATCAAAGTCGCGGCGGAGTAAACCCGTTTCTGAACCATGGAAAGGGCCGGTCAGGACCGGCCCTTTCTATTGGCGCCGCGGTTCGTGGGGAGACAGGCGGCGCTTGGGAGTGGCGTGAGTGGCGACCCCGGTAATTCGTCAGCCGGTCATGACGTTGTTGCCGAAATGCATGAATTCCTGGTTCATTCCTGCAATGCCACCGGCTTCAAGCAGAAGGCTGGCACTGTCGAGCATCTTGTAGCTCTGCTGAGCTTTCACCCAGTCGTCGGCAGATTGTAGAGTGGTCAGCGTGTAGGATGTGACCTCATTCAGGTAATGAGTGGGGATGATCACCTTGGGCTGGAGCTTGGATACGATGTCGTTGCCCTGATCGAAGCTGAGGATATGTTCCGAGCCATCAACCGGCAGCGTCAGAACATCCACCCGACCGATCGCGTCCCAGAACTCCTGTGGCGGGTTGTGGCGGTTGTCGCCCCAGATCAGCGTTCGAATGCCGCCGGTCTCGACCAGATAGACGACCATATCCATGTGGCCCACGTTGTTCGGCGGGCAGGCTTCCACACCGAACTCGGCCAGCGCATTGGTCCAGTCATACCATCCGGGCGCGACACAGGCGTGCTTGTCGGCAAAACCGGTGATCTTGATGTCTGCAAACTCGAACTTGCCCACCATGCGATCCAGCACCATGGTCGAACTTGGGCGTTCAATCGCATCGTGATCAAAATGGGCATGGGTCGACAGGGTAATATCCACCGGGATTTGCGGGAATTCGTTGCGGAACCAAAGCCCCCAAGCGCCCGACGGATCATCGCGCCAGGGATCAAACAGCACTGTTGCGCCATTGGGCGAGGTGATCTTGATCGCACAATGACCATAATAGTCGATGCCAACCGTCCCGGTGCTGGCCTGACCCGTTGCGCCTTGCAGATCTATCACGTGGTTGTTGTTGCCCGGCTGTAGCCACGCCTGAGACTGCGCCTGAGCCGGTCTCGCGCCCAGTACGGAAGTAGTCGCACCGACACCGGCAGCCCCCGCCGCCATAAAGAACGACCGGCGAGACAGCCCCGGCGCCAGATCATCCTTGTCCCCGTTCAGGATGGTTGGTTTCAGATCTTTGCGATCCATTTTTGTGTACCTCTCTGTTGGACATATGCAGGTTTTCCGCACGTCCCAACCAAAGGTAACAAGCCAAGGCACCTTGGCTCAGACCGAAAAAATGGGGGCGGATTATGGGGGAAAACCCCATATTCCGTGTTCACGAAATCGAGAGCAAATGACTGCGCAGGTTCTTGCTGCGCCCTTCAAGGCCCAGCTTGCGGCGGATGTTGTTGCGGTGAAAATCGATTGTCGATGTTTCTCGGGACAGGGCCTTGGCGATGTCCTTGGTTGTTTTTCCAAACATGACCATCTGCGCAATCTCGATCTCCGTCGGGGTCATTGCTGCAAACGCATCCGTCAGTTTGTCCGACAATGACGACGTGATCTCGTTCAGGTTCTTCTCGGCCAACTCAAGATAGACATACTGCGCTTCGTCCCCGGAAAGCTGCGTTCGAACCTTTTCCAGATAGGGCAGAACTCGGCCGCGCACCTGTTCGACAATTTCGTGATCGCGGTTTTTGCGTTCGTCATCCAGACTGGACAGCAGGACGCGCAGCGCCGTGTTGGTTTCCTGCAATTCACGGGTACGATCCGCGACACGGGTTTCAAGCTGCGCCAATGTTTCGTTGAGTTTCTCTTCCAGCGCGCGGCGCAGGTAAACCTCTTGCAACAAAGCCAAATCCGACTCGACCATGCGTGCGAACTGCGCCAACCCTTCGCGGAACAACAAGGCACGCCGGTTCTGCTTTCGATCCAGAACACAAATCGTTCCGAACACCGATCCATCGGGCCATTTCAGCGGCAGGCCGATGTAAAATGTCATTCCATGTTCCAGATCGTCATTGTCGGCCCAATCCGGATCGCAGGCTGCATCCTCAACCACCAGTTCTCCGTCCCGTTGCAATACGCCCTGACAATAAAGTTTGGGATTCAACTGGAAACTCAAACCAACCGGATACGGGTTTTCGGGATGATCCGAGGTGATCAGCACCGCGTGATCCGGTGCGTCGGTTTTCATGATCAGGCTTGCGGGCACATCCGCCAATTCCGCGACCAGATCAACCAGTTGCTGCCAGTTAATTAGCGTTTCTTGCGGGATCTCAGGGTGGTCAACAGGCATCAGGCGGCCTCACCAGTTGCTGGACGATACCCTTTCAGGTTAGTTGGACTGGTTGCGTCGGATCAAGAACCGGACGTTCTGCGTCGCGGCATAGGGTTTAACCGCCCCAGATAACCTTCACGTAGTTCTGGGTTTCCTTGTATGGCGGTATGCCGCCATGCTTTTCTACCGCTTTTGGGCCAGCATTGTAGGCGGCCAAAGCCAGTGGCCAGGATTTGAACTTGCGATACTGCCAGGACAGGTATCTGGCCCCACCTTCGAGATTCTGCTTGGGGTCATGCGGGTTGACCCCCAAAAGCTCGGCGGTCTGAGGCATCAATTGCGCCAATCCCAGAGCACCCTTGTGAGACTTCGCGTGCGGGTTCCATCCGCTTTCCTGCTGAACAAGGCGCAGGAACAAGTCTTCGGGAATGTTGTGAAGGCGGGCAGCCTGTTTCGCCAGATCCAGATACTGGCCGCGATACTTGCCAGTATATCGCTTGCCGGTATGCGTACGGGATGTCTTGGGTTTCAACCGCGCGGAGTCGCGATACTGCGTCGCCGCACGGGAATCCAGAATCTTCGACTGCTTGAGGAAGATATCCTTGCGGCTTTTGGTAGACAGAGTTTGCGCCTGCACAGGCAAAACGGCCAGCACAAGGCAGACAACAGAAAACCCAGCAACCCAAGAACGCATCAATGCCTATCCTGCTCGATAAGAAACCAGTCGGATTATAGGTATTCCCACAAAAAATGAAAGCTTGGTAAAGACCAAAGTAAGACTCTTGCCCAACACTGTTGTATCTACTGTTTTCATCCATGATGCAGGCCGTATAGGGTCTCACGAAACAAGTCGCGCCAGATTCGGCGCACATACGCGAAAACAGAACGAGGAATTACATGGCGGGTTCAGTCAACAAGGTCATTCTGGTCGGTAATCTTGGCCGCGACCCCGAGGTCCGGTCGTTCCAGAACGGCGGAAAGGTTTGCAATCTACGCATTGCCACGTCAGAGACCTGGAAAGACCGCAACACGGGCGAACGCCGCGAACGCACGGAATGGCACTCGGTCGCCATCTTCTCGGAACCGCTGGCCCGTATTGCTGAGCAATATCTGCGCAAAGGCAGCAAGGTTTATATCGAAGGCCAGCTGGAAACCCGAAAATGGCAGGATCAGTCGGGGCAAGACCGTTATACAACCGAGGTTGTTCTGCGCCCCTACCGCGGTGAATTGACCTTGCTCGACAGCCGCGGCGAAGGCGGCGGCGGCGGCGGTGGTTACGGCGGCGGCCAGGCCGGTGGCAGCGGGTACGGAGACCCTTACGGCGGTCCGTCCAGTTCCCCGGCACCGGCATCGGGTGGCATCGACGACGACGAGATTCCGTTCTAGGAAATTCGGAGACACGACATGACATGGTCCTTTTCTCTCGGCCGATTGCTCGGTTCCGAACTGAGGGTCCATGTCACGTTTTTCCTGCTTCTGACCTGGGTGGGCTTTGCGGCCTATTCTGCCGGTGGCCTGCCGGCCGCCATAGACAACCTGTTGTTTGTTCTGGCCTTGTTTGCCTGTGTGGTCGCGCATGAATTCGGTCATGCCCTCATGGCGCGGCGCTTTGGAATCAAGACCCCAGACATAACATTGTTGCCGATCGGCGGGTTGGCCCGTCTTGAAAGGATGCCGGAAAAACCGATGCAAGAAGTGCTTGTGGCACTTGCAGGTCCGGCGGTGAACATCGTGATCTGGGTCATACTGGTCGCCTTCGGAGCAGGAGTGCCGATCGAGACGCTTTCCCAGATCGATTCACCGGGTATCGGGTTTCTGAACAGGCTGGCCTACATCAACCTGCTGCTGGCCGTATTCAACATGATCCCGGCCTTCCCCATGGACGGAGGGCGCGTTTTCCGCGCCCTTCTGTGCCTGCGCATGGATCGCGTCAAAGCAACACGCGTGGCTGCTGTCGGAGGTCAGATCGTTGCGGTGGGTCTGGGGTTTTTGGGGCTGAGTTCAGGCAACCCGTTTCTGGTGCTCATCGCCGTGTTCGTGTTCATCGCCGCCAACGCCGAAAGCCAGGAAGTCGCCCTGCGATCCGCAGCGCGCCGGGTTCTGGCGCGGGACGCGATGATCACGGAATTTCACGCGCTTTCCCCCGACGATACGCTGAGTACCGCGGCGCAAGCCGTGATCCACACCACTCAACACGAATTCCCTGTATTGGACTCAAGCCAGGCCCTGCTGGGATTCGTCACGCGTGAACGGCTGTTTGCTGCGCTGGCAAGTGACCAACCCAGATCTGCGCCCGCCACGTCGATCATGGACGCGGCGGTCCCCGCAGTTTCGCTTACCACCGGTCTCGAGACCGTTCTGGAGCACTTGCACAACGGCGCTCCGGCCATCGCTGTGGTCACTCGGGGTGGTCGCATGATGGGTTACATCACGCGCGAGAACATCGGTGAACTGATGGTCATTCAGGGGCGCTAGGCTTTTAGGTCAAGCCGTGGCAAGCGCATCCGACAGGACCGAAAGGACCGCATCTTTCGGCACATCTGAGGTCACGAACGCCTCTCCGATCCCACGCGCCAGAATAAACCGAAGCTGGCCATCCACGACTTTCTTGTCCTGTCCCATAAGATCCACCAACGCCTCGGCGCTTGGCAATTCGCCCGCAATATCGGCCAGATCCGTCTTCATCCCCATCGCACGCAAATGCGCGCGCACCCGGCTTGGGTCCTCTTGCGAACACAAACCCAGCCGAGACGACAACTCAAACGCCAGCGCGCAGCCAATTGCCACACCTTCGCCATGCAGAAGGCGGTCACAATACCCTGTTGCAGCTTCCAGGGCGTGGCAGAACGTGTGACCCAGATTGAGAAGAGCCCTGTCACCTTGTTCGGTTTCATCCCGCGCGACGATGTCGGCCTTCATTTGCACCGAGCGCGTCACCGCATGCACACGGGCCGCCATGTCACCCGAGGAAACGCTTGGCCCGTGCGCCTCGAGCCAATCAAAGAACTTTGCATCGCCAAGCAATCCGTATTTCACGACCTCGCCATAGCCCGACAAGAAGTCTCTTTGGGTCATGGTCCCCAGAACAGAGGTATCCGCCAGAACCAGCGAGGGTTGATGAAACGCGCCGATCAGGTTTTTGCCCTGTGGTGCGTTGATCCCGGTCTTTCCACCGACCGAACTGTCCACTTGCGCCAGCAATGACGTTGGAATCTGCACAAAGCGAACACCGCGCCGCAAAACCGCCGCTGCAAAGCCTGCCAGATCTCCGATGACGCCGCCCCCCAAGGCTACGACGACATCCCGGCGTTCGACTTTTTCTGCAAGCAGCCACTCGACGGCGCGCTCGAAATGCGGCCAGCTTTTGGTTGCCTCTCCGGCGGGCAGCGCCAGTGCGGTCATCTCGATCCCCGCGGCATTCAGCCCGGCGCGCAGCGCCTCAAGATGCAGACCGGCCACGTTTTCATCCGTCAGAACCGCGACTTTTGGCCGGGCTAGAAGTGGTGATATCCACCCCCCTGCCCGCGTCAGAAGATCCGGACCGATTTCAACATCATAGGATCGGTCACCCAGGTCCACATGTACTGTTTGGTGCATTTATTTGAGTTCCAAAACATCAGGGCGCGCCAACAGAGCGTCGACAACGCGGCCAACCATATTTTCGATCGAGGTCTCGCCATCCGAATCCACTGTCAAATCGGCCCGAGCATAAACCGGCACGCGGGCCTCGTAGAGGGATTTCAGCGTCGCATAGGGATCGGCGGTGCGCAGCAGAGGACGGGTGTCTTTGTGGCGCACACGGTTCCACAGAACATTCAGATCCGCGCGCAGCCAGACGGCAGCACCCTTTTCGGCGATGATGCGACGATTTTCCGGCTGGAGAAACGCCCCCCCACCCGTTGAAAGAATGCCTTTTTGTTCATCCAGCAAGCGCCCGATGACCTGCGATTCCTTGGTGCGAAAGAAAGGTTCGCCGTCACGCTCAAAGATTTCAGGAATGGTCATGTTGGCGGCTGATTCGATCTCGGCATCGCTGTCCAGAAACGGAACACCCAGACGTGCGGCCAACGCGCGACCCACCGCTGTCTTGCCAGCCCCCATCATACCCACCAGAACCACGGTTTTGTGCAGATCAAAACCACCCTGTGTGTCTGTCGAATGTGTGTTATGCTTAATTTCGCTCATTTAAACGTGAATGACGTGATCTTGGAAAAAATGCCAGTTATAACTTGGCCAAAATCAAAAATTGAGGCAGCGTGGGGCCATGGGCCGACTGATCAAATTCCTGATATATGTTCTTTGCCTGGTGTTCATTGGGCTCGTCGCCTACGCCTACGTTGGCCCATTCTTTGGCGCGGATTTTTCTGCGCCTCAAAGTGAAATCCGCGAACCGGTCGTATTGGATGTCAACTAAACAGGCGTTGTTGGCGGTCTTTCTGGCGGGATCGGCACATGCGCAAACCCCGTTATCAGCGATCGAATGGCTTGCGGATCCGCCAGAAAACCTGCCCGGAACCGTATTGCTGGAACCGCCGGTGGCACAGAACGGCGGATTGCCCGAAATTGAGGTCACGCCGCTTGAAGCGTTGTCGCAACCTTTGGGCTTGGTCGCATCATCCGTCACCGGGTTGCCCGTGGATTTGTGGCAAGGCAGCGATGCGAACCGGCTGGCAGAGCTGATCGCGAAGACGCCCGTTCGCGACAACCCGACCATGCAACGCCTGTTGTTTACATTGCTTCTGTCGGAAACCCGCGCACCGGCGGGCCCTGATGCGCAAGAGATTATGCTGCTGGCGCGGCTGGACCGTCTGATGCAACTGGGTGCGGCTGATCCCGTGCAATCGCTGGTTCAACTGGCTGGGCCGACCGATACACAGGATCGGTTTCAGCGTTGGTTTGACGCAACGCTGCTGACCGGTGATGAGGATCGCAGCTGCACCGCCCTTATCGCCGATCCGCACCTGTCAAAGGACTACGCCGCGCAAGTGTTCTGTAAAGCCCGACGCGGAGATTGGGCATCGGCCGCGTTGACGCTTGAGGCAGCGCATGCCCTGAACATCCTGCCGCCGGCAGAGCTGGCGGTTCTGGATCGTTTTCTAAGCCCTGAACTCTATGAAGGCGCGGCTTATCTGCCCCAACCTGAAAACCCGGATCCATTGAGTTTCCGACTGTTCGAAGCGATCGGAGAACGGCTTCCTTCCGCCTCGTTGCCACGCGCTTTCGCCAACGCGGATCTTCGGGATGTGGCCGGATGGAAAGCGCAGATCGAAGCCGCCGAACGGCTTACACGCATTGGCGCTTTGACGCCCAATCAATTGCTTGGACTTTATACCGAAAGGTCCCCGGCAGCGTCCGGTGCAGTTTGGGACAGGGTCGCGGCCATCCAACGATTTGAAAGCGCGCTGGATACGCGAAACGCTGAAGCCATCGGAAAAACGCTGCCGGCGGTCTGGCAGCAGATGCGCAGCGTCGGGCTTGAAGTGCCCTTCGCCGAATTGTTCGCCGAGCGTCTGTCAAAGGTTTCGCTGTCGGTGCCGGCGACTGAAAACCTGCGCTGGCGCATTCTGATGCTGTCTGGCCTGTACGAACAGGCTGCGCAATCAGCGCCGGACAACTCGATCGATACCCTGTTTCTTGCGGCGCTGGCGCAGGGTGATCCGGGGCGGGCGGTTTCTCCTTCTCCGTTGGCCGACGCGGTTTCTCAGGGGTTTGCATGGGCGGCACCCGTACCCAACGACATCGACGCCTTGCTGGACAATGGTCAACTTGGTGAAGCCATACTGGAAGCCATGCAGTTGTTTGCGCATGGTGCACGGGGCAATCTGGTGGATCTGACCGCAGCAATCGCAACCTTCCGACGCGTGGGCCTGGAAGACACCGCGCGGCGTGCCGCGCTGAGCCTGTTGATCCTGCAAGAGCGCTGAAGATGGCTATTCCGGCGACAAATGAGCTATGGATTTCGACCTTTCTACAGGCCCAGGCGGCGGAACTTGGCGCGGCGACAAACACGTTGCTGGCCTATGGCCGCGATCTGAAAGACTTTGCATCCTGGTTGCAGCAGAGGGGATCCGGATTCGATCAGGCAGATCGTGATCAGATCGAGGCCTATCTGATCGACTGCCAGGCACAGGGCTTGTCACGTTCCACCCGCGCGCGGCGATTGTCGGCGATAAAACAGCTGTACCGCTTTGCGTTCGAGGAAGGCTGGAACGAGACGAACCCCGCCATCCAGATCAAAGGTCCGGGGCGGCAGAAGCGACTGCCCAAAACGCTGGACGTGCCCGAAGTCGACCGTCTTCTGGCAGCCGCCCGACAAACCGGGCGCAGCAAGGGCGATCGCATACGCAATACCTGTTTGATGGAAGTTCTGTACGCCACCGGGATGCGTGTGACCGAACTTGTGTCCCTGCCCGTTTCCTCGGCCCGTGGCGATCCCCGTATGTTGCTGGTGATGGGCAAAGGCGGCAAGGAACGCATGGTACCCCTGTCCCCACCGGCGCGGGATGCTTTGGCTGCCTGGTTGATCGCGCGGGACCAAGCCGAAGACCAGACCGTCGAGAAAGGCGGTCAAATATCCCGTTTTCTGTTTCCGTCGCGCGGCAAATCCGGCCACCTGACGCGGCACAGGTTCTTTCTGCTGGTCAAGGAACTGGCCGTTCAGGGTGGCGTTTCACCCGAGAAAGTCACCCCGCATACCCTGCGCCACGCCTTTGCCACGCATCTGCTGGCCAACGGCGCGGATCTGCGTTCGATCCAGACCTTGTTGGGTCATGCCGACGTTGCAACGACCGAGATTTATACTCATGTTCTGGATGAACGGCTGTCGGAACTGGTGTTGCAACACCACCCGCTGAGCAAAGACCCTGACGAAGACCGGGGCTAAGCCCTTGATCCAGCAGCGCGGCATCCCCATAACGGATGCGTCACCCTAACCCACCAAGGACCAATGGAACCCTCATCTTCTCTGATCGACAGCACATTCTGGATTACGTCAGGCGCGATCCTCTTGTTGCTCGTTTTGTCCGGCTTTTTCTCGGGTTCGGAAACGGCGCTTACAGCTTCGTCTCGCGGAAAACTGCGGGCGCAGGCCGACAAGGGATCACGGGGCGCAAAAAAGGCGCTGGAAATCACCGATGACAATGAACGCCTGATCGGCTCGGTTCTTCTGGGCAACAACCTTGTCAACATCCTGGCCGCCTCGCTGGCGACGGCCTTGTTCACCCGTATATTCGGCGAAAGCGGTGTGGCGTTGGCGACCCTGGTCATGACTTTGCTGGTGCTGATCTTTGCCGAAGTGCTGCCCAAGACCTACGCCATCACCAATTCCGAAAAGGCCGCGGCAGCTGTTGCCCCGATCATCAGCGTTGTCGTGACGGTGTTTTCGCCCATTGTGGCGGCGGTGCGGCTGCTGGTGCGCGGTGTGTTGCGCCTGTTCGGCGTGCAGATCGATCCCGACAGCAACATTCTGGCTGTACGCGAAGAGATTGCCGGCGCCTTGCAACTTGGTCATTCCGAAGGCGTGGTCGAAAAGGAAGACCGCGACCGCATCTTGGGTGCGCTGGATCTGGGCGACCGGACGGTGGAAGAGATCATGCTGCACCGATCGAATATCGAGATGATCGACGCCAATGCCGCCCCAGAGGAAATCCTGAAACAATGTCTGCAAAGCCCCCACACCCGTCTGCCTGTGTTCCGGGACGAGCCGGAAAACATCGTGGGTGTTGTCCACGCCAAGGACCTCTTTCGCGCCATGTATGCGCAGGCAGGCAGCAGCGACGGCGGGACCGACCGTTTGGCAAGCTTTGACATCGGAAAGGTGGCAAACGACCCTTACTTTGTGCCCGAAACCACGACGCTGGACGACCAGATGCGGGAATTCCTGCGGATGCACAGCCATTTTGCATTGGTTGTGGATGAATATGGGTCACTGCGAGGCCTGATCACGCTTGAAGACATTCTTGAAGAAATCGTGGGCGAAATCGCCGATGAGTTCGACATAGACGAAGAGGTGCCGGTAATGCGCACCGAAGATGGCCAGTATCTGGTTGAAGGATCCATGACGATCCGGGATGCCAACAGGGCGCTGGACTGGTCTCTGCCGGATGACGAGGCGAACACGCTGGCCGGTCTGGTGATTCACGAGGCCCAGATGATCCCTGACGTCGGTCAGGTGTTTTCGTTCCACGGTTTCCGGTTCGAGGTCACGGCGCGTGAAGGCAACCGTATCACGGGACTGAAAGTGCGCCCCCTGTAGCGCCTGCGATTTTCTGAAATGTTCCGCGCGCTGCCCAAGTGCCTGTCGTCAACTGAACGACCCAATTGCACTGAACCGGGCCCGGATATTCCGATCATCGCACAGTTCGACCCAAGCACGGAGCTGGGCGAGATGGGCCAGTTTGATCACCCCGACTTTGTTTCAGCTGTGCAGTAAAGTGGAAAAGCAGCCTTCAAGGCCGAAAAACCACCGGGCGATGTCGTGCTGAACGAGGCGCAGGCCGCCTGTTTGTTTGCCCTCGGCTACAGGATTTGACGGCATTGGCTGCGCGAGAAGGCTGTGCAAATCCAAAGCTGGTGCAATAGATGACATGCGACACTTGTTGTCGCTAACAGACGAGTAATATCCCCAACGGCTCGACAGTTTTTTCCAAAGTCATGGGGAGGAACACTGTGAAAACCACCTGTCAGGTTGCCGTCATCGGGGGCGGCGTCGTCGGATGCTCGGTGCTCTATCACCTGACCAAGCTGGGCTGGTCCGAAGTGATGCTGCTGGAGAGGTCGGAACTGACCAGCGGATCGACCTGGCACGCGGCGGGTGGGTTTCATACGCTCAACGGCGACACCAACATGGCCGCGCTGCAGGGCTATACCATCCGGCTGTATAAAGAGCTGGAAGAGATCACCGGCATGTCCTGCGGGCTGCACCATGTGGGCGGCATCACGCTGGCCGACAATCAGGACCGGTTCGACATGCTGCTGGCCGAACGCGCCAAGCACCGCTTCATGGGGCTGGAAACCGAGATCGTCGGCCCCGACGAGATCAAGAAGATCGCCCCCATCGCCAACACCGACGGCATCATCGGTGCGCTTTATGACCCTCTGGACGGGCACCTCGACCCCTCGGGCACGACCCATGCCTATGCCAAGGCCGCGCGCATGGGCGGCGCCACGATCGAGACCCACTGCATGGTGCGCGAGACCAACCAGCGCCCCGACGGTACATGGGACGTGGTCACCGACAAGGGCACCATCCATGCCGAGCATATCGTCAACGCCGGCGGCCTCTGGGCGCGCGAGGTCGGCGCGATGGCGGGCATCTACTTCCCGCTGCACCCGATGGAGCATCAATACCTCGTCACCGACAACATCCCTCAGATCGAGGCGATCATCGACGCGGGCGGCGAACATCCGCACGTCATGGACCCGGCCGGTGAAAGTTATTTGCGGCAAGAAGGGCGCGGCCTGTGCATCGGGTTCTACGAACAGCCCTGCAAGCCCTGGGCCGTGGACGGCACTCCGTGGGAGTTCGGGCACGAGCTGCTGCCTGATGATTTCGACAAGATCACCGACTCGATCGAGTTCGCCTATCGCCGCTTCCCGGTTCTGGCCGAGGCCGGGGTGAAATCGGTAATCCACGGCCCCTTCACCTTTGCCCCCGACGGCAATCCGCTGGTCGGACCAGTGCCCGGCGTGCGCAACTACTGGTCGGCCTGCGGCGTGATGGCCGGCTTCAGCCAGGGCGGCGGCGTCGGCCTGACGCTGGCGCAATGGATGATCGAGGGCGAGCCCGAGCGCGACGTCTTTGCCATGGACGTCGCCCGCTTCGGCGACTGGATCACCCCCGGCTACACCCGCCCCAAGGTGATCGAGAACTATCAGAAACGCTTCTCTGTCGCCTACCCGAACGAGGAACTGCCCGCCGCGCGGCCCAACCGCACCACGCCGATGTATGACATCTTCAGCGATCTGGGCGCGGTCTGGGGCCAGCAATACGGGCTCGAGGTGCCGAACTATTTCGCGCAGGAGGACGAGCCGACCTATGAACCCCCCTCCTTCCGCCGCTCGGACGCCTTTGCGGCAACGGGCCGCGAGGTGCGCGCCGTGCGCGAGGGCGTCGGCATCAACGAGGTGCACAATTTCGGCAAATACCTTGTGACAGGCCCCCGCGCCCGCGACTGGCTGGATCGGATCATGGCCGGGCGCATCCCCAAGCCGGGCCGCCTGTCGCTGACGCCGATGCTGTCGCCCAAGGGCAAGCTGATCGGGGATTTCACCGTGTCGTGCCTGGGCGAGGAGGAATTTCAGCTCACCGCCTCATATGGTGCGCAGAATTTCCACATGCGCTGGTTCCGGCAGCATCAGGAAGACGGCATAACCATCGAGAATATCAGCGACAAACGCAACGGATTCCAGATTGCAGGCCCCAATGCCCGCGAGGTTCTGGCTGCCTGCACCCGCGCCGATATCAGCGACATGCGCTTCATGGACGTGCGCCGCATGGTCGTCGGCATGACCGACTGCATCGTGCAGCGGGTCAGCTATTCCGGCGACCTGGGGTTCGAGATCTACTGCGATCCGATGGCGCAGCGGCAGCTGTGGTGGACGCTTTGGCAGGCCGGCCAACCGCACGGCATCACCCCCTTCGGCATGCGCGCGATGATGAGCCTGCGGCTGGACAAGTTCTTCGGCTCGTGGATGCGCGAATTCTCACCCGACTATACCCCCGCCGAAACCGGGCTGGATCGCTTCATCGCCTTTGGCAAGGACGCCGATTTCATCGGCCGCGCCGCCGCCGAGGCGGAACGTGCCAACGGCCCCGCGCGCAGGCTGGTGGCCTTCGAAGTCGATGCAGTCGATGCTGACGTGAACGCCTATGAACCGATCTGGCTGGACGGCAAGGTTGTGGGCTTTTGCACCTCGGGCGGTTATTCGCATTATGCCCGCAAGTCCGTCGCCATCGGTTTTCTGCCAACCGAACGCGCAGCAGATGGGCTTGAAACGAAGATCGAAATACTGGGCCAGTTGCGCAAGGCAAAGGTCATCTCGACACCCTTGTTTGACGCAGATGGCGCCCGAATGAGGGGATGACTCGGGCTCGGGCTGACGGCATTGTGCTGAAATGACTGAAATACCCATTATCCTTCTGGCGGCTGGCCAATCCAGCCGCATGGGCGGCATCGACAAATTGATGCAGCCGATCAACGGCATCCCGTTGATCGCCCGCTCTGCAAGCGTGGCCTGCGCCGTGGG
This sequence comes from Ruegeria sp. AG6, assembly GCF_056541565.1. Lineage (NCBI taxonomy): Bacteria > Pseudomonadati > Pseudomonadota > Alphaproteobacteria > Rhodobacterales > Roseobacteraceae > Ruegeria > Ruegeria sp. AG6. The sequence goes on along the minus strand of NZ_JBQFYQ010000001.1, from coordinate 438,895 downwards.
ACCTGTGATCGTCGCCCTGCCCCCTGAACCAAATCCAAGATATGGCGCGCTTGATGGCATGGATGTTCAGATCGTTCCGGTCCGGGATGCGGCAGAAGGCATGAACGCCAGTTTGCGCGCCGCGATCCAAAACCTGCCACCTGATGCACCCGCCGCGATGGTTTTTCTGGCTGATCTGCCCGATCTGACAGAAGCTGACCTGGCAGCAATCCTGAAAGCGCGAGAAACCCATCCCGACAACCTGATCTGGCGTGGGACGACCGAGGAAGGAAAGCCCGGTCATCCGGTGGTGTTTGACAGATCCCTTTTTGATCAACTGTCACAATTGCAGGGGGACGACGGTGCCCAGAAGATCGTGCGAAAGCATCAAAACAGTGTTCATCTGCATCCCCTGCCCGGCCGAAACGCACTGTTGGATCTGGATACCCCGGGTGACTGGAAGGCCTGGAGCAAAAAACATGCCCCCTGAACAAACACGGCCCGGTCTTATCGACCGGGCCGGTGCCCAAAACAGGACTACCACTTTGCTCAATCTCCAAAGCGCGGCCAGTGTGCTTTCAGAAGCACCCCGGCTCTCAAACAGCCAAACCTAAACAAGACCCCCTCGTTAACACGCCGTTATCACTTTTGGTGATCGAGTTAGCCGCCAGCGCCCCCTAGCGCTTTTGGCTCCCCTCACTTGGGCACCTTCATCCTCACTTATCCGATCGTTCGAAACAACGTAAAATTGGAAGGAAGGGTTAATTTGGGTCTTGTTCAAATGGCTTTTACGCAACATCGCGCCAACCAGAAATCAACTTAAAGGCGATAGACTGTTTTCACAAGAGGTAGCGATTCGTGATTAAGCGCAAACTTATTAGCCAATATCCGTAATCATCCACATTTTTTTGTGTCAAGCCATGTCTCAACCAAACCCACCCACAACCATTGGAAGAGCAGCTCTTTTCCCCATCATTTGGAAGGATGATTGTCAACAAAACAAAACAAATTCAATGTTTTTGAAAGTTTGACGCCATTTTTAGCAACAATCCTCCGATTCGCTGCGGTCTTGGTCGGTGAAATTTCGCGAATCCCGATTGACGTCGACCGCAAGCCAACACCGACTTTGTGGCAAAATTAAGATTTATTAATTGATCAGTCAGGAAACGCCAATTCTGAGCATGCATCTGTTGTCTCAACGCGCAGCCGCAACTGCGCGACGATAATCAGGAGACACAAATGAGCATCCGCAAATCCTCGCTTTTACTTCCCCGCACTTCCAACTGGGTCGGTGTCAGTGCGCTCGGCGCGGCCCTACTGGCAACGACGGCTATCCCTTCCATGGCGGACGAGGCATTGGCTGACCTGGTTGAGACCGTTTCACCATCGGTCGTAACCATCATCGCTGAACAAGACGCAGTGCCGACCCCAGCCCAGGGGCAGAACTTTGACTTCGAAGGACACCCGTTTGGTGAATTCTTCAAACGCTTCGGCGGCCCCGAAGGGTTCAACATGCCGCAACGCGGCCCGTCTCAGGGCCTGGGTTCGGGATTTGTTCTGGACGAAGCCGGATACATTGTTACCAATCACCATGTCGTCGACAATGCCTCGACCGTGACCGTAAGGCTCAGCGATGACCGTACCTTCGACGCCGAAGTGGTCGGAACGGACCCGCTGACGGATATCGCGGTTCTGAAAATCGACGCGGGAACTGACCTGCAAGCCGTAGAGCTTGGCGACAGTGATGAAATCCGCGTAGGTGAAGACGTGGTCGCCATCGGCAACCCCTTCGGCCTCAGCTCGACCGTGACCACGGGCATCGTTTCGGCAAAAGGCCGCAACATCTCGGAAGGCCCTTATGCCGAGTTCATCCAGACGGATGCAGCGATCAACAAGGGCAACTCGGGCGGTCCCCTGTTCAACATGGATGGCGAAGTGGTCGGTGTGAACTCGGCCATCTATTCGCCCAGCGGTGGTTCTGTAGGGCTTGGATTTGCCGTCACGTCGAACATCGTTGAACACATCGCGGCCGATCTGCGGGATGACGGACAGGTGAGCCGCGGTTGGCTGGGCGTGTCGATCCAGAACGTAAGCCCACAACTTGCGGCGGCGTTGGGAATCGAGGCTTCCTCGGGCGCGCTGGTGTCTGACGTGGTTGCGGGCAGCCCGGCAGACGGCGCCCTGAAGCAGGGAGACGTTATCCTGACCTTCAACGACGATGCCGTGGAGTCCAGCGGTGACCTTCCCATCCTTGTGGGTACGACCAAGGTCGGCACCGACAGCACTCTGACCGTTTTGCGTGACGGCAAGATGGAAACGGTGACCTTGACGGTTGGCCAGCATCAGGCCGCATCGGCCGAGGCCGACAAGCCGGTCGAGGCGGAAATTGCGGGAACAACACTGGGTGTGACCGTGGCCCCCCTGACCGAAGCGGTTCGGGCAGAAACCGGTGTTGCTGAAACCGTCCAGGGCGTCGTCGTCACCGACCTGAAGCCCGACAGCCCAGCGGCAAAGGCCGGCCTGCAACGCGGCGATGTGATCGTCAAGCTCGGCAATCAGGACACTGTCTCTCCGGACGCGCTGAAATCTGCGCTGGACAGTGAGAAAACCGATCCTGCCCTGGTGCTGATCAACCGTGGCGGCAGCCAGATTTTTGTCGCGGTCGAACTGGCCTGACCTTGAACATGCGTGCGCCGCTTGATGGGGATTTTCGGCGCACGCCTCACCCGGCGGATCAGAGTTGTCCACTATCCACCGGGCTTGCCGGGTGCCGGCCCAGCACCCGGCAAGAACTTCTTCTAACCATATGCTTTAGTTAAAATTTGTGTTTAAATATCAAAAGAAAGGATCCCGACCATGAGCCGCCGTCTGTTGATCGTCGAAGATGATGCTGACACCAGGGACTTCATCGCCAAAGGTTTTGGCGAAGAGGGGTATGTGGTCGAAACCGCCGCTGACGGTCGTGAGGGGTTGTACCATGCCACGGACGGTGGGTTTGACGCCATTGTTCTTGACAGGATGCTGCCCGGTCTGGATGGGCTGTCGCTGATCAAGTCAATGCGGGCCGCCGGTTTGAAAACCCCGGTTTTGATGCTGACGGCGATGAGCGCTGTGGACGAAAGGGTCAAAGGGCTGCGCTCGGGCGCTGACGACTACCTGGTCAAGCCTTTTTCGTTTCAGGAGTTGCACGCCAGAATCGAAGCCCTTTTGCGTCGCCCTCAGGAATCCGAAGAGACGCCGACATTGACTTGCAAAGACCTTCAGATGGACTTGTTGACTCGCAAAGTCACACGCGACGGGCACGAGATCACTCTGACACCGCGTGAGTTTCAGATTCTCGAATTTTTCCTGCGCCGCAAAAACCGTGTGGTGTCGCGCACCATGTTGCTTGAAGGGGTTTGGGATTATCATTTTGACCCGAACACCAACGTCGTGGACGTGCATATTTCGAAGTTGCGACGCCAGTTGGACGAAGGCGGTGACGCGCCGTTGATTGAAACCGTCCGCGGAGCGGGTTACATGATGTCCGATGGATAACCTTAGGCTTTCCCTAAACAATTCCCGCACAAGGCTGGTTGCAACCAGCATGTTTCTGAGCACGATTCTGACGGCGTCAGTGCTCGCCATCGTCTATGTGACCGCCAACCGAAGCATCGAGGCCGAAACCCGCTCGGTCGTGTCAGCCGAGTTGACGGGGCTTGCGGATGAATACGAAAGGCGTGGGCTGATAGGTTTGATCACTGCAATTGAGCGCCGTTTGCCAAGTGCCGCCGAGCGGGATGCGCTTTACCTTTTGACAGACAGGTTGGGGGTCAAACTTGTCGGCAATCTCAAGACCTGGCCGGTGAACATTGCTGCCGGAAGCGGTTGGGTGGACTTGGAATTGCGCCGGGCCGACAACGATCAGCTTGTGCCCGTTTCAGCCGCATCCATCCGCCTGCCGGGCGGCGAGCGCCTGCTGGTCGGGCGGGATGCAGCGTCGCGCCAGCAATTCGACAGGGTACTGTTTCGCTCGGTTGCGCTGGCGCTTGGGATAGCTTTGGTTTTGAGTGTCATCACCGGCTGGTTGTTCACGCGTTTGGTGTTTTCACGCCTTTCGGATATCGCCAGTACGGCCGAGAATATCGTTTCAGGCGACCTTTCAAAACGGATGCCGCTGCGCGGAACCGGGGACGAATTCGATCAGGTTTCAGGCACATTGAACAACATGCTTGACCGGATCGAGGAGTTGATAAGCAACCTTCGGACCACATCTAATTCGATTGCTCATGATCTCCGCTCACCTTTGTCTCGTCTGCGGCAAAGGGTCGAGGCCCTCTCTGAACCCGACAAAAGCGACTTGGATCGCGAGATCGACATTGCGCGGGCGACGGGTGAAATCGATCACGTCCTGCGGGTTCTGGGGCAGCTCACTGAAATCTCTCGGGCCGAGGCCGGCCTGGGGCGCGAGCAATTCGAAACCATCGATTTGCAGCAACTTGTTGGTGATGTTGTCGAGCTTTATGACCCGGTGGCCGCCGATCAAGGCGTGCAGCTTGAAGTCAAAGGTTCCGCCCCTGCCATTCAGGGGCACCGGCCCCTTCTGTCGCAAGCTCTTTCCAATCTGTTGGAAAACGCAATGCGTTACGCGCCGGAACATACTGCAATCACGATTTCGATCGGTACTCGCGACGGTTTCACCCAACTGAGCGTCAGGGATCGTGGCCCCGGCGTACCGCCTAAAGAACTGGATCGCCTTCAGCTTCCCTTCGTGACACTTGACCCCGCGCGGACGGAACGGAATGCGGGTTTGGGCCTGGCTCTGGTGGCCGCAATCTCACATATGCACGGCGGAAAATTTGCCGCCCGGAACTGCGACCCCGGGCTGGAAACCACGATCAATCTGGCGCAACTGCGTTAATCCGGAACACCGTATATCGCCATGGTCTTGTTCTTGTATCGCGTGTCGGCGGTGACATCCGCACCGAACCAATCCGGTGGCACGTATGCTTTGGCCTGCTCCTCCGAAGTGAACTCTACCTCGACCAAGCATAGCGGCGCCAGATCACCTGAAAAGACGTCCAGCTCGAACAGCAAGCCATCCGGCAAATGGCCGGTGTAGCGCTCTTTTTCCACCCTGCGCCCTTCTGTTTCCGGCCAGAAGGTTTCGAACTGATCCGCAGTTATCTCAGCCTCTCGCTCTAACCGGACCAGGCCACCAACCCCTTTCAAGGTCAGGAAATACGCATCGTTCTTTTGCCTCAGCCGCAGCTCGGTGGAATCGTCGGGGGCCGTCAGATAACCCTGTCTTACGACGGCCTTTTTCGCTTTGCTCAGGTCCGGCAGGCTTGAAACCAGAAACTTGCGCTCGATTTCCTTGCTCATTGGTTCGAAATCACTCCGTTTTCCAGCTCTTCAAACAGCGCCCTGTAAGACGCACAGGCCGCACTGCGCCCGGCATAAGTACAGACCGGGGCACGATTCTGACCCATCTTTTCAATATCCGCAGCGAAAGGAACCACCGTCCGCAAAAAGCGTTTCGGATACAGCTTGCGCATCGCCTTCATGGTTTCCTGATGCAAAACCTTCCGGTGTTGCACCATCGAAAAAAAGGCGCGCAGCTTTTTCTTGCGCAGCTTGTGTTGTTCAAAAAAGCTCACCAACTGATCGAAACTCCGCTCGGACAGGGTTGTCGGCATGACCGGCACAACGATTTCATCGGCAGCCTTGAAGACATTTTCAGACAAAGTCGAAAAGTTGGGCGGGCAATCCAGAACGATCACGTCATAGTCGCTGCCCGCGGCCATCAAAGCTTTTTTCAGCCGCGAGCGTTTGTATCGCATCCGCGACAGGAACACGTCGAAGTCGCGGAAGGTCAGGTTCGCCGGCAGAACGTCCAGCCCTTCGAAATCGCTGGCCCGGATCGCCTTGATAAACCGCTCCACATCCTCGAAAAACCGCGCATCCTTCAGCTTTTTTGATGGCTTCACACGAAAGTAGAACCCTGAAGCGCCCTGGGGGTCGAGATCGCACAACAGCACCTGTTGCCCCGCCTGCGCATAGGAATAAGCCAGATTCACCGAAGTAGCGGTTTTGCCGACACCGCCCTTGTTGCTGTAACAGGCAATGATCTTCATTCCTCACTCCTTTTTTCGGTGAAACAAGTTCCGAAACAGGCGCCGGCTATCTGGCCCGTCAAACTTCTGAAAGCTGGCAATCACGCGGCTCCGCTCGGCCTTTTGGCGCTGATCCAGAACGGCAATCAATCCCCCCACGGCCAGGCCCATCCGCGCATCCACACGGCCCCGCGTGTCGCTGTGCTGCGCGACAAAAGCCGTCAAGGACTTTTGCTGAACAGCACAGTCGTTGAACACGCCCAGATTGTCCTGTAGCTTTTTCAATGGCTTGATGATTTTCTTGAAGCTCTTTTCATCGAACAGAGGCCCAAAAATCTCCATCAGATAGCGCAGTTTCTTGCAATCAATACGAAGGTCATGCACGATTTCGTCCCGAGTTTCGTCAGTGACACCGCGTGCGATTTTGCAGACCGTGCGATACCGTTTCCAGATCAATGCGCACGCGTATTCATGTGCTGCCCGTTTCGCGTTTGATCCGGGCGTCAGGCGGTCTGTTCCGTTGAACATCGCCGTCAGATCGGACATACGGGCGTTGTATTCGTCACTGCGCAACCGGCGGGACAAGCGTGACAGCTCCTTCGCGCGCTCCTTTTCGAAAAGGTCGAACATCTCTTGCAGGCCCGCGTGAAGACTGGGCGGTACAAGACTGAAGTATTTATCTTTTTCCAGAAGATAGACATCCAGATCACGCATACGCCCGGTGGCGGCCATGAGATCGGAAAAGACACGTTTCAATTGCACTGTCTGCGTGTCTGAAAAAACGCCTTTGAACAGGCTGATCACCGAGCGAACCTTTCGCAATGACACCCGGTAATCATGCAGAAACTCTGTGTCGATATCGGCTATCACCCCATATTCGTTTTGCCGGGCAACTTCTAGATATGTTTGAATAATATCTGCCGCGACCTGAATAGATGGCTCAGCTTCCCCCAACTTGATCTCTGGCTTGGCCCGATAGGCGGCCATGCCTGGGAAAAGTCCGGCACAAAGCGCTTCGACACCCGGCCCGCCCCCGGACAAGGCGGAAATCGCGGTGTTCACCTTTTGAAATTCTTTCTCATACCCCCGCAGCCGCTGAAGCTGAACGATTGCTGCCTGACCCGTATGCGAAGACAGGCACCAAGCCGTTCCCCTGATCAGCGTTTTCTCCAGCTCATCCAATACGGCGAGGGGTTTCGTCTGAATCTCTCCGGTTCCGATCTGCATCAGCGCACGCAGTTTGGGGAAACCCTTCAAAGCGGCTGTCACCGGACCCTGCGGCAGGTCTTGAACAAACCGCCCCTGCCCCTTGCAGCGTTGAGACAGCGGCGCGCGGCCATTCTGGAAAAGCCACAGTGTTTCTGCGACCTCAACCAGAACACGACCTGAATTCCGCAACGATTGATCGTGGCAATCCAAAAGCACGAAAGATCTCGATTCCGCTGGTGGGTCGATCCTGATCGTGAACCCGGGAATGAGCTTTTCAACATGCGCTTGGTCAATGGATTGGGACAGAATGCACTGAAAACCCGAAAGTTCTGTCATGATCCACCAATCCGGGGCGTTTTCAGGTGTTCATCGACATTTGCCTCAACGATCTTCTGCACGCTGGTTCCTTCTTCGACGGTTCTGATCTTTCATCACGTTCAGCGTAACCGGCTTTTACCTTGGTCAGCAGTTTGTCTGGCCCTGGACCGACCCGCGTTTGGTATCTGTTGGCTTTTGAAACCCGGACCGCCGAGGCAGCATGACTTCATGAGAGCGGAAACACCAGAAGACAGCAAGACATTATGTTGCGCCAACGCGCAAACATGGGTGACAGACCCCAGAGGTGCAATTAAGACAGGCTAATGAGCGATCCAGTTTCTTCGATCCGCAACCTTGGACCGGCTTTCGAGCAGGCCTGCGCGCGCGCCGGCATCCACTCGGCTGAAGAACTGCGACAGCTGGGACCGGATGAAGCCTATGCCCGGCTTTTGCGGGCTGGCACCAAAGCACATTTCATCGGCTACTATGTTTTGGTGATGGGGCTTCAGGGACGCCCTTGGAATGATTGCAAGGGTGAAGAGAAGAAGAAGCTGCGACAGCGTTTCGACGCGATCAAGGCCGGCAACAGCGCCGCGCCGGAAAACCAGATGGTTGCCGATCTGGATGCCATCGGGGTCCGCGTTGCAACCAAAGATCTAAAGCAGGTCTGAATAAAAAAGGCCGCTCCTGGCGGAGCGGCCCGATCTTTCGGCAAAAAACCGGCTTAGCCGACCAGTTCGATGCCCGAGAAGAAATATGCGATCTCAACAGCCGCGGTTTCCGGAGCGTCGGAACCGTGAACCGAATTTTCGCCAACCGATTCAGCGAACTCGGCGCGGATGGTGCCCGGTGCTGCGTCCGCCGGGTTGGTTGCACCCATAACTTCACGGTTCTTCGCAATGGCACCTTCGCCTTCCAGAACCTGAACAACGACCGGAGCCGAAGACATGAATTCGCACAGTTCGTCATAGAACGGGCGCTCGGCGTGCACTTCGTAGAACTTGCCGGCTTGTTCCTTGGTCATGTGGATGCGCTTCTGCGCAACGATACGCAGCCCGGCTTCTTCGAACTTGGCGTTGATCTTTCCAGTCAGATTGCGGCGCGTTGCGTCGGGTTTGATGATCGAGAATGTACGTTCCAGTGCCATGTCGGCCTCTCCTTACAATGTGGCGCGGGTCCGCGCCGAAATCCATCGCGCGCCGCGTATCACGGTCTTTCGCTCATGAAAAGTGTTATGATGGTTTGCCTGCCGCTTTGGCGCTCAGAATGTATCAGGCAAAGGGTCTGTCCGGTCCAGACGCCGAACGTAAAGCACTGCAAGCAGACCTGCAAAACTGCTGGCCCACATCATGCCCAGAACCAGAAACGGCCCGTTTTCAGGGCTGACAAACGCACCCGTTATCGAGGTCAGAATCGCGCCAAGCCCGACCACCATCGCCCCGGACAACCCTGCCGCGCTGCCTGCCAGTTTGGGTCGCACGGACATGACCCCTGCCGAAGCGTTTGCGTTGGTCAGTCCATTGCCGAACCCAACGCAGATGGCCGAACCGAAGAATACCCAGACTGACCCCAGCCCGGCGATGAACAGAAGCAATCCGCAGAATGGCCCGGTCGAAGCCACAACGCGGCCGATCAGGATCATTGTGGTCAGACGTGTCCGTGCCGCGATCCGACCAGTAACGAAGTTACCGACCATGAACCCGCCTGTTATGATACCAATCCCAAGGCCCAACATCGCAGGGCTCAGATCAAACCACGCGGCGGCGACCAATGGCGCACCGGTGATGAAGCTGTAGAACCCACCAATCGAAAACGAAGCGCATAAGGCATAACCCCAGAATCGGCGGGCGCGAAACAGATCCGGATACTCGCGCAATTGGGCTGTAAAAGTTGAAGAGCGGTTTGTATTGGTCTCGCCCATGTCGAACCAAAGCAAAACCAGCAGCCCTGCCCCCAGCACAGTGTAAAGAACAAATCCCGAGCGCCAGCCAAAGAGCATGTCGAGTGTCCCACCCAGCATAGGGCCAAGCATTGGGGCCAAAGCCATGGCCATCGCCACATACCCCAGTTTGCTTGCAGCCTCATTCGGCGGATACCGATCTCTGATCGATGCGCTGGAAAGAACCGACCCAGCCACCACCGCGGCCTGCAAAAGACGAAAGCCCAGAAAGGTCCAAATGGCCTCGGCCAGAGAGCAACCGATTGAGGCGATGACGAAGATGGTGATGCACATCAAAAGTATCGGTCTGCGCCCGTAACGATCGGAAAGCGGACCCATGATCAGTTGCAACACGGCTGAGACCGCCAGATACCCGGCAACCGACAGGTTAACCAAGCCATAATCCACACCGAAATCCGTACTCATTTGGGCCAGAGACGGCAGGAACATGTTCAATGACAAAACCGACAGTGCCGTGGCAAAGATCAGAGTGACCAAGTGCGGAGGTGTCCGGGCCGCGCGCATGTGAAAACCGTTCTGAATAGCAAACGACACAGCGCTATCACATTGCTGAAAGCTTGAACATGCCGAGCCGCTGGCGGTGGCAACACAGCTCTGCTAAGAGCGCCCCATGTTACGGATCGAAGACATCACCTATGCCGTTGAAGGTCGCCCGTTGTTTGACGGCGCAACCGCGACAATTCCCGATGGTCACAAGGTTGGCCTTGTCGGTCGGAACGGAACCGGAAAGACCACGCTGTTCCGCCTGATCCGGGGCGAGTTGGCTTTGGAATCGGGAAATATCTCGGTCCCGAAACGCGCTCGGATTGGTGGCGTGGCGCAAGAGGTGCCCTCCTCTGACGTCTCGCTGATCAACACGGTCTTGGCCGCCGATAGCGAACGCAGTGCATTGATGGCCGAGGCCGAAAGCGCCGAAGACCCGATACGCATCGCCGAGATTCAGACACGTCTGGCCGATATCGACGCCTGGTCCGCCGAGGCCCGCGCAGCTTCGATCCTCAAGGGGTTGGGCTTTGACGACGAAGACCAGCAGCGCCCCTGTTCGGATTTCTCGGGCGGGTGGCGGATGCGCGTTGCGCTGGCGGCGGTGCTGTTTTCTCAGCCCGATCTGCTGCTGCTGGACGAACCGACCAACTATCTGGACCTCGAAGGCGCGCTTTGGCTGGAAAGCTACCTGGCCAAATATCCGCACACTGTGATCATCATCAGCCACGACCGCGGCCTTCTGAACCGCGCCGTGGGGTCGATCCTGCATCTGGAAGACCGCAAGCTGACCTATTACGCGGTGCCCTACGACAAGTTCGCGGAACGCCGTGCGGAACGGCTGGCACAGGCGGAATCGGAAAACGCCAAGGCCAAGGCCCGCATCGCACATCTGCAAAGCTTTGTGGATCGGTTCCGTTATAAGGCGTCGAAGGCCGTTCAGGCCCAGTCGCGCCTGAAGATGATCGAACGCATCCAACTGGTCTCGACCCCGCAAGAGGCCGCCCTGCGCGCCTTCAGCTTTCCGGAACCCGAGGAACTGTCGCCGCCGATCATCCAGATCGAAGGCGGCGTCACCGGCTATGGCGAAACCGAAGTGCTGCGCCGCCTGAACCTGCGTATCGATCAGGATGACCGTATCGCGCTGTTGGGCAAGAACGGACAGGGCAAGTCGACCTTGTCCAAGCTGCTGTCGGACCGGCTGCCCCTCATGGGGGGCAAGATGACCCGCAGCAACAAGCTGCGCATCGGGTATTTCGCACAGCATCAGGTGGATGAGCTTTACGTGGACGAAACGCCGCTGGACCACCTGCGCCGTCTGCGCCCTGACGAAGCGCCGGGCAAGTGGCGCTCGCGTCTGGCCGGGTTCGGGTTGAATGCGGATCAGGCGGAAACCGAGGTCGGGCGCCTGTCGGGCGGACAGAAAGCGCGGCTTTCACTGCTGCTCGCCACGATCGACGCGCCCCATATGCTGATCCTTGATGAGCCGACCAACCACCTTGACATCGAAAGCCGCGAGGCGCTGGTCGAGGCGCTGACGGCCTATTCCGGCGCGGTGGTTCTGGTCAGTCACGACATGCACCTGCTGAGCCTTGTCGCGGATCGTCTCTGGCTGGTTTCGGACGGTACCGTCAAACCTTTCGACGGCGACCTTGAAGCCTATCGGTCCCTGCTGCTGGCGCGCGACAGACCCGTCAGGGAAAAGCCCCGCGCGGTCAAATCGAAACGCCCCCCACGCGAGACGATACTGGCCTTGCGTGCGGATCTGCGCAAATGCGAGGACCGAATCGAAAAGCTGACGGAAATGCACGACAGGCTTTCGACCAAACTGGCCGATCCGGCGCTGTACGAGGACGAAAGGATCAACGACCTGGAAACCTGGAACCGCAAGTTCACCGAAGTCACCGAGGCCATGCAAAAAGCCGAGGCATTGTGGGTCGCGGCCGCCGAACGGCTTGAACAGGCAGAAACCGCATGAGCACGCCCATCTCGGACACCGACGCCATGATCGCAGGTATGCAGCCCGACTTGCAGCCCGGTGAATTTGCCTTTGTCGTCTGGCCTGACAACAAACCCTGGCCTGACGGAACACGTGCAAGCTGCGTCGAGGCGGAGGGGTTGTCCCTGATCGTCCCGATTGACAGCGCGCCACAAGACACGGTCGCCATGCACTGCATCACATTGCAGGTTCATTCCTCTCTGGAGGGCGTGGGCCTTACCGCTGCCGTATCTGGTGCTTTGGCGCGGCAGGGAATACCTGCAAACATGGTCGCGGGATATCACCACGACCACATCTATGTCCCCGCAGCGCAGTCGCAAGACGCCTTGCGGGTCCTACAAGACCTGCAACGGAGCAGCAAACAGTGATAGACAGCGCATTCCTGATTACTGCGTTCACGACGCTATTCGTGGTGCTCGACCCGCCTGCGCAAACACCGATCTTTGTGGCACTGACCCAGGGCATGGATTGGAACACGCGCCGCTCGATCGCAATCCGCGCGTGTCTGACGGCGGGCGTCATTCTGGCCATGTTTGCCGCCTTTGGCGAAGCCCTGCTGGGGTTTGTCGGTATCTCGATGGAGGCATTCCGGGTCGCAGGTGGCGTCCTGCTGTTCCTGACAGCGCTCGACATGCTGTTTGAACGCCGAACAAAACGGCGTGAAACCAGCGCCGAGGAAGAAGAGCACCCGGATCCATCGGTCTTTCCGCTGGGCATCCCGCTGATTGCAGGCCCCGGATCGATTGCAACGATGATCCTGCTTGCGGGTCAGCAGCCCGGTATACAGGGGTTGGCCATCGTCATCGGTGTGATGCTGGTCGTGCTGGCGATGGTGTTCGTGATGTATCTGACATCCGGCGCTGTGGCCCGTATTCTGGGCAAGACCGGGCTGAACGTACTGACCCGCCTGCTGGGCATGTTGCTGGCAGCTTTGTCGGTTCAGTTCATCTTGGATGGCCTCAAGGCCTTTGGATTTGCGTCCTGAATTCCCATGTATCACTCAGACAGTCTTGTTGGGATAACGGTATGGATGGCGACAGCATTGCACGTTTGGCGTATCTGAGCTTGCTCGGCGCAGCGGTGGTGGCCTGGTTCATCTCTCAGAACCGGCAATCGCTGAACAAGACCCTGCAACAGATGATGGCCTGGGTGTTTATCTTTATTGGCGTGATAGCCGTTATCGGCTTGTGGGAAGACATACGGTCTTCGGTTGGCCCTGCCCCGCAGATGACCGTCACCGGCAACGCGATCGAGGTGCCTCGTGCCTATGATGGTCACTATTACCTTCCGGTTTTGGTGAATGGTGAGCCGATCAACTTTCTTGTCGACACCGGCGCCAGCCAGATCGTTCTCAGTGCCCGGGACGCAGAACGTGTAGGCATCGATCCCGATCAACTGAACTATTTCGGCCGCGCCCTGACCGCCAACGGCGAGGTGCGCACGGCGCCGGTGCGGCTTGACACCCTGACCGCAGGGCCCATTACCGACCAGAACGTATCGGCCTGGGTCAATGAGGGCGAGCTGGACAAGTCGCTTCTGGGGATGGAATATCTGCATCGTTTTTCGAGCGTCCAATTTGCAAATGGCAAGTTGATCTTGTCTCGTTGACGGCCCGGGCAGCTTGAGAACAAAAATAGAACATGCTAGTGTTCCGGCATGTCCACTCAGCTTCTTGGCCACAAAACTGCGCGTCAGGCACCGGGGGTAAAGCTCCATCCGCAGATCACCCTGGAACTGGGCCGCGTGCACGAGGCATGCGGCCCCGCCCGGTGCAGCTTTGCCATGTGGCTGGCCAGTCAGACGCAGGGGCCGGTCTTGTGGATTTCCCCCGCCTGGGAACCCGGCCAGCTGAACCCCGATGGGATGATGGCCTTTGCCGATCCGGCCCGGTTCATATTTGTTCATCCCACCCGTGCCGAAGATCTGCTGTGGTGCCTGGAGGAGGCGCTGCGCAGCGGGGCCATTCCGCTGATAATCGGCGACCTGCCCGGCGCACCGGGGCTCACGCCGATACGCCGGATGCATCTGGCTGCCGAACAGGGGGGTGCGATGGGGCGGGCTCCGCTTGGTTTGCTGCTGACACCCGGAGATGGCGGCGCGCAAGGGGTTGAAACGCGCTGGCACATGGCGGCCACCCATCGGGATGAGGCTCGGATCTGGGCTCTGACACGCCGCCGCGCCCGTGCCCTGCCCCCGGTCACATGGCAGGCCACCATGACCGCCGCTCGTGCCGGGTTGCATCTGGAACGGATCGAAACCGAAGACACACCGGCATAAAGCCACACGGATCACGCAAGAAGTGACTGGTCAAAACCCGGGCCGCGCCCTAGCGTCACGACATGAGCCATCCGATCCATGACAGCCGCTATTCCTGGCTTCGCCTTCTGATCACGCTCGCCATTGCAACAGTGGCGAATGTCGGCATGTGGGCCGTGATCGTGGTCATGCCCGCAGTTGAAACCGAATTCGGGGCCGGTCGTGCCGAAGCCTCGATGCCGTACACTCTGGCAATGATCGGTTTTGCCCTGGGCAACATGTGGCTGGGGCAGGTAGTGGACCGGCTGGGCGTCACCAGCGCCCTGATCGGAGCAGCCGTCTTAAGTGCGCTGAGCTACGTGCTGGCAACGCTGGCACCAAGCATAATGTTGCTATCCGCGGCACATCTCCTGCTGGGGCTGGGCACATCGATTGGGTTTGGCCCGCTGATCGCAGATATCTCACATTGGTTCATGAAACGGCGCGGCATTGCCGTCGCGTTGGTCGCCAGTGGGAATTACCTGTCCGGCGCCATCTGGCCCACCATGCTGTCCGGAATTCTGGCGCGGGATGGATGGCAACAGGTCTATCTGACGCTCGCCGTGCTGACGCTTGTCGTCGTCATTCCCCTGTCGCTGCTGCTACGCCGCAGGGTTCCGGTCGAGGCACACAGCACCGCCGCAGCATCCGCCAAAATCAATGCACGAAGTGTCGGTGTATCACCGCGCGCGCTGCAATATATTCTGGGCGTGGCCGGGATCGGTTGTTGTGTCGCCATGTCGATGCCACAGGTTCATATCGTCTCCTATTGCGTCGGGCTGGGATATGGGCCCGCGGTCGGGGCCGAGATGCTGTCACTGATGTTATTGGGTGGTGTTGTCAGCCGGATCATCTCGGGTTTGTTGGCAGATCGGCTGGGCGGGGTCCTGACGCTTTTGATCGGTTCGCTCCTGCAATGTATCGCCTTGTTCCTGTTCCTGCCCTACGATGGAATGGTGTCGCTTTATGCCATCAGTCTGCTCTTTGGTCTGGCACAGGGCGGCATCGTGCCCAGCTATGCGTTGATTGTCCGCGAATACATGCCGCCGCAAGAAGCTGGTGCGCGCGTCGGGTTCGTCATGATGATGACTATTCTTGGCATGGCACTCGGTGGCTGGATGTCAGGATGGATCTACGACCTCACCGGAAGCTACCAACTGGCGTTCGTGAATGGTATCCTTTGGAATGGTCTGAACATTGCGATCGTTCTGATGCTGCTCAGAAGATCCCGTCCCACACGGGAAAGCGTCATGGCATGACCCCTCTGACCCGTCGCAACCTGCTTGCCGGGCTGGCAACCCTGCCCCTGACCCGGGCGGCACAAGCCGCATTGCGGCCATACATCCTGTCGGATGAAGGCACCCGGGTCGGGTTCACCTTTGATCTTGCGGGGGTGACACAGTCAGGGACGATGCCGATCCGGACCGCCGATGTTCAGATTGACACAGGTCGGCTGCAGAACAGCCAGGTCACGGTGACACTGGACGTCAGCAAAGCCAAAACACGGCTGCCCTTTGCCCGTATGCCCATGCTCAGCCCCAGCGTTTTGGACGCGAAACAGCACCCAACGATCCGGTTTGTGTCAACAGACATACAACTGGGCGCGGAAGGGCGAATATCAGATGGCGCTCGGATCACGGGTGATCTGACGGTCCGCGGCGTGACCCGCCCGATCACATTGGAGGCCAATCTGTACCGGCAGGCGGGAAGTGCGGCAAACGATCTCAGCCGTCTGACCTTTGGTCTGAAGGGCGCCTTGAACCGGCACGACTTCGGAGCTTCGGGCTATCCTGACCTGGTTGATGACACTGTCGGCCTGGACATCCGCGCCGAGATCATACGCGCGACCTGATCGCCGAACGGCAAAAAACGACTCGCTAAAGTCGAATTGATGCGCGCATTGTGCGGCGACCCTGCCAATCTGAGACCACCATGCGCACGATCATTTCATTTGCCGCCCTGTTTCTTTCGGTCATTCTGCTTCAGCTTTCGACAGGAGGCGTCGGGCCACTCGATGCCATTTCCGGCATCACGCTGGATTTCACGACCGAACAGATCGGTCTTTTGGGGTCTTCGCACTTTCTGGGGTTTTTCATCGGCTGCTGGTGGGCGCCACGTCTGATGGGCAATGTCGGTCATTCACGCGCATTTGCAGTTTGCACCGCGTTAGGCGCGATGGGTCTCATCGGACATACGCTGACCGAAAACCCATATATCTGGGCCGCCCTTCGTGTGGCCTCGGGCACCTGCGTCGCAGGCGCATACACGGTGATCGAGGCATGGCTGAACGCGAAGGTCACCAATGAAACCCGAGGACGTGCAATGGGAACGTACCGGATCGCGGATATGGGCGCGTCCCTGTGCGCCCAGTTGATTATCGCCGTTCTGCCCCCGGCCTCTTACGTCTCGTACAACCTGCTGGCGATCCTGTGCTGTGCGTCACTTCTGCCGCTGACGCTGACCAAAGCAAGCCAACCCAAAACACCTGATGCGCCCCGCCTGAAACCCAAGCTGGCTTGGCGCAGCTCACCCTTGGCCGTGGCAGGCGTGATCGTGGCCGCGCTCAGTTCGGCCTCGTTCCGAATGGTGGGTCCGGTTTACGGGCAAGAGGTCGGACTGGGCGTCGATCAGATCGCATTCTTCCTGGCCTCTTTCGTACTGGGTGGAGCGCTTGCTCAATACCCTGTCGGCTGGCTGGCTGATAAATATGACCGGCGCTGGGTGCTGATCTGGCTGTCAGCTGCCGCGGTATTCAGCTGCGGCGTCACCATGGCGGCCAGCGGCACCGGAACGATCGGAGTCATGTCGGCGGCCGTGTTCTTTGGTCTGACAACCTTCCCGATCTTCTCGGTCTCTTCCGCCCACGCAAACGACTTTGCCACGTCCGAGGAACGGGTGGAACTCTCGGCTGCCCTGATGTTCTGGTTTGCCTTGGGGGCAATTGCATCGCCCTACATAACCTCGACCCTGATCCAGCAATTTGGCCCCGGTGCCCTTTTTGCCTTCGTGGCGTTCGGGCATGTCTTCCTGATCGTGTTTGGTCTAGCGCGGATGCGGTCTCGCCCCACCCCCGAGGAGCGCACGAATTATGTTTACGCCCCGCGCACCTCATTCACGATTGGTCGCCTTCTGAAACGATCACGGGAAGACTGAACAACCCAACGCCCCCGTTTTTGGATGTCTTTTGTGATCGCCCCGTCCTTTTCGGTCGGTTCGGTATGGAACAAGGAGAAGGCGCTGCCACTCGGAGTCGCAGCGTTGAGATCCCTCTGTTCACTTCAGTGGCATTTTACGTCTCCGGAACGCGATCCAGACCGTCGCGGCAGCACGATTTTCCTTCCCTTCGGGGTCTAAATCGACAAGCAAGTCAATGCCGGGCTTTTGCTGGGCGATCACATCATGTAGACGGGCGCGCAGACAGTTACGCGGAAACGGATCATGGCTCGGATTCTCATCACCTCGGCGATCCCCTACATCAACGGGATCAAACACCTCGGCAATCTGATCGGCTCGCAATTACCGGCTGATTTGTACGCACGTTACCAGCGTGGCCGGGGGAACGAGGTCATGTTCCTGTGCGCCACGGATGAACACGGCACACCCGCCGAGCTGGCCGCCGCCAAGGCTGGCAAGCCGGTGGCGGAATATTGCGCCGACATGTATGCGATTCAGGCCGATATCGCCAACCGGTTTGGTCTCAGCTTCGATCACTTCGGCCGCTCGTCCAGCGACCAGAACAAGCGCCTGACCCAGCATTTTGCGGGCAAGCTGGATGACGCGGGCCTGATCCGCGAAGTCAGCGAGAAACAGGTGTATTCCAACGCCGATGGCCGCTTTCTGCCTGACCGGTATATCGAAGGCACCTGCCCTAATTGCGGCTATGATCGCGCACGCGGCGACCAGTGCGAAAACTGCACCAAACAATTGGATCCGACGGACCTGATCGAGCCGCGCTCGGCCATTTCCGGATCCACCGATCTGGAAGTGCGCGAGACCACGCACCTGTATCTGCGTCAATCCGCGATGAAGGACAAGCTGGATGCGTGGATCGACAGCAAGACGGACTGGCCGGTCCTGACCACTTCGATTGCCAAGAAGTGGCTGCATGATGGCGACGGCTTGCAGGACCGTGGCATTACCCGCGATCTGGACTGGGGTGTACCGGTCAAGAAAGGCGATCAGGATTGGCCTGGGATGGAAGGCAAGGTCTTTTACGTCTGGTTCGACGCCCCCATCGAATACATCGCCTGCACCAAGGAATGGGCGGATGCCAACGGCAGGACCGATGCGGATTGGGAACGCTGGTGGCGCACCGACAGGGGCGCGGACGACGTGCGCTATGTCCAGTTCATGGGCAAGGACAACGTGCCGTTCCATACGCTGTCCTTCCCGGCCACCATCCTGGGCACCAACGCGCACAATGAAGAGACCGGATCACCCGAACGCTGGAAGCTGGTGGATTACATCAAGTCGTTCAACTATCTGAATTATGACGGCGGCCAGTTTTCGACCAGCCAGGGCCGTGGCGTGTTCATGGATCAGGCGCTGGACATTCTGCCTGCCGATTACTGGCGCTGGTGGCTGCTGAGCCATGCGCCCGAAAGCAGCGACAGCGAATTCACCTGGGAGAACTTCCAGCAATCGGTGAACAAGGACCTTGCAGACGTTCTGGGCAACTTTGTCAGCCGGATCACCAAATTCTGCCGCTCGAAATTTGGTGAGGCCGTGCCCGACGGTGGACAGTTCGGCCCGCGCGAGCAGGCCTTGATCGAAGAGCTCACCAAACGCGTCCGCGCCTATGAAGGCCACATGGAGGCGATGGAAGTTCGCAAATCCGCGCAGGAGCTACGGGCAATCTGGGTTGCAGGAAATGAATATCTACAGGCCGCAGCTCCGTGGTCCACGTTCAAGGAAGACCCCGAGCAGGCCGCCGCGCAGGTACGTCTTGGCCTGAACCTGATCCGGCTTTACGCCGTTCTCAGCGCGCCCTTCATCCCCGACACCTCGGCCCGTATGCTGAGCGCGATGAACACGCTGGATACCAGCTGGCCGGATGATGTCGCCACTGCGTTGAACGCTTTGCCGTCCGGCCACGACTTCACCGTGCCCGACGTTCTGTTCGCCAAAATAACGGATGAACAGCGTGAAGAATGGCAAGAGAAATTCGCTGGGACCCGCGACTGAACCATCCGATACCAAGAACCAGGGGGGGGCATTCCGGCCCCCTTCTCGCTCGGGCCCGATGACCACGCCAGGACCTAAGCCAGCATAAGTGCTGAAATTTTTGACATCGGCCCCGATCGACTCAAGATTCAACACGCTTGAGATATCGGCACAAAAAAGTCATCCTGAGACCAAGTTCCTCCGACTCGGGTCGCCCTGGCGACCGGGTCGGTATCTTTTGTTTCTGCATCGAACGAGGCTTTCGCCATGTCCCCAGCATTCATTTCGCCCAACAAGACCAGCAGGCATTTGGCCGCCGTATTCATGCTGATGTCCTTGGGTTTGGCGCATCCTGCGATCGCGCAAGAAGAAGGGGCACCGCCAAAGGTTTCCATAGCGGCGGCCTATACCGAGGAAATCACCGACGAGGCCACGTTCATCGGGCGCGCCGAGGCAATCAACAAGGTCGATATCGTGGCGCGCGTGAACGGGTTTCTCAACAGCCGCGAAGTCGAGGATGGAGTGACGGTAAAGGAAGGCGACCTGCTGTTTACCATCGAACCCGACCTGTATGAGGCCACGCTTGAGGCCCGAAAGGCCGATCTGAACCGGGCGGAAGCGAATCTTGAGCTGGCAAAGGTTGATCTGGCGCGTAAAGAAGAGCTTTACAAACGTGACGCGACGCCGGAATCGGAACGCGACATTGCCCGCGCCAATGAACTGGTCGCAGAGGCAGAGGTGAAAGCAGCCAAAGCTGCGATCCGGCAGGCCGAGCTTGACCTGAGTTATACGCAGATCCACGCACCATTTGATGGCCGTATCGGCAGGATCACCACAAGCGTCGGCGATGTTGTTGGCCCAAACAACCCTCCTCTGGTCAATATCGTCAGCGAGTCGCCGATCTACGTGAATTTCTCGTTGAACGAAAAGCTCTTTACCTCGGTTTTGCAGACCGTTGGCGAAAACTCAGCCTCTCTTGCGGATAGTCCGCAAAGCCCAAACGTCCATGTCAAACTGCCCAATGGAACAGAGTTGGATGAAACCGGCAGAATTGTATTCGTTGACAACCGTATCGACCCATTGACCGGGGCAATCACGATGCGGGCCCAATTCGACAATACGGACCGGCTGATCCTGGACGGCGCTTTCGTGAATGTGCAGATCGAAGCGCTTGAACCGACCTTGCAGGTTCTGGTGCCGCAAGCCGCCTTGCAGCGCGATCAGCGGGGCGATTTTGTCCTGGTGGTCAACGACAAGCAAATGGTTGAACAGCGCTACATCACAACAGGTGACACTTTTGATACTGCGATTATTGTGCTGGACGGGCTGCGTGAAGGTGAAAGCGTCATTGTCGAGGGCTTGCAGCGGGTCCGCCCCGGTGTCGCTGTTGACGCGGTCGTGGCCTCTGAGCAGCCGGGAGAGTAACAGATGTTCTCAGCCCTGTTCATAAGCCGCCCCAAGCTGGCGCTTGTCATCTCACTGGTGCTGACCATCATGGGCGGCATCGGGTACCTGGTACTGCCGGTCGCGCAGTTTCCGGATATCACACCGCCTGTGGTCAACGTCTCAACCACCTATACCGGTGCAAATGCCGAAACCGTTGAAAACACCGTTGCCGCGCCGATCGAAGCGCAGGTCAACGGTGTGGACGACATGATCTACATGACGTCCAGATCGTCGGACAACGGGTCCTATTCGCTGGATGTGACCTTTGAGGTGGGCACCGATCCTGACATCGCATCGGTCAACGTTCAAAACCGGGTGGCGCAGGCCATGTCGTCATTGCCAGCCGAGGTCACTTCGTCCGGCGTGGTGACACAGAAATCCTCGACCAACATGCTGATGTTGGTCACTCTGACCTCACCCGATGGGACCTATGACAGTGTGTTCCTGTCGAACTATGCCTCGATCAATCTGCGCGATGCGCTGGCGCGTGTGCAGGGCGTCGGCAAGGCCGATGTTCTGACCAACCTTGAATACGCCATGCGGATCTGGATGGACCCGGACAAGATGGCGGCGCTGTCCATCACACCGGGGGATGTCATCAATGCAATCCGGGAACAGAATATCGAAGTGTCTGCCGGTTCGATCGGTGCGCCACCCGTTCCCGAAGGGCAGACGTTTCAATACACGATCAAATCCAAAGGCCGCCTGACATCCGCAGAAGAATTCGGTGACATCGTGATCCGGACTGGCGATGCCGGTGCCATCGTCCGTGTCAAAGACATCGCTCGTGTTGAGCTTGGCGCAGAATATTATGCGGCTTCGGGCTATTTTCAGGCGGTTCCTGCCACGGTCATCGGCATCTATCAGGCCCCCGGTGCAAACGCTTTGGCGGTTTCGGAACGTGTGCAGGCGGAATTGGCGCGGCTGTCCCGCGCCTTTCCGACGGATGTCGAATATGATGTCCCCTTCAACACGACCGACTTTGTCGAGGCGTCTTTGAACGATGTGGTCTCGACCCTGATCCTGACCTTCATTCTGGTTATTTCGGTTGTGTTCGTGTTCCTTGGAAGTTGGCGCGCAACGATCATTCCGGCGGTGGCAATCCCGGTATCCCTGATCGGTACTTTTGCCTTCCTGCTGGCGTTTGGGATGTCGCTGAACACCATCTCGCTGTTCGCCTTGGTGCTGGCCATCGGTATCGTGGTGGATGACGCCATCGTCGTCGTCGAAAACGTGGAGCGCATCATTGCCGATGAAGGGTTGCCCCCTGCTGAAGCCACCCGTAAAGCCATGGGCCAGATCACGGGGCCGGTCATCGCGACCACACTGGTTCTTTTGGCGGTGTTCGTGCCGGTCACGTTCATGCCCGGCATCTCGGGGCGGCTGTATTCCCAATTTGCCATAACGATCTCGACCGCTGTCGTAATCTCTTCCATCAACGCCCTGACCCTTTCGCCCGCCCTGTGCGGCTTAGTTCTTCGTCCCCGGTCCGGCCCTCCCAAAGGGGTGCTTGCGATGTTCGAAAACTTCATCGGCACCGTGCGCAACGGCTATGTGGCCATTGTACGAAAGCTGTTGGTTTTTCCGGCCATTGCGCTGGCCATCGTGGTTGGGCTTGGCATGGGAACCGGAACAATCATGTCCAACACCTCGGCCGGGTTTATTCCGCTTGAAGACAACGGGTATCTGTTCGTTGATGTTCAGTTGCCTGATGCCGCAACGTTGGAACGGACCGAGGCAGTAACTGCTCGTCTTGACGAACAGATAAGTGAAATCCCGGGCGTCGCGAGCACGGTTCTTGTCAACGGCTTTTCGATGCTGAACGGCACGATCACCAACGGCGCTGCGATTTTCGTCAACCTCGAAAACTGGAGCGAACGGCAGGAAGAGGATCTGAGCGCGGACGCCATTCTGGCCAAAGTACTGGCGATCGCGAACGGTGAATCAGCAGCTTCGGTCCTTGCTTTCAACCCACCGCCCATCCAGGGCCTTGGCATGTCCGCCGGTGTCGAGATGGAAGTTCAGCAAACCGGTGGTGGCACTCCGCAGGATCTGGCCTCGGCCGTGGGTTCGTTCGTGTATTCGGCCAATCAGAGGCCCGAGATTGGGCAGGCCTATACGACCTTCCGCGCCAACGTCCCACAGCTGTTCGTTGATCTGGACCGCGAAAAAGCCAAAACGCTGAATGTCTCGGTCGCCGAGATATTTCAGACCATGCAGGCGCAGCTGGGATCTTACTATGTCAATGACTTCAACCTGTTCGGCCGTGTCTATCGCGTGATGATTCAGGCCGATGGGACCTATCGGGACAATGTCGAAGATATCGCGAACCTCTACGTCCGTTCTCAAAACGGAGACATGGTGCCGCTGGGGACACTGATCGACGTTGAAAACGTGCTGGGTCCGGTTCTGCTGAAGCGCCACAACCTGTTCCGGTCGGCCACGGTGACGGCGGTCCCTGCACCCGGCTTGTCCAGCGGCGATGCAATCAACGTGATGACCGAAGAATCCGCGACCGCCCTGCCCCCGGGCTATGCGTTCGAATGGACAGGGACAGCGCAGCAGCAGCTGGCCTCGGGAAGTCTGGTGATCATCATCCTCGGGCTTGCCATCCTGTTCGGTTACTTGTTCCTGGTGGGTCAGTATGAAAGTTGGACGCTACCTGTTTCAATCCTGCTTTCCGTTGTCGTTGCCTTGTTTGGGGCCGTGGCGGCGGTGGCCATCGTTGGCAGTGACATCAACCTCTATACGCAGATCGGTATGATCATGCTTGTCGGGCTGGCCTCGAAAAACGGTATTCTGATCGTCGAGTTCGCCATGGAGCAACGCGCCAAGGGGCTGTCCATCAAAGAGGCCGCAGCAGAGGCGGCATATCAGCGTTTCCGCGCTGTGATGATGACTGCGCTGTCCTTCCTACTTGGCGTTGTCCCCCTGCTGGCCGCCAATGGAGCCGGTGCCGCCAGCCAGAAAGCGATTGGTGTCGCGGTATTTGGCGGGATGCTGGCCGCAACGCTGGTTGGTGTGATCGTGGTACCCGTGCTCTATGCCCTGATGCAAGGCATGCGGGAATGGTTGAAGGGCAACAAGAGCGACCCCGACCCTACGGAAAAAGCCGCCTGAACACCGAAAGCCCCATCTGAACTGATGGGGCTTTTTTGCAATTCCGCTACTAGGATTCAGGCGTTTTCAGGCTATCCCTTATCCTCGGACCGTTCAGACATCCATTGATCGATCCGCGCAATCTGCTCGGCACTCAGCCGCAAGCCCAGCTTGTTGCGGCGCCAAACCACATCTTCGGCCGAGCGGGCATATTCCTTGTTCATCAGCCACGCGACCTCTTTCGCTGTCAGGGTTGCGCCAAACTCCTCTCCCAGATCGGATACCTGTTTTGCATCATCCAAAACATCCCTTGCTTCAGTCCCGTAAGCTCTGATCAGGCGGGCAGCCCAGCTTTCGGTCAAAAAAGGATAGGCCGCCATAAGATCGCTTTTCAGGGTTTCGACAGCATCCACCGGAAAATCACCCCCCGGCAGTGCGACACCTGCGGTCCAGGGGCCGGGCAGGTTCGGAAAATACTCACCGACCTTCTCAAGCGCGCTTTCTGCAAGCCTGCGATAGGTCGTGATCTTGCCGCCGAATACATTCAAAACAGGCGCCCCGCCCTGCGCATCGACTTTCAACGTGTAATCCCGCGTTGCCGCAGTGGCACTGCTTGCTCCGTCATCATATAGAGGCCGCACGCCGGAATAGGTCCACACGACATCGTCGCGCGTTATGCTTTTTTTGAAGTACTTTGATGCAAAGGCGCACAGGTAATCCTGCTCGGCCTCTGTGCAGACCGGTTTGGTCGACGGGTCCGGATGATCCTGATCCGTTGTCCCAATCAAGGTAAAGTCCTGCTCGTATGGTATGGCGAAAATGATGCGGCCATCTTCGCCCTGGAAAAAATAGCATTTGTCGTGATCGTAAAGCCTGGGCGTCACGATATGACTGCCCCGCACAAGCCGCACGCCCTCGCGAGAGTTCACGCGGATCTTGGATTGAATAATGTCGCCCACCCAGGGCCCACCTGCATTGATCAGCATCTTGGCCCGGACCAAACGGGTCTCACCGCTGACCCGATCCCGAACGGACACTTCCCAAAGATCGCCGACCCGCTCGGCCGAGGTCACTTCGGTTCGGACCATGATCTGCGCGCCGCGCGACTCGGCGTCACGCGCATTCAGGACCACCAATCGCGAGTCTTCGATCCAGCAGTCGGAATATTCATAAGCCGTTTCGAACTTGTCCTGCAACGGGGCCCCCTCGGGCGCTGACCGCAGGTTCAATGACGTCGTGCCCGGCAGGATTTTGCGCCCGCCCAGATTGTCATACATGAACAGGCCCAACCGGATCAGCCAGGCCGGACGCCGCCCGCGCATCCACGGCATGACCGTGCTGAGCAACCGCGAGGTCGGCGTTTCGGAATCAAACCGCATATCCTTGTGGTAGGGCAGCACAAAACGCATGGGCCAGCTGATATGCGGCATCGCGCGCAGCAGGGTTTCACGCTCGATCAGGGCCTCACGCACCAGGCGAAATTCAAAATACTCAAGATACCGCAATCCGCCGTGAAACAACTTGGTCGAGGCAGAGGACGTGGCAGAAGCGAGATCGTTCATCTCGACCAGCGTCACCGAAAGACCCCGCCCGGCGGCGTCCCGCGCTATTCCACAGCCATTGATCCCGCCGCCGATGATGAAAAGGTCTGTGATCTGGTTGTCCGTTGACTGCATATCCATTGATTCCCTGCCTGACACGGTTGCGGGCATTAGCCAGAATGACCTTCGCTTCGTCAATGTTTATGTTCGTTTTTTTTCTTTTTGCAACACTGGTATGAATTTTCAGCAAGTTGGCTTGCCAAAATCGACAAAAAGAACAAAAACGAAAATCAATCCTCTACACCGGAACTGCCCATGTCCTTGTCCTTTCGCCAATCCGACATTCTGGAAATCGCCAGCACCGATGGGCGCGTTACCGTCGAGGGGCTGGCTGAACGCTTTGGCGTCACCGTTCAGACGATCCGGCGCGACCTGACCGAGCTTGCAGATGCGGGCAAGCTGGACCGGGTTCACGGGGGCGCTGTTCTCCGCTCGGGTGTTTCAAATATCGGATACGAGGACCGCCGCGCGCTGAACGCGGACGCCAAGACCCGCATCGCTCAAACCTGCGCGGCTGATATCCCGGATGGCGCATCAATTTTCATGAACATCGGAACCTCGACCGAGGCCGTGGCAAGGCAGTTGCTGAACCACAAGAACCTGCTGGTGGTGACCAACAACATGAACGTTGCAAACATTCTTGTCGAAAACCCGGACTGCGAAATCATCATGGCCGGCGGCGTTTTGCGTCGGACAGACGGGGGGCTGATCGGCAACCTGACCGTATCAGCCATCCGACAGTTCAAATTCGACATCGCCGTCATAGGATGTTCGGCGCTGGACGCGGATGGCGATCTTTTGGACTTCGACTTTCAGGAGGTTCAGGTCAGCCAGGCCATCATCGAGAAGGCGCGCCGAACTTTTCTGGTTGCCGATCATTCAAAGTTTCAACGCTCGGCCCCGGCGCGGATAGGATCAATTGCCGAACTTGACACGGTGTATAGCGACCTGCCCCTGCCCGGCAAGCTGCCAGAGCATTGTCGCGAGTGGCAGACTGATGTCGTCATCTGCGACTAGAGGCGGGCAAATAACAACGTCCGGGCGAGTTGCGCGGCTTGCCAGATCGAACTTGGCCTGACACTATCCTTCATACAAGAATTTGTGCACGGGAGGGGAGGACCGGGCCATGATTGCGCTTTTATTTTCGTTGTTTATCGCCACGATGGGGCTGAACTATTTCAAGTTGACCAAAGCTGGCAACGCCTTGTTTTTCGTCACATTGGCCATGTGTATCTACTGGTTGAAATTCCACGCCACCACACCGCTTACAATTCAACTCTGAGGGGCTTGCCATGACACCTGAACTGTCCCGCACCCTCAACGCGATCGGTATGCTTGCCGTCTGCCTTGTACTGGCGTTGGCGTTTTTCTATCAGCTTGTCCTCTATGAACTGCCCTGCCCGCTTTGCCTGCTGCAACGTGTTGGGTTCGTTGCCGTCGGTGTGGGGCTTGGATTAAACCTGCTCTACGGTCCACGGCCGCAACACTATGCCATCGTGCTGATTGCCGCCTTGTATGGCGGCACTGTATCGATCCGCCAAATTCTTCTGCATATCGTACCCGGCACCGGGCACTACGGCTCTCCGGTTTTGGGTCTGCACTACTATACCTGGGCCGGGATCGCCTTTTTCCTTGTGTTGCTGGGCACGTCGATCATGCTGTTATTTGATCGCCAATACGCCGACCCTTCTGGTCAGGAACCAAGGTTCGGAGGAAATGCTCTGGCAAAGATCGCGTTTTTCGTCATGCTGGCTTTGGCGGTGCTGAACGCGGGTTCGACCTTGCTGGAATGCGGGCCGGGTATCTGCGCTGACCCGCCGACAAGCTACAAGTTGATTGACGAATTGGACGCCGGCAACTGAAGATACCGTAACCTTCCCGAAAAGGAGGAGCGAGCATGGGACTACTGGGACAGCCGCTTGGCTATTATGACTATCTGACTTTCGTGGCATTGATCCTGCTTCTGGCGGCTGTGATGGCGTTGTTTCTTTTTCTCATGGGTCTTCCGGGTCGGATCGCCATCAAGCGCAACCATCCCCATGCCGAGGCCGTAAAGATCATGGGCTGGATGGGATTTCTGGCCGTGGTGCCCTGGGTCCATGCCTTTATGTGGGCGTTCCATGATGGCGTTACGGTCGACATTCGCCGTGGCCCTGACGAGGAAAAAGACGCCATTCGTGATGAAATCAAACGTCTGGGTGGCAATGTCCGACCTGAATATCAAGGTCGTCTGGACACAGACGATCCGCAGCAAAGCTAAGGCCAGAGGAAGTCACAAAACATGTTCGTCGCCCTTGGCATCACGTTATTTTACATCATTTTCGTCTGGCTTATTTTCTTCAAGCTGGAACTGCTGAAATTCAACATCGCCTGGGGCATCGTATCCTTTTGGGTTGGCGCGCACCTGTTGCTGATTTTTCTGGTCGCATTGCGGTTCTTTCAACCCTTCTCGGCCGACAGCCACGTGGTGCGTTCGACCATACAGATCATTCCCAAACTGACACAGCCGACGATCCTGACCGAAGTTCTTGTGGAACCGAACACACCTGTCACCAAGGGCGATCCACTCTACCGCTTTGATGACACGGTGTTTTCACTGGCGGTGGACAATGCGCAGGCGCAATTGGTCGCCGCTGAACAGAATTCCAAGATTCTGGAACAGGATGTGATCGCGTCGACCGAAGCTGTTGAACGCGCAAACGCGCAGCTGGCCTATGCGCAGACTCAGCAAGCCCGGTATGAAACTCTTGTGCCCGCCGGTGGAGCGCGGCAAGACGAACTGGACCGCTGGAACGAGCAGGTGACCGAAGACCTTGCTGCCGTCAAACAGGCCGAAGCAAATCTGGAAAAGGCGCAATTGGCTGTGGAGTCCCAGATTGACGGTGTTAACACGGGTATTCTCCAGGCAAGGGCGCAGTTGGCCGAGGCTGAGTATTTTCTTGAAAACACAACGATCTACGCGCCTGAAAACGGCATGATCGTATCGCAGCAAGCCCGCCCCGGGCTGGTCGTCGGCGATGTTCGACTGGGCGCGATAGCCAGTTTCGTGACCGAGGACAGCCCCTATCTTCTTGCGACCTTTCGCCAGCAGAATCTGAAATTCGTGGAACCGGGGCAAGAGGTCGAAGTGGCGCTGGATCTTTACCCGGGCGAAATCCTCACGGGCAAGGTCGAGGCGATCTGGTGGGCCACACGCCAAGGGCAACTGATCCCTTCAGGCCGCCTGCCCGGCTTTGAACTGCCGAAACTGCCCGGTCGAATTGCCGTGCAGATCACCGTCGATATCCCGGAAGGGCACACTTTCCCGGCTGGCGGCCACGCCGCAGTGGCGATCTACACCGGCATGGGCAAAAGCTTTGAGTTCCTGAGACGCATCAACATCCGTCTCTATTCCTTCGCCAACTTCATTCGACCGCTGGATATCTGAGGATGCGCGCCATGACACTTAGCCGGTTGATGGGAACTGCACTTTGCGCCGCCACTTTCGCGGCCTGCACGCCCGTGGGGCCCGATTTCGTGCGCCCGAACTCTCCGGTCGTCAAGCAGTGGATCGAGGTAAACAGCCCCAGCGTCGGTCAAAGCGGCCTGACATCGCGCAGCGCACCCGTGGTCAAATGGTGGGAGACATTCAATGACCCGACCCTCAACCGGCTGATTGCCGAAGCTTATGCTCAGAACCTGACGCTTCAGGTCGCGGGCGCGCGGGTGCTGCAAGCGCGGGCACAGCTGGGGATCGCTTTCGGCGAATTGTACCCGCAATCCCAGGCCATAGGCGCGTCTTTGCAGCGGCGGCAAATCAGCGACAACCTTGGGCCTGTTGCCGATATCAACCGGATCATCCCCCTGGATACCGAATTCTCGACGTCTCAGGTTGGGTTCGACGCCCAGTGGGAGCTGGATGTCTGGGGCGCACAACGGCGCGGTGTGCAGGCGGCGCGGTCGAATCTGGCTTTGCAGGTCGCAAACTATGATGACGCATTGGT
This sequence comes from Ruegeria sp. AG6, assembly GCF_056541565.1. NCBI lineage: Bacteria > Pseudomonadati > Pseudomonadota > Alphaproteobacteria > Rhodobacterales > Roseobacteraceae > Ruegeria > Ruegeria sp. AG6. The sequence continues at coordinate 409,265 of NZ_JBQFYQ010000001.1, read as the reverse complement.
GACACTGACCGGCGACGTGGCCGCGCTCTACGTCAATATCCGTGCGCTGCAGGAATCGTTGGCGGTCGCCCGGGAAAACATCAAAATGCAGCAGGAATCAGCGGACCTGACCCAGCTGCGGTTCAACAACGGGGTCACGACCGAACTGGACGTTCAGGAATCCACTGCCCTGCTTAACAATACCAAAGCCTTGGTGCCCGAGTTGGAAAGCGACCTGCAACAGACCAAGAATGCGCTGGCCGTGCTGCTAGGGGCCACGCCGTCCCGGATGACCAACCTGCTGGGGAATTCCGGCCGTATCCCGTCAGCGCGAACAAATGTGGCCGTTGGGGTGCCAGCAGAATTGCTGCGCCGCCGCCCGGATGTCCGCGCGGCGGAACTGGCCGCTGCGACTCAATCCGCGCAGGTGGGTATCGCAATGGCTGACCTGTATCCTCAGTTCGTGCTGTCAGGCGCGATCGGTTTACAGGCTTCGGGCGGGCGCGATCTGTTCAGCGGCAACAGCACCACCGGTCTGGCCAGTGCCGGCGTGGTCTGGAACGTGCTCAACTATGGCCGCATCAAAAACAATGTCCGTGCGCAGGATGCGGCATATCAAGCGCTGATTGCCAATTATCAGAATACCGTTCTGACCGCGTATTCCGAGGTGGAAAGTGCGATGGTCGCCTATGCGCAAGCACGCAAACAGGTTGGGTTCTATCAGAAAAGCGTCGAAGCTTCGCGCAAGGCCGCAGATATCGCCGTAAGCCAGTACAGGGATGGAATCGCCAGCTATTCTCGCATTCTGAACACGCAGACCGCGCTTTTGCGGTCGCAGGCAAACCTGATCGAAGCGCGGCAGCAGGTGTCCAGCAATCTGGTTGCCGTTTACAAGGGTCTGGGCGGCGGATGGCAGATCCGGCAAAACCAGGAATTCCTGCCTGAAACCGTGCTGGCGGAAATGGCCTATCGAACCGATTGGGGCGATCTGCTTGAAAAAACCCCAACCCGGGCCAACCTGAACTAGGCGCTACTTGGTCAAACCGCGCAGCCCACCCGAGATCAATATATTGACCTCGTAAAGGATGCGGGGGGCGGCCAGCCCGCCGGGGCTGGCCAGATAGTTGGGGCTCCATTCCGGATCGAATTTCTGTTTGAAGGCGCGCAAACCTTCGAAATGATAGAATTGCTCGCCATGCTCATAGACAAAGCCGCCGATGCGGTTCCAAAGTGATGCAAGCTGACGGTTTTCGATGCCTGAGAACGGCGCCGCACCCAATGAGAACCAGTGGAACCCCTGTTGCGATCCCCAGTTCATCATCTCGGCAAAAAGCGCATCCATGACAAAGCTCGGGCTGTCAGGCTCATAGCGCATCAAATCCAGTGACAGCTCGGATTTGTTGCCGCCCTGAAACAGGTTGGCGAAGGCCATGATCTTGCCGGTCTTACCGTCACGCAGAACCGCATGATCGAAATATGACAGGTACTGATCGTCAAAGCCCCCCAACGCAAAGCCCTTTTCGGCACCCGCCTTTTGCGCCAGCCAATGGTCTGAAATCGCGCGCAGTTCCGGCAATACCGGGGCCAGGTTCTCTTTCGGGATGATCTCGAATACATAGCCCTCCCTCTCGGCCCGGTTTCTGGCCTGTCTGAACCGCTTGCGCGACTTTCCGTCCAGCGAGAAATCCCTGAGTGGCACCCGCGCGACCTCGCCGATCTTCAGGATCGACAGGCCCAGATCCAGAAATGTCGGCAGGTACTTGGTTGAAACACTGTAGAAGGCACACAGTTTTCCTTCTCGGTCCGCCAATTCCCTGAGTTGCCAGATCAATTGCCGCCCCGCCGTTTCATCGCCAACCGGCTCTCCCTTCGAGATCAGAGCGTTGCCCGTGTCTGCATAGGCAATAAATGCGGTCTCATCCGGTGAGATGAGGAACTGCTTGTCACCGGTAAGCGAGATTTGGGATTCGGTGTCCTCGCACTCCATCACAAGCCGTTCAACGACCTCGGGGATTTCCGTGCGCACAGGCGTCGGAATATCTCGCCCGAACAGAGAGTTCACGGCCACGACGCCCACGATCACCGCCACGATGAGGCTGGAGCGCAAAAAGCGCGAAGCGTCACCGTTCCAGGCAAATTCCCACCACAGGGCGTTCTGGTACTCGACATGGGAATAGGCGAACAATCCGATCCAGAATATCACCGCCAGCAGCGCCACGACACTGACCAACCAAGGAATATTCAGCCTGAAGATCGACGCGCCACTGACCCGGTAAAACGCCCCGCGGAACATCGCCAGAAGGCCAATCGTGCCCAGCATCGACAGCGCTTCGTGAGTGTCCAGCCCCTTTGCCAGCGAGGCAAAGAACCCGGCCACCATCAACAGCATGGCCACCACCCATGCGCGGTAGAGCTTTCGAAACAAACCGCGGGACACCAGCAAAAGCAGCACGCCGACAGCACTGCCGGCAAGGTGCGATGCCTCGACAAACGACAGCGGCAAGACCTCTCTCAGAACGCCAAGGTTCTGCGTGCCCGCTGGCAATGCGCCGGATATCAGCAGGACCACCCCTGCCACGGCCGCAACCCCGGCTGCCACCATCGGAACAATGGGGCGGATAACCCGATAGACCCATGTTGCGGCGCCGCCGATCCTGTGCCTTTGCGTCAGTGCGGACGCGATCGCAATGGACACGCTGGCGATACCGAACGGCAAGAAGGTGTAAACGACGCGATACAGCAACAAGGCTGCGATCACATCCGAACGTCCCGACGCTCCAAGCCCCGCGATCAGCGTGGCTTCGAATACCCCAAGCCCGCCCGGCGCGTGGCTGAGGATTCCAACGGCAATGGCGGCGATGTAGATCGTGAAGAAATAGGGATAGCCAACGCCCAGATCGTCCGGCATCAGGACATAGAGCGCCATGGACGCGCCAACCAGATCTCCGATGGCGGCCAGTGTCAGAAGGCTGGCCAGTTTGCCACCCGGCAAGTCAAACCCGATACCTGCGACGGCCAACCGCCTGCCGCCGCTGGACAACCATATGAACATCGCGACCAATGCCCCCAAAAGGCACAGCCCGATGGCGGTTTCCACCGTTTCGCTGACAGGCATCACTTTCGAGATCCCATCCGGATGCACGGTCAGCAACACACCCAGAACCAGAACAAGCCCCATCCAGAACGCGACCCAGGATGTCGCGATAACCCCGGCCACCCGCCCCAGATCCAAGCCCAGCGACGCATATATCCGATACCGGATCGCCGTTCCGGTAATGTAGGAAAAACCCAGACAGTTCGACACGGCATAGCCGCTGGCCCCTGCCATTCCGGCAACAGGCAATGGCACTTTGCCGCCCGCCACGCTTTGCACGGCAAACACATCATAGAGCGACAGCGACAGGAAACTGAACGCGGTCCAGCACAATGCGAAAAACATCAGTTTCCACGACGTCGTTGCGATATCGGTCTGGACATCTGACCATTTCACATGCGCCGACAAATCATGCAGAACCGTCAGCGCGATCCCGGTCACGAGAACCGGTATTGCAATCCGCAGCCACGGTTTTTCCAACATGGCCGTAAGCTTTTCGGCCCAGTGTACGGCCAGAGGTTCACCGTCACTTTCCGCATTAGTCATGCTGCACGTCCCCGCCAGTTTCTGATCGCAGATACCACGCGCAGCTCACCCGCCCGTCGACGATTCAGACATCATCTGCCAACGGACTCTGGCACATTTTGGTTTTATCTCAAAGCGCTAGAGCCGCCCCTTGCGTGTTGACAGCAAAAGGTTCGTTTCCGAACGCGTCACGCCGTCGATCCTTCGGATCTGAAACAGAACCTCATCCAGTTCGGCCAGGGTTTCCGCGCTGATCTCGGCGATCAGATCCCAACTGCCATTTGTCGAATGAACTGCCGTCACCTGACGCATGGCACCGATCCGGGCCATGACGCGTTCCGTCCCGCGCCCCTCAATCTCGAGCATCATCAACCCGCGCACCGGGCTTTGCGCCAGGTCGCGACGCGTCAGGACGGTGAAGCCGACGATTTCACCGGACTGTTTCAGCCGCTGCAACCTGCTGCGGACCGTGGTGCGTGTCACGCCCAGTGTTTCCGACAGCTCTGACAGGCTTGCCCGTGCATCCCGTTGCAACGCATTGAGCAGCCGATTGTCCAATTCGTCCATAACATCTTCTCATAAAGGAACTTCCGAGACCATTTTGAGCATTTTGCCGACTTCACGCAAGACAGTCCGACGGCCTAAATGAACACATGGAAATCAAGGATATCATACTGGTCGGCGCCCCAATGGACGCCGGGAAACGTCGTCAGGGATGCCGGATGGGACCTGATGCGTATCGCGTGGCAGGGTTGGATGAGGCGCTGTCTGATCTTGGTCACACCGTCCAAGATTGGGGCGACGTGCAGGCCGAAAACGTCGACATTCCCCGACACCCGCACCTGTTCGCCCTGCCCGAATGCGTGGGGTGGACGCACGCTCTCAGCAAAGCTGCGCAAGACGCGGCGGGTCAGGGCATTCCGATTTTCATGGGGGGTGATCACGCCCTGTCCATGGGTACGGTGGCCGGGATGGCCGCCCATGCTGCTCGGATCGACCGCCCTCTTTTTGTGCTATGGCTTGACGCCCACAGCGACTTTCACACTCCGGACAGTACCGGCAGCGGCAACCTGCACGGAACGCCGGTGGCGTATTTCACCGGCAGACCCGGATTTGAGGATTTCCCCCCTTTGCCGGCCGTCATCCCAACGGATCGCGTCGGCATGATCGGATTGCGCTCTGTCGACCCGGCTGAACGGGCAGCGCTGGAGCAAGACCGTGCCATGCTGGCGGATATGCGCAGCATCGATGAAAATGGAATCAAAGCCCCCCTTTTGGCCTTTCTTGATCGCGTGAAGGCAGAAAACGCTCTGCTACATGTATCTTTGGATGTCGATTTCCTCGACCCGGCAGTGGCGCCCGCAGTCGGCACGACCGTGCCCGGCGGTGCAACCGAGCGCGAAGCCCACCTGGTAATGGAACTGCTGCATGAAAGCGGGCTTGTCTGCTCGCTGGACCTGGTCGAACTGAACCCGTTTCTGGATGAGAGGGGCCGAACCGCAAAACTGATGGTCGATCTGGCCGCCTCGTTGATGGGTCGCCGTATCTTCGACCGTCCCACCCGGAGTTTTTGATGCTGTCTCTGCAAGCGCCATCTGCCGCTATCATGATCCGGCCGCACGCTTTTGCGTCCAACCCAGAAACACGCGATGACAATGCCTTTCAAACGCTGAGCACCGCATCCGCCCAGGCCACGTCGGAAGCGGCCAGGGATGAACATGATCAGGCGGTACAGCAATTGCGCGACGCCGGTGTCACTGTTCATGTGTTTGACGATTTCGGGGACCTCAACACACCTGACAGCGTTTTTCCAAACAACTGGTTCTCGACGCATCCCGGCGGCCATGTGGCGATCTACCCGATGTTCGTGCCATCGCGCAGACGCGAACGCCGGACCGATGTAATCGAACTGCTCAAAGAGGAATACCGTGTGCAGGATGTCATCGACTATTCCGGGCTGGAACAAGACAACCTGGCCCTGGAAGGGACCGGCGCGATGGTGTTGGATCATGTGGCCCGTATCGCTTACACGGTGACGTCCAATCGCGCCGATCCGGTCCTGTTGGAACGGTTCTGCACACATTTCAACTATGAACCAATCGCCTTCGAAGCCCGCGATGCCAAGGGCCGAGACGTTTATCACACCAACGTTTTGATGGGTATCGGAACGCATTACGCCCTGATTTGCCTCGACATGATTTCGGACCCGGCCCGCCGCATGACCGTTCGCAATCGGCTGGAAGAATCCGGTCGAACGGTCATTGACCTGACGCACGACCAAATTGCCGAGTTCGCAGGTAACGCCATTGAACTGACCGGACGGGATGGGTTGGGTCTGGCCCTGTCCAGCAGGGCACTTGCCGCCCTCACACCAGACCAAATCGCAACAATCCAGGACAGTGCAACACCGTTGCCGCTGTCCGTTCCTACAATTGAAACCGCCGGTGGGTCCGTGCGCTGCATGATTGCAGGCGTTCACCTTGCCCGCCGATAGGAGAGCACCATGCAACCTTCAGACAAGGCCCTGGTACCATTCGTTTCCGTCGACAACATGATGCGACTGGTACACCACATTGGCGTCGAACAGATGATCACGCAGATTGCCGCTCAGATCGAAGCCGATTTCAAACGATGGGAAAGCTTCGACAAGACACCTCGCATTCCGGCGCATTCTCCTCATGGCGTAATTGAGTTGATGCCAACTTCGGATGGTGAGGCGTACGGGTTCAAATACGTAAACGGCCATCCCAAGAACACCTCCGAGGGGCTGCAAACAGTAACTGCATTCGGTCTGTTGGCAGATGTCTATACAGGATATCCGACGCTGTTGACCGAAATGACAATGCTGACCGCGCTGCGCACGGCTGCAACTTCGGCATTGGTCGGGCGCTATCTGGCCCCGAAAAATGCCAGGACAATGGCCATGATCGGCAATGGCGCACAGTCCGAATTCCAATGCCTTGCCTTCAAGGCAATGTGCGGAATCGACACCGTTCGGCTTTATGACATCGACCCGAATGCCACGTCGAAATGCGCTGCGAACTTGCAGGGCAAGGGCCTGACAGTCATCCCTTGCAAGACGCCGGAAGACGCCATTGAAGGTGCCCAGATCATAACCACCTGCACGGCAGACAAGAAATACGCAACGATCCTGACCGACAACATGGTCGGGCCCGGCGTGCACATCAACGCCATCGGAGGCGATTGCCCCGGCAAGACCGAGCTGCATCGCGACATCCTGTTACGTTCGGACATCTTCGTCGAGTACCCTGAACAAACCCGGATCGAAGGCGAAATTCAGGCGCTGGACGCGGATCACCCTGTGACCGAGATGTGGCAGGTCATCACCGGCGCCGCCAAGGGGCGCATCGATGAGCGGCAGATCACTTTATTCGACAGTGTCGGCTTTGCCATCGAGGATTTCTCGGCCCTGCGCTATGTGAAACAGGCGATTGAAGGCACAACCTTCTTTGAACCTCTGGACATGTTGGCCGACCCGGACGATCCGCGCGATCTGTTCGGAATGTTGATGCGAGCTGGATAACACGCGATCTTGGGGGCTCTGCCCCCGCCGCGCTGCGCGCGCCTCCCCCGGGATATTTTCAGCCAGATGAAGCAGGGGATCCGAACTTCATCTGGCCACAAATATCCCGGAGCGCGAGGCAGAGCCTCGCTTCCGAGCTATCCCGCAAGCGATGGCAGGTAGAGGACAATACCCGGGAATGCCACAAGCATTGCGATGGTCAGGGCGTCCGCGATGAAAAAGGGCGTGACGCCTTTGAACACATCTTGAACACTTAGGTCCGGGCGCACACCGGCAACGACAAAGCAGTTCAGCCCGATGGGCGGTGTAATCAGGCAAAACTCGGCCATTTTGACGACCAGAATGCCAAACCAGATCGCGCACATCGGGCCGGACATTCCAAACGCGCTGTCGGCGGCACTGACGGTTTCACCACCATTCAAGGCCATTACCGCCGGATAGACGACGGGCAAAGTCAAAAGCAGCATCCCGATCGCGTCCATGAACATGCCCAACACCGCATATGCCAGCAGAATGCAGATCAGGATCATCATGGGCGACATCTCGAGCCCCGTGATCCAATCCGAGAAGGCACCCGGCAGGTCGGCGAACCCAAGAAAGCGCACATAGATCAGAACGCCCCAGATGATCGAAAAGATCATCGCCGTCAGTTTGGCGGTTTCCAAAAGCGCGGATTTGAGCTCGGCCCAGCGCATTCCGTGGAACAAGGCGAAACAGAATACGATGAAGGCGCCAATGGCACCGCCTTCCGTCGGAGTGCCCCATGCTTTTTCTCCAAACGGATTGTAGACAAAGCAAATGATGATCAGGATGACGGCGACAATCGGAATAGCACCGGGAAGAGCGGCAAAGCGCTGTTTCCAGGAAAACCCCGTGACAGGCGGACCAACGGATTTGAATATCACTGCAATCCCGACGATCAGAAGGCCGTATACAATTGCGGAAAACGCACCCGGAATGAACCCCGCCAACAGCAGCTTCCCGACATCCTGCTCGACGATGATCGCGTAGATCACTAAAATGGCCGAAGGCGGGATCAGGGAGGCCAGCGTCCCGCCCGCGGCAACCACACCTGCTGCAAAGCGTTTGTTATAGCCCACCTTCAGCATTTCCGGAATCGCGATACGGGCGAAGACGGCGGACGTCGCAACCGAAGCTCCGGACACCGCGGCGAACCCGGCTGTGGCGAAAACGGTCGAAACCGCCAACCCTCCGGGCACCCATGCGACCCAACGTTTTGCGGCCTCGAACAAAGCGCGGGTAAGCCCCGCGTAATAAGCCAGATACCCGATCAGGATAAAGGTCGGAATCAGGCTAAGAGTGTGGGACGCGACCTTGGAATGTGGCACCTGCCCCGCGGTCTTGACTGCCACTGTCAGCGCCTTGCCAAACCGTTCCGGATCGTAACCGAACTTGGCCCAGAAAATCCAAACCAGTCCGACAAGCCCTGCCAAACCCGCTGCGAAGGCAACCCGCATGCCCGCCACGACAAGGACCAGAAGGCCGCCAGTGACCCAAAGGCCAATCTCAATCGTGTCCATGTATCAGTCCTGCCCTTCGAACTGTTCGGCCTCGGCCGCCGCCTGCGCCGCTGCATCCTGTATCAACGGAACGGCCGCCGGCGCGTCCAGCCCCAGCCAGAACGCCCGACCATACCCCCAGACTTGCAGCGCAAGGCGCAGGCAGAGAACGGAAAATGCAACGGGTGCCAGCAGCTTGGCCGGCCACAAGGGTATGCCGATGTCGATCGAACTGTCCCGGCTCCACATTGGGGCGCCAAAATCAAAGGACCGGTCGAAATGAGACCAACTGCCCCAAACCAGAGCCAGCATCAGGATCAGGATCAGAACCACCGAGAGCAATTCGAACAGCCACAAAGCCCGACCGTGCAAGCGGGATATGACTATATCCATCCGGATATGCCCCCCATCACGCTGAACATATGAAATGCCCAGAAAAGCGATGAGAGGCATCGCCTGTTCGATCCAGTCCACATAGCCCGGCAAAGGAGCATTCAGTGCATTTCGACCACTGACCGATACAACGGCCAATACCATCAGTGAAAAAACCGCCAATCCGCTGATCAGTGCCAGAAACCGTTCGAGCACGAGCAAACGCTGATCCAACTGGCTCAGACGGCTGCCGTCTACCAGAACCGTGGCTTGTCCTGCCATTCCGGTGTTTCCTTGTTGTTTGTTGCCGGGCGCCTTGAAAGCACCCGGCCTTGTGGATCAGTTGCCGCCGCGCTGTTGCTTCAGCGTCGTCTGGACAAGATCGTAAAGGTCCTGCGCCGGCAGGCCCTGTGCGGTCATGTCCGCAATCCATTTTTCACGGATCGGATCAGCGGCCTTCGTGCGGAACTCTTCGATTACCGCGTCGTCGATCATGACCTTCTGGACACCCTTTTCTTCCAGGACACTGTCCCATTGTTCGAGCAAGCCGCCGTAATTCGCAAGGTAGTGATCGATCGCCTCGTCAATCGAGCTGTCCAGAGCCTCACGATGTTCGGCTGGCAGCGCCTCGTAGGCATCGATGTTGACGACAACCGGGCAGTTCACCGTTCCTGGATTCAGGTTCGCGGTCCACCAGTCCGCTTCGTTGATCGTTCCGAATGACAGGTGCGCGTGCTGGGCAAAGGCCACGGTGTCGACGACGCCCGATTCCATCGCATTGAAGGCTTCGGTCGCCGGAACCGATGTCGGCACCCCTCCGACCGCCTCGAAGGCCTGACCAAGGCCACCGGTCGCCCGGACCCGCATTCCGTCAAATTCAGCAAGTTCATCCCGCGGCTCGCCCGTGCCGACAAGGTTATACTGCGGCATTGGCGAGGTCATGATGATGCGGGCGTTCCATTGCGCCATCTCTTCCTTGACCGCTGGATGGTCGTATACTGCATGGCTTACCGCAACTTCTTCCTGCAGGTTGTTCACACCCAGAAATGGCAGTTCCAAAACGGTAATCGCCCGGTTCTTGTCGCGGTGATAGCCGGCACAGAACTGCGCCATCTCAAAGGCGCCGATTTCGATCCCGTCCAGGTTTTCCTTAGGTTTGGACAACCCGCCATAGCTGACATTGATGGTGAATTCGCCACCGGTTTTCTCGCTGACCAGTTCGGCCAGTTTTTCAACATGTTCCGTAAAGGCGCGGCGCTTGCCCCAGACGGATGCGTTCCATTCTGTCGCCGCGGCTTCGGTCACAAAAGCAACGCCAAGGGCGGCGACTGCGGCACCGCTCAACATCTTTTTCATAGTTTTGTCTCCCATAGGTGCGCCCCCTACCGAGGCGCTTGCCGATCAAGCTAGCGCCAACAATCGGTTGTGCCAACCCTAACCGGGATTTGCGTATTTTGCAGAATAAGCCCCAGAAATGACTCAAAACGACAGAAGCCTTGAGGTCACATGTCGTTGCAACCACAATTGACACACAGCGCCCTCAATTCTCGTTACTTTTAAGTGACTGTTTTTGTTTTATTTTAGCGATTCTTTTGCCAATTTTTTACTAATATGGCCGTATTGTTAAAATTTCTTTACAAAGAAATCCAAGGATTACACCAATTTATTTATTTATTTTCAGAACGCGGTAATATTCAAACTTGGGGAGGAACAGGATCGACATTGCCTGAATGACAGGCAAAGAATCCACAAGCAATCCAGTCCAGAGGGAGGAGCCTCAAAGATGACCACCGCTGCCCAGGCAGATGCCAAGACTTATCCGCCATCCGCAGAAACCGTCGCTCGTGCGCATGTCGATGCGGCAAAGTATGCTGACATGTACGCAGCCTCAATCAGCGACCCCGACGCGTTCTGGGGCGAGCAAGGCAAGCGCATCGACTGGATCAAGCCCTTCACCCAGATCAAGGACGTCAGTTACGAGTTTGGCTCGGTCAAGATCAACTGGTATGCCGATGGCACGTTGAATGTGTCGGCCAACTGCCTGGATCGTCATCTGAAAACCCGCGGCGACCAGACCGCGATCATCTGGGAGCCGGATGATCCGAATGACCCGGCCCAGCATATCTCTTACGCAGAATTGCACCGCCGCACCTGCCGGATGGCCAACATTCTGGAATCCCTGGGCGTACGCAAGGGCGATCGCGTGGTCATCTATCTGCCGATGATCCCCGAAGCTGCTTACGCCATGCTGGCCTGTGCGCGGATCGGCGCAATTCATTCGATCGTTTTCGCGGGCTTCTCGCCCGACGCTCTGGCAGCGCGGATCAATGGGTGCGACGCCAAGGTCGTGATTACGGCAGATGAGGCCCCGCGTGGCGGCCGCAAAACGCCGCTGAAATCCAACGCAGACGCCGCCCTGCTGCACTGCAAAGACACGGTAAAATGCCTTGTGGTCAAGCGCACCGGCGGTCAGACCACCTGGATCGACGGTCGCGACTTTGACTACAACGAAATGGCGCTTGAGGCGGACGACTACTGCGCCCCTGCCGAAATGAACGCCGAAGATCCTCTGTTCATTCTTTACACGTCGGGTTCGACCGGTCAGCCCAAGGGCGTTGTGCACACCACAGGGGGGTATCTTGTTTACGCCTCGATGACGCACGAGATCACATTCGATTATCACGAAGGTGACGTGTACTGGTGCACCGCTGACGTGGGCTGGGTCACCGGGCACAGCTATATCGTCTATGGCCCGCTGGCCAATGGCGCAACCACGCTGATGTTCGAAGGCGTGCCCACTTATCCCGACGCCTCGCGCTTCTGGCAGGTCTGCGAAAAGCACAAGGTCAACCAGTTCTACACCGCACCGACCGCGATCCGCGCGCTGATGGGTCAGGGCAATGAGTTTGTCGAAAAATGCGACCTCAGCGATCTGCGCATTCTGGGCACCGTGGGTGAACCGATCAACCCCGAGGCCTGGACCTGGTACAACGACGTTGTCGGCAAAGGCAAATGCCCCATCGTCGACACCTGGTGGCAGACAGAAACCGGCGGCCACCTGATGACGCCGCTGCCCGGTGCACATGCGATGAAGCCCGGATCGGCGATGAAGCCGTTTTTTGGCATCGAACCGGTGGTTCTGGACCCGCAATCCGGTGTTGAAATCGAAGGCAACGGTGTCGAGGGCGTTCTGTGTATCAAAGACAGCTGGCCCGGCCAGATGCGCACCGTCTGGGGCGATCATGAGCGGTTCGAGAAAACCTATTTCTCGGATTACAAAGGCTATTACTTCACGGGTGACGGCTGCCGTCGCGACGAAGATGGCGACTATTGGATCACCGGTCGTGTAGACGACGTGATCAACGTGTCCGGTCACCGCATGGGCACGGCCGAGGTGGAAAGCGCGCTGGTTGCGCATGCTGCTGTGGCCGAGGCTGCCGTGGTTGGATACCCTCATGAAATCAAAGGGCAAGGCATCTATTGCTACGTCACGTTGATGAATGATCGCGAGCCGTCGGACGAGTTGATGAAAGAGCTGCGCACATGGGTCCGCACCGAAATCGGCCCGATTGCATCTCCGGATGTGATACAGTGGGCACCTGGCCTGCCGAAAACGCGCTCGGGCAAGATCATGCGCCGTATCCTGCGCAAGATCGCCGAGAACGATTTCGGATCGTTGGGCGATACTTCGACACTGGCCGATCCGTCGGTGGTCGAAGACCTGATCGAAAACCGTGCGAATAAGTGAGGGTGTGATGGACGCTGCCACGATCACCACGCCCGCCGTTCTCATCCTTCTCGGCCCTCCGGGTGCCGGGAAGGGCACGCAAGCCCGGATGTTGGAAGAGAAATTCGGACTTGTACAACTCAGCACCGGTGACCTACTGCGCGAAGCCGTCGCGGCCGGAACCGAAGCCGGCAAAGCGGCAAAAGCCGTTATGGAAGCCGGCGATCTGGTCAGCGACGAGATCGTCATCGCCATCCTGCGCGACCGCATGGCACAGCCGGATTGCGCCAAGGGCGTCATTCTGGACGGTTTCCCGCGCACGACGGTTCAGGCCGAAGCGCTGGACAGTCTGCTGGCATCGAACAACCAGAAGATCAACGCCGCGATAAGCCTTGAAGTGGAAGACGCGGAAATGGTGACCCGTATTTCGGGCCGCTACACCTGCGCCGGCTGTGGTGAAGGGTACCACGACCAGTTCAAGAAACCTGCCGAAGAAGGCAAATGCGACAAGTGTGGCCATACCGAATTCAAGCGCCGCGCGGATGACAATGCCGAAACGGTGGCCTCGCGCCTTGCGGCGTACCACGCGCAGACGGCACCACTGATCGCCTACTATGACAGTCAGGGCGTGCTGCAGCGCACAAACGCCATGGGCAGGATCGAAGACATTGCCAATGACCTTGAAGGAATCGTTGGCGAAGTCATGAATTAGGGGGTGGATTTAGGGCCGCAAGGCTCTGATCCCAAACAGAATACTTCAAAAGACCGCTTTGGCGGACTGGAGGAGTTTTGCCTGACGTCACATGGCGTCCGGCACAAGTGAGAAGCGGCCCGACGCACTGGAGGATGTGGGCATCGGGCCGTCCAACGAGGAAGCGAAGGAGGAACCCGCGATGGCGGATCATTCAACAAACTCCGCGCAGACTGCCGAGTCCGACAAGGGCTATTGGCAGGCCAACCTGCGCCTCATCTACATCAGCCTCGCGATTTGGGCGCTGGTGTCGTTTGGATTCGGCATTCTGCTGCGTCCGATGTTGTCGGGGATCGCCGTCGGCGGAACCGATCTGGGCTTTTGGTTCGCACAACAGGGATCGATCCTGGTCTTTTTGGTGCTGATCTTCAACTACGCCTGGCGCATGAACAAGCTAGACGCCGAATACGGTGTTGAGGAGTAAACCCCATGGATCAGTTTACCATCAACCTGCTGTTTGTTGGCGCGTCCTTTGCGCTATACATTGGCATCGCGATCTGGGCCCGGGCTGGGTCCACATCTGAATTCTACGCCGCTGGTCGCGGCATCCATCCGGTCACCAACGGCATGGCAACGGCGGCGGACTGGATGTCTGCGGCTTCGTTCATCTCGATGGCGGGTCTGATTGCCTTCACCGGCTACGACAACAGCTCGTTCCTGATGGGTTGGACTGGCGGCTATGTGCTGTTGGCACTGCTGCTTGCGCCTTACCTGCGCAAGTTTGGTAAATACACCGTGTCGGAATTCATCGGCGACCGCTTTTACAGCCAGACTGCGCGTATCGTCGCCGTGATTTGCCTGATCGTGGCCTCGGTGACCTACGTGATCGGTCAGATGACCGGCGTCGGCGTGGCCTTTGGCCGCTTCCTCGAAGTGTCCAACACCTCGGGCCTGTTGATCGGTGCAGCGGTTGTATTTGCCTATGCGGTGTTTGGTGGGATGAAAGGCGTGACCTATACTCAGGTCGCTCAGTACTGCGTGCTGATCACTGCCTACACCATCCCGGCTATTTTCATCTCGCTGCAGCTGACCGGCACGCCGGTTCCGGCGCTGGGTCTGTTTGGTGACACCGCCAGCGGTGAACCCCTGCTGACCAAGCTGGATGCCATCGTGACCGAGCTGGGCTTCAATGAATACACGGCCCACCACTCGAACACGCTGAACATGGTACTGTTCACCCTGTCGCTGATGATCGGTACTGCGGGTCTGCCGCACGTCATCATGCGCTTCTTCACCGTTCCCAAAGTGGCTGACGCACGTTGGTCGGCTGGCTGGGCGCTGGTCTTCATCGCTCTGCTGTATCTGACCGCGCCTGCGGTTGGTGCCATGGCGCGTCTGAACATCAGTGACATGATGTGGCCCAATGGCGGCATCGAAGGCGGTGCTGTGACTGTTGAACAAATCGACAATGACGCACGCTATGACTGGATGGCCACGTGGCAAAAAACCGGTCTGCTGGATTGGGAAGACAAGAACGGCGACGGCAAGATCCAGTACTACAACGACAAGAATGCCGACATGCAGGCACTTGCCGAAGAAAAAGGCTGGGTTGGAAACGAGCTGACCAAGTTCAACCGTGACATCCTGGTTCTGGCCAACCCCGAGATTGCCAACCTGCCGGGTTGGGTGATCGGTCTGGTCGCAGCCGGCGGTCTTGCGGCTGCTCTGTCCACCGCTGCAGGCCTGCTACTTGCAATCTCGTCGGCTGTGTCTCACGACCTGATCAAGGGTGCCATCAACCCACAGATCTCGGAAAAGGGCGAGCTTCTGTCAGCGCGTATCGCAATGGCCGTGGCGATTGTGGTTGCGACCTATCTAGGTCTGAACCCACCGGGCTTTGCGGCACAAACCGTGGCGCTTGCGTTCGGTCTGGCGGCAGCTTCGATCTTCCCCGCGCTGATGATGGGGATCTTCTCGACCCGCATCAACAACACCGGCGCGGTCGCAGGCATGCTGGCTGGTCTGGTCGTCACTCTGGTCTACATCTTCCTGCACAAGGGCTGGCTGTTCATTCCGGGCACCAACTCGTTCACTGATGCAGACCCGCTGCTGGGTCCGATCAAGTCGACTTCGTTCGGTGCGATCGGTGCCATGGTCAACTTTGCAACGGCCTACATCGTTGCCGGCATGACCAAGGAGACTCCCCAGGAGATCAAGGATCTGGTCGAAAGCGTACGCATTCCCCGTGGTGCGGGCGCAGCTCAGGATCACTGAGTATGATGCGGTTGTCGGCACTTGCCTTCGGCCGCGTCTTTCGATCCACTGTTCCCGCCCGGCACACCACCGGGCGGGATTTTTTCACCAGAATACCGGAGACATCAGATGCCCCTATCCCACGATGAAATTACCCGGTTTCTGAAATCCGTTCATCCCTATGACGCGCTGCCGTCGGACACCCTCGATCAGATCGTAAAGCAGATCGAGGTCTGGGAGGTTGAGGAAGACGCCTCGGTCTATGAGCTCGGCCATTCCCTGCCCGGGGTCTTTGTGATTTATGAAGGACAGGTTGAGATCACCGACGAGAACGGCGCAGTCGTTTCTCATCTGGGGTTGCGCAATTCCTTCGGTGAACGCGGCCTGTTGAAGGACGGCAAGGCTGCGACCAAGGCCCGCGCTCACACACCATCCGTCCTGATGGTTCTGCCTCCGGATTTGGTCCGGACTTTGATCGACAACCACGACGTCGTCGCCAAATTCTTCAATCGAACCCGCGGTAATCGCAGCGGCCCTCAAAGCCTTGCGACCAGTTCGATTGACGTTCTGATGGCGCGCGATCCCGCCACCTGCCCTGCGGACACGACAGTTCAGGAAGCGGCACGGATCATGCGCGACAAACACATCTCGTCGCTATGCGTGACAGATGGAGAGGCGTTGCAGGGTATCGCCACCCTGCGGGACATTTCGGGCAAATTTGTTGCCGACGGGTTGCCCGTAACAACACGGATATCCGAAATCATGACTGCAAATCCCGTAACCCTCTCGCCCAGCGATATCGGCTCGGACGTTCTGCATATCATGATGGAGCGCGGCATTGGCCACATCCCGGTTTCCGAAGGCGGTCGTCTGGTCGGGATCGTGACGCAGACCGATCTGACCCACTATCAGGCCGTCAACTCGGCCGAGTTGGTTGGTCGGATCGCAAAGGCCGACAGCTCAGAAGAGATGGCGAGGGTGACGGCGGAAATTCCGCAGTTGCTGGTTCAGTTGGTTGCCGGCGGGAACCGGCACGAGATCGTCACGCGGCTGATCACCGATATTGCCGACACGGTTACCCGTCGCCTGCTGAAATTGGCCGAAACTGAACTGGGCCCGCCGCCTGTACCCTATTTGTGGCTGGCCTGCGGCTCACAGGGACGGCAAGAACAAACCGGCGTATCGGATCAGGACAATTGCCTGATGCTGGATGACAGCGCCACCGACGCCGATATGTCCTATTTTACCAAACTGGCCAAATTCGTCTCTGACGGGCTGGATGTCTGCGGGTACTTTTACTGCCCCGGCGACATGATGGCGACCAATCCGCGCTGGTGTCAGCCGGTTCGTGTCTGGCGCGACTATTTCAAGGGCTGGATTGCCAAGCCAAACCCCGAGGCGCAAATGCTGGCCTCGGTCATGTTCGACCTGCGCCCCATCGGCGGCGCATTTGAGTTGTTTGCCGACCTGCAAGCCCACACTCTGGCAGCGGCCAGGGCAAACTCGATCTTCGTCGCACACATGATTTCGAACTCGCTGAAGCATACGCCCCCACTGGGCCTGCTGCGCGGTTTCGCGACGATCCGCTCGGGTGAGCATCGCAATACGCTGGACCTGAAACACAACGGAGTTGTGCCCGTCGTCGATCTGGCGCGCATCTACGCGCTGCAAGGCGAGCTGACCGAGGCCAACACCCGCGCCCGCCTGAAAGCCGCCGAGGCCAGCGGCGTGCTCAGCCCTTCTGGTGCGCGTGACCTGCTGGACGCCTATGATCTGATCGCGGAAACCCGGCTCGAACATCAGGTTCGGCTGGTTAAGTCCGGAGCGATGCCCGACAACTATCTGCCACCGTCTGAATTGTCGGACTTTGAGCGAAGTCATCTGCGTGATGCTTTTGTGGTGGTAAAAACGATGCAATCGGCAGTTGGCCACGGCAAGGGAATGCTGGGCTGACATGCGACTGACCAACGGAGAGACCACATGTTTCTGGAACTGATCGGCACGGTTTTTGCGGGGATCGCATTTGCCGGAATCGTTCTTCTGCTGAACAAGCTGACCGGAGGGCGCCTGCCGAAATGGACAACGCCGGTTGCGGCCGGTCTTGGAATGATCGCGATGACCATCACCAGCGAATATTCCTGGTACGATCGCACGCGCGACCAACTGCCTGAAGAGATGACCATCGTGCAAGAGGTCGAAAGCCGCGCGTTTTATCGCCCCTGGACCTACGCGGTGCCGTTCGTTGACCGGTTTGCCGCAATCGACACCGTATCGGTGCGCACAAACGAAAACGTTCCGGAACAACGGCTTGTCGATCTTTACTTCTTTGGCCGCTGGGCTCCGGTTTCGAAACTGCCGGTGGCCGTGAATTGTGCAGAAGGCCGCCGCGCCAACCTGGCGGATGGTGCCGAATTTGCCGAGGACGGGCGTCTGGTGAACGCTGACTGGATTGCAGCCGGAACCAATGACCCCGTCATCGCAGCCACTTGCGGGGTTTGATCATGCTGACCGGATTGAGTTTGAGGCTCAGGATTTTTCTGTTTTTCTGCCTCCTCGCCCTGGGCGGGGTTGCCATCAGCGCCACCGCTCTCTGGATCACCTATTCCCGTGCGGGAAACCCCGGTCTGCTGAATGATTTCGTCTTCGCCGAAATCCTGATCGGATTTGGATTTCTGGCACTGGTCGCGGGTGTTTGGCTGCTGTTCGACGACAACGTCGCCAAACCGATCGAACGGCTTTCCGCCCAGTTGCGTGCCCGTGCACATGCCGGTGTAAGCACCGACCTGGACATGCAGGCCGCGCGGTATCTGGGCGATCTTGCCCCGGCTGCGGCGGGATTGGCGGAACAACTGGCCTCGAACGCCATGCGCACAGCCGAGGCCGTGGCCGCCGAAACCGCGCATCTGGCCGCAGAAAAACAGCGCCTGACCGCGCTGCTGACGGAAATTCCGGTGGCCATGCTGCTGGCCAGTCCGAAACATCAGATCGTTCTGTACGACGGGCAGGCCGCCGAGGTTCTTGCCCAGATCGCGCATCCTCGTCTGAACGCATCTCTTTTCGAATACCTCGAAGCCACCGGCCTGACAGACGCATATGCCAAGATGTGCAAAACCGGAAAGGACGTCTATTGCACCCTGTCCAGCGTGGACGGGCGGCAGACATATTCCGCCCGGATGAAACCCTTGGGCGATGCACCCGGATATATGCTTGTCTTCGAAGACAGCGCGACACATATGTCGCCGGACGATGCCCGCCCGCTGGTCTATGATTTCGAACTTCTCAATAAACCGGGGGATGATGCGTTCGAGAACCGCCCCCTGACGGATCTGTGTTTCGTGGTTTTTGACACGGAAACAACCGGTTTGCTGCCTCACAAGGATGAGATCGTACAGATCGGCGCAGTGCGCGTTCTGAATGGTAAAATCGTTCAGGGTGAGCATCTGGACATGCTGGTTGATCCCGGCATTCCGATTCCCCCGGCCTCGACCAAGGTACACAAGATCAGCGATCGTATGGTTCAGGGGGCGCCCGATATCGCCGAAGCCGGACGCGTATTCCATCAGTTTTCGCGCGACGCCGTGATCGTGGCGCATAATGCCCCGTTCGACATGGCGTTTCTGCGCCGCCATGCCAAACGGATGGGTGTCGAGTGGGATCATCCGATACTCGACACGGTCTTGCTGTCTGCGGTGCTGTTCGGGGCAAGCGACACGCACACACTGGACGCCTTGTGTGAACGGTTGGAAATCACGATCCCCGAAGCGTTGCGCCATACCGCACTTGGCGATGCGATTGCCACGGCCGAGGCATTGATCAAGGTGCTGCCGATCCTGCAAGCACGCGGCCTGACGACTTTTGGCGAGGTGATTATGGAAACCCGCAAACACGGTCGTTTGCTGGAAGATCTGAACTGACGGTATAAATTGCACCCGGCAGTCAGCTTTTCATGGACAATCCGGGCCACGCATGGCAACTGATGCGCGGCCAAGGATTAAGCGCGCAATGACCGAAAAGACCTTTAGACCGACCCCGGATCAAAGCCCCTCCTTTCGGGAAGCGCTGGGATGCTTTGGCACCGGTGTCACGGTGATTACCGCGCAATCCGACAATGGCCCGCGTGCCATTACGGTGAATTCATTTGCCTCAGTCTCATTGGACCCGCCACTGGTCCTGTGGTGTCTGGCCAAGGAATCATTTCGATTCGATACGTTCAGTACCTGTGATCTCTATTCGATCCACGTCATGGCACAGGATCAGCAGGATCAGGCGTTGCGGTTTGCACGCGATGGGGCGGATTTCTCACATGCAGACTGGACCGAGGATGAGGCCGGGCGCCCACATCTGGCCCAGTGTCTGGCCCGGTTCGATTGCCGCCTTCATGCCCGTCATGACGCCGGGGATCATCTGATCATCGTGGGTCAGGTAGATCAGGTCATGCATCGCACCGGCAAAGGGCTGATCTTCAAACGCGGGCAGTTCGGCGGGTTTGTCGACCTGATCTAATCGTCCAGCGACCCGTGAACCGCCAACGCCTCCAACTCCGCGTCCTGCGGAGTGATCACGCGAAAGGCTTCGTGCACGCCTGTCTCTGTCAATTCCCTTGCGACGGTCAACAGCGTGTTGGCCGGATGGTCTTCGCACAACTCTGACATGTGGTCGATTTCAGCTTGCGCAACGCCCAATGCGGCCTCGACCGAGGGTGCGCCATAGAACTGCACAAAATGTTCGGCCAGATTACGCGTAATCTGATCTTTCTCTGCGGCTTCGATCTGCGTCACGGCGACAAAAGTCACCCGGCCAAAGGTTTCCAACCCCAGCCAGCCATTCGCAAATGCCTGTCGTGCCTTGCCTTCAAGATCGCCCTGCCCCCAGTTGGAAAACTCAAACCCACCCGAAACGCACCACTCTCCGGTGCGCGCCGGCGAATGAAACACGTTCATGTCGCTTTCGTCGAAATGGATCGCTCGGGCCAGTTTCATTCTCGGTTCTCCAACATGTCAGTCAGGGGGCGCAGATGTGTATCGACCCCATCGCGGATCAGCATCCCGAAACGTTCATCCGTTCCAAGGAATACGCCACCATCGATCAGCGGTTCGCCCACGCCGCGCAGCAGGCCCATCCATTCGGCGTGCAAGGACGCGTTGCCATCCTCCTGCCAACGGTTGAGCCAGGTCAACATGTGTCGCGACCAGCTTTCCACCAGCTGCGTTGCAGAAACCTCGGCACAGCCTTCATCGTACAGCGCTGTGATATCAGGGGTTTCACCCGGCGCATCACTTGTTTGCAACAGCGCCAGCTCCCAACCGACGACCAGCCAGTCCGGCTCTTCCTCGGGCATTGATGTTGACGCAGCCGCGCGGAACCGGCCGCACCGCGCCCCGTTCACGCAAATCAGACCATCCCAACCCAGATGCACCGCAACCTCTGGCGGGGCCAAAGCGCCCAGCGCGTTCTGGAATCCCACAGCACAAAGCGGCAGCATCGCCACCGCATCTTGCAACAGTACCTCGGGGGCAAAAACAATTGCCACGCGCAGGAAATCCGCCTGAATATTGTAGACAACCGTACCCGCATCACAGCCCAGCGCAGCCATGGCCTGCGCGCGCTCGAACGGGTCTTCGCCGCCCTGAACCGGGTGGCCCGTCAGCAAGGGTGGGAAAACCGGCTGGCTCATGCGTTGCCTTTGGCGATCATGTCGCGGGCGATCTTGCGGAATGCCTCGGCCTGCGGGCTGTCAGGTTTGCTGACCACGATGGGCGCGCCTCCGTCAGCGGCGACACGGATGTCCAGATGCAAGGGGATTTCACCCAACAATGGCACGCCCAGCGCCTCTGCCTCGGACTTGACACCACCATGACCGAAAACATGTTCTTCGTGCCCACAGTTCGAACAGATATGCGTGGACATGTTTTCGATCATCCCGACAATGGGTGTCTTGAGCTGGTTGAACATGTCGATCCCCTTGCGGGCATCAATCAGGGCCACGTCCTGCGGCGTTGAAACGACAATGGCACCATCCACCTGGAACTTCTGGCTCAGCGTCAGTTGCACGTCACCGGTGCCGGGCGGCAGATCGACGATCAGAACATCCAGCGCGCCCCATTGCACCTGGCTCATCATCTGTTGCAGCGCACCCATCAGCATCGGCCCGCGCCAGACAACCGCCTGACCTTCGTTGGTCATCAAACCCATCGACATCATGGTGACGCCGTGGTTGCGCAGCGGCAGGATTGTCTTGCCGTCAGGGCTGGCCGGACGGCCCGAGACACCCAACATCCGGGGTTGCGACGGCCCGTAAACATCCGCGTCCAGCAGACCTACACGCCGGCCTTCCGCAGCCAATGCGCAGGCAAGGTTGGCCGAAACGGTGGATTTGCCAACCCCACCCTTGCCGGAGGCAACGGCGATGATCCGATCCACACCCGGCACTGCCTGCGGCCCGGTTTGCGATGGCTTGGGTTTCGGTTTCAGATCCGGCGGTGCCTTGTCGGAATGCGCGGTCATCAAGGCCGAAACATTTGCCACGCCTTCCACCATCTGAGCGGCCTTTTCAGCCGTGGCGCGGACGGGTTCCATCTTTTCCGCATATTTCGGGTCGACCTCAAGCACGAAGCGTACCGTGTCGCCTTCCACATTCAAGGCGCGCACGACGCCTGCGCTTACGATGTCCTGCCCGGAAACCGGGTCGGTGATCTTTTTCAGGTTCGCCAGAACCGCGTCACGAACACTCATGCTTGTTCCCCTTGATCCGCCCTGCTGACAGGGGCGTGCGTATCGACTCGCCGCTCATTGCACGTGTCTCCGTCTTTGTCTGTACATTTGACGCATCCCGCCCCGCGAAGTTACGTTGAGCCATGCGCTTTGTCCTCTTGTGCCTGAGCCTGACGCTCTCTGCCACCCCCTCTTGGTCACAAGAGGCGATTGGCCTTGCGGCCCCGGCAGAGGTTAAAGACTCTGGCCTGTTGCAACATATCCTTCCTCGCTTCTCTCTCAAGACCGGGATCCGTGTTATTGCAGACGACGCCGGGGTCATGGCGCTGGAAACCGCGCCGCCCGGTGATCCGGTCTTTGCCCGCGACGGTGTGATCTATCACCTGCGTATCGAAGACAGTGACCGCCAGGCCCGTTTTCTTGAATGGCTGAAGTCGGATATCGGCAAGCGCACGGTGGAAAGCTTTGCCCCGGCAGACGGAGGGCCCTACTCTGCCAATTTTGATATTGTCGAGGTTGAGTCCGGTGACATCGTCGAGGGCGACACCCAACTTGGCGAAGAACTTTCGATGACTCATTGCGGGCGCTGTCATGTCATCGGGCCAAGGAACCGCATGAATGGCCTGGGGTCGACGCCCTCTTTCGCCGTTCTGCGCGCAATGCCCGACTGGTCGCAGCGATTCGAAGCGTTTTTCGCCCTGAACCCCCACCCCGCATTCACACAGATCGACGGTTTGACACCGCCTTTCGATCCCGAACGCCCATCTCCTATTCACCCGGTTGAGATGACATTGGACGATCTTGACGCGATCCTGGCGTTCGTATCGCGCATCGACGCTGCGGATCTGGGTGCACCCTTGAAACTTCAGTGATCCTTTCTGTCTGAATAGTAATCCTCGGTCGTGACGACCCGGGGCTTGGGTTTTGATTGGAAAGGATTGTCTTGCTGTTGGAACTGCACGTTCACCCGGCAATTGTCACACATCTGGATCATCCGCGCCTGATCCGACGTCGCGAACATTGGATGTGTGCCCGACAGCTTCTCCATGATCCGCTCAACCGTGGATTTCACGCCGAACAATGCCCCGCATTCCACGCAGGCAAAAGGTTCTTCTTCGTTCAGAACCTGCTGTGACAGGGCCGCATCGCTGAGATCAAGTTGTGGAACAAGCGTGATCGCATCCTCGGGGCATATGGTCTTGCACATACCGCATTGCAGACAGGCATCTTGCTGGAAGTTCAATTGCGGCTTGTCCGGATTGTCGATCAACGCACCAGATGGGCACAGCGACACACAGCTGAGACACAGGGTGCAGCTGTCGGTATTCACTGCAACCGCCCCGTAAGGCGCATTTTCGGGCAGCGGCAAAGGCGATTCAGCCTGCGGGTTCAGCGCCTGTGCTGCCAGCCGCGCGATTTGCCGGCGATTGCCCATAGGCAAGACCGGATCGGACAAAGGCCGGGGCACCGCTTGCCCGTACAGCAGATCGGACATCGCATCGGGGTCCGCTTCGTCAATCAGGCCTATACCCTCGGGGCCTGCAATTGCATGTGCCAATTCAAGCTCGCGGTTCAGCGCCTCGCGTTCAGTCGTCGGTGCCAACAGCACATCCACCCGAGCAAACCCATGCGCCAGAGCAGCCAGCATCTCGGCATGGCCAAAGCCAGATATCACGTTCAATTCCAATGGGATCACGTCCGAAGGTAATCCACGCCCGAAACGCGCCGCCAACCGGATCATTTCGGCCCCGTGGGCGTCATGTACAAGCAGCCGAGGCGCGGTGCCGCCGGCCCGTCGATAGGTACGGGCCAGAATATGCATCCGCGACAGCAGCGCCGAAACAGGCGGGTCTTCATAGGTTATGGCCGTTGAAGGGCACAGCGCGGCGCAAGCACCACAGCCTGCACATACCATCGGGTCAATCGCCACATGCTCGCCCGCCGGGGAAATCGCACCGGTTGGGCAGATATCCAGACAGTTGGTACAGCCCACCTGCTCGGCCCGGGAATGGGCACAGAGGGTTTCTTCCACGCGCACAAAAAGTGGCTTTTCGAATGTCCCCACCAATTGCGCGGCTTCAAAAGCCAGGCGTTCAACGGAAACCGCATCCCTGGGATCAGCCCGCAGATAGCCTTCACGCTTGGCCGGGGCCTGAACAAAGGGCGTTTCTCCTGCCAGATCGATGACAATGTCACACGATGAAAGCGCACCGTCCTTTGGATCGGTCCAAGCAAACGCGCCGCGCCCACCGGGCACGACCTGCTGAAGCGCGTCCAGACGCAACGAAAACCCACCAAGCGCACCGGAAACCGATCGAAGCTGCCCCCGTACCACGTCATAGGCGCGCGAGAGGGGCGCTGACAAATCGGTCGTCATGACGGTCACTGCCAACGAATCCGCCAAACGCTCTGCCAGATCAAAGGCCACCGCACCGGGCCCGATGATGAAACAGGTGCCTTCACTGAAGACATCCACGCTGGGTGTGACCGGTTGCGCCAGAACGGCCTCGGCCGCCAATGCCGCCATCTTGGGGGTCGCATCCGCACCTTGGTCAGACCACCCGGCCCGATCGCGCAGATCGACAAATCCGGGCACGTCGATATTCAGGTCTTCGGCCAGTGACCTAAAAACGTCATCCTCTTGCGCACAAGCGATGACGGTATCACCTTCTTTCATCAAGGCAGCGGCGGACTGCAACTCATCGGTACAAAGCGCGGTATGCAACCTGGAACAGGCAACGCCGCAGGCGCTTTCGATCTTGTCCGGATCGATTGCCTGTGTTCCGGCGCAATCACATAGCAGTAGTTTCGTGGCCATATCCTCTCCTCGGGCAACCGCCCCGGTTCCATGCACACTAGGCTGTACCCCTGGGAAAGCAACTTCAACCCCTTGCCGCGTTTCCTGCACAGGGTTGAATTTCGGCAATAAATGCCACGAAACACAAGCATTCGCAGGACCTGCTCACGCAGTTGCTACCCTGGACTACGACCAAAGTCGTAGAGCTTAGGCTTGGCACACAGCTAGTTTGTGTACCATAGTGGACTTGGAAAGGCAGGGGAGAGCCTTTCGGGGAGGAGCCAGTGGCCAAGGCCGCAAGCCAGACTGAAATGCCGGTTGGCGTCATTGTGCGCAAGACACCCGGGGTCACACGGTGGGCCCGGTGGAACTGGCGCGCTGTGGCCCTTTTACCTGGCGCGGGGCCGGCCGACTGGCAGGAACTGCGCCGCGAAGGCGATGCGGTCGAGTATCACGCAGCCACCCTGCCCCTGACGCTCTGGGCAGATGAAACCGAAGCCTACATGGTCAATTTGTCGGATGGGCAGCCTTCGCTGTACCTTGTGCTGCGGGACGAACTGAAAGGCGAAACTCCCCTGAATGCAGTTCTGATCACCGCCTCTCCGTTCGAGGGGCAGGATTACGCGGATACCGGTGAAGAAATTGTCGAGAAGATCCCGATGACCGAAGGGCTGATTGCCTGGGTTCGCGATTTTACTCTGAAACATCATCAGCACGAAGTGTTCGTCAAGCGCCGCCGCGACAAGAAGCGGACAGATCTGGTTGAAGACGGCAAGGGTGATGCTCGTATCCGGCAGACGTCGGACGTGTATCGCGCCCCGAGAAAGGCGCTGCAATGAACCGGCCCGATGATTTCTGGTCTCGCCGAAAGGCCGCCGTTCAGGCCGAAGCCAAGGCAGAGGCACTGGCCCTTGAAGAACAGGTGATCGCAGAACGGCAAGCGGAGCTGGAAGAAAAGGATGACGCCGAGATCCTCGCCGAGTTCAACCTTCCTGACCCAGAGACCCTGCAACCCGGCGACGATGTTTCGGGCTTCATGGCCAAGGCCGTGCCTGATCGCCTGCGTCGTCGTGCTTTGCGTCGGCTGTGGCGGCTGAACCCGGTTCTGGCCAATGTCGACGGGCTGGTTGATTACGGCGAGGACTACACCGATGCGGCCTGCGTGATCGAAAACATGCAAACCGCCTATCAGGTTGGGCAAGGTATGCTGGCACATATCGAAGCACTGGCGGCCGACGCGGAAGAGGCCAAAGACGATGCTGCTGAAAGCGAAGCCGATGCGCGCGCTGAACCCGAGGCCGCGCCGGTCGAACCCGATACCGAGCCCGAACCGGTTTCCGTCGCCCGCGCGGACGAGCCGGAAGAAATCGACCTTCCCCCGGCGCCACGTCGAATGACATTTGAATTTGAAGGATGACCGAATGACCGCAAGTGACGCGCACGCTCTGGACGTTTCAGCCGAGGATCGCCTGCGCGCGGATTTCTACAACTTTCTGGGCTTGCTGCTGGCCGGTCCACCCGACCAGATGCTGTTGGATCAAATGGCGGGCCTCAGCGGTGATGACACTGATCTTGGTCAGGCCATCCAAGCCATGGCGCGGGTTGCAAAGGTCACTAAGCCCGCCGCCGCTGAACGGGAATTCAATGCATTGTTCATCGGTTTGGGTCGGGGCGAACTGCTGCCCTATGCCAGCTTCTACCTCACTGGTTTTCTGAACGAGAAACCTCTTGCGCAGCTCCGCAATGACATGGCCGTGCGTGGGATCACACGCGCCCAGAACGTGTTTGAGCCCGAGGACAACATCGCCTCATTGATGGAGATGATGGCAGGCATGATCGTTGGGCGTTTTGGCAGCCCGGCATCGCTTGAAGACCAGAAAGCGTTCTGGAGCAAACATATCGGCCCATGGGCCGCACATTTCTATTCGGATTTGGAAGCTGCTGAAAACTCGGTTCTCTATGCATCCGTCGGCACCGCCGGTCGGGTATTCATGGAGATCGAGCGCGAAGCGTTCCGGATGACAGCGGGGTAGCCCGCAAATCGCCGGTGCCCCGTGGGCACCAAACCGCAATTGGGACAGGAGGAGCCCATGAGCAAGACCAAGGAAGAAGGCGCCACACGCCGCGACTTCCTCAAACTGGCCGGAACCGCAGCACCTGCTGCCGTTGCCGCCGCCAGCCTGACCGGAAAAGCCGAAGCGGCCGAAACGCCGACAGACGACACCCGCATCCAGGATACCGCGCATACACGCGCCTACATCGAAAGCACCCGGTTCTAGGATCGGACGTTTTCACACCCGACTGACGGTTGCGATTGGCCCCGACGTCGGCTTCAGCAGTACCAAGCCAGCCGTGGCATACACGGCGCGCAAGGGAGGAAACAAATGCTTAGGAAAAAGACCAACGGGGTTGCGAGACGCCCCCAGCGGACAAGTATCCTGTCCCAAATCGGCGAGAATACCGTCGATCGCCGCGCATTCCTGCGTGGCTCGGGCCTGACGATCGGCGGCCTTGCCGCGATCAGCGCCACGGGTGGAACCGTGACGCCAGCCAACGCCCAGACCGCAGCCAACACGGCAGTCGAGAACATCAAATCCGTCTGCACGCATTGTTCGGTCGGTTGCACCGTGGTTGCCGAAGTTCAGAACGGCGTCTGGATCGGGCAGGAACCCGGCTGGGACAGCCCGTTCAACCTGGGCGCTCATTGCGCCAAAGGGGCCTCGGTTCGCGAGCACGCCCATGGCGAGCGCCGCCTGAAATACCCGATGAAAAAAGAAGGCGGAGAGTGGAAGCGCATCAGCTGGGAAGAGGCGATCAACGAGATCGGCGACGGCATGATGAGCATCCGCGAAGAAAGCGGGCCTGACAGCGTCTACTGGTTGGGCTCGGCCAAGCACAACAACGAACAGGCTTATCTGTTCCGCAAGTTCGCCGCCTACTGGGGCACGAACAACGTGGACCATCAGGCCCGGATCTGCCACTCGACCACTGTTGCGGGCGTTGCGAATACATGGGGCTACGGCGCCATGACCAACAGCTACAACGACATGCACAACAGCAAGGCGATCTTCATCATCGGCGGCAACCCTGCCGAGGCGCATCCCGTCTCGCTGCTGCATATTCTGCGCGCAAAAGAGCAGAACAACGCCCCGCTGATCGTCTGCGACCCGCGCTTTACGCGCACTGCGGCGCACGCGGATGAATATGTCCGTTTCCGCCCCGGCACGGACGTTGCGCTGATCTGGGGTATCCTCTGGCACATCTTCGACAACGGTTGGGAAGACAAAGAGTTCATCCGCACCCGTGTCTGGGGCATGGATCAGATCCGCGAAGAAGTTGCCAAGTGGAACCCGGATGAGGTGGAACGTGTCACCGGCACTCCGGGGTCGCAGTTGAAGCGGGTTGCCCGCACGATGGCCAACAACCGTCCCGGAACGGTTGTCTGGTGCATGGGCGGAACGCAGCACACCAACGGCAACAACAACACCCGCGCGTATTGCGTACTTCAGCTTGCACTGGGCAACATGGGCACCTCGGGTGGTGGCACCAACATCTTCCGCGGTCATGACAACGTTCAGGGCGCAACGGACCTTGGTGTTCTTTCCCATACCCTGCCCGGCTATTATGGCCTGTCCGCAGGCGCATGGGGTCACTGGGCCCGTGTCTGGGGCGAAGAACCTGAATGGCTGGCCGGTCAGTTCGCCACGATCAAGGACAAGGACGGCAAGGACAAACCGCTGCAGAACGAGCGCGGCATTCCCGTTTCCCGCTGGATTGACGGTGTTCTGGAAGACCCGGCCAACATGGATCAGGACAACAATGTCCGCGCCATGGTTCTGTGGGGCCACGCGCCCAACTCGCAGACCCGGATGACGGAAATGAAGACGGCGATGGAAAAGCTGGACATGCTGGTCGTTATCGACCCGTATCCCACCGTTTCCGCCGTTTTGCATGACCGGACCGATGGCGTTTACCTGTTGCCGGCCTGTACGCAGTTCGAAACCCGTGGCTCGGTCACGGCTTCGAACCGGTCGTTGCAGTGGCGCGACAAGGTGGTCGATCCGTTATTCGAAAGTCTGCCGGACGAGGTCATCATGGCCAAGTTCGCCAACAAGTTCGGCTGGGCGGATCGGTTCTTCCGCAATATCGAGATGGAAGACCCCGAAACCCCGAATGTTGAAAGCATCACGCGTGAGTTCAACTCGGGCCTCTGGACCATCGGCTATACCGGTCAGTCGCCGGAACGTCTGAAAAGCCATATGGCCAACCAGCACACGTTCGACAGAACCACGCTGCAAGCCATTGGTGGACCAAACGACGGCGAATATTACGGTCTACCGTGGCCCTGCTGGGGCACACCGGAAATGGGCCATACGGGGACACCAAACCTCTATGACATGTCCAAACCGGTGGCCGAAGGCGGCCTGACCTTCCGCGCCCGTTTTGGCGTGGAACGCGACGGCGACAACCTGCTGGCCGAAGGGGTCTATAGCGTTGGGTCGGAAATTCAGGATGGCTATCCAGAGTTTACGATGCAGATGCTGATGGATCTTGGCTGGGACGGTGATCTGACGGCCGAGGAACGCGCGGCCATCGACGCCGTGGCCGGACCAAAGACCAACTGGAAAACCGACCTGTCCGGCGGCATCCAGCGGGTCGCGATTGCACATGGCTGTGCGCCCTTCGGGAACGCCAAGGCCCGCGCGGTTGTCTGGACCTTCCCGGATCCGATCCCGCTGCATCGCGAGCCGCTCTACACGCCGCGGCGCGATCTGGTGGCCGACTATCCCACCTATGAGGACCGGCATGCCTATCGCCTTCCGACCTTGTACGCCTCGATCCAGAAGAACGACTTTTCAAAGGATTACCCGATAATCCTAACGTCTGGTCGTCTGGTCGAATATGAAGGCGGCGGTGATGAGACACGGTCCAATCCGTGGTTGGCTGAGCTTCAGCAGGACATGTTCGTCGAGATCAATCCGCGCGATGCCAACAACCTTGGCATTCGGGACGGATCACAGGTCTGGGTCGAAGGCCCCGAGGGCGGCAAAGTCAAGGTGACGGCGATGCTGACCAACAGGGTCGGTGCCGGCGTGGCCTTCATGCCGTTCCACTTCGGCGGCCATTTCCAGGGCGAGGACCTCAGGGAGAAATACCCCAAAGGTGCAGACCCCTATGTGCTGGGTGAAAGTACCAACACCGCCCAGACCTATGGCTATGATTCAGTGACCCAGATGCAGGAGACCAAGGCGACTCTCTGCAAGATCTGGGCAGCGTAAGGAGGACGATTAATGGCTAGAGCAAAGTTTCTCTGCGACGCTGAACGCTGCATCGAGTGCAACGCCTGCGTAACCGCGTGTAAGAACGAACACGAGGTGCCGTGGGGCATCAACCGCCGAAGGGTGGTGACGATCAATGACGGCAACCCGGGCGAACGCTCGATCTCGGTCGCCTGTATGCATTGTTCGGATGCGCCCTGCATGGCGGTGTGCCCGGTCGACTGCTTCTATCAGAACGAAGAAGGGGTCGTGCTGCACTCCAAGGACCTGTGCATTGGCTGCGGCTATTGCTTCTATGCGTGCCCCTTCGGTGCGCCGCAATACCCGCAGGCGGGCAACTTTGGATCGCGCGGCAAGATGGACAAATGTACCTTCTGCGCCGGCGGCCCCGAGGAAACGCACTCGACCGCAGAGTTCGCCAAATACGGTCGCAACCGGATCGCCGAGGGCAAGCTGCCCATCTGCGCCGAAATGTGTTCCACAAAGGCCCTGCTCGCCGGTGACGGCGACGTGGTTTCCGCAGTTTACCGTGAACGCGTCGTGGCGCGCGGTTTCGGCTCGGGCGCCTGGGGCTGGGGCACGGCCTACGACCAGAAAGACGGTTGAAATCCGGCTTTTGACAAAACAGCCTCCCGCCCTTTGCGGGGGGCTTTTCAGGTGATGTGATCGGGGATCCGTTTCCTGCAACGTCACAGCAAACAAATTTGAGAGGCGCGCATGACCAATGATGTTTACTGGCTGCTGAAGCTTGACCTCGATCTGGATAAAAAGGATGAGTTCGAAGCGCTTATGGCGGAAATGGTCGCGGCCACACTGCAAGAAACCGGCGCCAGAAGCTATGAATGGCACATGACCGGTTCGGCCGTTCATATCTATGAACGCTATGCCAGTTCCGAAGATGCCATGATACATATGCAAAATTTTGGTGCTAATTTTGCGGAACGGTTTCTGGCGCTTCTGACGCCAGTGGGGTTGGACGTGTATGGTCCGGCCAAGGATGATCTTCGCGAAGCGCTCGCACCGGTCGGCGCCGTTTTTCACCAGCAAATCGGTGGATTTGACCGCTGATATGAAAATGCACAGGAGGATATCCCTATGCGTCTGATTCAGTTTCTGCTCGTTTCGATTTTTCTGACCGGAGCCGCATGGGCGCAAGAGACCTCTGAACCCACGACGGATGAGCGCACCTCGACCGGCGGAGCGACAACGCTGGAAGACATTCTCGCCCGGCAGCGTGGTGAAACCGTCGACAACAGCTATCGTTCCGAGAACACTGGTCAGGGCAATGCCGAGGGGTTGCTGGGTCAGCTTGGCACGCGTGGAGTGGCCTCGGACAGTGACGTGTATCGCGCTTTGCGCTATGGCTCGGCTGATGTGACGGTGTCTTCTCATGGTCCGGCAGACAGCGTGCTGATTCAGGATGGCGGCATGTGGTGGCTGACCTTCCGCACCGGACCGCTGCGCGAATACGGCACCTATATCATTGCCGGGATGCTGGGCATCATCCTGTTATTTTTCTTGATCCGAGGCAAAATTCGCATCGATGGTGAGAAAACCGGCCGTACGGTCACGCGTTTCAACGGGTTCGAGCGGTTCGGCCACTGGTTGTTTGCCGGGTCATTCCTGATCCTTGGCGTCACGGGCCTGCTGACGCTTTATGGGCGCGACTTCCTGATCCCGGTTTTCGGGAAAGAGGGCTTTGCAGCCCTCGCACAGGGCTGCAAGTGGTTGCACAACAATCTGGCCTGGGCCTTCATGCTGGGCCTGATCATCGTCACGGTAAACTGGATTGCCCATAATATCCCCAACCGCGTCGATCTGAAATGGCTGGCCGCGGGTGGCGGGTTGTTTACCAAGAACAGCCATCCACCGGCAAAGAAATTCAACGCTGGTCAAAAGATCATATTCTGGGCCTGCATCCTGCTGGGCGCCTCCATCAGCCTGTCGGGTCTGTCGCTGTTGTTCCCGTTCGAGATGCCCTTGTTTGCCAAAACCTTCCAGATCGCCAATGCGACCGGTATTCCGCAAATGATGGGCCTGAACCTGCCGGTGCAGATGTCGCCGCAGGAAGAAATGCAATATGCTCAGGTCTGGCACGTGATGGTTGCTTATGTGTTCATTGCGATCATCGTGGCGCATATCTATCTCGGCTCTGTCGGAATGGAGGGCGCCTTTGACGCCATGGGCACCGGCGAGGTCGAAGAACAATGGGCCCGTGAACACCACTCTTTATGGCTGGAAGAAGTTCAGAAAAAAGAGGCAGGCAAAACCGCCGCCTCGCCTGCTGAATAGATGCGGGGGCTGGTACTGGCCCTGGCGCTGATCCCTCTGCCCGCCTTGGCCGAATTCTTCACACTCAAGGGACACGGCGGCCCAATCATGGGGATCGCCACAGCCTCGGACGGGCGTATCGCAACAGCCAGTTTCGACAATTCCGTCGGGCTGTGGGATGATCGGACCCCCGAATGGCTGGAAGGTCATGAAGCCGCCGTGAACGCCGTTGCCTTCAATGGCACGGCCATCTACTCGGCGGGAGATGACTTCACCCTGCGCAAGTGGCCCGGTGGCGACGTGGTTGGGCGACATCAGGGCAAGATCGTGGGTCTTGCAGCGTCCAAGACCCACGTCGCAACCGCCAGTTGGGACGGAATGATTGGGCTTTGGCCCGTGAACGGAGCCGCGCCCACAACTCTTGGACCGACGGGAAGCGGTGTGAACGCCGTAGTTTTTTCTTCTGACGGCACACGGCTTTATTCAGCAAGCATGGATGGGTCGCTGCGCATTTGGGATATCTCGACTGGGCAAGAGATCAACCGGCTCATCGAACACGGGTTCGGTATCAACGAGCTGGTCCTGAATGAACAGGACAACTGGATCGCTTACGGTGCCGTCGACGGAGTGACCCGAATACTGGACCTTTCCACCGGTGAAGAACGCGATTTCACTCTGGATCGTCGCCCGATCCTGGCCATGGCGCTCAGCCCGGATCGTCGGTTTCTGGCCGTGGGCGACGGCGAAGGCTATATCATGGTCATCGATACCTCGGACTGGCGCATCGCGCAGGACTTTCGCGCAACGTTGCGGGGGCCAGTCTGGGCCCTGGCCTTCTCGGTCGATGGTGAAAACATCCATGCTGGCGGGATCGACGAGGCCATGTACAGTTGGCCGGTAACCGCCCTGTCCGATCGGCAACAGATGGCTTTTGCCGAGCCAAGTTTTCTGCAAAACCCCGACGAGATGGACAATGGTGAGCGTCAGTTCGCGCGGAAATGCTCGATCTGTCACAGCCTCACCCCCAACAGCCAGCGCCGCGCAGGCCCCTCCTTGCACGGGGTTTTCGGCAGGCGCGCGGGCACGTTCCCGGGATATTTGTACTCGGATACGCTGCAAGGCTCTGATATCATTTGGAATGACGAAACGATAAATGCTCTTTTCGACGAAGGGCCAGACCATTACATTCCGGGGTCCAAGATGCCGATGCAGCGAATTACACAAGCTCAGGATCGTCAGGATCTTATTGTTTTTCTGCGCCGCGCAACGGGTGCCCGGAACTGAACTGGAGGAGACCATGAAAGCCTTTCTTGCCGCGGTCGCCGCAATGGTCGTCATTGCAGTGGCAGCCCCTGTCGTGCTGGATCGGATCGGGTTCATCGCCGCCGACGCCACGTCCGGCTCTGCCGTGCGCCTCGACTGAATGTCGCAATACCTGACCACCCGCGAACTGGCCGATCTGCTGCGCATCGGCGAGCGCAAAGCCTATGATCTTGCCTCCTCGGGCGAGGTGCCCTGTGTTCGCGCCATGGGCAAGCTGTTGTTCCCGCGGGCCGAAATCATTGCCTGGCTCAACGCGTCGCGATCCGGCCCGCAGGTGGCCGAACCGCCTCTGCCTCCGATTGTAGCAGGTAGCCATGATCCTCTGTTGGACTGGGCGCTGCGTGAAAGCGGATCGGGGCTTGCCACCTATTACGACGGCTCCTTTGACGGGCTGACACGGCTGAGCGAACGCAGCGCACAGGCGGCCGTGTTGCATATCCACGAAGACGGAGGGTTCAACGAAAAATCCCTGCGTGACGCCTTGGGCGAAGGGCCGGTGGTGTTGTACGAAATCGCCCGACGCAAGCGCGGGCTGCTTCTTGCCCCGGGCATATCGGATATCAAAACGTTTAAGGATCTCAAATCGCGCCGCGTGATCATGCGTCAGGACAGTGCGGCCAGCCAACACCTGTTCGATAGCCAGCTGGAAGCACATGGCATGAGCCGAGACGATCTGGACGCAACCCCCGGCTGCGCACGCACCGAAGAGGAACTGGCCATCGCCCTTCACGGCGAAAAGGCCGAGGCCGGCTTTGGGCTGGGGGCTTTGGCAGGGCTTTACAACCTGGGTTTCGTCCCCACCCATTCCGAGAGGCTGGATCTGGCGATTTGGCGCAGGTCATATTTTGATCCGCCAATGCAGAAACTGATAACGCTGCTGCGCTCGGATCAATTTGCGCAAAGGGCCCGTGAATTCGGTGGCTACGACCTGTCGGGCCTGGGCACGATACACCACAACGGTGCCAGCGGGTGAGCCCTCACCCGCCTTTTACCTTGTCAGGATGCGCCCGCCGCAGGCCGGCTTAGTCGGCGTTCGGAAAGAACACCTGCTGTCCGTCCAGCCTGAACGACGCAATCGCTTCCTGCCCGTCCGGCCCCGTCAGCCAGTCGATGAAACGTTGGCCGGCTGCCGCCCGCACATGCGCGTGCTTGTCAGGGTTCACAAGAATCACACCGTATTGATTGAACAGGCGCGGATCCCCTTCGACCAATACCTCAAGATTTCCCCGGTTTCCAAAAGACAGCCACGTGGCTCGATCCGTCAGCGTATAGGCATCCATTCCACTGGCCACGTTCAGCGTCGCGCCCATACCAGATCCGGTCTCGCGATACCAAGCACCCGAAGCCTCGGCAGGGTCCAGCCCGGCTGCGGACCAATAGCCCAGCTCGGCCTTGTGTGTTCCGCTGTCGTCACCGCGTGATGCAAACGGCGCTTCCACCTCGGCGATTTTCGACAGCGCGGCCAACACATCGACGCCGCCGCGAATTCGGGCAGGGTCAGACTTGGGGCCGACCAGAACGAAATCATTGTACATCAGATCCTTCCGCTCTACGCCCCAACCATCAGCAACGAATTTCTCCTCGGCCGGTTTGGAGTGAACCAAAAGAACATCCCCGTCCCCGTTGACGGCGTTCCGAATGGCTTGACCGGTTCCAACCGCCACGACACGGACATCGATACCTGAATCGGCTTCGAACCACGGCAGGATGTAATCCAACAGTCCCGAGTTCTGTGTAGACGTGGTCGACTGCACCACAATAAACGGTTCTTCCGCCGAAACCGCGCTGGTCAACAGGCCCACAGCCACCACCGCTGCCCGAATTGATTTCCGGAACATCACACTCTCCGCTTTCTGTATTTCATGTAACCAACCCGCCCGCCAAATAGCGGCGCGACGCATCGCTTTCGGGTGAATTCAAAACCTGTTTTGCCACACCGTGTTCCACGACATGCCCGCCCTGCATCATGACCACGTCCGAGGCCAAACGACGGGCCTGACCGATATCATGCGTCACCATCACGATCCGCACGGCCCGAGCCGATGCCCGCAATATCATTCGTTCGATCATCTGGGTCGCGCTGGGATCCAGAGCGCTGGTGGGCTCGTCCAGAAACAAGGTCTCGGGGTCCAGCGCCAGCGCACGGAGAATCGCCAATCGCTGCGCTTCTCCCCCGGACAATGACCGCGCGGGTTGTCTGGCCTTGCCGTCCAGCCCGCCTTCGGTCAGCAATTCGGCGATACGGGCCTTACGGGCCCTTCGCCCCATGCCTTGACGCTTGAGAACGAAGTCAAGGTTTGCCGCAACAGATCGGCGCAGCAGAACCGGTTTCTGAAACACCATGGCCTGGCGGGCTTTCTGTGCCGCGCCCAGCGGTTTTCCACCCTGGACGACCTGCCCCCGATCCGGCGTGATCAGCCCGTGCAGACAGCGCAGCAACAGGCTTTTGCCTGCACCGTTGGGGCCAAGAATCAAGGTTGGCCCCGGCCCATCCAGAACCAATGACGAGACGTCCAACAACGCCTTGCCGCTAGTGCGGATTTGCAGGTTCTCGACCTTCAGGCAGTTCACCCTGTCGCAGAGCAGGTCACGCATGACGCACCCCTTCCCGTTCGGCCCGCAGGCTGATCGCGCTGACCATCGCGTTCACGGCCACCGCGATCCCGATCAGGATTACCCCCAGCGCCAACGCCAGCGCCAGATTTCCCTTCGACGTCTCCAACGCGATCGTCGTCGTCATTACGCGCGTCACATGGTTGATGTTGCCGCCCACGATGATCACCGCGCCGACCTCGGCAATGGCGCGCCCAAACCCCGCAAGCAAGGCGGTAACCAGTGCCAGCCGCGCATCCCAGAGAAGCACGGGAACCGATGCCAGCCGCGACACGCCCAGTGATCGCAGCTGTTCGGAATATTCCTCGGCCAGCATTTCGACCACCTGCCGGGTCAATGCCGCGATAATAGGAGTGACCAACACGACCTGCGCAATGATCATGGCCGTCGGGGTATACAAAAGCTCTAGCACACCCAACGGGCCGGAACGGGACAGCATCAGATAGACCAGCAGCCCCACGACCACGGGCGGGAACCCCATCAGGGCATTCATCAGAACGATCAGCATCCGCCGCCCCGGAAACCTGGCCACAGCCAGAGCGGCACCGACGGGCATGCCGATCAGGGCGGAAATCAGAACCGCAAACACGGATACTTTCAGGGACAACAGCACAATCGCCCACAGCTCTGAGTCTCCCTCAAAGATCAGCGCGATGGCAGAGCTGAATTCTGATGCAAATGCCTGCATTTTATCCCGTGAGGTTCACAATTCGTATGAAATGCGTTCGTTTACAGGTAAATACTACTCTGATTTCAGGTCGAGTACAGACACATATCCGGCATTTAGAATGAAAAACGCGGCCCCGATTGGGACCGCGCCTCAATTCCCCAAGGAAAGGCTGAGATCAATTCAGTGCAGCATCGGTGATCTGATGTGTCCAGGCCCCTTCGGGCTTTTTGGTTATAACCGGATCAGACCCGCCTGCCAGCAATGTGTTGACGGTGCGGTCGAAATCAGCCGGGTCCAGCGCGCCGTTCGACCCTGCGGTCAACTTGGCGATCTCACCCATCATACGCTTTTGGTGCTCTTCCGTCTGAGCACCGGTTGCATCGTTTTCCAGAACGATTTCCGCCGCTTCGTCCGGGTTCTCCTCGGCATATTTCCACCCCTTCATCGACGCGCGAACGAACCGCTCCATCTTGTCGGCGAAGGCCGCATCGCTCAGGTTCTCTTCCAGCACATAAAGGCCGTCTTCCAGCGTTGCCACGCCCTGGTCTTCGTATTTGAAGGTCACCAGCTCATCCGGGCTGACACCGGCATCGATGACCTGCCAGTATTCATTGTAGGTCATGGTGCTGATGCAATCCGCCTGACGCTGAAGCAACGGGTCGACGTTGAAGCCCTGCTTCAGAACTTCCACTCCGTTTTCGCTTTTGCCATCGGTACTGATGCCCAACTGGCTCATCCAGCTCATGAAGGGAAACTCGTTGCCAAAGAACCAGACACCCAGCGTGCGGTTTTTGAGGTCTTCGGGCGACGAGATCCCGGCGTCTTTCCAGCAGGTCAGCATCATGCCCGAGCTTTTGAAAGGTTGCGCGATGTTCACCAGCGGCAGCCCTTTTTCACGGGCAGCCAGCGCGGCAGGCATCCATTCGACGGTCACATCGGCACCACCGCCTGCAATCACTTGCGTCGGAGCGATGTCAGGCCCGCCGGGCAGAATGGTGACGTCCAGCCCCTCTTCTTCGTAAAAGCCCTTGTCCTTGGCAACATAATAGCCCGCGAACTGTGCTTGCGTGACCCATTTCAGTTGCAATGTCACCTCATCCGCCGCCAGCGCCGCACTGGCTGCCAGGCTAAAGGCGGCAACCGCCCCGCTGAGTAGCTTGTTCATCTTCATTTCTCCTAGTTGCTTGTTGTGCCCCAATTTCGGGGTCTGTTGATTTCTTTGTTTTATCCGCGCTGTGACGGGTGCCAGAAGGTCACCACTTTTTCGATCCCCGCCACCAGCCCATAAAAGGCCGTGCCGGCCAGTGCCGCAACAACGATTTCGGCCCAGACCATGTCCAGCGACAATTGCCCGACGCTGGTAGAGATCCGGAACCCCATACCAAGTGTCGGTGAACCGAAGAACTCGGCCACGATAGCGCCGATCAGAGCCAAAGTGGTGGAAATCTTCAACCCGTTGAAAATGAAGGGCATCGCTGCGGGCAAACGCAGTTTCATGAAGCTCTGCCAATAGGTTGCGGCATAGGTCTCCATCAGATCGCGCTGCATCGAGGTGGCTTCCCGCAGGCCTGCCACGGTGTTGACGAGCATCGGAAAGAACACCATCACAACCACCACCGCCGCCTTGGAGTGCCAGTCGAACCCAAACCACATCACCAGAATGGGGGCGGTTCCGACAATCGGCAGGGCGGCCACGAAATTGCCGACCGGCAACAGGCCCAGACGCAGGAAATCCCAGCGATCCACCGCAATCGCCATCAGAAAGGCCGCGATGCACCCGATGACATAGCCGCTGAGCGCGCCCTTGATGATGGTCTGCACAAAGTCAGCCCACAGGATCGGAAGGCTGTCCGCAAACCGTACCGCAATTACCGACGGCGCGGGCAGGATGACCAGAGGAACCTCAAGCCCGCGCACCAGAAGCTCCCAGATCCCGATGACCGTCAGGCCAAAGATCAGCGGGGCCAGAAACCGCACCATTCGGGTGTCGGCATAAGGCCCGCTGGCCAACCGGCTGTTCAACCACCAGCCCAAAAGCCAAAGCAGAACAGCACACAAAACCAGTATCATTGCGCCATCCCCATTCGTTTCAGTACTGCACGTTCAATCAGCCCCAGCAACCCGACCAGGCATGCCGCCAGAATGGCAGCCGCGAACAGAGCCGACCAGATCTGTACCGTCTGACCGTAATAGCTGCCGGCAAGCAATCGCGCGCCCAGACCGGCAACAGCCCCTGTCGGAAGCTCACCAACAATGGCGCCGACCAGCGACGCGGCGATCCCGATTTTCAGCGAGGTGAACAGATACGGCATGGATGCCGGCAGGCGCAATTTCCAAAAGCCCTGAGACCGACTGGCGTTATACGTCCGCAACAAGTCCAGCTGCATCGCATCGGGGCTGCGCAGGCCCTTGACCATGCCGACGACAACCGGAAAGAAACTCAGATAGGCCGATATGATCGCCTTGGGAATGATGCCCTGGATACCAACGGAATACAGCACCACAATGATCATCGGCGCCAGCGCGATGATCGGAATGGTTTGACTGACAATGGCCCATGGCATGACCGACAGGTCCATAACGCGGCTATGCACGATACCCACGGCCAGAAGGATCCCCAGGCCGGTGCCAATCGCAAATCCCAGCATCGTCGCGCTGAGCGTGACCCAGCCATGATAGATCAGCGACCGTTTCGAAGTGATCTTTTTCTGGACCGTCGTTTCCCACATTTCTACGGCGACCTGATGCGGGGCCGGCAGTCGAGGCCGGTCCTGTTCCCACGTGGCCGGGATGGCGAATGTGTTGTTCAAAACAAGACCAACCTCGGACATGTCCCGCCGGTCCTTGGCAGACGGCGGCTGTACGACGGCCCCCGCGCGTTCCTGTTCGGTCAACACGCCCTTTATGTTCATCGGAATACAGGCCACGTACCAGAACAGAACAATTGCGGCGATGACTGTGAATACGGCGATGACTTGCTTCATGCACGCCACTCCATCCGATAGACGGGCACGGTATCCGGCGGCACAGGGGGTTCCTCGGCAGTCACTTCAAACCCTTCACGGCGATAAAAACGTTGCGCCGCCGTATTGGGCCGGTGCGTCGTCAGCCAGAGAAAATTTCGGCCCTCTTTTGCTTTGTCGACAAGGCGCTTGCCGATACCCTGCCCCGTCCGGCTGCAATACAGCGCGCCGATTTTATTCTGTGCCGGGTCCAATGACATGTAGCAATCGACCGGATCACCTGCGACCCACATTTCACGGCTGTCGAATGCGTCGCTGATCAGCTTCGCCAGTTCATCAACCGGCAGTTCGTCGGGCATCCAGTCCGTTTGCGTGGCCCAGTCATGAACAACCCTGGCACAGGCAGGCACATCACCTGGCGCCGCGCGCCGGATTTTATCCGCATTCAACTCAGCCATCATTGGAATGCCCACCCCGCAAACCTTCGCGCACGCGATGCGCGACCTCGATGAATTCCGGGGTGTCGCGGATGTCCAGCGGCCGTTCCTTGGGCAGCGGGCTGTCAATCACATCGGCGATCCGCCCGGGCCGTGGGCTCATCACCACGATCTTTGTGCTCAGATAAACCGCCTCGGGAATGGAATGCGTCACAAATCCGATCGTCTTTTCCGTACGCGCCCAAAGCTCAAGAAGCTGCTCGTTCAGATGGTCCCGCACGATCTCATCCAGCGCCCCGAACGGCTCGTCCATCAGCAGGATATCCGCGTCGAACGCAAGGGCCCGAGCAATACTGGCCCTCTGCTGCATCCCACCGGACAACTGCCAGGGAAACTTGCCGCCAAACCCTTCCAAATCAACTAGTTCCAGGACTTTTTTCACCCGTTCATCCTGTTCGGCAGCAGGGTATCCCATGATCTCAAGAGGCAGTTTTATGTTCTTTGCAATAGTACGCCAGGGATATAGGCCCGCCGCCTGAAAGACATACCCGTACGCCCGGTTTCGACGCGCCTCATCAGGCGTCATGCCATTGACGGTCAGCGTCCCGTCCGTAGGTGTCTCCAGGGCTGCGATACAACGCAGAAAGGTGGTTTTGCCACAGCCGGACGGCCCGATGAAACTGACGAAATCGCCCTTGTCTATTGTCAGGTTCACGTCTTTAAGCGCGTGTACAGGCCCATCATTGGTCTGGAATGTCAGGTCTAGCTGCCTTGCCTCGATGACGGGCTGGGTCGTGCTTTCAGTGTTCATTTTATTGCCTTGAAAAGAGTGGTGTCAGGGCCGCCAGCAAAGCGGCCCCAACCGATCAAACACCGGTCGCCGGAATTCCTGTCCGCTCGACGGGTCTTGGGGTGGTCAGCTCTTTCCAGGTGCTCAGCGCCTTGTTGACGGTGGTGTTCGCCTCACGCGCGACAAAGTCCCCATGACCTTCCTGCGTCCGGATTTCACCGTCATGCACCGCCACCTGACCCCGCGTCAGAGTAAAGCGCGGCAGGCCTTTGACCTCTTTGCCCTCGAACACATTGTAGTCGATCGAAGATTGCTGCGACGCGGCGCTGATTGTCTTGCTTTTCTCAGGATCCCAAACAACAAGATCAGCATCCGCCCCGACCAGAACCGCACCCTTTTTAGGGTAGCAATTCAATATCTTGGCAATGTTTGTTGAAGTGACAGCCACGAATTCGTTCGGTGTCAGACGTCCAGTGTTGACCCCATGTGTCCACAACATCGGCATCCGGTCTTCCAGCCCGCCGGTGCCGTTCGGGATCTTGGTGAAATCCCCTACGCCAAAGCGTTTCTGTTCGGTTGTGAAGGCGCAATGATCGGTTGCAACCACGCTCAGCGTTCCCGATTGCAGGCCATTCCACAGGCTGTCCTGATGCTGTTTGTTGCGGAACGGAGGGCTCATGACCCGTCGCGCCGCATGGTCCCAATCCTGATTAAAATATTCACTTTCGTCCAATGTCAGGTGCTGGATCAGGGGTTCTCCCCACACCCGTTTACCCTGCATTTTTGCCCGGCGGATGGCTTCATGCGCCTCTTCGCACGAGGTGTGAACAACATACAGCGGGACACCCGCCATGTCCGCGATCATGATCGCTCGGTTGGTGGCTTCACCTTCCACCTGCGGCGGGCGCGAATACGCATGTGCCTCGGGGCCGGTATTGCCTTCGGCAAGCAGCTTGGCACTCAGCTCTGCCACCACATCTCCGTTCTCGGCATGCACCAGGGCGGTACCGCCAAGCTCGGCAAGACGCTTGAACGAGGCGAACAGCTCATCATCATTCACCATCAGCGCGCCCTTGTAGGCCATAAAATGCTTGAAGGTGTTGATACCGCGCGTCTCGATCACGGTTTTGATGTCGTCGAACACCTGTTCCCCCCACCAGGTCACCGCCATGTGGAACGAATAGTCACAATTGGCCCGTGTCGACTTGTTGTCCCAACGTTTCAGCGCATCCAGCAGGCTTTCACCGGGGTTCGGCAGTGCAAAATCAACAACCATGGTCGTGCCGCCCGCCAGGGCCGCCCGCGTCCCGCTTTCAAAGTCATCGCTGGAATAGGTGCCCATGAACGGCATTTCGAGATGGGTATGAGGATCAATACCGCCCGGCATCACAAAACAGCCGGTTGCGTCCAGTTCCTTGTCCCCCGTCAGGTTCATGCCGATTTCGGTGATCACGCCACCCTCGACCAATACATCCGCCTTGTAAGTCAAATCCGCGGTGACAACGGTTCCGTTTTTGATGACAGTACTCATTTTGAACTCCCTGATGCGGTCTGCGCCGCTTGCTTCATCTGGCCAAAAATATCCCGGGGGAGTCGCCCTTGGGGCGACGGGGGCAGCGCCCCCTATTCCACGATTTCGGCAGTCTCGACCACGGCATGCAGCAGAACATCCGCTCCGGCTGCGGCCCATTCCTTGCTGATTTCTTCGGCTTCATTGTGGCTCAGCCCGTCAACACAGGGGCACATGATCATCGCGGTCGGCGCAACCCGGTTGATCCAGCAGGCATCATGCCCCGCGCCCGAGATGATATCAGTGTGCGAATAGCCCAGCCGTTCGGCTGCGTTTCGCACGGCCGATACGCAAGCATCGTCAAATTTCACCGGATCGAACCCGCCGACTTTCTCGAATTCGATCTGAAGACCCATCTCGTCAACGATGTCCTCGGCAGCCACCCGCAGGCGGTTCTCCATGTCGGTGATTACCTCCAGCTCGGGCGAGCGGAAATCGACCGTAAACACCACCTTGCCCGGAATCACGTTGCGTGAGTTCGGGTAAACATCGATATGCCCTGCCGCACCCACCGCATGCGGAGCATGAGACCATGCGATCTCGTCGACTTTCTCCAGGATCCGCGCCATGGCCAGCCCGGCATTCTTGCGCATCGGCATCGGTGTCGATCCGGTATGCGCATCCTTGCCCGTTACCGTGATCTGCGTCCAGCTCAGCCCCTGACCATGGGTGACGACGCCGATATCCTTGCCTTCGGCTTCAAGGATCGGGCCCTGTTCGATATGCAGTTCAAAGAACGCATGCATCTTGCGGGCGCCCACCTCTTCATCACCACGCCAGCCGATCCGGTTCAGCTCATCCCCGAACTTTTTGCCCTCAGCATCTTCGCGGTTGTATGCCCAGTCTTGCGTGTGCATCCCGGCAAAAACGCCCGAAGACAGCATCGCCGGCGCGTAACGCGTGCCTTCTTCGTTTGTCCAGTTGGTGGCGACGATCGGATGTTTCGTCTTGATCCCCAGGTCGTTCAGCGTCCGGATCAGTTCCAGCCCTCCCAGGACACCTAGCACGCCATCATATTTGCCGCCGGTCGGCTGCGTATCCAGATGCGAACCCACGTAAACCGGCAGCGCGTCCGGGTCAGTGCCTTCGCGGCGGGCAAACATGTTGCCCATCTGGTCAAGCCCCATGGTGCACCCTGCTTCCTCGCACCATTTCTGGAACAAGGCGCGGCCTTCCGCGTCCTCATCCGTCAAGGTCTGGCGATTGTTGCCACCGGCGACACCCGGGCCGATCTTGGCCATCTCCATCAGACTGTCCCACAACCTGTCGCCATTGATCCTGAGATTCTGCGCCGGAGCTGCCATGTTCATCTTCCCTGTTTGCTGGCGAGTTGGCTCGCTTTTGATGTCTTGATTTGACCATATGGTCAAACTCACGCTATCACGGGTTCGGTATCAGTCAAGAATTTGCGCGGTTCAGCTGAAATTTTCAGTACGTCCCGCATCTGTTCGACGAAAAAAGAGACACGCTGAAAACATGCCAAAAG
This sequence comes from Ruegeria sp. AG6, assembly GCF_056541565.1. NCBI lineage: Bacteria > Pseudomonadati > Pseudomonadota > Alphaproteobacteria > Rhodobacterales > Roseobacteraceae > Ruegeria > Ruegeria sp. AG6. Next base: position 364,650 of record NZ_JBQFYQ010000001.1, on the reverse strand, counting down.
ACCGCGCACCAACCCGTATTCAGAAAAAGAACCGCGCCGCGATTCTAGAGGCCGCCCTGAACGTGTTTTCAGCCCACGGGTTTCGCGGCGCAACCGTAGACCAGATCGCAGCAGAAGCAGGTCTGAGCAAGCCGAACCTGCTGTACTATTTCCCATCAAAAGAAGCGATCCATACTGAATTGCTGTCCGGCCTGCTGGATACCTGGCTGGCTCCGTTGCATGATCTGGACGCCAATGGCGATCCGATGGAGGAAATCCTGGCATACATTCGGCGCAAGTTGCAGATGAGTCAGGAGCTACCACGGGAAAGCCGCCTTTTTGCCAACGAGCTTGTACAGGGCGCGCCGCGTATTCACGATGCATTGTCCAATGATCTCAAGACACTGGTCGACGAAAAGGTCACGATCCTTACCGGCTGGATGGATCAGGGAAAAATCGCGCGGGTGCACCCCTACCACCTGGTGTTCTCGATCTGGGCCTTGACGCAGCACTATGCAGATTTCGATGTTCAGGTTCGTGCAATTCTGGGCAACGAAGATCCGTTCGAGGGTGCAGAAGCCTTTGTTGACACGTTGTACCGCAAACTTCTGAGCCCCTGAAAAAAGGGGCCGCAATAACGGCCCCTTGACAATCTGTCGCAATCCCCTCATTCGGCCGCCTTGGCCATCGGGTTGTTCGGATGCGTCGTCCAGTTCGCATAAGTTGGCTGAACTTCTTTTCCGGTCCGGGGATCAACCTCGCCCGCTGCCATCGGCACCATATCGATGCAGCCTTCGATCGGACAAACATCGACGCAGAGGTTGCAAGCGACGCATTCGTCATCCATCACCTCAAAGACACGGTCCTCGGACATGGAAATCGCCTGGTGGCTGGTGTCTTCGCAGGCAGCATAACACCGGCCACACTTGATGCACTGATCCTGATCGATCTTCGCCTTGGCGACGTAGTTGAGGTTCAGATACTGCCAGTCGGTGACATTGGGCACCGCACGTCCGATCACCTCATCAATGCTGGAATAGCCTTTCTCATCCATCCATTCCGACAGCCCTGCCGTCAGTTCGTCAATGATCTTGAAGCCATAGGTCATCGCAGCGGTGCACACCTGAACGTTGCCGCAACCCAACGAGATGAACTCGGCCGCGTCACGCCAAGTGGTGACGCCGCCGATGCCGGAAATCGGCAGGCCCCGCGTCGCCTCGGCCCGCGCGATCTCGGACACCATCGACAATGCAATGGGCTTTACTGCCGGGCCGCAATACCCACCGTGGCTGCCTTTGCCGTCAATGGACGGTTCAGGGCTGAACGTGTCCAGATTGACGCTGGTGATCGAATTGATGGTGTTGATCAGCGACACCGCATCCGCACCACCGTTTCTGGCGGCCGCAGCCGGTTTGCGGATATCTGTGATATTCGGCGTAAGCTTAACGATGACCGGGCGGTCGTAATACTGTTTGCACCAGCGGGTGACCATCTCGATATATTCCGGCACCTGCCCCACGGCCGAGCCCATGCCGCGTTCGCTCATCCCATGAGGGCAGCCGAAGTTCAGCTCGATCCCGTCCGCACCGGTTTCTGCCACGCGTGGCAGAATGGCCTTCCATGCTTCTTCCTCGCACGGAACCATGATCGACGCGATCAAGGCGCGATCCGGGTAATCGGATTTGACCCGCGCCATTTCCTCGAGATTCACCTCGAGAGGACGATCCGTGATCAGTTCGATATTGTTCAGGCCCAGCAAACGGCGGTCGGCCCCGTAGATTGCGCCATAGCGCGGGCCATTCACGTTCACGACCGGAGGCCCCTCGGACCCCAGCGTTTTCCAGACAACTCCTCCCCACCCGGCCTCGAAGGCGCGGCGCACATTGTATTCCTTGTCCGTCGGCGGCGCAGAGGCCAGCCAGAACGGGTTGGGGCTGGAAATGCCCAGAAAGTTTGTCGTCAGATCGGCCATGGCTTCTCCCTTCCCGGCTCAGCCGGATTTTTTGAATATCATTTCGGTCGGGCGAATACGCCCGGCCTTGAGGTTTTTGACGTAGTTTTGGAACTTTTCGGGCGCCGTTTCGCCCATCATCAGGTGGATTCCCAGCGGCGCTGGTCCGGTCTCGGCTATCTTGGCAAATACGTCTTCGAAGAACTGGATCGCAAACGCGGTGCGGTCTGTTTCGGCAACCAGCTCAAGACCGGCCGCGGCCGCGGCGTCCTTGTATACATCCGGCGCGTGAACAAATGAGGTTTCCGGCAATGTGGACCAGGGAAGCGGAAAAGCCAGCGGCTCATCCACCTCTCCGCCCATGACGTCGAACAAGGCAAAGGTGCCACCGGTGGCCAGAACCCGTGACACTTCCGCGAACAGCCCCGCTTTGTCTTCGATATTCATGCCCACATGCATCATGACGGCAAGGTCGAACCTGGCATCCGGCACAGGCATGTCCAGAGCACTGCCAACAAGAAAGCTGGCCTTTTCGGAATGTCCGACCAGATCGTTGAGCGCAGTTGCGGTTTCCACAAACTCGGGCGTCAGGTCGATCCCTGTCACCGTTGAGTCGTATTTGTCCACTATGTACCGGGATGTGCCTCCGATGCCGCATCCGATGTCCAGAACGCGTGTCGCATGGGTCGGAGAAAGTTGCGCAAACAGGTTGTCGGTCGCAAGAACGCCGCCGGTATGGAATTCATCCCCCGCCTTCAGATCAGCGACAGTGGCCGCATCCGGGTCGATGCCGCTGGCCTCCAGCGCCGCGCGGACGCGTTCGGTCAGTGCACCGGTGGTATAGTGTTGAGCAACAGCTTGTTCGATCTGGGACATGGGAATACCTCAGCAGCGAAAGGAATGGGGTGAATACCCCACCCTATCACGAAACGAGCGTCGCGTGGATGTCCATCGCCGCGTCCCGACCTTCGGCAACGGCCGTTACGGTCAGATCTTCACCGCCCGCAGCGCAGTCACCACCAGCCCAGACACCAGCCAAAGAGGTTCGGCCAGCGCCGCTGACGGCGATCTTGTTGCCATCCAGCGTCAGGCCTTCGGGTGCGCCCTCCAAGGTCTGTCCGATGGCCTTGAGAACCTGATCGGCCGGCAAGCGGATCGTTTCTCCGGTTGCGATGAGCTGACCGTTCTGGCTGGAGGTATATTCCAGCTCGATCTCGGTCGCGGCGCCATTGCCGTGGATGGCCACTGGCTGAACATTGGTCATGATCCGAACGCCATGCGACGCTGCCAGGTCCTGCTCGTACCGGCTGGCCCCCATGGCATCCCGGCCGCGGCGATAGGCAATCGTGACGTTTTCGGCGCCCAGAAGCTTGGATTTCACGGCGGCATCCACAGCCGTCATGCCCCCGCCGATGACGACCACATTCCGGCCAACGGGCAGATCGGCAAGGTCGCTGGCCTGCCGCACGTCCGATATGAAATCAACCGCGGCCCGCACACCGTCCTTGTCAACACCGCCTGCACGCAAGGCGTTGACGCCGGCTAGACCGATGGACAGAAACACCGCGTCGTAGTTTTCGACCAGCCCATCCAATGAGATGCTTTCGCCCAAAACCGAACCGGTCTCGATTGCAATCCCGCCGATTTTCAGAAGCCAGTCCACCTCGGCCTGTGCAAAATCGTTGGTCGATTTGTAGGCCGCGATACCATATTCATTCAGGCCGCCGGGTTTGGGCTTGCTTTCATGGATCACCACGTCATGGCCCAGCATCGCCAGCCGATGGGCACAGGCCAGACCCGCAGGCCCGGCCCCTACAACGGCAACTGTCTTGCCGGTCGAAGGCGCACGTTCAAACGGATGCACGCCCGAGGCCATGATTTCATCGGTGGCGAAACGTTGCAGGCGCCCGATCTCAACCGGTTTGCCTTCGGCGGCCTCGCGAACGCAGGCCTCTTCGCACAATGTTTCGGTTGGACAGACCCGAGCGCACATTCCGCCCAGAATATTCTGTTCCAGAATCGTGCGCCCTGCTGATTGCGGTTGACCGGCTTGAATCTGGCGAATGAACAACGGGATATCGATATCCGTTGGACAGGCCGTCACGCATGGCGCGTCATAGCAGAAATAACAGCGATCTGCGGCTACTGCGGCCTCGTGCTGCGCAAGTGGCGGATGCAGATCGGTGAAATTTGAGGTCAGCTCATCGCTTGAAAGCCGCCCGGCTACGATGCCGGGTGCCATCTGGCCCTGTGCCATCACTCTACTCCCTGTAGATATGTTTGTTATGCTCTCAGCTTGCCACAAATATTTTTTTTATCAATTGGTAAAATTTGCCAAATGGTCAAAAAATGAAAAGCCTTGCAAAAACAACCGTGTTTTTGGGCACTTCGCTTAGGGGTTAAGCACGAAAAGCGTTGAATCATTGGGTCCGAAGGCAGGATTTGCCCAGGAAAGGGCTGTGCGGGTATGGGCATACAAGGTTCGGTCAGCATCGCACGCCACCGATTTTCCCTTACGACATGAACCGGGCCAACCTCGGAAAATCCGCAAAATGACCTTGCTCAGCCCTTTCTCGGCGCGATGAGAGGAATGCCATAGATAACAAGAAATCAAACTTTCGGCTTTTGACGCCCCACCCCGCTTGCTGTAACCCGGATCAAAGGGTGCCGGTTCCGGCAGCTTTCAGGAATGGGCATAGATGCAGGCAAGTTCTCGGAAATTCAACATCGCGGTTGTCGGGCAAAACAACCGCCTGCAATATGAGGCCCTGTTGTTCGCGGCCTCGCTTCGCCATTGTTCGCCCGGGTTCAAAGGCCGGCTGTTTGTCGCCACACCCAACCCGGGCCCGCGCTGGACCCACAACCCGAGCATCCAGGACGAAGACGTTCTGAAGGCCCTGAAACAGTTGGATGCCGAAATCCTACCCTTCGACTCGCATGTTTTCGGCGAAAGCTACCCTTATGGCAACAAGATCGAAGCCTTGTCGGCCCTGCCGGAAGGTGAACCCTTTGTGTTCTTCGACACAGACACGCTGATCACCGGCGACATCACAAGCGTCCCGTTCGATTTCAACCACCCCGGAGCCTCACTGAAGGTCGAGGGCACATGGCCAAAGCCGACGCTGTACGGCCCCGGCTTTGACGGTATCTGGCGGGCGCTTTATGCGCGCTTCGGGCTGGATTTCGAAAGCTCGGTTGATCCGGGCCAACCCCATGATTACTGGCGGCGATACCTTTACTTCAACTCAGGTTACTTTTTTTTCAAATGCCCCAGGATGTTCGGTGAACGGTACCTGGACTACGCAAGAACGATCCGGGATGAGAACATTCCCGAACTGACGGGCCAGAACCTTGACCCATGGCTGGATCAGGCGGCCCTGCCGCTGGTCATTCATTCTTTCGGCGGCGGGCGGGACGCTTTGCCGGACGGGCTTCTGGATGGGTCCGTCAGCTGCCACTATCGCCTGTTCCCTTTGCTTTATGCCCGCGAAAGCGATCACGTGATCGATGTGCTGGAAACCGTCGCGGCCCCCAACAAGGTCAAAAAAGTGCTCAAACAGTATGATCCGCTGAAAAAGCTGGTTCTTCAGGGCAAAGGCGAAAAAATCCGTGCGCTCTTTGATCAGGACAATCTGCCGCGGCGGGAACAGGCACTGCGCAACGCGATCAAAAGCAAAGGACTCTGGCTGCGCTGACAGGATCGTTGTGCGCAGGCGGGCAATGGCCTACAGATTCCGCAAGACAGATACCAACAGGAGATTTTCACGATGTCTGACGGCCCGACCTACGGTTTCGACACATTGCAAATTCATGCGGGTGCCCGCCCCGACCCGGCGACCGGAGCACGCCAGACACCGATTTATCAGACCACGGCCTATGTGTTCCGGGATGCGGACCACGCAGCGGCCCTGTTCAACCTGCAAGAGGTGGGCTTTATCTATTCACGCCTGACCAACCCAACCGTCGCCGTTCTGCAGGAACGCGTGGCGACGCTTGAAGGCGGCGTCGGGGCGGTGTGCTGCTCGTCCGGGCATGCGGCACAGATCATGGCGCTGTTTCCGCTGATGGGGCCCGGCTGCAACGTGGTCGCCTCGACCCGTTTGTATGGCGGCACGGTCACGCAGTTCAGCCAGACGATCAAACGCTTTGGCTGGTCCGCCAAATTCGTGGACACCGATGATCTGGACGCCGTGAAGGATGCCATCGACGAAAACACCCGCGCCGTGTTCTGCGAATCCATCGCCAATCCGGGCGGTTATGTGTCTGATATCCGCGCGTTGGCGGATGTTGCTGATGCTGCGGGCATCCCGCTGATTGTCGACAACACCTCGGCCACGCCCTACCTGTGCCGTCCGATCGAGCATGGCGCGACACTGGTTGTGCATTCCACCACCAAATACCTGACCGGCAACGGCACCGTCACCGGCGGGTGCATCGTGGATTCTGGCAAGTTCGACTGGTCCGCGAATGACAAATTCCCGTCACTGAGCGAACCCGAGCCTGCCTATCACGGCCTGAAATTCCATGAGACTTTTGGCCCGCTGGCCTTCACCTTCCACGGCATTGCCATCGGTCTGCGTGATCTGGGCATGACCATGAACCCGCAGGCAGCTCATTACACGCTGATGGGGATCGAAACACTGTCGCTGCGTATGGAGCGCCACGTGGAGAACGCCCAGAAAATCGCAACGTGGCTGGAAGCGGATGACCGGGTGGAATACGTCACCTATGCGGGATTGCCGTCATCACCTTACAAGGACCGGGTCAAATCGCAGTATCCACGTGGCGCTGGCGCATTGTTCACTTTTGCGGTGAAGGGCGGCTATGACGCCTGTATCAAACTGGTCAACGCGCTGGAAATCTTCAGCCACGTGGCCAATTTGGGCGATGCCCGCTCGTTGATCATCCACTCGGCCTCGACCACCCACCGACAACTGACGCCGGAACAACAGGAAGCCGCGGGCGCAGGCCCCGGTGTCGTGCGGGTGTCAATCGGCATCGAAGACGTGAACGACCTGATCGCGGACCTTGATCAGGCCCTCGCCAAGGCCAGCGCCTGACTATGGCCGGGCACGACACAAACGACCTTGGCCAGCCCATCGGTTTGCCGGTGTCGGGTGACTTTCCGCGCCCGACGCCGCCTTACACACCGATGGAAGGCCGGTACTGTTCTGTCGTGCCACTGGATGTGAATCGCCATGCGCCCGGACTTTTTCGGGCGTTTGCCAATGACAGGGATGGCCGTAACTGGACTTACCTGCCCTATGGCCCGTTTGTCAGCGAACCGGAATTTGAAGACTGGGCCCGCGCCAACTGCATGGATGCGGACCCGATGTTTCATTCCGTATTGGATGCGGACGAAGTGCCAGTCGGCATGGCCTCTTATCTTCGGATCGAACCCGCAGCGGGTGCCATCGAAGTCGGCCACATCCACTTCTCGCCGCTGCTGCAACGCAAGCCGCAATCGACCGAGGTCATGTACCTCATGATGAAGCGGGTTTTCGACGAGCTCGGCTATCGCCGGTACGAGTGGAAATGCGACGCACTGAATGCACCGTCACGCAATGCCGCTGAACGGCTGGGATTTACTTTCGAAGGGGTGTTTCGACAGGCGACCCACTACAAGGGCCGCAATCGGGATACGGCGTGGTACGCGATCATCGACACTGAATGGCCGCGCATTCGCGATGCATTCGAAGCCTGGCTGTCGCCCGACAATTTTGACGGCACGGGCCAGCAGCGCAAACCGCTGATGGCCCGTGTGAAAGCGTGATCTTAGTCTGAAATCTCGAATTCCAACGAGACACTGACGGAAACCGACACCTCGCCGCCCGCGACGGGAACACCACCCGCATCCGCCATGCTCAGCGCGCGCATTTCTGCCATCGGACGAATGCCAGCTGTTTGCTCCGAGATCGACTGAACCGGACCAAGCGTCACGCCCGCTGCCTCTGCCAACTGCTGTGCTTTGGCCGTGGCTTCGCCAACGGCCTTGGCACGCGCCTGCGCCTCGATCGGTTTGGGATCCTGCACGCCAAAGCTCAAGCCCCCGAAATCATTGGCGCCGTCCTGAATGACCGCGTCCATGATCTTCCCCAGTTGGGTCAGGTCGCGTACGCGCACAAACACGCGGTTGGACGCCGTAAAGCCGGTGATTTCGGGCGTCTCCCCATTCTGTCCATGACGACCCGACCAGACGGGCGACAATGACAGGTCCCGTGTCTGGACGTCACGATCTTCGATACCCATCTCGGTCAGGCGCGCCAAGACTTTGGAAACGGCATCTGACGTCGCCTGCATCGCAGCCGAGGCTTCGGCGTCTTCGTTGGTCACGCCCAAGGTTATCGTCGCCATATCAGGCGCAATCTGCACTGTTCCGGTTGCATCAACGTTGATGCGACGTTCTTCCGCATGAGCGGCCCCGGCAGCCGTAGCCGCCATCATCGCGGCCAGAAAAGCGAATGTCTTCAAGGTTATCACTCCAAAATTACTCTGCTTTTAGATGGGTTGACGGGCCCTTGCGATACAAGAGGAGATACCGCCTTTTTCTTTCCCTCGGCGGGTTCCTGCTTTAATGTCGGTCTGCAAACGCAAAGTCGTTTGCATTGACATTGATAATTATGGTTCCTCCGGAATATGAAACCCGCCTTTGCGCTGTCTTTTTCTGCGACCGGAATAACACTGCACCACCGTTCTGATGACGACTGGTTTGTTGTCGGTACGATTCCGCTGGATGTTCCGGACTTGTCCGCACAGATGCAGGCGTTGCGGGAAAAGGCATTTGCGCTGGAAAATGATCTGAGCTGCAAGCTTGTGCTGCCAGAGGATCAGATTCGGTTTCTAGAGCTTTCGACCGATAGGTTGCCGCCGGAAGACCGGGCGGAACGTATCGAAACTGCTCTGACCGAGGCCACGCCTTACGCCCTGTCAGAACTGAGTTATGACAGCCAGACCGAAGGCGACACGACCTTTGTTGCCACCGTGGCGGTTGAAACTCTGGCCGAAGCGCGGACCTTTGCCTCGGAAAATGGTTTTGTGGTGGTGGCGTTCACCGCCGAAGACAAAGAGGGCGCGTTCCCGCGTGAGGCGTTGTTTCGCGAAACCTCGGACGCTTCCGATCTGTCACACCCGGAAAACCAGCCATCTCCGGTGGAAACGGACGCAGTTGAACAGGCTGATGATTCCGACCTGCCCACCCATCCGATTGCCGGAACCGCCGCGCCCGAGGCTTTTCGAGCACCCCGGGAAACAACGAACAATCTTGATGCATCTTCAGGGGTAAACCGGTCTGCCATTCCGCTCTTTGCCGCCGTGCTTCTCGTTGGTGGACTTGTTGGCGTTTGGCTGGCATCGGGGTCCGACCCTGAACAGGATCAGGCCGAACAGAGCCCGGCTCAGGTTGCGGTTCCCGCCACTGAACCCGCCGCAGAGCCCCTGCCTGAATCGGAGCTGGACACGGCGGCGCTGGAAGCCCCGCAACAAACCGTTCCGGACCTTGCGACCGATGACGCCGAAGTGCCTGCGAACGAGGCCTCGGAAACCGAGACCGGCACGCAGCCGGATCTGACTGCCACAGATGCAGCCATTCTGGAGGCGCTCAAAGTTGCCCCTACTGCGGTGGACTCCGTCGCTCAGGACCCCGAAACACTAAAAGGTGTCGAGGCCGTTACGGGCATAAGCACGACAGCGCCTGCGGCACCGGAAATACCTGAGACTGTGGAACCGCAGGAATTGTATCTGGCATCGCTGGACCACGCCGATCTGTTCGAGGATGCGGTTGCCTTACCGCCCGACCCCAGTTTTGACACCGACGCTCCTTTTGAACCCGACGTATCCCCCAACATTGCGGGCACTCGGTTTGATCTGGATGAGAACGGCCTGGTCGTGCCTACACCGGAAGGCACCGTGAATCCGGCGGGGGTCGTTGTTTATCTGGGGCGCCCTTCCAAGGTTCCACCTGAAACTCCAGTTCGTTTCGAAGAAGAACCTGTGGTTGACGAGGTCGACGACAGATTGGCAGGCATTCGGCCCAAGCCGCGCCCCGCTGATCTGGTCGAGAATTTCGAGCGCGGTCAACTGGGTGGCCGGTCATTGGAGGAATTGGCATCCAAGCGACCGAAAGCGCGCCCGGAAAACCTTCAGACCGAACCACAGGTCGATGAGGCACCAACGGCCTTGGCTGTCGTAAGAGTCCCGCGGCCCAAATCCCGCCCCGCCGGATTGGCCCCTGCCAAATCACCTGCTTCAAACAGTTCGAATCTTGGGTCCACAGCAGCATTGGATCAGAAATCCGATGACGCAGGATCGTTCCAACCAAAGACCCTCGCGCCCAAAATCCCTTCGACCGCGTCGGTCGCACGACAAGCCACGATCGACAACGCAATCAACCTGCGCAGGCTGAACCTGATCGGGGTCTACGGAACGCCGGCCAACAGACGCGCATTGGTGCGGCTTCCCAGCGGGCGTTACAAAAAGCTGAAAGTCGGAGACCGCCTTGATGGCGGGAAAGTCATCGCGATCAGCGACAGTGAGCTTCGATATCAGAAAAAGGGCCGCAACGTGACCCTGGCGATGCCGCGCAGCTGAAAACCGGCAATCGATCTTCTGACGCACCAACCGTCACATAAAAGCGCCGAAGGCAGATGAACTGCCCCCGGCGTGTCAGTGCGTTGCAATCAGGCTGCGGAAATCTCGCCGCTTTCGATCTGTTCGCGTTCAATGGATTCGAATAGCGCCTGAAAATTTCCCTCGCCGAAACCGTCGTCGCCCTTGCGCTGAATGAACTCGAAGAAGATCGGTCCGATGACGGTTTTCGAGAAAATCTGTAGCAGAATCCGGGTCTCACCACCGTCGACAACGCCTTCACCATCGATCAGGATGCCGTGTTTCATCATCCGGTCCAGCGGCTCCTCGTGGCCGGCCACGCGGGTCTTGGACATCTCGTAATATGCCTTGTTCGGGCCCGGCATGAATTTTAGACCGTTTTCCGCAATTGCATCGGTCGAGGCGTAAATATCGTCACTGCCGACAGCAATATGCTGAATGCCTTCACCTTTGTATTTCTTCAGGTAGGATACGATTTGCCCCGTCTCACCGCGGTCTTCGTTGATGGGGATGCGGATACGACCGCAAGGAGACGTCAGCGCCCGGCTGTACAACCCGGTGAACTTGCCCTGAATGTCAAAGAAACGAATTTCACGGAAGTTGAACAGGTCGCCGTAGAACTTGAACCACTTGTCCATGTTGCCCTTGTAGACGTTGTGCGTCAGGTGATCGAGATAGAAGAACCCCTCGCCCCGAGGTTTGGATTCTTTGATCCACTCGAATTCCTGATTGTATGGCGATGTGTCGTAATATTGATCGACGAAATAGATCAACGATCCGCCGATGCCCTTGATCGCAGGCACATTCATGGTTTTGTCAGCGCCGTCGTAAGGTTCCGCACCTTTTGATACGGCATGGTCATAGGCCTTTTGCGCGTCAACAACTCGCCACCCCATGGATGGCGCGCAAGGTCCGTGCTCGTCCACGAACCTCGCGGCAAAGCTGTCGGGATCCGCGTTCAGGATATAGGTGACATCCCCTTGCTGCCACAGCTCGACGGCGGGCTTTTCCTTGTGGTGGGCCACCAGGTCAAACCCCATCTTCGCGAACAGATCACGCAGCTCCTGCGGCTCAGGATGGGCAAACTCGACGAATTCAAACCCATCGGTACCGGCAGGGTTTTCTTCGCTGATAACAGATTTCGGGGCGTTGTGTGGGAAAGGACCCATGGCGCGTCTCCTTCGAAAACAGGAATTTCTTTGCTGATTCAAAAATATGACTTTTATGACGCTGTTTCTGCGCATTGTTTTCGTGTAAACTGCCGATAGGCGCGCAAAACGCGCATAAAAGTTAATAAAGGCAGGATTTTTCCGCACATGCTGGACGCGACCGACAAGCGATTGCTTTCCGCCCTGCAAAAGGACGCACACCTGACCGCGCACCAACTGGGCGAAATGCTGAACCTGTCACCCAGTCAGGCAGGACGCCGCCGCCAGCGGCTTGAAGCCGAAGGGTACATAACCGGGTATGCCGCGCGGCTGGACCCGTTGAAACTGGGTCTGCAAGTGCAAGGCTTTGTTCAGGTCCATCTGGGAACTCATGGCCCTGAACAATCTGCAAGCTTCGCCCGCATGGTCGACACCCGCCCCGAAATTACCAGCGCATGGACGATGACCGGTGAGGCAGATTACCTGCTGCACATCTATTGTGACGATCTTTCCGCGCTCAACAGCTTGCTACATTCGGTCATCCTGCCGCATCCTGCCGTTGCAAGAGTTCAGAGCCAGATCGTAATGGACCAACTGAAACGCGACGCCCCCCTGCCCACCTGAACGGGCCCGAGAGGACACCTATGGACGTATTCCTATATCAGGCTTCAATCTATCTGGCAGCCGCAGTCATCGCCGTTCCCCTGTCTGCACGGCTGGGGTTGGGGTCGGTTCTGGGGTATCTGGCCGCCGGGATTATCATTGGTCCTGTTCTTGGCCTTGTCGGCGCGGAAACGGAAAACCTTCAGCACGTTGCCGAATTCGGTGTGGTGATGATGCTGTTCCTGATCGGTCTGGAACTGGAGCCGCGCGCCCTGTGGGATATGCGCGACAAGTTGCTGGGGTTGGGCGGGTTGCAGGTTGCGTTGTCGACGGCTGCGATTGCTGCCGTGGCAATGTACGCCAACCACCCCTGGTCGGTCGCCCTGGCCGTAGGGCTGACTTTGTCGCTGTCATCCACGGCAATCGTTCTTCAGACCCTTTCCGAAAAGGGCCTGATGCGAACAAATGGCGGTCGAGCTACGTTTTCGGTGCTGTTAACGCAGGACATAGCGGTCATTCCGATCTTGGCCTTGCTTCCACTTCTGGCCTTGCCGGCCATACCTCAGATCAAATCGGATGGTTCGATTGACCGCGGGGCCGGAGGACTTCACGGCGCGGACCATCACAGCCTTTCTCTGGTCGAAGGTCTGCCGGGTTGGGCCGTCACGCTGGTTACGATCGGGGCAGTGGTGTTTGTCATTCTGGCCGGTGTCTACCTGACCCGTCCGCTGTTTCGCTTCATTCACGCGACCCGCCTGCGCGAGATGTATACCGCCCTGGCGCTTATGATCGTGGTCGGGATTTCCTTCCTGATGACCCTCGTCGGACTTTCCCCTGCCCTGGGCGCCTTCCTGGCGGGCGTGGTTCTGGCCAGTTCCGAGTTCAGACATGAAATGGAAAGCGACCTTGAGCCATTCAAAGGGCTTTTGCTTGGGCTTTTCTTCATCACGGTCGGTGCCGGGATCGATGTTGCCTATTTCTTTGATGACCCCCTTGACCTGATCGGTCTGGCGCTTCTTTTGATCCTTGCAAAAGGGATCATCCTGTATCTTGTGGGCAAGGCCTTCAAGTTGCGTGGGCGCGATCACTGGCTGTTTACCTTGGGCTTGGCGCAAGCGGGTGAGTTTGGCTTTGTTCTGCTGGCATTTTCCACGCAACAGAATGTCATCCCCCCCGACCTGTCCCAAAAACTGCTGATGATCATCGCTTTGACGATGCTGATCACACCGCTTCTGTTTATCATCTACGATCTTCTGTCGCGAAAGATCGGCGACACTTCCAAAGAACCCGTGCCGGATGAAATTGACGAAAAAGGCCCCGTCATCATCGCCGGGATTGGTCGGTTCGGGCAGATTGTAAACCGGCTGGTGCGGGCCAGCGGATTCAAGACGGTTGTGCTGGACCACAACATCGAAACTATTCAGCTGATGCGCCGTTTCGGGGTCAAAGGGTTTCTGGGCGATCCAACACGCCCTGAATTGCTGCGCGCTGCGGGATTGGAAAAAGCGTCGGTCCTTGTCGCTGCCATGGATGACCACAAACAAGTCACGCGGCTTGTCGGGTATGCCAGACGGCAGCGCCCTGACCTGCACATCATCGCACGCGCCCGCGACCGGACTCATGTGTACGAGCTCTATCAGGCTGGTGCCAACGACATCGTGCGGGAACTTTTCGACAGCTCATTGCGCGCAGGCCGCTATGTTCTGGAGAATATCGGGCTGAGTGAGTACGAGGCCGCACAGGCGGAACAGACTTTTTATCATCATGACCGGATGTCTGTTCGCGATCTCGCCGAGCTGTGGGTCCCGGGTCTGCCAACTGCCGAAAACAAGAAATACATCGAGCGTGCACAGCAGCTGGAAAAGGATCTGGAAACCGCGCTGCTGGAACTGGCCGAAAAACACGCCAAGAAGTCCGCCTGACCCAAGCCTGTGCCCGGGTCAGGCAATGAATCAACCGTCAGACACTCCTGCCTCGGCAAAGGTTGCCATACCGGAATGGCAGGCCACGGCGCTTCTGAGAATATTGATCGCCAGCGCCCCGCCCGAGCCTTCGCCCAGCCGAAGACCAAGGCTCAGCAGCGGTTCCTTGCCCAGCTTCACCAATACGGCACCGTGTGCGGCCTCGGCGCTTTGGTGGCCGGCCACGGCGTGATCCAGCGCGGTGTCCGACAGCCTCCACAGGCAGGCAGCGGCAGCGGTACAGATGAAACCGTCTAGGATCACAGGAATGCGCAATATCCGCGCGGCGGCAATCGCCCCGGCCATCGCCGCAATCTCACGACCTCCGAGGCAGCGCAGAATTTCAAGGCCATCCTCTGACCTGTGCAACGCTACACCTTCGGCAACAACACGGGTCTTGTTGGTCAGCCCCGCATCATCGACGCCCGTCCCGCGACCTGTCCAATCGGCCGCGTCACCACCGAACAGCGCGCAGGCAATCGCGGCTGCCGGGGTGGTGTTGCCAATGCCCATCTCGCCCACGACCAACAGATCAGCCTGCGGATCCACGGCCTGCCAGCCAGTGCGCAGCGCGTCCAGCAATTCGGCTTCCGTCATGGCCGGTGCCCGGGTGAAATCTGCGGTCGGGTTATCCAGATCCAGCGCGTGAACATCCATCGTTGCACCCGCCGCCCGGGCCAGCTGGTTGATCGCCGCACCGCCATGTTCGAAGTTCATCACCATTTGCACGGTCACTTCCGACGGAAAGGCCGAGACCCCCTGTGCGGTGACTCCGTGGTTTCCGGCAAAGACGATGACCTGTGGCGCCGCGATCTTTGGACGGGCATCTCCGCGCCATCCTGCGTACCAGATTGCCAAATCTTCAAGTCGCCCCAGCGCGCCCGGGGGTTTCGTCAGTTGTCCGTTTCGCTCTGCCGCGCCCTGCGCCGCGGTGGCATCCGGCCCCGGAGCCGCTGCAAGCGCAGCACGGAACGCGTTCAAATCATTCAGTTCAGGCAACATGAAAGCCTCATTGCATCAGAGTGGTCCTGTGTGTTTAACCGAAGCATCGAAACCAACAAGACCCCGAAAGGCACGGGCGTGCAGAAAAACGACACCAATCCCTTTTCCCTGTGGGATATTCCGCTGGCTCTGGTGCTGTTGACCCGCCTGCCCCTGCCCCGATTGCCGGAACCTGTATTCAAGCGGCAGGCACAGGCGGCATGGGCCTTCCCTATCGCCGGGCTGGCCGTCGGAGCGATCGCCTGTCTGGTCGGATGGTTGGCAATGGTCTTTCATCTGCCCCCTTTTGTTGCCGCGACACTGTTGGTTGCAATGTTGATCATGACGACGGGCGCAATACACGAGGACGGTCTGGCCGATACGTTCGACGGCCTCTGGGGCGGGTTCACCGCTGAACGTCGACTTGAAATCATGAAAGACAGCCAGATCGGAACCTATGGTGTTCTCGCTTTGGTTGTTTCCCAGCTTGCTCGGGTTTCGGCAGTTGCCACGATTTTGGCAACCGGGTCGATTTGGCCGATTCTGGCAGCCTGCGTGTTCTCACGCGCCCTGATGCCGGTTTTGATGGCATCCCTGCCAAACGCCAGAAAATCGGGGCTGAGCCATTCGGTGGGAACCCCCGGCGCGATTTCGGTCAGCATGTCCTTGGGCCTGGCCGTTACAATCGCCGTTTTCATGTGCGGGGGTTCGGCGATCACCGCCATATTCTCTGCTGCCTTGGTTGCCGCCATCTTGGCGTTGACAGCGCGCAAGAAGATCGGCGGCCAGACCGGGGACATACTTGGGGCATCGCAACAACTGGCCGAGATCGCGTTTCTGCTTGCCATCAGCGCGCAGATTTAGGACGCGCCGCCTGTTTCGATCCGCAGTGTTCCACCGCAGTGCTTGCAATGCACGGCATCCGGATCATGCCGATACAACCCGCAGCTTGGGCATTTGTGACGTACCTTCTGCGGCATGAATATCGCCTGCGCCAAACGGACAAACAACGCGACGCCCACGACCATGATGAAGACCGAAAACAGCTTGCCCCAAGGTGTGCTCAGCGTGATGTCGCCGAACCCGGTTGTGGTCAGGGTGGCCATGGTGAAATACAGCGCGTCTATGTAAGGCGTCTGGGCGTCTTCCGGAATGAAGAACACCAATACCGCCGTAGAGGTGGCAAAGACGAAAACCATCAGATTGATTGCTGCAATCACCGCGTCTTCATGGGTGCGAAAAAAGGTACTGTCGCGTCGCAAGTCCCTGAGCAGGTGGTATGAATGGATCAGGCGCAAGGCCCGCAGAATCCTCAGGAAAGCCAGGTTGCCCGTCAGAAACGGATCCAGAACCAGCGAGACGATAACGACAATATCCGCCAGCGTATAAATCTGGCGCAGCAGCTTCCAACGATCCTTTGAAATCCAAAGCCGCGCTGAAAAGTCCAAGAAAATTAAAAAACCGATCAACTGGCTTGCAAGGATCAAGCCGGGACCATGAGGGACGTGAGCCGTTGCGACAAAGAAAATGATTGTCGCAACATCGAACAGGATCAGAGCGTACCGAAACCAGACCGAAATCGGGTCATGTCCGATATACAGATATCTAACTGTCTGCTTCATGTCCGCCCTGTAGCTTGCTGCATATACAGTAGAATTAGCGGTACTTGCGGAATTCACCAAGCCACGAAAAAGGCCGCCCCGATGGTGGAGCGGCCTGTTGTCATATCGAACTCGCTGTCAGGCAGCGCGAGAGGTCAGAACTTCGTCCACCTGTTTGGCGGCGGATACTTCGCCGGTGCCGGAAACCGCCGCAACCTCGCGGGTCAGGCGTTCCAGCGCAGCTTCGTACAGCTGACGTTCGGAATAGCTCTGCTCGCGCTGGTCGTCCGTGCGATGCAGATCGCGGACCACTTCCGCAATCGAAATCAAATCGCCCGAGTTGATTTTCTGCTCGTATTCCTGAGCACGGCGCGACCACATGGCGCGTTTGACCTTTGCCTTTCCCTTCAGCGTTTTCATTGCCTGACTGATCACGTCGGGCGAGCTGAGCGACCGCAGGCCGGATTCGGTAACCTTGTTGGTCGGCACGCGCAGAGTCATCTTGTCTTTCTCAAATGAGATGACGAACAGCTCCAGAGAGAATCCCGCGACTTCCTGTTCTTCGATCGAGATGATCTGGCCTACGCCATGAGCGGGGTAGACAACATAGTCGTTCGGGCGGAACTCGAGCTTTTTCGACTTTGTCATTCAGTTTTTTCCTTGCTTGCGGACGGGACACAGACAACAAAAGCACCACATGCGGGGACTTTCTCAGCCCCGACAGGCGGCGATATTGTCACAAATTCAAATCTCCAAAGCGAGCATACTTGTGGAGCGCATCCCAATCTCGGTCATCATACAAGAACCAAGTATATCACAAAAATACGACACCCGAAAGTTTACCCGGCGGTAAATTTTCATATTAAACCTGTTTTCAACAGGTTGAGCCGCGTTCTTTTCGCATCAAACAGAGGTTTGAGCGCGAATCGTTCAACCACCCTCGCCCGGTGCTTCCGAGAAATACTTCTCCATCTTGCCTTCTTCACCGTCGCGTTCTTCCGCATCGGGAAGCGGATCTTTCTTGGTGACGATCACGGGCCACATTTCCGAGTACTTGCGATTGAATTCGACCCATTGATCCATGCCCGGTTCAGTATCGGGGCGGATCGCGTCGGCCGGGCATTCCGGTTCGCAAACACCGCAGTCGATGCATTCGTCGGGATGGATGACCAACGTGTTCTCACCTTCATAGAAACAGTCCACCGGACATACTTCGACACAGTCGGTATATTTGCAGGCGATACAGTTTTCGGTGACAACATAGGTCATGATCGGATTCCCGTTTGCGGT
The DNA here is from genome assembly GCF_056541565.1 of Ruegeria sp. AG6. Taxonomy (NCBI): domain Bacteria; kingdom Pseudomonadati; phylum Pseudomonadota; class Alphaproteobacteria; order Rhodobacterales; family Roseobacteraceae; genus Ruegeria; species Ruegeria sp. AG6. Next base: position 346,532 of record NZ_JBQFYQ010000001.1, on the reverse strand, counting down.
TTGAGCGTTTAGCTAATTCAGTCTGGCCTACTCTTCAAGATATGATCAGCGATCTTCGGTGCGAGAAAGATCAAGAGAACGGCGATCTTTCTTTGTCGGGCGACCTTTTCCCTCAAACCCCGGATTTTTGGGCGGAACGTCCTGTTTTTCGGTCATATCGAAATACAGCGTTTGCGCTTCGGGGGCCGGACCACGGCGATCCCCGATTTTTTCGATGCGCACAACGCGGACGATACGGCCCTGAGGAAAGGTCAGAACGTCGCCCGGGGCCACGGCCTGCGCCGGTTTTTGCACCCGGCTTCCGTTCAACCTGACATGGCCCCCGCTGACCTGTTTGGCGGCCAGGCTGCGGGTCTTGAAGAACCGCGCCTGCCACAACCATTTGTCAATCCGCAGCTTGGCCTCGGCCATTTCGGATCAGTTGCCGTCCTTCAAACCCATCAGCGCGGCTGCAAACGGGTTGTCGGGATCAATCGCCTTTTCCTTTTTCGGCGGCCGGGACGAGAAGGTCTTGGCGCCCTGAGGCTTGCCGCCCTTCTTGCCATGCGGTTTGCCACGGCCATCCTGCGGCTTGCCGCGCGGTTTGCCCTTGCCCTGCCCCTGCTCGCGGCGCGGACCTCGGTTGGGCTGTCGCTGACGGGCCCAGGTGAAGGTGTAGAACACTTCAACCTCGGGTTCGTCTGACACTGGTTCTGCGGGAAGGCTGTCCGCACCAGCCTCGGCTGCCGCCTCGGTGCCGTCGGTGGCCTCGGCTGCCGCCTCGGCGGGTGCGGCGACGTCTTCTGCCGCGACTTCACTTGCCGGGGCTTCTTCGGCGGTCGGTTTGTCCGCTTCAGCTGCCGCCGGCTGTTCGGCCGGTGCAGGTTTGACTTTCGGCCGCTCGCCGCGTTCCGCCTTGTATCCCAGCCCCTGCATAAGGTCTGCGAACTGATCCAGCGTCATACCGGTGATCGACAGCATATCGGGTTTGGCTTCGAAACCGCCGCGGCTGTCTTCTGCGCGCAGCATGTCCGCCAAACGTTCCAGCATGTCGATACGGATCGAACGCTCGCCTGCATCGCGGTAGCCACACATGGTGTCATAGCCCTGCGGCGCATCCTTGGCGACCGGCACGGTCACCAGGCCCGGAGGCGGCGCTTCGGGGAATTCCTGCAACCCGCTGGACAGCGCCCAAAGCACGAGACGCAGACGCGTCGGGGCCGGTTTCAGCAGCAGCGGCATGAAAATGGTGAACTGGCCGAACCGGATACCATGCTTGCGCAAGGCGCCGCGGGCGTCCTGATCAAGATCCTTGACCTCTTGTGCGACCTGTGCGCGGGGCAGGATACCCAGCGCTTCGACCATGCGGAAAGCAAAGCCTTTGGCAAGGCCGCTGAGTTCCTCATCGCGGGACAGGTTCAGCAGCGGCTCGAACAGAGCGGCCACCTTGCGGTCAATGAAGTGCTGCAAACGGCGCTGCACTTTCTGCTCGACATCCGGCCCCGCCGCTTCGTCAACGAACACTTCGACCATAGGTTTGAGAGGTTCCGCCCCGGCAACCAGCTTGCCAACGGCGTATTCACCCCACATCAGGCCACCCTGATCAGTGAAATCAATTTCAGTATCGGGCGCGTTGTAGAAGCGATCGGCGCGCAGATGGAATTGCGGCGCGAGTGCTTGCAGAGACGCCGATTTCAGAGCTTTTGCCTCGGTTCCCTGCGCGCTTTTGTCCGGGATGAACCGGAACCCTTCCAGACGACCGACGAATTCGCCTTCGACGGTCACTTCACCCTTGTCATTTACTTCGGCCAAAAGGGCCTCCTTCTGTTTGAGCCGGCGCAACAAAACGGATGTGCGCCGATCCACAAATCTTTGCGTGAGACGCTCATGCAGAGCGTCGGACAGTCTGTCTTCTACAGTGCGGGTTTCGTTACGCCAATGTGATTCGTCACGAACCCACCCTTTCCGCTGCGCAACATATGTCCACGTGCGAATATATGCCAATCTTTTAGATAAAGCGTCGATATCGCCGTGGGTCTGATCGATCCGTCTGATCTGCCGTGCCATAAACTCGTCGGGAATGGATCCCCGTTCATGCAGATGGCCATAGATCACCTCCAGCAAGCTGGCATGTTCCGCATGGCTGATACCGCGAAAATCAGGGATTCTGCACACATCCCACAGCAACCGGATGGACGGGCCGTCGCTTGCACGGGCGACAACTTCGGTCACTTGCGACAGCGATTTCAACGCGTTCAGGTCATCAGCAGGGCGGGCCTTGATCAGGTGTTCATCATCCGGGCCGACCTCAAGCGAGTCGATCAGCGCATCAATCGAGCCGAACCGAAGGGCGGCATTTCGCCAGTTCAGCTTTTTCATCGGCGTAAACCGGCTGTCCATGATCGCCTGCGCCACGCCCTCGTCCAGCGGCGGGGCCTCTCCGGTTATGCCGAATGTGCCATCCGACATCCCGCGACCTGCCCGGCCCGCGATCTGCGCCAGCTCGTTCGGCGCAAGCGGACGCATCCTGCGCCCGTCGAATTTGGACAGGGATGAAAACGCAACGTGGTTCACATCCAGGTTCAACCCCATCCCGATAGCGTCCGTGGCAACCAGGTAATCAACCTCACCGTTTTGGTACAGGTCCACCTGTGCATTCCGGGTCCGCGGGCTGAGCGCCCCCATGACCACCGCAGCTCCACCTTTCTGGCGGCGCAGCAATTCGGCAATGGCATAGACGTTTTCAACCGAGAACCCCACGATGGCGCTCCGCGCAGGCATCCGGCTGATCTTTCTGGAGCCCGAGTAAACCAGCTGCGACATCCGCTCTCGCCGCACGAACTGCGCCTGGGGGACCAGCGCCGAAATAGGGCCACGCATTGTGTCCGAGCCCAGGAACAGTGTCTCGTTCGTGCCGCGAGACCTAAGCAGACGGTCGGTGAAGACGTGACCCCGTTCCGGATCGGCACAAAGCTGAATCTCATCGATGGCAACGAAATCAGCACCCATGCCTTCCGGCATCGCCTCAACCGTACACACCCAATACTGGGCGCGAGGCGGTACGATCCGTTCTTCGCCCGTGACCAGCGCCACCACCGACGGCCCACGGATCGCAACGATCTTGTCATAGACCTCGCGCGCCAGCAGGCGCAGCGGCAGACCGATCACGCCGGTCCGATGGCCCAGCATGCGTTCGATAGCGTAATGGGTTTTACCAGTGTTGGTCGGGCCAAGTACGGCCACGATTCGGGATGACCCGCTCACATTCGCCCCCTGCCCCGAGCCTTACAGCGCCTTGCCTTCAACCTGAGGCTTCAGCCGATTCACGGCATTGGTTACTTCTTCGTGATGGGGATGTATAGCCAAGGCCCGAGAATAAGCCTCGTAGGCTTTCCGAGGTTCCCCGATAACTTCAAAGATCAGACCCAGACCGTAGATCGCCTCATAGTGGTTTGGATTCAGCGTCAGCACATGTTCCAGATCGGCGGCCGCCATACCAAATCGCTCGACCCCGAAAAAGGCAGAGGCGCGCAGATGCCAGCCTTCGGCAAAATCAGGCGCGTGATCCGTCAGCGCGGTCAGGTGATCCAGAGCAGCGCCGACGTCGCCCTCATCCAAGGCTTCGCGTCCCCGCTCCAGCAGCAGATCAGCCGACGCAGACCCCGATTGCGACCACAGCGCCTGCAACTGCCGATCCAGTGCAATTGCCTGTTCCGGGGTCGACTGCGCCAGTTTTTGCAGCAACTCATCCTCGTCCCGTGAATCCGCCTGCTGCGCGAAACAATTGGAGGAAAACGTGACTAGGACAAAAAGTGCCGCAACGGTACCTTTGAGATTGTGAATTGCAATGCTCATAACAATAGTCAGTGTAGCGTTGCGACCGGGGATGTCCATTCACGGCGCACTAACAATATGAGGAAAAGCATGAGCGAGACTCTTGAAAAGGCGGCTGCCGCACTGAACGAAAAACTGGATGGCGGCGCGTTTGATGACACAGCCAAGTTTGCCATCACTGATCTGGGTTCGATCGTCCTGGACGAAAACGGTGCGCGGGTCAGCGATGAAGAGGCCAGTGTCACCATGAGCGCTGATGCAGAGACGTTCGAACAGATCCTCAGCGGTGAGCTGAATCCGACCGGCGCGTTCATGTCCGGAAAGCTGAGCATTGACGGCGACATGGGTGTTGCCATGAAGCTTGCCTCGGTACTGGCCTGATGGAGTTGTCGCCGGCCCCCTTTTTTGAAGACGTGGCCGGCGGACCTGCCGGTGGAAAGGCCCACTGGTTGACGACGTCTGACCAAACACGCATTCGCGTGGGTCACTGGCTTCCGGATGATGGTGCACATGGCACCGTCATGATGTTCCCCGGACGCACCGAATATATCGAAAAATATGGCAGTACAGCCGGTGAATTCACGAAACGCGGCTTTGCTATGCTGGCCGTGGACTGGCGCGGTCAGGGTCTTTCGGATCGGCTGCTGGACAACCCACGCATCGGCCATGTCGATCATTTCACCGATTACCAATACGATGTTCAGTCAACCCTGGACCTTGCGAACGCTCTGGATCTGCCCAAGCCGTGGTATGTCGTCGGGCATTCGATGGGCGGTGCCATCGGGTTGCGTGCCGTCATCGAAAAAGGGTGTTTTGCCGCGTGCGCGTTCACCGGCCCAATGTGGGGAATTTTCTTCACTCCGGTCATGAAACCTCTGAGCCGCGTTACAGCGTATTGGGGCACCGCGCTTGGCCTTGGCGAACGCACCCCCCCGACCACAACGCTTGAAAGCTATGTCCTGTCGCAACCTTTCGATGGGAATATGCTGACCCGCGACCCGGACATGTACCGGATGATGCAAAATCAGCTGAATGCGCATCCCGAACTGGCTCTTGGTGCCCCTTCCAACCGCTGGCTGCGCGAGTCGCTGGACGAATGCGAATGGTTGATGGAACAGCCCGCCCCGAAGACACCCTGTCTGACTTTTCTGGGCAGCCACGAACAGATCGTCGATCGCAAGGCCATTCGGGCGCGCATGGCCAATTGGCCGAATGGTACATTGATCGAAATCCCGAACGGTGAACATGAAGTGCTGATGGAAGCACCGGACGTTCGGGGCCCGGTTCTGGACCAGCTTGCCAGGCATTTCCGGGCCAACCAATCAAATGGGGCGTCCGAGCTGGTTTCCACGTAAACCTTTTCACCTTGGGATTGGCCGCTTGTGATCCGCGCGCGCCACCCCTAGATGTTTGCAAAAGCAGTCTACAAAAGGTGATCCATGCGCGACCTTCCCTTTCCCGTCCGTGACGCAAACGCAATGGGCGGCGCCGACAATCTGGGCAATCTCCCCGAATGGGATCTGACGGATCTCTACACATCCGAAGAAGCGCCCGAACTGGCGCGCGACCTGGACTGGCTGGAAGGCGAATGTGCCGCCTTTGCGGCCGACTATGAAGGCAAGCTGGCAGAGCTGGACGCCGCGGCCCTTTTGGCCTGCGTTCAGCGCAATGAAAAGATCAACGCGGTCGCAGGCCGTATTATGTCCTTTGCCGGTCTGCGCTATTACCAGCTGACCACCGACGCAGAGCGGGCCAAGTTCCTGTCGGACATGCAGGAAAAGATCACCGTGTTCACGACGCCTCTGGTGTTTTTCACGCTCGAGATCAACCGGATCGAAGATTATGTGCTTGGGGCGCATTTTGCTGCCAACCCGGATCTTGCCCGATACGAGCCCGTGTTCCGGCGTATCCGCGCGATGAAGCCCTATCAGCTGTCTGACGAGCTGGAAAAATTCCTGCACGATCTGGGCGTTGTCGGCGACGCGTGGGAGCGTCTGTTCGACGAAACCATCGCCGGTCTGACGTTCAATGTGGATGGCAATGAACTGAACATCGAGGGCACCCTGAACCTGCTGACCGAACAGGACCGCTCCAAGCGCGAGGCAGCGGCGCGCGAACTGGCCCGCGTGTTTCAGGAGAACATTAAAACATTTGCCCGTGTCCACAACACGCAGGCCAAAGAGAAAGAAATCGTCGATCGCTGGCGCAAGATGCCGACCGCGCAAACAGGGCGTCACTTGTCGAACGATGTCGAACCCGAAGTGGTCGAAGCCCTGCGCGAGGCGGTTGTGGCCGCCTACCCCAAACTCAGCCATCGGTACTATGAGCTCAAGCGCAAGTGGCTGGGGCTGGATGTGATGCAGGTCTGGGACCGCAACGCGCCGCTGCCGATGGAAGACACCCGCACCGTGTCGTGGGAGGACGCCGAGAAAACCGTGATGGAGGCCTATGCCGCCTTCGATCCCCGCATGGCCGACATTGCGGCGCCGTTCTTCTCGAAAGGCTGGATCGACGCGGCGGTGAAGCCCGGCAAAGCCCCGGGCGCCTTCGCGCATCCCACCGTGACCGAGGTGCATCCTTATGTGATGCTCAACTACCTGGGCAAACCGCGCGACGTGATGACCCTGGCGCACGAGCTGGGCCACGGCGTGCATCAGGTGCTGGCCGCCGATCAGGGCGAGATGCTGTCCTCGACGCCCCTGACACTGGCCGAAACCGCCAGCGTCTTCGGCGAGATGCTGACCTTCCGCAAGATGCTGGATCAGGCCGAAACGCCCGAACAGCGCAAGGTTCTGCTGGCCGGCAAGGTCGAGGACATGATCAACACGGTGGTCCGCCAGATCGCCTTCTATGACTTTGAATGCAAGCTGCATGCCGCCCGTCGCGAGGGGGAACTGACCCCGGACGACATCAACGCCCTGTGGATGAGCGTTCAGGCCGAAAGCCTTGGCCCCGCGTTTGAATTCATGGACGGGTACGAGACCTTCTGGGCCTATATCCCGCACTTTGTTCACTCGCCCTTCTACGTTTACGCCTATGCCTTCGGCGACGGGTTGGTGAACGCGCTCTATTCGGTCTATGAAAGCGGCGCCGAAGGTTTCGAGGACAAGTATTTCGAAATGCTGCGCGCAGGTGGATCAAAGCACCACACGGAATTGCTGGCCCCGTTCGGGCTGGATGCCAGCGACCCGAACTTCTGGGACAAGGGCCTGTCGATGATCTCGGGCTTTATCGACGAGTTGGAGGCGATGGAGGGGTGACTGACCCGGGCGACAAGGGGCGCTGGCGGGCCATCCAGCACCGCCTGCACCCTGTCTTGGCCCGGATCCGCCGCAACGTCCCGCGGGGGCTGCGGTTTGTCGTGGGGCTATTGTTGATCGTCGCGGGCGTCTTCGGTTTTCTTCCTGTCCTGGGCTTTTGGATGATCCCTTTGGGCATCATGGTGGCCGCCATGGACGTCAACCTGCTGCGACGTTGGTGGCGCCGCCGGTAACTCCAGTTTGGCTTTCACCTAGTTTTTCCCGGTCGCCAGAAACACTGCGAAACGATCAAAGTCGCCCCCAGAGCGGCCACTTGGGATGATCGGCGCCCGTAGAAAAATAGCCGGATTGACGAAGGTGAACACCACTGAGGTGGCGACCAATCAGGTGGCCGTCAGGATCGAGACACGTGCGGCGGCCTCGTACCAAAGCAAATAGGCCTGCGCAGTCGACAATACGCCCAGAAAGGTCAGGAAGACCACATCGTTGACGGTTGGTTTTTGCTGCTAAAAAGCGGATGGGTGGGATCATGCAGATTAGCAATGATCATGCATCGATGTGACAGTTCTGTTTAAAGTCTTGATTACTGACGCGATCGAAGCTCATGTACGTTTGGCTCATCGCGGCCATACCCAAGATCACTTCAACTGACTGTCCTTCGACCCCCGCCGATTGACGCCGCCGCGCGCCTTGAACGCGCCGTCCCGTTCCTGCTGGCAATCCAGGCAGAGCTTTACTCCGGGCAACGCGACGCGACGCTTTTCCGGGATAGGTTCCTCGCATTCGGCACAATGGGTCAAGCTTTCGCCCTGGGGCCGCTTTTGCGCCTGCATCCGCGCCAGTTCATCTGAGATCGACGCTTCGATCTGTTCGCTCACAGCGCCGTCGCGTGCCCAACCTCCGGCCATCGGTCATCTCCTGAAATTGTGACACTCAGGATAGCTTAGCCGTTGGCCGCAACGCAAGTTACAGCGAAATCGCGCCTTCGAATACACGATCAATCACCTCTTGCGTCCCGCGTGAGAATTCCAAAGGACAGGGATACTCCGCCCCGTCCCTGATTGATCGGCAAAAGGCCTCGACCTGCAACTTGTAATGGTCTGCTCCGGGGAAGCGGGTGACCTGAACTTCAAGCCCCGGCCGGTGCAGCTCGACCCGAGCCTCTCCGAACACACGTGCATTGAACGGGGTCGTCAGACGGATCAAACCGCTTTCGCCGTGAAACACCATCTCCTGATGGGGATGCATCCGTATGGAAACATAGCTGGAATAGGTAAATCCGGGGAACTGCGCGCGAATTTCAGTGAAGATGTCGATATCATCCTGCCAACGGATCGCGGATTGCACCGACACAGGCTCTTGCCCGGTTGCAAAGCGCGCCCCGCCGATCACGTAGACCCCGATGTCACGCAATCCGCCGCCGCCCGTTTCCGCGCGGTTTCGAATATTCTGGGTATCTGCCCGATTGTCGAAACTGAACGCTCCGGTCACATGTACCAAATTGCCGATGGCACCATCAGCGATCAGTTTCCTTGCAAGCTGCCATTGAGGGTGATGGACGATCATGTAGGCCTCGGCGGCCAGCAGGCCGCTTTGGTCCCGCTTTTGGATCAATGCGTCGAATTCATCCGCCTTCATGGTCATGGGCTTTTCGCACAGAACATGCTTGCCAGCGCTCAAAGCCTTAAGGCTCCATTCCGCATGCATATGGTTGGGCAACGGGATGTAGATTGCGTCGATTTCGGCGTCTGCCAACAACGCATCATAGCTGTCAAATACTTGCAAATCCGGGCAAAAGGACTGAAACGGTTCTGCTTTCGCTGCATCCGAGGTTGCCAGCGCGGCCAAGCGCGCCCCATTGGCGGCATGTATCGCCGGGGCCATGTATTCGCGGGCAAATTTCGCGGCACCCAATACACCAAATTGAACCGGTCTTTGCATTGCGCCCTCCGTACTCGGCTTGTTTCAAATTACGCGCTTCCCGAGGGGTCACCAGCGCTCGTTCTGCTGCGAAATCAAAGACAAAACACGTCTTTTCCTAACACAGCTTTCGACCTTCAGCCATTGATTTAGGCCTTTGGTTCAGTTTCCGCCAACATTCGCAAAAAACGCCCCCTGATCATCAGAGGGCGTTTTCCGTCATTGCTTGAACGCAAAGAATCTTCCTGCGAGGCAAGAAGGGCGCAACTGTTAGCTGACGCCCAACATGCCTTTTTCCCGCGCCAGATCCCGCATTTTCTTTTGCAGCTTCTCGAACGCGCGCACTTCGATCTGGCGAATGCGCTCTCGGCTTACGTTATACTGAGTGCTCAACTCTTCGAGCGTGACCGGCTGATCCATCAAACGACGCTGGGTCAGGATATCCTTTTCCCGATCATTCAGCACATCCAGAGCCGCCGCCAGCAATTCCCGACGCGCTTCCAGTTCATCGCGTGCTTCGTAGTCACCGGCCTGATCAGCATCCTCATCCTCAAGCCAGTCCTGCCATTGCATGGTGCCTTCGCCTTCGGACCCGACCGTGGCGTTCAGGGACGCATCGCCACCGGACATCCGGCGGTTCATGCTGATCACTTCTTCTTCGGTCACACCCAGATCAGTGGCGATCTTCTTGACGTTTTCAGGGCGCAGGTCGCCCTCTTCCAGTGCACCGATGCGGGCCTTGGCCTTGCGCAGATTGAAGAACAGCTTTTTCTGCGCCGAGGTCGTGCCCAGTTTCACCAGAGACCAGGACCGCAGGATGTATTCCTGGATCGAGGCACGTATCCACCACATGGCATAGGTCGCCAGACGGAAGCCTTTTTCTGGGTCAAACCGTTTGACAGCCTGCATCAGACCCACATTGGCCTCGGAAATCACTTCGGCCTGCGGTAGACCATAGCCGCGATAGCCCATGGCGATCTTGGCCGCCAGACGCAGGTGAGACGTCACCATCTTGTGCGCGGCTTCGGTGTCCTGCTCTTCGACCCAGCGTTTGGCCAGCATGTATTCTTCTTCCGGCTCCAGCAGAGGAAACTTGCGGATTTCCTGCATATAGCGATTCAGGCCGCCCTCGGGCGTCGGTGCGGGAAGATTTGCGTAGTTTGCCATTATTGTGTCCCTCCGACAAATGTTTAGATGTTTAACATAGGATATGGGTAAGGAACCCTTCCCATTCAAGAGGTGCTGCTAACAGTCTGGAATTAATCTTCCGTTAAGGAAAGGTGAAAAGCCCTTTTTCACAGGAGTTTGCTTATTATGACAGCGGTGTCCGCAGACGTTCGACAAGGCATTGCATATCTTGCGGTAAACCGGCCTCGAACCGCAGGGATTCACCAGTGACAGGGTGCTCGAATCCCAAAACAGCGGCATGAAGTGCCTGACGGGGAAAAGCGCCTGCAAAACCGGCGGCAGCGGCAGAGAACGCTTTGGCGGACAACTTGCGCTTGCCGCCATAAACCGGGTCGCCCACCAGCCCGTGCCCCGCGTGGGCCATATGAACGCGGATCTGATGCGTTCGGCCGGTTTCAAGCCAGCACTCGATCAGGGCAAGACCCGCAGGCACTCCAAATGTCTCGACAACGCGCGCGCGTGTCACGGCATGCCGCCCGCCATGGAACAGAACCGCCTGTCTCTGACGGTCGGTCTTGTGTCGCGCAAGTTGCGTCGTAACGCGCATGATGTTGCCGGGTTCAAAGCTGATCCCTTTGACACCGCGCAACCGAGGATCGTTGGCATCCGGCACCCCGTAACACACCGCACGGTAATACCGCTCGACGCTATGCGCCGCGAACTGCTCGGCCAGCCCGTGATGCGCCGCGTCTGACTTTGCGACCACCAGAAGGCCACTGGTTTCCTTGTCGATGCGATGCACGATACCGGGGCGTTTCACCCCGCCGACGCCCGACAGATCGTCTCCGCAATGGTGGAGCAAAGCACTCACCAAAGTCCCGCTGGGTGATCCCGGCGCGGGGTGTACGACCATGCCTGCGGGTTTGTTGACGACGATTACGTCCGCATCCTCGAAGACGATCTCGAGCGGGATGTCCTCGGGGCCGATATGGCTGTCTTCGGCCTCGGCCACGACAATCGTGACACGCGCCCCTTCGGCCACCTTGGCCTTGGGGTCGCGTACCTCGGCACCGTCGATCTGTACCGCGCCCTCTTCGATCAGACGCGCAAGTCGGGTGCGCGACAGGCTTTCCCCGTCTGGTACATCGCGGGAAAGCGCCTTATCAAGGCGAGGCGGCGGATCGGCCGCGATCTGAAACTCAATCTGGCGGGTGCCCATGACTGTCCCTTCCGAACCTCAAGAACCGCAGGAAACTCCGCAACTGCGATTGCTGCGGCGGATGGTCATGCTGTTGACCGCGGTGATGATTGGCGGGGTTCTAGTGACATTCGCCCTGATTGTCATCCGCCTATCGGACCGCACACCCACCTTGCCGGATCAGATCGCGCTGCCCGACGGCGCCCGGGCGCAGGCCCTGACCATCGGGGCAAACTGGTATGCCGTCGCAACCGATGACAATCGCATTCTGATCTTTGACAAAACAACTGGAAAACTGCGCCAGGAAATCGCGGTCGAATAGGCCCTGCCACCTGTTCCGGCGGCATGAAAGATCCGGGGATTGTCCAGCCTCAGCCGGGGAACAGCCGAGTTCCGGTCCACGCAGCACCCAGACGCTGATCCAGCGCATCCGACCGCATCTTGTGCTTGCCTGACACCGGCGCCAACATGATGTCACCCAAGCAAACTCTGTCACCAACCGGGAAAAGCTCTACGCTTGCGCATTCAACGTCTTGCCCCAGGGTTTCAGCGATCCGGATCATGTCTTCAAAGCGGTCGGGCCGGGGTTCAACGGTGCTGCTGGTTGGCGAATACAGCTCATCTGCAAGGTAGTTGTAGTCGCGATCATGGAGCATCTGGATGCGCCCACGCCCCCGGTCACGGTCAACCTGCACCAGCTGCACGCGTCCGGCGATCACCCAGAATTTCCAGGTGCCGGCCTGTCGATCCCCGGCGGTCAAGTCTTCTTCGATGCAATAGAGGGGCTTTTGCTTGGCGCGCCACCATTCGCTTGTCCAGAAACCTTCGGGCGTTTTTGTCTTGTGCCACGCTGCCAGTTTCTGGTTGGCATCATCGCGCTGCGTGGCATCCAGCGAGAACGACAGGGCCAGCTTGTGACCATGGCTCATCGTTCCTTTCAACCAATACTGGCCGGGCCCGAGGTCGAGTGTTTCGGGCAATGCCGGAATGTGTGCCTCCCACATGCGCTGTGGGCAGGCGAGCAATTCCGAGGCGCTGCCCACGTATTTGGACCGGTCAGAAATCAACGCATCAGGGACTTCGCCAAACAGCTTCATGACCACCAGCTTTTCGGCAAATGTCTTTGGCGCGCGCAGGTCGGGTAAAAACCGATGACTATCCGCATAGTTGTACAAAGCCATACCAAGCGCATTCAGCCTAGCAGGGTCACTGTCATAGTGTTCCCAACCGCGCGAAAAACCCACGCGCGGCGGGGTGTTGGCACCGTACAGATTGTCAGCTGCAATTGCGTCGAGATCAGCCTGTGCCGCTTTGAGATAGTCTTCCCGGTCAGAGAGCAGAGCAACAGAAACAACTCCGCCGGTGGCGTCGTGGATTTCTTCGGTCGTAGCGCGCAAGGTGGGCAGGTTTGCGGGAAACTCCACCGGTTTGAGGCCCCCTCGGCCGTGGCGCGGCAAAGGCGCGTCGCCCGGTCTAACCCCCAGGTTCCGCAAACGTCGATCCAGAAACGAATGCCGCTTGATCCCGTTTGCAATCCACCACCGCATCCGGCGTCCCCACAGATGCACGGCAAGCGTTTCCTCTTTGATATACGCGTCCCTGAACTCTCGGACGTGAATGTCATTGGCCTGCCCTGCCCGTCTGAACGGCAAAGGATAAAAGACCGGTATGGGGCTGGCATGCTTCAACTCGTCAAAATGGCGCAGAAACCATGTCATGACACCGGGGCCGTAAACACTGTGTTCCTGATCTGACGCATGAGGCAACTCACCAGCCTGTTTCAGGCGTTCCAGTTCCTTCCGCTCCTCCCCTTCAACCCAGGGGCGGATCGGATAGGGGTCCTGGCAGTATTCGGAATACGCGTTCAACGTGGGGCTGTCGAAAGGCAGCCGCATAACAGCATTGCAGATGGTATCGCGGTTGAAATACCCAAAAACATGATCGGCCCTTGGGATCGGGGCAAGCGCCAAAACATCCGTGTCGCACCACAGAAAATCCGTTTTCTTCATCAGGTGCAATCTGAAGATATCGGATTGGGGCACCGGCGTCTTGAACTGGTTGTTCACGATGAACTGCCTGGGTTCGTGGATTTCATTTGCCGACACCAGTTCGATACCATCCGGAACGTTGTCGACTTGCCCATAGTGGAACAAAACGACCCTGTGACCGCATTCGACGAATGACAGCATGCACATCTGCTCCAGAAAGCTCAGGCTGCCTTCCATCCACAGCATCCCAATCGTCGGAAGAGAGTGATCCGCAACCATTCGTCTATTTCTCCAGGGGCTGTTTTGTCAGGACTCTGTCCGGTTTTCGTCAGTCGAAGACGGCGCGCTGGCCGACAGGCGTTCCCTTACGCCACGGTCCTTTGCGACAAAATCCACGGCCGGTTTTTCAAGAAGTTTCTGGTACAGCTCATCATACTCTGGCAGTTTCAGCAGATCGTTGATCAGGGCCTTGTGCCAGCGGAACGCTCTTCTATGTAGCCGTCGAAGCCTGTCGTCAGCGCGAAACTCTTCCAGCACCGCATCCACTTCGTCCTTGTACCGCAGGATTGTTTCATCCTTGGCACCGCCACGGTTCCAGCGGTCCCAATATTCGGTTCCAAGTGTCTGCGCGGAATGATTTGCCCGACCTCGGCTGCGCTTGGCCAAATAGGCCTGCGTGGATCTGACGGCATAGTGGTTGATCTGTGCGACTTCAAATCCAAACGGAGGCGAGACATGGTTGCCGAAGGGCGCAGGTTCCGTTGCGTGCCCTCCGGGCACGGACCGGAACACGCCGGCCTGAAGTTCGGGACGGGGGTGCGGGTTGTGCAACCCGAAACGAAGATAGAAATCACCCTGCCTGAACAGGGATTTGACAAACCGGCGCCCTGCCCCGCCTTGTTCGAAATCCAGCTCACAATCGAAGAACTGCCGCGTCACCAGCGTATCGCGCATAACATGCCGACCACCGTTCGAGAATATCTTCCAGGGGATGGAGATGACGTCAACGCCGGGCGTTGCCTCGATCAGATCATCAACCCTGTGATTTCCAACGTGAATATTCAGGAATTCATCCGCGTCGCCGACATATATCCACTTTGCGTCTTTCACCACCGGCAAGCGCCGTGCCTGCCTCAGCGCAGACCGGTGTATCCCTCCGGTTCCAACCCGGTTCCTGTGAAATTCCACATGGCCCAAGTCCTGCAACCGTCTCAGAATCTGGTTGGTGCCGTCTGTACAATCATTGGTGTAGACAATGATCCGGTCAAACCCCAGCACCTTGTGATGGGCCACCCATTCCAGAATATAGGGACCCTCGTTCTTCATCGCGGTGATGAGGACTTTTTCAGGCTTTTCCATCGCTGCCACTTATCCCCGCCGCCTAGTCGTTCTGACCTTTGCTGTCATCTTGCGGGACAATCTTTTCGATGGCGATCTGTGCGCCGGCAATCGCGCGGATGCGCAACTCTCGGGGGTGCTGGCCCAGAAACTCGTTGACCGCACGGATCACCCCGTCGCCCCACCAGCCGCGGCGGTGGTAGTCGTCGAATGCCATGATCCCACCGGGTTTGATCTTGGGAAACAAAGCGGCCAGATCAGCGGTCACGCCTTCGTATGAATGGTCTCCGTCGACATAGGCGAACGAGATGCTTTCATCATCAAAAAGCTTCAACGCAGGTACCGAAAAATCGCGTATAATACCAACCTTGCCTTCTTCGATCTCGGCCTCGAAAGTCTTTACGACCTTCTGGAAGATGGCCTCCATCTTTTCGTCTTCGGTCCGACCCACAAACGCGGTTGTGTGCGATTCCTCACCGATATGCTTCCATGGATCGATCAGAAAAAGCTGACTGGGCTCGATCAGTTTCAGAATGGTCGGAGAGAACTCACCCTGCCAGACACCGATTTCAACGGCCAAGCCCCCCTTTGGCAAACGGGAAAGGAATGTGCGGCGGATTGCGTCTTTGCTGTTTTTGCGCTTGGTCGCTTTGTCAGCCTTCGGTTTCTTCTGGCTGCCGGGCGCAACACCGATAACCTTGGATTCGTTTGACATCTCGACCTCACTCGCAGACGGGTATCCCATTTACTCAGAACCCGTTTTGTTCATTGCGCCATGGCTACCACGCCACAGCCTCAAGAACCAGAAGCTATGTGTCCTTTTTGCCAAGCGGTGGCAACTTGTCGATACCAAGCCACGGTGGCTGCAAGCGGGTTATCCGGTATCGTGCAGCATTACGCCCGAGGAAACTGTTTATCGCCGCATTCATACCCGTATACGACCCGCCTCCATGACGGCGATAAGATGTGAACGCGATACTGCCCCCGGGGGCAAGAACCCGGTCGATACGGCGCAACAGTTGGTTCATCACCTGCTCTGCCCGCACCCCGCGGATGATGACGACGCCGACGCTTTCGTCTTCAAACAGCTTCAGCATCAAGGGGGGCAGCGCCCGGTAGACACGCAATTGTCCGGCAAGAATGGGGGCGCGGAAGTATTCCAGCAATGCATAAAACGTGCGATCCAAAGCCTGTAGCTCGGGATCCTGAGTTGCATCCGGACATGTGAAACCGTCCCATGACAGCCCCCACGGTCCTATGACCGTCAATTTCTCGACAGCGTCCAGATCAAGTATTTCTTCGATGATTTCAATCTCAACATGTCCGATCAGCACCCAATTCTTCTTACCACTGATTGATCGAAGAAAACTCTGCCGCTGGTCTTTTGTTCTTTCAACCTCCGGAGGGGCAGAAGGCAGGTAGACAGGATCCTTGGGGTCGAACGGCACCGAAACCTGTTTGGCATCCGTAATTTGCGCATGCTGTGCGGCGGCCTCTTCGTAATCAAACGAGGTTTCGAGGGCGTCGAGCCGAACGAACCAAGGAAAATTGTATGGCTTGGAGTTCTCGGGCTTGGACATCTTGCCGAGCCGCGTCCATTTCGCGACCTGGGCAAATGTGATGTCCGGATCCTTGTACATTTCGGCGTTGAAAGACAGATCGCCATCTTCCATCACGCCGAGTTCCAGCGCCTTGACATAGCGCCCGCTGCGAAAGCGGCTGAACTTAGCGATAAAATCCTGCGCCACCTCGGTTTTTCTGAAGCTTGCGATGCGTTCCTTGTGAAATGCAACTGCCTGATGATGCAATTGCCCCAGAACAGTATCGGATCGCAGCTTTTCATAAACCTCCCGAAGTCGTGCAACTTTGGACAGGATCGAGGTTTCTTCGATGTCGTTATAGCAATGCAGCTTCCAGTAGGCCTGACCTGTTGCCTCCATCTTCGGATGAAAACTCGAGGTATTCACATCCCCACGCAACCGCTTCATCAGATAGCTTTCCACGGACCTCACCGCATAGTGGTTCATCCGAAAAAGCCTGCGCCCAAACCCGGCGCCCGTTGATGAATACGCCCACCCTCGTCTTCGCATGGCCGGCGGCAACGGATCACCGTCCCCGTCGACCCAGGCAAATCGATCCGCCTTGTTGGGTATCGGGCCGCGCGGTCGATGCGTGCTGATTGTGCGATACGATCCGTTGTTGCGAAAGAGCGATTTGAACGCCCGCAAGTTATGGGGGCTGACGGCGCCAAGCTCGCCCGCACGGGTGAATTGCTCGAAAACGAACCTGTCTTCGAACTCGACGATTCCGTTGTGTCCGAACAACTGCCAGATTGCGGCAAATCCGTCCGCATGCGGCAATGCACGAAACAAATCGTCCAGTGTTCCGTCGCCGACGCGAATATCAAGAAATTCATCCACGTCGCAGACCAATATCCATTCGGCTTCTTTGCACCAAGGGTGTTCCATGGCGTTTGCATAAGCTGAAGCCTGAGGTCCAAATTCCCACGGGCCGGGATTGCCGATATGCGCCAGAAACCCCAGTTCCTGGCACCGCTGAAGGATCGTGTCGGTGCCATCGGAACAATCGTTCGAATTGACGATAAAATGGGTGAAGCCGATCGAAAGATAGTATGAAATCCATTCCAGGATGAACGGCCCCTCGTCTTTCATCGTGGATATGACAAGTCTCATCGCGTCTACCTGTACCCGTGGCCCGCAAATTCAGGATAGCGGGAAAAAACGCATCTTTGCAGATGTATAGCGCGCATCCCTGCCTGCGGCTTTGTTACGGGCCCCGGAAATGCATTGCAAGTGGACGAGCCCGCCGGTTCAACGTCTGCCAACTCCAAACTCCGCAGACGATCGCAGCCCTGTGGGCAGCGTTCGATGCGTAGGGCTTTATGCTTGAAAACGACAATTTGATTGCCTTCGGGCGCCAACCATTTATAGCTGGCGTTCAATGTCGCCAAAGGTTTTTGGCAGCAAGGAAGCGGTATCTCGAGTGGATCATGGCAGGTAATCTTAAAGATCAAAGGGCGCATGGCCTTGATTCACTGCGCGGTATCGCTGCGTCTGCGGTCGTGTTTGTACACGCAGTGCACATTCATCCACTCGGCGTCTACTACAAGAACTGGGGTGCCGACTACTATGCGATGGGAGTGCCGCTGTTTTTCATAATAAGCGCGATGTCCATGTCGCTAGCTTATCCAAAGGGAGTGTCCTTTGATCGAAGCTGGGCCTATGCCTTGCGCAGATTTTTTCGAATTGCCCCACTCTTCTACGTGATGCTCTTTGCTTGGCTGTATATTGGGGTCCAGGCCGAAACAGGTACGATCATCAGGAATATTACATTTCTGTTCGGGTTTGTCCCCAGTGAACAAACCAGTCTTGTTCCGGCGGGTTGGTCAATCGGCGTCGAAGCTATCTTCTATCTTCTGTTCCCCTTCCTTTGGATTTGGCGGAACATTTGGTCAGCGGTGCTTCTCTTTTTGCTCGCCTGCTTGGGATGGGGGTTTGTAAACTTATCTAGTCAGGGTGAAGTTCCCGATTTTTACTATTGGACCAGCTTTTTCACGAACGCCCCGTACTTTGCGTTGGGTCTGATCGTTTGGTGCGCCTACCGTTGGACACCTAAGTCATGCGAGCGCCCCGTCGGCTATCTAGCGCTCGGTGCCGGGATCGCCGGGTTGATTTACATGTATCTGTTTGGCCCGGTTCTTGATCAGGCGCAAACGCTAAACAAACCGGTTCCACTCGCACTGGTTTTGGGCTGGGGCTTCGCCTTTGCAAGCCTGGCGCTATCGCAGGCACTTCGACCTGTTTTTTTTCTCTATAACCCTTTTACCCGCTTTCTTGGAAAGATCAGTTACAGCCTATATCTGATGCATCCGTTTCTTATCTATAACACAAACCTGACCCGATGGGCCGCAACACTTACGGACAATCCGGATCTTGTGGTGCCAATTGTCTGTGTTATTACCCTAGCCGTAGCGATACCCATTGCGACTGTTATCTATTATGCTGTCGAAGTTCCATTCATCCGCCTTGCCCGCCGGATAACCAAGCCTGATTTTAGAAACCCGGCTTCACAACAATTGGCGTCGTGACGGCAGAGCACGCCTACCAAAACATTGCGGATCTATAGCATCAGGGGAACAATCTCGCCTCGATTGCGGGCGATCTCGGTAATGTCAAAAGCACCGCTTTGCAGTTCAGCCTCGCCCCGAACAACCATTGCAGAGTGATTTTTCTCGATGACTTCGCGAACGATATCTGGCCGGCAGGCGCAGGACATGACGCATTGAAGCACCAGATTCGCCAGCGCCTTTTTCCCTTCGAAATAGTCGGAATTGTAATGTTCTTCCATCGTGGACCATTGCCAGTCTTCAAGGACGAAGACGCCGCCTTCCGACATGCGCGGAAAAACGAGGTTGAACGACAACAACGTTTCCAAATACTGGTGCGATGCGTCATCTATGACGAGATCAATCTTCTCGTCGCCGAACTCTGCGTCCAGCAATTCTCCGAACCGATTGATGTCCGCTTGACTTATCCCCTTGTACAGCCGCACGTTATCCTGCCGCGAGTACCTTTCGATATAGGCGTCAAGGTGAGGCAGTTCGCGCGTCGATTATTCAACTGCAACCAGTTTGTCAGGCTGAAATACACGATCGAGAAGCGCCACGCTCCCACCCTGCCATACTCCGATATCGACGATATTGTTAACATCGATCTTCGAGGTGCAATCCAGTTCAGCCTCGATCATTTCGCGGGTTTTCACCAGCAGAAACTCGTTATCGTTCGATGTGATTTCGTGGTATTCCGCAATATCGACCGTGGCGAAAAAATTGACGCCGTCAACGGTACATCTGTTCCGCTCGGACTAGGCTATCGGTTGAATTTTCTTCTGTTGCGAACCGCCTGAAACTGAGCGCAACACAGTCGAGACAACTACCGTAAATTTGCTCACCACTATGCCCTTACCTGATGGCTGTTGTGCTTCATCTCCTGAAAGGCACAGGTTTACAAGCTTCCTTTACATCAAACGCAGAAAGAAAGCGCGAGGCAGCCGTTTCACGGCCTAACAAATGAGTTGGGTCCGACCATATTCGCCAAGATTGATGCTGAAGTTGGCGCAAACATTCGCGTAATTCGTAGCGTCAAAAAAGATATGTTTCATTCTGGACGTCAAAGCTGAGAGTTAAGGCACGTCTGAGTTGAAAAAAACGCAGTTCACAGGAAATGTGCCTCCATTTGACCAACCCTATAGGCGATTTCCAGCGAATCTTGTTGAAACTTCACAGCTGAGAGGTCAGAACCAGCCAGACATCTATGCAAGGTTATAATCTATGCTCGCGGAACTTCGGGAACAATATCTGACCACGGTTGCCCGTGCCCTGGATGGCACGATCTATGAAGACCCACCAATTCTGTTTGGAGACACCAAACCGGATTACAACTCCAAAAACCGTGAATACGGCTGGGATTGGCCGTCTGTTGCTTTCACTATGGTGGGCAGCAAGAGATTGGCCAATGTTCGCGCCATGGTGGAATCCGTCATCGGCAACCAGGTTCCCGGCGATTTTGTCGAAACCGGAGTATGGCGTGGCGGTGCCAGCATCTTTGCGAAAGCAGTTCTCTTTGCATATGGCCAGAATGACAGACGTGTCGTTCTGTGTGACTCTTTCAAGGGGCTGCCCGAGCCGAACGAGGAACTTTACCCTCACGACAAAGGGTCTGATTTCCACAAGTACGATGCCCTAGCCGTGTCAGCCGATTCTGTAAGGGCGAATTTTGAAAAGTTCGGGCTTTTGGACGATAATGTCGTGTTCATCGAGGGCTTTTTCAAGGACACCATGCCACTGGTGCCCAGTGAGCAGATTGCAGTGCTGCGTCTTGACGGCGACATGTATGAATCAACCATAGATCCTTTGCGGCACCTTTTTGGCAAGGTCTCGAAAGGTGGTTGGATCATCGTTGACGACTATCACGTGGTTCCCGCAGCCAAAGCTGCCGTTCATGACTATCTTGACGAAGTGGGCTATCAGCCACCCGCGATCAACGAAATCGATGGTGTGGGCGTCTATTTCCAAAAGGTCTAGAGAGGACCGGGCCTTGGGTTCAGGTCACGGGTCAGGTTGCGCCCGTCACCTGAACACCTGAAATGTCACACTCAGCGAGACTGCGGCCTGTTCGTGTTTCAGAATGGCCGACCAAGAAAATACCCTGGGGGTGCTACCGGGCAGAAACCTCGGCATTCCGATGAACGTCCAAAATGCGGAACTGATTCAAGTTCTGAAAGCGGATCTTTCACATGGCACCTCTGTCTTCGGCAACCCTTTCGGACGTCGCACAGTGGGCACCACACCGAATGCAATCTTCGCACCCGCCCTCAACTACCTGTTCTTTCACTAAAAGTTGGTGCGGTCGAGAAGACTCGAACTTCCACGGGAGTTACCCCACAGCGACCTCAACGCTGCGCGTCTACCAATTCCGCCACGACCGCACTGCCAATGACTTGGTAACGCGGCGTATAGACGTTGGTGCGCGCGATGTGAAGAGGCAAAAACGCAGTGGTTTAAATTCCTTCGCCACGGGCATATCTCTCCAGTGGACAACACGCTACTGACCTGACAGGAGCCACACAATGCCACCGCCCGATAACCGCCCGATCGTTCAGATCGATATCGTCTCGGATGTTGTGTGTCCCTGGTGCGTTGTCGGGTTTCGACAGCTTGACATGGCGTTGCAGCAACAGGGTGTCCTTGCCCGGCTTCGCTGGCATCCGTTCGAGTTGAACCCGGACATGCCCCCCGAAGGCCAGAACCTGCGTGAACATATCATGGCGAAATACGGCTCGACCGCCGAGCAAAGCCAGCAGGCACGGGACAAGCTTACCTCGATCGGGGCCAAGCTCGGCTTTGCCTTCAACTTCGACGATGACAGCAGAATGGTAAACACATTCGCGGCGCATCAGTTGCTGGATTGGGCGGAATCAGTCGGCCGACAGCATCCTTTGAAACTGGCTCTGTTCGACGCATATTTCACAGCGCAGCGGGATGTTTCCGATATGGATGTTCTGCTGGAGGCTGTTCGATCCATCGGGCTGGACGCGGATACGGCGCGACAAGCGCTTGAAAGCGGAGAACACATAGCCCCGGTGCGTGAAAAGCAGCTGTTCTGGACCAGCCGGGGCATTTCAGGCGTGCCATCCATGGTTTTTGGCGGGAAATACCTGCTGACCGGCGCGCAGGGGTCTGAAACCTATACCCAGGTGCTGCAACGTTGCCTGTCCGAGGCCGCCTGACCCCTTTTCTTGACCGATCCAGACGGATATGAGACCGGCATGGAATGGAAAATCACCGATGGTCTGACCAGCTATGACGACGCCGTTGCCTTTATGGAGGCGCGCGTCGCCGCAATCGCAAATGGCGAAGCCGAAGAATGTGTCTGGCTGCTGGAACACCCGCCGCTGTATACGGCCGGCACTTCGGCCAAGATCGAGGATCTGACCGACCCCGATCGTTTTCCGGTTTACGCAAGCAAACGCGGCGGCGAATACACCTATCACGGGCCCGGTCAACGTGTGGCCTATGTCATGCTGGACTTGAACAAACGTGGTCGCGACGTGCGTCAGTTTGTGAAACAGCTGGAGACCTGGGTGATCTCGGCGCTGGCAGAATTCAACGTGCAAGGCGAGATCCGTGATGGGCGCGTAGGGGTTTGGGTTCGGCGTGATGACAAGCCGTTGACAGTGACCGGCAAACCGGCAGAAGACAAGATCGCCGCCATTGGACTGCGCCTGCGCAAATGGGTCAGTTTTCACGGAATCTCGGTGAATGTCGAACCGGATCTGGAACATTTTTCCGGCATCGTCCCTTGCGGGATCAGCGAATACGGCGTGACCTCATTGGTCGATCTGGGCTTGCCGGTAACGATGGCAGACCTTGATGCCGCGCTGAAAAAGACATTCGCAGACGTTTTTGGCCCCGTGGCGCCCTGAATCCATCTGTCGATCACTGCGCAGCGAATCGCTGCGCGCCTCTGTTGCAAACAACAATCCCTGTGGCCGGCTGGCTCTGTTTCCCATGCGTAAGGCAATTAACCCTGAATTCGATGGATTTATGGAAGTCTTTAAGCATTTTTTAACTCAGGTAGATACAAAGGCCCTGTTAACGAGTAATATGGAACTGCCAATCAAGAGTGAGTGGTATGTTAACCGGTGATCCAGGGCTCGCCCTCGAAATCCGAGAAGTGTTTGGTTACGAGTCTGCCGTTCCGACCCCAAATCGGAACGGCAATTCTCTTTCAGACACTGCTATTCTTCCTGATGGCCAAATCGGGACGAACCGACGCAGGCGCGGTCGGCCTGTTCCAGTTCGAGCGTCGCATGCCCCACCCCGAAACGAACTTGCAGCGTCTGCCTGACACTGTCCCGTACCATTTCGGCATCTGCCCACGCGTTCGCATCGATGACCAGATGCGCCGTCAGCGCGGGCTGCCGTTCCTGCATGCTCCACAAATGCACGTGATGCACTTCGGCCACCCCATCCGTTTCTTCGATCGCCGCGGCAACCTGCTCTGGCTCCAGGTTTGGCGGAGCGCCCAGCATCAGGACGCGGACCGTCTCGCCTATCTCTTCTTTGACATGCCACATGATGTAGACCGAGATCAGGATCGTCACCGCCGGGTCCACCCATGTCCAGCCGAACAGGATCACTGCGGTGCCCGCTAATATCACGGCGATTGATCCCAAGGCGTCCGCAACATTATGGATGAATGCGGCCCGGATATTCATGCTGTCCTTGGCCATGGTATACGTCAAAGCAGCGGTTATGAGATCGACCACCAATGCCAGCGCGGCGACCCAGACCACAAGCCATCCGTTGATCGGCTCGGGTTCAAAAAACCGCATGACGCCTTCGTAGAACAGATAAACCGACAACACGATCAACGTGGTGTAATTGACCAATGCCGCAACGACTTCGGCCCGGCCATAGCCAAAGCTCATCCGTGGATCGGCCGGACGCCGTGCAATCTTGCGGGCAAAAAACGCGATGATCAACGCAACAGCATCCGAAAAATTGTGCAGCGCATCGGCAATCAACGCCAGAGAACCCGAAATGATGCCCCCGATGACCTGAGCCAATGTCAGGAACATGTTCACCGCAATCGCCCAGGCGACGCGCGCATCGCCAGCGTCTGGATCAATGTGGTTGTGTTGGTGACCATGCCCGGTGTGGGAATGCTGGTGTGCCATATCGTTTCATGTCCCTTGTTACGGCTTCCCAGAGCATGTAATTCCTCTAGCCACTAGAGGTTCAAGAGGTCAAAACCGAAAAATGTATTCGATCGGGGACTTATCGCGCCGAACCGGAGTGAAAATTCCGACAATCCGGTTCTATGAAGACAAAGGCCTGTTGCCCAAGCCAGAACGAACCACGGGCAATCAACGCCGGTATGACGATACCGCGTTGAAACGGCTGATCTTCATTCGCCATTGCCGTGATCTGGGATTGCCACTGGCCGACGTCGTGGGCTTGCTGTCCCTAGAAGGCGCGTCTGGCAGCGACCTTAACCGGGCGCACGAAATTGCCCAAAAACAACTGGCCGATCTCCGGGACCGGATCGCCCGTCTGCAAAACCTCCAGGCTGAACTGACCCGAATTTCAGCGGCCTGCGACGGGCAGCACGATCATGTCTGTGCCGTGCTGCACGCGTTTCAGGATCATGGCGAATGCATGGGGCCCCATGGCGCCGAATGATCAGACGAGAGCGGCGCTGATCTTTTTCGCGTGTTCACCGATAAGCTCGAAATCCCCCATCTTGCCCGGCGGGCGCATGGAAACCCCTTCGTGGCGCGGCAGGACGTGGAAATGCAGGTGGAAGACTTCCTGCCCGCCTGCCGCCTCGTTGAATTGCTGAATAGTCACCCCGTCCGCGTCGAATGCAGACTTGACCGCCCGGGCCATCTTCTGCACCGTTTTTATAACCGCCGTCAGTTGCTCGGGCGTGGCATCCAGTACGTTGCGGCATGGTGTTTTGGGGATCACCAAAAGATGCCCGTCCACGCGCGGCATGATATCCATGAAAGCCAGCGTTTCATCATCCTCGTACACGCGCATGCACGGGATTTCTTCGCGCAGGATTTTGGCAAAGATATTGTCGGGGTCGTAATCAGCCATCTCAAACCTCTGGATTGCGGGTGTTGGCACAGTTCTGAGACGCACGCGGGCAACGGTCAAGGCGGAACTCTGCCCACGCCCATGCCGCATCGACAGTCCGGGCTTGAATTCTTATCCGCCATGCCCAGATACCCAACGTTAAAGGCCGGAAAACCGTGCAGCACCCGCGTGCCCGCGACAATTAATCTTGATCCAGATCAAACTCGGCCATTGAAGGTGCCCTCTTCACATTCTAAAACCAGCAGGAATCCCGCGCGTTGGAGAGGTCCGACTGCGCGGTGCAGTTGCAACAGGAGGCACCTATAATGGCAGACGCAGCCATTCACGGTCACGACCATGAAGATCAGCGCAGCTTTTTCCAGCGCTGGTTCATGTCGACCAACCACAAGGACATCGGGATTCTGTACCTGGTCGTTTCGGCCCTTGCCGGTCTGATCTCGGTGGCGATGACCGTTTACATGCGGCTCGAGCTGATGCACCCGGGCGTTCAGTACATGTGCCTGGAAGGCTTCATGGCCGACCCATGTACCCCCAACGGACACTTGTGGAACGTGATGATCACCTATCACGGTGTTCTGATGATGTTCTTCGTTGTCATCCCTGCCCTGTTCGGCGGATTTGGCAACTATTTCATGCCGTTGCAGATCGGTGCGCCGGACATGGCGTTCCCGCGGATGAACAACCTGTCCTTCTGGCTGTATGTCGCCGGCACCTCGCTGGGTGTTGCCTCGCTGCTCAGCCCGGGTGGTAACGATCAGCTCGGCTCGGGTGTGGGCTGGGTTCTGTATCCGCCGCTGTCGACGACCGAAGGCGGTATGTCCATGGACCTGGCGATTTTCGCCGTGCACGTATCGGGCGCCTCCTCGATCCTCGGCGCGATCAACATGATCACCACCTTCCTGAACATGCGTGCCCCGGGCATGACCCTGTTCAAGGTACCGCTGTTCAGCTGGTCGATCTTCGTCACCTCATGGCTGATTCTGCTGTCGCTGCCGGTTCTGGCAGGCGCGATCACCATGCTGCTGATGGACCGCAACTTTGGCTTCACCTTCTTTGATCCGGCCGGTGGCGGTGACCCGATCCTGTATCAGCACATCCTGTGGTTCTTTGGTCACCCGGAAGTTTACATCGTGATCCTGCCCGGTTTCGGCATCATCAGCCACGTGATCGCCACCTTCTCGCGCAAGCCGATCTTCGGCTATCTGCCGATGGTATGGGCGATCATCGCAATCGGCGTGCTAGGCTTTGTCGTGTGGGCGCACCACATGTACACCGTCGGCATGTCGCTGCGTCAGCAGGCCTATTTCATGCTGGCCACGATGGTCATCGCGGTTCCGACGGGGGTCAAGGTGTTCTCGTGGATCGCCACCATGTGGGGCGGCTCGATCGAGTTCAAGACACCGATGCTATTCGCCTTCGGCTTCCTGTTCCTGTTCACCGTCGGCGGTGTGACCGGTGTGGTTCTGTCGCAGGCCGGTGTCGACCGTGCCTATCATGACACTTACTATGTTGTGGCACACTTCCACTACGTGATGTCGCTGGGTGCTGTCTTCGCGATCTTTGCTGGGGTGTACTTCTACTTCAGCAAGATGACGGGCCGTCAGTACTCTGAGTTCTGGGGCAAGGTTCACTTCTGGCTGTTCTTCATCGGCGCCAACCTGACCTTCTTCCCGCAGCACTTCCTGGGCCGTCAGGGCATGCCGCGCCGCTACATCGACTACCCCGAGGCATTCGCCCAGTGGAACTTCGTTTCGTCGATCGGCGCATTTATCTCGTTCGCCTCATTCCTGCTGTTCTTCGGTATCGTGTTCTACGCCCTGTTCCGTGGCGCGAAAGAGACACGTCCGAACCCGTGGAACGAATACGCGGATACGCTGGAATGGACCCTGCCGACGCCGCCGCCCGAACACACGTTCGAGCAGCTGCCCAAGCAGGAAGACTGGGACAAAGGCCACGCGCACTGATCCCGATCTGATCCAAGGAAACCCCGCCCACGTGGCGGGGTTTTTTCGTTTCCACCTCTGCCGGTTCGCCAAGTGTACCAAAATCCGCTATGATACCCGCACAGAACAGTCGGAGGATCGGCAATGCCGGAAATCGACTTTTGGTATTCAATCGGCAGCACTTACAGCTTCCTTACCGTGATGCGTCTGGACGACTGGTGCGCTGAACATGACGCCACCGTTAACTGGCGGCCCTTTAATGTGCGCACGGTCATGTCAGCCCAGCAGAATATCCCGTTCGCCGGAAAACCCGAAAAATCCGCATATATGTGGCGTGATATCGAACGGCGCTGTGCCAAGTATCACATCCACGCCAGCCTGCCCGCACCCTATCCGATTTCCGATCTTGCCCTGGCCAATCAGGTCGCTTTGCTTGGCATGACGGATGGGTGGGGCAAGTCATTTACCCAGAACCTATACCGCATCTGGTTCGAGGATGGCGTCGAGGCGGGCAGCGAAAGCGCCCTGTCCGAAGCTTTGCTACGGTGCCAGCAGGACCCTCGTCTGACACTGGCCCGCGCGCGCAGCCCGGATATCGTCACCGCGCTGGAAGCTGAAACAGACGTCGCCGTGAAACTGGGTGTTTTCGGCGCCCCCAGCTTCGTGGTGAGGCAAGAGGTGTTCTGGGGCGACGACCGTTTGGATGACGCCTTGTCCTGGGCGCGTGTGGGCCACGTGGTCTGATCAAAATCCGTCGACATGAGGCGTCACTGCGATATGTTTCCGGTATGCCGTACAAGTGGAATCAGACATCCGAAACCGAACAGGAACTGCGCCTCTGGCCGCATAACTCTCTGCCGCGACGTGGGGCGATGATTGCCATCCTGTCTGTATTTCTGTTCGGTTTGATCCCATTGTTGGCCGTGCTTGGGTCGGTCGTGTTGTGGGGCCTGCTACCGTTTCTGCTGTTGACGGTGCTTGGGCTTTGGCTGGGGATTCAGGCGAACTATCGCGCGCGCAGTGCGTTTGAGGTTTTCACCTTGTCCGGTTCACAAGCCCGCCTGGTGCATCACACCCCGGGCAAGGACCAACAGGAATGGTCGTGCAATCGCTATTGGGCACGACCTGAGATGTACGAAAAAGGTGGTCCGGTGCCACACTACGTCACGCTCGTCGGAGACGGGCGTGAGGTCGAAATCGGGGCGTTTTTGTCGGAAGACGAGCGTATCACGCTCTACGACGACCTGGCCAGAAAACTGCGCGATCCTGTCGCGCAGTAGGTGTCTCAGCAGTCGCCGTTTGATGCGGCGCAGAGTTGGTCCTTGACCATGGGTCCGACCTTGCCGAAGTCCATCTGTCCGGTATAGCGGGTCTTCAGCTCGCCCATGACCTTGCCCATGTCCCGAATGGAACCGGCACCGGTTGAAGTAATCGCGGCATGAATCGCCTTTGACACTTCATCATCATCCAGCTGCTTGGGCAGAAACTCTTCGATGACGGCGACTTCCTGCATCTCGCGCTCGGCCAGGTCCAGGCGTCCGCCCTCTTCATAGGCGCGCGCACTTTCCTTACGTTGCTTGGTCATTTTACCAAGTATTTCAAGCACCTCTGCATCACCGCAGCCCTTGACCTCTTCATTGTCCGAGGCGCGCGCGGCGATGTCGCGGTCCTTGATGGCCGCGTTGATCAACCGCAGTGTCGACAGACGCTCGGCTGCTTTGTCTTTCATTGCTTGCTTCAGGGCGGCATTCACCCGTGATCGCATGTCCATTTGGCTTGTCCATCCCCATGACAACGGAACCCCGAACATATCTAAACAAAAAGCGTGTTACAACCGGGGGCGACCAAGCTTAACCCTTTGAAAAATAACAATAGCCCAAAAATTGAACAGACTTGACCCAAGCGCTTAACCCCCTTAGGTATGCGCCGGTTTACCTTGCAGGAGAGTCGCGCCATGGCCCAGAACGCCCCGTCCAAGCCCACCGCATGTCTGGCTTTGGCCGACGGAACGCTGTTTTACGGCATCGGTTTCGGAGCAACCGGACAGACCGTGGCTGAGCTCTGCTTCAACACAGCGATGTCCGGATATCAGGAAATCATGACCGATCCATCCTATGCCGGGCAGATCGTCACCTTTACCTTCCCCCATATCGGCAATGTCGGCGTGAACCCGGACGATGACGAAACCGGTGATCCGGTCGCCGCTGGAATGGTCGTCAAATGGGATCCGACCGAGCCGTCAAACTGGCGCTCGGCCGAAGAACTCAAGGGCTGGCTTGCCCGCCGTGGACGCATCGCCATCGGCGGCGTTGATACCCGCCGTCTGACCCGCGCCATCCGCCAGCAGGGCGCGCCGCATGTGGCGCTGGCTCATGATCCCGAGGGCAATTTCGACATCGAAGCACTGGTTGCTGCGGCCCGCGGCTTTGCCGGGCTGGAAGGTATGGACTTGGCCAAGGAAGTCACCTGTGCCCAAAGCTACCGCTGGGATGAAATGCGCTGGGCCTGGCCGGAAGGATACAAGCGGCAAGAGGCCCCCGCCCACAAAGTCGTGGCTGTCGATTATGGAGCAAAGCGCAACATTCTGCGCTGTCTCGCCTCGGCTGGATGTGATGTAACCGTTTTGCCAGCGACGGCGACGGCTGCCGAAGTGCTGGCCCATCAGCCGGATGGCGTTTTCCTGTCGAACGGCCCCGGCGACCCGGCCGCAACGGGTGCCTATGCTGTGCCGATGATCAAGGAAATTCTGGATACAACCGATCTGCCCGTCTTTGGTATCTGCCTTGGCCACCAGATGCTGGCGCTGGCGTTGGGCGGTCAGACAGTCAAGATGAACCACGGCCACCACGGCGCGAACCACCCGGTCAAGGATCTGGAAACCGGCAAGGTCGAAATCACGTCGATGAATCACGGTTTCGCCGTGGACGCACAGTCTTTACCGGAGGGCGTGGTCGAGACCCACAGATCACTGTTTGACGGCTCGAACTGCGGGATCCGCATGACTGACAGACCTGTATACTCGGTACAATACCACCCCGAAGCGTCGCCCGGACCCCAGGACAGTTTTTACCTGTTCGAACGTTTCACCGATGCGATGGAAAAGAAAAAAGAGCAGGCATAAACCCTTAAGTTACCAGAGTTAACGGCACATTAACCTTGTTTGATCAACCCTGAGCGCAGGTAACTGTGCCAGGGTTTCTTTATGGTTGAACTTAACCTTCAGAATTTTACAACCGCCACCCCGATTCCTGCGCCCGGTTTTCGCAAACCGCTGGGCGCTTGCCTGCTGGAAACCGAGGTTATCACGCGCTCGCAACTGGACCATGCGTTGAGCTTGCAGACCAGGCAGAAAGCGCCGCTTGGCGAGATTCTGGTTGGCGAGGGGTATGCCACCAGGCAGGACGTTCTGAAGGCCCTGTCGACGCAGTTCGGGTGGCAGATCGCGGACCTCGAACAAATTCCACCGATGCCCGGATTGTGTAAGCTGAAGCCGGTAGATTTCTGGCTTGAGAACAATGTCATTCCTTGGATGCGCATCGGCCCTCTGGTTTTGGTCGCCACTGCCCGGCCCGATCGTTTTGCAACCGTGGCAGCCGAGATGCAGGATTGCGACTGTGCCATCCTGCCGGTTCTTGCGGATTCTCATCAGATCGACAGGGTTATTGCACAGCACTTCGCGCGGACGCTCGCAAAAGCGGCCGAAACCCGTGTGAACGCGGCACAAAGCTGCCGCAACTGGACCGCCGGGTCCCGGCTCGTATCATCAGCAACAACGCTGGGTGTGCTGTGTCTTTTCGCCCTGTTCCCTTCGTTTGGATTGATGGTTTTGTTGGGCGCGGCCGTAGGTAGTTTGGTTCTTTTTGCAGCCTTTCGGATAATGGGCGCCCTGGCCTGTCTCAGCGACCGCATGAAAAAGCCGACCCAGCCAA
This sequence comes from Ruegeria sp. AG6, assembly GCF_056541565.1. Lineage (NCBI taxonomy): Bacteria > Pseudomonadati > Pseudomonadota > Alphaproteobacteria > Rhodobacterales > Roseobacteraceae > Ruegeria > Ruegeria sp. AG6. The sequence continues at coordinate 315,829 of NZ_JBQFYQ010000001.1, read as the reverse complement.
CAGAGGCGGCGATCGCGCTGCGTCACCCCTGCGTGTCCATCATGGTGCCGTTGTACAAGGAGCGAGAAATCGCGAGTGCTCTGGTGCAACGGCTTCAAAGGCTGACCTATCCCAAAGCGCTGCTGGACGTCATTCTCGTGCTCGAGGCGACCGATGACGTGACGCGCGACGCCCTTGCGCGAGTGGCTCTGCCCAGTTGGATGCGTGTTGTTGAAGCCCCGGAACTGAACGGGTTGACCACCAAACCGCGCGCCATGAATTACGCGCTGGATTTTTGCCGTGGTGACATTGTTGGCGTTTGGGATGCCGAAGACGCACCACAGCCAGATCAGATTGAACGAGTGGTTGCGCATTTCACTCAAGCTTCGCCCGAGGTGGTTTGCCTGCAAGGTGTTTTGGACTACTACAACCCTCGCACGAACTGGCGGTCACGCTGTTTCACCATCGAATACAACGGCTGGTTTCGCGTGATCCTACCGGGCATCGCACGTATGGGGCTGGTCGTCCCGCTTGGGGGAACGACGTTCTTTTTCCGCCGCGAAAAGCTGTTGGAACTGGGCGGTTGGGACGCCCACAATGTCACCGAAGATGCCGATTTGGGCGTGCGGCTTTGCCGGGCGGGTTACCGGACCGAGATGGTGGACACCGCCACCTTCGAAGAGGCGAATTTCCGTGCCTGGCCGTGGGTGAAGCAACGCTCACGCTGGCTCAAGGGGTTCATGGTCACCTATCTTGTGCACATGCGGGACCCGCGGAAACTGTATGCAGATTTGGGTGCGGCCCAGTTTATCGGCCTACAGGCATTCTTTCTGGGCACTCTGGGTCAGTTCCTGCTGGCCCCTGTTCTATGGATTTTCTGGTTGTACGCCCTGGGCATGCCCAATCCGATGGAGCAGATCCTGCCGCAGCAGATCACAATGGCGCTGATCTGGCTGTTTCTGGCAACCGAGGCCCTGAACACATGCGTCGGGATCATCGCTGTATCCGCGCGTGAACGTCGGTTTTTGCTGCCGTGGGTCCCGACGATGTGTCTGTATTTCCCGCTGGGGGTGGTCGCCGGTTACAAAGCCCTGTGGGAACTGGCGACAAATCCGTTTTTTTGGGACAAAACCCAACACGGGCAGGCCAGCGAAGACGTTCCGCTGGCCTGACGTTCACTTGTCGCGACGACTGGCATCCTGTTTCAGACGTGTCATGAAGGCGATTGAAATATGTTCCTTCAACGCCTGCCCAGCGGCTTCTTCGTCTCGGGCCGCGATGGCCTCGACGATTCCCTTATGCTCACTTTGCGCAATCTCGCCACGCCCCTGAACAGCCAGCGAAGTGGTCGCCATCAAAGCCATGGTCCGGTGAACCAGATCAAGCTGCTGAACCAGATAGCGATTGTGTGACGCCAGATGAATCTGTTCGTGAAACCGCCGGTTGGCGCGCGACAAAGCCGTTGGGTCATCGATCAACTTGTCATCTTCGACGACCATGTCCTGAAGAACCTTGATTTCTTCCTCAGTGGCGTGCTTTGCGGCAAGGCGCGCAGCCAGCCCTTCAAGTTCCCGGCGCACGATGTAAAGCTCGGCCATCTGGTTGTGATCCAGGGATGCGACGATCAACGACCGCCCGTCCCGTTCCAGCAAAGACTGGGTTTCCAACCGTTGCAACGCTTCGCGGATCGGGGTGCGTGACACTCCGAAACGCTCTGCCAGTTCGCTTTCCACCAACCGATCACCGGGTTTGTAGACACCCACATCGATGGCTTCCAGGATAAGGCTGTAGGCGTCCTTGGTCGGGGATCGGGTCTGGCTCATGGGATCGTTTGTCTCCTCGTTCGGACATGTCTAGCCGTGACAGGGGGCGGCGATCAAGTACAGCATTGAAAACCGACCGACTGCGCCCTAAACCCAAGCCATGGTCAAACCTTCGTTTAGTCATGTCACACAATGGGTGTTCGATCTGGACAACACCCTATACCCACCGCATATGCGGCTGTTCGATCAGATAGAAGTTCTGATGACGGATTATGTGGTGCAAGCCATCGGTGTTGACCGGGCCGAGGCCGACCGGCTGCGCGCGCATTACTGGCGGGAATACGGGACCACGCTGGCCGGGTTGATGGCCGAACATGATCTGGACCCCGACCCCTACCTGCACGCGGTACATCAGGTTGACATGAGCCACATGGACCCGGATGCGGAACTGGCCGATCACATCCGCGCTCTTCCCGGCCGGCGGATCGTCTACACCAACGGCAGCGCGCCCTACGCGGAACGGGTCCTCGAGGCACGCGGCCTGACAGGCCTGTTCGACGCGATATACGGTGTTGAACATGCAGGGTACCGACCAAAGCCCGAAAAAGCTGCGTTCGAAGCGATTTTTGAACAGGACGGCCTTCAGACAGAAACGGCGGCCATGTTCGAAGATGAACCACGCAATCTCGCGGCCCCGCACGAGATGGGAATGCGTACGGTTCATGTTTCCCCCGAGCCGCATGAAGCCGATCACATCCACCATCACACGGACGATCTGACCGCGTTTCTGTCGCGCCTGCGATAGGCTGTCACACTGCGACGATCTGCACGTTCTGCACGCGCTTCCACACCCCTATATGCGCGGCAGCGACGAACAGATGGAGACCCCGATGAGCGCGATTGACATGCCGCTGCGCCTACCGATTTGGCAGCGCCTTTTCTTTGCAATTCCCGTCTTTGGATGGCTGGCGCGCGACGCGGTCAACGCCAAGGCAGAAGACTTGTATTACACCGCCGCTGCGATTTTCAGCATGTGGGGCTGTTCCATCATGTTGTTCGGCCTTCCCGGTCTCTACATCCCTGCCCTTATGATGGTGCCGCTGATGTTTCTGATCCTCATCCTGATTTCACGGGGCTGAAATACGGGACAGGATGTCACTTGGCACTTGGGGCAGATCCGAACTAGGTTCTGCCCAGAATGATGAGAGGCGCCATGTCCGACAGCTGTGACATCCTGATTTCCGGTGGCGGGATCGCCGGTCTGACCGCTGCGGCGGTATTCGGAACAGCAGGTTTTGAAGTGATCTGCGTTGATCCGAGCCCTCCGATCACCGAGCGGGACGTGGACGGGTCGGACCTGCGTACAACGGCTTTCTTGCAGCCTGCGCGCGGCCTGCTGGAACAATGCGGTCTGTGGGCAAGACTGGATGCACAGGCAGCCCCGTTGCAAGTCATGCGGATCGTTGACGCCGGGGGCGACTTGCCCGAGCCACGCGTCGTTCGCGACTTCAACGCGGCCGACATCTCCGAACAACCTTTCGGCTGGAACCTGCCCAACTGGCTGTTGCGCCGTGAAATGGTGGCACGACTGGCCGAGTTGCCGAATGTCGATTTCCGCCCCGGCACCGCGACCACCAGCCTGTTCACCCGAACCGCCGAGGCCCGCGTGGGCCTGAGCGATGGCCGCCGCGTTCGGTGCAGACTTGTGATTGCTGCCGATGGTCGCAATTCGCCAATGCGCGAAGCGGCCGGCATCGAGGTGCACACAACTCGATATGGACAAAAAGCGTTGGCATTTGCGGTGACGCACCCCATTCCACACGAGAATGTCTCGACTGAGATTCACAGATCCGGGGGGCCGTTCACGCTGGTGCCTCTGCCGGATTGGAACGGGCAGCACTCGTCCGCCATCGTCTGGATGGAGCGCGGCCCGAAGGCCGTTGAACTTCTGAACCTGGAACCCGAGGCATTCGAGGCCGCCATGACCTCTCGGTCCTGCGGTTTGTTCGGCCCGCTGAAATTGGCATCCCGCAGAACGATCTGGCCGATCATCAGCCAATCGGCGGAACGGTTGGCCGGTGAACGCATTGCGCTGATGGCCGAGGCGGCGCATGTGGTGCCTCCCATCGGGGCACAAGGATTGAACATGTCTCTGGGCGACCTGCGTTGCCTGCTGGATTTGGCACAGGCCCGGCCCGAAGGTCTGGGAGACGAACAGATGCTGGGTGCCTATCACAAGGCCCGTCACACCGAGATCGAGATGCGCGTCAAAGGCATTGATCTGCTGAACCGCGCCTCGATGATCGAGACGCGGCCGCTGCGGGATGCACGGGCGATGGGGCTGAGCGCGCTCTATTCCCTGCCCCCCGTGCGCAAGACTTTGATGCAGATGGGCCTCGGCGTTCGCTAAGGCCCGGTCCGCTTAAAGAACCTGATCCAGCACCCGTTTCAAACGCGCGATGGTGCCGTCCACGTCGTACAGCTTGTCGAGCCCGAACAGACCCAACCGAAACGTGCTGAACCCTTCGGGCTCATCACATTGCAACGGAACACCTGCGGCAATCTGCATACCAAGTGCCGCAAATTTCTTGCCGTTCTGGATTTCGGGATCCGAGGTATAGCTGACCACAACTCCGGGCGCGCCGAAACCGTCGGCCGCAACCGAAACAACACCCTTGTCCTTCAGCATCGACCGCACACCGTCACCCAGCGCCCATTGCGCCGCACGCAACTTTTCGAACCCGTATTCACGAGTCTCTGCCATGGTGTCGCGGAAGGCCAGCAACGCATCGGTCGGCATCGTGGCGTGGTAGGCGTGGCCGCCGTTTTCATAGGCTTGCATGATTTGCCGCCATTTCTTCAGATCAAGGGCGAAACTGTCGGAACTGGTCTGCTCCAGACGTGCCTCTCCGCGTTCAGACAACATGACCAGACCGGCACATGGCGAGGCGCTCCACCCTTTCTGCGGCGCCGAGATCAGAACATCGACACCGGTGGCTTTCATGTCCACCCAGGCGCAACCCGACGCAATGCAATCCAACACCATCAGCGCACCCACTTCATGCGCCGCGCTTGCCAGCGCGGTCACATAATCATCCGGCAGAATGACCCCCGCCGACGTTTCGACATGCGGAGCAAAAACAACACCGGGCTTTTGTTCGCGAATCTCGGCGACGACCTCTTCGATTGGAGCAGGCGCAAAAGGCGATGGGCTGGAATTGCCAGTCTCGCGCGCCTTCATGACCGTGGTCGACTTTGTCAGAGAACCGCTTTCAATGATCTGGCTCCACCGGTACGAAAACCATCCATTGCGAACCACAAGCACATCTGCGCCGCGCGCAAACTGTCGGGCGACCGCTTCCATGGCATAGGTTCCACCACCGGGAATAACGGCAACGCCATCCGCGTTGTACACGCCCTTCAACATATCCGAAATGTCGCGCATCACCTGCTGAAACTTTTGCGACATATGGTTCAGCGAGCGGTCGGTAAATACGACCGAGAATTCTTCGAGCCCGTCCGGGTCAACGGTTTCCAGCAAGCCTGGCATGGCGCATCCTCTCCAAAGCGTTTTCGAAGTCTTGTCCGCTTTGTCAGTGCGGGTAAAGCCCTTTCGCTGCAAAACTTGACCCAACGTAAAGCTTAACAAACACTTAATTTTTCTCACTAAGTTTCCTGAAAACAGAAAAATGACGCCAACCAGTGTCACTTCCCCTTTACACTTCTACTTGCTTCTGAACAGATGCGCACACTTTATACTTGAAGGGATAGATTCACCCGTGACGATACAAAAGCGGATCAGCTTCCAGTTCGTTCGAGACGAAGTAAAACGACGCATTGAAAGCCGTGTCTGGCCACAAGGATCGCTTTTGCCGACGGAGACCCAGCTGGCAGAGGAGTTCAATTGCGCCCGGGCCACTGTGAACAGAGCCTTGAGAGAACTGGCCGACCAGGGCTTTGTCGAGCGCAAACGCAAGAGCGGGACACGTGTCAAGAAAGAGCCCAGCAAACACGCCAAACTTGAATTGTCACTGGCGCGGCAAGTGGTCGAAAACCAGAATGCAAACTATCGCTATGCGCTTGTTGAAAGGAATGTGGTCACCAGCCCAGGATGGCTTTCCTCGCAGATCAACGTGGCACCGGACGCGCGTGTTCTACATGTAATTTGTATGCACTATGCAGATAATCGTCCCTTCCAGATGGAAGAACGATGGATCAACATCGAGGCCGTACCTGACGTGGAGGACGCGGACCTGTTCGAACAGGGGCCACATGAATGGCTGTTGACGGCCGCACCTTTCACCGATGCCGAGGTCGCTTTCTGTGCCATTTCCGCAGATGCGCGACTGGCAGAATTCATGGGCACCACGGCGGGAACATCCATGCTTCAAATGGAGCGCACCACCTGGAAAGAAGACAGGCCGCTTACCTTTGCGCGCATGACGCATCATCCGGGCTATTGCATCCGCACGAAATACTGACTCTGTTCAGCCGATGGGACCGGGCAGACGTTCTTCGCTCAGCAGAACGTTGGCCTCGACGTCGCCTGCACCCGGCAGAGTCATGATCCGACGCCGCAAAACACGTTCGAAATCGGCCAAGTCCCGGGCTACGACACGCAGTCGATAATCATACAGCCCCAGCACGTGTTCGACTGTCTGCACCTCGGGCACGGCACTGACAGCGCGCTCAAAATCTTCAAGACTGACTTGGCCCTTGCGCCCCAGCTTGATGCCCAGAAAGACTGTGACACCGAACCCCAGCGCCTCGGCATTCAGACGCAGCCGACGGCCCTTGATTATTCCTGCCTCTTCCAGCCGACGAATGCGGCGCCACGTGGCGGGTTGGGACAACCCGAACCGGCGCCCCAATGCTCCGGCACTTTGCGTGGCATCCTGTTGCAGCGCGCGAAGAAGACGGCGATCAATCTCATCCAGTTCGATCATACCGGCAGCACCTCGTCCCGCTTGACCCGCGCGATGTGCATAAGGGCCTCGATATCGGCAATATGAGGCAGGGTCAGAATCCGGTCGCGATAAAGCTGCTGATAATGCTTCATATCTCTTGCAATGACGGAAAGACGAACATCGACACGACCCAGAAAGGTCTGGATTTCGATTACCTCTGCCACGTCACGCGCCGCCTGCGTGAAATCGTCGAAAGCTCGGGCCTGCGTCTTGTCGAGCGTGATCCGAAGCGAAACTTCGACAGCATATCCCATCGCGGCCCAGTCTATCACGGCCTCCTGCCCTTCGATGATCCCTGCGGTCTGCATCTTTTCGATTCGCCGCCAGCAGACGCCCGCGCTGATCCGGCAACGATCGGCTAGTTCCGCTGTTGTCAGGCTCGGGTCTGCTTGAAAGTGGCGCAGAATGCGCCGATCAATATCATCAAGCATGATTTTTTCACTTTCTCTAACTATTACGAATTATTCTTCATCTTTTTCGCAAATACTCAAGCCCAACCCTATCGCCATTGCGCGAACAGGCAGATACAACCGCCGCAATCAAACCAGAAAGGACCGGCGAAATGCGCGTCTATTACGATCGCGATTGCGATATCAACCTGATCAAAGACAAGAAAGTGGCTATCCTGGGCTATGGCTCGCAAGGTCACGCCCACGCGCTGAACCTGCGCGATTCAGGCGCAAAGAACCTGGTCATCGCCCTGCGCGAAGGCTCGCCCTCGGCCAAGAAAGCCGAAGCGGAAGGTCTGCAAGTGATGGGCATCGCCGAAGCGGCTGCCTGGTGTGACGTGATCATGTTCACCATGCCCGACGAGCTTCAGGCCGAGACCTACAAAAAATATGTCCACGACAACATCAAGCCGGGCGCGGCCATCGCCTTTGCCCACGGCCTGAACGTCCATTTCGGCCTGATCGAGCCGAAAGAAGGCGTCGACGTCATCATGATGGCCCCCAAGGGCCCCGGCCACACCGTGCGCGGCGAATACACCAAAGGCGGCGGCGTGCCCTGCCTGGTCGCTGTCCACAACGATGCAACCGGCAAGGCGCTGGAAATCGGCCTGTCCTACTGCTCGGCCATCGGTGGCGGGCGCTCGGGCATCATCGAAACCAACTTCCGTGAAGAATGTGAAACCGACCTGTTCGGCGAACAGGCCGTTCTGTGCGGTGGTCTGGTCGAACTGATCCGCTGCGGCTTTGAAACTCTGGTCGAAGCCGGTTACGCCCCTGAAATGGCGTATTTCGAGTGCCTGCACGAAGTGAAGCTGATCGTTGACCTGATCTATGAAGGCGGCATCGCCAACATGGATTATTCGATCTCGAACACCGCCGAATACGGCCAGTACGTCACCGGGCCGCGTATCCTGAAATACGACGAAACCAAAGCGCGCATGAAAGCGGTTCTGGACGACATCCAGCAGGGTAAATTCGTTCGTGACTTCATGCTGGAAAACGCCGTTGGCCAGCCGACCATCAAAGCGGCGCGCCGTGCCAATGACGAGCATATGATCGAAGAAACCGGCGCCAAGCTGCGCGGCATGATGCCGTGGATTTCGGCCGGGAAGATGGTTGACAAAGAAAAGAACTAAGTAGGGCGGAAGCCTTTCATAGGGCGGCCCGCGTGGCCGCCTTTTTCGTTAGAACAAAGGTCCGGCAAGGCACATAAACAGCCGGTCAGGTTAAATTTTTTGGCGCACCCGCGCGTTCCGACAGGACAATCAATGGTTCAACAGCCGACAAGACAGGACTGGAGCGGCGTCTTCACGCTGGGCCTGATCTGGGGCGCGACCTTCATGGTCGTTGCCATGGCGCTTGAAGGGTATGGCCCAATCACCGTTGCCACCTCACGAACCACGCTGGGCGCTGTTACCCTGTTGCTGATGATGAGGGCGACCGGTCGCAAGCTGCCGGTTCTGACGCCGGCGCTGAGTGTTTCGATTGTCCTTATTGGCGTGCTGTCCACTGCCGTGCCATTCATGTTGCTGAGCTGGGGGCAGCAATTTGTGCCATCTGCCTTTGCGGGGCTGTCCATGGCTGCTATCCCGCTGATGGTGCTGCCGCTTGCGCATTTCTTCTCGGATGAACCACTGAACCTGCGCCGATTTATGGGGGTGTGCCTTGGCTTTTCCGGGGCCCTGGTTTTGATCGGACCCGGCCTTGCACAATTGGGCCAGGGGGCAGAACCCGTCGCACAACTGGCCTGCATCACGGCAGCGTTGTGTTATGCAAGTTCATCCGTGCTGACGCGACGCTGTCCGCCGGTTGACCCTTTGGTACTGGCTGCTCTGACGCTGGTTGTCGGGGCCGTGCTTCTTCTGCCCATAATGCTGGTCACCGAGGGGCTGCCGACCTGGCAAGGCCCACGCCCGACAATCGCCCTGATCGTTCTGGGATTGCTGCCAACCGCGTTTGCCACCCTTTTGCGCGTTTCGATCACCCGCAGCGCCGGGTCGGTTTTCCTGACATTGGTGAATTACCAGGTGCCGATCTGGTCGATGGTGTTCGGCGCATGGATCCTGTCCGAGGCCCTGCCCCTGCGCTTTTACATCGCTTTGGCGCTGATCCTGACCGGCATGGCCATCAGCCAGTGGTTCAGCCTGCGAAAGGTATTGTTCGGGCACTAGCTTGTGGCGGCTTCGACCTCTGCCACGATGCTGTCGACAACTTGGGTCAGCAACCCATCGTCTTCGCATTCAGCCATCACGCGGATCAGAGGCTCGGTCCCGGATTTGCGGATCAACAAACGGCCCTGCCCGTTCAGCCGCGCCTCGGCATCGGCGATGGCCGCCTGAACACTTTGAACCTCCAACGGTGTTTGATCGCTGGAATAGCGCACATTCTTCAGCAACTGCGGAACGGTTTCGAACTGCTTGGACAGATCAGATGCCTTGCGCCCCGACAAAACCATTTCCGCCAGGAAATGCAGCCCAGCCATCAACCCATCACCGGTTGTGGCATAATCGCTCATCACGATATGGCCGGACTGTTCCCCACCAAGGTTGAACCCACCTTCACGCATCCGTTCGACCACGTAGCGATCACCGACGGCCGTTCGCTCCAGACGCAAACCCTGCGCTGTCAGATGGCGTTCCAAGCCCAGGTTGGACATGACGGTCGCGACCAGGGCGTCGCCTTTCAACTGGCCCGATTTCTTCCATGCCGTCGCCAGCAAAGCCATAAGCTGATCGCCGTCAGCCACCTGGCCGGTTTCGTCGACCACAACCACCCTGTCCGCGTCGCCGTCCAGACAAATGCCCACGTCGGCGCCATGCGCGACAACGGTTTCTGCGGCCAGTTGCGGCTTGGTCGATCCGCAGTTGAGATTGATATTCTTACCGTTGGGCGCGATTCCCACGGGGATCACTTCTGCGCCCAGCTCCCACAGAACTTCTGGCGCGGTGCGGTGGGCTGCGCCGTTCGCACAATCGATCACCACCTTCAAACCATCCAGACTGACGTTCCGCGGCAACGACGACTTCACACGTTCGCCATAGCGAAACCGTGCGTCATCAACCCGGCGCGCCCGGCCGATATTCTGCGCCTGGGCGGGTCTGACGCCTTCGTCGATCAGCCTTTCGATCTCGACCTCGGCCTGATCGGACAGTTTATAGCCGTCCGGCCCAAAGAACTTGATTCCGTTGTCTTCGGCAGGGTTGTGGCTGGCCGAGATCATGACGCCCAGATCAGCCCTCATGGACCGCGTCATAAGGCCAACGGCGGGCGTCGGAACGGGCCCCAGCAGCAGCACGTTCATTCCAGTGGATGTCAAACCGGCCGTCAGCGCGTTTTCCAGCATATAGCCGGACAAACGCGTATCCTTGCCGATGACAACCCGGTGCACCCCTGTCGCGTCGCGTCGGAAATACCGCCCTACAGCGGCCCCGATGCGCAACGCCATCTCTGCCGTCATCGGATGCGTGTTGGCGGTGCCCCGCACCCCGTCGGTTCCGAACAGCTTGCGCATAGGTGTTACTCCGTGATTTGCCGTGCGACCGGATTACCGGACAGCAGCCCATAGGCGCAAGGCCTGAGAGGTCTCGGCCACGTCATGAACGCGGATGATCTGCACGCCCTGAGACAATCCGGCCAGAGCCACCGCGATTGATCCCGGCGCGCGGGCAGTCTTGCAAGGCTCTTTTCCGATGGCGCCAATAAAGCCCTTGCGCGACACGCCCAACAGGATCGGGCAGCCCAAGCCGTGGAACAGGCTGAGATTTCGCAGAAGGATCAGGTTGTGATCCTCGGTCTTCCCAAACCCGATCCCGGGATCCACAACGACCTGATCGCGGCTCAGGCCAAGACGTTCCAGCAACGCAATCTGGCCTTCGAGAAAATCGTAAACATCCAGCAATACATTGTCGTATTGCGGATTGATCTGCATCGTCGCCGGATCACCCTGCATGTGCATGACACAGACAGGCACTCTCTGCGCGGCACAGAACGGTGCCAATGCCGGATCGAAGGTGAAGCCCGAGACATCGTTGACCAACCCTGCCCCGGCCGCGCAGGCAGCCTTGGCGACATCGACCTTTCGTGTATCGATGGAAATCAAAGCGCCTGTTTCCGACCGGATCGCTTCGATCAACGGGCGGGTTCGCGCGATCTCTTCCCCGGCCGGGACAAAATCCGCCCCCGGACGGGTGGACTCTCCGCCGATATCCAGAATCGTGGCACCATGCGCCACCATATTCACCGCAGCCACGCGAGCAGCATCTACCGAGCTGTGAACACCGCCATCCGAGAAACTGTCCGGCGTGGCATTCAGAATCCCCATGATATGAGGCACCTGCATATCAAGGCCCGCCACGTCAGCCCGCGGTTGGATCAAACGGCTCAGGTAATCTGACGGAACGTCCGAGGCCGCGACGATTTCGGGTTCTGACCCGCGCCGCAGGGCCTCGGCATGAGTGAACCAAAGGGGTTGGCCCGCCAGCGGCACAGCGCCTGCCGGACGGGTCGCTCCATGCTGAACCAGTGGTCTGAAATAGGTTCTCACAGCTGGGCCTGATCCACCGCAACAGCGCGCAAGGGCGTTTTGGGTTCCGTCGGCAATGCGCCGCCGATCACCATCATTTCGCTCGCTTCAAAGGTCGCCGCGAACCATGCAGCCAGCGCCACGGCATCCGACGGGGCGGCAGACGGGCCGTCAACGGCGTCCAATACGATCTTGGATGGGGCCCAGACACAGATCTGGCCGTTCTTCATCGCCCAATCCAATTCGGTCCGCGTTGAGACCACCACACAGCGATGGTCCCGTGCCGCCAGAACCCAGGCATTCTGTTCAATTGCCAACAGGTCAATTCGGCGTTGCGTCATCGCATGACCCGTTTGCGGAGCGGCCAGTTCGGACGCCCCGACACACAGGATCAGCGGGCGCTGACGGTTCTCCAACTGATCGATCCAACCCTTCAGGTTTTCCGAGGCGATGGCGTCATTCGACAGGAAGACAAGGCGGGGATGCGGGCGTTCTTCTTCGGCCACCTCATGATGGACCGAGTCTTTTCCACGCACGATCTCAACCCCCAACGCACCCGGGCCTCGATCCAGTTTTTCGATGCGAACAAAGACCCTTACAGCCTGAGGTTCAAGCAGGATGCGTTCCGCAACGCGTTCGGCCAATGTCTCAAGCAGGTTCAGGCGCTCGGCCGCCAGCTCATAGGCGATGGATTCCGTTACGCGGTCATATGACAGGATGCGGTCCACATCATCATCAATCGGGTCTGTCAGAGGCCGGACTTCGACCACGATGTTGAAACAGATCCGCTGGGTTGTTCCCCGCTCGGCCTGGAAGGCACCGATTTCGACTTCGACGATATGGTCGCGCAAAGAGATACGATCCAACGGCCCCCGAGGAGACGTCGCTTCGGACCGTTCGGACGGGTGTGCGAATGCCAAGCGGATTTCAGAACTCATGGGTCAGGCCTTTTCGGGCTCGTTGCATAGTTTGCCTACTATAGGCGTCGCGAGGGCCTATAGCATTCAAACAAGCGCCATTCCAACCGCCGAATGCGGCGTCACGAGACCCGAAACCAGCTCATCATCCCGGAAGCAGCATGCCCAAGCATATGACAATGCAGCAACCAGTTCCCGGGATTGTCCGCGATCAATGCGATTTGGCGAGTCTGTCCCCGCCCGACCAGAACGGTATCACGCCAAGGGCCCAGAGAGCCATCGTCCATGATCAGCCGGAAGTGATGCCCGTGCAGATGCATTGCGTGCGGAAATGCGGTTTCATTTACGAACTCGATCCTGTGCAAACTGCCGACGGCCGTATCCAGAAACGGATCTTCGGGGCGCTCGGCGTAACCGTTCAGCGCCCAGAATTTGCCCAACTGCGCCAGTTCGCGGCCTGACAGTTCCGTTCCACCCAGCCGGCCGCTTTCCAGCCACCGCATTGCGCCACCTTGCAGAACCATCTGGTGCGCTCTGGCACGTTGAAAATTCCCGATCTCAGGCAGAGGGTTAGGCGGCAATGCTGACACGCCCTGCCTGTGCGCCCCGGCAGCGTTTCCACCAACCTCGAACCGCGCCAGCCCAAAGGAACCATCTCTTTCGACGCTGACCAGGCTTGCCGTTTCGCCCTCGGTGACGACATCCACAATCAGATCCGCGCGCTGCGCAGGTGCCAGCGGGAAAGAGCCCGACAGCCGCAGCGGTGTGTCCAAGGGCATTCCATCCAAGGCGACGATCCACCCTGAAAGACCATCAAGATCCAGGTCAAATATCCGGGCATTTGAGGCGTTGACCAATCGCAGTCGCAGACGCTCGTTTCTGCGTACCGCAAACGCGGGATCGAATGATCCGTTGACGGTCAGGATGTTCCCAATCCGACCTGCATGGCTTAGATCATGGCCATTGTCGAAATCATCCGTGATCTGGGCGGTTTCCGGATCAAGCCGCCAGTCGTCCAGCATCAGCACCCGATCCTGATCCACATCGGGGGCCACGGTTTCTTCGACGATCAGCGGCCCATAAAGCCCGCGCGCAACCTGTTCAATCGACTGGTTATGCGCATGGTACCAATAGGTCCCTGCATCGGGAACGACGAAGGAGTAATCAAAGCTTGCGCCCGCTTCCACCGCGTCCTGCGTCAGGCCGGGCACGCCGTCCATGGCGTTTTCGATGCGAATGCCGTGCCAATGGACCGACGTGGCTTGCGGGAGCTGGTTCATCAGGGTGCGCTGGATGCGGTCGCCCTGCCTGACGCGCAGTTCAACGCCGGGAACAGACCCGTCATATGTCCAGACTACCGTTTCAGGATAACTTGCTGGCGCGATCGGGTATTTGGCTACACGCGCATTAAGCGGTGCAAAACCCGCGCTGGCCACACGCGGCATCAGAAATGCTGCGGCGGCGGATTGCAAAAGATGTCTGCGGTTCAAAATCATTGCGGGCCTCCTGGCCCGCAATATAGGATGCAACCTGCCCCACGCCAGCAAGCTTCCAGCGCGGGTGCGTCAATCAGTTGCTCGCTGTCCGATAGTTGTGGCGGTAGAAAATGTGCACGCCGATTTTCGCCGTCTGTTTATAGACCCGCGACCAGGACGGGCGAACCGATGTCGTGTGATAGTGCGTCGCCCCTTCGGTCAACTCATCCGCCACACCATCAATGGCTGCCCGCGCGACTTTTGCCACACGCTCATACGCCGTTTTCTCGTGGATGACCTCTTTGCGGCCATCACAGGTGTATGTAAATTGGCACTGGTATTTCTTGCCGGTCCCCTGATGGATCACCCCGCACAGGGAATCCGGGAAACGGCTGCTTTTGACCCGGTTCAGGATCACCTCGGCAACCGCGAACTGGCCGCGCACGCTTTCGCCGCGCGCCTCGAAATACAGGGCTTCGGACAGGCATTTCCAGTTTTCACCACCGGAGGCCTTTGGTTGCTGGTCAAGCCAGTCTTTGGAGAAGGACACTTCGACAGGTTCAGCCGCCTTGCGGGGCTGGAACAGCTTGAAATAGTCCCGGAAGCTTTGCGCCGGCAGCTCACTGCGGGCGACAAGTTCTTTCTTTGCAGTATCAATTGCTTCCCTCTCGGCGAAGGACGCACTCGGCAGCACGGTTGCCGCCATTGTAGCAACAGCCATTATGTAACGTAGCATCAGATAACCTCGCACAGGCACATCACGCGCCATACCCTCCCCCGGCGGGCGCGACGAGGCATCTAACGCAATCCTGCGCAAAGGTCCAGTATCCTGAAAAAAGCAAGTGGAAAACTGCCCGTGGCGAAAATAATTTTCGCCTACGAGTGACCGAATAACCCACTAATCCTTGGGGTTCAGCGCGGTGTCAACCCCCAAGTCTGGAGGAAATCGCCAGTTGAGCGGCAGCCAGCCGAGCGACCGGAACCCGGAACGGCGAACACGAAACATAGTCAAACCCCAAATCCCTGCAAATGGCGATTGATTCGGGGTTCCCGCCGTGTTCGCCACAGACCGAAAGGGTCACATTCGGTTTCGCGGCACGCCCTCGTTCCGCCCCGAGTTTCAGCAATTCCCCGACCCCATCCGGATCAAGAACGTGGAACGGATCTTCGCCAAAGACTCCCTGCCGAACATAGGCGGACATGAAACGACCGGCATCGTCGCGGGACAGGCCGTAGGTCATCTGTGTCAGGTCGTTTGTACCAAAACTCATGAAGGCGGTCTGCGGCGCGATTTCTTCCGCGCGCAGACAGGCGCGTGGTGTTTCGACCATGACGCCCAGCCGATATTCGAACTTCTGTCCCCGTTCAGATTCAACGGCGGCGGCGACCGAATCGATGCGGGATTTGACCAGTTCAACCTCGCGCTTGGCAGATACCAGCGGGATCATCACTTCGGGCACCACCGGGGCACCGTTTTTTCTGGCCTCCAGCGTGGCTTCGAAAATCGCGCGCGCCTGCATGTCGTAGATCTCGGGCACGGTGACACCCAGACGAACGCCGCGCAGACCCAGCATTGGGTTGTATTCGGTCATCGCCTCAACCCGGCGTTCAACGTCGGACACAGGAAGGTCCAGCGCCTCCGCCAGTTCCCGTTGCCCGGTGCGCGTTGTCGGCAGAAATTCATGCAAGGGTGGATCGAACAGGCGGATGCAGACAGGCTGGCCTTCCATGATCCTGAACAGCTGAACAAAATCCTCGCGCTGCATCGGAAGCAGGCGTTCCAGCACCGCCGCCCTGCCCGCCGAGGTTTGCGCAAAGATCATTTCACGCATCACGATCAGACGGCCGGGATCAAAGAACATATGTTCTGTCCGGCACAGACCGATCCCCTGAGCCTGAAAGTTCCGGGCTGTCTGCGCGTCAGCCGGTGTGTCGGCGTTGGCGCGGATGTCGATGTCACGCTCGGCATCGGCCCAGCCCATCAGCGTCTGGAAACAGTCATCCAATGCGGCCTCGAGCATGGCGGGTTGACCAGCCAGCACCTGACCCGAGCTGCCATCAATGGTGACAATATCGCCGGTTTTGAACACCCGCCCATCCGGTGCGGTCAGCATCTTGTCTTTCGTCTGAAACCGCATTTCCGAGGCCCCGACGATACAGGGCAGGCCCAATCCGCGCCCGATCACGGCCGCGTGGCTGGTCATGCCGCCCTTTTCCGTCAGAACTGCAACGGCGGCATGCATCCCGCGCACATCCTCGGGCGAGGTTTCCCGGCGCACCAGAACACACGCCTCGCCACGGGCGGCACTGGCCTGCGCTTCGGCCGAGGTGAACACGATCTTGCCGGTCGAGGCACCGGGGCTGGCACCAATGGCGGTGGTCAGCACATCGCGGCGCGCATCGGGGTGGACCTGACGGTGCAGTAATTCGTTCAGCGCGTGCGGGTCGACACGCATCACCGCCTCTTGCGGCGGTATGATACCGTCTTCGGCAAGACGTACGGCAATGCGCATGGCCGCGCGGGCCGATCGCTGCACCCGGACGCCATCCAGAATATGCACTTTGCCGTTTTGAATGACGAACTCGACCTGCATTTCTTCACGCAGTTTTTCGCGCATCAGGACGGCATGCGTTTTGACGTCGGCAAAGGCTTTGGGCGCAACCTCTTCCAGCGAGGGGCCGCGCGGGTCTTTTTCAAGAAACAGGGCTGCCACATCTTTGCCTAGCGCGTCGCGCCCCTGGCTCTGGCTTAGGTAGCGACCGGTGATCTGTGGCATTCCTGTTGTGGAATCAACCAGTTGAAGCACGCCTGATCCGCATTCACCCTGCCCGACGCCCGGGATCATCTCTTGAATGACAAGCCCAAGACCCGCATCTGCCGGGGCACCCTTGGCCTGCCGCAGCAGCCGGGCGGATGTCCCGTCCCATGCACGTGCCATCGAGCGCAGAACGCCGATCAGCTGTTCACCCCGGTCCTGCGGGAAGGCTTCATCCGTTTCATCTTCGTAGGCGCGCAGGGAATGGCGCAAGCCTTCGCTGCCATCCATGTCGATGTCATCAAACACATCCGCGTCCAGCCGCGCCACGTGGATCGCATAGCTTTGAACGAACCTGAGATACAGCGCAGCAGCGGCCTCTGCCCCCATGGTGTCGGACAGGTCCACATAGCGGGCATCATTCATGCCAATGTTCAGAACCGCACCGGGCCCGCCCCAATCGGGATCTTCAGAACTTGGTCGGACGCACAGCAAGGTCGTGGGGTCGAATTGCTCAAGGATCGCGTCAAGGTTCGGAACGTCGCCTTCCGCAATCTGATGGACCGCATCAAACGACAAGGCGACGGTCCGGGGCACCGGCAGGTCCAGTCGGACCAGCCGTTGCAGACACTTGGCCCGCCCGCCATGGGTATGGGCCGTGACCGGTGCATCGGATGTAATGAGCGTGGTATGCGGATTATTCTGCACTGCAGCACCTTTTGATTTGCCTGCAGCATAAGCGCTTGCGCCCTTCGTGCAAGGGCGTTGTGGGCACGCATCGCTGCGTGCCCGAGGTTTTAACCTTCAATCCGCGACAGATCGGCCACGCTGGAACAAACCTGCCTGATCTGACTGAGCAGGTTCAGCCGGTTGCGGCGGATCACGTCATTGTCGGTGTTGACCTGCACGTCCTCAAAAAACGCATCCACCGGCCCGCGCAGCCCCGCCATGGCCGCCATTGCAGTTGGAAAGTCTTCGGATTTCAGGGCCACGTCGATTTGCGTCTGCGCACCATCCAAAGCCATGAAAAGCGCCTTCTCGCTGTCGGTCTCGGCGAATTTCACATCCGCACCGTAAGAGTATTCCACGCCGTCCTTTTCCTCGGCCTGGGTCAGGATGTTGTTGGCCCGCTTGAACCCCTGCACAAGGTTTTCCCCATCCTCGGTCGCGATCACGGCATTCAACGCGCGGGCACGTTTGGCCAGCAGGTTGAGGTCGTCATTCCCCTCCATCGCGATGCACGCATCGATGATGTCGTGGCGGATGCCCTCGTCACGCAGAAAGACTTTGAGGCGGTCGTGGAAGAAGGACAAAAGGTCATCGGACGTATCGGGTACCTTCCGTTCAAGACGCAGAAAGTCCGTCATTTGTTGCGTCCCGGCCTTGTCGCCCGCAAGCTTCTCCTTCACCGTATGGAACGCCGCTCCGAAAACACCGTGGTCGGCAATCTCATCCAACAGCTCTGCGACATGCCCGTCGTGCAAGGCTTCGTTGGAAGCCGCTTCGGCCCGAACGAGTTGCGCGTCGAAGAAACGATCCAGCTTCAGCCGCAGATCATTGTTCAGGATCAACCGGATCACCCCCAATGCCGCGCGACGCAGCGCGAACGGGTCCTTCGACCCGGTGGGCTTTTCGTCGATCGCCCAGAACCCTGCCAGAGTATCAAGTTTGTCCGCAAGCGCCACAGCGACCGACAGGGGTGCCGCAGGCACATCATCCGACGGCCCCAGCGGCGAGTAATGTTCCTGCGCAACAGCAGCCACCGCGGCATCCTCGCCGGCGGCTTCGATGTAATACCGCCCCATGAGCCCCTGAAGTTCGGGGAATTCATAGACCATCTCTGAACTCAGATCGGCCTTGGCCAGACGCGCGGCTTTCTCGGCCTGATCCGGGTCGGCGCCCGTCACCAGAGCCAGTTCGCGGGCCAGCGCGGCGATGCGCTCGATACGTTGGGCCTGAGTGCCCAGTTTGTTGTGGAAGGTCACGTTCTCCAGCGCGCGGGTCCATTGGGCGATGTCCGATTTGGCAACGCGCAGGTCGTTCTCCCAGAAGAATTTCGCATCTGCCAGACGCGCCGACAGCACCTTCTGGTTGCCCGCCAGAATGGTCGCGCCATTGTCGGCGGTTTCGCGGTTGGCGACGGTGATGAAACGCTCGATCCGACCGGTCTTGTGGTTTTTTACGGAAAAGAACTTCTGATGCTCTTTCATCGAGGTCTGCAACACCTCGGGCGGCAATTCGAGGAATTCCTCGTCGATTTTCCCCATCAACACCACAGGCCATTCCACCAGCCCGGCAACCTCGGCCAACAGTCCCTTGTCTTCGACGATTTCCAGACCGGCGGCAAAAGCCATGTTCTGTGCATCATTCCAGATGTGTTCGGCACGTTCATCCTGTGACAGCAAAACGAATGCGCGTTTCAGCTTGGCGGCATAGTCCTCGAAAGACGTAACCGAGAACCGGTTGGGGGCCATGAAACGATGACCGGCTGTGGTGTCACCGGAACGGATGCCATCGACCTGCATCGGAACAACCTGCGCCCCTGATTCATCCGACAGGATGCACAGAATCGAATGCAACGGGCGCACCCACCGCAGACTGCCGCTGCCCCAACGCATGGATTTGGGCCATGGGAAGTTGCGAATGGTGGCTTCCAGCACTTCGGCAATGATCTCGGCGGCCGGACGGCCCGGTTTCTCGATGGTGGCGAAGTAAACGGCGCCCTTGGGGGTCTCGCGCTCTTCCAGTTGGTCGCGGGTCAGGCCAGCACCCCGCAGAAATCCTTCAATCGCCTTGTCCGGCGCGCCGACCTTGGGCCCTTTGCGCTCTTCCCGGATTGTCGGGCTTTGCGCCAGCAGACCTTCCACCGCCAATGTCAGACGGCGGGGTGTCGTCAGTGCGGCCGCGTTTGAATAGGTCAAACCGGCCTCGACCAGACCATCGGTAATCCGCTTTTTCAGATCCTCACCGGCACGGGTTTGCATCCGCGCAGGAATTTCTTCGGAAAACAGTTCGATCAGCAGGTCGGGCATAGTCGGTCCTTAGAAGTTCACAATCGTCTGAATGACGATGGCATTGGCGATATCCACAAAGAAGGCGGATACAAGGGGCAACACGATAAAGGCAATAGGCGACGGCCCATATCGCTTGGTTACAGCCGTCATATTTGCAATCGCCGTGGGTGTGGCGCCCAGGGCAAAGCCTCCGAAGCCCGCTGCCAGCACCGCTCCGCGATAATTCGAGCCCATCAGGGGAAACAGTACCCAAATCACGAAGGCAACCGTAAACACCGTTTGCGCCGTCATGATCACGGCAATTGCCACACCTAGTTCCGCGATGGTCCACAACTGCAAGCTCATCAGTGACATTGCCAGAAAGGCCCCAAGCGCAAATTCAGACAGCAATGCCAGCGACGGTGTCCGTGCAACCGGCGGCGCGGACGGAGCGATGGCCGCCCGGACATTCGAAATCACGATGCCCATGATCAGACAGGGCACAAACAGCGGCAGTTTAAGCCCAGCGGCCGAAATCGCCTCGCCCAGCGCATAGCCCAGAATAATCGCAAGGTTCAGATGCAGCAGCACGCGCATGATGGTCATATGGTCAATTTCGGTGGCTGCGGTCGTTTCTTCCGGCAGTCCAACGGTATGTTCTTCGTCAGGTCGGTCCGGCGACAGGCCTCGTGTTTCCACCAGAAGACGGGCGATGGGGCCCCCGACCAGCGCTGCAAGCACCAGTCCGAGCGTCGCCACGGCAACGCCAAGTTCAGTTGCACCGTCCAGACCCGTAGCGCTGGCAACTTCGGGTGCCCATGCAATTGCGGTTCCGTGTCCACCAATCAACGCGGCCGAACCGAACAGAACGCCTGCTTGCGCCGGATAGCCAAACAAGGAAGCCCCTGCCGCGCCGATAACGTTCTGCGCAACAATCGTGACAAGCGTCAAAATCAACAGGATCAATAAAGGCTTACCACCGGCAATCAAGTCAGAAAGCCGCGCGTTCAGTCCGATTCCGGCAAAGAACAAAACCAGCAGAGCGTCCCGGGTCTGCAACTCGAATGACAGCTCTACATTGGCGCCAAGATACAGAAACAAGACCACGAGCGAGGCCAAAAGGCCGCCCGTGACCGGTTCAGGAATATTGAACTGCCTCAGAACTGCGACTTTGCTGTTGATCCGGGCACCCAACAAATACACCGCAAACCCCAGAGTTGCAGTAATGAAGTCCGGGATCAAAACGGCGTCAGCCATGGTTTTCCTCAGTTTTCAGGGCGCGTCGGGCACTCCTCACCCACCACCGTACCGTCATAGGCTTTTTCACCGCAGTTGTTCAACGCGTGCCAGACATATCCCTTGCCATCCCTGGTAATCGCCACGATCCGGTCGACGCCGAAATGGATGTTCTTTTCGCTCAAAAACGCCTGTGCCTGCCCCGATTTCAGCGCATCGCCCAACGACACGGCGTCGAAACAGTCAAACCAACCCGGCGCGGTCAAGGGTTCGGGGTTTTCGACAGCAATAAACCCGGCCATCTGATCCGGTTTCAGATCCGTTTCAAAACAGCCACGGTAGCGGATCGGAGAACTGTCTGCATCAATCGCCTGAAAGTCTGAATAGGTGATCGGGACAGGCGCATCGCTTTGGTCCGTCATCAGGACCACGTCCTGGCCGGGTTGCGGTTCGACCTCGTAGTAGAAACCGTAAATCTGCAAATAATACATTCCGGCCCCGGCCACCAAGGCCGACAACAACAGAACAATTGCCAGCAGTTTTCCCGTCATGTTTCAGGCTGCCTCTTTCAAGTTCTTGTAAAATAGGACAGGTTTCGTCCGGGTACAGGCATCAATGAGGTCAACACCATGGAATCCACGCTTGCTGTCGGTTTTTTCGGCGCATTGTTTGCCATCATGAACCCGGTTTCCAACCTGCCGGTGTTTCTGAGCGTCACTCAGGATCTGCCTGCCGCCGACCAGCGCAAGATTGCGGTGAAGACGGTGATCTATTGCCTGATCCTCGGCGGTGCCTTTGCGCTGGTCGGAAGTCAGGCGCTTAGCCTTTTTGGCATCAGCGTCAATCACCTGCGCGTCGCCGGCGGCTTGGTCGTCATGATGATCGGTCTCAACATGCTGAACGGAAACGAAAGCACCTCTCATCACGGAACAAAAGGAGAGAAGGAAGCTTACCCCGAAACCGATACGGTGGCCTTTTACCCGCTGGCCTTTCCCATTCTTGTGGGCCCCGGCACGATAACCACCCTGATCTTGTACGCACATCAGGTTAAAACTGCGGTCGAGGCCTTTGTTTTTGCAGGCGTATTTCTCGTTGTGGTCGGCCTGCTTCTGATCACGTTCTGGAACGCCGCCTGGCTGGCTGAACGCCTGTCCAGCAACGCGCGCGTGATCATGAGCCGCTTCATGGGTATGATCCTTGCCGCCATTGCCGTCAGCATGATCGCAGACGGGCTCAAGGCGCTTTTGCCCGGGCTGGCCTGATTGCCTCATCAGGCCTGAAACCCGGCGGCCTCGGTCTGCACAAACGCATCCGCACATTGTTTGGCCAACGCCCGGACGCGCCCGATATAGGCCTGCCGTTCAGTCACCGAGATCACGCCGCGCGCGTCCAGCAGGTTGAAGATGTGACTGGCCTTGATGCATTGATCATAGGCAGGGTGCGCCATGATGATGCGTTTGCCCGTCTTCGGGTCCACATGCGCCTGGCTCAGAATCGCCGCGCACTCGGTCTCGGCCTCTTCGAAGTGGCGCAGCAGAACTTCGGTGTTGGCCACGTCAAAGTTCCAGCGGGCGTACTCCTCTTCGGTCTGCTTGAAGATATCGCCGTAAGTCAAAGGACTGGGCGACTGGGGGTCATTGAACGGCATGTCCATCACGTGATCGATGCCGAGCACATACATGGCCAGACGCTCCAGCCCATAGGTCAGCTCGCCTGATACCGGCGCGCAGTCATGGCCGCCAACCTGTTGGAAATAGGTGAACTGGCTGACTTCCATTCCGTCACACCAGACTTCCCAACCCAGACCCCACGCGCCGAGCGTCGGGCTTTCCCAGTCATCTTCGACAAAACGGATGTCGTGCAGGTCCATGTCGATGCCAATCGCCTCGAGGCTTCCCAGATACAACTCCTGCAAATCCGGTGGGCTGGGTTTGATCAGCACCTGGTACTGATAGTAGTGCTGCAACCGGTTCGGGTTCTCGCCATAACGCCCATCTGTCGGGCGGCGTGACGGCTGAACGTAAGCCGCAGCCCAGGCTTTCGAGCCAAGCGCGCGCAGGGTGGTCGCGGGATGGAACGTTCCGGCCCCGACTTCCATGTCATAGGGCTGTAGAATGGCACAGCCTTTAGACGCCCAATAGGTCTGAAGCCGCAGGATGATCTCCTGAAATGAACGCGGTGCGCTGGTCGGTTCGGTCATGGCATTCCCTCTGGGCGCCTTTGCGCCCGGTTCCGGTCGGTTTTGCCCTTCCTATGCAAGGGGCAAAGGGGCGTCAACGGGGCTTGGGGCCAAGCCTGTATCTGCAGAGCCACACCGTAAATTCCCCGCATTCGCGGCATGGCGTTTCGCAAATGAATTCGCGTATTCTGCGCCAAAGCACGAACACTGCATAAGACGGGCAGACTATGACACGCGTATTTTCAGCAATCCTATTGTTTCTTCTGGTCGGCCTGCGCGCCGCAACCGCACAACAAGATCCCGGCGTCTGGGTCCAGGTCGAGGCCCAGCCCTCGCTGCGCGAAGCGCAGGAACGGGCACAGGCCTATGCCGGTGCTTTGCCGGATGTGAACGGGTTTCGCCTGAACAGTGGCTGGTACGCGATCGTGATCGGCCCCTACGCGCGGACCGACGCCGAACAGGTGCTGCGCGTCTATCGGGCCGAAGGCCAGATACCGCGCGACAGTTACATCGCGTTTTCCAGCGCGATGGGGCAACAGTTCTGGCCCATCGGGGCAAACGTGCTGAACCGTGGCACCGTCGCGGCACCGATTGAACCTGTGGCACAACCGGAAGAGGCTCCGGCGGTTACCACACCACTGGATTCGGATGAAACCCGTGCGCAGGCGCTTCAGTCCGAACGTCTGTTGACCGCGCGGGAACGCAAGGATCTGCAAACGGCTCTGCGCGCGGCGGGGTTTTACAACTCGACCATCGATGGTGCGTTCGGGCAAGGCACCCGCCGTTCGATGAGCGATTGGCAGCGCTACAACGGGTTTGACGCCACGGGCGTTCTGACGACGTTGCAGCGCAAGGTCCTGATGGATGAATACAACGCGCCGCTGATCTCTGTCGGAATGGAGCGGTATTCCAACGACAAGGCTGGGATTGTGCTCGACATGCCTCTGGCCGCTGTCAGCCTTGATCGCTATGAGGCCCCCTTCGTACATTTCAAAAGCACCTCTGACCTGAACGCCAATGCGCTGCTGATCAGCCAGGAGGGGGACAAGAACACGCTCCGCGCGCTCTACGAAGTGATGCAATCGCTAGAGATCGTTCCACTGAATGGCCCTCGTGAACTGGGCCGCGACCGGTTTACCCTTGAAGGACGCGGCAACGGCATAGTGTCCTTTACGCAAGCGCAATTGGCCGATGGAAAAATCAAGGGCTTCACCCTTGTCTGGCCCGAAGGAGACGAGGCACGTCGCCTGCGTGTCCTGTCAGCGATGACATCCAGCTTCAGCACGACGGATGCGGTTCTGGATGCCGCCGCCGGTGCATCCGCAGAACAGCGCATCGATCTGGTGTCGGGCCTTCAGGTCCGTAAGCCCCGACTGACGCGCTCTGGCTTTTTCGCGGATGAGAATGGGACAGTACTGACGGTTTCCGAGGCCGCAGACAGCTGCACGCGGATCACGCTGGATGGCGATCACGAGGTTCAACTGACCCTCACGGACCCTGAACTTGGCGTGGCGGTCCTGCGCCCTGCAAAAACGCTCGCCCCCATGAGCGTCGCCGCGTTCAGTGCGGCCAAGCCGCAGATCAAGTCTGAGGTGGCAGTGTCCGGCTATTCCTATCAGGGCGCATTGGGTGGCCCCACCCTGACCTACGGGCAGGTCGCGGACATTCGTGGGCTGAACGGTGAGACCGGCGTCAAGCGTCTGGCGCTGAACGCCCAACCCGGCGATGCGGGTGGCCCCGTCTTCAATGACAGCGGTAACGTCGTCGGAATGTTGTTGCCCACACCGTCCGAAGGGCGCACCCTGCCCGCTTCGGTCAGCCTTGCGGCCACCGTTGATCGGTTGACCGAAATTCTTGCAGAGGCCGGAGTGTCCGGTCAGTCGAGCGAAGAAACCACACGGATCTCACCCAATGAGCTGAACCGGCGCGCAACCGGCATGACGGTTCTGGTTCACTGCTGGGATTGATCCGACAGCACCTCAAAAAAAAAGCGCCGCATGAAAGTGCGGCGCTTTTTCGTTACAGAATGTCAGGTGTCACGTGGATCAAGGTCGGCACAGGCGCATCGAATGCGGCCCTTACTGCACTTTGCATCTCTGCTACATTCGAAGGCGCCGAGGAGCGCGCACCAAAGGCTTCGGCAAGTTTGCAGAAATCGGGATTGTGCGCCATGACCGCGTTGGGCGCGATCTGGCTGCGCACCATACTGTCCTCGATTTCCTTCAGTTTGCCATTGTCCCATAAAATGATTGGAAGCGACAATCCCAACTCAACTGCCACGCCCAGTTCCTGCATCGTGTAATGGAACCCGTAATCCCCGGCGATAACCGCCGTGGGTTTGCCGCGCCGGGCAACCGCCCCGCCAATACCGGCGGGCAACCCATAGCCAAGAGTGCCAAACCCCGTCGGATGATGCCAGTGATGAGGATAGGCCATGTCCCACACCTCTTTGGCGACATAGGCAAACTGCGTCATGTCCGAATAGATCATGGTGTCGGCCGGCATGGCCGCGCGCAAAGCGTCCGCGATCGGCACGATTCCGGGCCGCTCTGCATCCACCTCGGCACGCCAGCGGGCGCGCATCTCGGCGACTTCCTCGGGTGACCAGCCTGTTGCCGGTTTCATGTCCTGAGTTGCGTGCCACAAGGCGCGGGCAAAGCTCTGGCTGTCGACTTGCAGCTTGATGGCGGCGCGATGGCAATCGGAAAGAACCTCGGGGTCGAGGTCGACGCGTATCAAGGTCGCCTTGTGCCCCAAATCCTGCCGCCACAAATCGACCTCGCCCAGCTCGGCCCCGACCGCAACGACCAGATCCGCCGACGCGATTACCTCGGCGCTGCCGGGACGCGGCAACATGGACCCGAAGTCCAGCGGATAATTTGCTCCCGGCAGCCCGCGCCCGGCATAGGTGGTAAAACAGGCCGCCCCCAGCTGTGACAAAATCTGACGCCAATCATTCGACCTGCATCCGCCACCCAGGATGAACAGCGGCCTGCGGGCAAGGTTCAACATGGACACGACCGATGACACGTCAGGCGGCAAGGCTTTGGTGCGCAGCGCGGGCTGGTTGGGGAACGGCGCGGGGTCGGCCTCGGCCTGCAACTGCGCGATGGGCACCTGAATGTGCTTGGGGCGCGGGCGCGAAAGCTCGAATTCTTCAAACGCCCGTTCTATCAGCCCATAGGCAGCTTCGGCGGAGTTGGCCTGTACGGACCAATCCGCAACCGTACCGGCGGCGGCACCTTGATCTTTCATCTGGTGCAACTGACCCCGGACAGCCTGCGTTTCATCCAGGCATGAGGACAGAATCAGCGTCGGAACCGAGTCGCTGTAGGCCTGTCCGATCGGGGTCATGATGTTGCACAGGCCGGGACCGGTGATCACATAGGCGACGCCGGGCTGCCCGGTCGCGCGCGCGTAACCGTCAGCCATGAATCCGGCCCCCTGTTCGTGCCGGGCCAGAACATGCGTGATCCCGGCCTCTTCGATACCGCGATACATTTCCTGATTATGGACACCGGGAATGCCGAATATCACATCCACACCGCGATCCTTGAGCATATGCGAGATTTGCGCGCCAAGGGGTCTTTTCATCAGCCTCTCCAGAATTGAACGGTAAAGATCGCATATACGGCCAAAAGTTCGAGCCGCCCGGCCAGCATCCCGAAAGTCAGCAGCCACTTGGCCGTATCGTTGAGACCTGCGAAATTGCCCGCCGGTCCGATCTGATCGCCGAGTCCCGGTCCGACATTGGCCAGCGCCGTCGCGGCCCCGGATACGGACGTGACGAAATCCAGACCTGTCAGCGCCAACGCCCAGGACAACACCCCCATCGACAAAACGAAGAACATGAAAAAGCTCATCACCGATGTCAGAACGTCCCGCCCGACCGGCCTTCCATCATAGAGCGGCATGAACACGCCATGCGGGGACCGGATCCGTTTGATCTGGCTTTTGATCGAGGCGAACAACAACTGATAGCGGAAAATCTTGATCGAACACGCCGTCGACCCCGCACATCCACCGATCAATCCGATCAGGAAAAACAACATGATAGGAAAGCTGCCCCACCCCATGTAATCGACACTGGCATATCCTGTCCCCGAGATGATCGAAGTGATGTTGAACAATGACTCGCGGAAC
Organism: Ruegeria sp. AG6; assembly: GCF_056541565.1. Classification (NCBI taxonomy): domain Bacteria; kingdom Pseudomonadati; phylum Pseudomonadota; class Alphaproteobacteria; order Rhodobacterales; family Roseobacteraceae; genus Ruegeria; species Ruegeria sp. AG6. The sequence goes on along the minus strand of NZ_JBQFYQ010000001.1, from coordinate 288,450 downwards.
GCCTGTTCCCAGTGATGCGGAAAGACCGAGGTCAGAAAGACTGACATGATGACAACCAGAACCAGAATGGTCGCCAGAAATGCCCGGATTTGACTGTCTTTCCATAACGACGCCGTATGACCATTGGCCAATTGGACATATCGCACAAACGGCAGAGCCGCCAGAATCATGAAGACGGATGCAGCATATTCGGCCGGGCCTGAAAATGTTCCAAACGAGGCATCATAGTTCGAGAAACCACCCGTGGACACCGTCGTGAAAGCATGCACCAACGCGTCAAAAAAACTCATCCCCAATGCGGCATAGACCAGCACGCATACGAGTGTCAGGAAGACGTAGATCAGGGAAATCTGTCCCGCAATCTCCTGCGCGCGAGGCAGGATTTTCCCCATGGTCTCAAACCCTTCCGATCGGAAGATTTGCATGCCACCAACCCGCAATTCCGGCAGGAACACCATCGCAACAACGATAATGCCGATGCCCCCCAGCCATTGCAGGATACCACGCCACAACAAAAGCCCCTGCGGCAGCGTGTCCAACCCTGATATCACAGTCGAACCGGTCGTCGTAAGGCCCGACATCGCCTCGAAATAGGCATCGACAAAGCGCAGTTCGGTTTCACCGAACAGAAACGGGATTGCACCAAACACCGGCAGCGCGACCCAAACGCCGGTTGTCAGCAAAAAGGTCTGCCGGATGGTCAGACCCTCGCCCACGCCGTTGGAACAGCTCATCGCAAGAACGGATCCGGTCAGCATCGTGATTATCGCGCTTTCCAGAAATACATTCCATTCGCCGCGACCTTCGATAATGTCCGCGAGCATAGGCAGCAGCATGGTCGCCCCAAGAATGGCGACCAGCAAGCCAATCACATATCCGACCGGGCGAAGATCCATCATGACGCGCAGCGTTGGCGCGCCAACCCGACCGTGTCAAGCAGATGATCCCGGTTTACCCGTCAGTTTTTACATCTGCTTCGGGCATCACGGGTGGTTTGGACGGGGCACGAGTTTTTCGCGCCTGCGGTTTGCGCGGTTCCGTCACCGGGGCTGGTTTTGCCTGCACCTTGGCCGGGGCAGGATCGGCCGGTGTCGGCTTGACCTGCGCTGCCTGGACAGGCGCCGGTTTTGCGGGGGCGGGCTTGGGTGTTACGGGCAACACGGTTTCGGCCGCAGGTGTCGCCGAGGGTTCAACAGGTTTTACCGCTGTTTTGTCACTAACCGCAGGTGTCGGTTTGGCTGCTGCCGGGGGTGCTGCCGTGGGCCGCGGACTGGCTGAAAACTCAACCGGTTTTGCCGCCGGCTTGGTCACCGGTTTGGTCGGTACAGGTTTGCGGGCCAGCTTGTTCTTGGTCGTTGGCGATTTCGCCGGTACGCGTTTCTTGCGCGTCGCAGCGGGTTTGGCCACCGGTTTTGCCGCCGGAGTTTCCACCACTGGACCCGGTGCTGACGCTGCCAGGTGTAGCGCGTGGACCGACACCATCGGCAGTTCAAGTGCTGAACGAGTCATGATCTGTGCGATCTTGATCTGGTTGACGATCGCATAGCCAGCCATGCGTAAAGCCGCGGCCTGAAGCTCCAGCGGTTGGGTAATCGAATTCATTCCATAGATCTCCTGTGAAAACGATGCAGCCCGAAGAGAGAGGGTAAAGCGCCCTGCCCGCTCGGGGGATCCGGGCGGAGGTTGGGGTCTTGCAGTCCAAGGCGTCTCACGTCTCGGCTTCCTTTTGGGGTGACACACCATTGAGCGCGCCGGTGTGCCGAAGCTGCATTCCCCGTCAGGATACAGGAGTTTCTCACGCAATTGCAGCATTTTTGCTGCATTGCGGCGAATGAGCGCCGATCAGATAATTCTCTGATTAAATTCTAGCCACTTACCCGAGAAGTTCAGCCAACGTGAAACAGGGTCGTGAACAGTTTCGGGTCCAGGCTGGACGCGGCGAAGGTTGGGCCTTCGGTCAGAATCGACACGGCGTCATGGCTGTGCAGGCTTTCCTGATGGCTTGCGACAACGCGAAAATCACCGACGTGATGATCGGCCAGCAATTCTGCGCAGAACAAGCGCGCCGCATCTTCGACAAAAATCGGATTGGCTGCGTTCAACTCGGCAAAAGCCTGTTCGTCTTCGCGTTTGACCATGACCTGAGTTTCGGTCGGCACCGCGCGTCGGCACAACTCGATCAGGTCTTCAAACCAAAGACAATCGGCATCGCAATCCACGACCACGGAAATTCGCGCGACGGAACGTTGCGAATGCGGTGTTGCCAATTGTCCCCGCATGGCACGGGCATGTTCGCTCAGCTCCAGAGAGCACGGGCAGGTCGAGGAATAGACATAGTCCAGATGCATGATCTTCTGGCGCACGCCGCCGGACTCCACCAGTTCCAGAGCGATGTCGTAATACTGATATCCTTCCAGACCCGATCTCAGGCTCTTGACCCTGTCGGGGTAAGAAAACCGCATTTGGATACGCGCGTCAAAGCTGTCCAGGTCGGTCATATAGTCGTCAAGCGCCGCCTGCATGACTTCAAAGCTGAAAGTACGCTCGGCATGTTTGTAAAAAGACCGCATGATCCGGGACATGTTGATGCCCTTTTTCTCGGCCTCAAGGCTTACGGTGCCCGTAACAGACGTCTCAAGCGTCAGGTCTTCCCCATCTTTCCGATGGAAACGGATCGGCAGGCGAAAGTTCGAGATGCCAACATGCTGGATCTGCTGCTTGGCACCGCGTATCAAGCTGGACGGGCCGTTTTGCAAGTCGGGCAAAGACGCGCGGTAATTCGCGTCAACCGAGAAACCCTCCGGGTACTCGCGCGAAAGCGAAGGATAGTTCACCTGCGTCAGGCCGGGCACCAGCCGCGCGATAGCCGGATCCAGCTGGCTGATCTCGGATGCCGTCGCAGATTCCGCCCATTGCCGCAGAACCTTCAGGGCCTCGGCGGCTTGTTCCTGATCCGGGGTCTCATCAATGTCGCGCGGGTGAATGTTCATCGGCTGCGGTTCCTCGATTGGTCGTAGGAATATATACGACTACAGGTGATTTACCAGTTTAACCCAATACGCAGGCAATAGCAGTCCGGATTGAAAAAACCGGCGCAAAACCGTCATTCTGCAACGAAATACGCCTTTCGCAGACACAAAGGCCAGGCTTCAACCGCGAATACCACCCGAAAAGACGCCGCGTTCACAGACAACGCGACGGCCCCGACGGGCAAGAGGCTTTTCACTGTGCTGCTGTTTGCTTCTGCGAAGCCTCCAATGCCTGCTGGATGTCAACCAGCAGGTCTTCGGCGTCTTCCAGGCCTACGGAAAAACGGATCAGGCCCGGCGTAATGCCCAGCTCGTCCTTCTGCGCATCGCTCAGACGCTGGTGCGTTGTGGTCGCCGGGTGCGTCGCGATCGACTTGGCATCGCCCAGGTTGTTCGAGATCACAGGAATGGTCAGCGCATTCAGGAAAGCAAAAGCCGCGTCCTTGCCGCCCTTGATATCCAGGGACAACACAGTCCCGCCCTTTCCGCCAAGTTGCGATTGAACCAGAGCATTTTGCGCGTGGGTCTTCAAACCTGGGTAAAGAGTGCGCGCCAGCGCCGGGTGCCCTTCCAGCGCCTCGGCGATCCTTTGTGCACTGTCGGCCTGCGCATTGACGCGCAGCGCCATGGTTTCCAGACCTTTGAGCATGACCCAGGCATTAAACGGGCTGAGCGCGCCGCCGGTGTGCTTCAGATACGGCTCAACGGTTCCGCGGATGAACTCCCTGGTGCCGATGATGACGCCGCCCAGCGCACGGCCCTGTCCGTCAATATGCTTGGTCGCCGAATAAACGACCACATCCGCGCCCTGTTCTATCGCGCGCGAAAAGACGGGCGTCGAAAACACGTTGTCCACCACCACAACCGCCCCGACGGCATGGGCCAACTTGGACACGGATGCGATGTCGATCACTTCAAGAGTCGGGTTCGACATCGATTCGAAGAAGACCGCCTTGGTGTCCGGGCGGATCGCTGCCTTCCATTGCTCCAGATCGGTGCCGTCCACAAAGGTCACCTCGACGCCAAAACGGGTCAGGATGTTCTCGAGGATGTACAGGCAGGACCCGAACAATGCCTTTGCTGAAACAACATGGTCCCCGGCCTTCAGCATAGAGTTCAGCGCACCGTTCACCGCTGCCATGCCCGAAGCCGTCGCAAACGCATCCTCGCCACCTTCAAGGGCCGCGATGCGCTGTTCGAACATCGAGACCGTCGGATTGCCATAGCGGGCATAAATGAACTCATCAGGGCCGCATTCCAGAAACCGGGCTTCGGCCTGTTCGGCGGTTTCGTACACAAAGCCCTGCGTCAGGAAAATCGCCTCGCTCACCTCGTTGTACTGACTGCGGCGGACACCGCCATGGACGGCTTGGGTGCGTTTGTTCCAGTTCTCGCTCATCTCATTCCCTTTCAGCCTCCGGCGGAGGCAAACAAAAAACCCCAGACGCGGCCAAGCGAAAGGGGTCTTTCATCCTGACCTTTTAGCGGTGTTGTTTAGCGTGGCCCGCAATCCGGTAACAAATCGCCACGAAGCTTTGGGATGGCAATACGCCTCGGGCGGTTTGCGGTCAAGCCCGGCCTGCGTTTCGGTCACGCTTTCGTAAGCGGTACTTGCCGAACCGGCAGAAACCCGCATGATCCCTTCAACATCAGGAGAACACATGGCCGACCCGATTGATCTGTATTTCTGGCCCACACCGAACGGCTGGAAAGTGTCCATCGCCCTGGAAGAGATGGAGCTGCCCTACACCACGCATCTGGTCAATATCGGAAAGGGCGATCAGTTCGACCCGCAGTTCCTGAAGATCGCCCCGAACAACCGTATGCCCGCAATCGTGGACCGTGACGGGCCGGATGGTGCACCGATCTCGGTTTTTGAAAGCGGGGCAATTCTGATGTATCTGGCCCGCAAGACCGGGCAGTTCTATGGCAGGACCGAGCGTGACCGGATCGCCGTCGAAGAATGGCTGATGTGGCAGATGGGCGGTGTTGGCCCGATGGCCGGTCAGGCGCATCACTTCCTGAAATACGCCCCGCAACTGAACCCGCCACAGGACCTGCCCTATGCCAAAGATCGTTACCGGGCCGAGGTCGGTCGTCTGTACGGGGTGCTCGACAGACGGCTGGCCGAGAACGAATACGTTGCCGGAGATTTCTATTCAATTGCAGACATGTCGATCTGGGGCTGGGCCAGCCTGTGGGAAGGGCAGCAGCAAGTGCTGGAGGACAAACCCCACTTTGCGCGCTGGCTGAAGACCGTCGGCGCCCGCCCCGGTGTTCAGGCCGGGCGCGCTCTGCACGCAGAGCTGCGAGGAGACAATCGTGACAAGCAGGCGCAGGAGGTCTTGTTCAAACGATGACTGCGTTGAAAACCCGTTTGGATTGACGCGGATCATCAACCCTGTCCGCCTTGGCCACGGCAGGTTCGGCTAGCGAAACTTGAATTCGGGTTCTGCCGGGAAAGGCATCGGGGTGTTCCTCCAAGCTCCACTGCGCAGCGCGGCGGGATTTCTGTGGTCAACGCGCATCCGGGGCGTCAGGACAAAAGCCGCTTGCTTCTTCCCATCCGTTTCCCGCACCAAGCGTGTCATCTCTTTGCGCTTTAGACGCTGCAATTCCGAGAGGTATTTTTGGGTGTTCCCAAGGTGTCTGCGCTCGAAAGAGTGGGCACTCAATGCTTCCTCGATCATTCTGGCGGTATGCACGTATCCTTTTGAACGCGTATGCTCCAACAGTTCGCCAAGGCGACCGGCAATCTGGCTCTCATCCAGCTGGACGGTTTTTTCGAACGATCCATTTCGTGTTACTTCGGGCATCTGAACTGACTCTGAGAAGGTGTTGAGTAGCGTTCCGTCGCGCCTGCGTTCAGACACAGGCCGACGCATAGAGATGCCCGCAGTACTAACACGGCATCAAAGAGTCGACCGGCCAATGCCGAATTGGCGGAAAAGCGCCTTTGACCCAGCGTGATATGCGGAAACTTACCGACATTCATCGCGCACAGGTCTTGCTGGGCGCAAGGCGGCAAGGCAGCCGCCCGCTATTGTCCGTCACGGCAGGCCGCCCCTGCGCCCTGCACCAGCATATCCAGCATCCCCGAAATATCCTCGATTTCTTCCGCAATCACATGGGTCACTGAATGCGCCCGCTGCATCCGGCCCGTCACCTTCAGCAACCGCCCCGAAATCACCGCACGGCGGAACCGTTCGTAAATTTTGCGCCAGACCACCACATTCACGATCCCGGTCTCATCTTCAAGCGTCAGAAAGATCACGCCCTTGGCCGTCCCCGGCCTCTGCCGCAGGATCACAAGCCCGGCCACAGCCACGCGCGCGCCCTCGGGCGGGGAATCCAGTTGGCTGGAAGGCAGACAGGACGGCGGGCGCGGCCAATCCCGGTTTGAAACCACAGGGCGAATGGGTGTAACAAGCATGAGAACAAAAATAGAACAAACAACAAGAAAGTCCAGACACGGCGCGCTGAGTCGCAAATGAGGCTGGAAAGACCTAAATGCCTTCACTAAGGAAGAAATCGAACATCGCAAAAGGAAGACGCACGCAATGGCAAAGATCACCTATGTCGAGCACGGCGGTACCGAACACACAGTCGAGGTCGCCAACGGACTGACCGTCATGGAAGGGGCCCGTGACAACAACATTCCCGGCATCGAGGCCGATTGCGGCGGCGCCTGCGCCTGCTCGACCTGCCATGTTTACGTCCACCCCGACTGGGTCGAGAAAATCCCGGCCAAGGATGACATGGAAGAAGACATGCTGGACTTTGCCTATGAGCCCGACCCGGCCCGCTCACGCCTGACCTGCCAGATCAAGGTCACCGACGCGCTGGACGGTCTGGTCGTTCAGATGCCCGAAAAACAGATCTGATGCACAACAATGTGCCGCGCCTGCCCCGCCGCTTTTGTCAACGCCGGGCACGCGGCGCTTTGCTATCTTTCGGACTTTGGCTCTCGCTGCAACCGGCTGGCGCGGCGGAAACCATCAACGACGCCCGCTTCACAGAGCCAACCACCCGTTACGCCCATGGCGTCCTGGGTGATACGATCGAATATGGCGCGGTGGAATTCACGACCGACACTACGGTCGTAACTGTTCGACTGCCGCAGGATCGCGTGTTCGAAGACCTCGCTCCGCGTTTGGCAGACGTCAACCTGGACGGCGCGCGCGAAGCAATTGTCGTTGAATCCCACGACAAATCAGGGGCTCAACTTGCGATCTACGACGCCGCCGGAGACAAGATCGCGGCCACGCCTCATATCGGTACCCGCTTCCGCTGGCTCGCCCCGATCGGGGCAGCCGACCTGGACGGCGACGGACATGTCGAGATCGCCTATATTGATCGTCCGCACCTTGCCAAAACGCTGCGCATCTGGCGCTACAAAGACAACGCCCTGGGCGAAGTCGCGGCTCTGCCCGGATTGACCAACCACAGGATCGGTGAAGATTTCATTTCCGGTGGTCTGCGCACCTGCGGCGACCGCCCGGAACTGATCGTGGCCAGCGCCGACTGGACGCGGATCGTCAGCGTCTTCTACGACAACGGCTGGATCACATCCGACCGGGGCCCGTTCCACGGCCGCAAAAGCCTTGCCCAAGCCCTGAACTGCTGATCCGCCTCTTCATCTAGCCAAAAATATCCCGCGGCGTGAGCGGTTGAAAGGAATTCGTCCAATGGACGATTTCGACCGCGAACGCGCGCAGCGCCGGGAAGCCGCAAAGCCGAGGGGTCAACCGCCCTGCCCCGTCAACCTTCCAGGGCACGCCATCCGATATCGCGCCGGTAAAACCCGTCAGGCCAATCCACAGCTTCAACCATTTCATAGGCCCGGTCGCGCGCCTCTTTCAGCGTGCTCCCACGGGCGGTCACGTTCAGCACACGCCCGCCCGATGCAACCACCTGCCCATCGACACTCTTTGTACCAGCGTGGAACACCATGTTCTGGCTGTCTTCCGGCAGGCCTTCAAGCCCTTTGATCGCAGTGCCTTTCTTGTAAGCACCCGGATAACCATTGGCCGCCATTACAACCGTGATCGCATGGTCATCCGCCCAATTCACCCGCATTTCACCCAACCTGCCCTCGGCCGCGGCGTGCATCAGGTCCATCGCCTGCGCGCCCAACCGCATCATCAACACCTGACATTCCGGATCACCGAAGCGGACGTTGTATTCAACCAGCCTTGGCTGCCCGTCCTTGATCATCAAACCTGCATAAAGAACGCCCTGAAACGGCGTTCCCCGGCGCTTCATCTCGGCGATGGTGGGGCGCACGATCTCTTCCATCGCGCGCGCCTCCACCTCTTCGCTCAACACCGGCGCCGGAGAATACGCGCCCATCCCGCCCGTGTTCAGCCCGGTATCGCCCTCGCCAACCCGTTTGTGATCCTGGGCCGTGCCGACTGAGAGAATGTCCTCACCATCACACAGAACGAACAGCGAGGCTTCTTCCCCATCCATGAATTCTTCAATGACGACTTCCGCACCAGCACCGCCAAACGCACCCCCAAACATGTCGTCAATGGCGTCCAGTGCGGTCGTTTCGTCCATCGCAACGATAACGCCCTTGCCCGCGGCCAGACCATCGGCCTTGACCACAATCGGTGCGCCCTGTTCGCGGACATAGGCTTTGGCAGGCACAGCCTCGGTAAACCGGGCATAAGCTGCGGTGGGGGCGTTGGCCGCGTCGCAGATTTCCTTGGTGAAGCTTTTCGACGCTTCCAGCTTCGCCGCCTCGGCTGAGGGCCCAAAAACCAATACTCCGGCTTCGCGCAACCGATCAGCCACACCGGCCGCCAAAGGCGCCTCGGGCCCAACGATCACGAAATCAATCGCATTTTCTTCGGCAAAGCCGACAACAGCCCCGCCGTTTTCAACATCCAGAGCGGCACAGTCAGCGATCTGCGCGATCCCCGCATTTCCCGGAGCAACGATCAGGCGATCACATTTGGGGTTTTGCAGCACTGCCCATGCCAGGCTGTGTTCGCGCCCTCCGCTGCCGAGAATGAGGATATTCATGAAAGCTCTCCGATCTGCTTGGCCTTGCCTGCGCGGCGTTCTAAGCTGGGCGCGCATTTGAAACAAGGCGCTGAAATGTCCGACCTGCTTGATGACCCGATTCCGGGCCAAAACACCCCTGAATACACAGTGTCCGAAATTTCGGGTGAGGTGAAACGGACGCTCGAAGGCTCATTCGGCCGAATCCGCGTGCGCGGTGAGGTTGGGCGCGTGTTCAAAGCCCGATCCGGGCATCTGTATTACGACATCAAGGACGACCGGAACGTTTTGGCCTGCACGACATGGAAAGGTCAGGTTTCCAGCCTCTCGGTCGTGCCAGAGGAAGGGCTGGAGGTTGTCGTCACCGGTCGCCTTACGGCTTTCGGGGCGCAATCCAAATACAACCTGAACGTCGATGAGGTTTCCGTCGCGGGTCAGGGCGCTCTTATGGCGCTGCTGGAGAAGCGCAAGAAACAACTGGAATCCGAAGGTCTGTTCGCGCCGGAACGCAAGAAACCCCTGCCGTACCTGCCGCAGATCATTGGCGTTGTGACATCCCCTTCCGGTGCCGTGATCCGCGACATTCTGCATCGGCTCAGGGACAGGTTTCCGCGCAAGGTGCTGATCTGGCCTGTGGCGGTTCAAGGGGCCAACTGCGCGCCCGAGGTCGCCCGCGCCATCGAAGGCTTCAACCAACTGACACCTGGCGGCGCGTTGCCGCGGCCCGACCTGATCATCGTCGCCCGTGGCGGCGGATCGATCGAAGACCTCTGGGGCTTCAACGAAGAGAGTGTCGCGCGCGCAGCCGCCGCATCGGGCATACCGCTGATTTCGGCCGTTGGGCATGAAACCGACACCACCCTGATTGATTTTGTCTCGGACCGCCGCGCGCCTACACCCACGGCTGCGGCAGAGCTGGCCGTGCCGGTCCGCATCGAACTGCTCGCCTGGACCGAAGAACAAGCTGCGCGCCTGTCGCGCGCGGCAACGGACGCGGTGCAGCGCCGTTCGCAAAGGCTGCGCGATTTGTCCCGCGCCCTGCCGCGCCCGGACAGTCTGCTGAACTCCCCCAGACAACGCCTTGATTTGATTGCAGATCGTCTCACACCCGCCTTGATACGCGGGGTGCAGAACCGTCGCCTGCAAGTGGTGGAATTGTCTGCTCATCTGCGCCCCTCGACCCTGCAAAGCTTGATATCGACGCGACAGGAATCGCTGCGCAACCTGTCATCGCGCCTGTCCTTGCGACCGATCCAAAGGGAAATCGATCAACAGCGGCAAAACCTAGATCGTTTGCGCGATCGAATGCACACGGCCCAAACCACGCGACTGGACCGCCTCAAGCAGCAACTCGAAGCGACGGACCGCCTGCGCGAGACGCTGAGCTACAAAGCCACTTTGGACCGCGGATACGCGGTCGTCCGAGCCGAAGGGAATGTGATCACCACCAAGGCTCAGGCCACCAAACAAACGGCGCTCGAGATCGAATTCGCCGATGGCGTTCTCAGCACCGGCCCGGGCGCGAAATCACCCTCGAAGAAACCCAGGCCGGACACCCCGGATCAGGGATCACTGTTCTGAGCCATGCTGACCATCTGGGGCCGAAGAACATCATCAAATGTACAGGCCCTGATGTGGTGTGTGGGTGAGCTGGCGCTGGAGTTCCAGCGCCACGATGCCGGGCACAGGTTCGGTTTGCTGGACACCGATGAGTTTCGCAAGCTGAACCCGAACGGCACCATCCCCGTGATACAGGACGGCCCAAATCCCTCGCTGTGGGAGACGGGGCCGATCCTGCGCTACCTTGCCTCCATGTATGGAGCGGATGATTTCTGGCCACGCGATCCGACCCGGCAAGCCGAAGTGGACAAATGGGCAGAATGGGCCAAGATCAATGTCGCGATGGCCTTCACGGTACCTGTGTTCTGGCGGGTCGTGCGGACCCCGCAGACAGAGCGCGATCACCAAGCGATCGAAACGGCCGTCACAGCACTCGAGAACACGCTGGCGATCGCCGATGCGCAACTTTCTGAAAACGCTTTCCTGTGCGGTTCCTGCCTGACTTTGGCCGATATCCAGTTGGGGCACATACTCTATCGCTACTATGACATCGATATTTCGCGCGCATCACTGCCCAACTTGCGCCGCTATTACGAAGGCTTGACAGACAGGACAGCTTACCAAACCCATGTCATGATCAATTATGATGAGCTGCGCGCAAACTGATCAAACGCCAACGTCCGGTCCATAACAAACCATTTCTTCCCCAAGATCCTCGGCCTCATACAGTTCAGTCGCTTGCGGATTACCTTCGAACTGCGCAATCAAACCGCCACCGGATTCAGTGAAAACCCAGCATTGCGGATCCAGCCTGTCTTCGTAGACAAAGCAGATCTGCTCGCCCTGCTGATACCAGATACCTTCCTTGCAATTCCCGTCGAGAAAAGACCAGATCACACGACGGTTCGGAAGATACCGCTCCACCCCGTAAACCTGACCTTCGAACCCGTAGAACAGAGTTTTGCCCTGCGTATACTTGTCGAACTCCGAGCCAGACAAAGGCGTTTGTGCCGCCACGGAATGTGCGGCCAAAGTCGCGAGAATCATCAGGAACCTGAACATGTTTCCATTTTGTCAGAAGCGCTTCGGTCATGCCATTCGCCTGTTGAACCGGTGCCTTCACAAGGCGCTTAACTCAACGTAAGCGGTTGATTTCACGCCACGCCCCAGATCAGATCATTCTGAACCGGCGAGGAGATGACATGACAACCCTACTGTTCTGGATCGCCTGTGGCTGCGCCCTTGGTTACCTGCCACTGACCTCCTGGCCCGTCGGTTCTTTGCGCACTGTACTGAAAACCGCATCAGTCGCCCTACTGGCGGTCATCGCCATCATGAACGGTGAGCCTTGGCTGTTGGTTCTTGCGCTCGCTCTATGTGCGACAGGCGACGCCCTGCTGTCGCGCGAAACAGATGCCACCTTCATGATGGGCATCGCCGCATTTGCCGCCGGGCATCTGACCTATATCGCTCTGTTCCTGACTCAGCCGATCAGTTCTGCCGGGCTGATCCTCAGCGCGCCTGCGATTGTATGGTCCTTGATCATTCTGGGCATCATCATGGCCACTTTGCTCGCGCCCCGCGCCGGAGACCTGAAGGGGCCCGTTCTGGCATATATCCCCATCATTCTTGGCATGGGGGTCACGGTGCTGGCACTGCCGGATACCGGTCCCCTTCGGTGGGCCTTTCCCGCCGCCATGGCCTTCATCGCGTCAGATCTGATCCTCGCAACCGAGAAATTCCTGCTGCCGCCACACCATCCGGCCCTCAAGGTGACGCCCTATCTTGTATGGCCCCTTTACTGGGGTGCTCAGCTTGGCTTTGTCCTTGCATTTGCGTGACCCTTTGCAACTGCCGCAAATCCGCATTAGGTGAAGGGAACACCTGTGGAGACCAAGTATGGCGTTTTTCTCAAAGCTAAAGGACAAGCTGTTCAAATCTTCATCTCGTCTTGAAGAAGGGCTGGAAGCCATCGTCGAGGATGGCGGCGAGGAGACGGCGGCTCCGGACCCTGTGATCCCCCAGCCGCAGCTCGATCCGCAACCGGTTCCAGAAGTGCCAGAGCCTGCCCCGGCCCCGCAACCGGCTGAACCGCCGGCACCGATCCCGGCTGACCCCACGCCTGTCGCTCCACCGCCGGAAATACCGGAAGCCAAGGGCATCCTGAACCGCCTGTTCAATCGAGGCGCCGTCACGGAAATGCGCCGCACCCTGGACGATGACATGCTGGAGCAGCTCGAAGAACTGCTGATCGCCTCGGACATGGGCGTCGACACAGCCTTGCGTGTCACATCGAACATGGCCGAGGGCCGCTTTGGCCGCAAACTGTCGACCACAGAGATCAAGCAACTTCTGGCACAAGAAATCGCCCGCGTTATGGAGCCTGTGGCCAAGCCTCTGCCGATCTATCCCAAACGACCTCAAGTGGTACTGGTCGTCGGCGTCAACGGCTCGGGCAAGACCACGACAATTGGAAAACTGGCCAGCCAGTTCAAAGAGGCCGGCAAAAAGGTCGTCATCGCCGCCGGCGATACCTTCCGCGCTGCGGCCGTGGAACAGTTGCAGGTCTGGGGTGATCGCGCCGGAGTTCCGGTTATGACCGCCCCCGAAGGCTCGGACCCCGCCAGCCTCGCCTTTGACGCGCTGACCCGTGCACAGGCAGAGGGCGCTGATCTGCTGATGATAGATACGGCGGGCCGCCTGCAAAACCGCACCGACCTGATGGAGGAACTCGCCAAAATCGTCCGCGTCATCCGCAAGGTTGATGACACTGCTCCGCACAACACTTTGCTCGTACTCGACGCCACCACCGGTCAGAACGCGCTGAGCCAGGTGGAAACGTTCCGCAAACTGGCGGACGTTTCCGGTCTGGTCATGACCAAGCTGGATGGCACGGCCAAGGGCGGTGTTCTTGTTGCCTTGGCGGACAAATTCGGGTTGCCCATCCACGCGATCGGCGTCGGCGAACAGATCGACGACCTTGCCCCTTTCGACCCCGAAGAATTCGCTGCCGCCCTCACCGGTCTCGACAAAGGCTGATCTTAGGCTTCATCTGGCCCCAAATATCCTCGGGGGGTGTGGGGGGGCAGACAGCCCCCCACCTTCTCCGCTCCGCAAAAGGTCCGCGTATTTGAGCGACTGGCTGATCTCTCTCGAAGGCACCGAAGCCGGACACCAGCTGGCATTGGCGCTGGCTTTGATGGCGGCGTTCCTGCACGCGGTCTTCGGTGCACTGCAAAAAGGCAGACACGACCCGTGGCTGTCCCGCGGCGCCATCGACGCCTGCTATTGCCTCATGGCCGCCCCCTTCGCCTTTTTCGTGGTGCCCTGGCCCGAACCTCATATGTGGCCGATCTTCGCGCTCGTCTGGCTGATCCACATCGCCTACAAAACCCTGCAAGCCATGGCATATACCAAAGGCTCTTACACCGTCGTCTATCCGGTGGTGCGCGGTACGGGTCCGCTGTTCACCGTCATCGGTGCCTATCTTCTGTTCGGCGAAACATTCTCGGTCGTTCAATGGCTGGGCGTGGCCACCTTGCTGGCCGGGATATTTGGGTTGGCCGCCTACAACTTCAGGTTCCTGGAAACCAACAGGGATACGCTGGGTATCGCGCTGACACTGGCGATCATCACTGGCCTGTTTGTGGCCCTGTACACCACCTATGACGCCTATGGCATTCGCGCCACCGCCGATCCGTTCACCTTTCTGGCCTGGTTCTTCATGATCGACGGCGCGGCCATGCCGATCTACGCATATCTCAGGTGGCGCGTGATGGCACACAGACCTGCACCTGGCCCGCTGATGCTGCGCGGCCTCGCTGGCGGTATCATCGCTCCTTTGTCCTTCGGGGCAATCATGCTGGCCACCCGGCTGGATAAGGTCGGTGAAGCAGCCGTTCTGCGCGAAACCTCAACAGTCTTCGCTGCGCTGATCGGCTGGCTTGCGCTAAAGGAAACGGTTGGCCCAAGACGCATTGCCCTGATGGCATTGATTGCACTTGGCGCCGTAATAGTTGAAATGGGCGGATAAGCAGCAGGAAGTACAGATGACAGGCAAAAAAGACATCAACCCGTTTCTGAAACAGATTCTGGAACTTGGCCCCCCGCTGGCCTTCTTCTTCATCTACCTGCGCCTGCGCGACGACAGTTTTCTGATCGGCGGCATCGAGTATTCCGGCTTCATTGTCGCCACGATTATCTTTGTCCCCCTGATGCTGGGGGCAATGGGTATCCTGTGGTATCTGACCGGCAAACTCAGCCGGATGCAGATCTTCACGGCCTTCATGGTGATTTTCTTCGGCGGTCTCACGGCCTGGTTCAATGACGAGCGGTTCTTCAAGATGAAAACCACACTTGTCTATGGTCTGTTTGCCTTGATCCTCGGCATTGGCCTGATGCAGAAAAAATCCTATCTCGCCTATGTGCTGGATGAGATGCTGCCGATGAAGCACGAAGGCTGGATGATCCTGACACGCCGCCTGTGCGCCTGTTTCGCCGTTCTGGCCGCCGCAAACGAATTCGTCTGGCGCACCATGTCGACGGATCTGTGGGTCAAGATCGAGACCTTCGGCTTTCCCATCGCTCTGATGGCATTCCTGATGCTTCAGTTCAGCATTCTGCAACGCTATATGGACGATCCCGAGCAGAAATAACGGCCCCTGCACCCGCCAGACCTGCCAAAACAAACAAAATTCTTGGCTTGAGCGCCGAGCTATGGGAAGTTGTGCCACCACCCACACTCACAGCTTGCCCAAGATCGGTGCACACATGACGGCCTTTCCCAACAGCGGCTTCCTTTCCGAAGCCTCCGACGGGCTCAGAGAAATGCTTTCGGCGCAAGCGACCGAAATATCTCTGTCCCAAGGTGAAATACTTTTTGAACAAGGTGACGAGGGCGACTCTCTCTATGCCATTCTGGAAGGCACGTTAGAGGTTTCCTTTCTGGCCATGAGCGGCCGCAAACTGACGCTTACCCTGATGCGCCCCGGCGAAGTCTTTGGTGAGATCGCGTTGTTCGACAATGGTCCGCGTACGGCCACCATTGCGGCGGCAGAACAGTCGCGTGTACTGCGTGTGCGCCGCAACGACGTTATGAACCAGATCAGACAACAGCCTGACCTTGCCGTGGATATGATCCGTCTGGCCGGATTGCGGATGCGATGGATGGGGCTGCAACTGAACGAGCAGGTCTTTCTGCCCATGCCTATTCGGCTGGCCCGCAAGCTGCTGCACCTGTCCAGTTTACAGGACGACCCGGCCGCGCGCATCACCCTGTCGCAGAGCGAACTGGCCGAATTTGTCGGTGCCACACGCGAGGCAGTATCCAAAACCATCTCGATCTGGAAACGCGACAACATGGTCGAAGCCTCTCGTGGCGGTTTGCTGATCCAGGATTTTGAAGCCCTGCGAGAACTGGCTGATTCAGATCTTATTTGATCCGGTGTGATCTTGTTCACAGACCATCGATTACGCTTTGACCTAACGTGAGATTGTTACCGTAGGAGGTCAGAGAATCATCCCCGATATCTGTCCACTGACCTCTCCCTGTATCTGAGCCATACGCATTCACTGCGTGTGGCTCATTTTTTGCGTGGCGGTGATACCCGGTCTGGCCCGCAATAAAAAAGGCCGGGAGGTTGTCCCGGCCTGTTCAATCAGTTCTCAAGGCTCAGCGCCACAAAACGCGGATCGCCCCCCCTGCGCACCAACAGCAGCAGAGATTTGCGACCAGCTTCGCGCGATTCTTCCATACGGGCTTCGAGATCTCCGATGGTTTCCACCTTTTGCTGGCCTGCTTCGGTGATCAGATCACCTGCCCGCATTCCCTTGGCATACGCCTCAGATGCTTCATCGACATCTGTAATCACAAGGCCGTCTGCATCACCATCCAGCCCTAAATCTGCACGCAGCGTATCGGTCAGGGGGGAAATCGTCAGGCCCAGAATATCCGCATTCTCCTCAATCGGAGCTTCCTGCGGTTCCTCCTCGCCATTGTCAGCGCGTTCCGCATCTTCCCGACGCCCTAGTGTCACAAGTACGGTCTGAGTTCCGCCGTCGCGGTGCACGACCACTCTAACCGACTTGCCAACTTCTGCTTCACCGACCTGACGCACCAGACCTCGGGTGTCTTCCACCTCGACGCCATCAAAGCTGAGGATCACGTCACCCGCCTTCAACCCAGCTTCTTTGGCAGGGCCGTCCGGTACATCGCTGATCAGCGCGCCGCCAGGTTTTTCCAGACCCATGGCCTCGGCCATGTCCTCGGTTACGTCCTGAATGCGAACGCCCAACCAACCCCGACGGGTCTCGCCATATTTCCGCAGTTGATCCACGACCTTCACGACAACATTCGACGCCATCGAGAATCCGATGCCGATCGAACCGCCGTTAGGCGACAGGATTGCGGTGTTCACACCGATCACTTCGCCTTCCATGTTGAACAGCGGCCCGCCCGAGTTGCCCCGGTTGATCGCCGCGTCCGTTTGAATGTAATCGTCATAGGTTCCGCTCAGCGCTCGGTCGCGGGCTGAAACGATCCCTGCCGATACCGAAAAGCCTTGCCCAAGCGGGTTGCCCATGGCGATAACCCAGTCACCCACGCGCGCGACGTCGCTGTTGCCGAACTTCACGTATTTCAGCGGGCCCGAAGCCTCGACCTTGAGCAACGCGATATCTGTTTTCTCGTCCGTTCCAATAACCTTGGCCACCAGTTCTTTCTTGGGCTGGCCATCGCCGGGGAAGAATTCCACAAGGATCTCATCAGCTTCGGCAATTACATGGTTGTTCGTGACGATGAAACCGTCCTCCGAGATCACGAACCCCGACCCCAGCGCATTGCTGCGACGCGGCGCGTTGTCGTTATCTCCGCCGTTTCGGTCCTGGAACTCGCGAAAGAAATCTTCGAACGGAGAACCTTCGGGCACGATGCCCTGCGGGCCAGTCCGGCCCTCGATCAGGGTGCTGGTGGTGATGTTCACAACCGCCGGGCTGACTTTCTCGGCCAGTGGTGCCAGGCTTTCGCCCCTGGCCTGTGCCATCGCCGATTGCGCCAGCAAAAGCAATGAACCCGCAAAGGCCAGCCACATAAGCCGCATCCAAACACTCACTTCGTCCCACCGGACGGATACACTGCGCGCTTTCGCCTGCACTAGAGCTCTCCTTGTCGACATTCACGCCAAGACCGCTTGTTCACGGCCTTTCTTACAAACCAATGTAGTCAGTTTGACCCCACGAGCAACTCGGGATCGCAACGAAATCACCGGCAAGTGAAACCGCAGCGTCAAAATCCCAGGTGTTGCGCGCCCCAAAGCAGGATCAGCCCGCTGATCACACACAGCAATCCGACCAGGCGCCGGGCTTGCTCTGGCATGTCCCGCAAGGCTTCCAGCATCCGCTCGATAAGCGAAGGGGCCAGCGCATAGGCCAGCCCCTCAACAATCAGTACCAGCCCGAAAGCCAGAAGGATCATACCCATTATTCAGACGCCGCAGCCGCCGGTGTCCGCCGTCCGGTTGGTGAAGCGAGGTAGTTGAAAAACTCGGAATCCGGGCTCAGGATCATTGAGCTATTACCACCTTGCAGCGCATTTTCATACGCGGTCAGCGAACGGTAGAATTCGAAGAACTCCGGGTCTGCACCATACGCTTCTGCAAAGATGGCGTTGCGTTCGGCGTCAGCTTCACCGCGAATGATCTCGGCCTCGCGGTTGGCGTCCGACACCAGTTCCACCACGGTCCGGTCGGCCTGCGCCCGCACGCGCTGCGCGGCTTCGTTACCACGTGCGCGTTCATCGGTGGCTTCACGCTCACGCTCGGCTTTCATCCGGTCAAACGTGGCCTCAAGGTTGGCCTGAGGCAGGTCGGTCGCCTTCAAACGCACGTCGATCACATTCACGCCCAACGCGCGCGCTTCGGCAATCGCGCTGTTGCGGATGCGCAGCATCAGCGCGGCACGGTCTGAACTGAGGATGTCACGCGAGGACACCGAACCCAGTACTTCGCGGGTTTCAGCGCGCAGGATACGATCCAGACGGTCTTCGGCGACCGGAATACCACCCACACCAACGGCCTGACGGAACTGTTCCAGATCGGAAATCCGATAGCGGGCGAAGGCATCAACCACCAGTCGGCGATCATCCAGAGGCGTAACCTCCAACGGCTGAACGTCGATGGACAGGATCCGGTCGTCATAGCGGACAACTTCCTGTATCAGCGGGATCTTGAACGCCAGACCCGGCTCTTCCTTGACCGCAACAACGCGGCCAAATTGCAGAACCAACGCGCGCTCACGTTCATCCACGATAAAGATCGAGGACAGTACACCAACAATCGCGATGAAAACGATCGGCAGAATAAAGGTCGCTTTACGCATCAGTTGCTCTCCTGTCCGGAATTGCGGCGCAGTTCGTTCAGCGGCAGGTAAGGCACGACGCCCTGCCCCGATCCGGTCGAGTTTTCGTCCAGAATGATCTTGTCCACGTCACCTAGAACCTGCTCCATCCGCTCCAGGTACAGACGTTTGCGGGTCACATCAGGCGCTTTGGAATATTCTTCCAGAACCGCGCTGAAACGGCTCGCCTCACCCATAGCGCTGTTGATCTGCTGTGCGCGGTAGGCTTCGGCTTCTTCCAGTACCTGGGCAGCTTCACCGCGCGCCTCAGCCAAAACCCGGTTGGCGTAGGCGTCGGCGACGTTTTGCAGCCGGTCACGCTCCTGCGCGGCGGCCTGAACATCGCGGAAGGCGGCGATCACGTCCTGCGGCGGGTCGGCCTTGTCAAAGTTCACGCGGATGATGTTCACACCCGAATCGTAGCTGTCCATCGTCGTCTGGATCAGTTCCTGAAGGCGTTCGGCAATGATACCGCGATCCCGGTTCAGGATTGGTGCCAGCTCGCTCTGCGCGATAATCTCGCGCATCGCCGATTCCGACACGGCGCGGATCGTCTGACGCGGATCACGCAGATTGAACAGGAACTTGGCCGGGTCATTGATGTTCCAGACGACCTGATAGTCGATATCGACCACGTTTTCGTCGCCGGTCAGCATGAGGCCATCGTCGCTGCCCCGGGCTCCGCCCATATCTTCGGTCTGTTCGCGGGTGACCGGAATCACCTCGGCAGTGACAAACGGCCATGGCGCAAAGTTCAGACCCGGATTACCCACGGCCGAAAACTCACCCAGAAACAGCTCAACTGACTGTTCTTCCGGTTTTACAGTATAAAAGCTGGCCAGCCCCCACAAAACGGCAGCTGCCACCAGACCAATCGCAACCGTACCTTTGGTAAAGGCCGGGCCTCCACCGCCCTGACCACCGCTGCCACTACGGCCACCGCCGCCGCGACCGCCCATCAGGACGCGCAGCTGCTCCTGGCCTTTTTTCATCAGCTCATCAATCTCGGGGATCTGCGGGCCTTCGCCTTCGGGGGGCTTGCGCCCGTCACCGTTGTTGCCCCGATTTCCTCCACCTCCGGATGAGCCTCCGCCCCCCCAGGGGCCACCGCTGTTGCCCGCCATATGTATCAATTCCTTCGTTTAGGCCCGTGTGATCACGGGCACACTTGTAACTTGTGTGCGCGCGCTTGCAAATCAAGCGGAGCGTACAGGTTGCCGCATTGTCACCAGTTCTTCCGCCATAACGGGATGTACTGCAACCGTACGATCGAAATCTTCCTTTGTCGCGCCCATCTTTACGGCAATTCCGGCCAGCTGGATCATCTCTCCTGCTCCGGGGGCGACAATATGGCAACCCAGTACCTTGCGCGTGGCCTGAGACACGATCAGTTTCATCAGAACCCGTTGCGTGCCACCGGCAAACGCCTTCTGCATCGGTTTGAACGAAGTGGCATACACCTCGATCGGTTCCTGGGCCGAGGCTTCTTCCTCGCTCAGGCCGACTGTGCCGAATTCCGGTTGGGTGAAAATGGCGGTTGGGATCAGCGCGTGATCCACAGGGGTTGGGTTGCCTTTGAAGACGGTTTCCACAAAAGCCATACCCTCGCGGATGGCCACGGGTGTCAGGTTGACCCGGTCGGTCACATCGCCAATGGCATAGATCGACGGAACGGCGGTCTGGCTGTATTCATCCACGACGATCTCGCCCTTGCGCCCACGTTCAACGCCCAGCTCTTCCAGCCCGAGGTTATCGGCATTCGGTGCCCGGCCCGTGGCGTACATGACCACGTCAAAACGATCCTCGGTGCCGTCCGTCGCCTTTACACGTATCTGGTCGCCATCTTTGGCCATTTCCAGCACATTGGTGCCCAGACGGACATCGATGCCGTTCTGGCGCATCTCTTCGCAGATCAGTCCACGCGCTTCTTCATCAAAGCCACGCAGGATCTGCGCACCGCGGTAGAATTGCGTGGTCTTGACACCCAGACCGTTCATGATCCCGGCAAACTCGCTGGCGATATAACCGCCACCAACAATCAGAATGCTTTCGGGCAGCTTGTCCAGATGGAAAATCTCATTCGACGTGATCGCAAGATCCGATCCCGGGAAGTCCGGCACCACCGGTCGACCGCCTGTTGCAATCAAGATGTGTTTGGCGGTTTTCCGGGTGCCATCGGCCAGCTCGACCGTGTGCGCATCCACCAGACGCGCGCGCTGATCAAAGCTTTCAACGCCGTTGTTTTTCAGGATGCTGCGATAAATCCCTTCCAACCGGTCCAGTTCGGCAACCAGTTTGCCGTGAAACATGTCCCAGTCAAACGGGCCGGGCTGAACATCCCAACCATAAGCTTGCGCATCTTCGATCATGCCCGAGTATTCACTGGCAAAGACCATCAGTTTCTTAGGCACGCAGCCCCGGATCACACAGGTGCCGCCATAGCGGTCTTCTTCAGCCAGCGCGACCTTTGCACCGGCTTCACCCGCCGCTACGCGTGCCGCCCGGACCCCGCCCGAGCCTCCGCCGATGACAAAAAGATCATAGTCAAAGCTCATGCCGGGTTCCTTCGTTCAACTTGCAAAATTCCTCTGGATATCTGGGCGCGAAAACCCCGGTGCCAACCCCCGGGCGCGGAATTTTCGATCTTTTGCCGACGCTTGTCCGATTGGCTTGCATAAAACTCAGTCCGTTTGGTCGGAAAACAGGTTTTCACGGGATCCGCTCAGCAGCTGATCCAGTTCCAGAGTGCCCGCGTTGATATCCCGCAGTTCGACCCGCCCGTCGCCGTGGCCGATGATAACCTTGTCACAAATATCGATAAACAGGCCGTTTTCCACCACGCCAGGAACCTGATTGAGGATCAGGGCCATCTGACGGGGATTGCCGATGCGTTTCAGGTGCAGGTCCAGAATGTGATTGCCTTCATCCGTCACGAACGGGGCCGCGCCATTCATACGCAGCGCCGACGAGGTTCCAAGTACATCCATCGCGTCCAGAGCTTCTTCGATCAGTGTTCGCGTGGTTTGCCAGCCAAATGGAACAACCTCGACCGGCAAGGGGAAAGCACCCAGCGTTTCCACCTCTTTCCCGGCATCTGCGATGACAACCATCTGATCGCTGGCCGTGGCAACGATCTTTTCCTGCAAATGCGCGCCGCCGCCGCCCTTGATCAGGTTCAGGTCAGGGTCGAATTCATCCGCGCCGTCGATGGTCATGTCCAGCCACCCAGCCTGATCCAGAGAAATGACTTCGATCCCGACTTCGCGTGCCAGCTGCGCGGTGCGGGTGGACGTGGGAACGCCCTTGATCCGCAGACCTTCGTCTTGCA
Source organism: Ruegeria sp. AG6 (assembly GCF_056541565.1). Lineage (NCBI taxonomy): Bacteria > Pseudomonadati > Pseudomonadota > Alphaproteobacteria > Rhodobacterales > Roseobacteraceae > Ruegeria > Ruegeria sp. AG6. The sequence goes on along the minus strand of NZ_JBQFYQ010000001.1, from coordinate 266,133 downwards.
CCCGTTCGCCCAAACGACGGACCAGCCAGGCCGCAGTGGATCCCGTTCCAAGACCCACGCGCATGCCGTCCTCGACCATCTCGGCGGCACGACATGCGGCCACGTATTTTGCGGTGTCGATGGGCGACAGTTCTCCGGTCATGGCAGCTTTCCCAGTTTGGCCTGCCGGAGTTATAGGGAATGCGCCGCGCGACTGCGACCACATTTTGCGGTTCGGCAAGCGTAAAGATGCCTGAAGACTGCGCGTTTCCTATCGGAAACGTCGCAATCATGTCTTACGCCCTCATCTTTGTCATATAGATTGCCCGCATGTTGAACCGATACCGCCTGCACTACGCCCCTGACAACGCCTCGCTGGTGATCCGGCTGGTGCTGGAAGAAATGGGTGTGCCCTATGAAGCTGTGCTGGTCGATCGCCGTCGAAACGAACAGGACAGCGCGGCGTACAGGTCATTGAACCCCAACGGGCTGATCCCGGTGCTTGAAACTCCGCAAGGGCCGATCTTTGAAACGGCGGCAATTCTGCTGTGGCTGTCCGAGCGCCACGGGCAACTGGCCCCGGCGGCAGACGCCCCCGAACGCGCCGAGTTTTTGAAATGGCTGTTCTTTGCGTCCAACACGCTGCACGCCGATCTGCGCATTCTTTTCTATGCCGAGAAATACATCACCCCGCCACAGGCTGATACCCTGCGTGCAGGCATCCGACCCCGTTTAAAGCAGCACCTGCAACTGCTGGACGCGCTGGCAAAACGCGCGCCAGCCTGGTTCTGCGCGGAATGCCCGTCGGTTCTGACCTATTATGTCGCCTGCATGATGCGTTGGATGGCCTTGTATCCGGCCGATGCAAATCGCAGTTGGTATGCGCTGTCTGACACCCCGACCCTGCAAACCATCCTGGCACAGCTCGAGACACGCCCCGCCACCCACACGGCCATCGTGGCCGAGGGCCTGGGCCCCGCACCGTACACCTCTCCTATTTACGCCAACCCCTTAGAAGGCTCAGCTACCTGACATGTTCCTCTCTGTCTTCGATATGTTCAAAGTGGGCATCGGCCCGTCCTCCTCGCACACCATGGGCCCCATGGTGGCAGCGGCGCGCTTTCTGGATATGATGCGTGCTTCACCTTTCGAATTTGCGGGTCTGAAGGGCTCGCTGCATGGCTCGCTCGCCTTTACCGGCGTCGGCCATGCGACCGACCGGGCGACCATTCTGGGCCTGGCCGGCTTTGTTCCGGACACCTATGACAACAACAAGGCCGAGGCCGCATTGGCGGATATCGCCAAGACGCACACGGTTACCCCCGACGGCCTGCCGACGCTTCAGTTCGATCCCAAAACAGACCTGATCTTCGACTATGACACCAACCTGCCGGGACACGCCAACGGGATGATCCTGATGGCCACGGACGCGCAGGGGGACGTGATCCTGCGCCAGGTATTCTATTCCATCGGTGGCGGCTTTGTCCTGACCGAAGAAGAACTGGCCGAAGGCAAGGCAACGGATGAGGGCGCACCGGTGCCGTTCCCGTTCAAATCCGCGGCTGAAATGCTTGAGATGGCCAAGTCCAGCGGCAAAACCATCGCCGAGATGAAGCGCGCCAATGAGATCGCGCGCGGCTGCGCCGACAGTTTCGCCAAAGGATGCGCTCGTCTGTGGGACGTCATGAATGCCTGTATCGAACGCGGTTTGAGGACCGACGGCATTCTGCCCGGCGGGCTAAAAGTGCGACGCAGGGCAAAGGGTATCTATGACGCGCTGATCGCCGAACGCGGCATGAACCTGACCGCGCCGCACACGATCAACGACTGGATGAGCGTCTACGCCATGGCGGTCAACGAAGAAAACGCCGCCGGTGGGCAAGTCGTAACGGCACCGACCAACGGGGCAGCGGGCGTTCTTCCTGCGGTGTTGCGCTATTACCTGGATCACGTTCCCGGTGCCTCGGAGAGCCATATCGAAGATTTCCTTCTGACCGCGGCCGCGATTGGCGGGCTGGTCAAATACAATGCGTCCATCTCGGGTGCCGAAGCGGGGTGTCAGGCCGAGGTCGGCAGCGCATCAGCCATGGCCGCGGCGGGGCTCTGCGCCGTGATGGGCGGTACGCCTGAACAGGTTGAAAACGCCGCCGAGATCGCGTTGGAGCATCATCTGGGCATGACCTGCGATCCCGTCGCCGGGCTGGTTCAGGTGCCCTGTATCGAACGCAACGGGCTGGGGGCCATCAAGGCTGTGTCCGCTGCGTCTTTGTCCCTTCGCGGGGATGGAGAGCATTTCGTGCCGCTGGATGCGGTGATCGAGACGATGCGTCAGACCGGCCATGACATGCACGAAAAATACAAGGAAACCTCGCTTGGCGGATTGGCCGTGAACGTGCCAAACTGCTGATATCGCAACAAATGGGGGTCGATATGCGTGGACATTGCCTCTGCGGCAGCATCAAGTACGAGATCGACCCTCCTGCCCTGTCCTGCGTCACCTGTCATTGCGACAGCTGCCGACGCCAATGCGCCGCGCCGATGACAACCTATTTCGCGGTTCGTGACGGTCACTGGCGCTGGATCGGAGAAGAGCCGAAACGCTTCAACTCTTCGCCCGGAGTCGAGCGCAGCTTTTGCCCGGATTGTGGCACGCCAATCTCGTTCCGCTCGGCCAAAATGTCGGATGTGCTGCATCTATACGTCGCCACTTTGGAGACCCCCGAGGCAATGCAGCCCACATTGCACGTGGCTCATGAGGAAAGACTGAGCTGGCTGCATCTGGATGACAACCTGCCCACCTGCACCGGACCGGATTACACAAAGGTTCACCCCCTGCTCGACGCCTGACATTCGACCTTTCCACTGCGCCGCGAAGCAGATAGCGTCGCGCGCATGACTCAGGATCGTCCCGTCTTGGGCATCTTTTTGATGCTCGGTTTTTGCGTGCTTGCACCCTTGGGGGATGCGATGGCAAAGCTGTTGGGCGAAACGACACCGTTGGGTTTGCTGGTTGCAGCCCGGTTCGCGGTGCAAGCGCTGATTCTCATTCCGCTGGTGATGATGACAGGCCGGCCCTGGCGGATGCACGGGCGCATCCTGCGCCTGACAATCATCCGCACGCTGCTGCACATCATCGGCATAACCGCGATGTTCAGTGCGTTGCAGTTCCTGCCCCTGGCTGATGCGGTCGCCATTGCCTTTGTCATGCCGTTCATCATGTTGCTGCTGGGCAGATACGTTCTGGGCGAAGAGGTCGGCGCGCGGCGCCTCGTAGCCTGCATCGTCGGTTTCATCGGCACACTTCTGGTCATCCAGCCCAGCTTTGCCGAGGTGGGCTTACCTGCCCTGCTGCCGTTGATCGTTGCCGTGGTCTTTGCCCTTTTCATGCTGGTCACGCGGCAAATCGCCAAGGAAACTGATCCGATTTCCTTGCAGGCGGTGTCTGGTGTCATGGCCACTGTGGGGCTGGTTCCTGTCCTTGTGATCGGAACATCGCTTGGTATCTGGAACCTGTCAGCCGCCTTGCCCGCCCCCGACATGTTTTGGCTGCTGATCGCTATCGGCATTCTGGGAACTGTCGCGCATCTGCTGATGACATGGTCGCTGCGCTATGCACCTTCGGCCACGCTGGCCCCGATGCAATATCTGGAAATCCCGGTGGCAACCCTGATTGGCTGGGCAATCTTCAGCGACCTGCCTGACGGACTGGCAGCGGTTGGGATCATGATCACCGTCGCCGCCGGTTTGTACGTTATTCTTCGCGAACGGGCCACCGCTCGCTCTGCCCCGACAGAAACACCTGCATGAGCGGATCGAGTGCGGCGCGGGGAACCATCACCAACAGGCCCGGGCCATCCATCTGCAATTCAACCACTGACAGCGCGCGATTAGAGGTGCCCACCCGGTCGTCCGGTTGCAACCGCAGGCCGTCGATGGGCCATTCCAGCCCGGTGCTGCGCCCGGTCACAGGGCGCATTGGAAACAGCGACACCACATCCCCGGGCAAAACCGGCAGCCGGATTTGGCGAGGCGCGTGAAACACCACCTCATGCGCGCCCAGCAGAATGCAGGCCTGTTCCTGACGTCTGACCAGCACGTTCAGAACAGCAAGCTGATGATCAAGCCGTCCGCCCAGAAAACCGGCCCCCAAAACCAGTGGAGCCTGCACATTGCGCAAGGCCTTGTCGAAATCGGTGCTGTCCTGTTCACGAATGGCAAAAAGCCGGTCAGACGGGATTTTGGCTTTTGTTGCTTTGTCCAGCGAATCGAAATCCCCGATGACCGCGTCCGGAATCCGGCCTGATTCTGTCAGAACTGCCGCCCCACCATCCGCCGCTACGACTGAAGTGACGCGGTTCAGCACCAAATTCAGGTCCTCGGGACCAACAAAACCACCCCCAAACAGCCCGATTGGATCGGCAGAGCGTACAATTGGTTCATTTTTCCTAAGATTGGCCATTTTTCCCGGATTTGGACACATTAAGACCACAAAATGATAGGTTCATGCATAAAGTTCAGAGCCTTCGTGTGCTCCCGATTCCGGGTAAGTGGGCTCTCGTAGTTTGTAAAGGACGTGCGTCTGATGGTACAGAATAACAAGGTATTAACCGTTTCATATGGAACCTTCTCCTGCACTTTGGAAGGATTCGACGATTCCTTTGAAACGATGAAAGCCATTGCCGAATATTTCCGCGATCTTGCCGCGGATGATCGTTACTTCGGCTCAGAGCCTCCACAACCAGACGCCGAAATGCTGACCCGTATCGCACGCCGCGACGCATCGCAACGCGTCGAAGCCAGCCAAAACGAATCCGGGCTTCTGCTGCGTGCCGCTCCAAACACCGAAGCCCCGGCACCGGTCGCGTCTGACGCACCGGTCCCGCAAGCGCAAAATGCAGATGCCATGACCACCCCCCCTCCCGAAAATACCCAAGCAAGCCCGGGGCTGACCGCGTTCACGGACGCGGAGGCCGTCGACGCCACCACATCTCCGCCGGCCGACAGCATTGCCGCAAAACTGCAACGCATCCGGGCCGTTGTTTCCCATTCGGACGTCCCCTCCACTGCCTATTCCGAAGACGAGGAATCTTCGCTGCTGGCCAACACCGCCCCCCCAGTGGACGCCGTGGCCGCCGCGTTCGAAGCAGGCGCTCTCAACGAAGAAGACTTTGCTGAACCTGCCCAGCCCGAGGCTTCGGAAATCGAGGATATGCAAGCGCTTGACGCCGAAGACGTGCAAGACGACGCGCCGGCAGAATCTGAAAACCAGGCCTTCGAATCCGCCGAGCCGAATATCGAAAGCAATTCCGAACAGCAGGTGCAGCTGACCCCCGACCACCTGCGGGATGAAGATATCAAGGTCGCAACCGACTCCGCGCAGCTTCCTGTTGAGCCCCTGTTCTCGGATCTTGAAGAGGATACCGACGAGGAAATCGACGAGGAGGATGTTCCAAACATCCTCAACGTCGAAGACGTGGCGATCGAATCCGAAGATGAAGCAAGTGACGAGCCGCAAGACGATCAGGCGCAAGGAGTATTGTCGGAAGAGGACGAAATTCAGCTGCTGTCCGAGATTTCCGAAATCGAAAAAGACATGGCAGGCCGTTCTAGCCAAAAACTGACGGATGACGCCGATCCTGATCAGGATATCTCGCGACTGATGGCCAAAACCGGTGAACATATGGAGGATCCGTCCAGCAGCGACGCGCGAGAAACCTATTCGCACCTTCGCACCGCCGTTGCCGCGACCGAGGCCGACCGTGATGACCAACCGGCCCCGAACACCTCGCCTGTTGATGAGTATCGCGTTGATCTTGCGTCAGCGGTCAGCCCGCGCCGCCCCGAAGTAAACGTGACCAGCATACGCCCGGAAGCAGATGCTCCGGCTCCGTTGAAACTGGTTGCCGAGCAGCGCGTGGACGATCAAAGCGAATCCAACGGCCCCGTGATGCCGCGTCGCGTGACCACTCAGGTGGAGGAAGCCGGGTCGGAAGAAGGCGGTTTTGCGCAATTCGCACAAGATCAGGGTGCACAGTCGCTTCAGGACCTGCTTGAAGCCGCGGCGGCCTACCTGTCCTTCATCGAAGGGCAGCAGCAATTCTCGCGCCCGCAACTGATGAACAAGGTCCGTTCTTTGAAGCAGGATGAGTTCAATCGCGAAGAAAGCCTGCGTTCCTTCGGACAGCTGCTGCGCGATGGAAAGATCGAAAAAGCCGGTGGCGGCCGTTTTGCGGCCTCTGACCTGATCGGCTTCCGTCCTGATGATGAGCGCGCGGTAGGCTGACTAACCTCGCCAATTGACAAAAAAAGGGCCGGGTGCACCCCGGCCCTTTTGCTATGGCGCGTCCAGAGACAAACGCCCGTTAGTCAAACACGACTCGACGTTGCCCATTGTACCGGGCCCGACCTGCCGCCTTGGTCCGAGCAATGGCCCGGCTCAGGATTGATCCGGGTCCTCTTTGCCAACGCCGCGAAAAACGAACTTGAACGGCAGGGCCCAAAGAATGCCCAGAACGATATAGACCAGAAGTTCCACCCATATTTTGGGGCGCTCCAGCCAGTTCAGAACCGTCACCACCGCCACAATATAAAGTGGCAGGCCGATCACAAGTATAACCAACGACCAGCGCCGGCGCGCCTTGTAGCTCAGACCTTTTTTCTGCTCTTTGTTCATCAATCAGCAAACGGGTCGGTCACCAGAATGGTGTCGTCCCGCTCCGGGCTGGTGGACAAAAGGGCCACAGGGCATTCGATCAGCTCTTCGACCCGGCGCACATACTTGATTGCGTTGGCAGGCAATTCGGCCCAGCTGCGCGCGCCTTCGGTGGATTCGCTCCAGCCCGGCATTTCTTCGTAAATCGGGGTGCAGCGCGCCTGCTGGTCAGCCGCTGTCGGAAGATAGTCCAAGCGTTCACCGTCCAGCTCATAGCCTGTGCAGATCTTCAGGGTTTCGAACCCGTCCAGAACGTCCAGTTTTGTCAGAGAAATACCGTTCACGCCACTGGTCGCACAGGTCTGACGGACAAGGCACGCATCGAACCAGCCACAGCGGCGCTTGCGACCTGTTGTTGTTCCAAACTCATGTCCGCGTTCCCCAAGGCGCTGACCATCCGCATCCTCAAGTTCTGTCGGGAATGGGCCTTCGCCGACTCGGGTGGTGTAGGCTTTTACAATCCCCAGAACAAAGTCGATCGAGCCCGGTCCTATCCCCACACCTGTCGCAGCTTGTCCTGCGATCACGTTGGACGAGGTCACGAATGGATAGGTGCCGAAATCAATGTCCAGCAGCGCGCCTTGCGCCCCTTCGAACAGGATGCGTTTTCCGGCTTTGCGCTTTTCGTTCAAAACTTTCCACACAGGCGCGGCAAAAGGCAGGATGCTCTGCGCGATCTCTTTCAATTGGGCAATCAGCGCGTCGCGGTCGACCGGTTCGATTCCCAGACCTTTGCGCAGCGGGTCATGGTGCTGCAAAGCACGGTCCACCCGAGCCTCGAGCGTGGCTTCATCCGCCAGATCCGCGACACGAACAGAACGACGCCCGACCTTGTCTTCATAGGCCGGTCCAATCCCACGACCTGTTGTGCCGATCTTGGTCCCCTTACTGGCCGCCTCTTCACGAGCGCGATCCAATTCACCGTGGATCGGCAGGATCAACGGGGTGTTCTCGGCAATCATCAGCGTATCGGGGGTGATCTCTACACCTTGTGCCTGGATGGTCGCGATTTCCTTGACCAGATGCCAAGGGTCCAACACCACGCCGTTGCCGATGACGCTCAGCTTACCGCCGCGCACGACACCGGACGGCAGAGCGTGCAGCTTGTAAACTTCGCCATCAATCACCAGCGTATGTCCGGCATTATGCCCGCCCTGAAAACGCGCGATCACGTCCGCCCGTTCGCTGAGCCAGTCGACGATCTTGCCTTTTCCTTCGTCACCCCACTGGGCGCCGACAACAACCACGTTGGCCATATCCGGTCCTTTTGCGCTGAGTTATCAAACCCGGCTCATATAGCTGGGCGGAAACGGCAGGGAAACCGATATTTCGCCGCAGATGAAAATCGCGCGAACACGCGATGCCTCCGGCGGGGATATTTATGGCCAGATGAAAAGCGGATCCCCTGCTTCATCTGGCTGAAAATATCCCGGGGGAGCCGCACGGAACGGGCGGCGGGGGCAGAGCCCCCTGCCCGGCATCAACGCAGATGCACCGGTTGCCCATGAGGTGTCGTCAGATAAGCCTTTTCCCAAGATTTATGTAGCCCTTTCACCTCCTGCGGCGACGAGACGCCCTGCTCGGCCAGCAACCCTTCGAGCGTTTCCAGCCATGCACGGAAATAGTCGTCGCCGCCGTCCAGCTCTCGCGCGAGCCCGTGGCGCTTCAACGTGTCCGAGAACCGGGCCGCCCAATCCGCCCATTCGAACCGCCCGGCCTCGTTCAGGGCAACGGTGACGGCAAAGACCTGAGCGTGCCAGGGTTCGGCAAACACCGGTTCTGGGGCTGAATGTTCGTTGCAGCCGCTCATGCCGGTTCCAGATAGCTTTGCCAGAGATCCAGTACCACTTCGTCATCCGGATGCTCCGGGCTGGTCCAAAGTTCCGATGCGGGGAAGACCACGGCATAGATCGGTTCAGGCGCTTCGCCCAGCCCATGAGCATTGGAATCGGGCAGGACATGGGTTCCGTGCAGGCGCAGTATTCGCCCCCTGGCACCGGACGCATAATTCGGCAGGCGTGTGTGCCCGCCATCCACAATGCGATTTCCCGCCGGACGGGTCGTGACCACCTGTTGACCGACAGAAAACTGCACCGCCACGTTCGAAGATCTGTCCGCCGGTCCACCTTTGGCCAGAGCGGCTGACACGGCGTCCGCCTTGAGCATCCGTTCTGCCAACGGATGCGGCCCATCCTCTCCGCCGCTGCGCAGGTCATCCAGAGAAAGAACGCCGTGTTCTACCAACAGGTCAGCCAGGCCCGAAATCCATTTCTCGTAATATGAAAACCGGGTATAGTCCTTTGGCGACAACCGTTCCCTTGCGTGGCGGGATACGTCGATATTCCACTGCCCCAGAAAGCCGGATGCAAGTGTCACTGCCAGCGCCCGTGCGTGCCAGTCTTCGGCAAAAACCGGCGCGTCCTCGGCCTCGGGATTTATCGGACCATCTCCAAAGCGGCCGCCCATATCGTGAACGCGGGTCATGAAGGGGCCTTCGGCAAACCCGTGCCGATCATGCTGTCACGTGTCACAAGTGCGGAAAGCGCCTCCTCGCTCATCCCATCAGTTCCATCGGGACGCATCGGCAGAACGAGATAGCGAACCTCGGCGGTCGAATCCCACACCCGCACCGAAGAGTCTTCAGGCAGGGTGAGGCCGAATTCGGCCAGTACCTTGCGGGGTTCACGCACCGCTCGGGCACGGTAGGCATCAGATTTGTACCAGCCCGGCGGGATACCCAGCAACGGCCAAGGATAGCAGCTGCACAAGGTGCAGACGACCATGTTGTGTCGGGTTGGCGTGTTCTCGACAACAACCATGTGTTCGCCCTGGCGTCCATAGTAACCAAGATCCGCGACCATCGAGGTGGCGTCTTCCAGCAGAGCGGCCTTGAAAGCTGGGTCGCTCCAGGCTTTGGCAACCACCCGCGCGCCGTTCTGCGGGCCAATCCTGTTCTGATAGGTGTCTATGATTTCGTCCAGAGCCGCCGGGTCGATCAAGCCCTTGCGGGTCAGAATCGTTTCCAGCGCTTTGATGCGAAGCGCGGGTTCGGGCGGCAAAAGGGCGTGCGGGTGGTCGTGGTCGTCATGAGGCATGGGCCGCAGCCTGCGTCACGCATCGGCGTTCTGTCCAGTCCCTTTGACGTGATATGACATATCACGTGCAGTGATGCGAACTCCTCACTTGCCCCCGCTGGCAAACTTGCATAGATACCACGCGATACACGCCACGCTGTACAGGAACACCATGGAAAACGTCGTTCTCATCATCCACCTTCTTTTGGCCCTAGGCTTGATTGCCGTTGTTCTGATGCAGCGGTCCGAAGGCGGTGGCCTTGGCATGGGTGGCGGTGGTGGCGGAGCCATGACAGGCCGTGCAGCAGCGACCGCTTTGGGCAAACTGACCTGGATCCTTGCCGCTTGCTTCATCGTGACCTCGATCACGCTGACCATTCTGGCGGCGCAGAAATCTTCGGGCAGCTCGGTGATCGACCGTTTGGGCGTGCCGGCTCCGGCTTCAAACGAAGAAAATACTCCGGCAATTCCGTCGGCGGATGACCTTCTGCCGCCTGCACAGGGCGACAACGCGCCGCTGATCCCGCAGGCCGACTGACCTACAAAACCTAGAAACATGGAAGAGGACTGCAACAGCATCTTGCGGTTCTCTTGCGCTTTTGGCGCGAATCCTTTATACGTGAAGTCCCGTGATGCAGCGGTTTTTCGAAACCGTCGGGCAGCTGATTTTGACGTCTCACGGGAGCAGCCGAAAAACTATGGCGCGATTTATTTTCATCACTGGTGGTGTGGTTTCGTCCTTGGGCAAAGGACTGGCTTCGGCGGCGTTGGGCGCGCTTTTGCAAGCCCGGGGATATTCGGTGCGGCTGCGCAAGCTGGACCCCTATCTGAACGTCGATCCCGGCACGATGTCGCCGTTTGAACATGGCGAAGTGTTCGTCACCGATGACGGGGCCGAAACCGATCTGGACCTGGGCCATTACGAACGATTCACCGGCGTGGCCGCGCGCAAGACCGACTCGGTCAGTTCGGGGCGGATCTATTCCAACGTGCTCGAAAAGGAACGCCGCGGGGACTATCTGGGTAAGACCATTCAGGTGATCCCGCACGTCACCAACGAGATCAAGGATTTCATCGCCATCGGCGAGGATGAGGTTGATTTCATGCTGTGCGAAATCGGTGGCACCGTGGGCGATATTGAGGGCCTACCGTTTTTCGAGGCGATCCGCCAGTTCAGTCAGGACAAGCCGCGCGGGCAGTGCATCTTCATGCACCTGACGCTGCTGCCTTATATCAAGGCCTCGGGCGAGCTGAAAACCAAACCGACTCAGCACTCGGTGAAGGAACTGCGCTCGATCGGTCTGGCGCCGGATATTCTGGTCTGTCGCTCTGAAGGTCCGATCCCGACCAAGGAGCGCGAGAAACTGGCGCTGTTCTGTAACGTGCGCCCCGACAGCGTGATCGCAGCGCAGGACCTGAGCACCATCTATGACGCGCCGCTGGCCTATCACCGCGAAGGTCTGGATCAGGCCGTTCTGGACGCGTTCCAGATCAGCCCAGCGCCCAAACCCGATCTGGCAAAATGGGAAGACGTCAGCGACCGCATCCACAACGCCGAGGGCGAAGTGAAGGTCGCCATCGTAGGCAAGTATACGCAGCTTGAAGACGCCTATAAATCGATTGCCGAGGCGCTGACCCATGGCGGCATGGCCAACCGGGTCAAGGTCAAGGTCGAATGGGTTGACGCCGAGGTGTTCGACAACGAAGACGTCGCCCCCCATCTTGAGGGTTTCCACGCCATCCTCGTCCCCGGAGGCTTTGGCGAACGCGGCACAGAGGGCAAAATCAAGGCCGCGCAATATGCGCGCGAGCACAAAGTCCCCTATCTGGGCATCTGCCTTGGGATGCAGATGGCCGTGATCGAGGCCGCCCGAAATGCGGCTGGCATCAAGGAAGCTGGTTCGGAAGAATTCGACCACGAAGCCGGGAAGAAACGTTTTGAACCTGTCGTGTACCATCTGAAGGAATGGGTGCAGGGCAATCACAAGGTCGAACGCAAGGTCGGTGACGACAAGGGCGGCACCATGCGCCTGGGCGCTTACAATGCGGTGCTGGCAGAAGGATCGAAAGTCGCTGAAGTTTATGGCGGCACACAGATCGAAGAGCGCCACCGTCACCGCTATGAAGTGGACATCAAGTACCGTGAGCAGCTTGAAAAGGCCGGGCTCAACTTCTCGGGCATGTCGCCGGACGGACGCCTGCCAGAAATCGTAGAATGGTCAGATCACCCATGGTTCATCGGCGTGCAGTACCACCCGGAACTGAAGTCCAAACCGTTCGACCCGCATCCCCTGTTCCGCGATTTCGTGCGCGCTGCGAAAGACACTTCTCGCCTGGTCTGACCCTGGGCTGTGTCGGACTGTCACCCCGCGTTGTTTTGTGCGGGCTGATCTCTTAACTGTATGTGCAAGCAGAATTTCTGCTTCGCAGGCTCTATGCCGTTCAGAGTTTCAGGAGATTTCCGATGAGCAACGCAACAACGATTACCAACCTCCAGCAAGCGCTTCATATGGAGCTGACGGCAGCGCACCAGTACCAGCTGCATGCCCATGTGCTGGAGGACTGGGGGCTGGACATCCTTGCCGAAAAAATGCGCGCTGAAATGCAGGAAGAATTGGGTCACTCCGACGCGTTCATCGAGCGTATCCTGTTCCTTGGCGGCGTGCCCGAGCTTGCGTTTCAGAAAAGTCCAGTCGCAGCGGGGTCTCTGGAAGACATGTTTGCCGCGGACCTGAAGGATGAAACCGAGGCAGTCGACTTCTATACCAAGGCCGCGTTGCAGGCCGCCGAGGTCGGCGATGTCGGGTCAAGGACCCTGTTCGAACGCATCTTGCTGGAAGAAGAAGGCCACAAGGACTGGCTGGACACTCAGCTGAACCTGTTGAAGCGTTTGGGTGAGGCCAACTTCAGCGCAAAATTTGTATCCGGCGCGGCAGAAGAAGCCTGAGGCACGCACCGCCGCTTGTCCATGCACCAGCATGGCCCGGACCATCTTGCCATGGACCGGGCCGTGCAGTTTCCGTCACTTCAATGTGACGCTGCCGAGCAAAAAAACCTCTACTCGGTCTGCCCTCATGGGGTTAACTGTTGATCACACCACGACAGGAGAGCCTCGATGAGCGATCAATCCCAACGCGCGAAGACCTTTGCCAGCCTTCACAAAAAGGGCGACCCCGTCATTCTGTTCAACATCTGGGATGCCGGCAGTGCCGGCGCGGTGCGGGATGCTGGCGCGCAAGCCATTGCCACAGGCAGCGCACCTGTCGCCATGGCACAGGGTTTTGGCGACGGTCAGAACATCCCGCTTGAGACCGCATTGGACAATGCGCGCCGCATCGTTGCAGCGGTTGATCTTCCGGTGACACTGGATTTCGAAGGGGCATATGCCGAAGATCCACAGGGCATTGCGCAAAACGTCAAGCGTGCGCTGGATTGCGGCGTGGTTGGTTTCAACTTCGAAGATCAGATCATCGGCGGCGACGGGCTGTACGATACAGCGGTTCAGGCCAAACGTATCGAAGCCATGCGCGCGGCCTGCGAAGACGTGGGCATACCTGCCTATGTCAACGCAAGAACTGACATTTTCCTGAAGGCCCCGGCAGAAACACATGATGAGGCCATGCTGAACGACGCCATTGCCCGTGCTTCGGCCTATGAGGCAGCGGGTGCCAGCGGTTTTTTTGCTCCGGGGCTGAAAGACGAGGCGATGATCGGCCATCTGTGCGAGCGTACCAACCTGCCAGTCAACATCATCGCCCTGCCCGGCACCCCCGGCACTCTCCGCCTGGCTGAACTTGGGGTGGCGCGCGTCAGCTATGGCCCGGTTCCTTATCGTCAGATGATCAAGTGGTTAACAGATCAGGCACACGCCGCTATTCACTACCGCGACTGATCACCCTGAAGTTGTGGGATTGCAATTGCCGCCACTTCTCATCACCCTGCTTTTGAAACCGAACAGGAGGCAAGCCTGATGAAAGGCTATTGGGTTGCACATGTCGATGTGGACGACATGGACACGTACAAGACCTACATTGCTGCAAATGCGGAGCCCTTTAAAGCTTATGGTGCGCGCTTTCTGACACGCGGAGGAAAGCGCGAAGTGAAGGAAGGCGCAGCGCGCGCCCGGACCGTTGTGATCGAATTTCCCAGCTATGAGGATGCGCTTGCCTGTTACGAAAGCGAAGCATACCAGAAAGCCAAAGCACTGCGCGCCCCGGTATCGATGGGCGATCTTGTGATCATTCAGGGCTATGACGGGTAGACTACGCTTGGCGCACCACAAAATATGGAATAATCTTTTACCATGTTGAAAAAGTTCCTTCAGGCGCTCAGACCGCCCCAGCATGAACATCTTCCGGACCCGGATGCCGAACTTGCTCTGGGCGCGCTCATGGTGCGCGTGGCGCAGGCTGATCGGGACTACAAGCTGGAAGAGATCCGCCTGATCGACAAAATCCTGGCCCGTCTTTACCAGCATAACGCAATCGAAGCAGCCAAGGTGCGCGCCACTTGCGAAAAGCTTCATGCGGCCGCGCCGGATACCGATACCTTCGGCAAGCTGATCCGCGAGACCACGGATCTGAAGGAACGCCTGGCCGCTCTGGATGCGCTGTGGGAAGTTGTCCTGGCAGATGGAAACACCGACGAAGGCGAGGTGAAAATCGTCGAGGAAGCCCGCGTTGCCATGGGGTTAAGCTTTAACGACAGCAAGGCTGCGCGTGAACGCGTTCAAAGCCGCTTGGATGTGAGTTAGACGCTCGCTATATCTAACGCATGTTCAGTGAGTTTCTTTCCAGGCTTACGCAGCCTCAGCCCGATCCTCTTGTCGACGATGATGCCCGCCTGGCCCTTACGGCCCTGCTGGTGCGTCTGGCGCGGTCCGACAATGACTATTCCGATACCGAAATGGCCCGTATCGACCGAATTTCGGCGCAACGCTATGGCCTGTCCCCGTTCGAATGCGCCGCCCTGCGTGCCCGCGCCGAAGATCTTGAGGCCGAGGCCCCGGACACCGTCCGCTTTACCCGAGCCATCAAAGAGGCGGTTGCCTATGAAGATCGGCTTGCGGTCGTTCAGGCGCTGTGGTCCGTGGCATTGGCCGATGGGCACCGCACCAGCGAGGAAGATTCGCTGCTGCGTCTGGTGGTCAGTCTTCTGGGCGTAAGTGACGTGGATTCCGCTTTGGCACGGCAAAAGGCTGCAAAATCGTGATTGCCATGCTGGGCATGTATGACATGCCTGCCCTGCAAGCCGCCAATGACAGGTTCTGGAACCTGATTCGTGCCCAACTTGGATCAGGTCCCGAACACCTTAACCGCGACAAAGACGTGTGGGCGGTCTGGCAGGACCCAAACCTGATTCTGGCACAAACCTGCGGCATGCCGTTTCGAACCCGATTGCATGGTCACGTGCAACTGGTTGGCACTCCGGACTACGACCTGCCTGGATGTCCCCCCGGATACTATTGCTCGGTCTTTGTGGCACGGAATGACGACGACCGGGATCTGGCGGGGCTGAGCACAGGGGTTTTCGCGTATAATGAGGGCTTGTCCCAATCCGGCTGGGCAGCCCCGATCACACATATGATCCAGGCAAACCTGCACCCCGCCGGACTGTTGGAAACCGGCGGGCATGCGCTGTCTGCCCAAGCCGTCGCAGGTGGCAAAGCGGACTTTGCCGCGCTGGACATGTTGACGTGGCTGATGCTGCAACAACATAGCAATTTGGGAACCAAACTGCGCGAACTGGCAACAACGACTCCGACTCCGACCCTTCC
This sequence comes from Ruegeria sp. AG6, assembly GCF_056541565.1. Lineage (NCBI taxonomy): Bacteria > Pseudomonadati > Pseudomonadota > Alphaproteobacteria > Rhodobacterales > Roseobacteraceae > Ruegeria > Ruegeria sp. AG6. The sequence goes on along the minus strand of NZ_JBQFYQ010000001.1, from coordinate 250,592 downwards.
CTACATCACATCGATGAGTCAGAATCCGCAGGTCATTGCAGGCGCTGTTCGGGCCGCAATTGACCAGCTTTGCGACGACGACCAACGATTTCTGCATATACGCGGGTTGATCGATATTCCCGCGGCGCACTACCTGGCGGTCCCCACTCCGCCTTCTCCCAAAGATAGCGGATCAGCGACTGCCCAATTTGACGACTGATTTTGGCCAATTTGGATGTTTCTCCGCTTGATTCTGTCATTTGCGCATTGCATTGACCTTTTTTTTCGGTCCTAGTACCGCACCAACACCACCAACCACTGGACTGCCCGTGACAGAAACTGCCCCCGTCATCGAAATCAAAGACCTTCACAAAAGCTTCGGAAATCTAGAGGTGTTGAAGGGGGTCGATATCACGGCACATCGCGGTGACGTGGTATCACTGATTGGGTCGTCTGGGTCCGGCAAATCGACGCTTTTGCGGTGCTGCAACCTTTTGGAGGACAGCCAGCAAGGAGAAATCCTTTTCAAGGGTGAGCCTGTCAAATGGTCCGGGGAAAAGCACGGGCGCCGCCCCGCCGACTCCAAACAGGTTCTGCGCATACGCACCAACCTGTCGATGGTGTTTCAACAGTTCAATCTTTGGGCTCATATGACCATCCTGCAAAATGTGATGGAGGCCCCAGTGACCGTTCTGGGGCGCGACAGGGCCGAGGTTGAAGACAGCGCGCGCAAGTATCTGGACAAAGTTGGCATCGGCGACAAATGCGACGCCTATCCGGCGCAATTGTCAGGGGGGCAGCAACAACGCGCCGCCATCGCCCGCGGCCTGTGCATGGAACCCGAAGCCCTGCTGTTTGATGAACCGACTTCGGCTTTGGACCCTGAACTGGAACAGGAAGTGATAAAGGTGATCAAGGACCTGGCCGCCGAAGGGCGCACCATGATCATCGTAACGCATGACATGAAAATGGCCGCCGACATTTCAAGCCACGTGGTGTTCCTGCACCAGGGCCTGATCGAGGAAGAAGGCACGCCGGAAGATATCTTCACATCTCCTGAATCCGAACGGCTTCGGGGTTTTCTCTCCGCCACTCAGGCGGCTTAACTTCAAAAACAGAACCAAACTGGGGAGCAACCAATGAAAAATCTGATTCTGTCCACTGCCGCACTGGCCCTGACCGCCGGTATCGCCATGGCCGACACGGTCCGCATGGGGACCGAGGGCGCCTACCCTCCGTACAACTTCATCAATGATGCGGGCGAAATCGACGGCTTCGAGCGTGAAGTCGGCGACGAACTGTGCAAGCGCGCAAATCTGGAATGTGAATGGGTCAAGAACGACTGGGATTCGATCATTCCGAACCTGGTCTCGGGCAACTACGACACCATCATCGCAGGCATGTCGATCACCGACGAACGTGACGAAGTCATCGACTTCACCCAGAACTACTTCCCGCCTGCGGCTTCGGCCTATGTCGGTGCGTCCGAGGATGTTGATGTCTCCACCGGCGTCGTTGCCGCACAGACCGCCACCATTCAGGCAGGCCACGTAGCCGAGTCGGGCGCGACACTGGTCGAGTTTGCAACTCCGGAAGAAACCATCGCAGCCGTGCGCAACGGTGAAGCCGATGCCGTGTTTGCCGACAAGGACTTCCTGGTGCCGATCGTCGAGGAATCCGCCGGAGAGCTGGTCTTTGTGGGTGATGACGTGCCGCTGGGCGGTGGCATCGGGCTGGGCATCCGTGAATCGGATGGCGAACTGCGTGGAAAGTTCGATGAGGCGATCACATCGATGAAAGCGGACGGTTCGTTGAATGAACTGATCATCAAGTGGTTCGGCGAAGGCGTTCCGACCTACAACGCTGACGGTTCGGTCGTTACAAACTAATCCGTATCAAGCGGTTCGGCGCGTCCATCGCGCCGAACCCTGCCCGGTGGAATAACCGGGTATGACGTTCGAAAGACGCTTCATGTTTTCCTATTGCGCTGACCCTGACACGCTCGGAACATTCCGCTGGTTCTCCTGCTACCTGACCAACGGCGTGCACTGGTCCTTCTACCTGTCGTTCCTCAAGGTGTTGGGATTGCTGGCGGTGACCGCGCCGGTCGCATTGGCGTTTGGTTTTGTTGGCGCAATGGCCGCCCGATCACATTTCCCGCCCCTGAGCTGGCTGGGCAAAGGGTATATTGCCATCGTGCGCGGTGTCCCGGACATCGCTTTCTTCCTGTTTTTCGTGATAGCGTTGGATCAGGCGTTCGAATGGACGCGGCACAAGATATTGTGCCCCGAATGGACCGACCCGATCCGGCAGGGAAATGACTTTATCGTCTGTCAGGCGGCCAAGCTGCCATTGGGGACTGCACCGGAATGGGTGCATGAAACCTATGGCTTCTTCCTGGCCGTCGTTACCTTCTCGATTGTTTTCGGGGCGTTTGCGGCAAACGTTCTGTTTGGTGGAATGCGCGCCGTGCCCCACGCGCAGCTTGAAACCGCCGAAGCATATGGCATGTCCCGTCGTCAGACCTTCTGGCGCATCCTTGTGCCGCAGATGTGGGTTTATGCCCTGCCCGGCCTGTCAAATCTTTGGATGGTTCTCATCAAGGCTACTCCGCTGCTGTTCCTGCTGGGGATCGAAGACATCGTTTATTGGGCCCGCGAACTTGGCGGCACCAAGACGTCCAAGTTCACCCAGTATCCGCATGGCGACTGGCGCATGTGGTACTTCCTGTTCCTGCTTGTCTTCTACCTCGGCATGACGCGCGTGTCTGAACTTGGGCTTGAAAAGCTGATGCGGAAACTGTCCCACGGGCAGGCCACGTCCGGCGGCGAGCTTCTGCGCAAGGAGACCACGGCATGAGCTGCTTGCAGACGATTCAAGATTACGGCCTTCGGTCCCTGGGTATCGGCGAGCGGCTACTGCCCAAAAGTGACTTCACCCTGTGCGAACAGTTCACGCTGATCGGGTCGGGGATGATCTGGAATGTCTATTTCGGGATCATGGCGCTGGCGACCGGCTTCTTTCTGGCCACGGCCCTGGCCGTCGGCAAGGCGTCAGCAAACAAATGGCTTCGCAAGCCTTCGGAATGGTTCATTTTCCTGTTTCGCGGCTCGCCCTTGTTTATCCAGTTTTTCTTCGCTTATTTCCTGTTCCTGTCGCTGAAGAAATCCAACCCGATGTTCGACGCCTTCACCTCGGCCTGGCTGGGGGCGCTGATCGTGCTGTTCCTCAACACTGCCGCCTATTCAGGCGAGATCTTTTACGGAGCGCTAAGGTCCATTCCCAAGGGCGATATCGAAGCCGCCGATGCCTATGGCATGTCAGGCTGGGCCCGTTTTCGCCGGATCGTCTGGCCCACCATGTTGCGGCTTGCCTGGCCTGCCTACACAAACGAAGCAATCTTTCTTTTCCACGCGACAACGCTGGTCTTCTTTTCAGCCTTCCCGGCCTGGCAGCAACGCGGAGACGCCCTGTATTACGCCAGTTACTTTGCGGACAAGACGTTCAACCCGTTCATCCCATACCCGATACTGGCGTTCTATTTCATCCTGCTGACGCTGGTAATCGTCGGGGGCTTTGGCCTGATCAACAAACGCCTGAACCGGCACCTACCGGTCGCAAAACGGGCCAAGATGCGGTTCAAACTGAACCTGGCGCGCTGAGTTTCGGCGCGCCAGTCACGTCTGGACACCAAACCAAATCAACGCCAATCACCGCGCGCCCACACGTTTTTTAGCACATTCAAAAGGGGAGAAGTGGTACCGCCTCCCTGGCTTGAACAGGGGACCTCTGGATCCACAATCCAGCGCTCTAACCAACTGAGCTAAGGCGGCACTCGTGAGGGGCGATGTACCGAACACGCCCGCGGAATGCAAGAGGATTAAAGCCGAAATTTCCAGCTTTGTTCGACAAGGTCGACACCGAAGGAATGCACCGCTTTGCTGTCTGTCAATTCCCAGCCGGACGCCTTGTAAAGTGCGCAGGCGGCGGTATGGCTTTCGTGCGTCCACAGAACCATTTCTTTGTATCCCGCCCCGCGTGCGAAGGCAGTGCATGCTTGCAGCAGGCGCTTTCCCAGCCCCAGCCCTCGTGCTTTCGGAACAAGCAGAAACAGCCGCAACTTGGCGGTATTCCGGTCAACAGCAACGCAGAAAATACTGCCCAGACGCTGCCCGTCCTGCTCGGCGATCCAGCCTCTTTCAAGCTCGGGGTCACTGTTGGCCATGAAGTCGTCAAGGATGCTGGCCACCAGGGGCGCAAAGCTGTCATCAAACCCTTCGTCGCGCGCATAAAGCAGACCGTGCTGTTCAACCAGCCACGCGGCGTCATCGGGGTGAAAGGGTCTGAGAACGGCGTCTTTCATATCTTATCTGACCGCAAAGGTGACTTGATTCTCAACCCCGTGCGCGCTAGCAGGAACGCTCAGTCTCGGAGGCACAGATGGGCATCAATACCGAACGCGACATTCAGGCAAACCTGCAAATCGGTCCGACCGATCAGGGTATGGTCCGCCTGTTCATCGAAGCTGACGGCATCGAAATACCGATGGATTTTGACCCGGAAGAAGCAGAAGAAATCGCCGACGAAATTCGCGCTGCGGTACAAGCCGCCCTTGCGGTCAAAGGCTGACCTTACAGCCTGGGATCCCGAAGCGCGTGTAAACGGCGCGCGGCATCCGTTGCAAATTTCTGGATCATCTTCTTGCGCCGCGCCGGTGCGATTTTGTCCTCGGGCGCCATACGCACGATTTCCGCATCATAGGCATCGGCGATGATCAGGCCTGTTTCATCAGGCAACAGATCGGTCGGGAATTCTGTATCGACGGCCCAGAAGAATCGGTCACACCATTCCAAATAGCCCTGCCATTTCGAATCCGACTGATAATCGGCACGGCTGGATTTGCACTCAATCACCCACAACTCACCCTTTGGCCCCAGCCCCATCACGTCCACGCGCAACCCGCGCGCAGGCACAAATTCTTCTACGGAAACAAAGCCATGCGCCGCAAGATGCCGAGCGACGCCACGTGCCAGTCTCTGTCCAGGTTGCAGATCCAAAGTCATAGCCGAAAATGTGAACAATTAGCGAACAAAAGTAAAGCACCTTTGCGTCTTGACATAGTACCTTTTGGTATCGCACTAATATAGTACCAAACGGTACTATTCCTGAGGTTGCTTATGGAGAACCAAACTCAAAACGCGTTTCGCGCGCTGGCCGATCCCACACGCCGGAACATCGTGCGACTGCTCTCGTCACAGGACATGACGATCGGGCAGTTGACGGACCGGTTCGACATAACTCGGGCTGCGGTCAAAAAACACCTGACGATTCTGTCCGACGGTGGGTTGATCACAGTCGAAGCGCGCGGCCGGGAACGCATCAATCGACTTGAACCTAAGGGCATGGCCCCGGTGCTCGACTGGCTCAGCTATTTTGACCAGTTCTGGGACGACCGCCTCAACTCTCTCAAGGAAGCTATTGAAAGGAAACAAAATGACTGATGCCGTATTGAAGAAATCGATTTTCCTCAGGGCGGAACCGGAAACCGTTTGGGCCTATCTGACGGAGCCGGAGCATCTGGCGGAATGGTTCCACAAACCGGAAAGAACACTGGCAGAAGGTCAGAAGCTTGAGATGTTCGGCACGACAAGCGGCGACTTACTGATCTGGGGAGAGGTCCGTATCGCCCGCCCCCCCAAATATCTTGAACACACCTTTACCGTCAAACCGATGGGGGACGCTGTAAGCGTGGTCAAATGGACATTGGAACCGGTCTTGGGCGGCACACGTCTTGAGCTTGTGCACGAAGGATTACCGCAAGGCGTCGCAGCATTTGATCTGATCCTGGCTCTGGACAAAGGGTGGGATGAACATTTCGGCAAGTTGCGTGTATCATTGCACGAAACTGTTGACGCCTGACCTCTTGCGCGAACCCGTCAGACACCCTACTTAAGCGCGTGGCGGGTTCTGCCCTTCTTGTGACAGGTAGCATTCTGGTGGCCTTAAGCAATTCCGAGGGGGCTGGCTCTGTTCAGGTCCTGGCCTGATTACCCGGCGCCCACCTGTACATACAGGTCCTCGGGAATCAAACCGCACGGTTGACTGGTGGTCCCGCCGCACTTTCCCTGAAATATCAGCGCCCTGCGTGGGCTTCCTGTTTCACGGTTGCCGGCTCGAAGCTGTGTGCGATCGGTGTTCCCCGACGCGGCCCCTGCGGCTTTTCCGCCATGCTCATGATCTTGTACGCGAACTGAACGCCGGCAAAGACGATGCCGTTCATGAACCAGATCATCACCAACGCGATCAGGCCGATTTCCGACCCGGAGATCAGATGCCGAAGGTTCGCGACGTTCAGCGCCAAGAGCACCCCGACAAACACGGCCGAAATGACAAAACCCCAGGCGACTTGCGTGATATACAGGCGGATCAGTTTGGGCATGGCGAACCTCCTTGCGCTTCGACAACAATGCTAGCGCATGTCTGGTTCAGGTAAACGTGTCAGAACGCCTCGGGCTGCGCCTCGCGCGCCATGTGATCCAGCACGGCATTGACGAATTTGGGTTCTTTACCTTCTGGAAAAAAGGCACGTGCCACATCGACAAACTCGGTGATCACCACTTTGGGCGGTGTGCCGCTTTGGGTCAGTTCCGCACCCGCCGCGCGAAACAGCGCGCGCAGGGTCGGGTCGATGCGCGCGATCGGCCATTTCGCCACCAGCGCGCGGTCGGTCATCTGGTCGATCGGCGCCTGATAGTTCACCGCGTCATCCACCAGCTTGCGGAACAGCGTGCTGTCGCCCTCAAGCATCTCGTCGCCCTCGTAGACCGCGCCGAACCGGTGGTCCAGAAACTCGTTGACCACCTGTTCGGTCGTCTGGCCCGACTGCTCCATCTGGAACAGCGCCTGCACGGCATAAAGCCGCGCTGCGGATTTCATCAGGCGTTTCCGGTTTGCCGGTTTCGGCGTGTCTGTCTGGGTCATGTTGTCGTTGATCCGTTGCTGTCGCCCGCCACCAGGATGGACTCGGACGGCGGCTTGAATCCGACGCCCTTTTTCGAAGCGCCCCACTTACGGCTGAGCGCGATCAGATGCAAGGCCGCAGCGACCGCGCCACCCCCTTTATTCATCTTTTCCGGATCGGCGCGAACTTCGGCCTGCTCGTCATTCTCGACCGTCAGGATGCCGTTGCCGATGCACAGCCCCTGTAGGCCCAGCAGCTGGATCGCGCGGCTGGAGTCGTTGCAGACGGTTTCGTAATGCGTGGTCTCACCGCGGATGACACAGCCAAGCGCGACATAGCCGTCAAAGTTGCACTGTCGGTCGGCCATGGCGATGGCCGTGGGAATTTCCAGCGCGCCGGGCACTTCGACCACTTCGCAGGTGCCGCCAGCCGCTTCGATCTCGGCCGTGGCACCCGCAATCAGGTTGTCGGCGATCGAGCGGTAGAACGGAGCGGCCACGATCAGCAGTTTCACCGGCTTGTCGAAGCTGGGTGTCGGCAGAATTCCGTGTTTGTCTTGTTCAGCCATGTTCAGTCTTCCTTCAGAATCGAGCGGGTGCCGACGATTGACAGGCCAAACGCGTCCAGCCCAAGATACACCGTTTCAGGAGAGTCGGTCAGAAGCACCAGTTCCTGAATCCCCATCTTGGACAGAATCTGCGCCCCCAGACCGGTTTGCTTGATGGTGCGCGGGCCTTCATCCTCGACCGCATACAACGAGTTGCGCGGCTGGCGGAACAGGCAGACCACTCCGCGGCCCTCTTCGGCGATCTTTTCCATCGCGCGCGGCAACTCGCGGGATGATTTCGGACCAAGCCCCAGGATATCCGGCGCTTCATGCAGGGCGTGCGTGCGCGTCAGAACGGGCTCGGGCGTGGTGATGTCGCCTTTGATCATGACAACATGTTCAATGCCGTGGGTCTGATCGGTGAAAATCCGCATTTCCCACTCACCGCCGTATTCCGAGGTGACTGTTTGACGAGAAGTCTCGACAACCAGATTGTCATTGCGCGCCCGATAGCTGATCAGGTCGCTGATCGTGCCGATTTTCATGTTGTGCTTTTTGGCGAACTCGACCAGATCCGGTAGGCGCGCCATGGTTCCGTCTTCATTCATGATCTCGCAGATCACGCCTGACGGGTTCAGCCCGGCAAGACGCGAGATATCCACGGCGGCCTCAGTATGGCCTGCGCGCACCAGCACCCCGCCCCGCTTTGCCCGCAACGGGAAGACATGGCCCGGGGTGGCGATATGCGCCATCGTGTTCTGTTCGTTGATTGCGGTCGCCACGGTCAGCGCCCGGTCGGCGGCTGAAATCCCGGTGCTGACACCTTCGCGCGCCTCAATCGAAACCGTAAAGGCCGTCTCGTGGCGGGATGAGTTGTTCACGGCCATCATCGGCAGGCCCAGCGCATCTATACGTTCCGCCGTCATCGGCAAACAGATCAGGCCGCGCCCGTGGGTGGCCATGAAGTTGATCGCCTCGGCATCCGCAAACTCCGCCGGGATCACCAGATCGCCTTCGTTCTCGCGATCTTCGTGATCGACCAGAATGTACATCCGGCCGGCGCGCGCCTCTTCGATGATTTCTTCGATCGGGCTGATCGCGTCACGCAACTGGGCCTCGACTGGTCCGGGGGTTTCAAAGCTCATGGGGCAGCCTTTCACATGGCAGGTTTGCTCGGCGGAATAGACCACTGAGGGCGCAAAGACCAGTCCACAAACGGCGCTGGGGTTTTCCGACGCGACGTATCAGGACATCTCGGCCAGGCGCGCGACGTACCGGGCCAGTGTATCGATCTCAAGATTGACGCGATCGCCCACACCGACATCGCCCCATGTCGTGACTTCCTTGGTGTGAGGGATGAAATTGATGCCAAACTCGCAATCATTCACGTCATTGACCGTCAGCGATGTCCCGTTCAGCGCAACCGACCCTTTGGGCGCTATGAACCGCGCCAGTTCCTTCGGTGCACGCAAGGTGACACGTGTGCTGTCGCCTTCATCTTCGACCGCGACCACATCGGCCACGCCATCCACATGACCCGAAACGATGTGACCGCCCAGTTCATCACCGACTTTCAGCGCTCGCTCCAGATTGACACGTTTGCCGACGGCCCAGGTATCAAGATTGGTCTTCGAAACCGTCTCGGCGCTGATCTGAACATCATACCAATCGTCGCCCAGCGCGATCACCGTCAGGCACACACCATCACTGGCAATCGAGGCTCCGATATCGATACCGGCCGTGTCATAGGCCGTCTTGATCCGGGCGCGCAGATCCCCCTGCTGTTCCAGCTCGGTGACGGTGCCGATGTCGGTGACGATCCCTGTGAACATTCCGTTAACCCTCAGTTCATAACCTGTGCCTGCTTTTCACCGTCGAGGTAAGCCCAATGGGCCGCGCGGGCAAGCCCCGCCTTGCCGTACAAGGCCCAAACGGGCATAGTTTCGGCAACAAAACCAAAAAAAAGAGCAGTCCAGATGCCGCAAATGCCTTCAGGCTCAGACAAACGGGTCTTCCTGTTTCTTCAGGGACCTCACGGGCCGTTTTTCTCGACACTCGGGCAGATGTTGCGCGCCACGGGGGCACAGGTCTGGCGGGTTGGGTTCAATGCGGGCGATCAGGCGTTCTGGTTCGACAAGGCAAGTTTCATCGCATTCCGGAACACGCCCGGCGATTGGCCCGAGACATTGAACAGGTTGATTGCCGACAAAGGCATCACGGATATCGTTCTTTATGGCGACACGAGACCGGTCCACGCCCGCGCAGTTGAGATTGCGAAGTCTCAAGGGCTGACAGTTCACGTTTTCGAAGAAGGCTACCTGCGGCCCTGGTGGGTCACGTACGAGCGGGACGGGTCAAACGGGCATTCGCGCCTGATGTCACTGGATGTCGACCAGATGCGGCAGGCTCTGGCCCGGTCGGACAGCAAAACGCCCCCGCCACCGTCGCATTGGGGGGATATGCGGCAACACATATTCTACGGTGCCCTCTATCATTGGTTCGTCATGTTCCTGAACAAGAGATACCGCAATTTCCGGCCGCATCGTGATCTGTCGGTTTCACAGGAATTCCGGTTGTATTTCAAACGTCTGATGCTGATGCCTGTTCATCGCCTGCAACGCGGCATTGCCACGGCGCGCGTCAGATGGGGGGGCTTCCCCTATCACCTCGTGTTGCTGCAACTGGGGCATGACAGTTCGGTTCAGGCCCATTCCGAATTCTCCTGCATGTCCGATTTTCTGGAACTGGTCATCGCAGGATTCGCGCAAGGCGCACCGGCACATCACAGGCTGGTCGTGAAAGAGCACCCATTGGAAAACCACCGTGAACCATTGCACCTGCGCGCCATGGAGATTGCCAGGAAACACGGGGTGCAGAACCGTGTTCACTATGTCCCAGGCGGAAAACTGGCAGGTTTGCTGGATGAGGCAAATTCGGCCGTCACCGTGAATTCCACTGCGGGGCAGCAGGTCTTGTGGCGGGGTATTCCGCTGCGTATTTTCGGACGTTCGGTTTATGACAAGACCGACTTCGTATCACAGCAGTCGATCGCCGTATTTTTTGCTGAACCAGACGCGCCGGATGTCGACGCCTATCGCTGTTACCGGCAATTCCTGCTGGAAACCAGCCAGGTTCCGGGCGGGTTTTATTCCCGGCGCGGCAGGCGGCAGTTGCTACGCCGCGCCGTGGACATGATGCTCAGCAGCAGTGACCCTTATCAGGCCCTTCTGAACAAGAACGAGGCACCGACGCCACAGTTGAAAATCGTCGAGTAATTCGGTCGCCCTGTGACTGGAAGTTGTGCTGCTTACCGGCTAATCTTCCCGCAACAACAAAAGACTGAGGATATCCGGCAGTGCAATTCTCTCCTAAGCGATGGATGCGGGGGGTTTCCCTTGTGGCCGCAATCGGCTTGATGGCGGCCTGCCAACTTCCGAAATCCGGGCCGAACAAGACCGAAATTCTGGCGGGTGCAGTCCAGAATGGCGGCAACGCGTTTGTCGTCGAAGTCGATGACCGCGTGACACGCCTTACATCCGCCGTGCCTCAGTTTGGCTTTTCGTCCTCGTTCAGCAGCGCCCAGGCCTTGACCGCCGACACTGTCCGCCCCGGTGACGTGCTGGGCCTGACCATATGGGAAAACGTGGACGACGGGTTGCTGTCCGGCGAAACCGGTGCGGCGACCATTCTGGATGAAGTTCAGGTCGACAGCGATGGTTTCATTTTCGTCCCCTATGCGGGTCGGATTCGGGCCGCGGGCAACACGCCCGAACAGCTTCGCGTTTTGATCACGAACAAGCTGCGGGAACAGACACCCGACCCACAGATCGAAGTGCGGCGTGTTGCGGGTGACGGTTCCACCGTCTCGCTGACGGGTACAGTCGCAACCCCCGGCATCTATCCGATCGAACGCCCAACCCGTTCCTTGCTTGGCATGCTGTCCAAGGCGGGCGGGGTCTCAGTAGCGTCAGATATCGCGTTGGTGACGCTGATCCGGGGGGATCAAAAGGGCACCGTCTGGTACGAAGATCTGTTCCGCAACCCGAAACTGGACGTCGCTTTGCGTGGCGGCGACCGCATCTTGGTGGAAGAAGACAGCAGATCTTACATCGCTCTCGGCGCGACCGGGGGTCAGTCTCGCGTGGCCTTTGACAGTCAGGACCTTACCGCCTTGGAAGCTTTGGCTCAGGTCGGTGGTCTGCTAACACTGTCCTCTGATCCAACCGGCATTTTCATTCTGCGGAAAGAGCGTCAGGACATCGCGCGCAGCATCACGGGACGCGCCGACTTGAAGGGGGATCAACGCATGATCTACCTGCTGAACCTGACGGCCCCTAACGGCCTGTTCATCGCGCGGGATTTCGTGATCCGCGACGATGATACGATTTATGTGACCGAAGCACCCTATGCACAGTGGAGCAAATCGATCTCGCTGATCGCTGGTGGCCTGACCCCCATCGCAAACGTCGCCACGCTGACCGGCAACTGATGCATGGTAGCCGATCCGGACAGCGCAGCCGGGGCCGAGCGCACCCGGCTGTTCGTCTACAACGGCGGGTTTCTTACGCAAAAACGCCTGAGACGGATTCTGACGCTTGCCGGATATGACATTCGTCTGGGTCTTCCCAAGGATGGCGATTGCGTGGGCATTTGGGGCAACAGCCCGACCGCGTACCGGGGCCTGCGCATCGCCGAAAAACACCGCGCCCCGGTTCTGCGGGTCGAGGATGCCTTTCTCAGGTCTCTGCACCCGGGGCGCGCCGGTGAACCGCCCTTGGGTCTTTTGCTGGACCGTTCGGGCCCGCATTTCGATGCAGCCGCACCTTCGGACCTTGAGAAGCTGCTGAACACCGATCCCTTGGACGACACCGCGCTGCTGAACCGCGCACGTGCCGCGATGGAGCGGGTCAGGGAATTGCACCTCAGCAAGTATTCCGCGTTTGACCCCGATCTTGCCGCACCTGACCCCGGTTATGTACTGGTCATCGATCAGACGGTTGGCGATGCCGCCGTCTCGGCAAGCGGTGCCGATCGTGCCCGTTTTCTTGAAATGCTTGTGGTCGCGCAGGAGGAAAACCCAGGCGCGCGCATTCTGATCAAGACACATCCAGAAACGATGGCAGGTCATCGTCAGGGGCATTTCACCGATCAGGACCTGTCAGACCGGGTCACGTGGTTTGACAAGCCCATCAGCCCCTGGCCCCTGCTCGAGAGCGCCGTTGCGGTTTATACCGTTTCCTCGCAGTTGGGCTTTGAAGCAATCCTGGCCGGTCACAAACCGCGCGTTTTCGGTCAACCGTTCTATGCCGGGTGGGGCCTGACGCAGGATGAATTCCCAGTCCAGCGCCGTCAGCGCAACCTGACCCGCGCGCAACTGTTCGCGGCCGCGATGCTGCTTTACCCGACCTGGTACGACCCCTTTCGCGATCAGCTGTGCGAACTGGAAACGGTTCTGGACATTTTGGAGGCGCAGACCCGCGCATGGCGGCAGGACAGGCACGGTTGGACGGCCGCCGGTATGCGCCTGTGGAAACGCAGGCACATGCAGCAGATTTTCGGGCGGCATGGCACGTTGCGCTTTACGGCCACACAACCTGATGCCTCGGATCGCCCCCACATGGTCTGGGCCAGTCAGGCGCGCGACAGCGAAGGGGCCGTTCGTGTGGAAGACGGTTTTTTGCGTTCCCGCGGACTTGGGGCGGCGCTTGTTCCGCCCCTATCCCTGGTAACCGACGAAGTCGGTATCTACTATGACCCCACAAAGCCCAGCCAGTTGGAAAACCTGATCAGCGAGCGTGCAACTTTGCGCCCGGATCAGGAATTGCGCGTTGAACGGCTTATTGAGAGATTGCTGGCCGATGGTTTGAGCAAATACAACACGGGCCAATCCGCGCCGGTTCTGCCCCATGGGCACCGAATTCTGGTGCCCGGACAGGTTGAAAATGACGCCTCGATCCTGCTGGGCACCAACACGGTGCGCAGCAATCTGGACCTGCTGAACACGGCGCGCGAGGCCAACCCCGAAGCTATCCTGATCTACAAACCGCACCCTGATGTCGAAGCTGGGTTGCGGGATGGCCAGATAGACGCAGAGTCAATTGCGGACCTTGTCGTGACCCGAACTGACCCTGCCTCGCTGCTGACGCAGGTGGACGAGGTGTGGACGATGACATCGCTATTGGGGTTCGAGGCATTGTTGCGCGGGGTGAAGGTCACGACTCTGGGCGCGCCCTTCTATGCGGGATGGGGCCTGACCACCGATCTGGATACCGTCCCCGTCAGGCGAGGTGCACGGCCGTCGCTGATGGGCTTGGTACACGCCACCTTGATTGACTATCCACGCTATTTCGATCCGATCACCAGACAACCCTGCCCTGTCGAAGTGGCTGTTGAACGTTTGGCGCTGGGGTATTCGGCACCGTCCGGTCCGTTCAACCGGTTTCTGTCAAAGCTTCAGGGCGCGTTCGCAACGCACGCTCATCTTTGGCGTTGACGTTATTCCGACGCTCTGCGCCAACGATGTAATACATCCCCGCCGACCGCCTGCGTCTCGATCAATTCGAATTTGGGGGCGGCCTCCAGCGTTTCCAGACCTAGTGTCCCGACCGCGGCCAGGCCTTCGGCCCCGATGGTTAAGCCGGCAGTGAACCCGATCAGCTCGTCCACCAGATCTTCGGCCAACAGCGAGGCCCCAAGCGCGGCACCGCCTTCGCAGAAGACACTGGTCAAACCGGCCTGACCCAGTTGCTGAAGCAGATCCACCGCGTCGATATGGTGATCTTTCAACGCACAGGGGATCAGCTTTGCTCCCAATCCCTCCCACGCCTGTGCACGTTCGGCATCCGGGTGATGCGCATGGCAGAGCCAGACAGGTATCTTTGAGGCTGTGCGCGCCAGCTGCCCCATCAGAGAAATATCCATATGGCGGGACACCACGACGCGGACGGGTTGATGCTCAACGCCAAGATCCCGCACGGTCAGCGAGGGGTCGTCGGCGCGCGCCGTCCCTGCCCCGACCATCACCGCATCGTGACGTGCACGCATGGCATGGACCACACGACGTGCCTGCGGTCCGGTGATCCATTGGCTGTGCCCTGTCGAGGTTGCGATGCGCCCGTCAAAACTGCTGGCCATCTTCAGCGTCACAAAAGGCCGGCCTTGTTCAGTCTTGAGGAAAAAGCCTTCCAGATCCCGTTCTGCCTGTTCCGCAAGAACGCCAGTTACAACGTCAATTCCCGCCTCGCGCAACATGGCAAAACCCTGCCCGGCCACGCGCGGATCGCTGTCTTCGACAGCGGCCACAACACGGGATACTCCTGCCGCAATCAAGGCCTCGGCGCAGGGCGGCGTTTTGCCGTGATGGGCACAGGGTTCCAGCGTTACATAGGCGGTCGCACCACGCGCAACCTGCCCGGCCTGAGCCAAGGCTTCGGTCTCGGCATGAGGGCGGCCACCCGGCTGTGTCCAGCCCCGCCCGATGATCCGGTCATCACGAACGATGACACACCCCACAGCGGGGTTCGGCCAGCACATCCCCTGACCGCGCCGCCCCAAAGACAGGGCAAGCGCCATGAATCGCTTATCTGTTTCGTTCACTCGTCAGTCGAAGGCTGCGGCGGGCGCAGTTCGTGGACGAACTCCTCGAAATCATCGGCCGCCTGGAAATTCTTGTACACACTCGCAAAGCGAACATAGGCGACAGTGTCGATCCGCGCCAGAGCTTCCATAACGATCTCACCGATCTTGTTGGACGGGATATCCGTGTCGCCCATGCTTTCCAAACGGCGCACGATGCCCGAAATCATCTGATCGATCCGTTCGGGATCAACGGGGCGTTTCTGCATCGAGATGCGGATCGAACGCTCCAGCTTGTCGCGATCGAAATCTTCGCGTTTACCATTGGTCTTTATGACAACCAGATCACGCAGTTGCACACGTTCGTAGGTCGTAAACCGTCCGCCACAGGCCGGACAGAACCGGCGTCGGCGGATTGCCACGTGGTCCTCTGCCGGGCGTGAATCTTTCACCTGAGTGTCGATATTTCCGCAAAACGGGCAGCGCATCCGCCGTCTCCTCGTCCCATGTTCGGCCTCTTTTTGTAAGCGCTGCGGCTTACTTATCCACAACTATAGGGCAGCCGCTAGGGTTTGGGTAGTCGGAAATTCAAACCGCTAAATAGTGGGTCAGGCCAGATACGCCGCAACCTTCCTTTGATGCGGCGCAGTGCGGTGTTCAAACAGGTAAATCCCTTGCCATGTTCCCAGAACGGGTCGTCCCTGCGACACCGGGATCGTCAACGAAACCGGCAAGAGCGCGGCCTTGATATGCGCAGGCATATCGTCCGGGCCTTCGTAGGTGTGCCGCAGATACGACATGGCGGGGTTGTCTGACGGTGGAACCAGCCGTTCGAAGAACGCCTGAAGATCTGTTTGAACTTCGGGGTCCGCGTTTTCCTGGATCAGCAATGAGCAGGAAGTGTGGCGAACGAACAGGGTCAAGACCCCATCTTTCGCCACCCGTTCAAGCCATTGCAGAACGTCGGACGTGAATTCGTAAAGCCCCGGTCCATGGGTGTGCAAAACGAACTCGGTCTGCATCGTGACTATCCTGCGGGTTGGTCAGTCGTTGAAGAACGGTCGATAATTACACCGTGCATTCGCACCTTGTACAGATTCACTGTTGCCAGGCTGAAACCCGAACGAGACAAAGCTGCTTGGTTGTGCATCGACCGTTTGAGGCGGCTTGATGGAAAACTGAACCGCTGTTCTGCGACCGGTTGTGACACTGGGCCCGTATCCTCGCAACACGTAAACCCGGTCCGTCCAGCCCGACCCCAAGGTTCGACGTGCATAATCCGCGGCGGCGCACCAATAGCCTTCGGCGCGCATGTCGCCGCGGGGGATGACCTCAAAATCAGTGGCGTTTATGGGTTCCGTTCGAAACCCGTTCCGCGCAGCGTCTGCTGTCAATGGAACACTGAAGGCCAAGGCTGCCAACGCGGCGAAAGTGTATGACTGTTTCATGGTAATTTCTTCCCTGATTGCTTGTTCCAAATTGTGACCTCTGAATAGGTTAGTCGAACTTCACTGCGCGCACAGGGTGCCTCACGATCAATTCAGCCCGCCTGGTACATAGCGTGATCCGGCGTGAGCCAGCCTTGACAGCGGATCAGCAGGCCCAAGCCCGGCGTCGCAGAACAACGCGTCACTTGCAGAAAAAGAGCGTGCCGGGGAGCCCTGAGCAGAGATTGGTGATTTCTCCGAGGCTCTGACCTCATCCCCATGAAGGTCCCGACCCGGCAACAAAGCTGATTTGGACAGCCGCGCGCTACACTTCATGCGCGTTCCGGTCAAAACCTTTCGAGAACTTGCCAACAAGTAGTACTCAAGTGCAAAATCCTTTCTGCCAAAAGCCAAAGTCAACAAAGGGATTTCCCTGATAAACTGTTAATGTATTTGAGAACGTAAGGTGTTGTACCACGATGGATGTAGATATCGACCGACTACATTTTTTGATCCAGGCGCTGGATCGCCACGCCGGCAACAGCGAAGTATCCCAGCGGGTATTGCAACAGACCGGGCTGTGTCAGCAGGATATCGCGCCCCCTGCCGCAGTCTACAGCGCACATAAAGAGGCCCTGTTCATCCGGCACGCCTGTGACGCCGTTGGTGACATCACATTTGCGGCGCGCACTGGGCTCGAGGTCACGTCGGCCTCGACCGTAACAGGGTATATCAGTAAATACTCACGCGATTTGAGGCAGGTGATGGAAAACCTGTCCCGTTTTCATGGCATCATCGATCCGGCCATCGGGCTCAGCTTTCGTGTTGCTGGCAACTTCGCGGCCCTTGAGGCCGATTGGAAAGACGCCAGCTTTGCCCGCTATCATCGGCGCACGGAATTCCTGTTGTTCGCTGCGCTGGCCAGGATGAGAAACCTCACGCAGGTGAAGTTGCACCCGATCGAGATGCGCTTTCAGCACAAAGTTGGAAGCCACGCCAAAACCTACAAAAAGCTGGCAGGCTGCCCGGTGGTTTTCAACGCTGAAAAGATCGAGATCATTCTGCCGCTATCTGCGCTGGAATTGAAAGTGCCGACCTATGATCCAAAGCTGCGTGAGCATTTGCTGGAATACGGTGAACGTCTGCTGGCCGAAAAACCACCCCCCAAGCACAAGACCCGCGCCCGTGTCGAAGGCCTGATCACCCGATCCTTGCCCGGCGCAATCCTGCAAGCCGAAGATGCGGCGGCTGATCTGGGGATGAGCCTCAGAACCTTCAGTCGACGCCTCAAGGATGAAGGCACAAGCTATCGCGATATTGTGGACGATCTAAGATGTGATCTGGCCCAGACTTTCATCACAAATGGCATGACTCTGTCTGAAATCTCATACGCGCTGGGGTATGCCGATCAGGCTGCTTTTTCGACCGCCTTCAAACGGTGGACAGGTCAGCCGCCCAGCGCCTTCAAGACCCGAGTGGAACATCCCATTCGGACAGCTGGCCGGGGGTCATCAGCCTGAAAAACCTCGCCCCGGCCTGTCCCATGAGTGGACAAGACCGATATAGAAAGGCACACCGCCACGGCCTTGTGCTATCGCGCCAACGTGATGCGAGAACCAGCCAATGTGAACAAAAAAAGGCGCCTCTGACGGGGCGCCTTTGTTCTGATAGATCTTTGTTCTTATTGATCCAGGAAAGACCGGAGTTTTCGTGAACGGCTGGGATGCTTCAGCTTCCGCAGCGCCTTGGCCTCGATCTGACGAATCCGTTCGCGGGTCACGCTGAACTGTTGGCCGACTTCTTCCAAAGTATGGTCGGTGTTCATACCGATGCCAAAACGCATCCGCAGAACCCGTTCTTCGCGCGGGGTGAGCGAGGCCAGAACCCTTGTGGTGGTTTCCTTGAGGTTTTCCTGAATGGCGCTGTCCAGGGGCAGCACGGCATTCTTGTCCTCGATGAAATCGCCCAGTTGGCTGTCTTCCTCGTCGCCGATGGGTGTTTCCAGAGAAATCGGCTCTTTGGCGATCTTCATCACCTTGCGCACCTTCTCGAGCGGCATCTGCAGCTTTTCGGCCAGTTCTTCCGGCGTCGGCTCACGGCCGATTTCATGCAGCATCTGACGGCCCGTGCGCACCAGCTTGTTGATCGTTTCGATCATGTGAACCGGAATACGGATCGTGCGGGCCTGATCCGCGATCGAGCGGGTGATCGCCTGGCGGATCCACCAGGTCGCATAGGTCGAGAACTTATAGCCACGACGGTATTCGAACTTGTCCACCGCCTTCATCAGGCCGATGTTGCCTTCCTGAATAAGATCAAGGAATTGCAGGCCACGGTTGGTGTACTTTTTGGCGATCGAGATCACCAGGCGCAGGTTGGCTTCGACCATTTCCTTCTTGGCCTGCCGCGCCTCTTTCTCGCCCTTCTGAACCTGCTGCACAATACGGCGGAATTCCGAGATATCCAGACCGACATATTGGCCGACCTGAGCCATGTCGTTGCGCAGCTCTTCGACCTTCGCGGTCGAGCGTTCGATGAACATCTGCCATCCCCGGCCCGGCTTTTCGGCCATCTCGGCCAGCCAGTTCGGATCCAGTTCACGGCCCCGATACGCTTCGATGAACTCACGGCGGTTGATGCGTGCCTGATCGGCCAGCTTGACCATCGCGCTGTCCAGAGACATGACGCGGCGGTTGATGCCATAAAGCTGGTCGATCAGCGCCTCGATCCGGTTGTTGTGCAGGTGAAGGCCATTCACCAGTTCGACGATCTCAGCCCGCAGTTTCTGATAGGTTTCTTCATCCTTTTCACTGAACGTACCGTCTTCGTTCAGCGTGGCCGAAATCCGGCTGTCCTGCATTTCAGACAGCATCGAGAAGTCGGTCGAGATACGCTCCAACGTGGTCAAGACCTGATCCTTCAGCGCCGCTTCCATCGCGGCCAGCGACATGTTGGCCTGATCGTCGTCATCGTCATCGTCATCGTTGTTCAGCGGGTTGCCATCCGCATCCAGCTCGGGGCCGGTATCCTTGGCTGGCTTGTTCGCCTGCACGGCCGAGGTATCGACGACCGGCTCTTCAACGTCACCGTCTTCGTCCAACTGGTTTCCGAACGTGGTTTCCAGATCAATGACGTCCCGCAAAAGAATGTCTTCGGACAACAATTCGTCATGCCAGATTGTGATCGCCTGAAAGGTCAGCGGGCTTTCACACAGGCCCGCAATCATCGTATTGCGACCGGCTTCGATCCGCTTGGCGATTGCGATCTCACCCTCGCGGCTCAGCAGTTCGACCGACCCCATCTCACGCAGATACATGCGCACAGGGTCGTCGGTGCGATCCAGCTTTTCTGTACCGGAACCGGCCAGTGCAACCTCACGGTTGCTTTCCGCGGCAACCAGTTCGGTCGAGCCTTTGTTCTCTTCTTCTTCGGCCTCTTCATCTTCGATGATGTTGATGCCCATCTCGGACAGCATCGACATTACGTCTTCGATCTGTTCAGAACTGACCTGATCAGGCGGCAAGACCTGATTGAGCTGGTCGTAGGTAATGTAACCTTTCTCGCGAGCCTCGGCGATCATCTTCTTGACGTTCGCTTGGCTCATGTCCAGCGAGATTTCCTGTTCCTGCTCGTCGGATTTGCGGTCTTCGTTCGTATCCTTGGCGGCCATTCAATGCTCCTGCAGGGATGGGTGATTCGTCTCAGCCGAATCATTAGCGCGTATAAGTGATTCGGCCACCCGTTTACCCGTTTTTCTTTTCCAGTGCCTTACGAAAACACCACTTATCGGCGTTTCCGCTCGAATTTGATGCCAGACATGATCGCCGCAAACGCGTCTTTCTCGTCACGATTGATTCGCGCCCCATTGTCAGCAATGTCGAAAACGGCCCTATCCTCGTTCTGGCTTCGACTCGTGCGGTTGCGCTCTTCGGCGGCTTGCGCCAGCCGGTAAGTCAGCGCCTCATCGGGCAGATCAGACAACTCTTCAGCCGCTTCGGCAATCTCGGCATCCAACCCCCGGAGCGCTTTGATCTTTGCGAGTTCCTCGGCCAGTGTCATCTCGGCCTTTTCAACGTCGCCTGGCTTGGACACACAGGGGATGACTGCCACATGGCGAAGGGTCAGCAGGTTTTCAAGGGCGTCAGGCCCCATTGATGCGATAATGTGGTCTTTCAGGTTGTCCGGGTCATCAATTGCGTGACGCAGGACAGCATCGCGCAATGCCGCATAGTCAGGATTGTGACATTCCATTTCTTCCAACTGTTGCTCAAATTGGACAACAACCTTGGGATTCAGAATTGAGATCGCCAGAATAGCGGCTTCGCGCAGCTGGATATCCGCGTTTTCCGATGAGGCCAGAAACGAACTGCGCGCGCCCGGCGTCGCGGTCTGCTGCGGCTGCCATTTTCCCCGCGGTTGCCACGGACGGTTTTGAGGTTGTCGTCGCGGGCGGAACAGTTGCCAGCGCAGGTCTTTGATTTCCTGACCGTAATGCAAGCGGATCGAGGGATCTTGGATCAGCTTGATCTTGTCCCGCAGTGCCTTGTCCAGTGCTGCCTTGCGTTCCGGGCTGTCGAATACCTTTCCTTCGGTTTCGCGCTGCCACAACAGTTTGACCATCGGTATGGCCCCTTCCAGAACGGCCTGAACGGCGCCCGGGCCTTCTGTGCGCAACAGATCGTCCGGGTCCTTGCCTTCGGGCATCAAGGCAAAACGCAAGGATTTTCCGGCCTCCAGCAGCGGCAGTGCCAGATCAACCGCCCGCATGGCCGCCCGCAGACCCGCGGCATCCCCGTCTAGTGCAATGATCGGTTCATCCGCGATCCGCCAGAGCAGGTGCAACTGATGTTCAGTAATGGCCGTTCCCAAAGGTGCAACCGACGCGCTAAACCCCGCCTCGGCCAGCGCGATCACGTCCATATACCCTTCGGCCACAATCAGCGGCTGCCCTTTGCCCGCCGCCTGCCGCGCCGGACCTTGATTGTAAAGGCTGCGCCCCTTGTCGAACAACTCGGTCTCGGGCGAGTTCAGGTATTTCGCGTTGTCATTCGGATCCATCGCGCGGCCACCGAATGCAATGCAGCGCCCACGCGGATCCCGGATCGGGAACAATATCCGGTTGCGGAAGGTGTCATAGGGTTTTTTGCCTTTGTTTGAAGGCTTGGCCAGCCCGGCGCCAAGGATCAGTTCCTCTGGGATGCTCTTGCCGCGCAGGTGATCCCAAAGCGCCTGCCAACTGTCCGGCGCAAACCCGATCTCCCACCGATCCAGCGCGCTTTGATCCAAACCCCGGCGCGACAGGTAATCCCGTGCCTCTGCCCCCGCCGCTGTTTTCAGCTGCAAGCGGAAAAACTGCACCGCCTGTTCCATCACATCGGCAAGCTGACTGCGGCGATCCTGCTTTTCCTGTGCTTTCGGATCCCGCGCAGGCATCGGCATGCCAGCCTCTCGGGCGAGGATTTCAACCGCTTCGATGAACGAAACATTTTCCGTTTCTTTCACAAAGCTGATCGCGTCGCCCTTGGCGTGACAGCCGAAGCAGTAATAAAACCCCTTCTGATCATCGACATGGAATGAGGCCGTCTTTTCGTGATGAAACGGGCAAGGCGCCCACATGTCACCTTTGCCTTGATTGGATTTGCGCTGATCCCACATCACCTTGCGCCCGACGACCTGAGACAGGCTCAGGCGGGTGCGCAGTTCATCCAGAAATCCGGGGGGCAGTGACATATGTCAAACCTGACAGAAACAGGAACGCGCGCCAAGGGGATGGCGCGCGTTTGTCCACAGGGAAATGTCCGGGCTGTGGATTATTGCTGCAAACACAACTCAAGCCAAGCAGCGCCCAGATCCTTTTTGCGCACATCGCGCATCTTTTGTTCATAGACCCACGGCGTGATCAACGGAATCGCGGCATTGTAGTTCTCGGGCCATGTCGGGCCACTATCCGCCACGGCTTGCGCCACATCGCGTTCTTTCACGCGGTCCAGCCGCGCCTTTTGGATCGCGGCCACCACATCCGCCTGATATTTGCAGCTTTGTTCCTTAGTTTCCTGAGCGGCCAAAGGGGTGGCCAGTAGAGCCGCGACAATGGCTATACGCAACATGGAGGTCTCCGGGATTCGTTTCTCTGAGTGTCTACTATCCGTCAAACTAACGGGCCGCCATCGACATTCAAGCCGCAGCGCGAACCGGCGGGGCGAAATGATCACCCCGCCCGCCTGATTTACAGCCCCTTGGCGCGATAGCTTTTGGCCACGCGGTCGATCGCCACGATATAGGCCGCAGTACGCAGGTCTTCGACATCGTCGCGGCTGTGCCACACTTCACGCATGGACTGGTAGGCGATCCGCATCGTGTCATCGAGGCCCGAGCGCACCAGTTCAAGCTCATCGGCACCCTTGAGGTATTTTGCTTTAAAGTCCGGAGACATCGACCACGCGTCACCCAGATACCTGTCCAGCCGCTCCAGTTCGCTGACGATCAGTTCATGTCGCGCCTCTTCCTGGCGGCGCTGCATCCGGCCGAAACGAATGTGGCTTAGATTCTTGACCCATTCAAAATAAGACACCGTCACACCACCCGCGTTGGCATACATATCCGGGATGATAACGGTGCCTTTCTTGCGAAGAATCTCATCCGCGCCAGCGGTGACCGGGCCATTCGCTGCCTCGATGATCAAAGGTGCCTTGATCCGCTCGGCGTTGGAAAGGTTGATGACACCCTCAAGGGCAGCCGGGATCAGAATGTCGCACTCAGCCTCCAGAACGCTTGCACCTTCCGCTGAATGAGTCGCGTCCGGATATTCCTTGACGCCGCCATGCTTGACGATCCACTGGCGGACGGCTTCGACGTCGATACCATCCGGGTTATAGAGCGCTCCGTCCCATTCAATGATACCTACAACGCGTGAACCGTCTTCCTCGCTCAGAAACTTCGCGGCGTGATACCCCACGTTGCCGAGCCCCTGCACCACAACACGCTTGCCGTCCAGCTTGCCCAACAGGCCGGCCGTCTTGACGTCTTCGGGGTGACGGAAAAATTCACGCAGAGCGTATTGAATGCCGCGTCCGGTCGCTTCGACCCGCCCGGCGATGCCACCTGCGTTCAATGGCTTGCCGGTCACACAGGCCCGTGCATTGATGTCGGTGGTGTTCATCCGCGCGTATTGGTCCGCCATCCAGGCCATCTCGCGTTCGCCCGTTCCCATGTCGGGCGCCGGAACGTTCTGCGACGGGTTGATCAGATCCCGCTTGGCAAGTTCATAGGCAAAGCGGCGCGTGATCTGTTCCAGTTCGTGTTCTTCGTATTTCCGCGGATCAATGCAAAGACCGCCTTTTGATCCGCCAAAAGGCGTTTCGACAAGAGCACATTTGTACGTCATCAACGCAGCCAGCGCTTCGACCTCATCCTGATTCACCGCAGTGGCATAGCGAATGCCGCCTTTGACCGGCTCCATATGTTCGGAATGGACAGACCTGTACCCGGTGAAGGTGTGGATCTCACCGCGCAGACGCACACCGAACCGAACTGTGTAGGTCGCGTTGCAAACCCGGATTTTCTGCTCCAGCCCCGGCGGCAGTTCCATCAGGGCGGCCGCCCTGTTGAACATCAGGTCAACACTCTGGCGAAAGCTTGGTTCTTGGATGCCGGTCATAAAATCCTCCGTACCGCTGGATGACGAAACGTCATGACGTTTTGTCGCACCACTCAAGTCTGGCTGCAATCAAACAATGCACTTTTTTTCATCACCTACCTAACACAGACTTGAGTTTCTGATGGTGAGTCGCCCAATCCGGTCAATCGCTTAACGGATTGTTTTCATTTCATCGACAGACCATGGGAAAACGTGAAAATTATACCCCCTGAGCGCCCAAAAAGGCCAAAACCAAGCCTTTTTCGCCCAATTCACGCCACGTTTGAAAATTAACTTTGTCCCAAATCTCTTTTTCTTTGACGCACGAATTCGACGTGTGAAGCGGAGTAACCAGAATGCTGAATTCCTTGCTTTGTAACGACGGCTCGAAACCGAAGCGCAACACGTTCAAATTAGAGCAGTTCGCTCGCAACGAAGATGGCGCCTTCACTATTTTCGTATTGTTTATGGTGGTCCTGATGCTGGCGATTACCGGCATGGCCATGGATGTCATGAAATATGAACGCGACCGTGCCAGCCTGCAATCCACACTGGATCGCGCTGTGCTTGCCGCCGCGGACCTCGACCAGGACCTTCCCGCCAAGGCGGTCGTCGATTCTTACATGGACAAGGCCGGGTTGGGCAATTTGAACGCCATTACGACGGTTGTTGAAGGTTTCGGCTCCAAAAAAGTAAGTGCTACAGCCGAAGCCGTTGTTCCAACCCGCTATCTGAGGTTCGGCAAAGTCACCGAACTGGGTCTCGTTGCGACCAGTGCAGCTGAAGAATCCATTGGCGCCGTTGAAATCTCATTGATTCTCGACATCTCCGGCTCAATGTCGCGCTCGTCTGCCACACCATCGAAGACAAAAATCGCAGTTTTGAGAGAAGCTGCGTCAGAATTTGTCAGGCTCATGCTGGACAAACCGAACGAAACGCAGATTTCAATCTCGATTGTTCCTTACGCAACGCAGGTCAACGCAGGAGCATCGATTCTGGACAAGTTCACGAATGTCACCCAAGAACACAGCTATTCGCACTGCGTAAACTTCATTCCAGAACAGTACAGCGATTCTGATCTGGAACGGGATGACACCCTCGAACGCACCGCGCACTTCGATCCTTTCACCTATTCTGAAGGGACTATCGACCTGCCCGTTTGTCCGGTCCGCGCAGGAAGTGCAATCACCCCTGTCACCGACAATATGAACAAACTGCTTGCCCAGATTGCGTCCCTCACCCCCGGTGGGAACACATCGATCGACATCGGGATGAAGTGGGGTACTGCCCTGCTGGACCCGAGCATGCGCGGAATTGTTCGCGACCTGTCGCTGGAACAGGATCCGTCCCATGCAGGTACAACAATTGTGCCATCAAAATTCTCGGTCCGTCCCTCGGACTATGGCACCGACGTTCTGAAGATCGCCATTGTTATGACCGATGGTCAGAACACCGATCAATACATGCTTAACCCATCGCTGCGCGAAGGTATGTCAGACGTCTGGTACAACCCGGAAGCTGATGAATACACCGTGTACCATTCTCAGGGTCGTCCGAATTTTTTCTGGCCTCAGCAAGATGTTTGGGCGGATCATCCCTACGGAAACCCGGAACCTGAGACGCAGCTGAACGAAGAACCTGGAACAGCCGTTAGGTTGTCATATCCTGAACTGTTTAACCGAGTATCTTTGGCATGGAACGCACGGTACAACTATTACTGGCAGTCCAGCGGTTGGGCGGAATGGTATTCAAAGGCCTACGCGAAAGTTGAAACGTCGGCCAAGAACCAGCGCACCAAGCATATTTGTGATGCGGCCAAAGACCAGGGTATCATTGTTTACGGCATCGCTTTCGAAGCGCCCAGAAGCGGGTACAGGACCCTCAAAGACTGTGCCAGCTCTGACAGCCACATCTATGACGTAAGTGGCCTGAACCTTGAGAAAGCCTTTGAATCCATCGCATCGTCGATCCGCAAACTGAGGCTAACCCAATGATCAGCGGAAAGCTGTCGCAACTCCGCCTGTTTCGGCAATCCGAGGCAGGGAATGCGACAATCGAGTTCATCATGCTCGTACCCTTCTTCCTGGCGCTTCTCGTGGCAGGAGCCGAACTGTCCATCATCACAATGCGGCATGCTGCTTTGGAGCGTGGGGTGGACCTGATCGTAAGGGATATTCGGCTGGGTACGGGTACGGACTGGAATCACGACGTGATCAGGGATCGGATTTGCGAAGTGTCCGGAATCAAGGATTGTACAGGGAATTTGCGACTACAAATGGTCAAGCAGGACGCGTTCGCTGGTATCGTGCTTTCAGACAGCATCCCCTGCACGGACAGTTCCGAAGATCCCAAGCCGGTTTTGGATTTCAAAAGCGGCCAATCCAATGAGTTGATGATCCTGCGAGCCTGCCTGCGTATAGATCCGGTTCTTGAGACCTCAGCCATTGCCAAGCTTGTCCCGGACGCTACCGGCCACTATGCGGTGACCGCAACAACGGCATTCGTACAGGAGCCAGAGTAAGATCATGTCTGTACTCCAATATCTGAAAAATCGCGTCAAAGTCTTCAAGAAAGACGAAAGCGGCATACTTACCGTTGAAGCCCTCATGATTTTTCCATTGATGTTATGGACGATCACGTTCACGTTCACTGCATTCGAGGGGTTTCGTCAAAGCGCCTCCAATCTGAAGGCAGCTTATACGATCAGCGATCTGATTTCGCGTGAAACGCGGGCCGTGACCGATGTGTATATCGACTCGCTGCACGATTTGGCAGGCAAGATGGTCAACAACCGGTCAGATGTGAAGATGCGTATTTCTCTGATTATTTACGATGAGGACGATGATCGCCACTACGTTCGCTGGTCGACCGTACGCGGCTTTGATCAGGAATGGGATGACAACAGGATCGATGAAATCGAAGACCGCCTGCCGCCAATGCCCAATCAGGACACCGTTATTCTGGTTGAAACGTCCAATGAATACATCCCCACATTCAGACCGGGCTGGGATTTTGCGACAGGTATCACCTTTGAGAACTTCATCTTTACCCGTCCCCGCTTTACAAACGAAGTTGCTTGTAACTTAACTCAGACCCCGTTCGTCTGCACAAATAGCGGATAGAATTTCGGACATGAACTTGGCCTCGGCGGCAGATGTCATGCCGCCCACGCCAACCCGGCGACCGATCCGCCACCACAAGCCGGGGGCCCATTGGTTCGTATCTTTGAGCTTGGTGCGAACCAGAAAACCGTTTGACGGCTTGAACGCAAACACACCGCGATCCACCGATTCAATATCAGCCACCTTTGCGATCAATCGGCCTGACCCGGTACGCAATTCCGACTGTGTCAGTTCAATATGGTCCTGGGTCGCGTGCCATACACGATAGGCCAGCCAAAGCGACGCGCCCCCTACAGCAAAAAGAAATACTTGCCACGCCGGTTCGGGCGGCGATGCCAAAGCGACGTATGTGACCAGCATCCCAACCGTCGACAGCATCCCTACTCCGATCCACCGTCTGGGGGATGATGCCTGAATCGTTGCCAGCACTTCGTCCTGCATGGATGTCTCCTGTCCGTTCCGCTTCGACTTAGCGATTTTCCGGGGGAAACAACAGGGCTTTGGTTGCGCAGCAAATTTGCACAGCTCCGGTTAATTGACGCTGATTGACCGCATTCACGCAGGGGTTACATGCTGATCAAACGAACCGGAGGCGAATATGTCCCTTAGACCCACACTTGAAACACGCAGGGCCACCCCGACGATGGAAGGGGCTGGCGTGAAACTTCACCGCGCATTCGGGTTTCAGGACCCGTCCGAACTTGATCCATTCCTGCTGTTCGACGATTTCAGGAACGAACGCCCGCAGGACTATCAGGCCGGTTTTCCCTGGCATCCGCATCGCGGAATCGAGACGATTACCTATGTTCTGGCCGGATCGGTCGAGCACTCGGATTCGCTGGGCAACACCGGCACTTTGGGCGCGGGCGACGTGCAGTGGATGACGGCGGGGTCCGGAATCCTGCATCAGGAAATGCCGCAGGGAAACACCTCGGGGCAGATGCACGGGTTTCAGCTTTGGGGCAACCTGCCTTCGGATCAGAAGATGACTGCCCCGCGCTATCAGGATGTTCAAAGCAAGGATATCCCCGAAGTCACTGATGACGACGGCACCACCGTTCGGGTGATTGTCGGAAAGTTCTGGGGCAAAACCGGCCCCGTGGACGGCATCGCGGCAGATCCACAATATCTGGACATCTCGGTTCCCGCGGGTGTGAAGAAGACCTTCCGCATCGACACTTACCGCCGAGCCTTTGCCTATGTCTTTCAAGGTCAGGCAGCCTTTGCAGATGCGTCACGCCCGTCCGGTGTGCTGTTGGAAAAAGAGGTCGCCGGGCAAGAGGTGAATATCCGGGATATGTCGGGCGACCGCACGCTTGTCCGTTTCGGGACGGGGGACGAAATCACCGTTCAGGCTGGCCCCGAAGGCGTGCGGTTTCTGTTGATCTCGGGGGCTCCGATCAATGAGCCCGTCGCATGGCACGGGCCTATTGTGATGAACACGCGGGCCGAACTGGAACAAGCCTTTCGGGAGTTGCGTAACGGGACCTTCATTCGCCCTGCGCACTGACACAGTGACGGTCTGGCCCTGTCAGGCCGTCACCGCCTTATGCACCATGTTCCAATAAATCTGTTCGACCTCGTCCAGTGACAGTCGCCCTCCGGACCTGTACCAGGTCATCACACCGTTCAACATGGCAATCACCGCCAGCGTGGCGATCTTGGTGTCCGGTATCGCAAACTGACCAGCCTTCTGGCCAGAGTGAAGGATGTCTTCCAACGCGTTTTCATACTGACGCCGAAGATCTTCGATTTCGGCGAAGTTCCCGGGTGAGAGGTTGCGCAGTTCCATATAGGCGATGAACACCTCGTCCGGGCGTTGCAGGTGGAAACGTATGTGAAAACCGACAAATCGGCGCAACGCTTGCTGGCAGTCATCGCAGCGCTCCAGCGCTTTGAGCGCCGAAAGCAGATCCTGCATATGCTCTCGCATCAACCGATACAGCAAACTCTGCTTGTCCGGCGTGTAATTGTATAGCGCCCCCGCCTGAACGCCGACCTCTTTCGCGATCTGCCGCATCGAAACCGCCGCATAACCGTGGCGGGCAAACAGGTTCAGGGCCGCCTTTCGAATGCGCGGGCCTGTGATATCAGAGTGGGAGCCTTGAGTACGTGCCATCCGCCCACAGTATCTGAACAAATGTTCATATAGAACCCCGCTTGATCGGCGCCGGCAAAAGGTGCATCACGAAAGGACGAACGAAACCGAAAAGCGTGCCACATGAAACTGCTGCCTGTTCTGCCTATTATTCTTGTGTTTGCCGGGTGTTCAGACTTTCCCGAACTTGAAGGCAGTGAACCGGCCTCGGTCAAATCGGCCCCCTACCCGCGTCTTATTCCGGTGCAGGAAACGTTGGGGCCTTCGATTGATCCCGTCAGCCAGGCCGCAGAGGTGGAAGAAGACCTGACGCAGCGCAGCGAGGCGCTGGCGAAAAAGGCTCAGGCGTTGCAAAACGCGCAAACCAACTAAAGCGTGACATTTGACCTCGACAATCCCCCGGTGACGGATTGCACCCTTGGCCTGAACCCGATAAGGCAGCGCTGATCGGGCAGGCGTCCGAATTCAGACAAGTTTCGAGCGGAAAGGAACCCACGACATGACACAGGCACTGCGGCTGGGAATTGCGGGCTTGGGAACTGTCGGCGTGGGTGTCGTCAAAATTGTTCGCCGCCATGCAGATTTGCTGAAGGCGCGCACGGGCCGGTCGATTGAAATCGTGGCCGTATCGGCGCGGGATCCGAACAAGGACCGCGGTGTGAACCTGTCGGATTATGCCTGGGAAACCGACCCGGTTGCGCTGGCGAAACGTGACGATATCGATGTCTATGTCGAACTGATGGGCGGTGAAAACGGTCCGGCCAAGGCCTCGGTCGAAGCCGCGCTGGCCAGCGGCAAAGACGTCGTGACCGCCAACAAGGCATTGCTGGCCATTCACGGGCAGGAACTGGCCGAACAGGCCGAAGCTGCTGGCCGCGTCATCCGGTTTGAGGCCGCAGTCGCGGGCGGTATCCCCGTCATCAAATCCCTGACCGAGGGGCTGGCCGGAAACGAGATCACACGCGTGATGGGCGTGATGAACGGTACCTGCAACTACATTCTGACCCGGATGCAATCGCAGCGTCAGGGCTATAACGCCCTTTTCGATGAATGTGCAGAACTTGGGTATCTTGAGGCCGACCCCAATCTGGATGTCGGTGGCATCGACGCCGCGCACAAACTGGCTTTGCTGGCCTCGATCGCTTTTGGCACCAAGCCGAATTTTGACGGGATTGAGATCGAAGGCATTCAGCAAATCAGCCTCGACGATATCGACCAGGCCGAGGATATGGGCTTTCGCATCAAACTGCTGGGCGTGGCACAGCGCACCGCGCGCGGGCTGGAACAACGCATGCAGCCTTGCCTTGTGCCCAGCGACTCGCCCTTGGGGCAATTGGAAGGCGGCACCAACATGGTGGTGATCGAAGGCGACGCGGTTGAACAGGTTGTTCTGCGCGGCCCCGGTGCGGGTGAAGGCCCGACGGCCAGCGCCGTGATGGGCGACGTGTGCGATCTGGCACGCGGGCTGCAAATCCCGACCTTTGGCCGACCGGCCAAATCGCTTGAGGCTGCGGCCCCCGCCGTCACGGGCCTGCCAGCGCCTTATTATCTGCGGCTGGGTCTGCTGGATAAACCGGGCGCACTGGCCAAGGTTGCAGCCATTCTGGGCGATGCCGGTGTTTCCATAGACAGGATGCGCCAGTACGCCCATGCCGAAAGCACGGCGCCTGTGCTGATCGTCACCCACAAGACCACCCGCGCCGCGCTGGACGTTGCGCTGGACGGGTTCCTGGAAACGGATGTGGTTGCCGGTGCCCCCGTCGCGTTGCGGATTGAAGAGGTTTGAACTTGCGACCTGTATGAAACGCAAGCTATGCCGATAGAAACGGCTTAAATGACCAGAGGATACATGACAATGAGTGCTGCCAAAACCGATTTCAACGACCGCCTGCTGTCTCTGGGGCTGGCAAGGGTGGCGGAACAGGCTGCGCTGGCCTCGGCTTCGCTGGTGGGGCGTGGTGACGAGAAAGCCGCCGATCAGGCCGCCGTAAATGCGATGCGCGAACAGCTGAACCTGCTGGACATAGCTGGCGTCGTGGTGATCGGCGAAGGCGAACGCGACGAAGCTCCGATGCTTTATATCGGCGAAGAAGTCGGCACCGGAAACGGCCCCGGCGTGGACATCGCGCTGGACCCGCTGGAAGGTACAACGCTGACCGCAAAGGATATGCCCAACGCGCTGACCGTGATTGCCATGGGCCCGCGCGGCTCGATGCTGCATGCGCCCGACGTCTACATGGACAAGCTTGCCGTTGGCCCGGGCCTGCCCGAGGGCGTCGTCAATCTGGACATGTCTCCTCGTGAACGGGTGGAAGCCTTGGCAAAGGCCAAGAACTGCAAGCCTGCGGACATCACCGTCTGCATTCTTGAACGCCCGCGTCACGAGGCGATGATCGCCGAAGTGCGCGAAACCGGAGCATCGATCCGCCTGATCACCGATGGTGACGTGGCGGGCGTCATGCATTGCGCAGAAAGCGAAGTGACCGGCATCGACATGTATATGGGCCAGGGTGGCGCCCCCGAAGGCGTGCTTGCCGCTGCCGCGCTGAAATGCATGGGCGGTCAGATCTTTGGTCGCCTGTTGTTCCGCAACGATGACGAGCGGGGCCGTGCTGCCAAGGCGGGCATCACCGATCTGGACCGGGTCTATTCGCGCGATGAAATGGTGACCGCGGATGTGATCTTTGCCGCAACGGGTGTAACCGGCGGCTCTCTGTTGCCGCGCATCAAGCGCGAGCCGGGTTGGGTGGAAACCACGACGTTGCTGATGCGTTCAAAGACCGGGTCCGTACGCCGCATGTCGTATCGCACCCCCACGTGGCCGCACGATAACGCCTAACGGCTTGCGCCGTTGCCTCCGGCGGGAGTATTTGGGAAAAGATGAAAAGGCCGGGTCCGAAAGGATCCGGCCTTGGTTCACAAGGGGCAGGCAATGGGTTTTCTTGGCGTAGAACAATCACTGACCGGGCGGCGCTGGGTTGGCCCGGAAGCCGAGCTGGAACGGGCTGCCGAGATGATGACACAACAGACCGACCTGCCGCGCGCGGTATGTCAGGTTCTGGCCCGTCGTGGCGTGCCGGTCATGGAGGCGCGCGGCTTTCTGGACCCCAAGCTCAAAGAGCTGCTGCCAGATCCCCGCGATATGAAGGACATGGAAACGGCGGCGGCGCGTTTTCTGGACGCCGTACGCCATTGCCAGAAAATCGCGGTGTTCGCGGATTACGATGTTGACGGCGGCTGTTCTGCCGCGCTGTTGCTGGTTTGGCTTCGGCAGATGGGGTTGCAGGCGACGCTTTATGTGCCGGATCGGATTGATGAGGGATATGGTCCGAATGTTCCGGCAATGCGGGAACTGGCAACCAGCCACGACCTGATCATTTGCGTCGATTGCGGCACGCTCAGCCATGAACCGATTGCCGCAGCCATGGGGGCGGACGTGATTGTTCTGGATCACCACCTCGGCGGCGAAACCCTGCCGGATTGCGTTGCAGTCGTGAATCCCAACCGGCAGGATGAAGGCGGTGAACTGGGCTATTTCTGCGCGGCGGGTGTCGTGTTTCTGATGCTGGTCGAAGCAGGCCGCCAGCTGCGCGCGGCAGGCGCAAAGGGGCCTGACCTGATATCGATGCTGGATCTGGTGGCCCTGGCAACCGTAGCTGACGTGGCGCCTTTGATCGGTGCCAATCGCGCCCTGGTTCGACAAGGCCTGAAAGTGATGGCGCAAAGGCAACGCCCCGGACTTGTCGCGTTGTCCGATGTCTCGCGCATGGACACGGCGCCCAACAGCTATCACCTGGGTTTTCTGCTTGGCCCCCGCGTGAACGCAGGTGGTCGCATCGGGCAGGCCGATCTGGGCGCCCGCCTGCTGAGCACGGATTCCCTGCACGAGGCACAGGCCCTGTCCGAACGTCTGGACGCGCTGAACACGGAACGCCGGGATATTGAAAACGCCGTGCGCGCCGCCGCGATGGAGCAGGCCGAGGGTCGCGGGCTCGACGCGCCCCTGGTCTGGGCCGCCGGTGAAGGCTGGCATCCGGGTGTGGTGGGCATCGTGGCGTCTCGTTTGAAGGAAACCGCCAACCGTCCGGCCATCGTGATCGGCTTTGACGGTGATGAGGGTAAAGGCTCGGGGCGTTCGGTCTCGGGCGTGGATCTGGGGGCGTCGATCCAGCGGCTCGCGGCCGAAGGGTTGCTGGTCAAGGGTGGCGGTCACAAGATGGCCGCTGGGCTAACCGTCATGCGCGACAAACTGGAACCCGCCATGGAACGCCTCAGCGAGCTGCTGGCAAAACAAGGCGCAGGTCAGGGCGGCCCTGCCGATATGAAGCTGGAAGGCGCCCTCATGCCGGGTGCCGCGACAGTGGACCTTGTCCAACAGATCGAACAGGCCGGACCGTTTGGCGCCGGAGCCCCTGCCCCGCGATACGCACTTCCGGATCTTCAGGTGCGTTTTGCCAAACGTGTCGGGGAAACGCACCTGAAGTTGTCATTATCCGATGGCATGGGTGGTGGGATGGATGCGATTGCCTTTGGTGCCTTTGACGGTCCGATGGGCGAGAGACTGTCAAATCATGGTGGCGCACGCTTTCATTTTGCAGGCCGGCTTGAGGTGAACACCTGGGGCGGGCGGCAATCCGTGCAGCTCAGGCTCGAGGACGCGGCAGAGGCAAATTGACGTCTCGCTCGGACGGCATAAAAAACTTTCTCATCCCTGCGTTTTTCGGCTTGCGGGGGTCACGGTGAAACCGTAAAAGGCCCTCCACAAGCCAGCGTGGCCCGTTCGTCTATCGGTTAGGACGCCAGGTTTTCAACCTGGAAAGAGGGGTTCGATTCCCCTACGGGCTACCACTTGTGCTTGCGTCACTACCATGTGGCCCGTTCGTCTATCGGTTAGGACGCCAGGTTTTCAACCTGGAAAGAGGGGTTCGATTCCCCTACGGGCTACCATTTCTCCTGATCAAACCCCGAACTTTTCTCGGCACAGGTTCTCGATCTTTTGCCAGGTGGATTTGTATTCGGGTGTGTTTTCTGCCGCGTAGTGAAAGTTTTTCATCAGCCCGGTCAGTTGCGTAAACACCTGCCTTACCTCGGCCTTGTCGACAAAGACCGCCTTGGATTGCGTCACATCATACACAAGCTTGAACGTCTTTATCTGCCGTTCAAGCGGCACTGTCGCATCGACTGTGTCAAATGCGTCCTGCTGCAAGTAGACCATATCGACGAACAAGGCTTTCTGTTGGGTTACAAAGTCGTCAATTGTGACGCCCTCTTCCCCAGTGACCTGCATCATCTGATCGACCTGTTCGCCTTTTTCGATCAGGGCCAACAGGGTGCGCACTTTGGCTGTCCACCCCGGTTCGGCGTTCCTGTCATACCAGTCGGACAATTGGTCAGTATACCGAGACCAGCTGAGCATCGGATCGACCGCTGGATAAAATCGCTTGTAGGCGCGTTCGGATGACAACCCGAGGAAACACTTGACCGTCGACAAGGTCGACTGGGTTACCGGCTCGTCAAAATTGCCTCCAGCAGGCGAAACCGTTCCGATCAGCGTCAGGCTGCCAAGATCGCCGTCATTCGTTTTCAGCGCCCCGGCACGTTCGTACAAACCCTTGATCGAGCTTTCCAGATAGGCCGGGAACCCCTCTTCGCCCGGGATCTCTTCGAGCTTGCCCGAGGTCTCGCGCATGGCTTGCGCCCACCGGCTGGTGCTGTCGGCGATCAACAAGACATCATAGCCCATCTGGCGGTAGTATTCCCCCAACGTGATCCCGGTGAAGATCGACGCCTCGCGCGCGGCAACCGGCATGGATGACGTGTTGCAGATGATGATCGTCCGATCCATCAGGCTGCCACCGGTGGTTGGATCGGTCATCTTCGGAAATTCCTCGATGGTCTCGACCACCTCACCTGCACGTTCGCCGCAGGCCACGACGATCACGATATCAACTTTCGCGTTCCGTGCGATCAGGTTTTGCAGCACGGTCTTGCCCGCACCGAACGGCCCGGGAATACAGGCGGTGCCGCCGCGTGCAATCGGAAAGAACGTGTCGATCAGCCGTTGCGACGTCAGAACCGGTTCCGTGGGATACAACCGCTCGGACAGTGCGCGCTTCAGTATGTTTTCCGGCAATGGTCGCCGAACCGGCCATTTCTGCAAAAGCGTCAGCGTATGCTCGCCACCGTCTTCGTCTTCCAGGCGGGCCACGATGTCATGGATCGTGGCCGCGCCTTTTTGCACCCAGACCACCTTGTACGCGCCGGTCCAGTTGAACGGCAGCATGATCTTGTGGCTGAAATGGCCTTCGGGCACCGTTCCGATACTGTCCCCGGCAGTGACCGTGTCGCCCACCTTAACGGACGGCGTAAAGGACCATTTCGCGTTTTCATCCAAGGGCGCGACATCTGCGCCGCGCGGCAGGAAGGTACCAAATGCTGCCGCCACCTTGGGCAAAGGCGACTGCAACCCGTCAAACACCTGCCCCAGCAGCCCCGGACCCAGCTCTACCGACAAGAGCTGACCTGATTGCTCCACCGGGTCGTCGACCGCCACCCCATCAGTGCTTTCATAGACCTGAACGTCCGCCATATCCCCACGTACGCGCAGCACTTCGCCCTTGAGCCTTTCCTGACGCCCACCGGGACCGGAACGCGAAGGCAATATGTAAACCACTTCGTTTTTGACCAGTTGACCGGGGTGGCCGGTCGCGTCCGGATTGGCCTGTATCCGCACAAGCCCTTCCTGAACCAGGACGACGCGTGCGGTCGATGAATGTTTGGCTGAGATTGGGGCTGTCATGCTCTTGCTCCCTCAAGATCGACATCAGCGAAGTCGGCCATGGCCTGTTGTGCCAGTTTCTCAAATCTCTTGGCGGCTTCCGCAGCGCTGCTTTGCGCCCAGCGGTCGAAGATGTTCCAGATCAGAACGTAGATGGCGACCGCCTCGAAATCGAACATGTGACGAGCCGCGTGCCGCTTAAGCTGCTTGTGGCTTATCGACAAAAGCAGACGTTCCAGACCCAGCGGATCTTCGTTTTCCAGCAATTGGGTTGCCTCTTTGATCCAGGGCATGAGCCGTTCCAGCCGAAAGCTGGGATCACCCCAATTGGCGGGGATGTGGCGGCTCCATCGTCCGACTCCGAATGCGCCTGAAGGTGCTGGTTCTCCGCGTTTCCGCAATCGCAGCGCCGCGACCACAGAGCGTAGTTCCATGCGTTCCATGAGGAGTTTACGCAAGGTGGACTGAGGGATGTCCACCATCGCTTGTTTGCAGCGCTGGATCGCCTGTACGTCGGTGACATCCATGTCGTAGGCGTTCCAGCTCAACGCGTGCTCGAGGATCTTTAGAACTTTGCTGTCCTCCGGTGTCAAAGCCGTCAATCGACGGTCCAACCTGATACGTGACAAGGGCGGCTGCCTGGCAACGAACAACCGTTCCGAACCCGGAAGGCTGCACATCAACGCGATATAGGCGTCCTGCTTTGACATCTCAGCGGATGACCCCTTCCAGAACGGCGCGGAACCGGGGCTGCAAATGCTCCATCAACAGCGACGCCACCGCCTTATCCGTCAGGTCCAGAACAACACCCTGATCTTCTGCGCGAACGCGGATGCCTTCCTGCACGTCATCGGCTGCGTGCAACTCGATATTCTCGCGCAGCATCTTCGCAGTCAGCCCAAGAACATATTTTGTCAGCTTGCCGGATTGAATGTCATCGGCGTTTTGCTTGATGTCTTCCTGCGTGGCGACCCGGGCAGGAAGAACGACGGAAACCCTGCCATTCAAATTTGCACCTTCCCCGGCCCGGCCTACCACCTCGAGGATCATCTGCCTCAGAAGCTCGGGATCGGACATCTCTTTGGTCACGAGGCGTTCGACGTCTGCCCTGAAGCGATCCGTCAGACCCGCCTTCATGGTCAGCACGGCATCCCGCATCGCCGTGTTCAATGCTTCTTCGCCGGCGGCCCTGTAATTATCTGTCTCCGTGCGGGCTTTCTTTTTCAACTCATCGGCTTCGCGCTTTGCCTCTGCCACGATGCGCGCGGCTTCGGCCTTGGCGTCTGCGCGCAATTTCTCGGCTTCGGCCTGACCAGCGGCAACCCCATCGTTGCGCAATTTGTCGATCAGCGCGTCAACCCCATGCGCAATCGTTCTGTCTTGTGCCATCAGCTGATCCCCGCACTGATGACCAACGCAAACACGAACGCAAAAACACCAAACCCTTCGATGATCGCGGCAGGGGCCAGAGCAAGGCCAAAAATCTCGGGCTTTTCCTTGGTCGCATTGATCGCAGCTGCACAGGCCCGACCCTGCCAGATGCCGCAAAACATCAGCGCGATACCCGACAGGATGCCAATTCCGAACAGACCGCCCGCGTTTTCAGGTGTCACGTCGCGGTTCAGGGTGAACATGATGACTATCCCATAGATGACCATCGTTGAGGGAAACGCGGATACACCCACGAAACGGCCATAGCCGCCCTCGGTTTCCGTCATGGCCCCGATACTGGCCATACCGGCGATCGAACACCCTATGGCGCTGGCCGCAGCCCCCAACGCCATTGGCGCATAAATACCCAGCCAACCCAGTGTAAGAACAAGCTCATTCATTCCTGAACCTCCTTGCGGGCAAATGGACGAAAGATGACACCTTCATCCGGCAGACCCCATTTAAAGAATTCGATGTAATTGAGACGCAAGCCGTGCACGACGCCGCTCATCATCGCGAGCGCGAAGTTTAATACATGACCTATGATCAATATCAGCAACCCAAACAGAATGCCCGGCCCCCTAAGGGCCTGCATGACCGACACCGCCAGATCATTGAACGTGATCGCCAGCGAGGCCGAAGCAAGGCCCAACGCGAAAAGACGCATATAGCTGAGAACATCCCCAAACGCGCCCATCGCCCCGGCAAGGCTTTGAACCCCTTCGAGCAAACGCCAGATCCAGTCCATCGGCCTCTGGATGACCCGCTCGCTGGAAAACAGGACAATCGCCACGATGCCGGCGGTCAGGATGGCTGCGCCCGGCACCGGCGACTTGCCGTTCATGTAGCCCAGCCAAAGGACAAACCCGCCGATCAGGGCCGCAATCCAGCCCAGATTGGCAACCGCCTTGCGTTGCCCCCACGCTGCGCGGGCCGCAAGTGCGTTGGCCAGGACAAGGTGGATAACGCCAACGACGATCGAGACCATCATCATCGCGCCGAAATCGTTCAAATCCAGCACCTTGAGCCTTGCCCAAATCGAGTCCGCAGCCGGTGATACCCCAAAATAGCTGCCCACCATGACCCCGTAAAATATCGTAACAGCCGAGATGATCAGGCCGAACAGACGCCAAGATCTTTGACCAGCGGTGCGGTCCATCCGTCTCCAAAAGGCCAGCACCGCCAGCAGGATGACAGCACCGTACCCGGCATCCGCCACGATCATGGCAAAGAAGATCGCGAAGGACGTCGAGACGATGACGCTGGGGTCCCAGTCCTGATATCCGGGCACTTGATAGAACAGCGCCAGATCGACAGCGGCCCTGCGGTTTTCAGGCTGCTCCAGCAAGGTCGGAGGCGCGTCGCCCGGCCCCGGATCTTCAATCAGGACGGCCGAGCCCTTGGCGTTTGCCATGGCAAGAACAGCATCCACCTGATCCACGGGAACCCACCCCTGCAAAGCAAATAGTGCCTTTTCGTCGCGTACTTTCTGCGTTGCATGGGCAAGCTCAGCGGCACTTTCGGCGACGGACAGGTTCCGGCGCATCAATGTCAGATAGCGCGTCAGCGCCACGCGTTCGGCTTCCAACGCCTCGAGGGCGATCTCGGCCTCTTCCAACTGGGCCTCAAGCTCGTGTACCGGCAGCGAACCGACATGGGTTCGCGGAACAGGAAGAACACCATCATCGGGTTCGTCAGGTGAAATCAGAACGGCGTAAAGGTACCGGTGATCTTCCTCCAATATTGCCCAAGGAAGCTTGACCTCGGACATGGCATCCCGGTGCTTCAGCGGCAGTTGATAGAACCACAGCCTGTTGCCAGCCAGCACATCGGTCGGCGGAAAATCCAAATCACCCCAGGGTCGCACCTGGGCGATGCGATGCGCCAGAAAGTCACGCCGGTCCATCGTATCCCGAACGCGCTGCATGAGGTCGGTCACCTCGCGCACGAAACGATCCATGTCGAAATCAGGCGCACGCTGGACCTGGCGGCGCGGGTCAGGCACTTCTGCAAGGAAACGCAATGCCTTATACGCCTCTCTTGCACCGCGCTCACTGATCTTTTCCGGCTCTTTCGGTGCGGGAACAAGCGGCAAAACATGCATGCAGCCAAGGGCCTGAAGCGCCTCAAGCGTTTCCGCCTTTCGGGCAGCAGGCCCGATCAGAGACATCTTTTTCAGACGCGCAACGCTCATATCAAAGCCTCCTGCGCGTGTTTGCGTTTCGATATCTTCGACCGCACAACGGCCTGCATCTGTTCGTCGCTCAGGTAAATGCGGATTTTCTTGATGTTGGCTTTGGCGCGCGGGATCAGAACCTTTTCGAACAAGTTGACGCGCTGGGTAATGGTGGCCACCGCCTTGTCAAAGATGCGAACGCGTTCTTCGGCAATCTTCACCCGCACCCGCGCTTCGATGACGTCGTGCAGCAAAAGCGCAGCGGCATCGACCCAATGGGGCTTGGCCAAAACGGAATACGAGCGCACCACCAACTCGATCCGATCAAGGTCAGGCAGTTTGACCCCTACCACATTGACCTCTTTGACCTTGTAGTCCTTGAGTTTGACCAGCCCATCCAGAGCGACACCCTGCTGGGCCAGCATCGGCAGCTTTTCGCCAACCTGCTGCACCAACGCCTGCACATTTTGCTCAAGGCGGTCGACCTCTTCCCGGGCCCGGACCCGTTCAGCCATCAACTGTTGTCTCTTCAGGTCCAGCGACGGCAAGAACCGCTCATAGCTTTTCAGCTGCGTCTGCTCGCGCGCAAGCGACGATTTATTCAGCTGCAACCGCGCCATTGGCATCCTTCGGGAAATACTTGTCGATCAACGCCTGCTTCATCAGCAACTGTTCCGGCGCAAAACACTCTGCCAGCGTCTTCCAACCCACATCCAGCGCCTCTTCCAGCGGGATCGAAACATTGATGTCCATGAACCGAGACCGGAACAGGCCGCCGAATTTCAGCAATTGGTGATCATAGTCTGACAGGTCGAAGGCCATCGCCTGTTTTTGCGAGGCATCGCGGCTTTCAGAATAGAAACGGATCATCGTGTTCATGATCTGCCCGTGATCTTCACGGGTGCTCTTGCCGATCACGTTCTGCTTGAGGCGCGACAGGCTGCCGAACGGATCGATCACGCCGGAATGCAGATAGAACTGCCCTTCGGTGATATAGCCGGTGTTGTCAGGCACCGGGTGGGTTACGTCGTTGCCGGGCATGGTCGTGACGGTCAGAACCGTGACCGACCCGCCTTTGGCATAGTCACAGGCTTTTTCGTATCGGCGCGCAAGCTGCGAATACAGGTCCCCCATATAGCCGCGCTGAGATGGCACCCTCTCCTGACTGATGCCGACCTCTTTCATCGCGTCAGCATAGGCGGTCATGTCCGTCAGCAGGACCAGCACGCGTTTGCCCTCTTCCACAGCGAACTTCTCGGCCACTGCCAATGCCATGTCCGGCACCAGCAGACGTTCGACCAAAGGATCCATCGCCTGATTGACGAACATGACGGTGCGCGAAAACACACCTGCATCTTCGAACGAGGTACGAAACGTGTGGTAGTCGTCAAAAATCAGCCCCAGCCCGCCAAAGATCACGATATCTGCATCGGCCTGAATACCGATTCGGCTGAGGAACGCGTTGAATGGCTCGCCTGAAACCGAGAAGATCGGAATTTTCTGGCTCTCGACCAATGTGTTGAACACGTCGATCATCGGCACATCCGTGCGGATCATTCTGTTTGGAACCGCGCGTTCCGCCGGGTTGACGGTTGGTCCGCCAATATCGATGTGCGGTTCCGCAGACAGGTCGGGGCCTCCATCAATGGCCACACCGGCGCCATCAAAAACGCGGCCCAGAATGTTGGCCGAATAAGGTGTCTGCATCGGGTGACCGAGAAAGGTTGCCGTTGCTTCGGTCGATATGCCCTTGGTGCCGGAAAACACCTGCAACGTGACGACATCCCGATCGATGAAGATCGTCTGGGCCAATGTTTTTCGGCCATCCACCGTCTCGATCACAGCGAGGTCGTTGAACCGGACAGCCGGCCCCCCCTTGTTCTGGATCGGAACCCGGACCTTGATTGTATCCCCGACGATTTCCAGAACACGCGTGTACTTCAACAGACTTCGGGACATTGCTTATCCTCACTGTTCCAAGTCGTTTTTCGTAATTCGCGCCGCACGTCTCAGCGGTAATTTTTGTAATGACAATCCTAGCTTACAACGAATTCAAAAATTGGCAAACGAGTTCGGCCCCGCCCCTTTCGAAATGCCTGAACGTCAATTACTAAATTTTTAGTTTGACACATACGCAAGAAATCGCTGATGCTGTGCGTCATCCGGTTTCCGCCGGAGAACCATAAATTTTTGGGAGGAGACAGATGCGGAGACATCTACTTTCCGCAGTGGCGGCGGCTGCCGTCATTGCGGGGCACGGTCCTGCTTGGGCCGACGAAGCCGCAGCACAACGTTGGATCGACGACGAATTCCAGCCATCGACCTTGTCGAAAGACGAACAAATGGCCGAGATGCAGTGGTTCATCGAAGCTGCACAGCCTTACGCAGGTATGGAAATCAATGTCCTGTCCGAAGGTATTCCAACGCATTCCTACGAGTCGGAGGTTCTGACCAAGGCGTTCGAGGAAATCACCGGCATCAAGGTCAACCACCAGATTCTGGGTGAAGGTGAAGTGGTTCAGGCCGTTCAAACCCAAATGCAAACGGGTCGGAACCTGTATGACGGCTATGTCAACGA
This sequence comes from Ruegeria sp. AG6, assembly GCF_056541565.1. Taxonomy (NCBI): domain Bacteria; kingdom Pseudomonadati; phylum Pseudomonadota; class Alphaproteobacteria; order Rhodobacterales; family Roseobacteraceae; genus Ruegeria; species Ruegeria sp. AG6. The sequence continues at coordinate 208,284 of NZ_JBQFYQ010000001.1, read as the reverse complement.
CAGTGACCTGATCGGCACCCATTCGCGTTTGCAGCTGGCCTATCCGCTGACGGACATGATGGGCGGTGACTGGGCCGCGACGACTTCGCCGACGCTGGATCTGGATGACTTCATGGGCATTCAGTTCACCACCGGACCGGACGGCAAGCTGTATCAGCTGCCCGATCAGCAGTTTGCGAACCTGTACTGGTTCCGCAAGGACTGGTTCGATGATGAGGCGAACAAAGCCGCGTTCAAAGAAAAGTACGGCTATGATCTGGGCGTTCCGGTCAACTGGTCCGCGTATGAAGATATCGCCGAGTTCTTCACCAATGATGTGAAAGAAGTCGATGGTACCACGATCTACGGCCACATGGATTACGGCAAGCGCGCGCCCGACCTCGGATGGCGCATGACCGATGCCTGGCTGTCGATGGCCGGTGCCGGCGACAAGGGCGAACCGAACGGTGTGCCTGTCGACGAATGGGGCATCCGCATGGAAGCGGGCACCTGTAACCCTGTTGGCGCTTCGGTGTCGCGTGGTGGTGCTGCAAACGGTCCGGCTGCGGTCTATGCGATCCGGAAATGGGATGAATGGTTGCGGGCCTATGCGCCTCCGGGTGCCGCGTCTTATGACTTCTACCAGTCGCTGCCCGCACTCAGCCAGGGCAATGTGGCCCAGCAGATCTTCTGGTACACGGCCTTCACCGCCGACATGGTCAAGCCGAAGTCCGAAGGCAACAACACCGTGGATGACGAAGGCACGCCGCTGTGGCGGATGGCACCCAGCCCGCACGGCCCCTATTGGGAAGAAGGCCAGAAGGTTGGCTACCAAGACGTGGGGTCCTGGACGTTCCTCAAATCGACCCCCTCGGATCGTGCCCAGGCAGCCTGGCTTTATGCCCAGTTCGTGACCTCCAAAACTGTCGACGTGAAGAAGTCCCATGTGGGTCTGACCTTCATCCGCGACAGCTCGGTCAACCACGAGTCGTTCACCGAACGCGCACCCAAGCTGGGTGGTCTGGTCGAGTTCTACCGCTCGCCTGACCGCGTGGCATGGTCGCCGACTGGCATCAACGTGCCGGATTATCCGAAGCTGGCCCAGATCTGGTGGCAGCAGATCGGTGACGTGAACTCGGGCGCCTTCACCCCGCAAGAGGCGATGGATCGTCTGGCCGAAGAGATGGACATCACCATGGCCCGTATGCAGGCCGCGGATGAAAGCGCCGGTGTCTACGGCGGCTGCGGTCCACGTCTGAACGAGCCGCAGGATCCGTCCTTCTGGTTGGAAAAAGCAGGTTCGCCCAAGGCCAAGCTTGAGAACGAAAAGCCGCAAGGCCAGACTGTCAACTATGACGAACTGGTTCAGCGCTGGCAGTCTCAGTAAGCCGTTGAAACCCGGGGGTGCCGCATCAGGCACCCCCACTTCAAGACCAGTGCATTGCACTGAAGGACCGGAACCCACGGACATGATCGAACTTCAAGACGCGACCAAAAGGGTCGGCAACGTCATACATATCAAGCCCACAAACCTGACCCTTCAAACAGGCCACTTCAACGTGCTGCTGGGCGCGACGGGCTCGGGCAAGACCTCTCTGATCAAGATGATGGCCGGGCTGGACCCGATCGCCTCGGGCAAGGTCCTGATGGATGGGCAGGACGTCACACGGCTGAATACGCAAAAGCGAAAAATCAGCCTCGTGCACCAGTTCTTCGTGAACTACCCGCATATGACCGTATTCGACAATATCGCCTCGCCATTGCGCGTGGCAGGCATGGCGCAATCCGAGATCGAAGGTCGCGTGGAAGAGGCCGCCGACCTGCTGCAATTGCGACCGATGCTGCACCGCCGCCCGCACGAGCTGTCGGGTGGGCAACAACAACGCACAGCGCTGGCGCGTGCCATTGCCAAAGAAAGCCGCGCCGTGTTCCTTGACGAACCGCTGGCTAACCTCGACTACAAACTGCGTGAAGAACTGCGCGAGCAGCTGCCCGACCTGTTCGCAGGTCGCGGGGCCGTGGTGGTCTATGCCACGTCCGAGCCCGAAGAGGCGCTGCTGCTGGGCGGCTACACCGCCCTGATGGAAGATGGTCGCGTGACCCAGTTTGGGCCAACCGCTGACATCTATCGCAACCCCGAGAACATCGCCGCCGCGCGGGTCTTTTCGGACCCGCCGATCAATGTCGCACGCATCACCGTTTCCGCTGCGCAGGCGCAACTGGCTGGAGGAGGTGGCTGGGCCGTAACCGACATGGCCGACGGAGATTACATGGTCGCGGTGCGGCCGCATCGCGTGACGCCGTTCCGTACGTCTGACGCGGACGTGGAACTGACCGGCCGCGTGATCGTGACCGAGCTTTCGGGCTCGGATTCCAGCGCGCATTTCCAGCATGGCGAGGACGCCTGGGTGTCGCTGGCCGCCGGGGTCCACCCCTATCAGGTGGGCGAGGACCACACATTCTTCATGAACCCGGCCCATTGCCGGTATTTCGGCCAAGACGGCAAAAGGGTGGCCTGACATGGCACAGATCAAACTTTCAAACCTCCGCCACAGCTACATGCCGTCGCCAAAAGGCCCCGAAGATTATGCGCTGAAGGAAATCGACGTGACCTGGCGTGATGGCGGGGCCTATGCCCTGCTGGGCCCGTCGGGCTGCGGCAAGTCCACGCTGCTGAACATCATCTCGGGCCTGCTGACCCCGTCCGAAGGGCAGATCCTGTTCGACGACCGTGACGTGACCGCTCTGCCCCCTGATCAGCGCAACATCGCACAGGTGTTCCAGTTTCCGGTGATTTACGACACGATGACCGTGGGCGAGAACCTGGCCTTTCCGCTGAAGAATCGCGGCGTCGATCCGGCGACGATCAAGCGCCGCGTCGATGCGATCGCCGAGATGCTGGATGTCACCGACATGCTGAACACCCGTGCCAGCGGCCTCAGCCCGGACAACAAGCAGAAAATCTCGATGGGTCGCGGCCTGGTCCGCGACGACGTAAACGCGGTGATGTTCGATGAACCTCTGACCGTGATCGACCCGCATCTGAAATGGAAGCTGCGGTCCAAGCTGAAAGAACTGCACCAGCGCGTCAAGGCGACGATGATCTATGTCACCCACGACCAGACCGAGGCCCTGACCTTCGCGGACGAGGTCGTGGTGATGCAAGAGGGCGAAGTGGTGCAGATCGGCACCCCGGTAGAATTGTTCGAGCGCCCGCAGCATACGTTCGTGGGCCATTTCATCGGCTCGCCCGGCATGAACGTGCTGCCCTGCGAAGCGCGCGGCGACCGCGCCCTGTTCGAAGGGCACGAAGTCATGCTGGAAGGTCCCATTCATGGTGATGGCGGCCGCACCGATCTGGGTATTCGCCCGGAATATGTCGGCTTCGGCGAGACCGGCATCCCGGCGCATGTGACCAAGGTTTCCGACATCGGTCGCCACTTTGTGGTCAGCGCGATGGTCGGCAATACCGCCCTAAAGGCCGTGACCGAACACAGCGCGCCCGAACCCGGATCACAGGTCTTCCTGCAATTCAAACCCGAACAATCCCGCGTCTACCGCGACGGCTGGATCGCAACCGAGGAGCGGGCCCAATGAGAACAGAAAATCAAAAAGCGTGGTTCTTTGTCCTACCCGTGCTGGCACTGGTCGCGTTCAACGCGTTGGTGCCGATGATGACAGTGGTCAACTATTCGGTGCAGGAAACCTTTGGCAATAACCAGTTTTTCTGGGAAGGCCTGGGTTGGTTCGAACAGATCCTGCGGTCGGACCGGTTTCAGGCAGCACTTGGACGACAGTTCCTGTTTACTTTCCTGATCCTGATCATCGAAGTGCCTCTTGGCATCATCGTGGCCCTGTCGATGCCGCGCAAAGGTTTCTGGGTGCCTGTCTGTCTGGTGCTGATGGCCCTGCCGATGCTGATCCCGTGGAACGTCGTTGGGTCCATGTGGAACATCTTCACCCTGCCCAAAATCGGTCTGTTGGGATATTTCCTGAATGACGTTCTGGGCATCAACTATGACATGACGCAACAGCCGCTTTCGGCCTGGATCACCGTCATCGTCATGGATGTCTGGCACTGGACGTCGCTGGTCGTGTTGCTGTGCTATGCAGGCCTCGTGTCGATCCCGGACGCCTACTATCAGGCGGCCAAGATCGACGGCGCAAGCCCATGGTCGGTGTTCCGCTACATCCAGCTGCCCAAGATGAAGACGGTTCTGACGATCGCGGTCCTGCTGCGGTTCATGGACAGTTTCAACATCTATACCGAGCCCTTCGTGCTGACCGGGGGTGGGCCCGGCAACTCGACCACCCTGCTGTCGATCGACCTTGTGAAGATCGCGCTGGGGCAGTTCGACCTTGGCCCTGCGGCTGCGATGAGCCTGATCTATTTCGCCATCACGCTGCTGGTTTCGTGGCTCTTCTACACCCTCATGACAAAGGATGACGCGCAATGAAGAAGCGGTCTCTCATCCCGATCCTCTATATCGCGTTCCTAATGCTGCCGATCTATTGGCTGGTGGCGATGTCCTTCAAGACAACGAACGAGATCCTGTCGGGCTTTTCCCTGTTCCCCCAGACCTTTACGCTGGAGAATTATATCACCATCTTCACGGACCCGACGTGGTACTGGGGCTATATCAACTCGATCACCTATGTGACGTTGAACACGGTGCTTTCGGTCAGCGTTGCCTTGCCCGCTGCCTATGCGTTTTCGCGGTATCGGTTTTTGGGCGACAAGCAGCTGTTCTTCTGGCTGCTGACCAACCGGATGGCCCCGGCAGCGGTCTTCGCCTTGCCGTTCTTCCAGCTCTATTCTTCGATCGGCCTGTTCGACACGCATCTGGCTGTGGCACTGGCGCATACATTGTTCAACGTGCCGCTGGCAGTTTGGATTTTGGAAGGCTTCATGCGGGGAATTCCAAAAGAGCTGGATGAAACCGCCTATGTCGACGGCTATTCCTTCCCGCGTTTCTTCGTGACGATCTTCCTGCCCAATATCAAAGCGGGCGTGGGCGTGGCGGCCTTCTTCTGCTTCATGTTCTCGTGGGTGGAAATGCTGCTGGCCAAGACGCTTACGGCGGTCGAGGCCAAACCCATCGCCGCCGTGATGACCCGCACCGCGTCCAGCGCGGGCTATGAATTGGGCCTGCTGGCCGCCGCCGGCACCCTGACCATCATCCCCGGCGCCATCGTCATCTGGTTTGTCCGCAACTACATCGCGCGTGGTTTCGCGATGGGACGTGTGTGAGGTTCGATATGCGTAAACTTCTTGTCATCCTTCTTTTCCTGCCTTCCACGACCTTTGCCCAGCAGGCCGGATGGGGCAGCGTCGGCCAGCCAGAGGAAAAAGGCTTTTCCTGGACTGCGCCACTGTGGCCCGACTTCTGGATGGCCTGGACCCCGGCGACACTTGCCGTATTTGTCGGCATCTTTTCGGCCATCGCACTGATTGGCATTCTTGAGGGCTTCAAGTATCGCGATGGCATAGAACGGCGCGGTGTACTGGGGCTGACAACCACATTGGGCGATCGGCTCTTCATCACCCTTCTGGGGTCCGCCTATATCTTCCTCGCCTGGCTGGGCCTTGTCGGGCAGCCGGTATGGACACCTCTTTTCCTGTCTATCGGCTGGGGCGTTTTTGTGTTCTGGAAAGTTTAGACTTTGAGAAATCGCGAAAGGATGCTTGTCTGTCAGGCATACTAAACATGACAACACCGAGATCGATGCGAAAGAAAAAGACAACAAATCTGCTGACCGAGGTTGAACTGGAGTTCATGAACGAGCTCTGGGCCCTCGGGCAAGGCTCGGTGCGAGATGTCCTGGACCGCCTGCCTTCGGAGCGCAATCTGGCCTATACATCCGGTGCCACGATCCTGCGTATTCTGGACGAGAAAGGTTTTGTGGAAAGCCGCAAGACAGGAAAGACCCTGATCTATACGCCGCTTCTGGAAAAGGACAGATATCAGGCCCGGTCTTTGCAAAACCTGTCCCGCACTCTGTTCGACGACACACCCGCCACACTGGTGGCCCGGCTTGTCGATGATGCGGGGCTGAGCGAAGCCGACCTGGAGGAAATTCGAGCACTGGTAGAAAGGAGACTGCAAAATGACAGCGGTTAGACCGGTTCTCGACACGTTTATCGAACTCAACATCGTGCTGGCCTTGTCAGCCGTCATCTGGCTGGCGGCCCGCGCAGCCCTGACCCGAACAGCCCTGCGCCACAGCTATGTCGCGCAGTTGCGTGCGCTCAAGGCGCTGTGCGTGTGCGTCCTGATCAGCCCGTTTCTTGCGTTGGGCGTGTCATCATTCGCCTCTTACGCATGGCCGGGCAGCGCCATGGCGCTTGGCGACATCGCCGTTGCCGCCTATCTGCGCGGCGATATCGCCATGCCCGCCACCCAGTTCGAGGCCTTGCTGAACACCCGTGAACGGTGGGTGGACCTTGCATTGTCAGGGCAACAGCCGGTGATCACTGCCCTTGCAACGCTGCTTGTTTTGGTCGCCGCCCTGTTTGCGGCCCGCGCTCTGAGGGACGCGGCGATGATCCGTCAGACAGTCAAATCCAGCTTTCTTTGGCGGCAGTCGGCCAAGGTAGACATTCGTCTTTCCGATCGCATCACCGTACCGTTCGCTGTGCGCGGATTGCGCCGTCGCCATGTCGTTCTGCCAAGCCATCTGCTGGATACCCCGCACGAACTGCGCTTTGCTTTGGCGCACGAGCTTCAGCATGTTCGGGCCGGTGACGTGGAATGGGAACTGGGCTTTGAAATGCTGCGCCCGTTGTTGTTCTGGAACCCAGCCTATCTGATGCTCAAGTATCAGTTCGGCCGCTTGCGTGAACTGGCATGCGACCAGTCCGTGGTGGCCCGCAAACGGATCGATGCGCGCGAATACACTTCCTGCCTGTTGGATTATTGCGCGCGTACGATCTCGGCAAACAATCCTCGCGTTCTGAATGTTGCGTTTGTGACGGGCGGCAAGGCCAAGCGCGTGCTGCGTCAGCGCGTGCTTGCATTGACCGATGCACAGCCGGCGGTGCCCACCCTGCCCGCTCTGTTCCTGGGGATGGCATTGACCTTCGCCACCCTTCTTGCATTGGGGTCTGCGTCGATCCAGCAAACGCAGGACTGGAGCCATGACCGCCTGATGCTGTCAACCGTGGTCAATCTGGAACGGCTGGAAGCACGCAATCAGGGGAACTGATCCGACCTGATCACCAGCCGCGACGCCCGAACAGCGAATGAAGCCGACCCTGATCTGAAAAAGGCTCGAGCGCTTGCGAGCGCTCCAACCGCGCCACGACCCGCGCGACCATAACCCAGCCTATGACTGCAAAGATGACGCCTCCAAACGCCTGCCCCAGCAGAACGCCGGATGCGCCGGCGATCTGTGAACCAATCGTCGCGAAAACCCAAGTGCCGATAGTGTGACGACCCCAGTTTATCCATGTGGAATAGACCGGATGCCCCAGATTGTTGAAGCTGGCATTTGTCACGAAGATCACGCCATTGAAGAACGAAGCCAAAGCCAACGGACCGCAGAACAGATAGATCAGACTTCGGGTTTCGCCCTCGGCTGCGAACAAATCTGCAATCGGGGCGCGCAGCAAAAACAAAATGGCCGACATGCAAACGACATAAAGGGCCGTGAACTTGATCCCTGCCAGAAAGGCAGCGCGCACACGATCGAACTTTTCGGCCCCGAAATTCTGCCCGATGATTGGCCCTATCGCGCCTGACAGAGCGAAGATGACCGAAAACGCCACCGGCAAAAGGCGCCCGATCACGGCCATGCCCGCAACCGCATCCGTTCCATATTGCGCGATTTCCCGCACAACGATTGCATTGCCGATCGGCGTGGCGACATTTGTCAGCACCGCTGGAATTGCAATCGCCCGCACGGGTCGCAAATCCTTTGCAACCTGCTTCAGTGAAGGGTGCGCAAATCCCCGATGCACCCGAAGCGCTGGCCACAACGCCGCCCCCAACATGCACAGCCGCGCCAGGACCGAGGCGATAGCGGCCCCATCCAGCCCCAGCCCGACCGCAAAGATCAGTATCGGGTCCAGAACCGCATTCACCACTCCGCCGTAGATCGTGGCCATCATTGACCTCGGCGCATCGCCATGAGCGCGCAGCACGGCCATCGCCGTCATCGCAATGGACATCACGAACATGGTCGGAAGGATGATCGACACATAACGCGTCGCCAGCCTCAGAACCTCTCCTTCCGCGCCAAGCAAGGACAGCAAGTAGCTGAGATTCAACAAGACCAGTCCCGAGGTCGTCAGCCCGGCAATCAGCCCGATAACGGCCACGCTGGACGCGTAATGCCTTGCTTGTTCAGCCCGCCCGGCCCCCAGTTCGCGCGCAACCAGCGCCCCGGCGGAAATCGACAATCCGATATTGATCGCGTTGGTGAAAAACAGCAGCGTCCCGGCATAGCCCACCGCCGCCGCCAGCGCATCGTTGCCCAACATCGAGATGAAGATCATATCGACAAAGTCGACGGCAAAAATGGCCATCAGGCCAATGCTGGTGGTCAATGACATGCGTGTCACATGCAGCATCAGACTGCCGCTCAGAAACACCGCTTTGCCTGCCGATTGATCCGCCAAAACCCTGCTCGCCCCACTTGTTCGACCCCGACGGGCCTTTGATGCCGTTGCGCCCAGCAAGGGAAAGCCCCGGGCAACGCTGAAGCAAACTCACGCGTTTCCGGGGCATTGTACACAAGTTATTTTAAGGACCGGCTGATCCCACGGGGATCAAACAAATCGGTTCACGTAGTTCTCGAGGATTTCCTGACGCCCCGAGCGCGGATCTGGATTGAGATCCTCGGCCAGCACCCGCGCTGCAATCTCGTCAAGACCAGAGGTCAGCATTGCCTGCGCCTCGGGCGTATTCCAGCCCGTGTACCGATCAGCCAGCGCTTGTTCCAATCCGCCATCTTCGATCATCGCTGCCGCTGCTTTCAGGCCCCGGGCACAGATATCCATCCCGCCCACATGCGCGGCGATCAGATCTTCGGCGTCGATCGACTGCCTGCGCAGCTTGGCATCGAAATTGGTACCGCCGGTGGTAAATCCACCCGCTTTCAGGATGTGGTAATAGGCCAGCGCAACCTCGGGAGTGTTGTTGGGGAACTGATCCGTATCCCACCCGGATTGATAATCGTTCCGGTTCATGTCGATGGAGCCCAGCATCCCTTCGGCTGCGGCTACGGCAATCTCATGTTCAAAACTGTGCCCCGCCAGAATCGCGTGACCCTGTTCGAGGTTCAGTTTGACCTCATTCTCAAGCCCGTATTTGCGCAGGAAACCGATGCAGGTCGCGGCATCGAAATCATATTGGTGCTTTGATGGCTCCTGCGGTTTGGGTTCGACAAGGATCGCACCTTTGAACCCGATCTTGTGCTTGTACTCGACCACCATGTTCAGGAACCGGCCCATATGATCCAGCTCGGTTTTCATGTCAGTGTTGAGCAGCGTCTCGTACCCTTCGCGCCCGCCCCACAGCACATAGTTTTCGCCGCCCAGTTTGTGGGTGGCATCCATGCAGGATTTCACCGTGGCGGCAGCAAAGGCAAAGACGTCGGGATCGGGGTTGGTGCTGGCACCGCCCATCCAGCGGCGATGGCTGAACATGTTGGCCGTACCCCACAACAGCTTGGTGCCGGACACTTGCATCTTTTCACCGATATAGTCGGTGATCTCGTTCAACGTGTGGAGATTTTCGGCGAAGTTCCCCTGTTCAGGTCGGATATCGGCATCATGCCAGCAGAAATAGGGCTGTCCCAGAATCTGGAACATCTCGAACGCGATATCGGCCTTCATCTTGGCGCGGCCCATGTCATCCTGTGGGTGCCAGGGGCGCTCGAAAGTGGGGCCGCCAAACGGATCTCCACCCTCCCACGCGAAGGAATGCCACCACGCCACGGCAAAACGCAGGTGATCCTCCATGCGCTTGTCCAAGATGATCTCGTCCGGGTTGTAGTGGCGGAATGCGAGCGGGTTCTTGCTGTCCTCGCCTTCAAATTGGACTTCTTCAATTCCCCGAAAAAAACCGCTCGTCATTTCGCTTACCTCATTCCGTCTTTTCGCCGGGCTTTTTGCCCAGAATGATCATCGACAACAGATCGTCATCGGTGACGTCTGCGATATCGACCGTTCCAACCAATTGCCCGTTCTTCATGACCGAGGCCCGGTCACACAGCTCCATCACCGCGTGTACATCGTGGTCGATCAGGAAAATCCCGATCCCCTGCGCCTTAAGCTGTTGGATCAGGTCCGCCACCATCTGTGTTTCGTGCGGGCCAAGTGCGGCCGTGGGCTCGTCCATGATCAGGATACGCGCGTTGAAATACACCGCCCGTGCAATGGCCACCGATTGACGCTGACCGCCCGACAGGGCCGAGACCGGATCATTGAACTTCTGAAAGTTCGGGTTCAGCTGCGCCATGATCTTGCGGCATTCCGCCTCCATCGCGGCGTCGTTGACCAGGCCAAAGGGCGTGACCATTTCGCGGCCCAGAAACAGGTTTGAACTTGCATCCAGGTTGTCCGCCAGCGCCAGCGTCTGATAGATCGTCTCGATATTGTTGGCGCGCGCGTCGCGGGGGTTGTTGATCTCGACCTTCTTGCCGTCGATCAGGATTTCGCCATGGTCCATCTGATAGGCGCCCGAAAGAACCTTGATCAGGGTGGATTTACCGGCCCCGTTGTGGCCCAGAAGGCCCACGACCTCGCCCGGGTAGAGATCTACCGACACATGGTCTACCGCCTTGATACCCCCGAAGGAAATTGAGATATCGCGCATTTCCACCAGCGGAGGCTGGCCGGACCCACGGCCCGAAGCTTGGTTCTGTGTTTCTTGAGCTTGCATCATTTCGCCCCCAGACGTTTGCGATAGACGATGTCGATATAGACGGCCAGAACCAGGACGGTGCCGACGACGATATTCTGGAACGGCGCATCCACGCCAACCATGGCCATGCCCGATTGCAGCGCCTGCATGATCAACGCGCCAAGGATTGCGCCGTAGATCGTTCCGATGCCGCCGGACAGCGCGGTTCCACCAATCACGGCAGCGGCAATAACGCGAAGCTCATCCAGCGTTCCGATATCATTCGAGTGATTGGCCAGCCGGGCCGAGGCCACAACCGCCGACAGCGCGCACAGGAACCCCATCAGGGCAAAGATCTTGACGGTCATCAAACGGGTGTTGATGCCCGACAACTCGGCCGCGTCCGGGTTGCCGCCGGTGGCAAAGATGTAGCGTCCAAAGCGGGTTTTGCGGGCCACAACGGTCAGCGTCACCGCCACAATGATCAGGATCAGGACCGAAATCGGGATGCCGTATCCCACAACCAGCCCTTCCGGCATGGTCTCGCCGCGCGCTTCGAACATGCGTTCAAGCCGACGTGTCGGGATGGCATAGCTGTTGACGATAAAGACATAGCCCATGATGGCAAGGCCGATGATCCCGGCCAGCGTTGTTTCAGCCCAGACCGGCTTAACAGGGAAACCATGAGCGGCTTTGGACCGGCGACCGCTCCACAACGCCCAGATCGCGATAGCGGTGGCGGCAAGGCCGAACAGGAGGCTGACGGTTGTTCCCAAGGTTCCGTTGGTGCCGCCAAACATCAGGAATGTGCTGTCCAGCGGGCCGATTGTCTGGCCGTCAGTCATGTACCAGGCGACGTTGCGCCAGACCAGAAACCCACCAAGCGTTACGATGAAAGCCGGAATGGTCAGATACCCTACCATCCAACCGTGGAACGCACCGATCATTGTCCCGACCGCAAGACCCACCACCAACGTGATCGCCCATGTCGCGGGGTGGTTCAATCCCATCCCCAACACGTTCGGCAACAGCTCGGTCTGTGTCATCGCCATGACGGCAGATGTTGTCGCCAGAAGTGCGCCGACCGACAGGTCAATGTGGCGCATGACGATGATGAACACCATGCCGCAGGCCATGATGGCGACCGAGACGGTCTGGATCGACAGATTGAACAGGTTTCTGGGCGTCAGAAAGCGGCCGTCCGTAAAGATGTTGAAGCCGATGCACAGGATGATGAAGGCGCCGATCATGCCCAATAGCCGCATATCCAGTTCCAGTTGCTGAAACAGGTTGGACTTTGCTTTTTGGGGTACCGGCTGAGACGAAGTTTCGGTCATATCCGATCTTTCATGTTCAGCTATGATCTCTGGCCCACCCTTGCGGGCCAGAGATATCATGGTTTGGAACTTGGATTAGTTACAGGGTGCAGGGCCGTTTTCGACGCCCTGACACAGGTCTTCCAACGGAATCCAGCCAGCATCGACCACAACGGACAGGTTGTCTTTGGTGATCGGTACAGGCGCAAGGAAGACCGAGTTCATCTCGGTTCCGCCGGGCGACGTCCATTTGATGGCGCCTTCAATGTCCTCGGGGCTGGTTCCGTTGCTCAACGCAACTGCAATTTCACCGGCAGCTTTGCCCAGCTCACGCGCATCTTTCCAGACAGAAACGGTCTGCGTGCCCTTGGCGACCCGGTTCAGCGCCGCGTGATCGCCATCCTGACCCGAGACCGGAATGCCTTCCATGCCCTGTGCGGTCAGTGCTGCAACAACGCCGCCAGCAGTACCGTCATTCGAGGCGACCACGGCATCAACGTTGTTTTCATTCGCGGTTAGGATCTGTTCCATGTTGCGCTGTGCGTTCGCTGGCAGCCAACCGTCGGTGTAAGCTTCACCCACGATGACGATATCGCCGCTGTCAACGGCGGCCTGAATGATCTCTTGCTGACCGCCGCGCAGGAAATCCGCGTTCGGATCCGTGGGCGATCCCTTGATCATCACATAGTTGCCTTTCGGCATCGCCTCGAACACCGCGCGGGCCTGCATCCGGCCAACTTCAACGTTATCGAATGTCAGATAGAAGGCACGGTCATCTTCGATCAGACGGTCATACGCGATGACCGGAATGCCTTCGTCTGCCGCCGCCTGCACAGCCGGGCCGATGGCCTGGGAATCCTGCGCCAGAATGATCAGCGCATCAACGCCCTGGGCGATCAGACTTTCAATATCCGACAATTGCTTGGCAGAAGAAGATTGGGCATCAGACGAGGTGTATTCCGCACCGCCCGCTTCCAGTGCAGCCTTGATCGCCGCTTCGTCGGTCTTCCAACGCTCTTCCTGGAAATTCGACCAGCTTACGCCGACCGTGGGCTCTGCGAATGCGGCTGTCCCCATCAGGACCGCCACGACAGAGGCGCTGAGAATTCGTTTCATGATTTCCTCCCGGTTTCATTGGGCCATCGTTTCATGATTCGTGGCCCCGATAATTCTGAGTAGCATATTTATTTCAGTCGGTAAAATATTTATGCTATCGGTAACTGAAAAAACCACCTAGGTTGAAACAGGGATCAGATTCGCGAGGGCAAGATGCTGAAAAGCAAAGCTTCTTCAAATGCCACGGACCAAAGGAACGTCACTCGCCTGCGCGTTCTGGAAAAAATCCGGGCCACAGGCACCATTTCGCGAATCGACATCGCCAGCGCGTTGGAGACCAGCCCAGCGACCATCACGACCGCCACTGCCGATCTGCTGTCTGCCGGTCTGATTGAGGAAATAGAAAGCGAAACATCTTCCAAATCAGCGCGCCGCGGCAGACCGCGGGTACAATTGAAACTGAATGGCGCGTCACATCTGATTGCGGGCGTGAAAGTCGCCCGCCAGCAGGTTTCAGTCATTCTCGTGGATTTCGAAGGAACCGAAATCACTTCGTACACGCATCCGCTGGACCAAGCCCGCATGGCCCCGAATGCGTTTGCCAAAAAGATCCGCGCCGTGCTTGATCAGGCCTGCGCCTCGGCAAACCGATCCCTTGCCGATTTGTCAGGTGTCTGCATCGGCATCGCTGGCCTTATCGATGCAAATCAGAACTTCGTGCATTGGTCATCTTCGCTGACGGAACGAAATGTGGATTTGAGCCCGCTGTTGTCCGAGGTGCTCCCCTGCCCTGCCTTCATCGAAAACGACGCCAATCTGGTCGCAAAGGCAGAACAGCTTTTCGGATTGGGAAAGGGGCTGAAGAATTTTTTGGTTGTTACGATCGAACACGGCATCGGCCTGGGCATCGTTCTTGATGGCAAGCTTTATCGCGGTGAACGCGGATGCGGCGCAGAATTCGGGCACCTCAAAGTTCAGTTGGACGGCGCCTTGTGTCAGTGCGGGCAGCGCGGATGCCTCGAGGCCTATGTGGGGGAATACGCCCTGATCCGCGAAGCCACGATCGCCAGTGAAGCAACGGATCCCCGCACTCTTGTCGATATACTCGCGGCAGCAAAAGCCGGCGACGCCCGATCCATTTCCGTTCTGGCCCGCGCGGGCCAAATGTTCGGGATGGGGGTTTCGAACCTGATCAATCTGTTCGACCCCGAATGCATTATCCTGTCCGGCGCCAGAGGTCGCTTTGATTACCTGCATTCGGACGAGGTGATGGCACGTGTCCAAAACGGCGTCGTCAGCGTCGACGCGCCGTTGCCGGAAATCAAGGTCAACCACTGGGGCGATTCAATGTGGGCAAAAGGGGCAGCGGCTTATGGGATTGAACAAGTCTCTATCCTGAAGGTCAGGGAACTGGCGGCTCATGCGAACTAAGATGGCAATCTTGCTTGCGGTAGGTTCCGCTGCCGCTGCGGACATCGCTCCACCCCGCTTTCAAAAGGTGGAAACCCCCGGCCATGTTTACGATGGCGGCTGGGAACATTTCGTCGGCGGGGGTGTCGCGGTCTTCGACTGCAATGATGACGACCGCCCTGAAATGTTCGTGGCTGGCGGATCAAACCCAGCACAATTGTTCATCAACACATCCGACACAGATGTCAGTTTTCTTCCGGATGCGCCAGGTCAGTTATCCTTGACCCGTGTGACCGGCGCATACCCGGTAGACATTGATGGCGATGGGATCCTGGACCTTGCGGTCTTACGCCTAGGCAAAGACCTGTTGCTGCGCGGCAAACCGAACTGCGCGTTCGAGCCGTTCACGGCACTGGGTTTTCAGCCTCAGGACCATTGGACCACCGGCTTTTCCGCCACTTGGGAACGCGGGCAAACCCTGCCAACGCTGGCCTTTGGAACCTATGTCGACCGAAGCAATCCGGACGGACCTTTTGAGGCTTGCGGGCCGACGCTTCTGTACCGACCCCAAGGCGAAAAGTATGGCGATCCTGTCCGTTTGGAACCCGGTCACTGTTCCCTTTCGATCCTGTTTTCCGATTGGGCGCGCACGGGCCGCGCGGATCTGCGTGTCAGCAATGACCGCCACTACTATGTGCGTGGTGGGCAAGAGCAATTGTGGGCTATGGAAGACACCCCGCGCCTGTACAGCAAGGCCGATGGATGGCTGCCCTATTCGATCTGGGGCATGGGGATCGCCTCGCGGGATCTGACCGGTGACGGTTTTTCCGATGTTTACCTGACGTCCATGGGGGACCAGAAATTCCAGGTTTTTGATCCTGCATCAGATGGGCCAACATGGCGGGATGCAACCTACGACCGTGGAACAACGGCACACAGGCCACATGCAGGAGGTGACGGCCGCCCCTCGACCGGCTGGCATGCACAGTTCGGGGACGTCAACAATGACGGGCTGGACGACATTTTCGTCGCCAAAGGCAATGTTGAGCAGATGCCCGACGCGGCGCAGAACGACCCCAACAACCTGTTGATGCAGACCGCCGACGGTCAGTTTGTCGAAACAGCATCAGAGGCTGGTGTCGCGTCCATGGCAAAGTCCCGCGGCGGGGCGCTGACGGATTTCAACGGGGATGGGTGGTTGGATTTGGTGGTGGTCAATCGCGGCTCGGACCTTGAGGTTTTCCAGAATGAACCGACGACCGGCAACTGGCTCATGATTGATCTCGGCCAGAGCCACCCCAACAGACAGGCAGTCGGCGGTTTTATCGAGGTCAGGACGCCCGAGGGCGTTCAAACCCGCGAAGTGACCATTGGCGGGGGGCACGCCAGCGGAATTGCAGGGTTCCACCACTTTGGTCTAGGAAACTTCGAAACTGCGGAAATAAGGGTGATCTGGCCTGATGGTGAGCATGGAGATTGGCAGAAGGTAGATGCCAATCAGGTGATCCGCCTCAGCCGTTGATCATTGATCGACGGGCAATCCGCTGGGAACCGTTTGGGGAACACCCAGCCGCACAGCCGGATCTTCCAGCGTGCCCAGAAAACTCAAGATGGCATCGACCTCGTCATCACTCAGGTCGATGGGCGCCAGATCGTTCGACGCTGCTATGGCTTCGACATGCTGGGGGTCAAGCAAAGCCTTTTGATCCTCTGCCCCGAAAAACTCTGGCAGGTCAGCCATTTCGATGGCGTAGTTCCGCAACGCGGAAAACGGATCCAGATGATGGCGCACGACATCTTCAAGCCGTGCGTAGGCACCGCTGTGGCCATATGGCGCCGTCAGGGTCACGTTGCGCAGCGAAGGCGTGCGGAATGCGAAGGCATCATCCTTGTCGCCCGTGACGCGCAGTCGCCCGTCATCCCGCACATGATTTTCGAAACGGGCTGATTTTCCGGGGCCGATCTGAGGCATGGCGATGGAATGGAACCCGTGATCGGTCTGGAACCAGCCGGAATGGCAGGCACTGCATCCAGCCTTTCCGTAGAACAGCGCCATCCCCAGCTGCGCTTGTTCGGGCAGCCTGTCTTCGCCTCGCATCGCACGATCAAACAGGCTGTTGTCAGCCCGCCACTCAAACGCGATGAAATCGGCAATGACATTGGCGATTGCGGTAAAGGAGATGTCTTCTCCGGGCGCGATGTCATCAAATCGCCTTTGATACTCTGGTATCGCCGCCACGCGCGCGGCGATCAGATCCCAGGCGCCACCCTCTTGGGTCAGCAAGCCGAGTCGTACGGCCTTGCTCACCTCGTTTTCAGAATAATGCCCCGCCATTTCGTCAGGCGACAGCACCGGAAACATCGCCTGCGCTGCCAAAGCCGATTTGAACCCCGGCCTCATATGCGTCCCCAACGGCGTTCTAATGCCATTGGGCTGTGACGGATCCGCCTCGAGGCGACCGTCATGAAAAAACGTCGTGAATTCCAGCGCCCCGAGATTCCACATCGCGGGCGAGTTCCGGGGAATGCGCTGTTCGGGCGCATTGTCTTGTGTGACCTTGCGCTGACCACCCAGCCCGATCCCACCTTCGCCGATACCCAGTGAAAGCCCGTCGGACGTTCCCAGCTTCGGATGATGACAGGTTGCGCAGCTTATGTTCTTGTTGCCCGACAGGATCGGATCGTAGAACAGCAGTTGCCCCAACTCTGCGTTAGCAAAGTCAGGTTCGATGAATTCCGGTTTCGGACCAAAGTCTTGCGCCTGAGCAATTGAAAGCGACATCCAGATGCCTACGGCATTTGCTGCAATCTGAAGTCTCATGATCGTTCCTCGGAAATCTCAAGTGTCAGAGTTTGTCGATACGGGTTGTCCGGCGTATGGATGACGGACGGGAACGCAGGGACATTCACGGCGTTCGGATATCCTGACGGCTCAATGCACAGCCCCGCACACGGGCTAAATCGGCCTGACAGATGTGCCCCGGCATAGACCTGTGCGCCGGGTTGATCTGAATACAGGTTCATCCTCAATCCCGAAGGTGCCGTGACCTCTGCCACCGGATGATCATGGGTTCCACTTTCATCAAACACAAAATAATGGTCCAGCTCGCGCCCCTCTGCCCCGACGGTGCGGGACAACGCGAAATCTGGCACATTATCGCCGGCGGCTGAGATATCTCCAGAAGGAACGGAACGCGCGTCCAGCTCCAGCACCCGGTTCGATCTTAACCTGAGCCGGCAGTCCATGATATCCTCTGGACAGCCCAGAGTGTAATAATTGTGCTGCGCGATGCTGATCGGCGTTGGGCGATCCGGACGCGCCCTGATTGTATAGATCAGACGCGGACAGGTCAGTTCGACATGCACCTCGAAATTGACCGCTCCGGGAAAACCGCCTTCACCGTGAGGTGAAGTCAAGGACAGAACCGACTGATTTGGAGAGGTTTTCACGATATCCCAGTATTTGCGTGACAGCCCGCTCGGACCACCATGCAGCGTGGTCGGCCCTTCGTTTGCTGTCAGGTGATGAACACGCCCCTGCAATGCAAACTTTGCCCCGCCGATGCGGTTGGCCACTCGCCCGACCATCGCGCCAAGGTAGAACGGGTCCGACAGGTAATCCTGCGGGTTTTCGTAGCCCAATATCAAAGGTGTTTCGCCAAGCCACCAGCCTTGCGTGATTGCGCCATAGTTCAACAGGGAAACGGACATGTTTCCGTCTTCCAGAAGGACCTGCTCGACAGGCATGCGTTTGGGATCAGTCATCAGCGCGCGGCCAAAGGGGACAAAGCAGCATAGTATTCGCGATACCGCTGATATTCCGCCTCATATGCGCCGGTCAGTTCGAGACGTGGTTCAACACGCTCAGCGACTTCCGGGGACAGCATGACATCCTTGGGGTCGGCGCCGTCCACCGCACATGCAGCAAGACGCGCTGCGCCTATGGCTGCGCCAAACCCACTTCCATCGGGCACAGCAAGCGGCGTGTTCAGAACCGTGGCCAGCGTTTCCAGCCAAAACCGCGACCGCGCCCCGCCACCGACGACCAGCAGACTTTCGGGATTGGTGCCCGTGCTTTTGAGCGCCTCCAAACAATCGCGCATGGCAAAGGAAACCCCCTCTGTCACGGATTGCGTCAGGTCAGCGGGTTCCGATGCGATATCCAGCCCCAGGAATGCCCCGCGTATGTCACTGTCGTTATGGGGCGTCCGTTCACCGGACAGGTACGGAAGGAAGGTGATCATTGACGGCCCCTTCACCGAATCCGGCAGGGTCGACGCCAGCGCACCGACGGGTTGACCGAGGTGACGCGACAGCCAGTTGAGACTGTTGGTGGCCGACAGGATCACACCCATTTGAATCCAGCGATCCGGAACCGCATGACAAAAGCAATGAACAGCTGTTTCCGGCGCGGGCGCATAGCTTTCCTTTGCGACCAGCAGCACACCCGAAGTGCCCAAGGAAAGAAATCCGCTGCCCTCACCAATACTTCCGATACCGCAGGCCGCTGCCGCATTGTCACCGGCCCCGCCGGCAACCACGACGGGCCCGGTCAAGCCCCACTGCCCGAGGATCTCTGACCGCAGTTCTCCGCCTGCCGAACTGCCTTCAACCAGGTCTGGCATTTGGTCCCAGCGCATGTGGCTTTGATCCAACGCGGTGACTGACCATTCTCGCTTTCCAACGTCCAGCCACGCCGTACCGGCGCTGTCGGACATGTCGCTGACATAGGAACCGGTGAGCCAGAAACGCAGATAATCCTTCGGAAGCAACACTTTGGATGTCTTTTCAAACACGTCGCGCTCGTGTCTGCGCACCCATTCCAGCTTGGGTGCGGTGAAACCCGGAAAAACGATGTTCCCGGTGATCGCGCGCATCGATGGCAGACCATCCAGCTCCGCAGCTTCCTGCGCTGATCTCGTGTCGTTCCAAAGGATACAGGGCCGCAGCACTTTGCCATCCCGATCCAGCAACGTGGCACCGTGCATGTGGCCGCTCAGACCAACGCCGCGCACCGCAGAAAATGCAGCACCATTCAACGCGCGCAATTGGGCAACGACGTTTTGGCAGGCTTCCACCCAATCGGACGGATCTTGTTCCGACCAGCCGGGATGCAACGTCGATGTCTCAACACCTGCTTCGGCTTCGGCGACGACTTTGCCCTCTTCGCTGACCACAATTCCCCGAAGACCTGACGTCCCCAAATCCAGACCGAGATACACGCGATTTTCCCCCTTCGTATGCCGCACGGATCGCGGGCGCAACAAAGCGCACCCCAAGCCGATGTCAGACCTTACCAGCACAGTTTGCGCTAACACAACAATCCGAAACAAAAGATGGCCGGTATTTTTGCGGGCCGCCTCACAGACCGCGTGAGATCACCGGCAAACCCGATCATGGTTTAACTGAACTCAGCTGGACCGGAAAATTTTTCGAATTGCCTGACGCAGATTTCACGTAAACAGTTCAACCAGTTCTCAGCCCGCTGATTTCGTTTTGACTGACCCTCTGGAAACGAAAACAGCCTCAGGAAGGAATGCGTCGAATGCAGTCACATGCCAAGGTTGTCGTCGTAGGAGGCGGATGCGTTGGGGCTTCGGTTCTTTATGGGCTGACGCAGCACGGGTGCACAGATGCAATCATGCTGGAGAGAACGACGCTGACCTCCGGCTCTACCTGGCATGCGGCGGGTCTGCTGGTCACCTTCGTGCGATCCCACAACGTTTCGAAGATGACGATGGAGACCATCCGCATCTATTCCGAAGTCGAAAAGAAGATCGGCGCCTCGGTCGGACTGCGCCAGGTGGGCCAGTTGCGCGTTGCCAATACGCAGGAACGCTGGGACGAGTTCCTGTCCTATGTCTCGATTGCCGAAGCTGCCGGTGTGCCCTGCAAACTGCTGACGCCAGAAGAAATCGCCGAACTGCACCCTCTGCTCAACCAATCGGAACATATTCGCGGCGGCATCCTGCATACCGAGGACGGCTATGTGAACCCTGCTGACATCACCATGGCAATGGCGAGGCTAGCGCGCGAGAAAGGCGCCAAAGTGTTTCAGAACACCGAAGCGCAGGCTTACGAAAAACTGGAAAACGGTCATTGGAAGGTGACAACCAATCAAGGTGAGATCACTTGCGAACATCTTGTCTTCGCGACCGGAAACTATGCCCGCGAAAACGCGCGCCGTGTTGGTCTGGATCTGCCTTGCATTCCAATCGTTCACCAATATTGGACGACCGAAACCGTTCCGCTGCTGAAAGAACGCCGCGCGCAAGGGTTGCCCGAGTTCCCGATCCTGCGGGATGAAGATTACGGTGCGTATCTGCGCGAAGATGTGGGCGGCATTCAGTTCGGTCCTTATGAGTTCACCAAAGACCTCAAGCTATTTGCCGAAGATCGCGTGCCGCCTGACTTTGGCGCCGACCTCTTGCCCGAAGATTTCGACGCGGTCCAAACGCAGTGGGAGCGTGCCATCGAGCGGGTTCCAACACTTGGTGACGTGGGTATCAAGGCCAACACCCGAGGTCCGTTCCAGATGACACCGGACGAGTTGCCGCTTGCGGGACCCGCACCGGGGCATGAAAACCTGTGGCTGGCCGAAGGCATGCCCGGCGGCATATTGTGGGGTGGAACCGTTGGTGAACGTCTGGCCCGCTGGATTGTCGATGGGGATCCGGGCATGGACATGTCCGAACTCGACCCCCGCCGTTTTTCGGATTACGCGTCCAAGCGGTGGACCATGGACAAGGTGCGCGAAACGTGGGGAACCCACATGAACGCGCACATCCCCGGAGAGGATTTTCCCGGCGCGCGCCCGATGAAAACGATGGGGTCCTACGATCTGCTGAGCGCGCATGGCGCCGTCTGGACCAGCTTCAACGGATATGAGTTCCCGCGCTGGTTCGCCAAATCGCGCGAGGACGCTGTTCCGGAACATTCCTTCCGTCGCACCAACCACATGGAACGCGTTCAGAAAGAGGTACTCACCACCCGTGACGTGGCCGGATTCATCGAGATGTCGCCGATGACCAAGTTCACCCTGCGCGGACCCGGGGCCGCCAAATGGCTGGATGGCCTTATGGCGAACAGGCTGCCCAAAGTGGGGCGAATGACCCTGTCGCTTTTGTTGAACCCAAAGGGTGGCATGGATGCGGAATACACGGTCGTCCGCTATGCCGAGAATGATTTTTACCTGGTCTCCACCCCGAATTGGCGCGCCTACAACTGGGATCAACTGCAACGTTTGCTGCCCAATGACAGCTCTGTCCTTCTTGAGGATGTTTCAGAACAACTGGGCGTGATTGCACTGGCAGGCCCCAAGGCACGAGAGATCCTGCAACCATTGACCGACAATGATCTGTCGAACGAAACCTTCCCCTGGCTTTCTGCGCAAATGGGTGAAGTGGGGTACGCCAAGGGCGTTCATCTGCTTCGCGTGTCCTATACCGGCGAGCTGGGGTGGGAACTGCATCATCCGGTCGGTTACAACCGCCATCTTGTTGACCTGCTGCTGAAGGCCGGTGTGAAACCTTTCGGGCTTGAGGCACTGGAATCCATGCGTCTTGAAAAGTCTTATCGCGCCATCAATCGCGAAATCTGCAAGGACATGACGCCATACGAGGCCGGCCTTGATCGGTTCGTGGTAACAGATGGTCGCGACTTCATAGGCAAGGCCGCTCTTTTGAAACAGAAAAAGGATGGCGCGTACCGGCGGTTGGTCACGCTGAAACTGCCCTTTGGCGAAACATCGGTGATGTTTGACGAGGGTGTCTATGCTCAGGGCAAGCTGATCGGCCGTGTTACCTCGGGCGGGTTCTCTTATTATTGCAACCACGACATTGCGATGGCACTACTGCCACAGAACATGACGGCGCCCGGAACGAAAATGCAGGTGCTGGTCCACAATGAGATGCGCGACGCCGTGGTCATCGACACATGTGCTGTCGATCCCGCAAACACACGCCCGCGCGCTTGAGTGCGAAACAGAAAGACGGGACTCGAACGGATGACCGAACAACCGACAAAAACGCTTTCTCTTGCCGAAGTTCGGGACTTGGCCAAATCGGTTCTTGTTTCTGCCGGAGCGGACACGCGCAGCAGTGATGTACTTGCCGATATCGTCACCCGGTCTGAACGGGACGGCCCGCGCAGCCACGGGTTGCGCATGTTGCCGGTCTATGTCCAAAGCTTCACGTCCGGCTATGCCAACGGGCACGCGAAGCCCAAAACCGAAAAGGTTGCCCCGGGCGTTTTGCGCTGTGATGCCGACAACGGGTACTATCAGGTTGCAGCGACAGCAGCCCGCGAGGATCTGATCGCGATGGCCCGGGAAAACGGGATTGCCGCGTTCACCTGCGCGAACTGCCACCATCTGGGTGCGTTACGGTTTGACACAGAACCTTTGGCCGAAGCCGGATTGGTGGCCTTTGCCGTGATCAACTCGTTGTCCATGGTGGTTCCGCAAGGTGGGGTTCGCCCGGTTTTTGGCACCAACCCCATGTCTTTTGCCTGCCCGCGTGATGGCGATGCGCCCGTGGTCTGGGATCAGGCCTCGTCCATGGTGGCCCTCATGGATATCCGCATGGCCGCCGCCGAGGGGCACGACCTGCCCCGCCCTGCCGGTCTTGATCCCCAAGGCGAGCCCTCAACAGACCCAAATGCCATCCTTGAAACCCGCAGCCTATTGCCGTTCGGAGAGCATAAAGGGGCCGCGATCGCCTTCATGGTAGAGGTGTTGGGCGCCGCGCTGGCGGGAGGAACCCTGTCCGTGGACAACAAAGAGCGCGAATCCTTCGGTGCCCTGAACATCAAAGGTGGAGCGACCCTGATTGCCATCGATCCCACCCGGTTCGGCAACGCGGCCTTCAACGAATATGTCGCCCGCATCTGCGACGAGATTTCCGGCAACGGGTCCGCCCGGGTTCCGGGCGACGGTCGCCTTGCAAAACGGGCAGCCGCCGAAGCCCATGGCATCGACGTGAGTACCGAGGTTCTGGCCGCACTTGGCTGAAACTGAAATCACCCGCCATCGAATAGCCGGACGGCACCTGCCCGGCTTTCCAACCACGCCACTCAATGGCCGCCGAAATAGGCCTCGAGCAAGCGTTTGTCATTTCTCAGTTCGTCAGCCGTGCCCGACGTCTGCATCCGCCCGGACTCCAGCACATAGATGCGGCTGGCAAGCGACAGGGCAAAATTGGCATTCTGTTCCGTGATGACGACGGTCAGCCCGTATTCCTTGTTCAGCTGACGGACGACTTCGGCAATCTCGTGACAGATCTTCGGGGCAAGACCGATCGTCGGCTCATCGACAAGCAGCAGTTCCGGGCTGGTCATCAAGGCCCTGCCAAAGGACACCATCTGCCTTTCCCCGCCGGATTGGGTCGACGTCTCCTGCCCTTCCCGTTCTTGCAGACGCGGGAAAAGACTGTGCACCATCTCAAGGTTGTTTTCGATGTCGTCTCGTGCGGTGAAGGCCCCCACCATCAGGTTGTCGCGCACCGACATATAGGGGAACAGGTTGAACCGCTCGGGCGCATAGCCCACCCCGTGACGCACGATTTCCGAAGGGCTTCGACCGGCAAGGCTGTGCCCGCGCAACCGGATGTCGCCTTCGATTTTCACAAGGCCCATGATGCTGTCCAACAAGGTGGATTTACCTGCACCGTTCGGGCCGACCACGGCGACAATCTCACCGGGCTGCACCGTGATCGATATATCGGTCAACGCCTGGGCCTTGCCGTAAAACGCGGACAGGTTCTCGATTTCCAGATAGGACATCAGACGCTCCCCAGATACGAGGCTTGAACGGCCGTGTC
Organism: Ruegeria sp. AG6; assembly: GCF_056541565.1. Classification (NCBI taxonomy): domain Bacteria; kingdom Pseudomonadati; phylum Pseudomonadota; class Alphaproteobacteria; order Rhodobacterales; family Roseobacteraceae; genus Ruegeria; species Ruegeria sp. AG6. The sequence continues at coordinate 183,858 of NZ_JBQFYQ010000001.1, read as the reverse complement.
GTTCATCACGTCGCTGAACGCGCCTTCGGCAATCATGGTGCCCCGCTCGATGGCGATGGCGCGGTCGATCAGCGGTTCCAGCGCCGGCAAATCATGGCTGACGATCAAAAAGGTCATCCCGTCCTTGCGCATGGATTGTATGAGATCGGAAATCTGCGCGATTTCACCGACTGTCAGACCTGCAAACACCTCGTCCAGCAACATGACACGCGGTGCGGTGGCCATGGTTCGGGCCATTTCAAGCTTGCGCAGATCACCCATGGCCAGTTCGGCGGGTGAGCGGCTCAGATCCGTTTCCGTGAACCCGACACTCAGCGCGAGCTCTTTTTCCCTGTCCGTATCCGGCGGCGAAACGATCATGCGCCAGATGTCGTCCGGCATCAGGCCCACCCTGATGTTTTCTGCAACACTCATGTCGCCGAACGGCCGAGGTATCTGATAGGTTCTACTGACCCCGGCCCGGATACGCTGAGGCGTCGACAGCGCCGAAATCTCATTGCCGAACAGCTCGATCGTACCGCTGTTCTGCCGCAATTCGCCCATGATCTGGCTGAATACCGTCGTCTTTCCCGCGCCATTCGGACCGATCAGGCCCAGCGACTCTCCTTCTTGCAGGGAAAAGGACAGATCATTCGTGGCCACCAGCCCGCCGAACCGTTTGACAAGACCTGAAACTTTCAGCGCAACGGTCATGCCAGCCCCCCTTTCCGCAGTCTTTGAAAGCCGCGTTGCACAAGTTCAACCAATCCTTTTGGCTGATACATGTAGAGAAGCAGTGCGATGGCACCGTAGACGAAATACCGTTCAGCCCCGGGAAGCACGGGGCGCAGGTATTCCAGAAGAAACGTCATGAAGAACGCACCGATCATGGGGCCGATGATGGTCGATGTTCCGCCCAGCAAGGCCGCCACGATGATGGTGAAAAGAAAGTTGATGTCAAACAGCGCGCGGGGCGCAAGTGAGCCCAGGTAATGGACATAGAACGCTCCGCCCAGACCTGCGATGAACGCGCTGGTCAGAAACGCAAAGGCCTTCAACCGCGTGGTGCTGAGGCCCGAACCGCGCACGCTTTCTTCATTCATCCCGATGGCGGCCAGTGCAGTGCCCAGCCGGGTTTTCATCAGCAGCCACATGCTGACCGCCACGCTGAGCATCAAGGCCGTGGACAGGTAGTAGCCGTTTGCCGCGCCTCGTGTCAGGGTCTGAATTCCCGACATCCCGCGTGTGCCGCCGGTCAGATCCGGACGGATCACCTGAACCAGCTGATAGAGCAGCTCCATGAAAGCCAGTGTGACCAGCGCGAAGTAGCTGCCGCGAATGCGCAGAGCGGGCAACAACACAATCAGGCCTGCGATCATCGTAACCAACACGGCCACAGGGATTGAGATTTCGACTGGCACGTCAAACCGTTTGGTCAGGATGGCAGTCGTATAGGCCCCGATACCGATCAGGAAGGGATGCCCGAAACTCACATACCCGGTCCTGCCCGACAGCACATCCCAGCTGATGGCGAAGATGGCCAGATAGTTGGCAAAGATCATCGTGCGCAGCGTCCCGTTCGAGACGACCTGGGGCAACAGCAGCATCCCCGCAATCAGGCCGCCCCAAAGGACAAAGTGAAACCAGCGCAAACCCATGTTACAACTCCTCGCGGCCGAACAGGCCCTGCGGTCGCGTCACCAGCACGCCGATGATCAGCAGCATGGTGAAGACACCGCGCAGTTCCGGCGCCAGGGTGGCGACAACGATGACTTCGAGAAAGCCGACGATATGAGCAACGACCAGCGTGCCGATGATCGACCCGATGCCGCCCACAATGACGACGGCCACCGAGATGATCAGAGGTGCAACCCACATTGACGGCGAAAGCTGCGTATAGCTGGCGAAAAATACGCCGCCCAGCGCACCCAGTGCCCCTGAGATACCCCATGTGATCAGGTTGATCCGATCCGGGTCGATCCCTGAAATCGCGGCCCCCTTGGCGTCCATCGACACCGCCTGCATCGCCCGCCCCGTATGTGTCAGGCGGACAAAAGCATACAGGCCCAGCAAAATGGCCCAACTGATCATCGTTGCGATCAGGATATTATAGGTGACGGACGCTCCGGCCACGTTGATCACGCCCGGCACGATCGGCAGCAGGATCTTGCTGCTGTCGCCAAAGACAAGAACGATCCCGGCCTGAATCACGACCGCCAGGATCAGCGTCGATATTTCGACGGCTACGTGATCCCCTTTCAGGGTCTTGACGATCAGGCGGTATTTCAGCACCCCCATCAGAACGCCCAGAACCACGGCCACTGCGACGCCCATCAGCTTTGACATTCCCAGCGTCTGGGACACCCAGAAATACATATACCCGCCGACCATCAGATAGGCACCGTAGGCCAGGTTCAGGACCCGACCGATGCTGAAGATCAGCGTGAAACCCATTGCGATAAGCGCATAGAGACCGCTGAGCAAAAGCCCCTGGATCAGTATCTGCAACATGTAAGGATCCCTGGCTGCGGGTGCGCGCGCCCGCGCACCCATTTCAAGCTAAGCGAACGGACAGGTTACTGTTTGACCCAGCTTGGCAAAGTGAATTCACCCGTCGCGTATTTCTCGGGATAGACAACGGCGGCGGTGCCGTCCTCGTACCACTGGACCACGACCATTGACGGCGCGGCATCGTCGAACGGCTCGGACAGATCAAAACGGATATTGTGCGGGTAAGTACGGCCAGTCACGGGCTCTACCTCGTCATCGCCCCAGAATGCGTAACGCAGCCACAACTGGCCATCCAGTTCTAGAACCAGATCCTGTTTCTTCATCGCATCGGCCCAGCCTTCGACATTGTCGAAACCGCCAGCCTCTTCGGCTGCGGCCATCGCCTGTTTCAGCCCATGATAGGCGTTGAACCCGTTGAAATGCGGCAGCAGCGGGCGGCTGTCATACTTCGCCTGATAGGTATCGACAAACTCCTGGCTGGCCGGATCGAGCCGAAACCCGACCGAAGGGATCGGAGACAGGGTCGAGATACCGCCACCGGCACCACCCGTATCTTCCCAATATTCCATACCCAGCGCAGCGACGTTCACGCCCGTCATCGCCATCGGCACCTGGAGTTTCACGTATTGCGATGACACAACCTGCGAATTCACCGACGAGACCTGATAGATGAAGTCCGCCCCGGTATCCTGCGCACGGCTGAAGATCGGAGCAAAATCGACGGTGGCGACGTCATACGTGATGATGTCCTTGACCTCGATACCCGCAACCGGTGCAAGCGCTTCGGTGACAAGGCCGGTGATCGCCTCGCCAAAGGCCGTATCTTCCGCCAGAATGACGACGGAATCCCACCCCATTTTTTCCTTCAGAACATCCGCGCCAAAGTTGATGTACAACGTGGCTAGCGCCTCATCCGAGGCGATGTTCATGAAATAGGGCGCCATGCTTTCAGGGTCTTCGACCACCATGTCGATGATGCCGATGTAGGATGTCCAGGTGTCCAGCGTCGGAATCCGGTATTCCTGCATGCGGGGCAGCCATCCCAGCGACACATCGTCAATCGAGCCCGAGATGATGAAATCAACCTCTTCCGTTTCCGCAAGGTATTCATAGGCCCGGATGCCCTCGGTCGGGTCCTGTCCGGTATCCGCCGAGACCAGGGTGATCTGTTCGCCCATCACGCCGCCATTTGCGTTGAGCTCTTCAATCGCAATCTCGGCCCCGCGCAGCGTCGACAATCCGGTGTCCGAGGAAAGCGACCCAATGAATCCTACCTTGATTTCCGCTCCGGCCGCCGAGGCCATGAGCGCGATGCATGTTCCGCTGAGCAGCGCTGTCTTGATCATCACATTAGCTCCCTGTGTCTCATTATGCCTTCTTGTATTCTGTATACAGTACACAAGACGATGGTTCGATCAATTCCTTTCTTGAAGACTCATGTTCAGAATCCGCTGATTTCGCCGTTTTCATGGTGGATCACGGCATCCACGTCGATTTCCACCATCAGCCCCGGCTGAGTCAGCCCAGCCTGAACAGCCGTCAGAACCGGATCGATCCCCTTAAAAACTTCGCCATGCGCCTGCGCGAACGCGCCCGCTTGGGAGAGATCGGTCAGATAGGCGCGAACCCGCCCCACATGTCGCAGTTCGGCGCCAACCTCTTTCAGTGCGTCATCGATGCGAGACAGGATGTAAAAGGTCTGCGCACCAACGTCCCCGGGCGCGTGGATGCGGCCCGTCGGCTCGATGGCCGTTGTTCCGGCAACCCAGACAAAGGGGCCGATGCGCTTGGCCCGAGAGTACGAGGCCACCTCTTCAAACCGTCCGCCGGATTTCCAAAAACGCAGGGTCACAGGCCCAGCCTCACCCGGATCGCTTCGGCCGCGTTTTGCAATGCCGCGTTTTCTTCGGCGGTTAACCGCAACTCCTCGACCTCAACCAATCCGCCTGCACCCAGATGGGCTGGCACGCCCAGCACGACACCGTCGATGCCGTATTCCCCGTGCAGCATGACCGAAACCGGAACCGGGCCTGTACGCGCGCCCCGAATGTGATCAATCAATTCGATCGAGGCATGAGCCGGAGCTATCGTTGCAGAACCTGATTTCCGAAGCGCGACCACCTGACCGCCCCCGGTGATCGCATCCTGAACACAGGCTTCGATCTGTTCGCGGGACAGAAATACATCCAGCGGACGGCCTTTGATCCTGGCGCGGCTGGGGATCGGGGCCATTTCGTCCCCATGACTGCCAAGCGTGAAGGCTTCGACGTCCGCAGGCGTGACACCCGCAGCCATTGCCAGCGCGTTGCGAAACCGGCTGCTGTCCAGCGTTCCTGCCATACCCAAAACCTGTTCGCGGGGGAAACCTGTTGCACGCAGCATCTCGACCGTCATTTCGTCCAGCGGGTTGGTCACCACGATCACGATGGCATTTGGTGCGGCTGACCGGATCGCTTCGGCCGACTGACGGATCACGCGGGCATTCACATCGATCAGATCGGCACGTGTCATGCCCGGACGGCGGGCTCGTCCGGCCGTGACGACGACCACATCCGCCCCGGCCACCAGATCCATCGCTTCGCCACCGACACATCGGGCCCGCGCACCGGTGATCCCGGACGTATGATTTAGGTCCAGCGCAGTCGAAGCCGCCAAACCCGGAGTGATGTCGATCAGCGCGATTTCATCCGCCATGTCCGCCATTGCCGCCAGATGCGCGATATTGCCGCCAACACCCCCCGCCCCGATCAAGGCAAGTTTGCCCAGCCTGCGGGCTTTGCGCGGCGCACGCGAAGGGGCAACCCATTTGGGTGAACGGCGATACAGCACCCGGCGCATGGAAACAGCACCATCCGTACGCGGCGGTTTCGGTCGCTCGAGCGGGCCATCCACCAAGGAGATACCAACACGCTCTGCGGTTTCACGCGCAAGGGCCGTCACGATGTCACCCGGCAAAACCTCGAATACGATCCTGCCCCGACGGCGCGCATCCTCGACCGCATCCGAGCCTATGACGCGTGGTGTTGCCATCAGCCGTCCTGCCCGTCCACCGCCTCGATTGCACGCGTCGCGGCCTCGACGGCGGTTTTGACCGAATTTTCAGACCCCGAGATGAACAAGCGACCAAACCGCCCCACCGCACGCACCTCGACGATGTCAATCTCGGCGGCCTTTTCGGCCTCATTCGCGGCAATCGAGATATAGGCGGCCGGCGCGCATTCCACGATCCCCAACGTCTGCCCCGGCACGATCAATGCGCCCTTGCGCCATTTGTTCAAAAGCTGCGCCTGATAGGGCTCGACACTTGTGATGATTTGTGTGGAACTGATGGCAGGCTTCAATCGATCCGTCATGGAAGCCCCAAGTTCGGCCAGCATCGCGTCCCGTGCAGCGGACACTTCGGCGTTTGAAGGCGAGCGGAGGATGAAGAATCCGAACTCGCGCTCGACCATCTGCGTCGTCGCTTCGACCGAGGACGACTTGAGCGCCCGGTCGATCAGCGAGAATACACCATTGCCCGGCGCGAACTCTCCGATCAGCACGGTGTCACCGGACAAAGGCACTGACCCTTGCACCGTCGCGCCGTTGTAGGCGGCGAATTTCGGTTGCAGGTTGTCGATCTGCATCAGCGCCCGGATCGTGATCTCGCTCATGCGCCATACTCCTCGTAAATGTCGCGCCAGGGTCTACTTTCATACGCGACCCGCTTGATGTTGATGAGATGCAGGGCGGTGACGTTGTCCGAGGTGATCGACCCCGACCACGTACCGGTACCCAGCATAAAGGATGGTTCAAGGTCGGTGGAATACCCCATGCCGCCCATGATCCCCGGCGTATTCACCAGGACCCGCCCCGTGGGCACGGTGGAAAACCGAGCGACTACCTCGGGGTCATCGGCATGGATGACCGAGGAATGTCCCCAACCTTCGAATTTGGCAATGGATTGCGCCAGTTCGATGCCGTGATCGGTGGACTTCGCCTCGTAAAAGGCCAGCACCGGGTTCAGCTTTTCAGCCGAAAGCGGGCGTTGCCACCCCACTTCGGTCTCTTCCGACACCAGGCAGCGCGTGCGCGGCGGAATCGAGAACCCCGCAGCATCGGCCAGCGCCTGAGGGCTTTGGCCGACGCGTTCGGGATCCATTGCCTGAACACCCTTGAAGATGACCCGAGCCAGCCGATCGGCCTCGGCCGGGGTACAGAAATAAGCGCCTTTGAGTTTCAGTTCATGGCGCAGATCGCGTGCAATTTCAGGATCGGCGACCACGGCCTGTTCGCTGACACAAGCCGTGCCATAGTCAAAGCTTTTTGACGTCACGATCATCTCGGCAACTTCGGACAGATCGCGCGCCTTGGACTTGTGCACGTAACACGGCACGTTCCCCGCCCCGACCGCAAGCGTCGGTTTGCCGCTGGAATAGGCAGCCTTTACCATGGCAGGGCCACCTGTCGCCATGACAACCGACGTGCGGCGATGCTTCATCAACTCGGCGGTGCCCTGAATGGTCACGGCGTCCAGGCATTGTATCAACCCTTTGGGCGCGCCCATCTGTTCGGCAACGCGCGCCATGATGCGGACGGTTTCCTTCCCGCATTCCACGCCGCGCGGATGCGGGGCACAGACGACGGCATTTCCCGCCTTCACCGCAGACAGAACCTTGTAGATGATCGTGGAGGTCGGATTTGTCACCGGGATAAGCGCCGCGACCACACCCATCGGCTCTCCGAAAGCCGCGATCTTTGTCGCATCGTCCCGCCACAGCAGGCCCAGCGTCGTGACATCCCGCAGGTAATCGGCGACCGACAAGGCGTTAAACAGATTCTTGACCCGCTTGTCTGCTACGTTGCCGTACCCGGTTTCCTCGACCGCCAATTGCCCCAAACGTTCGGCTTCAGGTTCGATCGCCCTAGCCATGGCATCGACGATGGCATCCACCTGTGTCGGGTCGGTACCGAGAAAGGCGCGATAGGCTTCGAAAGCCGTTTCAGCAGCGCGCCGTGCGGCGGCGATGGATTTCAGATCAGCGTCCATCACGAGGCTCCGGTGGCAATGGTGTCAAAGATACGGCGGGCCTGATCGACATCGCCTGCGGAAATTCCGATGGTTTCCAGCCTGCGCCCGGACGCGGCCACGTCAGCGCCCAGGATGCGATCCGTCATGCAGATCAGGCTTTCCGTCAGAGGCGCAGTCAAACCTGCGATCTGTGCGGCGGAAACAAGGGGCACCAATGATCCCAAGACGCCATCGCGCATCAACTGACGTGCGGCCTGCCGATCCGGGACCGGACGCGCGCCCGCCCCCCGCTCGGCGCCGGCATAGGTCGCGATCCAGTCATCGGTCTCGGGCAGGTTTCGAACGCCAAAGGCCTTAGCGACCTGCCGCCTTTCGCTAGCCAACCCGTGGATCACCTCATGCTGTTCCGGCCCTATGAGCGCAGAGAATGTCCGGTTGCCTTCCAGCGGCACCCCGCCCATCGGCACATCCGGTCCACCGGCCCCCAGCCCCGCGCCACCAAGGATCAACGCCGGAATCTCGACCGCTGCGGAAAGATCGGCAAAGCCTGAGGCCAGAACCGAATCCAGCGGCTTGATGTTCGAAAGATAGGGTTGCAGCGCTTCAAGAACGTCCGCGCGGCCTCGGGGCAATGTCGCAGCCGCCATCGGTGCCGCCTGCGTCAGGGTCAGGCCCGCACCTTCGGCCTGGTACCAGTATGGCAGGCCCTGCGCCTCGACCAGAGTGACGTCGGCAGTGCAGCCGCCTATTCGCAGCATCCAGACCGCTTCGACCGCGCCCAAAGAGCGACCGGGCGCCAGAACAAGCACCTGCCCATCGTGCAGATGATCGGCCAGCACCATCGCATAGGTGCGCTGTTTGTGGATCGGTCCGGTCAGAAAGATCGCCTGTGCGTCCTGCACTGCTGCATCCAACTCTGCCGTGGTGCGGATTGAAGGCCCGTCGCGATCCACCTGATACGTGCCCACAGGCCCTTCGCCGCGAATGCCAATGCCCGAGGATTGGGCAAGCAATGACAGTTCCGCCCCATAGGCCGAAAACAGTGTAACCTCAGCCCCTTCCGCCAGACACAGTGCTGCCAGAAGACGGGCATCCGAGCCGCCACCCAATACTGCAATGCGCTCAAACCTTTGGGCAACAGGTGCATCCCGTGTCGCGCCACGTGTCACCGCGCGCGTGAAATCCTCGAAACCGGCTGACATGGTACCTCCTCAAAGGGGTTGATCAGGCCGACGACCCGGCACCCAGCCCGTCGATGATTGCCTCAAGCTCGTCATGCGGCCGCGCGATCACGTGAACCGAGACCACCTCGCCCACCTTGTTGGCCGCTGTCGCGCCTGCATCGGTGGCGGCTTTGACCGCGCCGACCTCACCGCGCACAAGGGTCGTCACCAACCCGCCGCCAGCTTTAGTCTGACCCACGATGGCAACGCTGGCTGCCTTGACCATCGCATCGGCGGCTTCAATCGCGCCGACCAGGCCGCGTGTTTCGATCATGCCCAGGGCCATCTGCCCCGCCACTGGTTTCGCCATTTTCTGTTCCTCCAAAAATAGATGTTTCGCGTATTGTGATTCAGGTCGTCGAGACGCGGTCGATCACCGCGATGATGGCCATGTCCACAGGGGCCGTGGACAACCCGGCCGCCATGCGGGCCGCAGACCCGCTGACAACCAGCACCGTATCCCCGACCCCAGCGCCGCAGGTATCGACCGCAACCCGCGCGGGATCGATCAGGCTGCCCTTGCTGTCGACCAGATCCGTCACCAGCAGCTTTGCTCCGACCAGCCTGGCGTCCTTGGCAGTTGCCGTGACAGTTCCAGCGACCTTGCCCAAGTGCATCAGAACGCCCTCAGGTAGCGGTCCAGTTCGACCTGTGTGACCTGTTGATTGAAGAATTCCAGCTCTCGCTCGGCCTGTTGCAGGACCAGTTCCCACTGCATTTCACCCATGACATCGCGCAGCCATTCCGACCCGCGCGCCAGATCGATGGCGGTTGGCAAATCGGTTGGAATTGGATCTCCGATCCCTTCTTCATACCCGTTGCCTGTCGTCGGCTCCGAAGGGGACAGCCCCTGTTCGATTCCGTCAAGCCCGGCGGCAATCTCGGCCGCAAGCAACAGATACGGGTTGGCGTCCGCACCGGCATCGCGCTTTTCCACCCGCACGGCACTGTCCGAGCCTTCGATGACACGGATACCAACCGTCCGGTTGTCATAGCCCCAGCTCGTGTTGATCGGGCAGAAGGTATAGGGCTGGCGACGGCGATATCCGTTGACCGTGCCGCTGCCGCAAATCGCCGTCTCGCACATGCGCTTTTGCAGGCCTGCGATGAAGGATTTTCCGGTGTCGTTGATCTTGCCGTTGTCGGCAAAGGCGTTTTTGCCGTCTTTCCACAGCGAGTAGTGCGTATGAAACCCGTTGCCCGATTGATCAAAAAACGGCTTGGGCATGAAAGTCGCCAGATAGTCGTGCGCGATCCCCAACTGGCGGATCAGGGATTTGAACAGAACGACACGATCCGCAGCTGCCAAAGCTTCACCATAACGAATGTTGACCTCGATCTGGCCGGCCGCATATTCCGGGTTCGACTGTTCGATGGGAATGCCACATTCGTTGATCTGCTGACGGATCGGGCCAACGATGTGTTCCATCCGGGCGGCGCGGCCCAGGCCATAGACCTGGATGCCCGTGTCGCGGGGCTGGCCGGTTTCTGGGTCCAGCAGATAGAACTCCAATTCCGTGCCGACATTCACCTCGAACCCCATGTCGCGGGCCCGGTCCACCTGCCGCACCAAAGCCTGGCGCGGATCGATCGGCACCGGTTTGTGATCCATGCCCTCAGCGCGGCCAAAACAGACGGCCACGCCCGGTTCCCACGGGACAGCAACAGGCTTTGTCATCGGAAAGACATGCATGTCGGGATAGCCATTGTCGAAATTGACGTAAGGCGTATCCCAGACGTCGCAGGTCATATCGATCGCCAGCAGTGCAATCGACAGAGCATTGCCGCTTTTGCAGACATGATCCCAATGGCTGGCCGGAATGCGCTTGCCACGCATGATGCCGTTGAGATCCCCGACACCAAGAATGACGGTATGTGTGCCCTCGGGCAGATCAAACCCCGAACTCATTTGCGCGTGCTCCCTGTTTTTAGCTTTATAATTGTTGTATTCTGTATACAGTATTCACAAAGCCAGTCAGGAAACAAGGAAAATCTGCGCCATGTCCAAAAGCTCGGTCATCGTTGTCGGAGGCGGCATAGTCGGCGTCATGACGGCGCTTACACTGCAACGGCGCGGCGAGGCCGTGACATTGATCGACAGGTGGGAGCCGGGACATTCCCGTGCATCTTCAACAGATTACAACCGGGTGATTCGCGCCATATCCGGGCGGGACGAGTTCTATACACGCTGGGCGCGCGAAAGCCGCCTGCGCTGGCTGGAGCTGCAAGCCGAAAGCGGCCAGAACCTGATGTATGAATGCGGCGCCTTGATTCTGGCGACGGCGGGGCATTGCGACTGGGAAGACGCAACCGCACAAACTTTCGACCGGGTCGGGGTGCCCTATTACAAATTCGGTCGGTCGGATATCGAATCGCGGTTCCCTCAGTTCAAGGTCACCGACATCGAATATGCGCTGTTCGAACCCGAAGCCGGAATGCTGATGGCGCATCGATGCGTTCTGACCGGTTTGGATCTGTTCCGAAAGGCAGGAGGCAAAGTACAACGTGGTCGCGTCACCACGGATGGATCGGAACGTCCGATGCTTGACGGCAAACCGCTCGAGGCTGATCTGATCATCATGGCGACTGGCCCATGGATGGCTGACATGTTTCCCAGATCGATCAAGCCGATCTCGACCGTGGTTGGCGTTAATGTCCTCTACACCTCAACACCCGACGGGTCGGAAGACTTCGACATGAGCCGGATGCCCTGCTGGATCGATCACGGGCAAGGGTCATTTGGTCTGCCGTCGTCCGAAGGCTCCGGCGTAAAGGCGGCGGTTGTCATCCCGGACAAGATCGATCTGGACAATGATGAACGGCTGATCCGCCAGGAAACACTGGGCCGCACACGCAGCTATATCCGCCACCGGCTTCCCGGTTTAGAGGGGCAAAGGGTCGTGGATTCCAAGTTTAACCAGATCATTCTGACCCCGGATACACATTTCATTGTCGACTGGCACCCCGAGCATGAAAACGTGCTGTTCGCCGGCGGATGCTCTGGCCATTTGTTCAAGCACGCCCCGGTGTTTGCAGAATTTGCAGCAGGCGTTGGGCTGAAGGATTTTGGAACCGCGGACCGGTTCAAGATCAGCGGCCGCAGAAAGCTGAGCCCGAAGGAAAGCCCCAGTGGACGCTAACCATCCAGAAGGGCGCGATAAATTCCAGCATTTGGGCATTTGCCCTGGGGAAGTCGCGCGCCCGCCCGGATCGCGTCACGGCAGGTTTCGGCCTGAAGGCAGTGCCCGCATTTTTCCGCCAGTTCCAACCCCAGCTCGGGGTGCGCGTTCAGGTCTGCCTCGGTCAGTCCGAATTGTCCGGCCATGGCGAGTATACGCTCTCGTGCCTGTGGTGCGCCCGATCGCAACATGGCCAGATCCGCGCGGGACAAGCCAAGGTCTGAAAGCTCTCTGTCACTCAGGTTTTCATCCCGAGGTGAGCTGACGATGCGCGCTATTTTCTGAAAGAAATCTGTGTATCCCGACATATCGCGGCCTCCTCCACCACGTTATGGATACAGTATACACAGTGTTTCAAAGCCGGAATTGATCAGGATCAAGCGGGTTTTCAGGTTTTACGTCCGACCGCAGGCATTGCGAAACAAGTCAACCGCCTGCGCGGCGGCCAGATCCTTCGGCACATGTGCCATCTCAATCGAGGCCAGCCCCTCATCCGCCTTTTGCGGTGCAAGGAACACGTCGCGCCCGCGCACGAACAATTCACGCAGATGGCTTGCCCGGTATTCGGGATGGAATTGCACGGAACGGGCCGGGAAATCATAATCCAAGGCCCCTACCGGGCAGTGATCCGCCGACCCTGTCACCTGCGCCGAAGGCGGAACCTGCGTGACCTGATCCTGATGCCAGACAAAGGCATCTACGCTGGTTCCACCATAGTCGAAGCCTCGTGCGCCGACGACATTGCCGATCTCGGCCTTCTCGGCTTTGCCGCCATAGACATCCGCCATGATCTGATGACCAAAGCAGATGCCGAATACCGGCTTGGCATGGTCCCGGCACAACTCCAAGAAATCGCGAAGGGGCCGCATCCACTCCGTGTCATCGTAGACGCCGAATTCGGACCCTCCGACAACAACCCCATCAAAATCCCCGAGCTGAGGCAATGCCTCGCCATCAACCACATCCACCGTGGAAAATCGGGCTTCGGGCAGATGTGGTTCAAGCCATGCGCGGATCTGCTGGGCCGTACGCGGCAGCCCCTCAAGCAGCGGCAATGGATGAAGGGTCAACTCAAGAAGCGCGATCCTCACCAGTCGAAGGCCCGGTCGATGCCCGCCATCTTGACGCCGGTAAAGGCCGAGGCCTGAAAACTGAGCGCGCGCAGATCTTCGGTTTCCAGATTGTGCACCGAAGATTTGCCGCAGGCCTTGGCAAGCGCCGTGATCTCCATTGTCATCGCGGTCAGATACCGCGCGACGCGCTCTGCACCTGCATGCGGGTTCATACGCGCCTCAAGGTCAGGATCCTGCGTTGCGATCCCAACCGGGCAACGGCCCGTATGGCAGTGATGGCACGCCCCCGGCGATGTTCCCAGCGCCTGGTAATCGTCCAGATATCTGGGAGTGTTGCATCCCAGCGCGACCATCGCGGCATTCCCGATCATGACCGCATCCGCCCCAAGCGCCAGACATTTGGCCGCGTCCACACCTGATCGAATCCCGCCCGCGGCGACAAGCGAGACCTTGCCGCTCATCCCGCACTCATCCAGCGCTTCGCGTGCCGCGCGTATGGCACTCATGGTCGGTATGCCCGTGTGATTCAGCAGCAACTCGGGTGACGCACCGGTGCCGCCCTCGGCCCCGTCCACCACGACGACATCCGCGCCCGCCTTTGCAGCCACGGCCACGTCGAACCGCGGCCGCGTGGCCCCCATCTTGATAAAGATCGGCACCTGATAGTTCGTGGCGATGCGCAATTCCTCGATTTTGACGGCCAGATCGTCAGCCCCAAGGAAATCGGGGTGCCGGATGGTGGATCGCTGATCGACCCCTTCGGGCAAAGTGCGCATTTCGCTGACCCGCGGGCTGACCTTCATTCCCAGCAGCAGACCGCCGGTGCCCGGTTTGGCCCCCTGCCCGACCACCAGTTCAAGCGCATCGGCGCGGCGCAGGTGATCCAGATCGACCCCATAGCGGGCAGGCGACATCTGGTAGAGCAGGCGTTGGGAGGCTTCGCGCTCCTCTTCCAGCATGCCGCCTTCGCCGGTGCAGGTCATGGTGCCCACCTTCGAGGCACCATAACCAAGCGACGCCTTGGCCGAGGCCGAGAGCGCGCCGAAAGACATCGATGCGATATAGATCGGGATTTTCAGTTCCAGTGGCCGTTCCACCAATCCGCGCCCGCCGCCAAGAACCGTCGTCGTATCGCAGCTCTCGCGGTATCCTTCCAGCGGAAGGCGGGTCATCGTCGCCGGGACAAATGTCAGATCGTCGAATGTCGGCAACTGCTTGTTGAACGTGTTGTAGCCACGCACCTGATACCGCCCAAGCTGCGCCAATGCGTGAACTTCCGATATCGCTTCGGGCGTCCAGCGGGTTGATCCCCCTTCATCATAAGACGAAGGCACACCCGCCGGTCGTCCTTCGACCGCACCTGCGTCGCGGAACCGTATTTCTTCCTCTGACGCGACTTCGAACGGGTAGTCATAAGGTTTACTCAGATCATGAGCCATGCGCTTGCGTCCCTGCTTTCAAAATACCAAAGGCGCTGGCCAGAGACCATTTTACGCCAGTTACGAGAGCTGTCGACAAGCCCCAGAGGGTCAAGGATCGCATCGACCTCGGCCACCTCTTCGGCAGTGGGTTCGATCACCGAGACGTCCACACCCAGGCTGTCAACTTCGCCTGCGACCCAAACCTCGCCTTGCCACAAAGCGTCCGCACAGGATTCACCCGCACCGCCCAGCGCAATGATGCGTCCCGCATGCGCCATGAAACCGGATTGGTATCCGATCTTGCCCTCGACCACGATGTTGCCGCCCTTCATGGCAACACCGACACGCGGCCCGGCATCACCTTTGACATGAATGGTGCCGCCAATCATCGCCGCCCCGCAGGACATGCCCGCATAGCCGCCGACAGTGATGTGACCCTTGGCCATCCCTTCGCCCACGGCCCATCCGCAATTGCGTTCGATAGAGATGTTGGCGCCAGTGTTCAGACCGCCGCAATAGTATCCCACCGAACCTTCGAAAGTGATGTCCACATTGTCCGGCAGGCCCACGCCCAGATTGTGTCGCGACAGCGTATCGACAACCCGGATCGGCCGCCCTGATGCGCAGGCTGCCATGATATCCCTGTTCACCTCACGAATATGCCGCTTGCCGACTTCGATGACGATTTCATCCATCTGTCTTGCTACCTCGCTCATGCTGCCAGGCTCCGGTTGCCGACACCCCAGATGCCGGTCAGCGACGGGCCATCATAGTTGATCACGTCGCATTCTTCGGCCATCACGCGACGCACCGCCTGTTCTTCGGTCGCGGCGGCCAGGTCCCCATTGCGATTGACCACAACTAACGGTTTCATCGCGAACCGATCCTTGGCAAATCCGATCCCGTCCGGCGTTGCGATCATGTAGGTGAATACTCCGTCGATAGAGGTAATCGACTTCTTCAGCGCCTGTTCCATCGTCAGACCCGCTTTCATCTGGTCACTGACCCAGACCGCAATCAACTCGCTGTCATTCTCGGTCAGAAAGCGATAGCCCTTTCGGCTCAACTTGTCGCGCCATGTGAAATAATCGGTGATCTGGCCGTTATGCACGATCGCCACATCCGAAAACGGCCGCGCCCAGAACGGGTGTGAAGCGTTGGGCAGAACCGAGCTTTCCGTCGCAAGCCGCGCGTGGCCAAGACCATGGGTGCCGATGATGTCGCGCACGCCATGCTTTTCGGCAACCGCTTCGGCGCCGCCGATGTCCTTGATGATCTCAAGACTGCGGCCGCAGGACTGCACTTCGAACCGGTCCGTCAGCTCATCTGCATCCCGCACCCAGGCCTGCAAATCAGTCGGGTCCGAGATTTCCGCGCGAAAGCAATAATGCCGGTTCTCATCGGTTACGATCTTCGGATCGGACAGAAAGCAAGAGCCGTGATCCTTCAACACCGCCTCAAACGCATTCAGGTCAGCATCCTGCCGGGATTTGTCAAATCCCATCCCTCGTAAAACATATCCGGTGTCTCGTGGCGGTCCATAAACTGCAAACCCGGTGCTGTCTGCGCCACGGTGTTCCTGCGCATCCATCAGGTCTACCAGGTCCGCCCCGACCTGCCCGGGTGCGGTAAGAATCCTTCCAGCGATTCCACACATGAAGAGCTCCCTGTTCAACTGTGTTTGTATACTGTATACAGTACACGGACAATAGCAAGCCCATTCGCCTTGGCACCAGATGCTTTTTTGAATACAGAATTCACAAAACACGGAAAGAGAGGCTCCGAGTGGCTCTGAAACAGATAAAAACACAGCGCAGACGGCTGGCGGACGAGGTTTATGATCAGTTGGTCGAAGCCATAATGAGCCGCGAAATCTCTGCCGAAGACCGATTGGTTCAGGAAAAGCTGGCAGCGGAACTGAACATCAGCCGCACCCCGGTTCGCGAGGCTTTGATGCGGCTGGAAACCGAAGGTGTTCTGGAAGTCGCCGCAAGCGGTGGTTTCCGGCTGGCCCGCATGGATCAAGCCGAAGTCCGGCAGCTGTATCAGGCCCGCGCCGCAATCGAAGGTCAGGCCGCCCGGATTCTTGCGGCCCACGCAGACCCCGCGGTTCTGGAGGGTTTGCGCGCGCTGATTCGTCGTGAAGAAAACTTGACCAATCCTACGACGCGCGACTATTTCATTGCCAACCGGCGCATTCACCGCGCCTTCATGGTTGAAGCGGGAAACAAGTTCCTGCTGGACATGTTCGACATGATCTGGGGCAAGGCCATGGCCTTTCACCTGTTTTCCGCAATCGAAAATGTCGATATCTCACAGTCTCTGGGTGATCATCAGGCGCTTGTCGACGCGATTGAAACCGGAGACGTGACAGAAGCACTGGAAACCTTTACCGCCCATATTCAGGCCGGGTTCGATTTGCAGATCGAGGGGCTGAAAGAAGCGGACAACGGCTGACGCACGGAACCGTCGGCAGGGCGGACCGCGCCGGTTCGCCTGCCTGAAACCGGCTCATGCATCGCGGGCAATGCCACCAAGTATCCGCGCGCTGTTCTGACGGCTTCATGACAAAACGGTCATTTTCGTCTATTATTGAAATCTCTCATTACAAAGACCCTCCGATTCCATCGGAGTTGATATTTGGACGACACATTTTTCCACAGGCGGTCCCAAGTCGACTATTCGACCACCTCAGATTCCGGAGAGAGAAATGAGTGCTGACGAAAACGACAATCGCAAAGAACACGATTACACCGAAAGCGAAAAGACAGATCCGGAATGCCGGTCTGTCGATGACAGGCTGACCGCGATCGAGCAGCGCCTCGACCAGTTGATGCGCGTCATGGAACCAGGCCCGGAAGACAGGCTGGAAACCGTCGAACATCGCGTGGACGCGCTTTTGACGTCCATCGAATCCCTGGGCGAGTTGGGGGATCATTCTTCTGGCTTCAATCCCACGTCCACCGGTCCTGCCTTCGGCTTCGTTGACGCCGGCAGCGTTGGGGCCCCGACGCGCCGCACGTTCAGCTGGGCCAAAAATTGCTGCAAGAATTGGTGCAGCATCCGTGCCAGCAGCAAAGGGTGCCATCCAAACGCTTGCTGAATGGTAAATCTCGCGTGGTGGAGAATTTATTTTGTTCAATGTCTATTTCATCAACGCGGATTGAAGCGGCAATACAGTCCATTGCAGGGTCGATTGTGGCGGCCCCGATCAGAACTGATGCTATCGGACTGGGAAGCGCCGTCGCCGGAGAGGCGATGGCATTGCTGGCGGCAGACAAGTTTCTGAAGGATGATCGCGTGCGATCCGCCGCGTCACGTCGCCTTGCGACCATCTGGGCTTGCGACCGAGACCTGCGCGGAGCCCCTGTTTCACTGTTCGATGGCCGCGCCGGCCTTGGGTTGCTGGCCTGTCATGCTCTGGACGCCAATCCAAACGATCCCGAAGCGCAACTGGTGCTTGACCGTGCCCTGCGTTCGGTTGCGCAACGCCTTCTCGAAGCCCCCTGGATGGGGCATTTCGATCACGTGTCCGGTCTTGCGGGTATATCTGTATTTTTGTGCGAACCGAAATCCCGGACGGCCCGACTTGGGGGAAAGTCGCTGTGCCTGCGTTTAGCCGAGGAGCTTTGGAGGCACTCGGCACGCACAGAACGGGGGCTTGCGTGGACAGAACCTTTTTCCTCTCCGGAAGACGAGACCGGCCCCCTGAAAACAACGCGGTACCTCGTCAACATGGGGCTGGCGCATGGTTCTCCTGGCGCCGTTCTGGCTCTGGCTCGCCTGGGTCGGCGGCACGCGTTCACACCGCGACACATCGAAGACCTCAAAGACGCGGTCCTGTTTCTCCTTTCGCACCGGGGCGCGTTTTCAGACAGCGGCCTGTCATCCTGCTTTCCCTGCATGTCAGCGCTCAGTCATGCGTGGGAGGTACCGTCACGTCTTGCGTGGTGTTATGGCGATCTAGGTATCATATACACCGCGCTCGCGGCGGCGAGGCTGGTGGGTATGAAGGACGAAATACGCGATGTCGCATCGCGGGTTCTGGTATCCTGCGTCGACAGACCTATTCGTGAGACAGGTATCAATGACGGCGGGCTGTGCCATGGCGATGCCGGAATTGTCGTGATGGCCCTTGCCATTCGATCGCTTTTTCCCAACGCGGACGTCGATCCCCTGATCGAAAAGCACGCCGGACGGCTTTTGTCCCTCGTTGAACGGGAATTGAGCCCGGACGGGCTTCCCGCGATCGGCGCAGGCTGGAAGACGTTTCAATCGACGGATCTTTTGACCGGGTCGAGCGGCGTTTTGTTGGCACTGCTTGCCCTAAGGGACACGGGTTACCTCGGATATCTGAAGTTCATGGGGCTGGATGTTGAACAGAATGTCCACTGCCCGTCCCATCCGAAACCGCACAGCTCTCGTCCGTTCCTCGGAATTCGTGTTTGTACGCGTTCACCGCAGCACGATCTTGGCGGAGTCACAAAAAGCACCCGAAAAAAGGATCTGGAAAAGCGTGCATCAGATTTAATTCGCGATCCGGCCTTTGCCTTGTCGTTGTTCATTGCACGACCCGGTTTCTTTTCGAAGGTCATGCGGGAACTCGAGAAAGGCGAAGGCCTCTCCCCCGCAGTCCTCGGCACATTGTATCGGTTTGTTTACAGAATGTGTTTTCGCCCGACGCCGTTCGGCGCATTCGCGGCAGTGGGCACGGCAGTACCTGTTGCAGGCAAGGGCATCGTCACCGTGGCCGACCACCATCTGGATATGGATCTGGACTGTGGGTTTTTGTCCCATATTGCCGCCGGACTCGCCGAAACGCAAAGCACAAGGGTGCGGTGCAATCCATCGGCCTGGTGGGAACAGGATGTTCTGCACTGGATAACGAACGGTGATCTCGACGGCCCTTGGAACCACGAACAGATCATTGCAGCGGCGGATTCCGATCTGGCAGAGTTCATCTTTGATGTCGATTCCGTCCCGATTTCCGATCTGGAAACGGCCCTTAAAGACCGCTCTTTCAAATCTGCCGTGACGATCTCGGATCTCTGTCGGTCCGAGGCTCTGATACCACGGAAAGACCCAATACTTCTGGGGCATGACGCAACCGCCAGAACCCTGAAGCGGCTGGAAAGAGATATGACCGCCCGCCAAAAGAGAGGCTTGGCGGCACTCCGGTATGATCTTGATGCCGCGCGTGAAACCCCTTCGATGATCGCGTTAAAGCAACTAGGGCGAACAGCTGACTCTTTCGCCCCGGGTTGGAGAGGTGATTTTCTGCATGTCGATGCGCATTGCGTCGGCACGTTGGAAACACCACTGCGCGCGGTGCAGGCACTGACCGACGCATGGAACATTTTGGAAAAGATCGGCTTTCGCGTGCCAAAGCCAAACCGTTTTTTGGAATTTGAACGGCGTTTCCTTGACCGTTACGGTGACCGCGCCGTGTTGCTGGGTCAGGCCGTGGATGCCGAAAGCGGGCTTGCATATCTCGGCATGCCGCTGCGAATGGATTTCGTTACAGGTACGGGGTCGTCAAGTGATGCCCCTAGGCAAAACCTTCAGAAATTTCCGCTGGAACCCGATTGGGACGCGCGCAAGTGGGTGCTTTGCGCGCAGGATATCGAGATCCTGCATGCCCGCAACACGGACCAGACCCCTTTCGCCATCCAGGATGGCGTTCTTCTAAGCAAAGTAGGACGCAGTGTCGGGCACAACCCCGTCTGGACGGCCTATCCCGAAGGTATTTTCCCGGGCGGGCCCAAGGCGATTTTCGGCCGTTTCTCAAGGCGAAATCAGTTGATCGCAGACGCGTTGATGCAACACAGCCCCACGCGTGAAGAGGATTCGACAATTGTCGAAGCAGACATCCTGTGCGCCACGGACCCCCGGTCATCAAACATCCTCAGACGCGCCAGCCTTTCCCGGTATGTCATCGAGATCCTCGGCGACAGCGGGTTACCGCCCGAACTGAGGATTCCGCTGCACGATCTGTGGATTCGTCACGATGGCAGTCGGTTCCGACTGTTCTGGGGCAGCCAAGGCGTCGAGGTCATTCCACAACTGCACGCTGCCCACCAAAGCCCTCCCGGGGCGCCGGCTGTCTATCTTCTGCTCATCGACATCGCCATGCACATGCGGCAACCGTCGGTGATCTGGTCGTGGCAATCGCAAAGCAATCGGAACCGGCTGCCCAGGGTCTGTGCTGGAAATGTGGTCCTTGCGCCGCAACGGTGGCGTCTTTGCATCCCGACACAGGTGGTCAGGTCGGGCAAAGCGGAATTCTGGCTAGAAGCCAACCGACAAAAACTGGAATTGCCGCGATACGTGGCCCCTACGGATGAGGCCAGCGACATGGCCACGCCATGGGATCTGGACAACCCCTTTTCCACTGCGAACCTGATCAAGACGTTGAAAAAAGGGCCGCTTTCGATCTGCGAGTACCTTCCAACGCCCAAGGATTGTTGGATCGACTCGCCGCATGGTCGATTGGCCTCTGAACTGGTTTATGCCCCAGCAAAGCCAGTTGATACGCCCTTTGTCGAATACGATGCCAACCCGACCGCATGGCAACCGCTGGGGCACGGTACTGATGAGGCCGGGTCATGGTTGTATCTGCGGCTTTTCGGGGATGCCATGAAGCTGGAACAGTTCCTGAAACTGCAATCGAACAGGTTGGCGCTGTGGCAGAAACGCAATCTGATCGAGAACTGGTTCTTCGTAAGATATGCAGACCCGGAGCTTGAACTGCGCCTCCGCATCAAGTTTTCAAACGATCATGACAGAGTTCTGAGGAACCGGGTGCTTGTTCACTTGCAGAAAACGGCCGGTGGATTGGTGGACAGGTTTCTTGTTGACGAATACCTGCCTGAAACGGCGCGCTACGGCGGAGAACTGGGGCTCGGCGCATGCGAGAGGATATTCGGCGCCGACTCGATCACTGCGCTTGATGTGCTCAACGATCCGAAGATCAGCCGGTCCAGACGGTGGATGGCGTCAGCCGCCAGTATCGACGCCCTGTTCGAAGATTTGGAATTGCCTACAGGTGTTCGGCTGGCGATCTCCGAGCGCTGTTCGCAAAACTACGGCGGCGGCCCGGCGTCGTGCCGGATTGCGCGTCGTGCTATTGGAAAGGAATGGAAAAGTGCGTGTGTTGTTCTGAGTGAGCTCGGGGTGGGCAAAGGCATTCATTCGCGGCCATCGCGCTGGAACGCACGTGCGGCCAGGCTTCATCCGGATCTTGGACGCCTTCAGCGAGAAGAACAGGATGGCCGGTTGGGAAGCAGCTTGGCCGACGTTCTGGGAAGCCTCGCTCATATGTCCATCAACCGGATCCTCCACTGGGGAACCGCCGCGGAAGAGGCGGTCATCCACGAGGCGCTGTGTCGACATTATCGAACCAAATTGAGCCACGGGTGGAAATCGTCCTAAGCGGCATGCTCACGGCAGCGGGTTGGAACCTGAACCGTCCGCCCGAAACATGGGCTGTCCACACATACCCCCTGCTCCCGAATGAAGCACCCGGCGCATGGGGCAAGGCAACGCGAACGGTTGCGCTTTTGACCTACAGCGGGACACCACTGAACCTGGATCGCACTTTTACAGCACGCGGCGTTTTGGGACCTGTCGACTTACCGCGTAACCTGCAAGCGCCGAAAGCGATTTTGCCACGCCGCCCCGTGGCACGGGGCTTAGCGCTGCTATTGCCTGATCGCGGTATTCTTCAGGCAATTTCTGCCTCTTGATATGGCGCGCGGCCGGAGAAAGCTCTGCCAAAAACCGCGCAGGGTCGCGGTGACTGAGGAAAGCACGGACTGCCGCGCCCCCGGTTTGCCGGTGGGCTGCCTCGAGAACCGGCACGCTGAACAGGCCGCTCGAGAGGTCTGACGCAAATGGGGTGCTGCCCGGGGGGCGGTCCAGGGCCAGTTCATCCTCGGTCAGCAGGTAAGCCAGGCCAAGATTCTCGCCATAGTCGCGAAGGGCGTCTGACAGATCGTTTTGTTCGGCAAGCATCGCACCGAGTTCACAAGGCAGTCGGAAGAATGCAGCCATGCATTGCCGCATCTGCGCGATGCGCTTTTCGACCGCCAGATCCGGTTGCCATGCGGTCCGAAGCTCGGACACCCGGCCTTCACAGGCCGAGGCCATGGTACTCAGGATTGATGGCACCAGATCCGGGCAGTCCCGTGCGCCGACTTCATGCGCCTTCGCCAGAAGATAATCACCTGTGAGTATCCCAAGCTTGTCGCCCCAATTGGCCTTGGCGTCGGCTGCTACTGCCGCAGACTCGATCCCTCGAATGCCGCTTTGGGCAAGAAACCCCAGATACGCAAGTTCCATCGCCGTGGCCGCGGCACGACGCCTTTTTGCCTCAACATTACCCAGATAGGACGTCAGCAAAAGCAACAGCGAAGGTCGAAACGCAACCATGTCAGCCCGCTTGCCCGCGAAGGACATGCGCGTCAGAAACGGCCAATCGGTGCGCACGATGTGATTGAGGCGTGCGCCCACATCGCGCAGGTCGTCCCCAAGCGGCATCTCGGGCACTCGCACAAGGGGCGATACGTCATCCAACATGGCGCTTTCCACATCACCACCAGTGCCTTCAGGCACCAAAACGGCGCGGCGCAGCATGTTGTGGACCGGCTTTTCGCTTTCGAACGTATCGTCCAACACGCGCCAGATGAACTCGTATCTGCGGCTTGCGCGGTTCCCGAGCGTGAAGTACCCGGCAAAGCGATCCCCCAACAAAAGCGCATAGTCGTCTGCCGCCACCCAAGGGCCTGCCCCTGTGCGGAGACATCGATCAGTGGTTTGCGCCGCAAGCACACCGGATTCCAGCGCAAAGCTAATTCCTTCGCCTGTAAACGGGCTGATAAGACCGGCGGCGTCCCCTACCAGCAACAGACCTGAATGGGCGGCGCGTTCCGGTGCGAAATCGAACCTCAGCGGTGCCCCCAAGGTCGTACCGGACAACTGAATGCCCGAATATTCCGGATAATCCTTTCGGAGCGCGTCCAGAAATTGGTCGAACAATGTTCTGACATTGGTGTCAAACGCCCTGCAGAACAGCCCGACACCGACATTTGCAGTTCCCTTCCCCGTTGGGAATGCCCAGCCATAGGACGGCAACAAGTACCGGTCCGTAACATCAGTCAACGGCAGCATTATTTCCAGCAGTGGCGGAGTGTCTCCGCAGCCATCGACATAACCGCGAAGCGCGGTGCCATAGCCTTGTTCCGGTGTTTCCCGCAATCCCGCTGCTTTCGCCAATCGAGACGCGGCCCCGTCTGCGGCGATGACCATGTACCCGGTCAGAAACACTGTCGCGCCATCCTGCATCCGAGCGGTGACACCTGTGACAGTCCCGCTTTCATCCGTTACCAGATCGTCGGCACGGCATTTCGGCAAGAAAGCCGCTCCTTCCGCGCGGGCCTGACGCAAAAGACAGTCATCCAGTATCAAACGGGGTACAACCAGCCCATAGTCGTCTTCGCCCTCGTATCGAAAATCCCGGTGGCCCCTGTTGCGCATATGGACACGCACGCCTTCGACCTCCTGTTGATCTGTAAGCGCGGACAGGATGCCGAGGCGTTTCAGCTGAGAGATACCGGACCGGGTGATTCCGTCTCCACAGCTTTTGTCCCGAGGGAAATCCTCACGGTCGATCAGAATGACCTTTCGACCTCTCCGCGTCAGCTCAATGGCGGCAGCGCTGCCACCGGGCCCCGCACCGACAATGACGGCGTCCCATGTCTCGGCCGCGGCCTCCGCAGGTGTCGCAAGCGGCAGATCCTCGGCAAGAGGGCCGTAACCGTCCATGTCAGGCCCTCCTTTCGACCGAAAGCCGGGCGAGGTTTGCCAGCGAGGCGCGCAGCACATGATCGTCAAGCCCCGAGATGACCGTGACGGCTGCCTCGGATTTGTCCCGCGCCAGCTGTTCCGTGGCTTCAACCGCACCCGAATTGCGAAGGATTTCCACAGCACGCGAAACGTCTGCATCCTGCATTTCAGCCAGCCTCAACCTGGCCCGCAATTCATCGGCGGCCTGACCGTTCTGACCCAGGCACAGGAGCACCGGCATCGTGTAGGCCCCTTCGCGCAGATCAGAGGCGGACCCTTTTCCAAGCTCGGTGCTGCTTGCAATGTAGTCCAGAACATCGTCGCGCAGCTGAAATGCAAGGCCGAGGCACTTTGAATAGGTGATCAGTGCGTCTCGTTCCTGATCACTTACGTCTGCCAACATCGCCCCCAGCGATGCGGCGAGAACAAACAGCTCGGCCGTCTTGCCCTCGAGCATTTCAAGATGCTCTTCAATGGTCCAATCGGCGTTGTAGGCGTTTTCTGCTTCGCGCAACTGCCCCAGACACAGCGCGGAACAGTGTTTGCCAGCCAGCTCAGAGGCTTTGGGGCTGATGGAATCCAACAGGTTTAGTGCACGGGCCAGAATGAATGTTCCGGCGAAGCTGGCGATGGGCGAAGACCAGCGACGGTTCACGCTTTCCGCTCCACGCCGAAGTTCGGCCCGGTCCATGACGTCGTCATGATAAAGCGACGCCACATGGATCATTTCGACAGCCGCCGCCGCCTGAATTGCGCGCTTGCGGCCTTCTGTGTCGGCGAGGCTTCGCGCGGTAAGCAGCAGAAGAATTGGCCGCAACCGTTTCCCGCCAGCGCCGATAAGCCAGTGGGCTATCTCTTCGAAACCCGGCTGGTCCGAGGCGACAGCATCCAACATGAATGCTTCAACCTGGGGTATCGTGGCCCGGACCTGTTCGTCCTGCAACCAGTCAGACATCCGCAATCTTGCGGAACTGCGCCAGCGTCTTCTGCAAACGCTTCGACCTGAGCGCCGCTTCAGAGTTCCTGATGAAACTGTCGTAGCCCTCGTGCAGTGCTGCGGACTCGGCGCGAACAACAATCTCACCACGGTGGAAAGCGTCCATTACGGTCATCCTGCCTTCGGAAATGGCCACGAGAGCTTCCGGTGAGATCGCGCCGACGCCCCGGCCTTTCCCTTTGCGCTTTTGGCTCGGGTTGATGTGAACTTCACCGCTCATCACCGAAACTTCGACCGACCCCATACCAAAAACACCAACCGTTGCACTGGCGCCCTCGTACTGCTTGACCAGTTCAGCATATTCCTTCTTGGCGTCCGCCTTGAAACCCGCCAAAGCATCTTCGGCCAGTTTTTCGACTGCCTTTGCACCCTCTTCCGGCTGCATCCGCTGTTCATAGTCTGCCACGTTCGTATCCTCCGTTCCAGAATTTCCAAATCAGACCGAGCCGACCGCCGCCCGAGCATCCACACGCCCGGCGCCCTGCTGCGTGGTCGGTGCGCCGATATCGACGGCGGTGGCCATGAGAACTGCCTTGATGTCAGCCGGCAGCAGTGTCGGGTTTCGCTGCAACATCAGCGCCGCGACCCCGGCGACATGGGGGCAGGCCATCGAGGTGCCGCTGGCCTCGAGATGAAGCGGATCTATCACCGTCGCGCCGCCATTCATGTCATTGCCGGTCGCCGATCGCGATGCCACGATATCCACGCCGGGGGCGGTGACATCCGGTTTGTCGCGTCCATCCGGCGTTGGTCCGGGACTGGAGAAACCGGCCATGTTGTCGCTGTCATCGCTTGCGCCGACGGTGATCACGCTCTGCGCAATACCCGGACAGCGAATGCGCGTGTCATAGGTGCCGCAACTGTCATTGCCCTCGTTGCCCGCGGCCACCACAAAGGTCACCCCGGCGGTCGAAGCCGCATCAGCGGCGACACACAAAACGCATGTTCCGTCCGGATCGACCCAATTGCCGTTTCTGTGCGAAAAGCCCCAGGAATTGGAAAGAACATCCATCCCGTCCGCGACGGCCTGTTGGATTGCCGAAACGCAGTTTGGAGCGTTCCCACTGCCAAACTGATCCAGCAGCTTGTAGTCGTGGATAACCGCCCCCGTGGCGACACCACGGAACGTCGCGCCATTGCTGGCGACAACACCCGCACAATGAGTACCGTGCCCGTTCAGGTCGCCCAACCCCTCGCCGGTAAAATCCTGTTGGGTGCCGAAATTTCCGGCAAGTTCGGGATGTGTCTGGTCCACGCCCGTATCCAGAACGGCAACATCCACTTCGGCACCGTTGATCCCGCTGGCTTCCACGACATCGGCATTGATCAGCGGACGACTGTTATCCAGGTCGATCAGGATCTGGTTTTTGCAATGAACCATCTTCATGACATCGGCGCGCCCCGCGATATCCGTAAGGCGCTGATCATCGGCAAGGACAACCAGACTGTGAGTCAGCCAAAACGACCGTTCGACCTCAATCCCCCGCTCTTCAAAGCTTCGGGCGATTTTGCCCACCACGTCTTCACCATGGCGTCGGTGTTGCATGATCGAACGGCGGCGCTGGCGCCGGTCGAACGCACGGGGCGGGCGATCCGGCGATGCCCTGCCGCTGCGCAGCGAGACCAGCACGCGATGCCGGGGAAGCTGGGCGGTTTCGGTTTGGCCAAGCAGGGCGTTCAGGCGCGCCTCTTTTCGGTTGGCCAAGAGGTCGCGCAAGATAATGCTGTCCATCTTCAAGATGGACTCGCTGCCAAACTCGGCACGAAGCTTCTCGATTTCACGACGTTCCGCTCTTTCGAAGCGATCAACGTGTTCCCGGCTTAACTCGGACATTTCGTGCTCCTTTAGATCATGGTCTTATGGGGTTTTCAGGAATGGCCTGACGTTTGGTGGAATGGGTGATCATCACCACGGAAGGATCGTTGGCCATTGTCGCGATGGCCCCGGGCGAAAGTTCAACGGCAACACTGTCGATCAGCCACAGTTCGGTAATCCCGACACCGCCCAGGCTTTCCAGGGTGCCGACCAGGGGCCGTGTGCGTCGGCGGAAATATTCTTCGCGTGCCTTCGTTTCGGCGCGCCGGAAAGAGGGCGCATTGCCTTCGGTGTCTGGCGCCAAGCGCAATATGACCTGCACCGAGTTCCCATCATCGCCGTCTGTTGCAGCCTTCGCCAATTCCGATCGCAGCTGAGTGTCCAGCTTGCCCCAAGCCGCCTCGGACAGGCCGAACGGATGAGGGCTGTTGGTTTCGGTCAAGGTTCTGTCCTCCGTGGTCGTCCCTGCACTGAACATGGCCGGTGCGACGGCACGGTCGAAGCGCGGATTCACGACAATGCCAGGCCCCGGTTCAGGTTCTGCCGAGGGCGTACTGCGCGGGTGTTCCGGCCGGAAACACAGTTCGATCAACGCCGCTTCCTGCGCGCGCATGGCGAGGGTCACCATACCGCTCGCCTGAACTTCGATAATCTGTACCCCCTGCTGCTGCGTTCCTGTCTGGGTCGTCAGGACATTGCCCGCCGCATCAAGTGCGATGATCGTTATGGGCTTTCCGCCAGCAAAGCTCAGCTTGAGGCGGGCCCAATCAGCAACGACCGGCAGATGGGCAAAGACACCGGCGATGGAAAGCAACAGTTTGGGTGTGCCTTGCGGCTGGAACCCGCCAATGATCTGAAGAAGGCTGCCCTTGGTCGGCAGGAACCGCACACCGCCGACGTTCAATACCGGATGGCGGGAAGGCAGTTTCTGGCCGCGAAAATCAATGCAACGTTCACGCGGTGGAATTTCCGGATCGGGCTTCGGCTGCTCCGGACAATGCGGCTGAATCGCGATGAAAGCGCAATCATCAATATAGCCAAGCGCATCGTTGCGCGGATCATCTCCGCTGAACTCCAGAAACACCGTCACGGCCCCGGCTTCCGCCGTCACGCGGCCCCGCAATTGCCGCCAGGCACCGTCTAGATTGCCGGTCCACCATTCCACCCAGGGCGCCCGCGGATCATCACCACCGCGCGGATCCAACCCTAGAGCATAGCCGCCTGCGTCGCCGGCTTCCTTCGCGAACCAACACGAGAACTCATAATCCCACCCCGGATTCGAACCCAGCGATTGCCACAGGCCGACACGAAGGCCGCGCTGCGCGATGACCCTTTGGGACCTGTCCCCGGTCCGGACGATGCAACCTTCGCAGTCAAAGGCATCGGCGGGGATCGGGGCCAATTGCGGAACGGGATTTCCCTTTCCGGCATGAAAGGCTGCCAAGTCGGTCAGCCATGCATAGGGTGTCCAGAAGCGACCGACATTGCCCGCTGGAAGCGAACGGAAACCATCTTCGAAACCAGGGTTCAGCAAATGCACGACCCGGACGGTCAGGTCATCCTGACCAAAGGCGCCATCGTCATCCATGACGGTACAGATGGCCCGGAAGTCACCACAGTTTTCATAGATATGTGAGGCGGTCGCCGTGCCTTCGGCTGCCGGTGGTTCATTCGTTTCCTCGATCAGGGCCGTGCGGGGTTCACTGCAATCGCCGAAATCCCACTTGGCCGTATGCGTGTCGCACCAGCCGGGATCCCCGAAATCGGCGACAAGCGTGATCGGTGTGCAGACATATGCATAAAGGTCCGGGCCAGCTTCGACTTCGGGCGGAACATTGGTCACGGTGACACGCAAGGTGTCGATGGCCTCGCCCCCGTTGACGTCGCGAATACGCACCGTGACGGTGTATTCGCCATTGTCGCACCAGGCATGGGTCACGGTCGACGTGCCTGTCGCCGCAGGAGGAGCATTGGTTTCAGAAATAACGCCGGGTTTGGGCGCGTGGTGATCACCGAAATACCACATGGACTCGTGGGTGTCGGGGTATTCGACATCTCGGAACCGTGCGACCAGAGTGACCTCTTCGCCCTCCTGCACCGTCAGATCAGGGCCGGCATCCACTGTCGGTGGCACATTTTCGACGGTAACAAGCGAGAAACTGCGACTACGCGCGCCGCCCGGCTGGTTGATCGTCAGCGCATGTTTTGCGGTGTAGACACCGCTTGCAGCATAGACATGCTGAATCGAGGGCAAGACCGCGGCCGGTGTTCCGTCACCCGGCAACCACTCGTACCCTGCGTCAGGATGTTCATTCGCAGCCGCAAGCGACATGGCCGATGCGGCCGCACCCGACCGTGCACCACCCGAATCCGCCGGGACGACATCCGTGGCTTCGCAACTGCTTATGACAGTGAAATCTCCGGCAATTTCAAGACCGTCGGTATCAATCACGATCGGGTCCGAAAATACCGCTTCGACCCGCCCGATCCTGGCAAGGTTCTCCGGCCAGCCGGTGATACCCGTGACCGTATTGGTAACTTCATCTGACAGGATTTCACTGCCCATGCTTTCGGCAATTCCCCGGACGACAAGGGCCACGATCACAACGACCAATGCGCCCAGAATTCCGAAAGCGCCGAATGACAATATCGCGGCGATTGCCGTCAGCACCCAAAGCAGCACGGATTCTTCGGGATCGACATCGCTGTCGATTTCAAAGTGATCCATTTGCTGCCCACCGGTTGGGCCCAGCGAACCGTTCGGCTGCCAGCGCAATCCGACATCATTGAAAAAGTCGGCATCCACATCAATACTGCCCAGGATCGCGTCTACGACCGTCACCTTGCCCGATATTCTGATCGCCCCGGCCCTGAGGCTCACGTCCAGATCGGTCAGCCGGACTTCGCGCCCGTCAGGTGTAAAGGTCTTCGGAAGGTCATCATCCGACAATTCGGCTTCGATGCGCGCCGTTTCAATCGATGCTTCAACCTGGGCCGCGCTGATGGCAATTGCAAAATCCCTGTCAGCAGGGATGAAATTGGCAAGCCCGCCTACGTCACCACCGCCATCATCGTTCAAGGCGATCGCCAGAAACTCGTTTGTCACGCCGACGGTGATACTGTCGACTTCAAACTCTTCGTCCGTTGCCTCTGGCCCCCAGATGTAAACGAAATCGCGGGCCTCAAGATCCTGATGAAAAAAGTCGCCGATGAATTCTTCGATCTCGGCTACTGTCGGGGCCGCAATTGAAATCTCGCCCAGCCCACTGGCCAATTCCTGCCCCCGCGACACCAGTTCGTTGGATATCTGGGCGTCGAGGTCAATCGCGACCAACGGGATCGCCGCCAGTTGATCACGGTTGTCGATGTAATTGTCACCCTCTGGCCCATATTCCGGACCGGCGGGGTTGATCGCGTCCACGGTAACGATGGCCGCGTTTAAATCCGTGCGGAATTCCGAACCGACCCGATTGAATGGTGCCGTGATGTTGATCCGCGTTTCGATCCCCATGGGATCCTGAGGATTGAAAAAAAGCTGTACCGTCGGCCCAACGACAATGTTGAACATGCGCAGATAGACCGGCAACGAAATTGTTATGTCACCGCCTGACACGGTGGTTTCAATATCGTGCGCCGCGTCCGAGGCGTCGTTGAAGATTTCCGCATGGACATCCGTCGTCAACGCTCCCAAGGCAAATTGCAGCTCGGTCTCATCGATGACATGGGGAATGGAGGGAAAGGCCGGATCGATCGGTCCGCCGGGGCCACCGTTCTCATAGGCTTTGTCCACGAATTCACTTGCGAACAACTCGATATTGGACGCAATCGGATCGCCGCTGGTCAGCGTGGCGGACACCTGGTTGCGAGGCAGGCCATCCAACAGCCATCCCACATCCTGACGCCCGGGAATTAGACCGATCGGCGCAGCCGCAGCAAGATCGGCCGTCATCGTCAGCATTTGCGCCGATGGAACCGGGGGGTTTTCGATTTCGATCTGGATCAGGACACCAAGTCGAATTTCGGCACCGGTGATGTCCGGACGCAAGCTGGCGTCCAACTGGTCTTCGGGTATCTGAACAGACCCGTCAGCGACGACAAAACCGCCAAAGGTTTCACCTGCGGGAACATCCATGAATTCGGGAATGCGGCCTTCATCGCCGGGATCATCGTCGCATTCCGCGGACTTCCACGCCCCCCGAATGACCTTTCGCAGGACCTCTTCTGAGGCTTCGACGACAACTTGGTATCCTCTTGTATTTGCCATCCTGACGTCCTCGGTGTGACGGCGCGAGGAAATCGCGCCCGGGTGTCTTCAAGCAGTGCCGGTGACAACGGCGCGGGGCGTGATATTGACCAGCCTACGTTTCCCGGTTCGCACGGCACGATACAGCGCCTCAGTCGCAAAACGCGGTGTCGATGCATCAAGTTGCCGGTAGGCAAGTAACGGAGAGATGATTTTGTGCGCCTTACCCAGCGCTTCCAGCGGATCAGGAATCTTCACGGGCTCAATCAAACTTGGATCGATCCCGGCGACGGATTTGCCTTTGGCTTTCCCGGGAAACCGGCGCGCGATTTCAGATGCCTTGACCTTGGCCACCTTCACTTTGGAGGTGGAATAGCGCACTTTTCGCATCGGCAAGGACAAGGGAGACAGGTCAGGGCGTTTCGAAGTATCATCGACCAGCTTCAACTCGTCGAAAAGGACCACAGCCAGATCGTGTTCTTGCCCGGGGTCAAATTCATGCCCGGACGCGGCGAAAATCTTTTTTCGCAAACTTTTGCGTTCAACGATCTGTTTCTTGGAAAACCGCGCTCTGTCCTCCAGCTCAAGTCGGCCAGACAGGTCCAATTCGAACCCAAGCTCCTCAAGCGCCAACACGGGGTTAATCAGCGCAGCACGAGCAAGCTCTGGGGTGACATTCAAACGGGCAGCAATATCATGCACTGCTGCTTGAACGTCCTGAAACGTAGCCATAGCAGCCTTCCAATTACGAAATAAACGTAACTCTTGAACGCTTGGAACTGATAGATAGATACTTTGGGAGTCTGCCTTCACGATATATTTTTAAAGCGATTCCGTCAATGAGCCGGAGACGCAGCAAGGCTGACTTCAACCCGATCGCGTAACGTTATTTGTCGCGTCGCTGGTTTTATCGGACGGGTTTATCGTGAATTTTGCGGCCTGGAATACAGGCCCTGACCAACTATCGATAACAGCAGTACGGGACCTTCCCGCGCCACGGCCAGGGGCGGTGGTTTCAAGCAAAACCGCCAATCGTGACGTTCGACGAATTGTCCAAGCAATCTGCGGCCCCGCGCCTTCTATCCGTCCACAACACCTCGCGCCCCTCTTCCCCCGGACCACATCACCTGCCATAATGGGGGAAACTCAAAAACAAGAGCAGCACCCATGCCCGACGATCTGTTGACGCCAGAAGCGACCACAACTTATGACGCCTCCTCGATCGAGGTGCTCGAAGGTTTGGAACCGGTCCGCAAGCGACCCGGCATGTATATCGGCGGCACGGATGAGCGCGCTTTGCACCATATGGTGGCCGAAATCCTCGACAACTCGATGGACGAGGCCGTGGCAGGCCATGCCAACCGGATCGAGGTGGAACTGCACGCCGATTACGCCCTGACCGTACGCGACAACGGGCGCGGCATCCCGATCGATCCGCACCCCAAGTTCCCGGACAAATCCGCGCTCGAGGTGATCCTGTGCACATTGCACGCGGGCGGCAAGTTCTCGGGCAAAGCGTATCAGACCTCGGGTGGTCTGCACGGCGTGGGCGCTTCGGTGGTGAACGCGCTGTCGGATTCGATGGTCGTACAGGTGGCGCGCGACAAGACGCTGTTCGAACAACGGTTCTCGCGCGGTGTTCCGCTGGGCCCTGTGGAAAAAGTCGGCGCCGCCCCCAACCGGCGCGGCACGACCGTAACCTTCCACGCGGATGAGGAAATATTTGGCCACCACCGGTTCAAACCGGCGCGCCTGTTCAAATCGATCCGGTCCAAGGCCTACCTGTTCTCGGGTGTGGAAATTCGTTGGAAATCAGCCATCGACGACGGTGAAACCCCGACCGAGGCCTCGTTCCACTTTCCCGGCGGCCTGTCGGATTACCTGAAAGAGACGATGAACGGCTCGTCCACCTATGCCGAGCAACCTTTTGCGGGCACCGTCGATTTCAACGAGAAATTCGGCACCCCCGGCAAGGTCGAATGGGCGATCAACTGGACACCGTCGCGTGACGGGTTCATCCAGTCCTATTGTAACACCGTTCCCACCCCCGAAGGCGGCACCCATGTGGCCGGTTTCTGGGCCGCGATCCTCAAGGGGATCAAGGCTTATGGCGAGTTGATCAACAACAAGAAGGCCGCCCAGATCACGCGCGACGACCTGCTGACCGGGGGCTGCGCGCTGGTCTCGTGCTTCATCCGCGAACCGGAATTCGTCGGCCAGACCAAAGACCGCCTTGCCACGGTCGAGGCGCAGCGGCTGGTGGAAAACGCGGTACGCGACCATTTCGACAACTGGCTGGCCGCCGATACGAAATCCGCCGGCGCGATCCTCGACTTCCTGATCCTGCGGGCCGAAGAACGCCTGCGCCGACGGGCCGAGAAGGAAACACAACGCAAGTCCGCCACTAAAAAACTTCGTCTTCCCGGCAAGCTGGTGGACTGTTCCAGTTCAACACGCGAAGGCACCGAACTATTCATCGTCGAGGGCGATTCTGCCGGCGGCTCGGCCAAAATGGGGCGTGACCGCAAAACGCAGGCCCTGCTGCCCTTGCGCGGCAAGATCCTGAACGTGCTGGGCGCGGCCAGTTCGAAACTGGGCACCAATGCCGAGATCAACGACCTGACGCAGGCGCTGGGCGTGGGGCTGGGCAGCAAGTTCAACCTCGACGATCTGCGCTATGACAAGGTCATCATCATGACCGACGCGGATGTGGACGGGGCGCATATCGCCTCGCTGCTGATGACGTTCTTCTTCACCCAGATGCGTCCGATGATTGACGCGGGCCACCTGTACCTGGCCTGCCCGCCCCTGTACCGCCTGACCCAAGGGGCCAAGCGCGTTTACTGTCTGGACGAGGCCGAGCGCGACGAGTGGCTTGAAAAAGGTCTGGGCGGCAAAGGCAAGATCGACGTCTCGCGCTTCAAGGGTCTGGGCGAGATGGACGCCAAGGACCTGAAAGAGACCACGATGGACCCCAAATCCCGGAAATTGATCCGGGTCACTATTGACGAGGACGAGCCCGGCGAAACCGGTGATCTGGTCGAGCGTCTGATGGGCAAAAAGCCCGAACTGCGATTCCAATATATTCAGGAAAACGCGAGGTTTGTTGAGGAGTTAGACGTTTAATTTAATGAATTTATTGACTTTTTTGGCACTTCGATTGGGAGTGCGTCTAGCAACTTGTCGAGAAGTTCCCGAAAGGTACTCGCCATCTGAGCAAAACAACAATTTTACTTATTTTTGGATTAATCTTGATTGCGACAAAAACAAAAGGTTCCTGCCAACTTCACCATCCCTCGCGAATGGGATGGTAGGGGCTTACTCGCCAACCGAAGAAGCTCTGTGGCCAGATGGCAGAATGGCAGACGCTTGCCTTCCGTATTCGCTGGTTGGACGAGCGTCCTACCGTATCCAAAGAGTTTATGGGAGAACCGAGTTTTCCTTTAACAACCCAGTGTTTTTTGTTGTTAGCGAAGTTCTTCAACGACACGTATTGGTAAATTGGTTTAATGAAACTCAAGAGGCTCGAGCACAAAGAAAGTTCAAGAGGGACTTTCAATTTTCAGCTAAACGTATGGAGATTCTTGGAAAAGCCATCAACTGGCGTCGAGGCATTTCCAAGAGGAGTGGTGTTAACGCCCTCGCGAAAGAGTTTTCTCATATAGACTTGGGCGACCACATCTTCACTAGTCGGTTTTGGGGTCTTGATGACCATGACTACTATTTAACAGAGCTAGAATTTGTGCTGGATTCGCTAGTTTCTTCGAACGATTTGGAAAAGGTTGCGGGCCGTTATCGTTTGACCGGAAAGGCTCTTGTAAGTGTGTCTCACTTTGAAGAAGCACAGCACAAAGCCGCAGAGGCGCGGGGCCATGATACTGCAATCAGGCGATTGACTTGGGTGATTGCTATCGCTGCGGCCATTCAAGCCATAATTCTATTCTTTAAGTAGTTAGATTCGGACAGTGCTTAATAGGTTTGCGGGCCATCTCGTTCAGGCCAAGGCAAGTTCAGGATGGGTACTCGCTCCCATCCCATCATTGGCTTTTAGATAGGTATGAACACCCTCCAAACTATTCACACTCAACGCGCCAAACCAAGGAAGCGGAGCGGGCGCGTGCATGATGCTTTACTTCAAGCAATGGATGGATAGGAAGACACACCAACCCCACACGCGCCCTCAAAAAACCAAAATCTACTGCAATTCAAATTCCTTCGGTTTACTAATCAAACCAAGACCCGGCTTCCCCGTGACAAGCTGGCTTGGATTTAACGATTAAGGATTTGCAATGGCCCGCCTTTATGACAGTCGAAAACGTGTTCTCGTAACCGGTGGGGCCGGGTTTTTGGGCTCGCATCTGTGCGACCGGCTTCTGGATCAGGGGCACGAGGTTCTGTGCGTCGACAACCTGTTCACCGGCACCAAGCGCAATATCGACCATCTGCACAACAACCCGCGGTTCGAGTTCATGCGCCACGATGTGACCTTCCCGCTTTTCGTGGAAGTGGACGAGATCTATAACCTCGCCTGCCCGGCCTCACCCGTGCATTATCAGCACGATCCGGTGCAGACGACCAAGACCAGCGTGCATGGCGCGATCAACATGCTGGGTCTGGCGAAACGTCTGAAATGCAAGATCTTTCAGGCCTCGACCTCCGAGGTCTATGGCGACCCGACGATCCATCCGCAGACCGAAGATTATTGGGGCAACGTCAACCCGGTTGGCCCGCGATCCTGCTATGATGAGGGCAAGCGCTGCGCCGAGACCTTGTTCTTCGATTACCACCGGCAGATGGGGCTTGAGATCAAGGTGGCCCGCATTTTCAACACCTACGGGCCCAGAATGCACCCCGCCGATGGGCGCGTCGTGTCGAACTTCATCATGCAGGCCCTGACCGGCGAGCCGATCACGATTTTTGGCGACGGTACGCAGACCCGGTCTTTCTGTTACGTGGATGATCTGATCGAAGGGTTCATTCACCTGATGGAGACCGGCGCGGACGTGACCGGCCCAGTCAATCTGGGCAATCCCAACGAATTCTCGATGAACGAACTTGCCCGCGAAGTGCAGGCCCTTGTGGGGGCCGAGACCCCTGTCAGTTTCAAGGAGTTGCCAGAGGATGACCCGAAACAGCGCCAGCCCGATATCACACTGGCGCGCACCCTGCTGGGCTGGGAACCCAAAGTGCAACTGAAAGAAGGATTGCACGCAACCATCCGGTATTTCCGAGACCTTCAGGCCGAAGTCGAGACCTAGGGCCAAGGCCCGGTTTAAGATCCGGGCACGCCCCCAGCCCCTGTCCTGCCCCGGCGCTTGCAGAACCTTCGCAAAGCACCGCCTTATTCGAAATCTGCCTGATCCAGCAACGTATAGGTGAACTTGTTGCCAAACGCGTCGCGCCCGGCTTCGCATTTCAGCAGAAACTCGGCAAAGTGACGCTGATCGGCGAATACCTGACACCCGGCGGAATAGATCGTATTCGCCGTGTCATCGTCACCGTTGTTTGGCCCCTTGTGCAGATTTATGCCGAACATCCCGCTTTGAGGATTAACAAGGTTCAGGTTTCCATCCCTGTTGTTGTCCCGAAACACGGTAACGTTTCCCAGCCTTTGACACAGCGCCTTGTGGCCTCCGGGCCGGCCTCGTTTATGAATATCGATCTTGTAGCAGGACCGATATTGCCCCGACGCCAGAATGGCCGTCCCATCCGGGTTTATCGGGTTCTTCAGGTAGTGATCGCTGGGATCGGCCGTCATCGGGTAATACGCTATATCCCAAACGCCAAGAAACCGGTGAAACACCGTCATGACATCATCGAATTTCTTGGGTGAAACCGGGTGGGCGCGAATGCCCACTATGTTCAGGTTCCAATCGACAGTTGGGGTGTCGAAAACTACGTAATCCTTTTGGGACATGACATCCATAATCGCTTCCACAGAGGGTCTGAACATCTCTCAATTCTCCTTAAACAATGCGGCCATGTTACCACAGAAGTGACCGACCGTAAAAATCGTCCCCTTGGCTTGTCGCTAAGCGCGTAGGATTTTCGTTGCCTAACCCGTTGATCTCGTTCAAACTTGCTGAAACAAGAAACCATGATTGAGGTCCGGGCGTCCAAACCCTTTTTGATCGACAACAGATTTGCAGGACGAGAGGACGACCTGAAAACACTGACCTATGGGCTGGCCTTTGCTATGCTGGCGACCCAGGCCCCGGCGCAAAAGACGCTCAGCCTGGCATCTCCGATCCCGGACGGAACGGAAACACGGTTTTGCTATTACAAGGGGCTGGCTTTTTCCCCGGATTCCTTCATCGTGATCTTTGGCCACAACACCGTCACAGAAACGATCAACACGCACGAGGAACGCTTGCTGCGATGCGTAAGCAGCGACAAGGGCACCATGAACTGCAAGCCACAATGCACGTTTCAGGTCGGCCGCTAAGCCAGAGGTATCACTGTCGCCCGAGGCTTTTCCGCCGGATCAGACTGTCATTCCGATCAGAGCGACACCCATGGCCATGAGCACCGCGGCACCCAACCGTCGCGCCCAGTTCCCTTCCTTGAGGAATACGAACCCGATCAGTGCGGCAAAGATGACCGAAGTTTCCCGCAGCGCCGAAACCGCGCCCAGCGGTGCAAAATTCTTGGCGTACAGCACCAGACCATAAGCTGTCATCGATACCAGCCCGCCAAGAATGCCGATCATCCATACTTTGGCCGGCAGGTCTTTTAAGGTCGCACGTTTCCGAACTCCGACAAACCCGGCAATGAACAGGTGCAGAAACGCCCCCCATACCCAATAGCTGAGCGTGTTGCCCGACAGCCGAACACCGATCCCGTCAACGACCGAATAGATCGAAATGCAGAACCCGGTGCCCAGCGCAAACATCAGTGCATTGCGCCCAACGCCCGAGCGCAGAGCTTTCCAACTGCTCAGCTGGATGCCCACGGCAATCAGGGCGATACCTGTCCAGGCCTGAAAAGGCAGCACTTCTCCGACCAGGACCATTGCCCAAAGCGAAACCAGCGCCGGGACAATCCCACGGGCGATGGGGTAGACCACACTCAGATCACCGTGCTGATAGGCTTTACCCAGCATGAAATAATAACCGAAATGCACAACGGTCGAGAGCAGGATGTAAATAAAGCTCTCTGGGTTTGGCAGCGGCAGCAGCATCACCATGACCGCCGCAGGCAGCACTTGACCCAGAGCGACCAAACCCAGCATCGTGGTTCGATCAGCCGCTGTCTTCACGATTGCATTCCACACCGCGTGCAGCAAAGCAGCCGAAAGAATAATAAGGACAACGAACAGGGTCATGTCCGGACCTTTCCCGCAGAGGTTTCGCGTCAAAAGGGTCAACTGCCCTATTCACTTGGCGCCATGTCCGCAAAGGGTGGATTGTTGTCAAGCCCGTTTCAGGTCACCTGGGTTGTCGTCCAAGTCTCGATCATCGAGGCCGGCCCTTCCCAACCCGGCTCCATGAACAGGAAATGCGCATGGTCTTCGACCAGCAAAAAGGTTCCGCGATCCCCATAGCGCGCTGCCAGTGCGCGGCAGGTATCGGGGTTAACAGCCCTGTCTTCGGCACCCGAGACCACCAGAACCGGGCAGTCAACCTTGTCGAAATCAACCTTGATTGCGTGATGGTCATCAAACATCCAAAAGAACATTTCAAACATCACGCGCCCGCTTTCTGCGCCCAATCGGTCGAATACAGCGTGTTGTTGCGCCTCATCCATCTTGTTCAGAGCAAACGGGGCCATCAAATCGAACCCGACCCGCATCGGCTGCTTCCAGAATGGGCCGCCTTCCATCAAGGTGCGCGGTACAGCGCGTTCATCATCGGTTTCGGGCAAGGTGCCCCAAGGCGCATTGGGATTGATCAAAACGATGGCACTGGCCAAACCACAAGACGCCACTTGCTGTGCCACCACCCCAGCAATGGCATGCCCCAAAATGACAGGTTTGCGATCCAGTCCTTTTACAAAATCGGCGATGTCGTTGGTGTAGTCCATGACACTAGTATCGGTCAGACCCGGGTCGGGGTCCGCTTTCGGATCACCGTCATGGTACCGCAAGGCAGGAACGTGAACCGTCCAACCTCGGTCCCGAAAGAAGTCCGCGTAATCCTGCATACACCAAGGTCCGGCAAATGCTCCGTGGATAAGAACGATTTCTTTGGTCATCGAAGTCCCCCCTGCGCTGTTTCCAGTATGGGGATATGGTAAGACGTTACAACTGCCCGTGATCCCTGTTGCAGGTCGAAGCACAGGTCCTAAGATTGGACCCATGAGTTTTGTGACCGACAATCAATTGCCCCTGCTGATCCTGTTCTTTATCATCGGCTCTATCGGCACTGCCTTTCTGTTTCGCAAACCGGCCGGGCACCGGGCGTGGAAACTGGCTGATCTGGTATGGGTTGTGCTGGGTGGCATCGGGGCATTGGTGGCTGTTTTGGCCGGGCTTTACACCTCGGACAGCTCGCGACTGGACCGACAGATCGACGTGGCCTATGCCGCGACGCTGGCATTTGACAGGGACGCGGCCCGGTTCCGCCTGCGGTTCTGTGATCCGGCCTATGATCCGGATACCGCCGTTTTATGCGAAAAGGTTGAATTCCTTTCTGCTTCGACCGCCAGCAACTCGGAACTACCCCTGTTCATCGCGGTCACGAACGAAGTGGCCCCCCTACAGGGGCTTCACTTCCTGGTTGGGGGTCAGTCCAGGGACGAAATGGACGAAATACGTGACATGGCCGCCAAGGCCGATGCCTTTGACATCGACCAGTTCCTTGTCTTCACTTCACTGGACGAAAGCACACAGACCGCCATTGACAATATGCGTCGCAAGGTTCCCGCGATTGCGGGCGACTATCTGATACTTGCGCAGAGCTACGATGACCTGATCGCGCAGGTCGGGAAGCTGAAAGAAGAATGGGAATACCTACAGGACAATGCTCATATTCTTGTCCTGCAAATCGTGGCCCTATGCCTTGTCAGTTTTGCGGCACCGTTTCGGCTGGGGAAATCCGTGGTCGAGCTGCGCACCACGCTCAGCGACGATACGTCTGCGCCAAAACTTGCGGGTCAGCCCCAAGAAAGTAACGCAGAAGAGTCCACAGGTTCCGAGCTCCGCGCCGAATCCACCCCGCCCGCTCATACCGCTCCGCACTCGTAAAGGCGCGTGTGTTCAGAACAGTTACCTTTGGCAACGCGCGCACCAAAGCCACATCTTCCATCAACGGCTGGTCGGGAAACCCGCCTGCCGCTTGATAGGTGTGACGCGGAACCAGCAACCCCTGATCTCCGTAGGGCAATCCCAGCATCCTGCTGCGCAGATTGGCCCAGCCAGCCACCCAGGCCGGCGCGATCCCGCGCGCGCGGAACGCCAGCTGAAACGCGGCAGGTTTGGCTGACGGCAGGTGGGCGCTGACGGTCTCGCTCCACCCCTTTTGCAGCACTGTATCGGCATGAAGAATCAGCAGCCAATCCCCTTTGGCCTGCGCGCACCCTCGGCGCAACTGGCCGCCTCGGGATGGCGGGCCGGTCACGACCATCGCACCGGCCTCTTCCGCAATATCCGGCGTGTGATCGGTTGAGCAGGCATCGCTGATGATCAATTCCCGGATCAACCCGGCATGCACCCCTTCCATCAAAGCCCCAAGACATTCGGGCAAAGCGTCGGCAGCGTTGAGGGTCGGGATCACGACGGTAATAGGCGCGGGCACGTCTGATAACCTCTGGTCTTGGCATCGGAACTTCCTATATCACGAGGCCTGAGGAAATGACGAGGACCAAGCCATGCCCACCCGCCGCATTCTGCGCCTGTCCGGCTCGGATACCGAAAGCTTTTTGCAGGATCTGATCACCAACGACATTAAGGGGTTGGACAACGGGCTGGTCTACGCCGCTTTGCTTACTCCGCAGGGGAAGTACCTGGCGGATTTCTTTCTGAAACGAGATGGCGACGGAGTTCTTCTGGATGTGGCCGAACACCTTGCGGATGATCTGGTCAAACGTCTGACGATGTACAAGCTGCGTGCGGATGTGACGATCGAGGGAACCGATCTGAACCTGCAACGCGGCACCAAGGCTGCGCCGGAAACCGCTCTGCCCGATCCCCGCCACCCGGACATGGGCTGGCGCAACTACTCCCCCGAACCCGAGGGCGATGACGGAACCGACTGGGATGCACTGCGCGTCCGGCACTGCATTCCCGAGTCAGGCATTGAACTGACCCCGGACAGTTACATCCTGGAATCCGGGTTCGAAGCGCTGAATGGCGTGGATTTCAAAAAAGGATGTTATGTCGGGCAGGAAGTGACCGCGCGCATGAAGCACAAGACCGAATTGCGCAAAGGTCTGCGACGCGTCGTTGTCCAGGGCTCGACCCCGGTGGGGACCGAGATCAGTGCAAATGGCAAACCTGTCGGAACATTGTACACACAGGCCGGCGGAAACGGGATCGCGTATCTGCGATTTGATCGCGCAGGCCCTGAGATGCAGGCCGCAGACGCCACGGTGCGGCTGGAGGACTGAGCCCACCTTGTTGCCAAATCGGCACGACCCGCGCATCAGCTTGTATCGAAAAGTTTGAACCCGTTGTCCTGCACTGCCAAAGTGCAGGCAAACAGGACGAACCGGATACCCGCATGTTTCGACTTTATTCCGCGATCTGGCGCGCCAGTGCGGGGCGGCAGATCATCCTCATCATACTGTCCGTCGCAATTGCGGGCCTTGCCGCCGTGCCGCTTGAGTTTCAGCGCGACATCGTCAACCACCTGACATCCGACGATGTCGGGACTGAAAAACTGATCCAGCTGGGCATCGGCATGATGGCCGTCATCCTGCTGAGCCTCGCCCTGAAATGGGTACTAAGCTATCGCGCCGGAACCTTGGGCGAAGACATGATCCGGCTGATCCGCCAACGCCTGCTTTGGCGTTCGACCGACCTGAAGGATTCAGACGAAGGCCTGCGCAAAGGCACCATGACCACCGCCATTTCGGCCGAAGCCGAAGAGTTGGGCAAGTTTGCTGGTGGAGCCTTTTCGGATCCGGTCGTTCAGATTGGAACGCTGATCAGTGTGATCGGCTATATCTCGTCCACGCAACCAGGTCTGGGGCTGATTGCGTTGTCAATGATCGTGCCGCAAATCATCATCGTTCTGGTCTCGCAGCGCAAAGTGAACACTTTCGTGGCGGAACGGGTTCG
Organism: Ruegeria sp. AG6; assembly: GCF_056541565.1. NCBI lineage: Bacteria > Pseudomonadati > Pseudomonadota > Alphaproteobacteria > Rhodobacterales > Roseobacteraceae > Ruegeria > Ruegeria sp. AG6. Next base: position 141,344 of record NZ_JBQFYQ010000001.1, on the reverse strand, counting down.
CATTCTGCGCGGTGCCACCGACCGGCTGACAACCGAGGATATCGAAGCCGTCGAGCGGGATATCAACACCATGTTCGATGACATTTACGACACGCGGCGGCGGATGTTTCTATGGAAACTGTCGGCAAAGTTCCTGCTGAGCGTGATCAACGGGGCCGGCACCGTCGGTATCCTGATGCTGGGGGGATATCTGGTCTTGCAGGGCAAAACGGATGTGGGCACCGTGGTGGCCGCCACCAGTGGGCTCAGCCGCATTCAAGGACCCACTGCCTTTTTGATCGCATTCTATCGTCAGGTCAGTGCCAATCGCATCAAATATGAACTGATGCTGGAATTGTTTGGCCCAGACCCAACACGGTATCGTTATCGCCCTAACGCATAAAAAAGACCGTGCGGCGAATGCCTGCCCGGTCTCTTATAAAAAGTGACGAAACGTCACGCGCGTTCGGAATATTCCATCGTTTCCGTGTTCACGACGATCATTTCGTCCTGGCCGATGAAGGGGGGAACCATGACTTTCACGCCATTGTCCAGCAGCGCGGGCTTGAACGAGTTTGCCGCCGTCTGGCCCTTTACGACCGGTTCGGTCTCGACGATCTTGCAGGTCACTTTCTGCGGCAGCGTCGCGTTCAGCGCCTCGCTTTCGTAGAATTCGACAACAATGGTCATGCCATCTTGCAGAAACGGACGACGGTCACCCAGCAATTCTGCTGGTAATTCAATCTGTTCGTAGGTTTCTGAATCCATGAACACCAGCATCCCGTCGGATTCGTACAGGAATTGCTGATCCTTCTGCTCCAGACGCACGCGTTCGACCTTGTCCGCCGAGCGGAAGCGTTCGTTCAATTTCGAGCCATTGCGCAGGTTGCGCAGTTCCACCTGTGCAAAAGCCCCACCTTTGCCCGGCTTTACATGGTCAACTTTGACCGCTGCCCACAGGCCACCGTTATGCTCAAGCACATTGCCGGGGCGAATTTCGTTCCCATTTATCTTGGGCATTACATAAATCCTTCACAAACGGTTGATGCATCAGTTGCGGTCCCTATATCTGGCGGGAACACACCTGACAAGACAACGACACCTAGTGCTGCAGGTGCAGCAAGCCATGCAAGTGACGCAACGCAACTATGCATTTTAGCTGTATCCGAATCGCACCTAATCGGTCATAAGGACCCTCACGCCGAAAATGCAAGAGCAAGAACAACAAGGAAGACGAGATGAGAGATTTCGTTGACGGCACTGCCTTTAACAATGAGCAAGGCAATCGTGCGCGCAAACTTTTCGCGGCCGTTGTCCTGGCTGCGCTTGATGATGCTATCGCCGATGACAAGAAATACGGCAATGGCCCCGAACAAATCGCCCGCTGGGCGCGTTCGCGCGATGGGCGCGAAGTTCTGTCCTGCGCAGGCATTGACCCGAACGAACGGGTTGTCAGCGGGCTGATGGAGTTCGTTGGCCGTGGCGTGCGCACCTCAGTCGCATTGTCACGCGAGGAAAGCGAGCGTCGCAACGCCGCACAGCAGGCTGAAGCTGCCTGAACCAAAGTAGATTTGGATTGAACAAACGCGCTCTGCCTATCAGAGCGCGTTTTTCTATGCCTGATCGTCAGGTAAGAAGCCAATGGCTCAAAAGAACAACAGCCATTGCTGCACCACCCAGAATTCAGCTGCCAGCATGGTCGCGAACAGGGCTTTGCCCCAGACCGGCAATCCACGCTGCCAAAGCAGAACATATGCGGCCAGACAGACAAAGGCTGACACCGGAGCCACCCACAAAGCATGATGGTCGCTGTCCCAATAGCTGACAGGGCTGCTGAACACCCAGTCGCTGATGGGCCAGAACTGTGGCCGTCCGTCGCCCGCATGAAGCAGGAAATCTGTCGCTAGATGCAACAGACCCGCCGCTGCACCGACAGCCAGAACGTGCCAACCTCTCCAGACTGCCAGCAGGAATGCCAGCCCCCAGAGGATAAAGGAATTGTCTATGGCGAATACGGTCTGCCACGCCGGGGAAAAGTAAAGCTGCCCGAAGACCACCTGCTCAGGGATGCTCAGAACAAACAGGGACACGCCCGCCATGACATACAGGGACAGATCCGGCAACAACGCTCCCAGCAGCGCAGCCCAGAGGATACGTCCTTGCGGCGGCCGGGCAAACACGGCAGCCCCGATCAAAAGATGCGCAGGCGTATTCATCCGGGGCTTTCCCTTTCGGCTCAAATCAGATCATCTGCGCCCAGACTTATAGGAGACAAGGCATGGTTCGCGCCATCATGATTCAAGGGACCGGCAGCAATGTCGGAAAATCGGTTCTGGTGGCGGGGCTGGCGCGCGCCTACACGCGCCGGGGCCTTCGGGTCGCGCCGTTCAAACCACAAAACATGTCGAACAATGCAGCCGTCACCGAAAACGGTGGCGAAATTGGCCGCGCACAAGCCCTTCAGGCCCGTGCGGCAAAGCGGGCAACACACACGGACATGAACCCTATTCTGCTCAAACCCGAGACGGATACCGGCGCGCAGATTATCGTTCAGGGGCAGCGCGCTGGCACGATGAAGGCCGGTGACTATCGCAAGGACAAATCCAAGCTGCTGGGCGCAGCGCTGGAAAGCTTTGACAGGCTTTGCGCCGACGCTGATCTGGTTCTGATCGAGGGCGCTGGCAGCCCGGCTGAGACCAACCTGCGCAAAGGTGACATCGCCAATATGGGATTTGCCCGTGCAGCGGACATCCCTGTTGTACTGGTCGGGGACATTCATCGTGGCGGAGTGATTGCGCAGATCGTCGGTACTCAGGCCGTTCTGGACGAAGGCGACGTGGCGCAGATCAGGGGTTTTGCCATCAACCGCTTCAAGGGCGACGTGTCCCTGTTTGACGAAGGGCGTGATGACATCTCGGCCCGAACAGGCTGGCCCTGCCTTGGGGTCGTGCCCTGGTTTCACGACGCCTGGAAACTGCCGGCCGAAGACATGATGGACATCCGTTCCCATACCGGCGGCGTGTGCAAGGTCGTTGTGCCCCAACTGGAGCGTATGGCCAATTTCGACGATCTCGATCCGTTGTCCGCCGAGCCCGGCGTGAGCGTCGAGGTCATTCCAGGCGGACGTCCCCTGCCCGGCGATGCGGATCTGGTTCTGCTTCCCGGCAGCAAGTCCACGATCGGAGATCTGAGCTATTTTCGTGCACAGGGCTGGGATATCGACCTGTATGCACATGTTCGCCGCGGTGGACATGTCCTTGGGTTGTGCGGCGGCTATCAGATGTTGGGCAAGACCATTTCCGATCCTGATGGCGTGGACGGCCGGCCGGGCAAAGTTGATGGATTGGGGTTGCTGAACGTCGATACCGTAATGGGCGGGCAGAAACAGGTCATCCTGCGTTCCGCCCATGCCCTGCCAGACCGAGAACCGGTCAGCGGATACGAAATCCACATGGGCCATACCGACGGCCCGGACCGCGCCCGCGCATGGCTTGAGTTCGAAGGCAGACCAGAAGGCGCCGCCAGCAGCAACGGTCGGGTCAAGGGCAGCTATCTGCATGGAATTTTCTCGTCAGACGCATTTCGTGCCCGTTATTTGTCAACGCTGGGCGTGACGTCGGACATTGCCTACGAAGACGGTGTAGAGCAGGCGCTGGATGATCTGGCCGATCATCTGGAGCGCCACATGAATCTTGACCGGATGCTGAGCCTGGCCCAGCCACCACAGCGCGGTTGAATCTTATCCCAGATCTTTCGCGGCGAGCGCGCGCGCGATTTCCCGCCGCACCATTTTGCGCACGTTTCGCGTGATCCGCTCGCCCATCGCGCCTTGCAACTCCTGGCGGACAACTTCCGCGATCAGCTCACGCAATGTTTCTTCATCCAAATCCGTTGCCGAAACGTTTTCAACGACTTCAGTGGCACGATCGGATTCAGCCGGTCGTCCCGCCCGGATGAACTCTGCGTTTTGTACCGAAGCGGACTCGGGCTGCGGATCGTCCGTATCTTCCTGATCAGTCAGAACGACGGTCCTTGCGGCCGCAAACTCCTCTTCGACGTTCCACGGCAGGGAATGCGTCGGTGTGCCGGAATAGGCGTCTGCGCTGTCGCCATCCGGCTCCCATTGATCCTCGGTTTGCGCAATCGCCGCTTCCAGCGCTTCGATCTTGGCACTCAGACTGATCGCGGGATCATCGGTTGAGCCGGTTGCCGCGGAATGTCCCTCGGTCGCGTCATCCGCAGTGTTGGCAGGATCACCTGCCCTGACGATGTCGCAGGCACGCAGCAGCATCGGCTTGGCCGAGTCGGCAACATCAGCAGACGGCTTGGCGGGCATGATCTCGGGCTGAGCGGGTTTGCTGATGCGCAGCGCGTCCGTCAGCACCAAACGCCCCGGCTTTCGCGTAGCACCCTGTTGATCCGAAGAGGATTTACCGCGACTGTCTTCACTGACCAGACGTTTGACCGAAGACAGAACGTCTTCGATCCCTGCTTTTACGACGTTATCAGTCATTGTTCTCTACCGCTCTATCCTTGGATCGAGTGTAGCCAAACAATCTCAACCTCACAACAAATAGTATGGTCGATCAGTCCCGACGCAACGCTTTGAGGACGCGATCCAGATCTTTGCTCTGTTTGCTGACCCGTGCTGGCGCTTTTTTAACCAGGTTGTAATACAAGGTCGGATCGTAGATCTGCACCGCCAAACCCAGACGTTCAGCCGTCAGCAGACCCTGAGCCTGCAACAGTTCGTACGCTGCTCGAGTCCGTTCAGTTCGGGATCTCACTTCTGTGAGTTGCGCGTCCAGAAGATCTTGCTGAGCGTTCAGAACATCTAGAGTTGTTCGTGCACCCAAGGTGGCTTCTTCCCTGATCCCGTCAAAAGCGACCTGTGACGCACGAACTTGTTCTGTTGATGCTCTCAAGCTTGCGCTGGCCGCCTGAAACGCTGCGTAGCGGTCAGTGACACCTTGAGTGATGTTCTTCTGCACGTTTAGTAGGTTCGCGCGGTCGGCATCACGTACCGCCATCGCACGCCGTACATTTGCTGCCAAGCGACCACCGGCATAGATCGGCTGCCGGAAAGTCAACGAGATGCTCGCATCGTTGACATAATCGCTGTTATCATAGCGTTCAGTAACACCTGCATCAGCGTCAAGCGACACATTCGGACCCAAGTTAGCCCTTTGTTGCTCCACGATTAGATCCCTCGCGCGCACCTGATGCTGCGCTGAGAGAATCGCGGGATGGTTGCGTTGCGCCAAACTAACGGCTTCCGCCTCCGAACGCGGCAGGTTGGGCAGGTTCGGCTGACCCGCTGTTCGACCCGGTGCGTTGCCTACCGCATTGACGTATTCGGCTTGAGCGATGCTCAACTGGCCTCGAGCGACCGCAAGATCCGCTTGTGAACTGGCTAGCTGTGCTTCGGACAAAGCCACGTCGGTGCGGGTGACTTCGCCAACTTCAAACCGATCATTTGAAGCGCGGAGTTCTTCCGCAGAAACGTTCACGTTATTCTGCCGAATTTCAACTGTTTCTTCCTGCTCCAAGACGCTTAGATACGCTCGCGCGGCACGGATTAGGACCTCTTGTTCAATGTCAATCAGGGTTTGCCGGGTCGCCAAAACAGTTTCCTGAGCAGATTGCTTGCCCAGAATCGAAGCCCCACCATCATATACTAATTGGCTAAGCGTTAATCCGGTAAAAAACCTAGACGGCTCGTTCGTCGTGACTACGTTGTTGACCCGCGACCGGGTGTAGTCTTGACTTACCTGCACGGCCCAGTTGACGATTGGCCGCAACGCTGAAAGCGCAATAGCCACATCTTCATCCGCAGCCCGCAAAAGCGCCCGATTCTGCTCCAGCAGACCGCTTGTATTATATGCACCGATGAAGGCGTCTGTTATGTTATCAGCCCACGCTGCACGCCCTGGCATTACGCTCATGGCAAGCCCTGCGGTCACTGCGAATGCCTTGACCAGCCTGCCTGTCGCCGAACCACGCATACCGAAATCCTCTCAAAACGAAATTACACTGCCCTGCAGGCAGTTTGCGGCCTTGTTTTCAACTAATCAAGGCGGAAGAAAAATCTATCGGCGGACTATAGCGAAAATGCACACTCCGCCGAAAAGCTCTCTAGTATCGGTGCACTGGCGTTGAAGGCATCCCTCCAGCTGACCCGGCCTCCGGTCTTTCGACCGATCCGCACAGTTCCAAGATTGCCTTCAACAAACAGGCATGCAATCCGGCCATGTTCCTTGAGCTGATCCAACAGGGCGTCGGGAATCCGTTCAACACCGCCCTGCACCAGGATCGCATCGTAAGGGCCGTGCTCAGCCGCACCCTGCTCCAAAGGACCGACGTGGATAATGGCATTGTCCACATCGGCCTCAGCCAATAGGCTTTGCGCCTCGGACGCCAGCGAGTCGTCGCTTTCCACACCAACAACCAACTGCGCCATACGCGCGGCAACCGCAGTGGAATACCCCGTCGCCGGACCGATATCGAGAATCATCTCGTCGTTCGAAATGTTGAGCGCATCCAGCATTTTAGCAAGCGTTCTCGGTTCGAGCATACAGCGCCCGTTGCCCAGATCGATCACACTGTCGGCATAGGCGGCCTCACGCTGTGCGTCAGGCACGAAGTTTTCGCGCGGGACGTTCAACATCGCCTCAATGATCGGGAACTTAGTAACATCCGAAGGCCGGATTTGCGTATCAACCATAGTGCGGCGCCGGGCAGCGAAATCTGTCATAGGATCTCTCGAGTCATTCCCAAAGTTACCCGGCTTTTGCCACATCCTGAAACGCCCAGCAACGGCCCTGTTGACGCAACCCCTTTGCACCTGTGCGTTTGCGGTTGCGGGCTTCGGCAAATTTCAATCTGGTCGTCAAAAATGCGCGCAATCCTCTGGACGCCCCTTGGGAAAGCTGCTAAAACCCCACGCACACCACGGCAAGTATTTGATTTTACTTGAAAAGGCGAGTTGGCGGAGTGGTGACGCAGCGGATTGCAAATCCGTGTACACCGGTTCGATTCCGGTACTCGCCTCCAATAAAATCAATGACTTGCGTCATTCCCCTTCTCCTTCACTGCCATTTTTGAAACAAGCGTTGAAACTTTCACGTTTCGGTCTTGCTTCGTTCCATTTGATTTCTTGCCTCTTGGGCGCGCTTCGCCAGCTCTCTTTGCCGGATCGGCCCGCCATATTTTTTCAGCATCTCAACGCCTGAATGACCGGTGACAGCTTTGACCATCTCGTCATCGCATCCAGCCAGATAAAGCTCGATCGTTGCGTTTTTTCTGAGCCCGTGCGTTTTGTAGTAGCTCGCCTTCTCGTGCTTCATCTTCTTTTTGATGGCACGCATTTCCTCGGCGACTATACGGTAGCTCACTGGTCGACCCTTCGCGTCGGTCACAACAGTGCCGTCTGTTCGCGCAATTCCGTCGAGATGGGCCTTCAGCCGGTCGGTAAGCGGGATCCACAGCGGCTTGTCGGTTTTACCCTGAGTGAAATCGAACCCTGCGTCGGAAAAGTGTGCCCACTTCATTTTCACTACATCGCCGATACGCTGGCCTGTACCAACGCAAAGCTCATAGACCAGCCGCGCCCGCTTTGAAGCCAGCACTTCGAACTCTTCACGAACATCATCTGGCCAAGGTTCCCAGCCATCACTCTGCTGTTTGAAGAGCGGAATGCCCTTCGCCGGATTGCCGTGCTCTTTCTTGATGAAGCCGATCAACCGGGCGTGATTCATCAAGACGACCATGACCTGGACAAGATAGTTGGCTTGCCGCCAGTGATCCGCATTTGCCCGGTGCAGTTCATAAATGTGGTGGGTTTCGATCCTAGCCGGGTCTTTGTCGGCCCAGATCTCACGAATGTGGCTGATATAGCGCCGATAGTCGGATCTCGTACGGGGCTTCAGCTTCTTGTAGGCGTCGCTCTCGTAGTAGCTAAGAATCAACGCCTCAAAATTGCGTTTCACCGGCGCTGGCGCTGGTTTTCCCTTCAGCAGGCGATTGTAATGATCCCAAAATTCCGGCGTGCCCGCTTCCTCGTGCATCATGACCGAGATACCGCGTGAACGCCGCATGAACCGTAGGTAGCCCCTGTCATTATAGACGTATTTTGGCAGGCTCTTTCGGGTCATTCGCCCATTCTCAAGTCACTATTGAGAAAGTCGTCGGCTGCCTCTGGCGCGACCATGTTGGCATCGACGATGACGCTGCCGTCAGGCTTAATCTCGAACTTCGCGCGCTGCCAGCCTGCCTCCCGCGCCTCACGGATGAAGGCCGAGGCTGCCTGCTTCGCCTTTGTCTGTGCACTAGCTTTGGTCATCTTATCGACACCTCTCTCACCTCGTTAACAACGCGCATTATCACCCTGATCCATATTGATATTTCCGATTGCTCCGCGCGTAGAACGTCTGTCTTTCGCCGCGCGAATGGCGCGGATCACTTCTGAATTTTGGGAGTTTCCATTGCGATCGGACTCCGCTTTGATCCACTCCTTGAGCTCTTGCGGAAGCCGAAGCTGCATTGGTTTACGACTGTTCATGAAACGCCTCCAGGTTGAAACCATATTCAACTAGTGGCATTTAGCCACTATTGCGTCAATCGCTTTTTATGGCACAGTGCCACCATGCCAGAACAAAGCTCTCAAAATCAGGATAAATTCATCGTGCGGCTGCCAGACGGCCTGCGCGATCGAATACGCCTCGCAGCCGAGGCCAACCATCGCAGTATGAATGCTGAGGTCGTTGCCCTACTCGAAGAAAACTATCCGGCCCCAGTGCCGGAAAAACTGGACGACCCCGCCGCGCGACTGTTGTTTTGGCTCGCCAAACGCATCCGCAGAAGGAACCCGAAGCCCGGAACTCCCAGAGATAAGCAAGCCGCCCTGTATGAGCGCATTGCGGGCGATATCGCGGAACGTATGAAGGACATCGGCGAATAGCCTTAGTAGGCCACCCACTCATATCCATGGTTGCCTTCGTGATCTTCCCATTCGACACCGACCCCGCGACGCCAGCTTGACGACGAACAGCGCCGTGACGGCAGAACCCATTGCGGGGCGGCCGTTGGTGTCGTGCGTTGCCAGCCAAATTCGCCTTGTGTGCCGTAGGTCCCGAGGCGCATGTTATAACTCTCAGAACAATCATCGTCGCGGCCACGTTCGCGATGGCTGTAGTGCCGAACATCCCAAACACGGATCGAGCGCACAAAATCGAATTCCAGACCACTGATGTCGATATCGGCACCGTCTTCGACCACCTGAGCCAGGATGACTTGGCCAAGCGTCTGACTTGATTGGTTGCTGGCCTCCCAGACTTTAGGGGCAATACTTTGCAACGGCGCGCGCTCAGAAACCCCCATCGGGCAGCGCCAGATTTGCAACGGCGGCTCAATCGGCCAGGGCGTGATCCGGCGGATAAACACTGCTCGGGCGTGGGCACATTCTGCTGACGCGGGCCAACCACCGGCCAGGCAAAGCAGAATGGCGCAATCGACCTGATAGGCCTTTGCCGCCTGCGGGGCCACGGTTGAAAGAAGAGCCACGACAGCTCCGGCGCTCAAATTTCTGATAAGTCTGCACCACATATCAATAAATGCCTTCTGACTACATTACTGCATTATTGATACACTAGCTCCAACCTCAACCTTCACACCATATGCGAGCATAGGGTTTATGATGTTCGCGCGCGTTTTGTGGAATATATTCCGTAGAGCGGTTCTTGTGATCTGGCCGAATACAGGCCATGAAATTACGGGAACAAGTAGGGTTAAATATCCGGAATCTAAGAAATTCCAGAGGGTTGAGCCAAGAACAATTAGCATTAGCTGCCGACCTGGATCGTAGCTACATCAGCGAGATCGAACTCGCGAAATTCTCAGCATCGATCGATGTTCTGGAGCGGATTGCCCATGCTCTCGACATCGCTCCCAAGGAACTGTTTAACGAGAGGGGCTAGTTTTGCCCGAACTTGAGAGTGTTCGCACGACGGCCGAAGCCATCGGTCGCATTACGTGTATCAAGACTGGCGAAGAAATCGGTCTGCTGTATCAGTGGGATAACGGCGAGACGCAGGCAGCGTTATACGATGGCGGCCATCCTAAAACACCACACCGCTCAGATCACCCCGCTGAACCGGACCTTGGTGCAAAACGCAGCTAACGCCCGGAAAGAGCCATCCTGTGAATTCGGTTCTCTCGCTGTGCGCGCTCGCAGAACTTTCGTCATAAAATTACAGCGAAGATCCTTGCTGTGCTGCAGCAGGAATAACGGTCACTCGCACCTCTGACGGTGAATTCGTCAACGGAAATGGCTGAATTGCCTTTCAGGCCACCCTAAATCGGGGCTTGTTCAAGCCAGGGCTTGGCCCAAGGCTCTCGCAGTCGACACAACGGCGGCACGTGCCTTGGTAAGTGCTTCATAGTCAAACCTTTCGCGCGGCCCAGACACCGCGAGAGCCCCGTAAAACTGTCCGGTCGCGTCTATGACCGGAGCAGCGACAGCCGAGACATGGGGATTCCGCTCGCCTTGCGAAATACAGCTTCCGTCCGCCGCGAGACGCGCTTTTGCGGCACTGTTGCCCAGATAGTAGGCAGCCAAAATATGAGCTGACGCTCCTGAACGCATGGTCAGGCGCGTGCCCTCTTCAAGGTGGTGCCGTACCGGATCGGGTGAATTCTCACGATACAGGCATACCCGCTCATCTTGATCGGGAACATGGAACGAAGCCGTCTCGCCGGTTTCGCCAACAAGTTTGCGCAAGGCGGGGCGCACGGATTCGCCGAGTTCGAAATTCAGGCGGTACAATCCGCCAAGCCGCCACAATGCTGGCCCAAGACGAAAACGCCTGTCTGGACCGCGTTTCAGATAGCCATATCGTTCCAGAGACGCCGCAAGGCGGCTGATGTTACTTTTGTGAAGCCCTGTTTCCGAAGCGATTTCCGTCAACGTCAACATTTGTCGTTCTGTCGAGAAAGCTTCGAGAATTGACAACGCCTTTTCGACGGACTCGACGCGGGCCTGCTTCATTTGTTCCACTCTGCGCAACTACGTTTATATAATGTTGCCAGCATCGCAACAACTTGTCTACCCTCCGGCTCATCTTTTAGGGAGGAACTGAAGTGAAATTAAGCAAACTATTCGCAGCAAAGGCTGCACTGGCGACCGCGGCCGTGATGACTTTCGCGGTTCCGGCGCAGGCCACGGAATGCGTCGCAGGGGCCAACCCCGGCGGCGGCTGGGATTTCACCTGCCGTCAGATCGGCAAGATCCTGTACGACATCGGCGCGGTCGATAAACCTGTACAGGTTACCAACATGCCCGGTGGCGGCGGCGGCCTGGCCTTTACCCATGTGGTCACCGACCGCAACGATGATGCCGACCTGATCGTGGCAGCGTCGTCGGCGACCAGCACCCGTCTGGCGCAGAACGCCTATGCTGGCATGACTGCCGATCAGGTGCGATTTGTCGGCGCTATCGGGATTGATCCGGGCATACTGGCCGTGGCCGCCGACAGCCCGTACCAATCGCTGGGTGATCTGGTCGAGGCGGTCAAAGCCGATCCAGGCTCGGTCGCGTTTGCCGGCGGTTCATCCACAGGCGGGTTCGACCACATGAAACCGCTGATGGTCCTGAAGGAGGGCGGCTTTACCGACATCACCAAGGTGAAATATATCGGGATGGACGGCGGCGCCGATGCCATCACACAGACCGTGGGCGGATTTACGCAGGTGATGACCGGCGATTTGTCCGAAGTTGTGGGTTTCCTGGCCAATGGCGATCTCCGCGTGATCGCGGTGCTGACCGAAGAGCGCGTGCCGGGGTTTGAGGACATCCTGACCGCCAAGGAACAGGGCTACGACGTCGTTGCTGGTAACTGGCGTGGGCTTTACATTCCGCGCGGTGTTTCTGACGACACGTTCCAGATGTGGGCTGGCAAGCTGCAGCAGGTTGCTGACAGTCCTGATTGGGCCGAAGCCATGGCTGCTAACGGCCTGGCACCGTTTACCATGGTTGGAGATGATTTCCAGGGCTATGTCGATAACCTGATCGTCGACATTCGCCAGATGTCGAAAGAACTGGGGGTTATCCAGTAATGGCCTCTGATCGGATTTTTGGTCTGATCGCTCTGATCACGGCGGTCGCGTATATCGCGGCTGCCACTCAGATCCAGACCAACCCATTCTCGGGCGAGTTTTTACCCAAGCTGTTCCCGCTCTTGATTGGCGGTGTCGCAGCAATTGCCTCTTTGGTTTTGGTCTTCAAACCCGATCCAGACCCCGAATGGCCCGACGGCCGAACATGGGGCAACCTGTTGGTCGCAGTGATTGTGTTGGCTTTCTATTCGGTGCTGATGTCACCACTTGGTTTCATCCTGCCCACAGCAGTAGCGGCCACAATCCTAAGTTACCAAATTTCACCGAACCGCAAGAAAGCCATCCTTGCTGGGATCGGTCTGTCGCTCGGTCTGTTCGTTGTCTTCAAGTTCATTCTGATGCTGGGAAACATCGTCGCATACCGCATCCCAACGCCTGCAAAGCTATGGGAAGCAATCTCAATTCTTATTCCATTCGTGGGGCACTGATCCATGGAAACCCTCGCAAATCTCGCCCTTGGCTTTTCGGTGGCACTGTCGCCTTACACTTTGATGCTGGCCGTGATCGGTTGCTTTATTGGTACCATCATCGGCGCCCTGCCTGGTCTGGGCCCATCGAATGGCGTCGCCATTCTGATCCCGATTTCCTTTGCACTTGGTCTTGATGCGACCGCAGCTTTGGTCTTAATGACCGCCGTTTACTACGGCGCAATGTATGGCGGGCGGATCAGTTCCATTCTGCTGAATATTCCAGGTGATGAACCTGCTTTGATGACAACGCTGGACGGCTACCCGATGGCCAAGCGAGGCGAAGCTGGCAACGCGCTGGTTCTGTCTGGTGCGGCCTCTTTCGTTGGTGCATTTCTGGCCACTGTCGGCCTGATACTCCTGGCCCCCGTGCTGGCGCGAGTAGCGTTTCTGTTCGGACCGGCCGAATATTTTGCTCTTTATATGCTGGCCTTCTGCACGCTGGGTGGTATGGCCTCGAACAACCAAGCAAAGTCAGCCATCGCCGCTTGCATTGGCCTTGGTATCGCGGTGATCGGGGTAGATTCCTCGTCTGGCCTGCCGCGCCTGACAGGCGGCAACTTGCACCTTTATGACGGCGTTGATTTCTTGGTGGCCATCGTCGGACTTTTTGCCATTGCCGAGTTGTTTTTCTTTGTCGAAAGCCATGGCAAAGGATCATCCATCGGTGTGGTTTTGGACAAAGTCTCGATCCCTTGGAAATACATCCGAGACACGAAATGGACGATGCTGCGCTCATCTGGCGTCGGTTTCATCGCAGGTGTTTTGCCCGGTGCCGGTGCTTCATTGGGATCGTTCCTGGCCTACATGACAGAAAAATCCATCGCCGGCGAAAAGGGCGGCTTTGGCACCGGGGCGCCCAAGGGCATTGCCGCCCCCGAGGCAGGCAACAACTCGGCCGCGGGCGGAGCGCTGGTGCCTATGTTGACGCTTGGCGTACCAGGCTCTGGCACAACGGCCGTTCTGCTGGCGTTGCTCATGACATTGAACATCACACCGGGACCGACGTTGTTTCGTGACAACCCAGATGTTGTCTGGGGCCTGATCGCATCGCTGTTGATCGCAAACGTTGTGTTGCTGATCATGAACGTGCCGATGGTGAAAATCTTCGTAAAGGTCCTCTCAGTGCCTGCGTGGATCCTGCTGCCGGGTGTCACAATGATCTCGACCACAGGGATCTTCGCACTCACTGGCAGCTACTTTGATCTGCTGATGCTGGTCGGCTTCGGGATGCTGGGCTACATCCTGCGAAAACTGGATATCCCAACGGTGCCCGTGATCCTTGGCATCCTGCTGGGCGGCCATATGGAGGACGCCTTGCGCCGCGCTATGACCCTGTCAGACGGCGACGTGGCCTATCTGTTCTCGTCCCCGATTGCGATCGGGCTGTGGGCGGCGGCGGTTGCTGGCTTCATCGCGCCAATGTTCCTGCGCAACATTCTGCGAAAGCCGCAGGCGATCACCGACTGAGGATCACATCACCGGGCATCGTCAGGTTGTTGGGAACCTGACGATCCCTCGCAGTCAAAAGCGAACGGCCGGTTTGAAACAGCGGCCACAGAGCTATCTGCTTTGGCTTTGAAACAAGGATACGATAATGCGAGCAGCTGTTGTTCGAGATTTCAATGAAGATCTCTCTATCGAAAAGGTTGACGACCCGGCCTGCCCAGACAACGGGGTCATTCTGAAAGTTGCGGCTTGCGGGGTTTGTCGATCAGATTACCGCGGTTGGTCAGGCGGACATCCCAAGGTGCAGAACGGATCTATCTTGGGACACGAATACTGCGGAACCGTTGTAGAGGCTGGCCCGCAGGCACAATACAAAGTTGGCGACCGGCTAATCGCACCGTTCATTCTTGGGTGTGGCAAATGCCTGGCCTGCAACACCGGCGTTTCCAACACATGCGCAAATCAGATCGTACCCGGATTTGGGACGCCGGGAGCCTATGCCGAATATGTCGCTGTGCCGCTTGACCACAATTTGGTTTACCTGCCGGACAGTTTACCCCCCGCGTTGGCCGCAGGATTGGGATGCCGCATCACGACCGCGTGGCATGCGTTGACCGATCGCGCCGGTGTTCAGGCGGGTGACTGGGTCGCGGTCCACGGAGCGGGCGGGATCGGCCTCTCGGCTTTGCTTCTGGCAAAAATGCTGGGTGCGCAGGTTGTCGTCGTTGATATCGTTGAAGAAAAACTAAAATTTGCCAAGCAACACGGTGCCGACGCGGTGGTGAACGCAGCCAAAAACGACGCCGCAGAGGCAATTCGGGAAATCACGGGCGGCGGCGCGCAGGTCTCAATCGAAGCCCTCGGAATTGAAGCCACAACAAACGCATCTTTGGAATGCCTTGCGATGTTAGGCCGGCACGTTCAAATCGGCGCGCCATCAGGCGATGGCCTAATGCAAATTAGTGTTCGGTCGATCTACTCTAAGCAGCTGTCCCTTTTTGGGACACGCGGCATGCCATCATGGAAGTATCCAAACCTCCTTAGCATGATCGAACGCGGGAGCGTCGATCTCAGCCCAATGGTCGCAAGAGAAATCGCGCTCTCAGAGGCAAGCACGGAATTGCGCGCAATGAAGGGGCCTACGCCTCCGGGAACGGCAGTTATCACCAATTTTCTGAAATAAACTAAAATGTTAAAAGCCAAGGCTGAATACTCTTAGCAAGGAAAATGGAATACAGTAATGAGCTCTTTCTCAGCATTCGCCGCTGCTTGCCGGGATGCCTGGCGCCAGATCGCGAACGTCCCACGATCATCATGACTATTCGGGAAACCCGTGCATTTGCCGATGTTTCGCCGGAAAACGCCGAGACCTGGCGAAAGGCCGGTCTCAGCATGCGACGGCATCGCGGATCGCTGCGGGATTTCATGGCGGCTCAGAGCCCAAAGCGCCGAATGCTGCGGCAAGGTTCAAGTGGCGCTAACTGTTATAGAAGCTGCCATTCACATTTGCGGATCAACGGTATGCAAGTGAGAGATTGCGTTCCGCTCAATCCCCCAAAGCTTCACTCGGCGGCAATGAACTTGGGGGCAGGTAAAGATCGTTTCCGATGCCATCTTCGCAAGATCGAAACGAGATAAACACAGCTCATAAGCGCGAAATATGACGTTTTGTTCGGCTCTGAGGCTCCGGAAACGAGAGGGGTAATCCTACGGAGTCAAAAGAATCCTTGACCAATTCCAACATCAGCTCTAGTAAAAATGAAATAGCGTTTTGAAGAGTGAAACGCTGAGGGATAAAATGCGGAGTCGCTCATATCGCGGACCCGCAAGCCAACCAACAGTTAGGGAGGAGCCTGACATGATTAAAGATAACCGAAAATTGACGCTTACTGCGGGTCTCGTGGTTAGCAGTCTGGCAATGGCTGCGCCTGCCTTCGCCGAAGGCGAGGTGGTGTTTTCATCCTGGGGAGGCTCCTTTCAGGATGCCTTGCGTTCCGCCATGCTGGAACCCGCAGCCAGCGCATTGAATGTCACGGTCAAGGAAGATACGACAAACGGCATCCAGGACGTGCGCGCACAGATCACAGCGGGTGCCGTCGCCTGGGATGTGACCGAGCAGGACTTGCCCTCGTGCGAGACGCTCAGCCGTGAAGGTGCTCTTGAGCCGATTGATTATTCGGTTGTCGACACGACGGGTATCCCGGAGGAGCTGATCCACGAAAACTACATCGGCTTCATCAACTTCACCAAGGTGATTGCCTATCGCAAGGATGCCTTTGGCGACAATGGTCCGTCCAACTGGGCAGAGTTCTGGGATCTGGAAAACTTCCCCGGCAAGCGCGGCATGCACGGCAAGGTGAACTACAATCTTGAGGCCGCCCTTATGGCCGATGGTGTGCCTATGGCAGAAATCTACGACATTTTGGCCACGGACGAGGGCATGGAGCGCGCCTGGGCCAAGTTGGGTGAGATCGCACCCGAAGTTACCGTTTGGTATCGTGGCGGATCACAATCCGCACAATTGCTGCGTGATGGTGAAGTAGACGTGATTCACATGGGCCATAACCGCGTGGAAAGTGTGATCGCATCAGGCATTGACGTTGCATATGCATTCGATGGTGGCACGATGGATGTCGATTGCTTGCTGGTGCCCAAAGGCGCGCCGAACGTCGAAAATGCGATGCGCCTGATCAATGAATTGCTGAGTGCCGAAGCGCAGGCGCGGCTGGCCGTGACAATGCCGCTGGGCCCGGTCAACACGGGTGCATTCGATGCCGGGATTATCTCGGAAGAGATGGCGGTCAAGGTCAACACCCATCCCGACAACTACGGCAAGCAACTTCTGGTCGATCCGAACTTCTATATCGGCCAGTTGGGTGAGTTGACCGAAGAGTTCGACACGCTGATCCAGCAATAATCCAATTTGGCGCAGTGCATCTCGTGCTGCGCCTTTTTCGTCAGGTTAGGAGCCCCTATGTCACCTGCTGCCCAATCCCTTCCCATCGACATTTCCAACCTTTGCAAGGCCTACGGTGCGGTCAAAGCGCTCGATGACGTATCGCTGAATATTTCTGCAGGTGAATTCCTGACACTGCTTGGGCCATCGGGCTCGGGCAAAACGACGCTTTTGATGGCACTGGCCGGTTTTGTACGCCCAGATGGCGGATCGCTCCGTTTTGGCGGTCAGGAAATGATTGCGACGCCGCCCCATAAGCGCGGCCTCGGCATGGTTTTCCAAAGCTATGCGTTGTTCCCATTCATGACGGTGGCTGAAAACGTGGCCTATCCGCTGAAAATCCGCGGGGTTTCCAAAAGCGATCAAAAGACCCAAGCCGAACGTGCGCTGGATACGGTACAGCTTGGCGGCTATGGAGATCGGCGTATCACTCAATTGTCTGGCGGCCAGCGACAGCGTGTGGCTCTTGCCCGCGCCATGGTTTTCGAGCCGCAGATCATCCTCATGGATGAACCCCTGTCCGCGCTCGACAAAAAGCTGCGCGAACATATGCAGATTGAACTGAAGGCGCTCCATGAAAAATTGGATGCGACCGTTGTCTACGTAACCCATGACCAGCGCGAAGCGCTGACGATGTCAGACAGGATTGCGGTGGTCAATCACGGTCGGATCGAGCAGATCGATACACCCGAGCGGCTGTATCGCCAGCCACACAGTTTCTTTGTGGCGGATTTTATCGGCGAATCCATTTCGGCGCCGGTGAAGGTAGCCAATGATGCGGCGCAGCTTGGTGGGCGTTTGCTGAAATCCAATTCACCCATCGCCCAGGGACGGGGTGGCCACCGCCTGGTGATCCGGCCCGAATTGCTGGAGGTCACCGCGGGTGCAGTACCTGAAACTGCCAATGATCTGTCCGGCCGGGTCAAAGACATCATTTATCAAGGCGACAGTGTGCTGGTTATCGTTCAGCACGACAGCGCAGGCGAGATCAACTTGCGTGTCCCTGCCAATCGCGCTGGCCAAACCGGGCTGCCTTCCAAAGGAGAGCAAATTGGCCTTGCCCTGCATCCCGAAGACACGATCATCGTACCGGAGCATGTGGCATGAGTATCGCCGAGGTCTATGAAGGTGCAGGGACGCTTCAGAACGCCAGCACGCTCAAAACTGAAGAACGCCGCGAAAGATTGACGTTTTTTGGGCTTTCGATGCCCGCGGTTGTGACGATTCTTGTTGTCGTGTTTCTGCCAATTTTCTGGTTGTCTTCGCTCTCGTTTTACAATGCGGCGGGCGAGTTGAGCATGGAAAACTACGCGCGCATCTTTGAAAGCGCTTTGTACCGTCGGACCTTTGTTGTCACCTTTCAGATCAGCATCGCTGTGACGGTGATTTGTGTCCTTCTGGGATATCCGCTGTGTTACTGGCTGACCAGGATGCCGAACAGAACGGCTGCCATTTTGATGGTTTTCGTGCTGGTCCCGTTCTGGACGTCGGTTCTGGTGCGGACATATGCCTGGCTGGTGCTGTTGCAGCGGAATGGCATCATCAATTCGTCGCTGATGTCGCTTGGCATCGTCGAGGAACCGCTGCAACTGGCGCACAACCTCACGGGATCAATCATTGGCATGGTACATATCATGCTGCCGTTTCTGGTTTTGCCGCTCTACGCCACCATGCGCAACATTGACACCGACCTGGTTCGGGCCGCTGTGGGGCTTGGCTCCAGCCCGCGCGGGGCATTCTGGCGGGTGTTTTTCCCGATGTCCCTGCCGGGCCTTTTTGCCGGCATCGTGCTGGTCTTCATCCTGTCACTTGGGTTCTTCGTCACACCTGCTTTGCTGGGCGGTGGCCGCGTGCAGATGCTGGCGCAACGCATCGAAAGCACAATCACGGTCTATTCCAATTGGGGTGCAGCATCCGCATTGGGCGTTGTCCTGCTGCTGCTGGCTCTGGCGATGATCTGGCTGATGAACCGTGTCTTCGGGCTCGACAAACTCTTTATGCGCTGAGGAACTGAAAATGGAACAAGTCGGACAACGTAAAATCGACGGTCTGTGGCTGACTGTGGTCGGCATCGCGGTACTGTTCTTTCTGATCCTGCCAACGCTAATTGTGATCCCGATGTCGTTTTCGGGGGCCTCATATCTGGAGTTCCCACCAACGTCATTTTCGTTTCGCTGGTACACGGCCTATTTCACCTCCGCAGAATGGATGAGCGCCACAAAGACCTCACTGATCGCGGCTGTATTGACCACGGCGATCGCAACACCTTTGGGCTCACTTTGTGCATATGGCCTGCATTGCTCTGCCCCACGGATCAGGAGCGCTGCGCAGATCCTCGTGATCATGCCCATCGTCGTACCGGTGATCCTGATCGCCGTCGGCGTGTTCAGTCTTTATGCCAAGCTGGGCCTCAACTACACGCTGACCGGAATCGTGATCGCCCATACCGCGCTGGCGCTTCCCTTTGTGATCGTGACCGTGATGTCGGGTTTGCAGAACTACGATTTCAATCAGGAACTGGCGGCGCGCAGCCTGGGTGCATCCCGAGCCTACGCGTTGTGGACGGTGACTGTGCCGCAGGTCAAATTCTCGATCCAGACCGGGGCCTTTCTGGCCTTCATCACATCGCTGGACGAGGTGGTGATTTCGATGCTGGTCTCGGGTGGCGAAAAGGCCACAATCACTCGTCGCATGTTCAATTCGCTGCGCGATCAGCTAGATCCGACCATTGCAGCGATCTCGACCTGCCTGATTATCGTGTCAATCTCGGCGCTCATCGGCGTGCAGTTGATTGGCCGCAGCAAGAATGCTGACAAATGATGGGCTCTTTATATCTGACCAATCTCGGCCCGGATCTGGCGGGCGGCATCGAGCACCGCGGCGCGATAGCCTTCGACAGTGGTTTCGTCGAAGCGAACGCGCAGGCCCGACAGGCTGACTGCACCCAGCAGCTCGCCCTCAAGCCCAAGAACCGGAACCGACAATCCAGCAACGTCCGGATCACGTTCACCAAGGCTGAGATAATAGCCGGCCTTCCGAATGTTGGCGGCCTGTTTGCCTTGCCTGATAGAATAGGCATCCAGCACTCGGCCCGACGAGCCAATGCCCAGCGGAATGACCTCGCCCTCCTGAATATGATCCCGCGCAAGCCTAGGCGAGTTGACTCTGTAGAGGCAAACGCCGGAGTTGCCGCGTTGCACATAAAACGACGCGCTTTCCCCCGTTGCATTCACCAGGTTCGCCAGCACAGGGCGCACAATAGGCCCCATGCGGAGGTTCTGGCGAAATACGGATCCAAGACGCCACAAAGACGGGCCGAGGTGAAACAGGCCTTCGCCGTCTCGCGTGATATGGCCAAACTTTTCAAGAGAGACGCTCAGCCGCAAGATTGTTGCTTTATTGACGCCACTACGGTCCGCAACTTCTTTCAGAGACAGCCCCGCATCGCCGGGCTCAAAGCTGTCCAGCACACGCAATGCGCGTTCGACCGCTTCGACACCACCATTCGTGTCGGGGGTTCGGGGCTTGTCGGGCATGGGCAGACCTTTCGACGCAAATCCGTCACTTTTTATAGCTGGTTTGAACGCAATTGGAAATCGCAAATAATGAAGGCATCTGGCAATGAATAGCGCGCAGAAACAAATGATAACAACTGGTTATGCTGGCCTGCCATTTGGCGAGATTTCGCAATGCGATGCAGGATCTGTCGGGCTTTTGGGTGTTCCAAGCGAAGTCGATAGCGGGCCACGTTCCGGCGCCTCCTTGGCACCGGATGCGCTGCGCAAGATGACCGGACAGCTTGGAACTAGCCTGCCTGTAAACGGCCGGGATCTGGGTAATCTGGACCTGTCGGGCGATTGGTCCGGCGTATTGAAACAGCTTGTGGCGCAAATGGTGGATCGCGGCATTGTGCCCGTCGTTCTGGGTGGCGCGTCTGATGTCGCCTCTGCTGTACTGGGGGCCTTGCCTGATCTGCCGGTTGTCGCGGCCATGCCACTGGCTCGGCGTGATCTTACAGAACGACCAGCAAACACGATTTGGGTGGGTTTGAATGGCGGGCAACCTGCCGATGTTTGGGATCAGATCGCTCAGCGCACGATGGATTGGCGTACCGCCCGGCGGTTGGATGAAGGGCACGCAGACTTTTCTGACACGCCCGAGCGCACTGTTCTCTGGATCGACATATCGGTCGTTGATCTGGGGCATGCAGCCGGTGCTATCGGCCTTAACCCCGGCGGAATGAAACCCGAAACCTTGGTTTCCGTCATTGGGGCAATGTCCTGCCGCTGGCAGGCGATTGTGATCACTGGCCTTGCGCCTGCCCGCGACACGCGTGGCATGTCGGAATTGGCGGCCATTGAAACCCTGAACGCGGCTTTGCGTCATGGGTGATGCGGCGCAAATACAGTTTGACGGGATCCCCAGTTTTCTGGGCATGCCTGTTGGCGATCTGGAAGACCTCGTGCCTGGGCAAGTCGCGGTAGCAGGATATTTTTGTGACAATCTCGACCGACCAGCGGCAGAGCAACGCTACCTCGCGAGGCAATTACGATACGCCTCCCGGCCCGGAAAGGCCCCCGCGAATGCCATTGACCTGGGGGACGTGAATGTATTTCCGCTTGAGCCGGATAAGCATTTTTCCGCAATTGTCTCGCAATGCGAGGCGGTTCTGGAAACCGGTGCGCGGATGGTGCTGGTTGGCGGAGATTCCAGCGGACTGAAGGCGCTTAGCATCGCGACACAAAAAGTCACAGGTGCGGATGTTCCTGTTATTCCGGTCACAGGGGGCGTTGCGGGGCAATTGTCTCACGCTCAACCGGTCATCCTTTCTGTGGATTTACAAGAGCTTGCGGGCAAATGGGTGTCGCACCCACGTCGCCTGACCGGGATGTCACCTGCACAGATGATCGCGCAAATTGACACTACCCCAGGCAATGTCACCGCCGCAGCAGTTTTCGGACTTGCCCCGGCGTTGGACGATCGTGGCAGAACTGAAACCTGCGCCGCGCTGGCGATCTTACAGGCGGTGACAGAGCGTCTTGAGAAAGGAGCTGGCTGATGCCTTTACGATCGGCCCCATTGCCGCGCATGGCAGGGCAACTGTCGTTCATGCGCGCACAAACCAAAGCAATCGGAGAAGTCAGGCCCGGCGATCTGGCAGTGCTGGGCGTCCCGTTTGAAGACACCAGCGCGCCGCATGCCGGGCAGTCCCTGGCGCCGCGTGCGTTGCGCGAAACCTCGGTCTATTTCGGTTGGCATGCAAACCCACAATTCAGTCACCCGGTAGATGTCGATGCACGTCAGGACATCAGTACCGACGGTCTGCACGAGCGGCTCTGTGACCTCGGAGATATAGCAGCAGGGTCTGAGGACGCGATCCACGCGGCATTGAGAGCAGCAACGCGTCAGATCAGCCGCAATGGTGCCTGCGCCATAATACTGGGTGGGTCGGATCGCATGTCCGAGACAGTGCAGAGCGCGCTGCCTCATTGTCAGACAGCGCAGCTTGGCGGTACGCCAGATAATGCGCGCGACTTTCATGTGGCACCCTTGCCAAATGGGGCGGGTATGACCTGCAGCTTGGATACTGCTGCGGAGCTTGCAGCGTATTCAAGGTGGCGGGATATATCAAAGCCGCTGTTTGTGCGGTTTGATCTCTCGGTGTTTGAAACGTCGATCAGCGCGCTGTGTGATCGGCCCCGTTTGGGGGGGCTTGATCTGGATACGGTGGTGCAATGGCTCAGCGCTCTGGGTCAGCACGAGGTCAGTGCCATCATGTTGACCGGTCTGAACCCGAACAGGCCCGGAATGGGTGTGGTGAAGGTTGGCCAACGACTGATGGTTACGGCTCTTCTGGCATTTATCTATGCGCGCCTCGGATTTGGGATTGAGCATCCGGGTCGCCTAACTTCCAAGGAAAATGTACTGACATGACTGCAGCTAATACAACATTCCACCCGCCCCTGGCTCAACCGGGATATCGGCTGTTTGATGGGCCTTTGCGTGACGTGACCGACGTCAATGCGGATCAGATCGGCGTGGTGGGCATGCCGAGCGACTGGACACATTCCAGCCGCCTTGGCACAAGGTTCGGCCCCGAAGCATTGCGCAGGGCGACAAGTCTTCTGCAATCTTTGCGTCCGCAGGGAGCCAGCTTTGATCCAGACACAAGCCGCCGCACCGTGCCTGCGACCGACTGGCTGATCGATTGCGGCGACGCAGAGATCACAGCGCAAGACGTTGATGCAACGACCGAAGCCATCGCCACAATGACTGAAACGCTGACCGTTGCAGGGGCGATCCCTCTGGCATTGGGTGGTGATCACTACAATAGCTTCCCGGCCTGTCTGGGCTATTCCCGCGGGCTGGCTAAACGTGCACCAAACGCGCGTTTTGGCTATATCCAGATCGACGGTCATCTGGATTTCTCCGACCGGCTGGGCGCGTGGGGCAGCCACAACCACGCAACCAATGCACGCCGGATTTCTGAACTGCCCAACATTGATGTGTCCAATATGGTCTGGATCGGCATCACGGGCTGGGTCGATGGCGGTGATCTCGCGCTCATCGAAGAACAGGGCGGTCGGGTGTTTTCAGCTGGCGATGTGCAAAAACTCGGAGCGCCCGAGGTGATGCGCCAGGCCTTTGCGCATGCCATGCAGGGCTGTGACGAGCTTTATCTGTCCATCGACATCGACGCGATGGACGCGGGCTACCTTCCCGGCACAGGCTCCATCGTGCATAGCGGCATTACACCGCGTCAGTATTACGATCTGCTGGATGGACTGGCCGAGGCCCCCTTGGGCGGGTTGGACATTGTCGAGGTCTCACCCCCGCTTGATCCCTCACAGCGCACGGAATTCCTTTCGGCGGAAATGCTGTTCCGGGTTCTGCGCCGCTTCCGCACTCGACCTTTGAAAGGGCTGGTGACAGAGCAATGATGGACTATATCGGAACCCGTCAACTGGGTGGGCTATCACATGTAGGGCAAATCCTTGCCCCGGCAACCCGACCCTGGATCACGGATCTTGCAGCGCTTTGCCCCTACGAGGGTCTGCAACCCGGTAACCTCCCGGAATTTGAACATGACCCGGATTGGGACAACTGGGCGCTCACTGACAGTCCAAAAGACCCGACCAAACGCCTGAACTGGCATGTGTTTCAACAGGGAGGCACCCGGTATCTGGTGGCCGACCGGATGCTAATGAGCCGCGTTAGCTGGCAGGATCTGGACGATGCCGGGTATGTCTATGGCACAGAGGTGTCCATCGATGGCACTACGTTTCGATGCCGGTTGCTGACCGGTGGTGATACGCCCCGAAATGACCCCTATCAGGGTGCGACTGGGCCCAATGAATGGGATGCGTTGGTGGGCGGTGCCGCCGTGTCAAACGCGCCCCAACCGGACCCAGCCAATGGTGCAGCCCCGCTTCGCCCGGATCACCTGACCTCACCTCATAACCGTTTGTGGAATTGGTTCGGGGCGGTCAGCTGGACCGCCGAACCTGTCGCCAACCGTGCCGATGGGCGGGTATGCCGGGGCTATCACGGCCCGACCTATTTTTATGTGAACACTGTAGACCACCGGCATGAAGATATCGGTTGGCGACCAGTTCTTGAGGAAGTGCAATGACTGTAGACCCCTTTCCCAACTATATCGCCGGAACATGGGCCGCTGGCAGCGATGCTGTTCCAAACATCAACCCATCTGACCTGAATGACACGATTGGCAATTACGCGCAGGCAAGTGCCAACCAGACGGTTGAAGCGATCGAAGCCGCGGCTGCCGCCTTTCCGAAATGGCGCGCGACATCGCCTCTGGTCCGGTTCGAAGCACTGGACCGGATTGGGTCGGAAATCCTTGCCCGTGTGGACGAACTGGGCGACATGCTGGCCCGCGAAGAGGGCAAAACCCTGTCCGAGGCCAAGGCCGAAGCGCATCGTGCCGGGCATTTGTTCAAATATTTCGCGTCTGAGGCGTATCGTGCTACGGGCGACGCTTACCAATCTCTGCGCGAAGGTGTGTCGCTTAAGGTTGTACGCGAGCCGATCGGCGTCGTCGGCGTGATTACGCCCTGGAATTTCCCACTGGCGATCCCGGCATGGAAAATTGCGCCCGCTCTGGCCTATGGCAATACGGTCGTGTTCAAACCTGCCGAACTGGTGCCCGGTTCTGCGTGGATGTTGTCCGACATCATTGCCCGTGCGGGCCTGCCCGAGGGTGTGTTCAACCTTGTAATGGGCAAAGGCCGTGAGGTCGGGGAGGCGATCGTTTCACACCCCAAAGTTTCTGGGGTCACGTTCACCGGCTCCACACCTGTCGGTCGCAATATGGGGGCTGCGCTGTTCGCCCGCGGGGCCAAAATGCAGCTTGAAATGGGGGGCAAGAACCCGCTGGTTGTCCTCAATGATGCGGATCTGGACCTGGCGGTTCACTGCGCTTTACAGGGTAGCTTTTTCTCGACCGGGCAACGATGCACGGCGTCGTCCCGCCTGATCGTCACTGAGGGAATTCACGACGCATTTGTCGACCGTCTTTGTGCGGCCATGAAAGATCTCAGGATCGGTGATGCGCGCGGGCCAGAAACCCAGATTGGCCCGGTGGCCAGCGAGGCGCAGCTGGCTATCGACAAACGATACGTTTCTCAAGCCATGGATGAAGGCGCAACGCTTGCCGCAGGTGGCGGCGAAGTCAGATCCAAAACCCCCGGACATTACTTTGCTCCGGCCTTGTTTACGGGTGTGTCACCACAGGCAGCCGTGGCGCGGGACGAAATCTTTGGACCCATCGCCGCTGTATTGCGCGTGTCGGACTATGATGCTGCCCTTGCTACCTCCAACGACTGCGAATTTGGTTTGTCAGCGGGCATCGTCACGCGGGATGCGGCCAAGATCGAACATTTCACACAGAACGCCGAGGCAGGCATGATACAAGTTAATCTGCCCACAGCAGGCATGGATTTTCACGCGCCATTTACCGGCCGAAAAGGATCATCCTATGGCGCGCCGGAAAAAGGCAGCTATTGCCGCGAGTTTTTCACGGCAGCCAAAGTTGTACACGAAGGGCGCGGATAATGACGCAGGCACCTTTGAAGGGCATTCGCATTCTTGATCTGACCAATGTGCTGGCCGGTCCGTTCTGCTGCCACCACTTGGCGCACTTGGGGGCCGAAGTTATCAAGGTTGAGGCCGCTGGGCGGGGCGATCTCGCCCGCCAACTGGGGGCTGACCCAGAGCTGAACAAGGCCAACATGGGTGTGTCTTTTCTGGCCCAGAACGCGGGTAAGAAATCGGTCACAGTCAACCTGAAGAACGCACGGGGCCGAGAGATTTTTCTAAAACTCGTCGAAACGGCAGATGTTGTGGTGGAAAACTTCCGGCCCGGTGTCATGAAGCGCCTTGGCGTGGGCTACGAGACCCTAAAAGAGGTCAATCCGACGCTGGTCTACTGTGCCATCTCGGGCTTTGGCCAGGAGGGCCCGTGGATCCGCCGCCCGGCCTATGATCAGATCATCCAGGGCACCTCGGGTGTGATGTCGATCACCGGCGGTGGCGAAAGCGCGCCATTGCGCGTTGGGTATCCGGTGGCAGACACGGTGGGCGGTATCACCGCAGCATTCGCGATTTCATCTGCTCTAAACGCCAATCCGCGCGGTACGTTCATTGATGTTTCGATGCTGGAATCGGTGCTGGCGACAATGGGCTGGGTGGTGTCGAACTATCTGATCGCAGGCGTCAATCCGACCGCCAACGGCAATGAGAATCCCACTTCGGCGCCTTCCGGCGCGTTTGAGGCAAAGGGCGGGTTGATCAACATCGCCGCCAACAAGGACCAGCAATGGGAGCTTCTGACTGACCACCTGGGTTTGGCCGCGTTGCGCGAACGTCCTGAATATGCCACGCGTGAGGATCGCAAACGCCACAGGCTGGCTCTGAAAACGGAGCTTGAGGCCGTGCTAAAGACCCGACCACCGCGCGACTGGGCCAAGGAGCTCAATAGTATCGGCGTGCCCTCGGGAGCGGTTTTGACAGTGCCGGAGGTACTGGAAATGCCGCAGGTTGCAGACCGCGGATTTCTTGGCCAGTTTGAAAATGTACCCGGCGTCGGACGAGACATTCAGGTCGCCACGACCGGCATCAAACTGGACGGCAGCGCGCCCACCGTCGATGCGCCACCGCCCACGTTGGGGCAGCACAACACTGAAATCTGGAGTGAGTTAGGGCTTTCACCGGAAGACATTGAAAAACTGGCAAAGGAAGGCGCGATATGACGGACACCGCAGGACGCAAAGATGCCGATGACATGCGCCACTGGTGGCGCACCGCAATTATCGACATGGCGCCAGGGCGGATCGCCTTTCGCGGCCACCCGATCCAGGACCTTATAGGAAATGTCAGCTTTGCTCAGATGATCTGGCTCATGGTGCGGGGCGATATGCCCACGTCAGAACAGGCGGCACTTTTTGAATGTGCGCTGGTGGCGGGCGTGGATCACGGTCCGCAAGCGCCTTCGATAGCTGCCGCCCGCATGGCAGCGACCTGCGGGCTTGGGCTCAACAACGTCATGGCCACCGGGGTCAACATGTTGGGTGACGTGCATGGCGGCGCTGGTGAACAATGCGCCGAACTTTATCTCGACGTCGCCAAACGGATCGATGACGGCGCCGAACAGGACGCTGCCGTCCGCGACGGTATCGCCGTCTGGCGTGAGGAAAATGGCAAAATTGTCTCGGGCTTTGGCCACCGGTTCCACAAACCCGTCGATCCCCGCGCACCAAGGTTGATGGAGCTGGTACGCGAGGCCGCGAAGTCTGGTACGGTGGATGGGCGGTTTGCCGACATCGGTGAGGCGGTTCAGGCGGAAATCGGACGCAAGCGCGGTACTGAGATCGCAATGAATATAGATGGGGCCACGGCTGTTATCTTTTGCGAGCTGGGCTTTCCACCCCCGCTCTCCCGCGGTCTGTTCTGTCTCTCCCGCTCGGTAGGCGTCTTGTCTCATGGCTGGGAACAAATGCAGCAGGGCGGCCGGAACAAAGGGCCAATGCCCCCGCGGTATCTGCCGGAATACATTGGTGTCAAATCGGAGAGCTAAACCGATGAAACCTCTGAAGACCGCAGTTATCGTTTGCGGTCGGATCAGCGACATCTATTTTAAAACACTGGCAAAATATGACGCGGTTGAAGTTGTGGCCTGTGCCAGGCTGCGCACCGCAGATCGAGGGGCACCTGTCAGGTATCAAAGGTCGCGTAATCGCTATGAACATCGATGGCGCGACCGCCGCAATTTACGCCGAGCTTGGCTTTAAAGCCCAACTCGCGCGTGGGCTGTTCTGCCAGTCTCGGTCAGTGGGCATCCTGGTACACGCCTGGGAGAAGACCCAGCAAGGCAGTCGGAACAAAGGCCCGTTGCCCACGGGGACCCTTGGACCTACTTCAAACCCGACATGCGCCGACGCAGCTGGCAGGCTTTCCACTTTCCAAAAGAAGTGGAAAAATAGATAGGGACACGCCATGCTAACACTGCCAACATTGCCAGCCCTCGGGCTCTCGGTTCTATCGCTTGCGGTTGGTGCTGCCGGAGCTTTGGTTGGCTACTTGGTTAATCTCCCGCTCTATATGCTGACGGGACCAGCGGTGCTGGTCTCGGTCCTGTCGCTGTTCGGGATGCGCCTTGGTATTGCGCCGCTGCTGCGCGACATCGCATTCCTGTTTATAGGAATTGGTATTGGGGCCGGCGTGAATGCAGAGGCGGCAGCTGCGATGCTGAGTTGGCCGCTTGCCTTTGTGGCATTGGCAATCATGCTGGTTCTGGCCATGATCTTGTGCCGCACCTTGTTGGTGAATGGATTCGGATTTGATCAGCGCAGTGCGGTTTTGGCGTCTGCACCGGGCCACCTAAGTTTCGTGATAGCCTTGGGCGAGACTCACGGCGTAAATCTGACGCAGGTAACTGTTGTACAATCAGTACGGGTACTGCTGCTAACACTAGCAGTTCCGGCGCTCGCAGCGCTGATGGGGTTGGACCTGTCTCAGGGCATGACCCCGGATGGGGATACTCTGAGCGCAGGCTATATCGCGGCGTTGGTCGTTCTGTCTCTAATCGCAGGTTGGGTGCTGGAGCGATTCCGCGTCCCTGCGCCGCTCCTCATCGGCGCAATGCTAGTTTCCTCTGTGGGGCATTTGTCAGATCTCTCTCCCGGTATTCTTGAGCCAAGAATTACTATGGCTTGTTTGGTGCTGATGGGCACACTAATTGGCTGCCGCTTTGGCGGCACAAGACCTGTGATGCTGTTTCGATATGCGGGCGGCGGGGTGGCGATCACGGTGTTGACCACGGCGCTTTCTGTCGGGTTCGCGGTCCCAGTGTCGATGTTTTTGAATATGCCCTTGCCCCATGTTTTGGTCGCTTTTGCACCCGGGGGGCTCGAGACCATGATAGTCATGGGGGCGGTGCTTGGCGCCAACCCGGGCTTTGTCGCAGCCTGCCATGTGGGCCGACTGCTGGTTCTGAGCGTGCTCATCCCGTTCATGGCCGCGCGGGTGCGGGATGAGCCTGCCCCCGTTTCACCGAACACCTAAGCGGTTTCGGTTTTGGCCCTGAAGAACTCGTGAGGCGATTTCCATTTCAGGCCGCTGTGTGGATGGTTTTCGTTATAGTCTTCGATCCAGTCTCCTATCAATTTCTAAGTGGTTTCTGCATCAGGCAAGGGTTCACACGGACGTAGTCGCGCTTGAGCGTCTTCACAAGCCGTTGGACTGCGGACTGGCCACCGGCGTGAAGCAGGGCTTCAACCCTAGCTGGCGGGCAAAGATGCGGGTGTCCTTGGCCGTGAACCCGATCTAGATGGCCTTCTCAAAGCTCAAAGCACACCTGCGTAGGATCGGGGCGCGGACCTTCACCGTGATGTTCGACGCAGTCGCTGAAATTTGCGACCTCTACGGCACACATTCGATGCGCCGTACAAAAAGCTGCGGAGATCTACCGCAAAACGGGGAACCTCCGCGCAGTCCAGCTTTTGCTTGGTCATACGAGGGTCGACAGCACAGTTCTATACTTGGGCGTCGAGCACGAAGATGCCCTTAGCATCGCGGAGAAGATTGACATCAAACCAATCGGCGAACGGCCTTTGCCGTTCGCCTCGGGGCGGAGACGACAACCAGGAAAATGCGATCCGGTTCGGGTTGGCAATCTTCTCCATCGTCCATGTCGGTCTGAATGAACTTCTTCGGCGTCATCCAGCCTATGGGTTTAATAATCAGAGCCCATGGGGTTTGATCTTGCTGACAGGTGTCCTCTGCGTGGCAAATCTTCTCGCCTTTACGGACTTATGAAATGGGCGATTGTTTGCAACATTTCATCCTAATCCCATGCACCAGATATCGGAACTAACCACCAAAGAAGCCCTCGATTGGATTCCGCAAAAACAGCCATCGCAAAGACAGCAACGAAAATCTAGTTTGTCCACGCCTCGCTGATTCCGGCTCCGTGCTGCGAAGGGGTTTTTCTTGATTTGGCGTCTCAAGACGAGATTGAGCGGCTGCTTTGGTGAAACGGGCTGCATCGCAGCGACGTGTACGTCGCATGCGCGAAGCAATGCTGCAACAGCGAAGGCCGAAAACGGAATGTCGGCAAAGTCCGCGTTGGCGACCTTCGCGGCAGCCTTATTGAACGGCAGCTTTCTCTACGTGAGGACGGGTATCATTTCCTCAGGTCGTCCAGGAACTCCAGAACGCGCGCATAGTCTCCACTGACCTCGCGCGCTTGTTCGAAGACCTCACGCCGCTGCTGATCTAGGCATCGGAAGTACTGCTCAACATCGGTGAAATACGTCTCCGCATCCCGCCTCAAAAGGTCCGCAAAGGCCCTAACATGATCGGCATTGGTCGGCATCCAGGGCGGCGCAGGCGGCAGGCAACTGCCCGCGATCGCGGCAGACCCCCAGCTCAGAACGGCCATAACCGCCCATGTTTGTTTCAAAAGCCCCATATTATCTTGGCTAAGCCACTCCGTTGCAGTAAATTTGTTTCAACGCATGAAGGGCGCAATAACTCAAATTGCACCTATTGATTGCAAGATTATAATATTGTATCGGTTCGGTAGTCCATGAGGGACTGCCGGGCTAATGCACAATTCTGCAAGGCTCGATCCTATGAATTTGATGCAAGACGCCCCTAATGTTGTCAGTGAAGACGGGCTGCGCACACTACTTGCCGAGGGTCATTCGGCGGATGTTGTGTGCCGGGTTACGCCCAAACGTACAGGTGCTCAGTGGTCCGGAGTTTGGACCGTGCATTGCGTCTCGCCAGATGGCGAGACGCGTCGCCTGCTCGTCACCGCGCGTAACAACATGGCGGCCCGAGAGTTTAAGACAATCAACGGCTTATCCAGCTTCCTCGCCGGGCTTGGTGTTTCGATCGTCTCGATCCCCATGTTCGAAGGCAAGATCGCCTCTCACAAGTTGGACGACGCGGGCTAAGCCACTTGCCGTCTTCGCAGCATTCCTAGCTGCCCCGGCCTATTCCGAAGGCTTCGTGCTTTCCATGCGAGCCGATGGCCAGCTGGAGACCAAATCCCCCCAATCAGGTTTTGCGCAAAGCTATGTCGACGGGATTGGAGCAAACCCATCAGAGCTGATCGTGTTCGCAGCGCCTCAGCCTGAAGATCCGCCTCCTGCATCCACCCGCGCGGTTCCCCGCCCCGAGATCCTCACAGCCCTTGAAAGCACCGCGCAACGCTATGGCGGACACCCCGCACTACGCCGCGCTGGCCTGTCCGTGACGGAGTGGCAGGTGCTCTTCCAAGCCAATATTGAGATTGAAAGCGCCTATCGCCCGAATGCGCGCAGCTCCGCAGGTGCTATCGGCCTCGGACAGCTGATGCCAGCGACGGCCGCGCAGCTCGGCGTCGATCCGCATGACTGGCAGGCCAATCTGGATGGCTCCGCCCGTTACCTTCTGATGATGCTGGCGCAGTTCGGCACGCCCGAACTCGCGCTCGCTGCCTATAACGCCGGACCAGACGCGGTCGCGCGCTATGGCGGCATCCCTCCTTACCGAGAAACCCAAAACCACGTGCGCCGGGTCATGGCTGTGCGTGACCGACTGACTGGAGCCTCCTGATGCACATTCAATTCCGCACGATCCTGTCGCTGGCTCTGGTCAGCTTGATGTTTGCCAACCCCGCCTTTGCGCAAAGCATCGACCTCTCCCCGGTGCAAAACCTGCTGCAAGGCATTGTCGACACGATCACCGGCCCCTTGGGCATAGTCATCGGCACCTTGGCCCTGATCGGTGTGTTCCTCTCCTGGCTCTTCGGCATTCTGGATTTCCGCCAGGCTCTTTGGGTGCTGGTCGCCATTGCGGGGATCGCGGCTGCACCGACCATCGTGACCGCGATCTGGGGCGCGTAAATCTGACATGGCAACGCAAACCCGCCTCTTCCTGGGCCTGATCCGGCCGCCAAAGCTCATCGGCTTGCCGATCATGTATGCCATGGTTTGGCTCTTCGGGTTTGTGTTGCTGTTTCTTTGGGTTCAGAGCTGGCCGGTGATCATCATTGCCGCTCTGGCCTATCCTGCGCTGTGGAAAGCGGCGGATTGGGATCCGGCCTTTCTTGAGGTGATGGTCACTGCCCTGCAAGAAACGCCGCCTACCCCGAACCGCAAGATCCATTCGGGGGACAGCTATGCTCCGTGATCCTTCGGATGATCTTGCAACGCTGCCAGACTGGGCGCGCAAAGAGCGCCCGATGGCCAGCATGCTGCCCTATGTCAGCCTGGTGAATGACGTGACGATCCGCACGCGCGGCAATGCTTTGTTCCAATGCCTCCGCCTCGATGGGGTCAACAGCATGACCAGCGATGACGCGCATCTGGAGAAGATCCGCGCGCTTTTCGCGGCGATCATCGCGCAGATCGGACCAGAGTACAGTTTCTACATTCACAAGGTCTCAAAAGCGATCGAGACCACCTTGCCACCAGTGCCCAACGAGGGGTTTGCCCAAGCCTTGGACAGCCGTTGGCAAATGGCAATGGCGCGGGGAGGCCTGCGGGACAAGACTCTCACGCTCACGGTACTGAAACGTCCTCCCCTCGGCGCGCGGCTGCGCCTGAAACGTTCAGACTCCATCGCACAGCTGAAAGACCAGACAGCCAAGCAACTGCGCAAGCTCGAAGAGGTCGTCAGGTTTCTGCTATCGTCCTTTGCAGAGATGAACCCGCGCCTGCTCGGCGCTGAATGCGGCGAGCTACTCGGGTTCCTCGGGGCACTCAACATCGGCCAAGAGCGACCACTCTTCGCAAAATCCCGCTTTGGTGTCATTGCCGAAGATGTAGCCAACACCCGCGTCACGTTTCAGGGGCGCGGCTTTGCGCTCGACGACGGGACGGCGGGCAAGCGGTTTGGCACCAGTTTTGCGATCAAGACTTACCCAGCCAAAACCAGCTGCACCATGTTCGATGAGCTGAACCTGCCGGTCGACATGGTGGTCACACATTCCTTCACGCCGATCAACAGCAACATCATGGCCAGCCGGATCAAGCGCCAACAGCGCCTTATGAAGGCCAGCGATGACGGCGCGTTTTCCCTTGCTGAAGAACTGGTAGACGCGCTGGACGATCTTGAATCCAAGCGGCTCAGCTTTGGCGATCATCACATGACGGTGACGGTTTTCGCTGAGACCGAGGAAAAGCTGGAAGCCATCGCGGCCGAGGTACGCAATATCGCCGCCAGTGAAGGCGTAAATCTGGTGAATGAGAGCTTTGCAGCGCGAACCCATTATTTCGCGCAGCATCCGGGCAACGGACAGATGCGCAGCCGCAAGGCCGCCATCACCAACACGAACTTTGCCGATCTCGCGGCGCTACATCGCGGTCAACTGGGCAAGCCGGGTGATAGAGTGCCTTGGGGCAAACCAATCACCCTCTTCCCGACGCCTGAACGCTCTGGATTTCTGTTCAACTATCACGAGACGGGGCAGCCGGACAAAGAACCGACCGGCGGGCATACCTTGATCCTCGGCCGCCCTGGTTCCGGAAAGTCGGTCTTGTCAGCCTTCCTCATGACACAAGCCCGGCGCTGCGACGCGCGCGTCTTTGTCTTCGACTATCGCGCTGGCATGGAAATGGCCGTGCGGGCCAATGGCGGGCGCTACAGTGCTATCAAGGCAGGTGAGTCAACCGGCCTCAACCCTCTGCGCACCGAAATCGATGGGCGCGGGCAAGCCTGGCTGTCTGATTGGCTGGCGACTCTGCTGCACCGCGCCGACAAGCCCCTGAGCCCGGTTCAGATCAACCGCATCCAAGAAGTGGTGCGCCAGAACGCCGGGGCGAGCGATGCCGCCCTGCGCAACTGGCAGGATTTGGCCTCCCTCTTTGTGGCCGGGGCGGATGAAGGGGATCTGTTTGAGCGGATCCAGGAATGGACCGCAGATGGTCGCTATGGCTGGATCTTCGGGCAAAGCGCTGAGGACACCTTCTCGCTTGATGGTGCTGTCGTGGGCTTCGATCTGACCGGCATTCTCGACAGCGAAAGCGAAAAGGAACGCATGGCCGTCCTGTCCTATCTGTTTCGGCGGGTGGAGCGCGTGATCGAGGATCGCAAACCGACACTGATCATCATTGATGAAGCCTGGAAAGCGCTGGATAATCCCTATTTTGCAGACCGGCTCAGCAATTGGCTGGTCACAGCACGCAAACAGAACGCGGTCGTCGTGATGATGACCCAATACGCAAGCCAGCTTGAAAAGACCCGCACCGGCAAAACGATTGTCGAGGCCGTGCCGACGCAGCTCTTGCTTCCCAACATTCGCGCCTCGGCCAGCGATTACACCATGCTGGGCCTCGCTGTAAAAGAGCTCAGCGTTTTGCTCGGCACAGGCAGCAACTCCCGTTTGGCGCTCGTGCGCGACGACCAAGGTTCGGTGGTGATCGACGCTGATCTCAGCGCCCTTGGGTCCTACCTCACGATCCTTGGTGGCATGGAGAAAGGCGAAGCTCTGGTTGGCGCGGATTATCGCCAAAACCCCGATTTTTGGAGACAGATTGATGCGTAGACTGTGCGTTCTAACCCTCACCCTTTTGACCCTGACAGCCTGCGCGGAATACCGGCCGTCAGAAGCTGAATGCTTCAACTCCTTTGCCGAGGTCAGCCGCAGTAACTGCAATTTCGAGTTGCTCGGGCCGATTGGTTCGCTGCATGAATAGCCTCCGCCCGCATATCCTTGCGGGTTTGGTGTGGCTCAACGCGCCAATGGCCTTTGCCCAAGGTGTGCCCACCTTTGATGCAGGCATGTTCTTTCAGCGCGAGCGCGTGTTGCAGCAGGGCGAACAAGATCTGGCACTGCAGCGGGATCGTTTGACCAAAGAGGAAGAGCTTGAAGAGCTCGAGCAGGAACAACTCCAGGCGCTGGAAGACATCCTTGATGCCACGACGTTGGCCAGCGGGAACTCAGGCGCACTGGTAGCAAGCTTAGAAGCGGGTTCAACACCTGAAAGCGCCGCAGGCACGCTCTATGGTTCGGTCGATCCGAACCCCGGCGCAGCCCAGATGTTCGGCGATGCCTCCGGTTCGATTGAACAGCTGATCATTCGTGCCGCCCAAGAAACGCACCATATGTCCGGCGTGCGCGCTGCCGGTCTGTCGCCCAAGCAATGGCGCTGCCTATTGCAGGCCCTGATCTGGCAGGAAAGCCGCTTCACCATCGGCGCGCGCTCACCTGTTGGTGCGTTCGGCCTGACCCAGATCATGCCCGGCACGGCGCAGGATCTCGGGATTTATCCCGCCTATTATGAAAATCCCTATATCCAGGTCACGGGCGGCGCGCGCTATCTGGCGCAGATGCTGGCCATGTTTGATGGCAACATCATTCACGGGCTAGCTGCCTACAATGCCGGTCCCGGCAACGTGCAGCGCTACAGCGGCGTACCCCCTTTCACTGAGACCCAGCACTACGTTCAGGTCATCCCCGAGCGCTACAATCTCTACCTCGCGCGTGTCGGTGGCGTCGATGCGCTCGGCACCATTGATCCCGTCTTGCTTGCCAACTCCACGATGAGCCTGACCTCTTTCGGCGCAGGGGTCTATGGCGATTACTCCTTGGTCTCCGTGCAAGCGGCTGCGCAGCGTGTGCGGGACATCATCACCCGCATTGGCGAGACAGATGACATTCACGCGGCGATGTCGCTCAACACCTACGCGCGGGCTGAACTCGCCCGCCTGATCGCCATCCGCACGCGCCTCAAGGCCACCCATACCCGTCCGCTTAGCGCCGCAGAGCTGGCCATGGCAGCCGCGCAGGCACGCGAACAAGACTTCATGCAATTCGATCTGGAGGCACTCCGATGATCCGCTTTCTTTCTACCGTTGCCACCTGCGCAATGTTGGTTGCCTCACCCGTATCTGCCCAAGGTGTCCCCACGGTCGACACGCGCAACATCGCCCAGGAAATTCGCCAACTGCAGCAGATGCTGGAGGATTTCGGAATTCAGACCGACCAACTCGACACGCTGCTCGAACAACTCGATCTGGTGCAGCAGCAACTGGACACACTAAACGAGACCTACGCCGCGCTGACCGGTGCGACAGATATCATCGAAATGGCCATGGGTGGTGATCTCGACGGGCTCCTGGACCAAGAATTCGGCGATCTCCTTGGCACCATCCGGCAAATCCAGAGCGGCGATTTCAGCGGCCTGATTGGCAACGCGGCCCCACAGATGGAAGGTCGCATGACGCAAGCCCTGGAGGATGCAGGGTTCGACCAAGATACCATCTCTGACATGGCCAGCAGCGGCAATCCGGGGTCTGAGCGCATTGCCAGCCAGGCGGGCACCGGGGCGGTGATGTCGGCTGCGGCCGAGAACAGCTATGACGAGGCCGCGCAATCTCTTGAGCGGGTCGGCCAGCTTGTGTCGCTGATCCCAGACATGGAAACGCTCAAGGAAGCCGTGGATCACAACACCCGCGTCACCGCCGAACTTGCCATCGCTATGACGCGCATGTGGGAGCTCGAAGCCATTCAGACCGTGGGCGCTGGCCAATCCGGCGTTATCGATGCCGCCACGCTGGCTGAAGAGCGCCGCTACATGGACTTCACCTTGCCAGACCTGCGCGCGGACTGACCGCATGAACAGTGAGGCAGAAATCATCGAAGAAGAGCTCGTCTACGGCGCACGACGACGCGAGCTCATGTGGCAGAAACTAGGGCTGACAGGAATGGCGTTTGGCATGGCAGGTTGCCTCGCCGCCTCCCTCGTGGCCCTGCTCGACGTGGACCCGCCGCCCATGATCGTGCCCTTTGATAGCGAAACCGGCATGGCCCTCCCCAATGCCATGGTTGAAGCGGTCTCACTCACGGAACGCCCCGCTATCATCGAAGCACAGGTCTACCGCTATGTCATTGATCGAGAGACGTACAATCAGCTCGACAATGATGTGCGCGTGCGGCGGGTCCTGGACCAGTCGGACGGCGCGGCCGCCGCAGGGCTGCGCGCGCTTTGGACCAGCGGCCACGAAGCCTATCCGCCCGACAGCTACGGCACAGATGCGCGGCTCGATGTCGAGGTTCTGTCGATTACCCACATCAGCGCCAATCGTGCCCAAGTACGTCTTCGCAAGCGGCTCAATTCACCGCGAGGCAGTCAAAACGGGCTCTTCACCGCAACGCTGATGTTTGAGTTTCGGCCCGAGAATAGCCGGTCGATCGACGATGTCTGGCAGAACCCTTTCGGCTTCACCGTCACCGAATACGCGATCCGCTCGGATCGTCTGGAGTAACCCATGCGCCGCCTTTTCCTGATCCTCGCTTTCCTCGTACCGCTTGCTGGCACAGCCAACGCCGAAACCCAGCCGCGCCAAGGCCCCTATGATGCCCGTGTCCGGCTGGCCACCTATCAGGACGGGCAGGTCTACCGCATCCGCACCAGCCTGACCCACGTGACCAGCATCGAGTTTGGCCAAGGCGAGACCATCCGCTCGATCATTGCAGGCGACACTGAAGGCTTCCTTCTCGACGGCGTGCCCGGCGGCCAGGCCTTCGCGATCAAGCCCGTCACGCGCGACGCACATACCAACATCACGGTCTACACCAACCGGCGCAGCTATTATTTCAACGTCACCGAGGCGAGTTCGCCGACCTTCTATGTCATTCGCTTTACCTATCCCGAAGCAGCACCATCGCAATCGCGTGTGGCCGCAAGCCAACCTGCAAACCACGCCTATGGCGTCAGCGCGCGGTCCGAAATCACTCCGCGCGAGATTTGGGACGACGGCACCTTCACTTATTTCCGCTTTGCTGCGAACGCGCCACTGCCCGCGATCTTTCGCTGGTCCGGTGGCAACGAGCGCAGCGTGAATGCTTTGGCCCGACCTGATGGCGTGATCCGCGTATCAGGT
This sequence comes from Ruegeria sp. AG6, assembly GCF_056541565.1. NCBI lineage: Bacteria > Pseudomonadati > Pseudomonadota > Alphaproteobacteria > Rhodobacterales > Roseobacteraceae > Ruegeria > Ruegeria sp. AG6. Next base: position 102,926 of record NZ_JBQFYQ010000001.1, on the reverse strand, counting down.
GTCAGCGATCGATGGGTTCTCAGGCTCGGGGAGGAGGAGATTTGCGTCCAAGAGATGAGCGAGGCAAGCCAGAATGAGTGAAACTGCTGAGCTTAAGAAGCGCCTCGAAGCGCTTGAAGGCAAACCACAAAACCGAAAGGCGCGACCGTCGGCTGGCACTTTTGCCCTGGGTATTGGGGCAATCGCCGCCCTTGGTGTTCTCTTGCTGTTGTTATCTGGCGGCTCTGAACCCGACAGCCTCGAGACCGCCTCCCCGGATGAATTTCAGGCGGCGGGACCGGGCTTCGGTGCGCTTGAGCCCACGCCTGCACCGATAGACACAACCCCGCCGCCGGAGCCGCAAGCAGACAGCGAAACAGAAGAGCTGCGCGCGCAAATGGACGCCATGCGGGAAGAACTTGAAGCCCTGCGCAACGCGCCAGCACCTGAGGCCCCTGCCGTCGACACGGAGGCGCTGGATACTTTGGGTGCAGAGATCGATGCGTTGCGCAGTGAGGCCGCTGCGACTCAGGCCGCTTTGCGCGAAGAGTTGGAAGAACGTGCCCGACAAATCCAGCGACTGCAGAACGATCTGGAGCTTGCACGCCTTGAATCACCTCGCACGCCCGCACCAACCGGCCCCACGGCAGAAGAGCTGCGCCTTCAAGAGCTCGAGCGGCGGCGACAAGCCGAACTTGAGGAGCTGCAAGCCCGCATCGCCAGTCCTATCATCGCCTTTGGCGGCACCGGAGGCGGCAACAATGAAACCGCCGCGCAGCAACGGCGACTTGATGGCGACACAGACTTTGTCCGCAACGGCGCCGAACCTGCTGAGGTGACGCAAGCCCAGGTGATTGTGAACCCGTCAAACACAGTTGTTCAGGGCGCGATGATCCAGGCTGTGCTGGAGACCGCAATCGACAGCTCGCTCGCCGGTCAGGTCCGTGCGATGGTATCGGAAGATGTCCACGCTTATGACGGCTCGCGGATCCTTATCCCGCGCGGCGCGCGTCTGATCGGGCGATATCAATCTGGCCTCGACATCGCGCAACGACGCGTGACCATCGCCTGGGATCGGATCATTCTGCCCAGCAACCAGACCGTCGAAATCAGCGCCTTTGGTGGCGATGAACTGGGGCGCTCCGGAACGACCGGTTTTGTCGACAGCCGCGTTGGCACCCGGTTTGGGTCCGCCGCCCTGATATCTCTGATCGGAGCCTTGCCTGCAATTGCAGCTCAAAACACCGAAGATGAGATCACCTCTGATGTTCTGGAAGGTATTGGCGAAGACCTGCAAGACAGCGCGCAAAGCGTGATTGGCGAATATCTCTCCGTCTCGCCGGTGATCTACGTCGATCAAGGTGCTCGCGTCACCGTGATGGTCGACCGCGATCTGGAGATCTTCTGATCATGGCGGCCAGCTACCTGCAAAGCTCGATGGACAAGATCCCGGAGGCGCGTGATCCAAAGCTGATCGAGCTTTGCATCAACCCTGACGGCACGCTGTGGGCCGAGTTTCAGGGCGATCACTTCATGCGGTCCGTCAATCGGCGGCTCTCACCCAATGAGATCAAAGACCTTGGCAATCAGATTGCTTCGGCCGCGAACACCACCCTCAGCCGGACCAAGCCTATTGTTTCGGTCAGTATCGCCTACCGCGACCGCCCCATCCGCGCGCAAGTCATCCAGCCCCCCGCCGTCGATGGCGGTTACGCAATTTCCCTGCGGTTCTTTGCGGACCTACCATTGGAACAGATCGAGCTGTCCTATCTCTTTGGCAAAGAACGCAGCAACGAGGGTGCAAGGCGCAAGCGCAATGCCGAGCTACGCGATGTTGTGGCCACCGGCGACATCGACGCCGCGATCAAGTTCTGCGTCACCCACAAGCTCAACATGATCGTGTCTGGCGGAACCTCGACCGGCAAGACCGTCACGGCGCGCAAGATCCTCTCCTTTGTACCCACCGACGAGCGGATCATCACGATCGAAGAGGCCGCTGAACTGCGACCGACGCAGCCAAATGTCGTCACGCTGATGTCTGATCGCGATGAAGCGACGCGCAGCGCTGATGTCCTGCTGACCTCCACCCTGCGCATGCGGCCGGACCGGATTGTCTTAGGCGAAGTACGCGGCAAGGAGGCCATGACCTTCCTTGAGGCTATAAACACCGGCCATGGTGGCTCACTCACCACGCTCCATGCTGAAACCCCTCAGCTGGCCGTGCAGCGCCTCGCCATCGCCGCCCTAAAAACCGATGTGCCCATGACTTACCAGGACATGAACGATTACATCACCCGCTCGATCGATGTGATCATCCAGGCCGGTCGTCATGAAGGCGCGCGCGGCATCACCGAATTTTACCTGCCGGTTGACCCGGCACATTCAAAGGAAACAGCCCATGTTTGAATACAAGATTGAACAGATCAACACCGCCAAAACCAAGCCACCGAAGATCGAAGCGCAGCTGACGGCTCTTGGCCAAGACGGCTGGGAGCTGGTCTCGGTCGTGCCGGATTTTGACGGCGATCATATCCTGAAGGCATTCCTGAAACGTCGCACCGGCGCGAACGCCTAAAGCAGACCGAGGAAGATCCGATGGGCGTCGTCACCTGGATGGTAGAGACAACCGACAGCTTTCTGGAAGACGCGGCTCAAACCACCTTTGGCAACGTCGCCGGTCAGCTTGGCAGCGTCATTGCGGTAGCCTCGACGCTCGCCGTGATCGGCGTCTTCCTCAACATGGTGTTTCAGTACAAATCCATGGATGGGCGGACCGCCTTCTGGTTCGTCCTCAAGCTCATGCTCATCTCCCTCTTTGCAATGAACTGGGTCCAGTTCAACGGGGTGGCCAGCGCGCTGATAAATGGACTCGACCAGCTCGCAGGCGGCATGGTGGCAGGGCTTGGCGGGGGCGGTGCAGGTGCATCCTACTTTGCCGGGGCCTTTGACGACCTCATCGAAGAATTTGGTGACTACCTGAACGCCGCCGGTGACAACATGCATTGGATGGCCGGAGCCATGATCGGCGCGATCGGTGCATTCCTACTGGGCGTCATCGGCGCGCTCTGCGGTCTTGTCCTGATTTTCGCGAAGATCATGCTGGCATTCATGATCGGCATCGCTCCAATCATGATCGCGCTTTCGTTGTTCGATGTCAGCAAGGACTATTTCCACCGATGGCTGTCCAGCACGGTATCCTACGCGCTCTACCCCCTCGTAATCGCTGGCGTGTTTTCTACCGTCGTCGGAATGTCACGCTCACTGATGACCGAACTCGGAGATCCCTCCGGAGCCAGCAACATCGGCGCGCTGGTGCCCTTCTTCATGATGATGTTCCTCGCAGGCGGCATGATCATCTCCACCCCGCTGATCGTCCGCTCTATCTCAGGCAACTTCATGATGGCCGGACCACCGAGCATTCCCGGTCCCGGCGGGTTCGCAAAGGGCTTGATTGGCACCAAAGGGTCACGGGCGCGGGCACGGTTTGGGACCAGGTCAAATGCTGAGATCGCCGGGGCTGGACTACGCCAGGCGGGCGGTGCGACTGTTTCTATGGTTCAGCGGGTGGCAGAACGGGCCAAGCGGCTTGAATAGAGTTTCGTTTCCATTAAACATCGCGCTCAACAAACACTACTGCGAGGCAATTCGGCTTTCCGTTCATTTGGAATACACATCATCCTTCAATCAACTGGATCGCTTCCTTTGAAGGACCAACGCTGAGATTCCCACAAGTCCGCGGCTGCCAGGCGATAAAAAAAGAGAGCCATTTTTCACTTCAGCTTCCCACACTCTTTCAACAAGCTAATCGCTGTCTCAAGTCGATCAGGTGTCGGCTCAGGCGGATTGCCTTGTTTTGTAGTTCCTGGAGTTAGCGTCCACCCACCTTCATCCATTACGATCTTCAATCTAAGAATTTGTTTTCCGCGCGATCTCGCGTCCGCGAGTCCGCGACCTACTGCCCAATAGGCATGCTGAGCCATAATCCAAGATTCAAAAATCCGAGTAAGAAATTCAACCGGTCTCAGACCACTCCATGCGTCGGCGTCTTGTTTTGCCCGACGTAGCGGGAGCCTATCTGCACTTTCAAACGCATGGGATTGGTCTGGTGCTTCCATGAGACAGAACGCCAAAGCGGAGATAATAGCGGCGGCAAGTTGCTTATCGTCGCGAGGCCTTCTATGCAACTCGACCTGTATATGACGAAGGAGCTCGACCGGGTTGTCCTCAGCATTTGCTGACAGCATCCATTCTTCGGCGGTTCCCGGAACCTCCGTAGCTGACTTCACTGATGTCAGAAATGTTTGTGCAATCTGAGCACTTCTCATCGGCCCTTGAAAAAGTTCTCCTATGGTCCAAAAAAACAGGCTTTCCAACGCAAGGCGGAACAACTGACGGACTTGAAGAGTGCGCCATTCATCTGAAACCGCTGGCCTGCTAGACTCATTGTTCCATGCCTCGGGAAGGTCTGCCATTCGCGTACGGATAGCCTCTGTTGAAGGCTCGGGCTTTTGGAGGTCTGTATATGCCGCAATGACCAGTGCAATCCCTTCACGTCGAACATTGCTTGCCTCGCTACCGCCAAGCCGACTGAACATCGTTTTCTTCTCTATCTTTGCAAGATCGTGCAATCTCCAAAGCGCACCCCAGCGACGGGCATCTTTCCGTTTGACTTTCACCTCACCAAACTCGCTGAATGCTTCGTGTCCCAGCTCATCGCGAATGGCGTGCTCGAACTTATCAAGAAGTGGATCCAACGATGGGTCGGGTTGGAACACTCCCAATCCTTGTTCAACAGGCAGAAGCCACCCAAGAGTACGAAGGCTAGGGCCGTAGTTCAGAGGAGAAATAAAACCTGTGGAATAGCGGCGCATATTCCTTCTCGCTTCCCACGCGGGACCTCCGAAATTGTAACTTTTTTCAGAGATGAGGGCCTGCATAGCCTGCCGTCCCGGAATATCTGTATTGGGGTCGTTAAGGAATTGCGACCATGCATAGATCGCTTCAATACGATCAACGAAATCCCGCATCTCGGCGTCGCTCGCACCCATCGTCTTTCCAGTTTCGACGATCGTCCTGACGCGCCGCCAAGCCCAGGCCATGACAACGTAGGGGCGGATATGCCTCGCCACGTTATTAAGATCCGGAAGCACTCGATCCATAAGGCCAAAATTGATCTGCCGCAGGCCAAGAGGGTCGACGCCGCCAAGGTCGGTCTTGGATGGAGCCACAATTCGTGGTTCTTCCTGCTGGCGCGTCTCTTCGAGTAGGTCCTCAAGCGATGGCATTTTTAGCAATCCTTGTTGAGTATGATGCGCGCGCAGCAATCGCAGCGGGTGACACCTTCTGTGCGCAGCTCCGATCGCGCGACTGCAGGCAGACGGATTTGCTTTCGCGGACAGTAGTCAGTTGGCCCTTCGACTACGGTGAACTTAGCGAATTCGTCTGTGTCTTCGATTGCACTCCTTAGCTTCGGCCAATACTTAGAGGTTTTTAGGCTGTCGAACCCGCTTTCGGGACCAGATGCGGTCGCTGCGGCGATATAAGCGCTAAGCTGTTCTCCCATCGTTCTTGCTACGCTCGCCTTCGAGAGTTCCGCGATGAGGTCGACTTCAGGGTTCAACACATCGACAAACGCGGAAATGCACGATGGATCGACCGTCAAGTTCTCAGGGTCCAACCCGCGTTTGATCAAGAAGCGTCGCGCAGCAATTTCTCCTGAGCCGTGTTGAGAAAGGCTGTGATGGAGAAGTGCCGTGGCAAGGATCATGTCGGCTTCTAGTCCCTCCACAGCGACAATCTGGCTGAGAATTCTCCAGATCCAAGATCGAACTTCAGTTGGTTCGGGTCGGATGCGATCTGTGAGAAAATGGGCCAGCGACAGGGCGACCGGAGCATTTCGTCCTTTAGCGGCCGGATCGAGCATTTTGCCGAGGAGTTCGCCAAAAAATTTCAGCGACTTATCTTTGTTCCTATTGTCTTGAGAAATCTGCTTGGATCGCGCCGATGTATCCTCTTCCTCGTTATCGTCGTCCGTGGCGTCGCCACTTGGCCATGGCCCTCGATTTTGAGCGAATGCTGCGCGAAGTAGATCCATCGCTCTATGCCATGCATGGGTCTGGCCTGCATCCTGCATTGCTCTTGAGGTGTGCGCATTTTCAGATGCCGAGCTGAGATCGTCGATTGTGACAAAAGTTTCGCTTCGAGTCGCGCCTTCGGCCGATTGTCCGCTTAGGTCATTCACTGGTACATTCGGCAGTCGCGTTGGGTCCTCGTTGAACCACGCAAGAATTGCGGCAACATCTGCTGGGGTATCGTTGCCAGCAAGCATCGCGACAAGCTGCGTTGCCATGGCACCAGTGCGCCGGATAAGTTCAAGCGCGATTGTGACTGATAAGAAGCCCTCCCAAACTTTTGGTCCTTGATTTAATCGGAGAATAAGGCGTCCGGTTTGAACCGACTCTAATTCGACACCGCTCACCTTGATGCGGAACTGACCATTTTCATCAACGTAAACCTCGCCTAGTTTGTCGGCCCACCGCGGGCTTCTCAGATGAGCCTCAGTTATGCCAGCACTAACCTGCGTCAGCAAACTGCCAATAATGATATCGCCATCAAGCTTAGCTGACAGGATACCGACTCCATCTGGTTCGACGATATCCGCCTCTTCGTCTTCCACCGGCGAATACGCGGGCGGCGCGCTAGAAGAGGTTTGCCAGTATGACTTTGCATCCCTCTGTACGCGCAGCACATTCGCCTCGACGTTGAGACCAAACAAACCAGCTTCGGTGGCGTTTGAGCTGCCTGAAAGAAGAAGCCGCCCTCGCTTGCAAACGACCTCGATTGCTTTCCCGTGCAGCCGTCGCTCATCACCAGCCAGATGCCGCACACCGACCGCATTCCATTCCTGCAAAGCGTCGTATGGCCAGTCAGGTGTTGCGCCCCCCCAAACGCTTCCCGCTGGGTGTGCGTGGAGTTGGATGTTTTCGCAGCCAGTTTCGGCGGCCAACCTTATCAGCCCCTTCCCGTCCAGATCAAAGTAGGGTGAAGCGACTACGATCCGCGTCGCACCGCCAAGGTCGTCGGAATATAATGCGATTTGTTCGGCAATGGGTGCGTCTAGACTGTGCAGCAACCGAAACCGGCCGTCACGAGTACCTTTGTTGGCTGCTTTGCGCAGATCTTCGGCGATCTCGCTGCTTGCTCCACCGGCTGAGGTAGTAACGCCCACAGAAGACGCGATTGCTTCAAAGAAGGCTGCGGTGTCATCAAAGGCATCGGCTGCGAAACTCGGGTGAAGGTGCTCAATGACCTCAAGGTTTCCGCCCCAACCAGAAAAGGTAAGATTTCCTGACCCCACAAGCAAATGAGCGTCATCCTTTTGCGCTAGCACACTCACCTTGGGATGAAAAATGCCCGGTCCTTTTCGAACGACCGGCGCGATTTCATAATCTCGACCGACACGGCGCGCACCTTCTTCGCTCAGCGCAGCGCGTATGCCTTCAGGGTCGGATAAGATTAAAGCTCCGCCCGCCCGCCCTCGGACCAAAGCATCCAAGATTACCGCTTCAAAGAAGGACAGACTTAATGCGTAAGTTGTAAATGCTGCGCGTGTCCAAGACGAAGCTGCAATGAGATCAACGGGTTTCAAAGGTATCTTTCAGCCATATTCTAAATTTGTTCTCTATCGTAGAAACCTTACTTCGGTCATGTTTGATTTGCGATGGAGACCTTCTCTTGACTGAATGGTCACGCAGCAACCTCCCAAACCGGTCGCTCCTCGTATGGCCAAATATTCTCTGTTCGCGGCACTCTTCGCCGCCGTACCTCTTGACGGAAGAAAAATTGTAGTTGCTCACAATCAATAAGAGCGGGTGAAGATTACCCGCGAATTATACACCACCCCTTGAACAAACCGCCACCCCGCCCCACTATATTTAGTAGTATTGGATTTTCGGTGATGAGCAGTGATGTCTGTCGAATTCTAACTTTAGATGGCGGGGGAGCGAAAGGCTTCTACCCGCTCGGTATCCTGCGAGAAGTGGAAGCGCTCCTGCCGCAACCAATCCACGAAACGTTTGATCTGATCTACGGGACTAGCACAGGCTCCATAATTGCAACGCTGTTGGCGACTGGCCGTTCCGTCGGTGAAATCCACGAGCTCTACAAGGAACACGTCCCTCCAATCATGCGTGCATCCGGCCGCGCGGCCAAAACTGCACGTCTCCGGGAGACCGGTAGGCAAGTGTTTGGTGACGCTGGCTTCGATACGGCTCTGACCGGACTCGGTATCGTGTCCACGAAGTGGCAACTGGAGACGCCGATGATCTTCAAGAGCCGAGAGACCCAAGCACATGGCCGAAGAGCTACGTTCGTTCCAGGTTTCGGATGCAAACTGGCTGATGCGATCGAGGCATCTTGCTCCGCCTATCCCTTCTTCGAAATCAAAACCCTGGAGACAGCTTCTGGCGACGTCGTTGAGTTGTTCGACGGCGGCTATTGCGCAAACAATCCTGCTCTGTACGCGCTTGCTGATGCCACCGTGGCCCTCGGTCATGCCCCGGAGAATTGCCACCTTTTGTCCCTAGGGTGCGGCCAGTATCCTGAGCCGAAGCGCGGCTTCTTTGCCAGGCAGATCAACAGCTTCCTGCCGGTTCAGTTGCTCCAAAAGACGCTTGAAGTGAACACCTCTTCGATGGATCAGCTTAGGCGCTTGCTTTACGCGAATGTGCCTACGGTTCGGATCAGCGACACCTTCGATAAGCCTGAAATGGCGACGGATATGTTTGAGCATGACCCCAAGAAATTGAATCTCCTACGCCAGCAAGGCGTGGAGTCATTTGCGCGACGTGAAAAAGGCGTGCGCCAACTACTTTTGGATGAGGAATAGTTATGGCAATTTCAGAAGACCAACTTGAGACATGGTCACATCAGGGTTCGGTGCAACAATCTGCGGCGACCTATCAAACAATAAAAAGTGTTTTGGAGAGCCCTCAAGCGCCTTATGCAAATCGTAGAACCAAACCATTTCTCCAGGGGTCGTATGGAAACGACACAAACGTTTGGGCCGAGAGTGATGTAGATGTCGCGATTTGCCTAAGCTCGGTGTACTACTCTGATACTGACAGCCTCAACGAAGACGAGAAGGCACGCTACGATGCAAATTGGTCCTCGGCCAATTACTCGTTCAAGGACTTCAAGGCCGAAGTGTTGGCATGGCTTCGAGAGAACTTCGGGAGCTCCGTGACACCGGGCAAGAAGGCCATCAAAGTACCAAGCGATGGCAGTCGGCGGGAGGTTGACGTTCTGGCCTGTGTCCAGAATCGCTACTACTATTCCTATCCGGCCAGCGGTCGGCCAGGGTATCATGAAGGAATTTGCTTTTGGACTTCGGACGGCGACAAGATCGTCAACTATCCGCACCAGCACATGAGCAACTGCACATCAATGCATCAAGCCACGAACAGCAGGTTCAAACCAAGTATTCGCGTTCTGAAGAACATGCGGAGATCGATGATAAGTGATGGCTATATAGCTGACGGAGTAGCTCCGTCGTACTTCCTTGAAGGGATGCTTTATAACGTACCAAATGACCACTTCGTATCAACGCACAAACAAACAATTGAAAACGCGCTTTCTTGGCTCGAGCGAAGCAACGTCCCCGATTTGCTGTGCGCGAATGAACGCTATTACCTCGTTCGTGACGGGTCCAGCGTCTGTTGGAACGCAAATGACTTCAGAAACACGCTGACATCCATGCGTCAATATTGGAATACCTCTGGTCGCTAAGTTTGGCTCTGCGAATTTGCCGTCAAAGTTGTGGCCCGACCATCGACGAAGAAAACAACTTTCGCTGGTGATAGAATGCAGCACGCATCGACAGCCGTCTCCATTGAAAGTGATAGAGTACTGTTATGTGCCGAACCCAGGTTCGGCTCAGAAAACAGGGGCGTATGCCGACTCACGATGCGCATTGACCATGCAGACAGATAGTAGTCATCGTGTTGCTGGGTTCTTTGAAACAGTATCGCGCCATCATGGATACTTGGGTTCACCTTGAGGGCATCCTCTAAGTCTTGGGCAAAGTCAGCACCAAACCGCTGTCCAACTATTGGCATCGGGTCTCTCGGCATCGGAATACAATCTGCATCTGAAATTCGGTCAGAAGCGAAGACCAGGATCGTTGGGTGGAACGGTTCGCCGCTTTGATGTATCCGGAGCAAGGTTTGTTTTAGATTCTCAAACATGGGTAACGCATTGCTCACTAGGTCGACAGTTTCAATACTTCTTATCATCGCCATCGTAGTTTGGGGAGGATTCCTGTGGGTACTTGGTATCGAGCTGACATGGGATCATGTGAAACCTTACTCCTTCACTCTGGCGGCAATCACTTCGTGTTTATGGCTGTTTGATCGGTATATCTGGAGAATTTGGCCTGTACACACGTTAGTTCGGCGTCCGGATTTGAACGGAACTTGGCGGGTTTCTCTCCAATCGTCCTACAAGGTCCCAGGTTCGGAGGAAGCTGTTGCCGCAGTCGACGGCTTTGCGGTCATTCGACAGACATTCAGCTCTATGTCGATCAGGTTAATGACGGAGCAAGCCGAGTCTTTCCTGGTCGCGTCGAGCTTTGACATTCAAGCCGACGGGACAACCTTCGTTTACGGCGCGTATCAAAGTGACCCAAGTATCCACCTAAGATCTGGTATCAGTGAAATTCACTACGGGAGCTTCAGGTACAAGGTAATTGGCAGGCCACCAGGCCAGCTCAGTGGCCACTACTGGACAGACCGCAACACGAATGGTTCAATTTCGCTTTCCGATCGCAAAAACGTGTTTTTCGACAGTTACATCGAAGCACAAGATGCTTGGGATGCTAGCTAACTCTATTTTTTGCCGCGAATATACCAGCTCATTTCGCGACTACAAATGTCCGCTTGGACAGAAAGCGCCGTTCACACTCTGTATTGCAGCTAATCCCTCCCTTCCGCCTTTCATCCCCGAGCTGCCTCCTCCATAAATCTCTCCACCCGTTCAGCTCCTGCTTGATACTCGCCCAAACTTGGCTTTTCGCCCGACGCCGCACCCGGGTCTTCATTGGCCAAAGCATCGATCTCATCGCGCCGCTTCCCGCCGCTTTCAGGGCCTTCACCTGAAACCGCTCGCGGCATCTCAAGCAGCCCGATTTTTGCCTCCAGCGCCTTGATCTGCCTTTGCAGGCCGCGCAACTGGTGCCCCGCAGATGGATATGGCAGATCGCCGGTCTGCTTGTCGAAGATCTGCTTAAAGAACCGATCCTCATAATATTTGATCCGCTTGGCGCGGACGGGCATCTGCGCGTCGACCACCAGAACGATGTCATCAAGATCCATGCGCCGCGCCTCATCCTCGGGCAGCAACGCGGTTTCTTCGGTCCGTTCAGACATGCTGCGCCCGGCAAATGGGTTGCGGCCGACCGAGCGCGAGCGGGTCACAACGCGCTTGGTGGTTTTGCCGACGGCTTTGCTAAGCTCTTCGATGGTCTTCTCATCTGAGGGCGTGAGATAGAGCTTGATGCCCGCGTTGCCCTGCAGGGCACGCCGGGCGTTCTCGCCGTAGATTTCGTCTAGGGCGGGAATGGTTTGCGTAACGATCGCAAGATTGGCGCGGTAGGATCGAAGAGTTTCGATGCTGTCCAGGACGATCGGCATTTTGCCCAAGCGATTGAATTCATCGAGCATGATCATTACCGGCCAAGGCTCGTCCTTGCCGGGTTCATGGTTTTGCAGGGACGCCAACAAGTCCGAGAAGAACAATCGGATCAACGGAGCGAGGGGTTTCACCATCAGAGGTTCGACCACGAGATAGACCGAAAACGGCGTCTTTCGGACGTCGCGAAAATCGAAGTCTGAAGCTGCGGTTGCCCGGTCGATAGCGGGGTTCGACCACTGCTTGAGGCCAGATGTCATCAAGAGCGATAGGTAAGAGGTCAGCGTGTCGTTGTTGGTTGAGGCCATGCGCATGAAGATCAACTTGGCGGCTGGATTGACCACTTCGTCGGCGCGGCGGCGATACTCTTTCTGCTTGTCGCCGCCAGAGGCCGTAATGCGGTAGATCTCGCCCAGGGTCGGCCGCTTTCGTTCAAACGCCAAAAGTCCTGCTGCCACGAATAGGTCAATGCCGCCATCGAGGAGCCCTTGGACGCGGTCGTTGTCTGCTTGAAGGAACAGAGAAGCCAAGAGTTGCAGCTCCATCTGCTGGCGGTCGACATTTTCGAGCGCCGATATGCGCAGCAAGGGATTGTAGCGGTGCGAGCGGCCATCCTTCCAATCCGTTGGCGCGAACCGGAAAACCTTGTCGCCTTGCGCTGCCCTGTGGCGCGCTGTTGCCTCAAAATTCTCGCCCTTCACGTCAAGCACCACCGCACTGCCCTGATAGGTCAGAAGGTTCGGAATGACGAAACCCGTCGTCTTGCCGCGCCCGGTCGGAGCTACGATCAAGGCATGGGGAAATACCTTGGACCTCACGAAAGGTTTGCGGCTCTTGGGCTTGCCCATTTTTCCGAGCACAAAGCCGTGGCCAGGCTTGCCGAAGAAGCCGTTGCGCTTCATCTCAGACATGTGCTGCCAGTGAGTTTCACCAAACTTGGTCAGCGCGTCGTTCATCAACACAGCGCTCAGCAAAACGCCAGCACCGGTGCTGATCCCGACGGTCAAGTGAACGATCTGCATATCGTCGGGGTGGGTTGTTCGAAGACCCCCATAGCTGCGTGCCAGCATCAAGAAATCGATGTCCGCCCCAACCCCGAACCAGCGGAACGTCAGAAAGGCCGACGCCAGAACATACCCCAACACCGCGCCCAGAAGAGCAAAGCTCGTGACGCCGAGTGCGATCCGCGCCTTACCCATGCGTCACGCCCTTTTCGCCATCGCTATCGACATGCCGCTCGCGTCGGGCGTCTATTTCTTCATTGGCGATCTCGTCGAGGACGTGCTCCATCGCCACGCTGCTCGCCAGAGCGGCATCGCTCTGCAGATAGGCCTTAGCCGCATAGAGCCGGTCCAGGCGGTCTTCTATATGCTCCTCCAGCGTGGTCTCATCACCAATCGCCAAGTCCGGGGCACCCTCTTTACCGACCAGTTCCTCCATCTCAGCACGCAAGGTCTCGCGTTCCTGATCGTTTCGGAATGGATCTGCGGTTGGGTCGTCCCTCATACGGCTTAGGATTTCAGCAGTGGTCGGCGGCAACCCGTTGACTATGACTTCCTGCCGGTCGGCCTCCACCGTCCCGCTGTCTTTGAGAACCTCAGCATCGGCCAACAAGCGGCCCAGATCACTGTGCACCTGGTCAAGGCGGTCGATCGCCTTCTCCAATTTATCGGCGCGAGACAGCTCAAAGCCTTCCTTCTCGGCAATTGCCTTCAAATCCTGCCCAAGCCATTGCCGCTCGAGCGCGGCATTGCCCGCGCCGATTTCAACGCGGCGTGTCACCTCTTGCGCGTCAATTCCAGTGCCTTTCAAAGCCTGCTGAAGACGTTCTGCCAGAGCTGGATCCTGCAACGTTTCTTGGGCCTCGGTCCGTATATTCGCAGCGGAATAGATCCCACCCTTGGACGCGTCTTCGAGCAAGGTGTGGGACTGCGTTCCCATTGGGCTCAGATGTGACAAGGAACGATAGATATCGTTCAGCTCATGCTCGAGCGCCGCGCGCCGCTCTACCGGGGCGTCCGCCACAATGCGTTCAGCTTGGTTGATCTTGTCGTGAAAGGCATCCACGACCTCATCAAACGAATGCTGTTCTTCGGCCATGCCATATACCTTTCCATCTGCTTCAATCGGGTTGCCTTGCGCCAAAAGCGTCGCGGCCTTGTACAAGGCTGCTGCAATGTCATGCTGGTTCTCACGCGTGGCTTCGGCAGCCAGGCCGCGATAAAGCCGCGCGTTCTGCGCCACGTCAGCCAAGGCACGGTCAAGCTCCGGCCCCACGCGCCCACGCTCGGACAGCTTCTGGCCCGAGGCTTCCGCGCGACGCTGGTCTACATCGCTTGGCCTCTTTGTCGTGACCCCACGCTCAAGCTTTCGGGTCGCCTCGAGTCGCAGCCCATAGCGGTCGGACACCTCCACCATTGCCTCCCGAAAACTGTCGTAGTTGAAGTGGTGCCCTTCCTTTAGGAAGAAGAATTCACCGTCTTTGCTGCGCCGGTTCAGGACTATATGGGCATGCGGGTGATCCCGATCCTCATGCACGGCCGCGACGTAGTCGAAGTGGCTGCCTTCGCCCTGAAAGAACCTCTCGCAAATCTCGCGCGTAATGTCGGCGACATCCTCGCCGCGCGTGCCAATCGGGAAAGCCATCAAGAGATGCGAGGTATGCCCCAGCTTGGGATGAAACCCCTCATTCCACTGCGCTGAAAACCGGCGCGTGACCTGCTCGATCTCTTTGGCTGACAGCACACTTTGGCCGTCATAGGTGCCACGGCTGTCGATGATGAAACTCGACTTGGTGGTCAGGTACTCCAGCTGGTTGCGCAGCTGCGTTTTGTTGTGCGTGCCGCCGTCGCGAATGGCTTTGAAGATCGCGGGGGAATGCCCCATGGCGGCGCGCGCCATTTGCTTGGCACGGGCGCGCAGGACGCTGCCGCGAATGCGGCTCCAGTCGCGATCGAAGAAGGCCTCCTGCGCGGCGGCGACGGCGCTATTCCGGGCCATCGGCAAAACCTCCCAGAACGCGGGCAACCTCGCCGGACAGCGCGCTTCGGCGTCGCTGCGCCATGTCCTGAACCTGGTCGGCGATATCGAAGATCAGCCCGGCCAAGGCGCGAACTTGAGCATGGGCAGAATTGCCATAGGGCGGCGTCTTGCCCTGGCGTTTTGCCTCGTTCAGGCGCTGTGCAATCTGGTTGATGTTGTTGCCTGTGCGATTGAGCGAGGCCGAGAGCCCCTGCATCTGGTTCGCCAGTTCATCATCGGGAACAAACAGATCGTTCGACGCATGAATCAACCGCCGCAGCCCCTCCGCCCGGCTGGCAACATCATGCCGCGTCAGCACCGCATCGAAGCCCGCCAGCTCCTTTGGCGTCAGCCGGACATTCACCAGTTCGGAGCGCACGCGCGCATCCAACTTGCGGCTTTGATCGGCCTTCAAGGTGTAGAAGATGCTGCGGGTCGTAACGCCGAAATCACGGGCCAGAGCCTCGATCGCCACCCCTTCGGCACGCTTGCGCACGATGGCAAAACGCTGGTTCTGCGTCAGTCGCTTGTGCCGTGGTGCGCGCGGTCGGCCCATGTGAAGTAATCACCCCTATTTCTTGCCAGCATCATACAGGCAGCTCCGTTATGGCATTTCGCCATAATTGATTCAATATTATAATATTGAATCAACTGCCTGTATTCCGTTTGGAGCAGCCATAGGCTGCGGCCGCCAATACTTGCGCTGACAAAGACCAGCGCTACACTGGCGGTATTGATTTTTGTTTTGTGAGGTTCGAGATGGGGCGCGGCGGCTATTCAGGTGGCAGCACAATCATTTACCCTGGCGGGCGGGGTTGGTCTTATGACCCACTTTCTCCGATGCCTGGAACCAAGGGGCAGAAAGGCAAGAAGAAAGCCAAAGCCAAGAAGCCCAAAAACGCACCGACGAACGACGACTTTCTAGAGCACTTTTCCCTATCGTGTGCCTGCTGCAGAATTTTGGGCATTGAATGGCCTAGCGTCAGTAACGACGAGCGTCGGAACCCACTTATGGATGCGAAAATCAACGGGTACCACAAACCGTTCCGCCAAAAAGTGGGAAGGCAAAGAAAGAAAGCTAATCGGATTCTTTCCTCCTATGCGGCTCAATGTGCCGCCTCTGACAAAAAAGGCGAGGTGCGACCCAAAATCCCAAAATCGATTAGGTTTGCAGCTGAGGTTTCGAGTTTTTCGTCTCGACTGGAGCAGAGGATTAAGGAGCACAAGAACCCTCCCCACCACCAAGCCGATGCCGACAACTCGCCCCAAACCGTGAAGTGAACGCGGTTAACCGCGTCCACTGCTGCTTTGATGTCTTCCACGGTCATCGCAACGCCTCCTCAAGGATTGCGAGAGCCCCAAGACAATCGTCGATATAGGGCTGCTCCTCGCCGTCCAGATCGTTCAGTTCCAGCCGGTTCAACACCGCGTAAAGCGTGGCGCGGGCCTCGCGGGCGGCGCTGCGCAAGCTAACGGTATCTTCCAGACGCGCAGTCGCAAAATCATCGCTGTGATAGTCAGGGATCATTGGATTTCTCCCGCCTTGTGCTTCCAACGCGGAGCGATGTCTTTGAACGGCACCGTGAAGGGCGGCAGCGCGTCAAAACCGTTCGAGCTTTTGACCACCTTCACCTTGGCACAATCATCCTCGACGCTGAGGATCTCGACGCAGAACACGCCACCCAAACCCGACGGAACAACGATTTCCTTCAGCTCGTGCCGATCCTTCCCGCAATACACGCAGGTGCTATAAAGCCCGTCGATGATGTGACCGCCGGTCGTGCGATCACAGTCGCAGGTCCAGAATTTCGGGGGCTGATATTTGTGAGCCATTTGTGGCCTCCTCTTGGGTGCTGCGGTTGGGGCTTGGCTCCCCTTCCGCCGATGGGCTGCACACCGGCCAATCTGATCTGACCGAATACGCATGTATTCGGCGGAACAGAGTGGGTGGGGGCACAGCCCGACCCACGGCCCTGGAGCGGCCGGTCAATGGGTCAAAGCCAGCAACTGGTGCGGCCCGCAGCGCGCCTTCGCGCGAGGACACGGGTTGCGGGCTTTGACGACGCGCCCGCGCGGCGCTTGCCCATTGACGGGACCTGACAGGGATGTTGGGCGGACCAATCAAATTGAAAGAAGCCTGAAGGAGGTGAGCGGGCTGAAAGCCAGTCGATCCTCCACACAGTCCGTTTCTCAGAGCGGCCCGTGCGCAGCAGCACGGGCCTCAATTTCTCATTTCATCCCCCGAGGCCTACGCCCCGCCACATGAGGCGGGGCGTAGGTGCTCAAAGCTCAACACCGGCTTTCAAGTTGCCGTCAGAATCCAGCCATTTGCGCGCCTCTGCGCAATCCAAGCAAATGCAGGTGCAACTGCCTTTCACGATGACTGGCGCAAGAAAGATCACCGGATTTGACGCGTCGCATTTGCGGCACGTCATCGGGGGTAGAATTGCGTGGCCGTTCATGCTGCGGCCGCTTTCGATTGAGCTGCGGCTGCTAGGACAAAATCGGCGGCCTTCTGTGCCTCGGACGCCGCGCGAAAAATTGCCCGCTTGTCCTCTTTGAGAGCTTCCAACCACCCTTCAACATAGGCGGCGCTTTGGTCGAATTCCGGCGCGACGCCAATCTGAGCACCAAGGAAACAAGCGCCTATTTCCGCCACCAGCTCTTCAAAGGCATAGGCTTCGCGGTTCGCAAACCTCTTAATCCGCTCAAGCCGCGTTTCGCTGCCGGTCCAATGGATCACCTCATGGGCCAACGTCCCATAGTAGCCTGCCGCATTGTGAAACGTGGCAATCGGCGGCATGTGGATGTGATCTTTGGCGGGGCTGTAATAAGCGCGCGGATCATCACTGGTGAGGATCTCCGCCCCCGTCCGGCTGAAAAACGCCTCAAGCTCCGGATCTGCCGCCGTCCCAAGATCGCGCGGGGCCTCCGGCCGGATGTAGTAATCCTCCGGCAAACCCTCGATCTGATCGGCATTGAAGACGCGATAGGCGCGCGCATAGGGCAATTCCTCCTCGATGCCCAACTCGTTCTCTCGGGTGAACGTCCCGTATTTGACCACGGTCGACGACGTTTTGCCTTTGCGGACTTGGCCACCCAGCTCCTGCGCCTGCTTGTAGGTCATCCAGCGGCTTGAAACATAGCCATGCTTGGCCGCCATGACCCAGAGCAGCAGGATATTAATCCCGCGATACTCCTTCCCGTTGTGTCGGGTTGGCAGGGCAATGCCGGACGCGCTCCCTGTCCAAGGCTTGCGCCATGGCGGCGTGCCCGCCTCGATCTCTGCAATAATGGTGTCGGTGACGTGGGCATAAACATCAAACTTCGGTGCCATTTGTGGCCTCCTCGATCAAAGTGACACGGGTGAGGCTTCGCGCCCCCTTCCGCCGATGGGCTGCGCCTCGGCCACCTGATCTGACCGAATACGCATGTATTCGGCGGAACAGAGTGGGAGAGGGCAAAGCCCGCCCCACGGCCCTGAACGGGGCTGTCAATCGGCCACATTTGCGAAGAAAATGTCTGCGCCAAAATCAGACGCCAATTTGCCGCGCGAGGAATGGCTCGCCTGCGAGACAGGGGAAATTGGTGGCTGATTTTGGGGATGGACTAAGGTTGACCGCCACGGTCAGGGATGTTGGGCGGACCAAACCAAAAGAATAATGTCTGGATCGGGGCGAGCGGGCCAACGGCCTGTTGAGCCCTGGTGCAGTCCGTTTTCAACAAGCCGTCCTCACGGGACGACAATCATGTAATTTCGGGGTTAAAGTGTGCTGTGCAAGATATTATTAGAATCATGTTTTCAGGGAAAAAATCGTGCAAACAGAGGGCTCATTCGGTCGAACAATCCAGCTTTTCCTCGTAGACGGGAAGCCAACCGGGCTGCGAAAAGCGACAATCCATGGCTGGACAGGTTTGCTTTTTGTAAGCGGCGCTTCAGCTTTCGGCGACCTGACCACTCGTGATGAAGTTGATCGGACCGGCATCTATATCCTATCGGGCCCTGATCCCGAAAAAGCCGGTGCCACCCGCACCTATATTGGCTCCGGAAATTCGGTGGCCGAGAGGATCAAGCAAAGCGCGATCAAAAGAGATTTCTGGGAAACGGCCATCACCATCACGACAAGTGACGATGACCTTTCCAAAGGGCACGCGGAATATCTGGAGGCGCGACTCATAGAGCAAGCCGCCCAAGCTGGCCGCGTCACGTTGGACAACGGCACGCAGCCGGACACCAGCAGGCGACGATTGCCCGAGGCTGACGTGGCAAACATGGAGCAGTTTCTATCAAACCTGCGGATCATCCTGCCGGTAATCGGACTGGATATGCTCAAGCCACAGCCGCGCGCGGTGACACAGACAGCGAAGCCAGTCGACGAACGAACCGCAGGTGAAGTGCAGTTTGAGATCCGCCACAAGAGCGGCGTCAAAGCTACCGCTGTCGAGGAAGATGGTGAATTTGTTGTACTGGAAGGGTCTGAGGCGCTGACCGAAACTGGCTATGTCCAACAAAGCTATGGCAGCTTGAAGGAAAAGCTCATTTCGGACGGCATTTTGGTCGCCGACGGCAATCAAAAACTCCGCTTCTCGAGACCCTGGTCGTTCAATAGTCCTTCAGCCGCCGCTGCCGTGGTCTTGGATCGAAACAGCAACGGACGACTGGAGTGGAAAGTCAAAGGATCGAAGCAGACCTACCACGACTGGCAACAAGCTGAAGCCAGCGCCCCGGCCCAGTAGGGCATCGTGACAAAAAATTAAAATAAGGGGTTGATTTTCAAATCAGGCACTCGTATCTCTTGATCATCAAGAGGAGCAAGTCGATGCAAGTTACAAACCACATGGATTGCAGAATGAACCAGCGCGGCATCAACAAGCAGATGGTAGACCTAGCGTTGGAGCATGGCGTTTTTGACGGCGACAAAATCGTGTTGCGCCGCAAGGACTGCGACGAAGTCGCGGCCGAACTTCGCCAAACGCTGAAGCTCCTTGAGCGCGCCAAGTGCAAGGGCGGGATAACAGTCGTCGTTGCGGGCGACTGTCAGATCACGACATACAACACGGGCAGTTTCGCACGCCCAGCGTCAAAAAAATAAGGGGCTGAAAGTGAACAAACCCAATCAAAGACAAGCCCTTACAGCTGTGCGCCAGATTCCTGGCGTCCAGCATGCAGCCCGTATTTTGGCCTTCTTCGGCGCATCTCGTTTGGATCCTAACAAATCGATTACCTCCCCAAATGATTTGGAAGCCGCGAGTGAGCATGCGGGCGGGAGAGTTCTTGATGAAGCCACCAAGGCACTTCTTGCCCTTTCGCCGACGGAACGTCTGACCGCGATTGACGAATTAATGGCATCTAATCATGGGCACAACGAGCCATGGCTGCCCAAAACCCCAGCAAAGCGCTTTGCAGAATTTGTCGATAGCGCAAGTTCCGTACGCTGCTCGTTCGAGGCTTCCCTCCACACAGCACTCTTACTGGCAATGCGCGGCAAGGCAGTGCTCTTCGTATCGCAAAATAAGGACATTTGTGACTTTGCACAAAGCCTCGCCGTTCTCTTGGAGTGCAAATTGCAGGTCCAATTCGCCGATCCTCTCGCTCGCGCAGATACCACGAATTTTGAAGCAGAAGTGGCCTTTCCTCCTTTCGGATCCAAGCCCATGAATACCAACCAGATTCCGCGACGCACACTAGCGATATTGGACGCGGAAGAGGGAAAAAAGCGCCTAACCGAAGATGTGCTCGCTTTAGCCGATGCGCTAGCACAGTCGACCGGCCAAACGATCCTTTGTGTGCCAGATGGGCTAATGTATCGAGGCGTTGGCGTTGAGCCCCTAGCGCGCGAAGCGCTCGTTGCATCCGGTCGCCTGAAAGGCGTCCTCGCGGTTCCTGGCGGCATGATTTTTCCAAACACAATGGTGGACACCGATGTTTTGGTTCTCACCCCTTCCAACAGGGATAGTTCCAAGGTCAGAATGATCGATCTGTCTCATCCAAGCTTTTCAGGAAGGACAGTTCGGGGTCGCCCTGAAGTACTGCCCGGTACGAACTGGGCCCGCTACTTGGAGGAAAGCACCGCGACGGATGAGACCTTCGCCAAGGACGTCTCGCTCGAGGAGATCAAAGAGAAAGACTTCATCCTGAGCATCAACAGGTATCTGCTTCCGCCAGCTGCAGTCGCGCTGGAAACCTTTCTGGAGCGCTCCAGCACGATTGAGTTGCAAGATGCTGTCGAACTGATCCGCCCTTTAAGTTTGGGCAAAGCAGAAGATGGAGAATTCACTATCTTCGAAGCATCGCCCGCCGATGTGAGCCAGTACGGCCTCCTGACACAACCGCACAAGATATCGACGCTAGAACGTGCGCAAATGCGCAAGGCTCGAAACCAACGGTTGCTTCCTGGCGATGTCATCTTGTCCGTGAAAGGTACGATCGGCACGGCAGGCCTCGTCCCCGCCGATGCGCCGACAAGTGACGAAGATGGGTTTTGGACGGCAGGTCAATCCTTCATGATCCTGCGCCCAAAACGCGGGGGATTTTCCGGTGTGGTTCTTTACGAGTACCTGGCAAATCCAACGGTTGTTGAAGCGCTGCGCACACTTGCTGGCGGTTCAGCGATACAATCCATCGCTATCAAAGACCTGAAGGCCTTCCGAGTTCCAATCCCCTCCGAAGAAGAAGCCGAACGCGCAGAACTCACATTCAAACGGAGGCAAGAGCGGCATGCTCAGATCGAAGCAATCTTAGCCGAGATTGAAGCCGAGCGAACAAGCTCCTGGCCAGGCAGAGAACTGAACCTAGAGAAGCCCTGACCTCCCGCTTTCAACCCTGACCAATTCAATTCATTTTCGCGCCAAGCGTGCAGCACCCAATCAGAACGAGACCTGAACCTTGAACACACAGACATCAACCACAGCAAAAGCCAACAACACCCACACGTCGCTCGCGGACTTTATTTGGAAAAACGCGGAGGACCTCTGGGGAAACTTCAAGCACGTCGATTTCGGCAAGATCATCCTGCCGTTCACGCTTCTCCGCCGCCTTGAATGCGTCCTCGAGCCTACTCGGAAAGAAGCCGCCAAGATGCACAAGATGGCTGTCGAAAATGGGCTCGATGTCGATGTCATCCTGCGTCAGGCTACCGGCTACCCGTTCTACAACACATCGAGCTATAGCCTTGAAACACTAGGGTCTGGACGCACCCGCCAGAACTTTGAGGACTACATCGCGAAGTTCTCCGGCAATGCCCGCGTGATCTTCGAGCAGTTCGATTTCATCAACACGATCAGCCAGATGGACAAGAAGGGTGTTCTCTACAAGATCTGCCAGAACTTTGCCGCCATCGACCTGCACCCCGACGCGGTTCCCGAGCGGACCATGTCCAACGTCTATGAACACCTGATCCGCCGCTTCGGGGCCGAGGTGAATGAGGCGGCCGAGGACTTCATGACGCCGCGCGATGTGGTCCACTTGGGCATCGAGCTCTTGCTTGAACCCGATGACCAGATGTTCATCGACAACCCCGGCATCATCCGCACGCTCTACGACCCGACGATCGGCACCGGCGGCTTTGTGTCCGACGGGATGGAACACGTTCAGTCGCTGCAGGATCGCTATGGAACGGCACCCACACTTGTTCCCTACGGCCAGGAACTGGAATCCGAAACCCACGCCGTTTGTCTGGCAAGCATGCTTCTGAAGACGCTCAAGTCCGATCCCGGCCGCGATCTGTCCCAGAACATCAAGCTTGGGAGCACGCTCTCGGCTGACAAATTCCGCCACGACAAATTCCACTACTGCGTCTCCAACCCGCCATTCGGCAAGAAGTGGGAGTTGGACCAGGCCGAGGTCGTGCGCGAACACCGCGACCAGAAATTCGAGGGGCGCTTTGGTCCCAAGCTGCCGCGTGTCAGCGATGGCTCGATGCTGTTCCTGCTGCACCTGCTCAGCAAGCTTGAAGACCCTGAAAAGGGCGGCGGGCGCGCGGCGATCGTGCTGTCGGGCTCTCCCCTCTTCAACGGCAACGCCGGTCAGGGTGAATCTGAAATCCGCCGTCACCTGCTTGAACAGGACGTGGTCGAGGCCATCATCGCCCTGCCGACCGAGATCTTCTTCCGCACGGGCATTGGCACCTACATCTGGGTTCTGTCCAACCGCAAGCCCGCTAACCGGCGCGGCAAGGTTCAACTGATCGACGCGACCGAGATGTATGAGCCGCTCCGCAAGAGCGAGGGCAACAAGCGGCGCAAGATCGGGGAGGACCAAATCCGCGATATCGTTCAGCTTTACGCCGACTTCGAGCCGACCAAGAAAAGCCTCATCCTCGACGCGCAGGACTTCGGCTATCGTCGCATCAAGGTGCTGCGCCCGCTGCGTCACAAGATCGTTGTGTCAGACGCGGGGTTTGAAGCGTTGGCCGAGCACAAGGCCTGGGAAAAGCGCACCGACGGTCAACGGCAAGGCTGGCGCGAGGTGTTGGCAGAGCATGCAGGTACCGACCATGACTGGCACTGGATCGACAGCTTTGCCAAGGCTGCCGCGAAGAAGGACGCGAGCCTCGGCAAAGCCGACGCGGCGCTGATCAAGGCGTTTCAAAAGGCCTTTGGCGTGCGGGACGAAGATCTGGAACCAGTCAAGGACAAGAAGGGCAACCTGATCCCCGACGATGATCTGACGGATTATGAGAACGTGCCCATGGGCACCGATATCCATGACTACCTCCAAACCGAGGTAACGCCCCACGCCCATGACGCCTATATCGACGAGACCTACGTGGACGAAACCGACGGTGACATCGGGATTGTCGGCTATGAGATCAACTTCAACCGCTATTTCTATGAATATGTGCCGCCACGCGATCTGGACGAAATCGATGCAGAGCTGAAAGCCATCGAGGCCTCCATCGCTGAAGTTTTGGCTGAGGTGACGGAATGACCCCGAAGGACTTCCTAGACGATTTTGTCGGCACTTCTCTGTGGTCAACTCTGCCCGCAAAGCATCGTTTCAAGTACACGAAAGAACCTAACACTGGGATGAAGGAAAGCCACCGGCTGGCCTTAACCATGAAGGGCGTCATCGATCGATCGTTGGACGATAACGAGGGACTCCAATCGTCTGATTACGGTTCATACCAAATCTTTGAACCGGGCGACTTGGCCTTCAAACTGATCGACCTTCAGAACATCAAAACGAGCCGCGTCGGCTTGGTTCCCCGCCGCGGTATCATGAGCCCTGCATACATTCGTCTGGTTCCGACGTCTGATGTTGTGGTTTCCAAGTTCTACTATTGGTATTTCTACGCCGCTTACATCGGGAACATTTTCAATGGTCTCGGCGGCGGTATCCGTCAGAACCTGAGCCAAACGGAACTCCTGAACTTTCCGGTGCCAGATTTGTCTCAAGACGACCAGAACGCAATCGCCGACTATCTCGACCGCGAGACCGCGCGAATTGATGGTTTGGTCGCACAAAAGACCCGCTTCATTGCTGTTCTGGACGACAAAGAAAAAGCGATGATAGCCCACTTCGTTCGTCGAGGCATCGATGCCAACGTACCAACGAAGAACAGCGGCATCGAATGGCGGGGTGACGTACCTGCCCATTGGCAACGTGCGCGAATGAAGAACCATTTCAAGCAAATCAAACGCCAAGGGTTTGACGACCTGACCGTGCTGTCCGTCTATCGTGAGTTTGGCGTCATCGAGAAAGCTTCGCGCACCGACAACATCAACAAGACGCCAGAGGACCTGTCCAAATACCAGCTGGTTGAGCCATACGACTTGGCGATCAACAAGATGAAAGCTTGGCAGGGCTCGATGGGGATTTCTCCCTTCTTGGGCATTACCTCTCCCGACTATGTGGTGATGAAGCCTATTGGCGCGCACAACCCCAGATATATGCACCATTATCTCCGCGCGCGGCCGATGCCATGGGTTTATCGCTTGATTTCCAACGGTATTCGGACCGATCAATGGCGTATGGAACCAGAGAAATTTTTAGAATTGCCGATTTTCCTGCCACCGATGGATGAACAAGAAGCGATTGCGAACCGGATTGACCGCGAATTGGATCGCATTCGGGGTTTGATTGAAAAGACCGAGCGCTCCATCGCGCTTTTGAAAGAAAAACGCGCGGCGCTCATTACGGCGGCGGTGACCGGTAAGATTGATGTGAGGGCCGCAGCTTGAGCGATTTGCACCACGAAAAACACCTTGAGGCCTATATCGTCAAGAAACTGACGGAACAGGGCTGGCTGCTCGGCGAGACCAAAGGCTTTGACCAGGACACCGCCGTCTACACCGAGGATCTGGAGGCCTGGATCCAAGAGACCCAAGGGCCGAAATGGGACAAGCTCGTCGCGCTGAACGGCGAGCGCGCTCGCGAAACGCTCCTCTCCCGCCTCGATGCGGCTTTGACGAAACAGGGCACCATCCAGGTTCTGCGCCGTGGCTTTTCCATCGCGGGCTGCGGTCAGATCGACATGTCCGAGCCCGCCCCCGAAGATCAGCGCAACGAAACGATCATCGCACGCTATGCAGCCAACCGGCTGCGCGTCGTGCCCCAGCTGAAGTATCACCCCGGCCGTGAGCTGGCGATCGATCTTGGCCTCTTCATCAACGGGCTGCCTGTTGCGACTGTCGAACTCAAAACCGACTTCACCCAATCCGCCGAAAGCGCGCGCGAGCAATACAAGCGCGACCGTCTGCCCGAGGACCCTGCCACCGGTCGCAAACACCCGCTGCTGACGTTTAAACGCGGTGCCATCGTGCATTTCGCGATGTCCGATAGTGAAATCTGGATGGCAACGAAACTGGCGGGCGAGAACACGTTCTTCCTACCGTTCAACCGTGGCCATGACGGCAAAGGCGGCAACCCGCCCCGTGATGACGGCGAATACCCCGTCGCCTATTTCTGGGAAGAGATTTGCCAGCCCGATGCCTTCCTGCGGATCTTCCACAGCTTCGTCTATGTCGAGAAGAAGGATGTGGTGGACCTGAAGGGCAACTGGTCGGTCAAGGAAACTCTGATCTTCCCTCGCTTTCACCAGCACGACGCGGTCAACAAGATGATCGCGGACGCCAAGGAGAAAGGTCCTGGACATGCGTATCTGTGCGAACACAGTGCGGGATCGGGCAAGACATCGACAATCGCATGGACAGCCCACGACCTGACCAAGCTGCGCCATGACGATGGCAAGGCAGTCTTTGACACCGTGATCATCGTGACGGACCGGACCGTGCTGGATGGCCAGCTGCAAGACGCTGTTCAGCAGATCGACCACCGCAAGGGCATGATCGCCGCGATTGACCGCGAGACGAGCTCCAAGACGAAGACGGCTCAGTTGACAGAAGCGATGCTGAAAGGCGTCCCGATTATCGTGGTGACGCTTCAGACCTTCCCGCACGCCATGGAAGCGATCCTGACGGAGACATCGTTGAAGGACCGTAGCTTTGCCGTGATCATCGATGAGGCGCATACATCGCAGACAGGCAGCACCGCTTCGAAGCTGCAGGCGACCCTCGCACTTTCGTCAGCTCAAGATACCGCGAACATGACGGTCGAAGAGCTTCTGACCGAGATCCAGAAAAGCCGCGCCCGGCCGAAGAACCTGTCCCACTTCGCCTTCACCGCGACCCCGAAACATTCGACCTTGATGTTGTTCGGACGGCCTCAGGACCCGTCCCGCCCGGCAGGCCCGGACAACCTTCCGCGTGCGTTCCATAAATACGAGATGCGTCAGGCCATCGACGAGGGTTTCATTCTCGACGTGCTCAAGGGCTACGTTTCGTACAAGACCGCCTTCAATCTGGGAAAAGAACTGGAAGACAAGAAGCGCGTGGACGGCAAGGCAGCCAAGCGTGCGCTTGCCAAATGGATGAGCTTGCATCCCACGAACGTCACCCAGAAGGTGCAGTTCATCATGGAGCACTTCCGGCACAACGTTTCGCCTCTCCTTGACGGAAAGGCGAAGGCAATGGTTGTGACGAGCTCGCGTGCGGCGGCTGTTCGCTACAAGAAGGCCTTCGATGCTTTTGTCATTGCGAACCCGCAGTACAAAGACGTTCGCGCGTTGGTCGCATTCTCGGGGAAGCTCAGCGGCAAGGACGTTATGCATTCCGATGACGCGCAGATTTCAGGCGATCTCTTCGTTTGTGACGATGATGCTGAATTCACTGAAAGCAACATGAACACGGGCGTTGAGGTCAAGGACCTGCGGATCGCATTTGATAGGCCGGAATTTAGAGTGATGTTGGTCGCTAATAAGTTCCAGACGGGCTTCGACCAGCCGAAGCTCGTCGCTATGTATGTCGACAAGAAAATCGCGAATGAAGTCGAAATCGTTCAAACGCTGTCGCGACTCAATCGCACTTTCCCGGGCAAGGAAGAAACCTTCGTCATCGATTTCGTAAACGACCCGGAAGCGATCCGAGCGGCCTTCAAAAAATACGATTCCGGCGCGCAAATCACCGAGGTTCAAGACCCAAATGTCATCTACGACATGAAGGATACCCTTGACGAACAGGGCATCTACTCGGACGAAGACATCGAGGCGTTCAAGGTGGCGCGCTTTGAAACCGCCAAGACCTTCGACACCGGCGAAGAAGATCACCACAAGGCGATGTTTGCGGCCACCCAACGACCGACCGACCTGTTCAACGCTCGCCTCAAAGCGCTTCGCGAAGAGGCCGCTCGGTGCGAAGTTGAATTCCTGAAGGCAACCGAGGCAGGAGACGATGCCTCGGCGAAAAAGGCCGAGCATGAAAGGATGCAAATAGAAGAGAGCATCGGTCGAATGCTGGAGTTCAAGTCGGGATTGGCTAGGTTTTCCAGGACCTACACATACATCGCGCAATTGCTGGATCTGGGGGATCCCAGCATGGAAAATTTTGCCGCTTTCACAAAACTTCTGGCAAACCGCCTCAATGGCGTTCCTCCCGAGCACGTAGATCTCAGAGGCATTTCCCTGACGGGATACGACATTAAAAAGAACGATGACCAGGGCAACAACCGTGATGACCCAGATCCAAACTTAAAGCCCACTGGACCGGGCGGTTCAAATGCGCCCGGTAAGCTTCCTGTCTACCTCCAGGAACTGATCGAACGATTGAACGGTATCTTTGGTGAAGCCGCTCCGATCAAGGACCAAGCAAGCTTCGTAAACCAAATCGTTTCGATAACCCGTGAAAACAGTATCGTAAGAGCGCAAGTTGAGGAAAACTCTAAAGACCAAGCGTTGAAAGGAAGCCTTCCCGGCGCGGTTCAAGGCGCGGTGGTGCGTGCAATGAGTTCGAACAACGCTTTGGCCACGCATCTTCTCAAAGAAGACAAACAAGGCCTCGGCATCCTTACGAACCTTATTTACGATCTGATCAAAGCGGGGAAAGATATCGACCTTGGAGAGCTCGAAGATGTATAAATCGAGCTCTTCCAGCGCCGATTGGCCCAAAAAACATGCGCCAAGGAAAGCGGGCACTGGGGGACCATTTCGACGTCGGGGATCCAATCGGGAGTTCGACCTCAGAACAGAGGCAGCCCAATTTCGCACGCTTTGGGCCGTCCGCCGACTTCACTCAACTGCAGCGAATTGGTCTTCAGCCCAGCGACGGATTTTTTCTTCTCGCGGCATGCCTCGATATTGGCGCGGAATATTCCAGGCTTGGGCTGATGGGTGCCCTGTTCGGAAGGCTCTTATGTCAGGCATATGCGCTTCAAACACTTCGTGGGCGAACTGTGCCGCCTTTCCCAGATAAACGATGATTTCGGGCTGAACGCGTTGCAAACGGACAATGAGCCTAGCTCGGTTCTCGGGTGCCAGAACATCCTGTTTGCGTGGCTGCGTGCTCCCATCGTATCCCTCGCGCTCGGGATATCGTGGCAGTGAGTGTGCATTGACTAAGCTGTAGGCATCTAGTCGCGGCGATGGAAAAACCTGCGGATGTAGGACCTGCAAGCGTCGCAGCATGATTTCAAGATTTTGTCCGGACTGCCCTGCGAAAGGCCGTCCGTCCCGTTCTTCTTCACGTCCAGGACAGGCCCCGACCAGCAGTACTCTTGGATGTACATCGACAAATCTGAAATCAGCAGCGTTCCTACACATCTCGAAAACCTAGCCGACCATGATCGGAACCCCAAGGGCACTGGCGACGGGGTGCGAATACATCCGTACAGTCCGGCCGATAGCGAAGTGAAGAAGGTAGAAATCAATCGGCCATGCCTACGAAATTTCACCTGAAAGCCGAACTACAGCTTAGCTCTATCGCCCCCGAAGAAAGCCAGGGCAGGAACCCCGCCCTGGCGCTGAGGTCATTCGGTGACCGGCTCTTCATCGCGGCGCGGGAAGGCGACCATTTCGACGTCAGGGAACATGCTGTGCTTGACGTTGATCGACGTGATGTTGCCGGTGTCGTCGGTGTTCACGAAGAGGACGCCGCAGCGGTCCCAGAAGTTCTTGCCGTCTTTTTCGCCGGTTTTGACGTTCAGTTTCAGAGTTTGAGTAGCCATTTTTTGATCCTCACTTTGAGTGTTTCGATGAACATGACCAAAGCTGGCACCAAGGGGCTGTCAGCGAGAAACTTGTCTCGCGAGGAATGCGCTGGCGCAGGGGAATTTTCTTGTTGAAGCGGGGCCTGGACCGCGTCCGGCACGGCTGCCCGCTTATGTTCAGCAATCAGAAACACGGCGCTGAGGATCTGGGTTGGCCATCAACCCCTGTGCTGGGCCGTCAAAGCTGGCCTGGAACGCTGCAACTCCTGTACTGGGCCTGCAGATTTCTCTCAGTAAATATGATCTACCGATCATAAAGCGGAAATATGACCTGCGGATCATACGGCATCAAAGGCAGCTGAGCGACGTCGTGCGCCAGCAACAATGGCTTCGGCCAATGGCTGCGGGAACCCATCCGGCAAGTCTGCAAGTGTCTTGTCCAAGGCGGGTTCAAGCCCCATCGCGATGTTCGACAAGACCTCTTCCGCCAGCGCCACACCAAAACCAGCCGTCTTTGCAGCCTGCAGGAAATGGCGAGGCACCACCTCATTGATCCGATAGTGCCCGTCGACCGCCATCGCGAGGCGCATCCGGTTCTGGCGGATTTCACCATCATCCACCGCTTTTTGCGCGCTCAGCACGTCATAAAGTGGGGTCATAAGGAAACCACCAGGGCGCAATGCGATGCTGAAATTCTTGGCGTGCCCGTCCGTCGCTCCCAGGAGCCAAAACAGCACCTGTGCGCGGAAGAAGGCGCGCTGATCCGCCTCGGGGGCATCACTGCCCTTCAGCAACCCGATCCCTTCGGTGATCCCCGGCCCGCCATCCATTTGGTATTTTTGACTGGGTGGGACCGAGAGCGCCTGACAAAAGTCTTCCTGCGGGAGGCGGATCAATCGGCCATCCTTGGTCCAGCGCCGATCGAACCGCGTTACGATAAGGCTTCGTACGTCTTCGAAGTCGGCAATCTCGATTTCTGCGACATCCATGCCCATGGCACGGCAGAAGTTCATGCAGAAATACTCGTTTTCAACGCTGTCGGATAGATCAATCCCTGCGGGCAAAACACCCAGCTGGGTCTTGAGGATATGGGTCGTTGGGGTAAGCCCCGATGGACGGATCCATGCGCCCTCATGGCGCAGCAGCGCCGTTTTCTCCTGTGCCCCTGCAATGGAAATGCGGAAGTCGTCTTCCTCGTCCAAGCCAAGCGGAGCACTTGCAAGGTTGCGCAGCATATCCGCTATCTGCGCCTCAGACACGGGCTCGCCCTCGAGCGCGCCAATTTCGGGGATCTCACCCGAAACAAACTGCAAGGCACCTACGCAATCGCGCCCGATCTTCTCCAGCATGTGCCATGCGTCTGTACCTCCAGCGCGCACCCGAGCGGCGACACGTTCACGTATCGCCTGATTGTCGGGCAACAGGTTTTCCAGGTAGGCAATCACAGGTCCGCCCTGGTGCGCCTCTTCACGCAAAGGCAGGGACAGAGAGATGGGCATGGCGTGTTCCCACGACAGCCAGTCCGGATCATAGGTGAAGCTGATTGCGCCCGAGCCTGCGAGACGCAAAGCCCCCACCAGCCTTCCATTCAGAAGCACCTGCATCGTGCCGCTACGCCCGCGTTTGGCCATCAGAAGATATCCTCAATCTCAAGCGAGCCACCGCGCTCCACCAATCGGAACTCAAGCCCAAGAGCCGCCATGACAGCGAGCACAGTGGCGAGCTTGGTTCCCGCGTCGCCATTCTCGAGCGACGAAATCGTCGCGACGCGCAAATTCGTGCGCGCGCTGATATCGCTTTGGGTCCAGCCGCGCGCTTTGCGCGTCCGGCGTAGTGCCTCGCCGATCTGCTCGGCCGTTCGTGCAGTGAGGTCCATGATGCGGCTCCTTTTACGGCACAGCGTAAATCAAAGAAAATTACGCCGCAACGTAAAAATATAAATTTTGCGCCACAGCGTAACATGCGAGCTGCACTCATACCTGCAGCCCCGCAGCGCACACCTGCTCGGGCGTCACCAGCTGTGATGCGATCAAATCCTCGATCTGGCGGTTCGTGATATGGCGGCACAGGGGATGGCGCTCATGGATCCACTCGGCGAGGCTAGCACGCCCCTTGGCTTCGGCCTCTCGCGCCTTCTCGCGATCCGCCTGCACCTGGGCAAGCCCCTTCTCCCAGCGCCGCATCTTGAACCAGTTATCCGAGAAACAGACCTTGCTGCGCGTGTAGCCCTCGCTTTCCTTGGCATAGGCTTTGACCGCCTGAAGCAGGTCATCGGGCTCCACACCGGCTTTCACAGCCGCTGCGATCAGGCGCAGAGTAGTCCGCCGGTCTCGGATCCTGTCTTCGGGATAGGGCGCCAAGATCTTCTCAGCTTCAAGATCTTCGACCTCCTCCGCTGCCTCGCGCTTGCGCGTAGGTGGTTTATGGATGGTTTTAGGATGGTTTGGGGTCCACCGTGAACCCCGTACCCCGTTCACCGTGGACCCCGTACCGGGTTCATGCTGGACGGGGTTCACAGTGACCCCCGTCTCGATGTCGGGCTCAGCCGTGGGTTCGAGCGCGGCCACGCGCTCCAGAACGATGCGGTAAATGACGGTGTAGCCGTTCTTGCAATGCCGCCGCCCTGTCTCGATCAGAATGCCTTCGCGCAGGAAGTCGATGATCGTGCGCTTCACCGTGCTCTCGCTGAGCTCTGTATGGCGCTGGATAGTCCCCTTGGAGCACCAGATACCAGAGCCATCATCGCTCGCCTTGTCGGCCAGAAACATGATGATCTGCTTGCGTGCGGCACTGCCAAAGCGGCGCTCGGCGCATTCATTTGCGATGCGCCAGCTCATTGGACCACCTCACCGGTCAACGGCCGCGAAAAAGCCGACTGAGCGTTTGCGGTGTGGCGCTTGCTCATGCTAACGTACTGCGAAAGCTGACAGGCTTTTTCTATTTGGCCCCGGTTCACAGTTGCCGCTGTGACGGGGCCTTTTTCGTTTTGAACCGGCGAATTTGGCTTTGAAACTTTCGCTTTTTGTTCACTTTTTGTCAGGGGGTGTTTTGCACCCTTAAGCCGTTGTTTTCGCTTGCGCTCTTTCTGGATTGCAAATCCGTGTACACCGGTTCGATTCCGGTACTCGCCTCCAATACCTCCAACGACTTGCGATACTTTTTCCCTCCTCGAGGTTCAATATCCAACCAACTATTGGATTTTTCGTGTTGCGATCTTGTTCTGTTCCATCCGACTGCGAGCATTCTGGGCATATGCCGCCAGCTTGCGTTTAGGCAACACCCCGCCGTACTTCCTTGGCATCTTCACCTCGAAATGATCAGAATTGGTGACCTGAATTATTTGTCCGGCCCGTTTAGGTGTAAACCATTCTTGTGGGCAGTTTGCGATCAGGGACGGCCAAGCCGGCCCTTTGCCCGGTTCAGGCGGCGGCAGAATGGTACTGCAAACAAAGCTGTCGGATTGTCTGTTGTTCGTGGCTGGAATTGACTTGCCATTACCTGTGCTGCTTCGACCTTGTTGGAACGGCATCGCGCCGGTACGAAACGTGCTGGTTTCTTCATGCAATTTGGTCAATCCTTCTTTCTGACGTGTTCGTCAAACGGGGTTCCCGAAAGCATTGCTCCCACAGCAACCATTGAGCAACATTACTTCTCAGCACCGCCGAAAAACGAAACTTCATGACAAGTCGGGAGGGATGAACTAGGACTCTAACAAAGAAAAAGTTCTGGACGTATTGTGGAACATATTGCCTTTACCTTCGAGATGGGGGTCGTTTGCACCCTTCTGGCTTTCACCGTTTTTCTGTTCGTTTCCGAGATCATAAGGATCGACCTTTCCGCCATATTGGTTCTGGTTCTCATAGGCTTGCTCAGCTACGCGCCCGGGCTGGAAAATCTGGCGGATGTCACCCTTCTGTTCGACGGCTTCGCATCCAATGCCGTCATCTCGATCATTGCGGTCATGATCGTCGGGGCCGGTCTGGACAAGACGGGGATCATGAACAAGGTGGCTGCCGTCATACTCAAATACGGCGGCAAATCCGAAGGCAGGGTTGTACCAATCATTTCCGGCACCGTTGGCGTCATATCCTCGTTCATGCAGAATGTAGGCGCCGCTGCTCTGTTTCTGCCGGTTGTCAGCCGAATTTCCACACGGTCAGGCATACCGCTGTCGCGCCTGCTCATGCCAATGGGATT
Organism: Ruegeria sp. AG6; assembly: GCF_056541565.1. Taxonomy (NCBI): domain Bacteria; kingdom Pseudomonadati; phylum Pseudomonadota; class Alphaproteobacteria; order Rhodobacterales; family Roseobacteraceae; genus Ruegeria; species Ruegeria sp. AG6. The sequence goes on along the minus strand of NZ_JBQFYQ010000001.1, from coordinate 69,565 downwards.
CTGCGCCATTTTGGGCGGCACAATGACGATGGTCGGGTCGTCTCCTCTTATCCTGCTGAACGATCTGATCCTGACGGCAAATGACAGTCTGCCGGCCTCTCAGAAAATGGAGCCCTTCGGCCTGTTCTCGGTCACGCCGATCGGTGCGGTTCTGATCCTGACGGGAATTGGTTACTTTCTGCTGTTGGGACGCTGGGTTTTGCCCGAGGCTGAAGGACCTGACAATACGGGTACCGGACAAGGGACACAGGAATACCTGCAAAGGGTCTATGGCCTCAAAGCTGATGTGTTCGAAGTCGTGGTGCCCGAGGACAGCCCCCTGGTCGGCGAGATTCTGGCCGACATCAACCACGAAAACCACCTGTACATCATTTCAACCTTCTATCGCGGCAAAACCTCGATGGTTCAGGTTTTGACAGCGGAAATTGCAGCGCCGTGTCGGCTGGCCATCGTCGGCCGCCGTTGGGAGGTCGAGAAGTTCGCCGAGAAATACGGGCTGACCGTTCTTCCGGACTTGGACATTTTCGTCGAAGAGTTCGCCCCAACCAATGCAGGCGTGGCCGAGGTGGTCATCACGCCTGACAGCAAGCTGATCGGCAAATGCCCCCGCGAGCTTTTGTTTCGCAAGACCTACGGGATGTCGCTGCTGGCCATTCACCGCGGCGAAGAGACGCTGAGCCATGTCGAGACCGAGGATCACGAATCCACGCAGATCGGGCTCGAAAAGTTTCAGGCGGGCGACATGCTTGTGGCCCATACCAGATGGGACAACCTGATGCGGATCAAACGAGATCCGGATTTCGTCGTTGTGACGACAGACTTTCCTCAGGACGAGCTGAGGCCGCAAAAAGTCGGCTGGGCCCTGGCATTCTTCGCCATTTCGCTGTCGTTGATCCTGTTCACGGACGTCCGGCTTTCACTCTGTCTTCTTACCGGCGCGGTGGGCATGATGCTGACCCGTGTGCTCAGCGTGGACGAGGCGTACCGCGCGGTCGGATGGAACACCGTATTCCTGCTCGCCTGCCTCATACCTTTGGGACAAGCCGTGCAGAACACAGGCACGGCCGCGTGGATCGCCCAGCAGATCATGATAATTCTGGACGGCTGGCCGCTCTGGTCGTTGCAAACCGGCATCGCCATTCTGGCGACGGCCTTTTCTTTGGTCATGTCCAACGTGGGGGCCACGGTCCTGCTGGTGCCTCTGGCAGTATCGATTGCGGTGGCGGCGGGTGGAAACCCGGCCGTCTTTGCCCTGACGGTCGCCATATCGACCTCGAACAGCTTCATCATCCCAACCCATCAGGTAAACGCGTTGATCATGGGTCCGGCCGGATACAAGGTGATGGATTTCGTTCGCTCCGGCGGAATAATGACGGCGCTGTTTCTGGTCGTCTCCCTGCTCATGATCAACGTCATCTATTAGCGCAAGAGGATCTGCGGTGTTCGGTGGTCTTTTCCCATCATCGGGACAGGTTCAGTCAAGGCACCCGTTCACCATAGTCTACGCCCCTTGCTAACATACTGTTCGTCGCCCGGCCCATCTCAGGCTGGGTCCCGGCACGCCATGCCGCCCATCGACGCCCACAGGTCGCTTTCCATGCCTCTGCATCATTGTTGCGCGCGACTCGCTTGACAAGCAGGCCAGCGGTGCCGCATGTCCCTTTCGTTGGTGTCGGTGACAGCCGATGAAAAGGGAATGCGTCAACGGTCTTGCCGCCAAACGCAGCCGCCCCCGCGACCGTGAACGGAGAGGATGCCCAATGCCACTGGCCCGAAAGCCGGGAAGGCGGGACATCCGACAGAGGCCCGCCTCTGGCATCCGCAAGCCGGGAGACCTGCCAACAACCGAAGTTGAAACCGGGCGGGGTGTTCCGGTGTCGGGTCCATGACCATTCGTGGCCCGCATGAAACCCCGTCCCCCGCGAAGAGGATTTGGGGGGATGAGAGACATGACCGATACCGCACCAGTCGAGTTGCTGGTCTGTACCACCTGCCGTCGCGGCCTGCCTGTGGAAGATGACACGCAACGCCCGGGCGCTTTGTTACACAAGGCTCTGGAACAGGCGGACCTGCCCGACGGTGTCACCCTGAAAGCCGTTGAATGCCTGTCAAACTGTGATCAAGGCTGTTCGATCGTGTTGCGCGGGCCGGGCCGCTGGACCTTCGTGTATGAAAACCTGAACGAAACAGATCATGTCGACGTCATCGTCGACGGCGCGACCAAGTATCTGGCCACCGAAGATGGTTTGGTGAAATGGCGCGAACGCCCCGAACATTTTCGCAAGAACTGTGCCTCGCGCATTCCCCCCATTGGAGCCTGACATGTCGAACCTCGAAAAACTCCCCGTCACAGTGATCACCGGCTTTCTGGGATCGGGCAAGACCACTTTGGTGCGTCACCTGATGCAGAACCCACAGGGCAAGCGCCTTGCTGTCGTGGTCAACGAGTTCGGCGATGTAGGCGTCGATGGCGACATCCTGAAATCCTGCGCCATTCCTGATTGCCCGGCGGAAAACATCATGGAACTGGCCAATGGCTGCATCTGCTGCACCGTGGCAGATGATTTCATTCCCACCATCGAGGCCCTGATGGCGTTGGAGCCACGCCCGGATCACATCCTGATCGAAACCAGCGGTCTGGCCCTGCCGAAACCGCTGCTCAAGGCATTCGACTGGCCTGACATCCGCTCGAAGATCACCGTCGACGGCGTGATCGCCCTGGCCGATGCCGAGGCCGTGGCCGCAGGCCGCTTCGCGCCCAATGTCGAAGCAGTGGATGCGCAGCGCATGGCCGATGACTCGATCGACCACGAAACGCCCCTTTCCGAGGTGTTCAAGGATCAGATCTCGTGCGCTGACATCATCCTGCTGACCAAGCCCGACCTCGCCGGCCCCGAAGGCGTGGCCAAAGCGCGCGAGATCATCGCCGCCGAGGCGCCGCGCCCCCTACCCGTCGTCGAAGTGGCAGAAGGTGCCGTGGACGTGCGCGTTGTGCTGGGTCTGGAAGCCGCCGCCGAGGATGACATGGACGCCCGACCCTCGCATCACGACGGCCATCACGATCACGAGCATGACGATTTCGAAAGCATCATCGTCGAGCTGCCCGAGCAGACCGATCCGGCCCAACTGGTCGCCAATATCGAACGCCTGGCCAATGAACTGAACATCCTGCGCGTCAAAGGGTATGCCGCCGTTCAGGGCAAACCCATGCGCCTGCTGGTCCAGGCAGTGGGTGCCCGCGTGCGTCACCAGTATGACCGCCCGTGGGAACCCGGTGAAGAACGCCGTTCGCGTCTGGTCGTCATCGCCGAGCATGACGATATCAAAGAGGCGGAAATCCGCGAAATCCTCGTGGGTGTGCGTGAGGCCGCCGAGTAAGCCATGCACGTCGTCTTTCGCGAAAGCCACGGGCTCGAGGAAACCGAGACCCCAACCGATCTGGGCCAGAGCCCGGCGGACCTGGTGGTGCTGTCCTTTTCGGACAGCGACCTAGGCGCTTTCGCGGCGGGCTGGCATCGTGGTGGCGGACCGGAAGGGCGAATGCCGACCCTGCGGCTGGCGAATTTGACGGCTCTGAAACACCCGCTGTCGGTCGATACCTATGTCGAACAGACGCTTCAAGGCGCCAAGGGCATTCTGATCCGTCTGATCGGCGGGGTGCCCTACTGGGCTTATGGGTTGCAGCAGGTTCTGGCGCTGGCGCAGGCCAAGGGCATCGCACTGGCGGTGCTGCCCGCCGACGGGCGCGAGGACACGCGGCTGGATGACTATTCCACCCTGCCGGTCTCGACCCTGCGGCGTCTGGCGCATCTGTGCGATACCGGCGGCGAGGTCGCGGCACAGGCGGCGCTGGCGCAGATGGCTTTGGCGGCGGGGCTTTATGCCGGTCCGGTGATGGGCGCCAAGACCTTGCCCGAATGTGGCGTGTGGTGTCCGGATCGCGGCGTAATCCCGGTGGAAACCGCATTCGAAGGCAAGACCAAACGAATCCTCGTCACCTTTTACCGCGCTTACCTGACCTCGGCAGACACCGCCCCGATCGCAGCCCTGATCCGCAGCCTGCGCGCCCGTGGATACGCGGCGGTGGGCCTGTTTGCCCCGTCTCTCAAGGCGCCTGTAGCCGCCGAATGGTTGCGGGAACAGGTTGTTGCGCTGAACCCATCTGCCATTATCAACGCCACTTCGTTTTCGGGAAAAGGCGCGTCGGGAACGTCGCCTCTGGACGCTGCAGGCGTGCCGGTGTTTCAGGTCGCTCTCGCCACCTCGCGCCGCAAAGCCTGGGCCGAGGCGGAACGCGGTTTGTCCCCGGCCGATCTTGCCATGCATGTGGTACTGCCCGAGGTGGATGGACGGATCTCAGCAGGAGTTGCGTCTTTCAAGGAACCCGGAAAACGCGATCCGCATCTGGAATACGCGCGCTTTGCACACCGTCCCGAACCGGACCGGATCGAAGCGATCATCGACCGTGTATCGGGCTGGCTTGCACTGAACGACAAACCCAAGGCAGATCAGATTCCTGCGTTGGTCCTGTCCACCTATCCCGGCAAAGACTGGCAGATGGCCCATGCGGTTGGCCTCGACGCGCTGGCCTCGGCCCAGGCGATGCTGTCCGATCTTGACGAAGAAGGCTATGACATCGCGACTGGCGTGCCGATTGCCGACACTCTTCTGGACGCACGGATTTCGTGGTCGCTTGGGGATTATCAGGATGCGCTTGCGGAATTGCCCGAGACCCTGCGCGCTGATCTGCACACCGTTTGGGGCGCGCCCGAAGATGATCCGGCCTGTGCCGATGGGGCCTTCCATTTCACCGCGCTTCGGCGCGGCAAGGCGCTGGTCGCGCTGCAACCCGAACGCGGCACGCCCGAGCTGCGGGATGACGACTATCATGACCTCTTGCGCACCCCGCGCCACGGTTATGTCGCCTTCTATCTGTGGCTGCGCAAAGGGTTGGGTGCCGATGCGCTGATCCATATCGGCGCGCATGGAACGCTGGAATGGTTGCCCGGAAAATCGGTCGCCTTGTCTGCCGATTGTTGGCCCGAGGCGCTGATCGGCGATCTGCCTGTAATCTACCCGTTCATCGTGAACGACCCGGGCGAGGCCGCGCAAGCCAAGCGCCGGATCGGAGCCGTCACACTGGGCCACATCCCGCCCCCGATGAAGGAAAGTGGCACGCCGGATCGGATGGTGCGGCTTGAATCGCTGCTGGATGAGTTTTCGAACGCCGACGGGCTTGACCCCAAACGCCGCGACCGCTTGCAGGAAGATATCCGTGATGAGGCGCAGGCGATAGGGCTGGAAAGCGATCTCGGCCTCGATCAGGCTACCTGCACCGCCGAGGCCATCACCCGCATCGACCGCTTTGTCTGTGACATCAAGGAAAGCCAGTTTGGCAACGGGCTGCACATCTTTGGGCGCGTGCCCGAGGTGACGGGCAGTTTCGATCCGGCCCCTTCGGCCCACGCCGAACGCGACGCGTTGATTAAAACGCTCGAAGGCAAGCGGATTGATGCCGGGCCTTCGGGGTCCCCCTATCGTGGCCGGTCAGATGTTCTGCCCACCGGGCGGAACCTTTACACCACCGATCCGCGGTCGGTTCCGACCCGTGCGGCCTATGCTCAGGGTGTGAAACTGGCCGAGGAACTGGTGCGGCGCCATCTTCAGGAAGAAGGCGATTACCCGAAGGGGCTGATCATCGATCTGTGGGGGTCAGCCACCATGCGCACGGCGGGCGAGGAATTCGCCATGGCCTTGCACCTGCTGGGCGTCAAACCCGTGTGGGACAAAGGGTCCGAGAGGGTTTCCGGCATCGAGGTTCTGCCGATCACCGACCTGAGCCGCCCGCGCCTGGACGTGACCCTGCGGGTCTCGGGCCTGTTCCGGGATGTTTTCCCGACGCTGTCCGCTTTGTTTGGCCAAGCGGTTCGCGCATTGGCCGCGCGCGATGAAGCGACGGATTGGAACCCCTATGCCGGGCAGGCGCCGGCAGCGCGGGTCTATGGACCTGCGCCCGGAAGTTACGGCGTCAATATGACCGAACTTTCCGAAGTGTATACCGACGAGGCCCGTGCGCAGGCCGGTGAAGCGTGGCTAGAGGCCAGCTCTTTTGCATTGGAAGGCGAACACATCTCGCAGGACAAGGACGGCATCACCCAACGCGTTGCAAATGCGGACAGCTTTGTCCACTTGCAGGACCTGACCGAAACCGATCTTCTTTTGGCCAACGATTATGCCACGCACGAGGCAGGCTTTGCCGCCGCCAAGAAGATCGCCGGCGGAACCGCGCAGCTGTACCATCTGGACAACACCAACCCCGAAAACCCGCGTGCCCGAACTTTGCGTGAAGAAATCAGCCGAGTCGTCCACGCCCGTGCCGCCAACCCCTGCTGGATCGCCGGAATGCAACGCCATGGTTTCCGGGGGGCGGCCGAAATCGCGGCAACGCTGGATCATATGGCTTCTTTCGCGCATCTGTCTGGCACGGTCGCACCACATCTTTTTGACCTCTACCACGATGCCACTCTGGGCAACGAAGAGGTCGACGCGTTCCTGCAAGAGGCCAATCCCAAGGCGCGTCAGGCCATGCAGGACCGGTTTCGCGCGCTGCTTGAGGCCGGGCTTTGGAACACGCGCCGGAACTCTATCAGGGCTGATCTGGAGGGATTGAGATGAGTGCACCGATCGTTCAGGGCTGGTGCCCGGGCGCCCATCGTCCGATGATGTCCGGTGACGGTCTGGTCGTCAGGGTCAGGCCCCGGCTGGCGCGTCTGGACGCCGATCAGGCACTGGGACTGTGCGATCTGGCTGACCGCTTTGGCAACGGCTCGATCGATTTGACCAATCGCGCCAATCTGCAATTGCGGGGCGTGGAAGAGGAAGACCATCAGCCTCTACTCAAAGAGCTTGCCGCGCTGAACCTGCTGGATGCGGAACCCGGTATCGAAATACGCCGCAATATTCTGGTTACACCGCTCTATCAGGCGGGCGATTTGACTGCTCGGCTGACCCATGAACTGATTGACCGGCTTGCGGAGCTGCCGGCCCTGCCGGCAAAGTTCGGTTTTGCAATCGACACGGGCCCCGAACGTCTGCTGGCGTCGGATTCGGCTGATATTCGTCTGGAAACCAGTGCAGGCGGCCTGATCCTGCGCGCCGATGGCTGCGAAACCGGGCGGAGCGTGACCGAGACCGACGCCATTGACCACGTGATCGCGCTGGCGATGTGGTTTGCCGAAACCTACACGCCCGAGACACGCCGCATGGCGCGTGTCATCGACGCCCTGCCGCAGGAATGGCAAGGATGTGCGCCCGGTTCTGTTGGCGCAAAGCTTCAACCGGGCCCCTGTGAACTGGGTGCCCTTTACGGCGCGGCTTTTGGGTCGCTGCCTGCGCGCAAGCTGTATGACCTGATCGAGGACAGCGGCGCTTGCGCCCTGCGCGTCACCCCGTGGCGGCTGATCCTGCTGGAAGGCGGGGCGGCGATACCTGCCCCGGCCTTTGTCGAAAATGGAACCGATCCGTTGATGACCACCGACGCCTGCCCCGGCGCGCCGTTCTGCCCGCAGGCGCAGACCGAGACGCGCGACATCGCCCGGGCGTTGGCGTCGCGGGTGGCCGGACGCCTGCATGTTTCAGGCTGTAGCAAGGGATGCGCTCGCATGGGTCCTGCCGACATCACATTGGTGGGCGCAAACGGACGATTTGATCTTGTCAAACAGGGCCGCGCGGGGGATGAGCCCAGCCAACGCGGGCTCGACCCGGAAACACTCATGACTATGGACTTCACCTGATGCCCTATACATACGAAACCGATGGCGCGGCGATCTACAAGGAAAGCTTCGCCACCATCCGGTCAGAGGCTGATCTGGCCCGGTTTGATGCCGATGAAGAGCAGGTTGCCGTTCGCATGATCCACGCCGCGGGTATGGTCGGACTGGAAGAGTTCGTGCATTTCTCGCCCGGCTTCGTGCAGACGGCCCGCACTGCTTTGGAAAATGGCGCACCGATCCTGTGTGATGCGCGCATGGTCAGCGAAGGTGTCACCCGTTTCCGCCTGCCCGCCGACAACCAGGTGATCTGTACCCTGCATGACGAACGCGTACGCCCCCTGGCTGCCGAGATGAGCAACACCCGTTCCGCCGCTGCGCTGGAGCTGTGGCGGCCGCATCTGGAGGGCGCGCTGGTCGCCATAGGCAATGCGCCCACCGCACTGTTCCATTTGCTGAACATGCTGGAAGACCCGGATTGCCCGCGCCCTGCCGCGATCATCGGCTGCCCGGTTGGCTTCGTCGGCGCGGTGGAATCCAAGGATGCGCTGTGGCAGGCGCAACCGGTGCCATCCTGCATCGTCAAAGGTCGTCTGGGCGGCAGCGCCATCACGGTGGCGGCCATCAACGCCATCGCAAGCCGGGCGGAATGAAGATGGGCACCATATACGGTGTGGGCCTTGGCCCCGGCGACCCGGATTTGATGAGCGTCCGGGCTGATCGCCTGCTGCGCAATGCAAAGCATGTGGCGTATTTCCGCAAACCAGGTCGCAGTGGTCAGGCCCGCAAGATCGTCAACGGGATGATCCCTGAAGGCGCGGTCGAGTTTCCGATGGAATATCCCGTAACCACCGAGATCCCGGTGACAGACCCGCGCTACAACGAATTGCTGGCAGCTTTCTACGAAAACTGCACCGCCCATCTCAAGGCCCTGTCCGAACAGGGCGAGGATGTGGTGGTCTTGTGTGAGGGAGATCCGTTTTTCTACGGCTCGTTCATGCATCTATACAATCGGTTGCGTGACGAAGCTCCGGTCGAGGTTGTGCCAGCCATCACCGGCATGTCCGGTGCGTGGACGGCCACGGGCGATCCGATCACCTGGGGTGATGACGTGCTGACCGTGCTGGTTGGCACCCTGCCCGAAGAAACGCTGGCGGAACGCATGGCTCTGACCGATGCATTGGTCGTGATGAAAATCGGACGCAACATCGACAAGGTGAAACGCGCTCTGAAGACCGCTGGCCTGTATGACCGGGCGTGGATCGTGGAATATGCGCAGATGCCGAACCAGACGGTGACAAAGCTGTCTGAAGCCTGCGAGAAGATCACCCCGTATTTCTCGATCATCGTCGTGCACGGTCAGGGGCGGCGACCATGAGCGGTTGGGTCAAGATTGCCGGTCTGGGGCCGGGTGACGAGGCGCTTGTTACACCAGAAGTAACAGCCGCGCTGGCCGAAGCCACCGATGTTGTGGGCTATATCCCATATGTGGCGCGTATTGCCGAGCGCCCCGGCCTTACACTGCATGCCAGTGACAACCGGGTCGAAATCGACCGCTCGCAACACGCGCTGCAAATGGCTGCCGATGGCAAACGGGTGGTCGTTGTATCCTCGGGCGATCCCGGCGTGTTTGCCATGGCGGCGGCCGTCTTCGAAGCACTGGAAAACGGCCCTGCGGAATGGCGTGACCTTCAGATCGATGTGCTGCCGGGGATCACGGCGATGTTGGCTGCATCCGCGCGCGCGGGTGCCCCGATGGGACATGATTTCTGTGCCATCAACCTCAGCGACAACCTCAAACCATGGTCATTGATCGAAAAACGCCTGCGCCTTGCCGCACAGGCGGATTTCTCGATGGCCTTTTACAATCCCCGCTCGAAGTCTCGCCCGGAAGGCTTTGTAAAAACGCTGGAAATCCTGCGTGAAGAGTGTGAGCCCGAACGTTTAATCCTGTTCGCCCGCGCCCTATCGCGGGCCGATGAAGAGATGCGCATTTCGACACTGGCCGAAGCCACGCCCGACATGGCGGATATGCAGACTGTGGTGATCGTGGGGTCATCCCGAACGCGCGTCATCGAGCGCGATGGCGCACCCATCGTTTACACCCCTCGCTTCACTCCTGGTGAGGATTAGGGATGAGACAGCCAGTCCAGAACCTGTGCGACCTGCGAAAACTCGGTCCGCTTCGGCAGAACCGGGCGGTCGATCATCAGCACGGGCACGCCCAGCGCCCGCGCCGCGTCCAGCTTGGCGCGCGCGCCCGTGCCGCCTGCGTTCTTGGACACGACCAGCTGCGTCCCATGGCGCTGCATCAACGCCCGGTCGTCGGCTTCGGTAAACGGCCCTCGGGCGACGACCACCTCTGCGTTCGGCAAGGGCAGCTCATTGGGCGCATCCACCAGACGCAGCAAATAGCGATGCTGGGGCTGGACCGTGAAGTCCTCAAGGTGCATGCGGCCAACGGCAAGGAAAACACGCTGAGCATCGCCGGACAATGCGTCGACGGCGGCAGCGATGTCGGGCACATGACGCCAGACATCGCCGGGCTGCGACACCCAGGCCGCGCGGGTCAACGCGGCCAATGGCGCCCGCGTCGCGGCGCATGCCTCGATCGCGTTCCGACTCATCCGGGCCGCAAAGGGATGGGTCGCGTCCACGACATGGGTGATGGCATTCTCAAGGATATAGGCAGCCAGACCCTCCGGACCGCCGAAACCGCCGACCCTTACCGGCAAGGGTTGAGGACGCGGGTTTTCCACCCGTCCGGCGTAGGAATACACAGCCGCAATGCCTTGTTGCGAAACAGCTTTGGCCAGCGCGTTGGCCTCGGTCGTGCCACCAAGGATCAGGAGGGTTGTCATGTCTGAATCTCCGTGGCTGACCGTTCTGGGACTGGGCGAAGATGGGTTTGATGGCCTGTCGCCATCCGGCCGTCAAGTGCTGGACCGGGCCGAAGTGATCATGGGGCCGCCGCGCCACCTGTCATTGCTGCGCGAAACAGGGGCGGAGCGTGTCGAATGGCCTGTGCCGTTCTCGGAAGGTCTGCCGATCCTGAAAGGATTGCGTGGCCGGCAGACCGTTGTTCTGGCCTCGGGCGATCCGTTCTGGTTTGGCGCAGGCTCTGTCATTGCGCGCAATTTCGATGCCGGTGAATGGACCGCCCTGCCCGGCCAATCCACCTTTTCGCTGGCGGCTGCCCGGCTCGGCTGGCCTTTGGAAAGCACACTGACCTTCGGCCTGCACGCCGCGCCGCTAACCCGTTTGCGTCCTCATCTGGCACCGGGAGCGCACGCGATCCTGTTGCTGCGTGACGGAAAGTCCGTGGCGGAACTGGCACGGTATCTGACCGAGACAGGCTTTGCCGACTCGGCCCTGCATGTGATGCAGGCCCTAGGTGGCCCGCGCGAAAACATCAGAACAGTCACGCTGACCGAGGCGCTGTTGGGTACGTTCGACCATCCGGTCTGCGTCGGTCTGGAGGTTTCCGGTGCAGGACCTGCCCTTTCCAAGGCGTCTGGCAAACCGGACCACATCTTCGAGACGGACGGTCAGATCACCAAACGCCCGATCCGCGCCCTGACACTCTCGGCGCTTGCCCCGCAACGCGGCGAACATCTGTGGGATATCGGTGGAGGCACAGGTTCGATCAGCATCGAATGGCTGATGTGTGATCCGACCCTTTCCGCGACGTGTTTCGAGCCCCGTGCCGACCGGGCTGAGCGAATCCGCCGAAATGCAGATACGTTGGGGCAAGATCGATTGAATGTAGTACACGGAACCGCACCAGAAGCACTGTCAGGTGTCGGCCTGCCGGATGCCGTTTTCATCGGCGGAGGATTGAGCGCCAATCTGCTGGCGTGGCTGCGCGATGCGCTTCCTAAAGGCACACGCCTTGTCGCCAATGCGGTCACATTGGAAAGCGAGGCCCTGCTGGCACGTTGGCACGAAGACTTGGGCGGTGACCTGCTTCGGATAGAACTTGCACAATCAGCCCCGCTGGGACCAAGGCGCGGCTGGAAGTCCGCCTATCCGGTGGTGCAGTGGAGCGTGACGCTATGATCGTTGCTGGCCTCGGTTTCTCCTCTTCCGCGACAGCCGACAGCTTGCGTGAAGCGTTTGACGCGGCAGCCGCAAACCACGACGTCGCCGCCTTGGCAACCGTGGCCGACAAGGAAGGTCATTCGGCCCTGACATCCTTTGCAGAAGAGGTGTCTCTGCCCTTACATTTCGTTGCCGCAGGCGATCTGGCCGGTCAACGTACACTCACCTGCTCGAACCGCAGCCGCGCAACCTATGGCACCGGAAGCGTGGCCGAAGCATCCGCCTTGGCGGCCGCCGGAAAGCTTGTTGGCTCGGGCGCGCGGCTGCTTTCACCCAGACAGATTTCAGACGACCGGCTGGCCACATGCGCCATAGCCATCGGAGGACAAACATGACCGTTCATTTCATCGGCGCCGGACCGGGCGCCGCCGACCTGCTGACGCTGCGCGGGCGCGACATCATCGCATCCTGCCCCGTTTGCCTTTATGCAGGTTCCCTGGTTCCGGAAGAAATTCTTGGCCACTGCCCGGAAGGCGCAAGAATCGTGAACACCGCGCCAATGGATCTGGATCAGATCATGGCCGAGATCGAGGCCGCACATCAGGCCGGCCAGGATGTGGCCCGTCTGCATTCCGGCGACCTGTCGGTCTGGTCGGCGATGGGGGAACAGATCCGCCGCCTCAAGGAAATGGGCATCCCGGTCAGCGTAACCCCAGGCGTTCCGTCCTTTGCGGCGGCTGCGGCGGCTTTGGGAACCGAGCTTACTTTGCCCGGGCTGGCGCAATCCGTGGTTCTGACCCGGACGCCGGGCCGTGCATCTTCCATGCCCGAAGGCGAGACGTTGGAGAATTTCGCACGCACGGGGGCGACACTTGCCATTCATCTGTCGATCGGCAATCTGGACAATGTCATTGCCGATCTGACCCCGGCCTATGGGGCCGACTGTCCGGTCGCCGTGGTCTATCGCGCAAGCTGGCCGGATGAACGGATCATCCGCGCGACGCTGGGAACGCTCAAAGAGGCGCTGGATGACAGCATCTCGCGCACTGCGTTGATCATGGTCGGTCCGGCACTGGCGGGCGAAGGTTTCGACGAAAGCTGCCTGTATTCGAAAGATTACGACCGCCGCTATCGCCCGCAAAGCGCCGAGAGCCCCTGGTCAAGCTGGAGCCATGGTGATGATTAACCCTCCTGGCCTTCTGATCTCCGCACCGTCCTCGGGCACGGGCAAGACAACGGTCATGCTGGGCCTGTTGCGAGCGCTGGCCGAGGATGGCCTGACCGTTCAACCGTTCAAGAGCGGACCGGATTATATTGACCCCGCCTTCCACCGAGCAGCGGCTGGGCGGGCTTCGTTTAATCTTGACAGTTGGGCGATGGGTGACCCGCTGTTGAACGCAATTTCAGCTCAGGCCGAAGGTGCCGACATCGTGGTGGCAGAAGGTTCGATGGGTCTGTTCGATGGCGTGGCCAAGCCGGGTGAGTTGGGTCATGGGTCGAGCGCCGAGACCGCTGCACGGATGGGTTGGCCGGTTGTGTTGGTGCTGGATGTCGGCGGTCAGGCGCAATCTGCGGCGGCCACCGCGCTGGGGTTCAGGATGTACAACCCCGATCTGCCCTTTGCCGGCGTGATCCTGAACCGCTGCGCCAGCCCCCGGCACGAGCGCCTGACCCGGTTGGGGATGGAACGTGCAGGCCTGCCGGTTCTGGGTGTGCTGCCGCGCAGAGGCGATCTGACCCTCCCCGAGCGGCATCTGGGGTTGATCCAGGCCGTCGAACACCCGGATCTTGAAAGCGCCATCGTAGGCTATGCCGCATTTCTGCGCGAACATGTGGATCTCGAGGCGATCAAACGGGCGGCTTCCTCAGGCCCCATTGGGCCATCGTCAGACGCGCTGCCGCGCCCTCCGGCCCAGCGGATTGCACTGGCACGGGACGCGGCATTTTCCTTTACCTATCCACATTTGCTGGAAGGCTGGCGCGCAGCTGGGGCCGAGATCCTGCCCTTCTCGCCGCTGGCTGACGAAGCGCCGGCGGCGGATGCCGATCTGGTCTGGCTGCCCGGCGGCTATCCGGAACTGCATGCCGGGACGTTGGCTGCTGCCCAAACGTTCCTCGCGGGTCTGCGCAAGCACGCGGAAACAAGGCCTGTGCATGGCGAATGCGGTGGGTATATGGCGCTGGGTCATGCGCTGATCGACAAGGATGGCGTGCGGCATGAAATGGCTGGCCTGCTGGGGCTGGTGACGTCGTACCAAAAACGCAAATTCAACCTGGGCTATCGCAAAGCGGAACTCTTGGCCCCGATGCCGGGATTTGCACAGAATGCGGCGCTGCGCGGGCATGAGTTCCACTATTCCTCGATCGTGGATCAGCCTGACGCGCCACTCGCCCGTGTGTTCGATGCCGAAGGCGCAGAAGGACCTCAGACCGGCTCTATTCGCGGCAATGTCACAGGTACGTTCTTTCACCTGATTGCGGAGGCAACTGCATGAGCGGATTTGTGTCTTTCATCGGCTCGGGCCCCGGCGATCCGGAGTTGCTGACGTTGAAGGCCGTCAACAGGATGCAAAAGGCCGATGCGATTTTGTTCGATGACCTCAGCAGCGGGCCGATTCTGAGCCACGCGCGCGAAGACGCCGATCTTGTGGGCGTGGGCAAACGGGCCGGTCGCCCCTCGCCCAAACAGGACCATGTCAGCCGGTTGCTAGTGGACTACGCCCGGACCGGCCAACATGTCGTGCGGTTGAAATCCGGCGATGGCGGCATGTTCGGGCGGCTTGAAGAAGAGCTTGTTGCCCTTCGTGATGCGGGCATTGAATTCGAGATCATCCCCGGCATCCCGTCTGCGGTGGCTGCCGCAGCTGCCGCAGGTATCCCGCTGACGCGCCGTCTGACCGCACGGCGCGTGCAGTTCGTGACGGGACATGACGTCAGCGGCGCGCTGCCGGACGATCTGAACCTGACCGCACTGGCCGATTCTCAGGCCACCACCGTTGTATTCATGGGCAAACGTACTTTCCCGCTTCTGGCAGAAGCGCTGCATTCACACGGCCTGTCATTGGACACGCCTGCCCTGATGGCTGAATCTGTTTCGACCCCGGATCAAAAGCTGACGCGCACCACCATCGGTGCTTTGGCCGAACAGCTAAAATCCGAGATCGGCACGGCTCCGGCCCTGATCCTTTACGGGCCGCTGGCGGAGTTCGAAGATGATTGATCTGAGCCTGATTGGCATCGGCACCGGCAACCCGGATCACGTGACCTTTCAGGGCGCGCAGGCGATCCGGTCGGCCGATCTGATCCTGATTCCCCGCAAGGGCGAAAACAAGGCCGATCTGGCCGGGCTGCGTGAGGACATCATCGACCGGGTAACCGAGACACCGCCAAGGTTAGCCTATTTTGACATCCCAAGGCGCCGGGCGGACGATGGCTATCTGCGCGGCGTGGACGAATGGCACGACGCCATTGCGCTGCGCTGGCACGAGGCGATCGAGGCTCACCCGGGGGCGCAGCACATTGCTCTGCTGATTTGGGGCGACCCGTCCCTGTATGACAGTTCGCTGCGCATTGCGGCGCGGCTGGACCCCAAGCCCAACACCAGGGTGATTCCGGGCATCACGGCCTTGCAGGCTTTGACCGCGGCTCATGCGATCCCGATCAATGACCTGGGCGCACCCTATGTCGTGACCACCGGGCGTCGTATCCGGGATGAAGGCTGGCCTGAAACCGCTTCGAAAGTCGCCGTCATGCTGGACGGGGAATGCTCGTTCCAGTCCCTCAGGATGGCAGAGTATGACATCTGGTGGGGGGCCTATGTGGGCATGAAAGAAGAGCTGCTGATCAGCGGCCCTTTGGATCAAGTCGCGCAGCGGATCCTTGACACGCGCGCCCGCGCCCGAGCCGACCATGGCTGGATCATGGATATCTACGTGCTGAAGAAACGCGACGTGCAGCAGCGCGCGGCGAACACGGATTCGTGACTGCGCAGAACTCTCAAGTCTGGCACACAGGTCAGAGCAAGATACCAGAGACGCGTTGATGAAAGCCTTCATTCCCCTGCTCTGCCTGATCGCGTTGCCCCTGTGGGCTCAGAATGCGCCCGAGGGCTGGGCCGTATACCCAACCCAGAAACCGTATGCGGAACTGGTTGACGCAACCAAAGCCGCAATCAAGGAAAACGGGCTGATCGTCGTGACTCAGGCGGGCCCGACCAAAGCGGCGGCAGCACGTGGGATATCGATTCCCGGAAATCGCGTGATCGGCGCTTTCAACAATGACTACGCCGTGCGGGTTCTGGAAACCTCGGTCCACGCGATGATCGAGGCCCCGATCCGGTTTTACGTTACCGAGAACAAAGACGGGACGGCGAACCTGTCGTATAAAACCCCCAGTTTCGTCTTTGCGCCCTACGCCTCGGAAGGCGGTCAGAACCTGATGGATATTGCAGCAGAGCTTGACTCGACGTTTCAATCGATCGCTGAACGCGCAGTCAAATAGTCACACTGGCGTGAACCGCCTTGCGTCCGGGAACGTCCTCCGCAATCTGCTTGAAACGGTTCTATCGGAGCATGACTGATGCAAGACCCCTCGCCCCGCGCTGCGGATATTCTGGCCCAACGCTTATATGAAGCGGGGTGCCGACACGCATTCGGGATGCCGGGGGGCGAGGTTCTGACGCTGGTCGATGCGCTGGAAAAGGCTGGGATCACCTTTCATCTGACCAAGCACGAAAACTCTGCCGGGTTCATGGCCGAGGCCGTTCATCATCGCGACGGTGCACCTGCGATTCTGGTGGCCACTCTGGGTCCGGGCGCAATGAACGGGATCAATGTGGTAGCGAACGCTTTGCAGGATCGTGTGCCGATGGTCGTTCTGACCGGATGCGTCGATGCGGACGAAGCGTTGACCTATACCCATCAGGTCATGGATCACAGCCGGGTTTATCGCTCGATCACCAAAGGCACTTATACGCTGACAGCCAAAGGCGCGGATATCATTGCCGACAAGGCGGTGTCGCTGGCCATGCAGCCACGACCCGGCCCGGTTCATATCGATGTCCCGATCTCGGTTGCCGACACGCCTGTTAACGGCGTGAAACGCCGCCGGCTGGCCAAGGTCGCGCCGGTCAGCCCCGGTGGGGAATGCCTTGAGAAGGCCCGCCGCTGGGTGGCCGAGGCCGAACGCCCCATCGCCATCATCGGTCTGGATGTCCTCTATGACGACTCGCGCAGTGTCGTGCAGGCGTTCCTGGAGCATTTTGGCATTCCTTTCGTGACGACCTACAAGGCCAAAGGCGTCGTGCCCGAGGATCACGCGCTGTGTCTGGGCGGCGCGGGGCTGTCGCCGCTGGCTGACAAGCATCTTGTGCCTCTGATCGAACAATCGGATCTGGTATTGTGCCTGGGATATGACCCGATCGAAATGCGCCCCGGCTGGCGTGAGATCTGGGATCCGGAAGAACAGCGCGTCATCGATATCTCTGCCGTGGTCAACGACCACTACATGCATCAGGCTGGATTGAACCTTGTTGCCCACACGGGCGAGACATTGGAGGCAATAGCCAAAGGCAACCCGGCCCGTGAAACATGGCCGGGCAACGAGCCCGCGCAGGTCAAAGCCGCGCTGGCAAAGGCCTTCCCCACCGATGAAAGCTGGGGGCCCGCTGCCGTCATTGCCGAAACCCGCGCTGTCCTGCCGCCTGAAACACTGGCCACGGCCGACAGCGGTGCACACCGCATTCTGCTGAGCCAGATGTGGGCGTGCAGCGAAGAACGCGGGCTGATCCAGTCCTCGGCGTTGTGCACGATGGGATGCGCCGTACCCATGGCCATTGGCCTGAAACTGGCCGAACCCGACCGCCCGGTGATCAGCTTCTCGGGGGATGCGGGGTTCCTGATGGTTGCGGGCGAGTTGTCGACAGCGGCTGAAATGGGCGGCAACCCGATTTTTCTGGTCTTCGTGGATGCCAGTCTTGCCCTGATCGAGCTGAAACAACGTCAGCGACAGATGCGCAACACGGGCGTGGATTTCGGCCATCATGATTTTGCTGCCATGGGCCGGGCCTTTGGCGGCAATGGCCATACGGTTCGTAACAGGACAGAGTTGCGCGCCGCACTGGAAGCTGCTGTAAAGGCTGAGACATTTACGGTGATTGCTGCTGAAGTTGAGCGTGGAGGCTATGATGGCCGCATCTGAAGGCCCGTTGAAGGGTGTCAAGGTTCTGGACCTTAGCCGGATCCTGGCAGGCCCAACATGCACGCAGCTTCTGGGCGATCTGGGCGCAAGCGTCATCAAGATCGAAAACCCGGCAACCGGTGGCGATGACACGCGGCAATGGGGCCCGCCCTACGTAAGCGATGCCCAGGGCAACCGCTCGGATCTGAGCGCCTATTTCATGTCTGCCAACCGCAACAAGAAATCCGTGGCGCTGGATATCTCCTCGGCCGAGGGTCAGGCGGAAATCAGACGCTTGGCGTCACATGCGGACATCCTGATCGAGAACTTCAAACCGGGCGGGCTGACCAAATACGGGCTGGACTATGCCACCCTGTCGCAAGAGTTTCCAAGCCTCGTGTACTGTTCAATCTCGGGCTATGGTCAAACCGGCCCGAATGCCAGCAAGCCCGGCTATGACCTGATGGCGCAGGGCTATGGCGGGATCATGTCGCTGACCGGCGACCCCGAGGGCGCGCCCATGAAAGTGGGTGTTGGCATTGCTGACGTGATGTGCGGGATGTATGCAACCGTGGGTATCCTGGCCGCGCTGCGCCACCGCGACTTGACCGGCGAGGGCCAGCAGATCGATCTGGCGCTGGTGGATTCTCAGATCGCCTGGCTGATCAATGAAGGCGTCAACTATCTGACGTCAGGCAATGTTCCGCAACGACGCGGAAACGGGCACCCCAACATCGTTCCTTATGACGTCTACGAAACCGCCGATGGGCACGTGATTCTCGCGGTTGGAAACGACGGCCAATTCAGAAAACTCTGCAACTTCATCAATGCTCCTGAACTGGCAGACGATCCGAGATTCGCGACCAACCCGGCCCGTCTGGAACATCGTGATGCGCTGAATTCGATTCTTCGCCCCGCAGTGAAGGCGCTGGACACCCACACCGTCATTTCCGGTCTGGAGGCTGTCAAAGTGCCCGTCGGCCCGGTGCAGACGCTGGATCAGGTGTTCAACACGGAACAAGTGGCCGCAAGACAGATGCAGATTGCCATGCAGGCCCAGCCGGGTCAGGTCAACCTGATCGGGAATCCTCTGAACCTGTCTCGGACACCTGTAACATATCGTAACGCCCCACCGGTCTGCGGGGCCGATACTGAGGCTGTTCTGAGCGCCGAAAACCCGTTCGAGGATTGAAATACTTGCACATCTAGGCGACAAGTCGCTGAAACATGCCCTTGAATCGGCGGTTTTTTTCATCTTTTTCGCACACGTCATTTCACCAATTCGAGAGCAGCGTCGATACTGTTACGTCCCTCTCGCACACTCTGGTACATCGAACAGTGTCAAATATCGCAATCAGATTGGACCCAAGTATGAAACAAGACGTTTTCGGACAGATGAACACCCTGACCCAGCCGGCGGCAGTCGAAGCGTGGAATGGTGTTCTGCTTGGGTTCATGGCTCATGCCGCTGTCACGCCCCAGCACTTGGGCAAAGTGCTGGAACTCGAGCCCGACTTCGCGCTGGGTCAAGCGGTCAAAGGTCTGTTCATGGCGCTGCTTGGGCGGCGCGAGATGATGGCGGTTGCTGTCGAAGCGCTGGCTGCTGCCAACGCAGCGATGGAACGTCAACCTGTAACTGAACGCGAACGTCTCTACGTGGATGCGCTGGCCTTGTATCTGGCCGGACAACAGGCACAGGCGGTTCAGAAATTTGAAGCGATTCTGCGTGACCATCTGCAGGACACCCTGGCGATGAAACTAAGCCATGCGACCCGCTTCGTTCTGGGTGATGCAAACGGGATGCGCCGCTCGATCGAGCGTGTGATGCCCGCTTATGAGCCGGACCACCCCGGGCGCGGCTATCTGTTGGGCTGTCATTCTTTCGCGCTGGAAGAAACAGGCGCTTATGAAAAGGCCGAAATCGCGGGCCGTCAGGCGCTGTGGATGGTGTCCGATGATGCCTGGGGCCTGCACGCGGTGGCCCATGTCCACGAAATGACGGGCAATGCGCAGCTGGGCCTTGACTGGCTGGCCGGTCGCGAGGCGGCCTGGGCCCACTGCAACAACTTCCGTTACCACGTGTGGTGGCACAAGGCACTGATGCATCTGGATCTGGGTCAGGTCGATCAGGTGATCGAACTGTATGACAACCATATCCGCAAGGACAAAACCGACGATTATCGTGACATTTCAAACGGCACTTCGCTGTTGATGCGGCTTGAACTTGAGGGGGTAAATGTCGGAAATCGCTGGGAAGAGCTGGCTGATCTGAGTGCCGCACGAACGGAAGACGGCTGCCTGATCTTTGCGGATCTGCATTATCTGCTGGCGCTTACCGGTGACAATCGCGCTGATGCCACGGCCAAGATGCTAAACCGCATGAACAAGGATGCGGCCCGCGCCGACGACGACACCACCCGCCGCATGGCAGACCCCGGTATCGCTGCGGCCATGGGCCTGGAGGCCTTTGGCGACGGCCACTATGGAACCGCCTTTGATCATCTGCTCGCGGCGCGCGATTCCATGCAACTGGCCGGTGGCAGCCACGCGCAACGTGATGTATTTGAACGCATTACCATTGATTCCGGCCTGCGCGCAGGTCGCCTGGACGCGGTGGAACGCATTCTGGATGACCGTCGCGCCAAGCGCGCCGGGGGCGAAGACAATTATGCCATCGCGCGTCGCGCTCTGATCGACGCGGCCCGCGACAGCGGTGACGTCCAAAGCGTCCCCGCCGAATAACAAGAAGACCAAGAAGGACAGAAAACGTATGGCGACCATATCGCCCGCTTCTGATTTTGTACCCGCTGCGGCCCCGGCCGCAGCCCCTGCCAGTGCGCGTGATCCGCGTCTGGATTTCTATCGCGGCATCGCGATGTTCATCATCCTGATCGCCCATATTCCCAACGACCCCTGGGCAAAGTGGATTCCTGCCCGCTTTGGGTACTCGGACGCAACCGAGATTTTCGTGTTCTGCTCGGGCATGGCCTCGGCCATTGCGTTTGGCGGGGCATTTCTGCGCAAGGGATGGTGGATGGGCACCGCCCGAGTGGCCTACCGCATCTGGCAGGTCTATTGGGCGCATATTGCCCTGTTCTTCTTTGTTGCAATGACAATGGCCGCGTTGGATCAGACCGGCGCGTTCGAGAAAACCTATGTCTCGTCGTTGAACCTTCAGCATTTCTTCAATGACCCGGCCCCGCAAATGGTCGGGATTTTCACACTGACCTATGTGCCGAACTACTTCGATATCCTGCCGATGTATCTGGTCGTACTGGCGCTTATGCCGCTTTACATGGCGCTCTATCGAGTCAGTTTCTGGCTGATGGCGGCAGTTTGCGTGGCCATCTGGTTCGTCGCGCAAACCGGCGCGCTTGCCCTTCCCGCTGAACCCTGGTCCCAGCGCCAGTGGTTCTTCAACCCCTTCGGATGGCAATTGCTGTTTTTCACCGGCTTCGCCTTCATGCGCGGTTGGATTCCGGCCCCGCCCGTGTCGAAATCCTTGATCTGGGTGGCGATTGCCTTTGTCGTGTTGTCAGCCCCGTTCGGGTCATGGAAAGTCTTCACCTGGATCAACACGGCTGCACCCGAGCTTGGCGCAGTGATCCGCAAGGGCTGGCCCCTGACCGAAGAGCTGCGTGGCAAAACCGAGTTCGGCCTTCTTCGATATGTCCACTTTCTGTCGCTGGCCTATCTGGGATGGGTTGCAGCGGGCGAACACGGCCACCGCCTGATCGCGACGGGTCATGGTCTGGGCGCACGTATCTGGCAATTCCTGCTGGCCGTCGTCACCAAGGTCGGCCAGCAATCGCTTGCCGTATTTGTGTTTTCCATGGCTGCGGCACGGCTTATCGGTGTCGCGCTGGATCAGGCTGGGCGGGATGTCGCCACTGTCTTCGTCGCCAACATTATTGGGTTTGCGATGATCATCGGCGTTGCCTATCTGGCAGCTTGGTTCAAGTCACAACCCTGGAAGTCGAAGAAATGAATTTTACCCGTCGCGCATTCCTCGTCTCGACGACTGCTTTGGCCTTCGCTCCATCCGCTTATGCGACGAGCGGTGAGACGCCTTTTGACCGCGACTATGTAATCGAGGTGGCCCGCGATCTGGCCAGCCGCCCCTATGTGGAACGCGAGATGGTACCGCAGGAATGGCAGGATCTGACCTATCAGCAGTACCGTTCCATCCGGTTCCGGCTTGACCGGGCGCTGTGGTATGAAACCGACACGCCCTTCAACGTGGATTTCTTCACCCCCGGCCTCTATTTCCCGCGCACCGTCAAGGTGGAAACGGTCGAGAACGGCATGACCAAGCCGGTCGCCTTCGATCTGGAAATGTTCGACAAGTCAGAAGACGTGCCGCAACTGCCGATCGATGACACGCTGGGCTTCTCGGGCCTGCGCCTTCGAACTGAAATGCACCGCACCGGCAAGACAGATGAATTCTGCGTCTGGCAGGGGGCCAGCTATTTCCGCGCCATTGGCCTGCACGAGGTTTACGGACTGTCGGCGCGGGGTCTGGCGTTGAAAACCGGCGATCCGGATGGCGAGGAATTTCCCGAATTCATCCGTTTCTGGCTGGAACGTCCCGAACCGGGCCAACGCAACATGGTCGTGCATGCATTGTTGGACAGCCCCAGCGTGACCGGCGCCTATCGTTTCAACGTCACGGCGGGCGCGGATTGCATTATGGATGTCGAGGCAACGCTGTTCCCGCGCGAAGACCTGCCCCATGTAGGGATCGCTCCGGGAACTTCGATGTTCCTGTTCGACCAGACCAACCACAGCCGGTTCGACGATTTCCGCCCTGCTGTGCACGACAGCGACGGGTTGATGATCCGCAATGGCGCGGGCGAGGTCCTGTGGCGTCCGTTGGCCAATCCGACCCGATTGCAGGTCTCATCCTTCGTCGATACAAACCCACGCGGGTTTGGTCTGATGCAGCGCAAACGAGAGTTTTCGGACTACGCCGATCTCGAGGCCAATTACCACAAGCGCCCGGGCCTGTGGGTCGAGCCCCAAGAAGACTGGGGCAAAGGCTCGGTCACGCTGGTCGAGATCCCGGCAGATCAGGAAATCTATGACAACATCGTCGCCTATTGGAGGCCCGCTGAACCCTATGCGGCAGGCAGTCAGGTTGATCTGTCCTATCGCCTGATCTGGGGGGAAGAACCCCAGCGCACACCGATGCCGCGCGTGATCAACACCGCGATGGGCGAGAACACCTTTGGCGAAGGCCGGCTGGCCATCATCGATTTTGAAGACAGCGAACTGTTCGAGGACCTGGGCGCAATCACGGTCTTTGTGGATTCGCCACATGCGGAAACTTCGGAAGGCGTCTTGCAGCGCAACCCGGATACCGGCGGTCCACGGCTGGCGTTTTCATTCCAGCCCGGCGAACGCAACCATGTCGAGTTGCGCGCACAATTGTTGAAAGACAAACAGCCTGCCTCAGAGGTCTGGCTGTACCGTTGGACCACATGAGCCGCGATCTGCATATCATGCCGCCCGAGGCCCCTCTGGCGATGCCTGCGCAGAACTTCAGCGCACGGTTCCGGGATGCCGATGCGCCTTCCGGTCAGCACAAATCCGCTGCCGGTTTCTGGCGCGCGCTGGCTTTTTCGCCCGCGATGGCCGCCACTCTGGCCTTGCTGTGGGTCATGAGCGACTGGTTCGGCGCGGAAGGCATCAACGTGGTCGAAGCCATCCTTTTGACCTTGATTTCGTTCAACTTCTTCTGGATTTCCTTCACCGTCTGCACTGTTTTGCTGGGCATGGTGTCGCTGGCGAAACAGGAACGGCCTGAGCGTCGGACCGCGGCGCAACCCCTGCGGGTGGCCCTGCTGACCCCGGTCTACAATGAAGTCCCCTGGAACGTGTTGGGCAATGCCCGCACCATGCTGGAGGATCTTCAGGCGCGCGGCGGTAAACACCACTATGCCATGTTCATTCTGTCGGACACGCGCGATCCCGAGATTGCGGCGCAGGAACAGGCCAGCGTCGAAGCACTGCGCACCACCCTGGCACCCGGGCTTGAGCTGTATTATCGCCGCCGCGAACAGAATACCGACCGCAAAGTTGGCAACATCGCCGATTGGGTCAGCCGTTGGGGCGCGGATTGGGATGCCATGCTGGTGCTGGATGCTGACAGCCTGATGACCGGGCGCGCAATCCATCGCCTGACTGATGCACTGGCATGCGATCCGGGTGCGGGCTTGATTCAAAGCTATCCGCAGTTGATAGGCGCACAGTCAGTCTTTGCCCGGATGCAGCAATTTGCAAATGGTGTCTATGGCATCGCCTTTGCCGAAGGTCTGGCCCGTTGGTGCGGGCAAGAAGGCAACTATTGGGGCCATAACGCGATTATCCGCACCAAGGCCTTTGCCACCAGCGCCGGCCTGCCCAAGCTGCGTTCGTTCAGCGGTCAGGACAAGCTGATCATGAGCCACGATTTCGTCGAGGCCGGCCTGCTGCGCCGTGCCGGATGGGCCGTGCGATTTCTGCCGCGTATTCGCGGGTCATATGAAGAAACACCGCCGACCCTCATCGATCACGCCATGCGGGACCGCCGCTGGTGTCAGGGTAACTTGCAACACCTGAAATTGCTGGGTTCTTCCGGATTCCGTGCCGTATCGCGATTCCACATGTTCCACGGCGCGGTCGGCTATCTGATGTCCCCGTTGTGGTTTGCACTATTGTTGATGTGGGCGCTGATCGGTCAGGGTCAGGATGCCTCTGTCCTGCATTATTTCAGCCCCGACAATCCTCTGTTCCCGCAATGGCCCGAGATGTCGGAAACCCGTCACGTGCTGATCATTCTGGTCATGTACGCGATGCTGTTGGCCCCCAAGGTTCTGGGCGTTCTGGCCCTGCCGTTGAGCGGTGTACGCTACGCGGATTTCGGTGGCGGGCGCAAATTCCTTGCCTCTTTCCTGGCCGAGGTTCTGTTGTCGATCCTTTACGCTCCGATCCTGATGGTTCAACAGATGATCGCTGTGTTACGTACGGCTTTTGGCATTCAGCGCGGCTGGTCGCCTCAGGCCCGCGACGGTGGCACCTATGGTCTGCGAACGCTGATCCTGTGCCATGCGCTGGAAACCGTAAGCGGAGTGGCGCTGAGCGTCGGTATCCTGTCCGGTCTGGTGTCGGTCTGGCTGGCCCCGATCGCCATCAGCCTTGCGCTGGCTATCCCATTGTCCGCGCTCAGCGGTGTCTCGGCAGGTGCCGCGCGCAAGATGGTCGGAATGCGGGAAGACTTCAGCGAACCCGCCATTACCCGGTCAGCGCGCCGCTATCGCGATGAACTGAAGCGACTGGTCGAAGGCAAAGGCAACATGACCCCGGCCGAGTGATCAACTGCCGGGAAGCCCTTCGTACCAATCGATTATCATGTCGGCCCAGCCCGCGGGAACGGTGTGCCCTCCGGGGAACAGAGCAAATTCCAGCGCACTGCCTTCGGCACAGGTGGTCCAGCGGCGGCGCATGAAATCACCCGTCGCGCTGAACCCGGTTGGTTTGTGATCGACACAACCGTTCGCATCGCGCCAGATTTCGAGACCCGCATAGATATCACCCTGCTGAAAGCGTCCTCCGCCCAGCAAGCGCCCTTCCAGCGGCACCACATTGTCGGTCCAGCCATGCGTGTGGAACATGCGGATCGGACCTTTGCAGGTTTCAGGGTGCGGGCGCCAGAAACCACCGGACACCGGGACATAGGCCGAAAACGTATCGGGGCTCTCGCAGGCCAAATAGTTGACCATGAAAGCTCCGGCGGAAAACCCGCCCAGCAGGACACGGTCAGTGTCGATGCCAAACCGCCGTGCCGCGTCTTGCACCGCTTCGGTCAGAAAGGCGGCTTCGTCCCGCTCACCAAAACCGGGATAGAAATTCCAGCTTTTGGTGCCGCCCCGGTCGGGCCTTTCCAACCCCTCAGGGGCCATCACCGCATAGCCGCGCTCCAACAGCGGTTCGACCATCCCGCGATTGCGCATCGTGCCCGACCCGCTGCCGCCATACCCATGCAGGAACACCACCATTGGCGCATTGTCCGCGTCGGGCAGTTCGATGTGATAGGCACCCATGGGTGTCTCACAGGTATCCTCTTGACCGGCACACCCCGCGAAAGCGGTCTGCCCGGTCACTGCCAAGGCCAACGCCAGACTGAATTCCCGGATCATCCTGCATCCTCATCATATTTGCGCACCGGCAATCCGGCCCGAACCCATCCCGGCCCTGCGGCCGAACCCAACATACCCTCGGGCACGTCGATCACATTGGTGAATCCAGCTTCGATCAGGCGGTTGCTCAGGCGTGCCGAGCGAACGCCGCGCGCGCAAATCAAGGCCACCGGGGTCGCCGGATCGCCGCCAGCCAATTCCGTCAGTGCTTTGACAAAATCCTCGCGCCGCATGTCCAGCGGCACGGCACCTTCGGCTATGCCCGATGCGCGCCATTCACGCGGCGTGCGGATATCGATCAACAGAACGTTTCCCTTCGAGGCCTGCTCATGGGCCTCGGCAACCGTTATCCGGCCGCCGTCGTGGTCTTCGGGGATCAAACGGTATTCCCTGATCGCAAACCCGCCTGCAATCGCCGCGCATGCGCCGATCAACATCCATCTTCGGGCTCGGTTCACTTTCTCGGCCAAGCTTCAGCCTCCTGTTCGCTGACATGTGTTCTATCACAGATGGTCTGAAACGGGGGCGTTGAAAAACCCGGCCCGCATCAAGATCACGTCATTTTTTCGAATCCTTGCAGAGTTTCTGATGGGGCCAATAGGACTCTGTAAAAAAGTTACAATATCTGGACAGTCGGGAAAATATCCTTACAAAATTGGCTTCACACTGACCGCCCAGACCGGAGTATCGCACTTGTCCCTATTCCTTATCGCGGCCCTTCCCTTCCTCGGCGCTGTTTTTCCTGCCCTGCTGATCCGGGCAGGTCGGAACGCAGCCGCCTCCGCCGCCGGGTTAACCACATTCCTGGCCCTGATGGGCCTGTTGATCCATGCCCCTGCGGTGATGCGCGGAGACGTCGTGACCGCCCGGTTCGACTGGATACCGGGGCTGGGGCTGAACGCGAACTTCATGCTGGACGGCCTGGGATTTTTGTTCGCGTTGCTGATCCTCGTCATTGGATTGCTCATCATTCTCTACGCACGGTTCTACCTGTCGCGCGAAGATCCGATGGGGCAGTTCTATACCTACCTGCTGCTGTTTCAGGGGGCGATGGTTGGTATTGTCCTGTCCGACAATATCCTGCTTTTGATTGTTTTCTGGGAGCTTACATCGCTCAGCTCATTCCTGCTGATCGGCTATTGGAAGCACCTTCCCGAAGGTCGGCAGGGCGCGCGCATGGCCTTGGCCGTCACCGGCTCTGGCGGCTTGGCGATGATCGCCGGGATGCTGATCCTCGGCAATATCGTGGGGTCTTACGATCTCAGCGTCATTTTGCAGAACAAAGAACTGATCCAGGCCTCACCCTACTACATGCCTGCGCTGATCCTGATCCTGCTGGGCTGTTTTACCAAGTCGGCGCAGTTCCCGTTTCATTTCTGGCTGCCGCACGCCATGGCCGCGCCGACACCGGTTTCAGCCTATCTGCACTCTGCCACCATGGTGAAAGCGGGCCTGTTCCTGATGGCACGGATGTGGCCGGTTCTGGCTGGCACGGATGCGTGGTTCTATATCGTCGCCACGACGGGGCTGGTCACCATGCTGATTGGCGCGTCTATCGCGTTGTTCAAGGACGACCTTAAGGCGCTGCTGGCGTTTTCGACCGTTTCGCATTTGGGCCTCATCACCATGCTGCTGGGCTTTGGCACAAAGATTGCAGCCGTCGCTGCCGTGTTTCACATCATCAACCATGCAACGTTTAAAGCCGCCTTGTTCATGACCGCCGGGATCGTGGATCACGAAACCGGCACACGCGATATCAAAAGACTGGGTGGCTTGCGCCACCTGATGCCGATCACCTTCACCATTGGCACGATTGCCGCCCTCTCGATGGCCGGGCTGCCGCCTCTGAACGGTTTCCTGTCCAAAGAAATGATGCTTGAGGAAACCGTGCACACCACATGGATGCACTCTCATTACCTGGTGCCGGGGCTGGCGCTGTTGGCTGCGTTGTTCTCGGCCGCGTATTCCTTCCGCTTCGTCAGCCACGTCTTTCTTGGACCTCAGCGGGAAGATTATCCGGCACATCCGCATGATCCGCCCGTAGGGTTGTGGATTGCGCCCGCTTTCCTGGTCGTACTTGTCATTCTGATCGGCCTTTATTCCGCGACCATTGTCGGCCCATTGGTCGCAGTAGTGTCCAGCGCGGTGATCGGCGGCGAGAAGCTTCCGTATTACTCGCTGAAACTCTGGCATGGCTTCACACCGGCGCTTTACATGTCGGTGGTGGCCACGCTGGGCGGTCTATTCCTGCTGGCGTTGCACAGACGAGGTGAGCGGATCTGGAACGCCCTGCCCCGCCCCGAAGCCAAGCAGATCTTTGAAACAAAAATAGAAGCGCTGACCAGGCTGAGCCGCTGGATCACCGATGAGATGCACAACGGGGTCCTCAGCCGCTATGCGATCATCTTTGTCGCCTTTACCGTTGGCCTGGGCTATTATGCGTATTCGACCGGAACCATCGGCATTGAAACCCGCGTTCCGCTGCCGGCTCAGATCATTCCGATCATTGGCTGGATCTGCCTTGTGGGTGCGACGCTGGGCATTATGTGGTTCCACCGGAATCGTCTTTTGTCACTGGTATTGATCGGTGTCGTCGGCCTGATCGTTTCGATTGCCTTCAACTATCTCTCGGCCCCGGACCTTGCCTTGACGCAAATCTCGGTCGAGGTGGTGACAATGATCCTTTTGTTGCTGTCGCTGAACTTCCTGCCGACCGAAACGCCCTGGGACAGTTCAGCGGCGCGGCGCTGGCGGGACGCGGCGATTTCCGTGGTCGCGGGCCTTGGCACCGGTGCGCTGATCTACGCGATGATGATGCGCGATTTCGCGTTCCCGACGATTTCAGAGTTCCATCTGGCCAATTCCTACAAAGGCGGCGGCGGCACCAATGTGGTCAATGTGATCCTCGTCGACTTCCGGGGTTTTGATACCTTTGGCGAGATCATCGTTCTGGGCATCGCCGCGCTGATCATCTTTGCGCTGACGGAATCCGTTCTCGGTACAAATGTCCGCAGTTACCTGCTGAACCGCAAACCGCATTGGCCGCAATCCGGGGATTCGCATCCGCTGATGATGGTTGTGGTCACCCGCGTCATGATGCCGATCGCACTGATGGTCGGGGCGTATATCTTTTTCCGCGGGCACAACCAGCCCGGCGGAGGCTTTATTGCCGGCCTGATCGTCGCCATCGCTTATCTGATGCAATACATGGCCAGCGGCTATACCTGGGCCATCGAGCGGCAGAGGTTCTATTACCACGGCACCATCGGCTGGGGTGTTCTGATCGCTGCGGCAACCGGGTTGGGCGCGTGGTTCAACGAACGCCCCTTCCTGACCAGCGATTTCGGCTACATCAACTGGCCTCCGCTTGAGGAATTCGAATGGGCCACCGCCATGCTGTTTGATACAGGCGTATTCCTGGCGGTTCTGGGTGCGGTCATGCTGGCATTGGACAGCCTGTCCCGCTTTGCGTGGCAACCGGGGATGGCACAGGAATTCCCGATGGATATCAATCCCCTGCGAGACAACCCACCGGAAGAGCAACAAGAGAAGGAGCAGGCTTGATGGAAGCGCTCGTAGCCTCTGCCGTCGGTATCATGACCGCCGCCGGGATCTTCCTGATCCTGCGCCGCCGAACGTTTCCGGTCATTCTGGGCCTGTCTCTGATCACATACGCGGTGAATGTCTTCCTGTTCGCGACCGGACGACTGGCGCTGAACGCGCCTGCGGTTCTGAACAAGTACAAGGACGTGCCCTATACCGACCCACTTCCACAGGCGTTGGTCCTGACGGCCATCGTGATCTCGTTCGGGATGACCGCCGTGATCGTGATGATCTCGCTCAGCGCATACCTGTCCGCCAAGAATGACCATATCGACATGACCGCCCAGGACAGTGTTGACGCGCCGGGAGATGACGCATGAACCACTGGATCGTTGCGCCGATCGTCCTGCCCGCGATTCTGGCCCCTTTCATCATCATGGTCCTGCGATACCATCTGGACTTGCAACGTATCTTCTCGGTCGCGGGTGTCGTGGCTTTGCTTGGGATTGCGCTGACAATCACGGCTCAGGCCTCGGGCGGGGAAATTCAGGTGTACGAGCTTGGCGACTGGCCCGCCCCCTTTGGCATCGTTATGGTGCTGGATCGCATGTCCGCAATGATGGTTCTGCTGACCGCCCTGCTGGCCCTGCCGATCGTGCTTTATGCCATCGCCTCGGGCTGGGATGACCGGGGCAAGCATTTCCACGCGCTGTTTCATTTCCAGCTCATGGGCGTCTGTGGCGCCTTCCTGACCGGCGACGCCTTCAACCTTTTCGTGTTCTTCGAGGTGCTGCTGATCGCGTCTTACGGCCTTATGACCCATGGCGGTGGCGCGGTACGGTTGAAAGCGGGTGTGCAGTATGTGGCGTATAACCTGTTGGGGTCGACCCTGTTTCTGTTTGCCCTTGGCACGATCTATGGCGTGACCGGAACGCTGAACATGGCGGACATCGCCGTGCGCGTTGCGGAGATCCCAGCCGAAGATACCGCATTGTTGCGGGTTGGTGCGGTGTTGTTGCTGCTGGTCTTCTGCATCAAGGCTGCCGTTCTGCCGCTGCACTTCTGGCTGCCCGCCAGCTATGCCAACGCCCCGCTGCCGGTTGCGGCCCTGTTTGCAATCATGACCAAGGTAGGAGCCTATTCGATCCTGCGAATGTACACTCTGGCCTTCGGTCCCGACGTCGAAGTCACGCAGGGTCTGGTTGGCGATTGGTTGCAACCCGCGGCGCTGCTGACGCTTGCCGTCGGTGCCATCGGCATTCTGGGTTCGCAGCATATTGCCCGCATGGTTGCCTTTTGCGCCATCGCGTCCATGGGTACTTTGCTGATCGCGATTTCACAGTTCACGCCCGGCGCGACGGCAGCCGCCCTTTATTACGTGTTCCATTCGACACTTGCGACCGCGTTGCTGTTCCTCATTGCTGACCTGATCATGGAACGGCAGGGAGGGGCCATAGCCCCCAAGCCGCCGATGCCGCAAAGCGGGTTGATTGCCGCCCTGTTCTTTGTCGGCGCCATCGCGATGGCTGGAATGCCGCCGTTGTCCGGCTTTGTTGGCAAGCTTTTGGTTCTGGACGCTTCGCGTGATGCATCCGATGCCACCTCGGTCTGGGCCGTTATCCTGATTGGATCATTCGTCACCATCGTCGGGCTGGCCCGTGCCGGGACGCTGATCTTCTGGAAAAGCTACGACGCTGAGGTTGTCACAACCGATGAAACCGCCGAAGGCGAAAACGCGTCTGCCGCCGCCGCCCCCGAACCGCAACCCGGCCTTGCTTTTACGGCTGTGTTCGGGGCCGTGGCAGGTCTGGTCCTGCTGACCCTGTTTGCGGGTCCGGCCCTGGAGTACACGAGCAAAACCGCAGAGCAGTTGTTTACCCCTGAAAACTACATTTCTGCCGTCTTGGGAAGGGAAGAGTGATGAAACTGCTGCGCCGAATTTTCCCGCACCCTCACCTGACGATTTTGCTGACGCTTGTCTGGATTCTGCTGGCGAACAAGCCTTCGCTGAATTCTTTGATCTTTGGCCTGATCCTCGGGATCATCATTCCATTCGTCACACAACCCTACTGGCCGGATCGTCCCAAACTTCGCAATTGGCCAATGGTTGTGGAATACATGCTGGTGGTGCTTTGGGATATCGTGGTTGCGAACGTGACGGTGGCCCGGATCATCCTGTTCAAACGCAATGACAACCGCCAGCCCAACTGGGTCTGTGTCCCGCTTGAGCTGCGCACACCCGAAGCGATCACGGTTCTTGCGGGCACCATCACGATGACTCCGGGCACCGTCAGTTGTGATTTGTCAGCTCAGGGGCATAATCTGCTGGTGCACTGTCTTGATGCCCCCGACCCCGAGGCCGTGCGGGACCAGATCAAACAGCGCTATGAACGTCGCCTGAAGGAGATTTTCGAATGATCGACTACGCGATTTATTTTGCATTTGCCTGTTTCGGTGCGGCGATCATGATGTGTCTGTGGCGTATCATCACCGCTGACGGGGTCGGCACCCGGGTTCTGGCCTTGGACACTATGGTAATCAACACAATCGCCCTGATGATCCTATATGGGTTGGATCAGGGGACCGAGATCTTTTTCGAGGCCGCCATGATCATTGCCATGCTCGGTTTTGTTTCCACCGTGGCCTATGCGCGCTTCATGTTGCGCGGCAACATTATCGAATGAGGGCGGGATGACATTCATCGTGGAACTGCTGATCGCCTTTTTCCTGATCGTCTCGGGTATCTTCGGCTTTGTCGGGTCTTTTGGCATGATCAAGCTGAATGACCCAATGTCCCGCCTGCACGCCCCGACCAAGGCAACGACCTTGGGGGTGGGCGGCGTGCTTCTGGCTTCGATCGTGCATTCTGTTCTTCTGGAAGGAAAGCTGTCCCTGCACGAGCTGCTGATCACTCTGTTCCTGTTCCTGACCGCTCCGATCACGGCCCTGTTCATTGCAAAATGGCACATACACCGGCATGAAAAACCCGAAGACCTGCCGGATGCCGGCGAGGATGAACTTTGGGCCACCCACGCCGTCGAGCAGGTCGAAGACGTTCCGGATCATAGCGCGAATTGAAACCGATGCATATTCCTCCGCTGCCCCTGACCCGCGATCTGGTTCTTGTTGGCGGAGGCCACACCCACGCGCTGCTGCTGCGCAAATGGGGGATGGACCCGTTGCCCGGGGCGCGTGTGACCGTGATAAACCCCGGCCCGACGGCCCCGTATTCCGGAATGCTGCCAGGCTATGTCGCCGGGCATTATGACCGGTGGCGGCTGGACATCGATCTGGTCAGACTGGCCCGCTTCGCAGGCGCACGCGTCATTCTGGGCGCGGTCGATGGAATCGATACCGAACGTCAGGAAATCCATGTTCCCGGGCGTCCTCCGGTGGGTTTCGATGTGGCATCGATCAATGTTGGGATCACTTCGGAGATGCCCGCAATGCCCGGCTTTGCGGAACATGCCGTACCGGCCAAACCATTGGGACCATTCGCGGCAGAATGGGCTGCTTATCTGGCGGGCAACGGCCCTGCCTCGGTCGTCGTGATCGGCGGTGGAATCGCCGGGGTTGAACTGGTCATGGCGATGGCTCATGCGCTCAGGGCCAAGGGTCGGTCAGCGCAGGTTACGCTGATCGACAATGCCTTTGCCCTGACGGCCACCAAACCCAAAGCGGCAGAGACGATCCGCCGTGCGATGCAGGATCTTGGTGTAGAGGTGATCGAAAACGCCGCGATCAGCCGGATCGCTTCGGATCACGTCGCATTGCGGGATGGGCGCAAGATCCCGGCCGGTTTCGTGACTGGTGCGGCCGGAGCCCGCCCCTATGGCTGGATCGAAAAGACCGGGCTGGACATTGAGGATGGCTTCCTCCGGGTAAACAGCTACCTGCAATCCAGCGATCCCGTGGTTTTTGCCGCCGGTGATTGCGCCCATCTTACGGACAATCCCAGACCCAAAGCCGGTGTTTATGCAGTGCGCGAAGCACCGGTTCTGTTCGACAATCTGCGCGCGGCGCTGGGGGCTGGACGGATGCGCAAGTACATCCCGCAGAAAGATTACCTGAAGCTGATTTCGCTGGGCGGCAAATCAGCGCTGGGCGAGCGGTTGGGGTTGTCCCACAGCGGAGCGATGATGTGGAAATGGAAGAACCACATCGACCAAACTTTCATGAACAAGTTCCGGGACCTGCCGCAGATGAAGCCCCCCGCGCTGCCGCGCGCACATGCCGCCGGGCTTGTCGAGGCGCTGGGTGAAAAACCGATGTGTGGCGGATGCGGTGCCAAGGTCGGGCGCGGAGCATTGCAGGTGGCGCTGAAATCGCAGCCCGATCCCGTTCGCCCGGATATCATCCCCCTGCCCGGCGACGACGCGGCTCTGCTTCAGACGGGCGGGGTTCGGCAGGTCATGACATCAGATCACCTGCGGGCTTTTACCAATGATCCCGCACTTATGGCGCGCATCGCCGCTGTACATGCCCTGGGGGATGTGTGGGCCATGGGGGCCGCACCTCAGGCTGCCACGGCAACGATCATCCTTCCGCGCATGTCTGCTGCCCTGCAACGCCGTACCATGTCGGAAATCATGTCGATCGCAGGAGACGTCATGCGGGACGCCGGTGCCGATATCGTGGGCGGGCACAGTTCCATGGGTGACGAGATGACAATCGGATTCACACTGACCGGCCTGTGCGACGGCGACCCGATAACACTGGCCGGCGGGCAACCGGGCGACTGTCTAATCCTGACCAAACCCATAGGAAGCGGCGTTCTTATGGCGGCCGAGATGGCAGGCCAGGCCAATGGTGCCTGGGTCGCCGCAGCCTACCGGCACATGGCGCAGCCGCAGGGAAAGGCGGCCCGCATATTGGCCGGGGCCCATGCGATGACCGACGTGACCGGGTTTGGTCTGGCCGGACATCTGCAAGGTATCTGCGACGCTTCCGGATGCGGGGCCACGATGGATCTGGATGCCGTGGAGTTGATGGATGGCGCGCAGGAACTGACGGACCGGGGTGTTCGATCAACCCTTTTTGCAGACAACCGGGCAATAGCACCTGCCCTGCCCCCCGAGGGCAAAGCCGCCCTGATTTTCGACCCGCAGACAGCAGGCGGCCTGCTGGCCGCAGTGGCGGCAAAGGATGCCGATACCGTCCTGGAAGACCTCAGGAACGCCGGATATCCGGCCATGGCAATCGGCGAGCTCACCGATGCACCGGGACTGCGCCTTCAGGACTGATCCAGCAGGGTTTCGATCCGGGTGGCCGCCTCGCTCAGGCCGGCATCGTTCAAAAGGGCGATCTCAATATCGGCCAGAACCTTGACGGAACGGGATCGCCGCGCCTTTGCGTATGCCGGGTCGTAATGCTGCTCCATCAGGGCCTGGGTCAGCACCTGTTTTTGACCTGCTTCGATCAGCTGCATCCAACCATCCACGACCTCGTGCCCGCGATGAAAGCGCAGCGGCGACAACCGGTCCCGCAAACGGTCGCCGTCAGACAGGATGTCGTCGTAGGCCTGAACGAGATAGGCGGCGCGCGCCTCGAGCGGAGCCGTGATGTTCACCCGTGGGGCTGAACACAAAGCGTTCCACAGGCTGGGCGGCAATATCAGGCTGCCGATCTTGGACGATTCCGCTTCGATAACGACCGGGCGCGCCGTATCCATCGCACAAAGCGCCCCTGCCAGGGCCGATTCAAAAGCTTTCTGGCTGGGCTGGCCGCCCGGCCTTTCCCCCAGCAGGGAACCCCGGTGATTGGCCAGTGCTTCGAGGTCAAGAACCTGCACTCCGCGTGACTGCAAAAGTGCCAGCAATTCTGTCTTGGCCGTTCCGGTATAGCCATCCAGCGCCACCAACCGATGGGGCAACGGATCATCGTACAAATAAGCATTCACCAGCCTGCGGTAGGTGCGATAGCCGCCCTCGATTACATCCGCGCGCCAGCCGATTTGTTGCAGCATCCATGTGAACGACCCGGAACGCTGTCCGCCGCGCCAGCAATAGACCAGAGGGCGCCAGCTTCCTTCGTGGTGGCTTAGATGTTGCTCGATGTGGTTGGCCGCATTGCGGAACACCAGAGCGGCCCCGAGTTTACGCGCCAGAAACGGGCTTTCCTGTACATACATGGTCCCGACACGGGCGCGTTCCTCGTTGTTCAGAACCGACAGGTTGATCGCGCCTGGCAGATGATCTTCAGCGAACTCTGCCGGGCTGCGCACATCGATGACCGTGTCAAAACCATGCGCATAAAGCTGTGTCAGATCAGAAAAGGTCAGGGCCATGCCGAAGGTCTAGCTTGCCGCGTTTGCAAAGAAAAGGCCGCACGCCCTCACTCGTGCAAAGGCTTGATCAGATCAGGTCCGCTGGCCCGGTTCGAGTTCACGACCGGATCAACGCGATGAAACGTCAGCACATCCTCTGCCCCCGGCTGCATCAGACGAGCAGCGCCCTTTCCCGCTTCTCCCAACCACAATGACCAATGCTCGGGTTCGAGGATCAGGGGCATCCGGTGATGGATGGTGCCAAGGTTTTCGTTGGCCGCCGTCGTCACGATGGCACAGGTGCTCTGACGGTTTTCATCCACCCCCCAGTCCTGCCAGATCCCCGCAAAGGCAGTGGGGGCGCCGTCCCTGCGATGGATGTACCAGGGCAAGCGCTTTCCCTCGTCCGTCTTGGTCCATTCGTAGAACCCTGTTGCGACAATCAGACAGCGACGCGACCGGCAGGCATCGCGAAAGGCAGGCTTTTCCGCCAAAGTCTCGGCACGGGCGTTGATCAGCAAAGGCCCGGCGGTTTCCGTCTTGTACCAATGCGGCAAAAACCCCCAGCGCAGCGCATCCAGACGCCGACCTGAGTCACCACCCCGAACCACATGCACCTGATTTGTCGGACAAACATTGAAGTTCGGCACGGTTGGCAATGCGTTCGCCGGGCGCGCGGAAAACAGCTGCGCCATCGCGTCATTGGGAAGAGTTATTGCAAACCGTCCGCACATGGGTAATCAACCGACGATACAATCTTGATACTGGCACAGGATCTTACGGGGTCATATGGATAACCAAATAACGCAATCCCTCAAGAGCAAAGCAATGGCCCTTTTGGATGCGGCAAGCTGCCACAGGCGCTGAAAA
This sequence comes from Ruegeria sp. AG6, assembly GCF_056541565.1. Classification (NCBI taxonomy): domain Bacteria; kingdom Pseudomonadati; phylum Pseudomonadota; class Alphaproteobacteria; order Rhodobacterales; family Roseobacteraceae; genus Ruegeria; species Ruegeria sp. AG6. The sequence continues at coordinate 32,723 of NZ_JBQFYQ010000001.1, read as the reverse complement.
AGGCCCAGCTGGGTATCAAGAAATTCCCAAAGGACGCTGACTACCAAGCCATCGCCGGTTTCGTTTTGACCGAAATGAAGCAGTACAGGAAATCCATTCCGCATTTCATTGAAGCCTCGCGGATGAAGCCCGATGATCCACAATTTGCCGAGAATCTGGCTAACGCCTTGATGCAAACAGGGCAAATTGTGCAGGCATTGACCTACGCAGAGAAAAAGATTGAACGATTTCCAAACAATCGGGAACTCACCAGAGTCATCGACGAAATTCAGCGCCAAGGGGAAAACTGGCGATCCATCATCCAGTTCACAACACACAAACTGGCGTCAGATCCGGACAACGCGGAATTGCTTTCAAAGCGTGCCCGCGCCTTCCAAAGCATCGGTTTTGTCGAAGAAAGCACGCGGGATATCCAACGCGCGTACGAGTTGGCACCAAAGAACACAACGATTGCATTGCAAACGGCCATCAATCTGCATCAGGCCGGTGACAGAGCCCAAGCGATCAAAGTTCTGCAAAACATACTGGAAACCGATCCCCACAACCCGAATGCCCTGTTGCAATCCGCAATATTGACCGCACCGGAAAACGTGCCGCAGATGATCCCTGCGTTGAACGAGGCCATCGCTCAGACAGATCAACCATTGCAAGAGCTCGAGTTTGCCAAAGCACATCTGATCGAAAAAAGCGAAGGCTTGGCCAAGGCTTTGCCGCAATTTGCAAAGGCAAACGCAATCCAACAGAGTATTCTGCCCTACGACCCCGAAATCGAAGAGAACAAAATATCCGATATTCTGAACCTGTTCCCTGAAGGGTCGCCTGGGGTCAGTGCAGAGCAAAACAGTATGCCGGTACCAATTTTTGTTATCGGTCAGCCGCGATCCGGAACCACTTTGATGGAGATGATGCTGAGCTCTGCGCCCGGTATCGCCGGTTGCGGCGAGCTAATGCTGATGACCGACCTTTCCGCCAAGTTTTATTCGTCTGGCACGTCACTCGATTCAGAAGCCGCGAAGGCGATTGCCCAAAGCTACCTGGACCAGATGCCTGGGATTCCGGCGGATTCAATCGCCTTTGTCGACAAGATGCCGCACAACTATCAAAATGTCGGCTTCATTCTTGCGGCCTTCCCGAATGCCCGGATCATCAACATGTTGCGGGATCCACGCGATGTCGGTTTGTCAAAATGGATCCAGCGGTTCCTAGCAGATGGCATGAACGACACATCCAACCTTGAAGCGATCGCGCATACCGCAAATCTGTATCGCCGTTACATGTCTCATTGGGATAAGCTGTTCGGAAACCGCATTCTGACAATGCCCTATGAAGAACTGGTGGCGGACCCCCTGACCCACAGCCAGCGCGTTGCCGAGTTTTGCGGTATTGAGTGGTGCCAATCCATGGTACATCCCGAAAAGAACACCAGACAGGTGCGAACGGCCAGCGTGGATCAGGTGCGCAACAAGATCTCGACCAAGTCAATCGGACGCTGGCGCGAGGTCGCGGATCAGATCAAACCGATGCTGGATGGCTTTGACCCGGAATTTTGGCCGGAATACGATTTCAGTTGATCCGCAATAATAAAAAAGCCGCATCATGATGACGCGGCTTTTGTTCTTTTCAAAAACAAAGTCACTTCTGCTGGATGCGTCCGTCGACATAAGGCTGGTACGGCGCGTTTTCGGCCAGATATTCCGCGGTTACATCCGCAAGATCCGGACCGAAGTCATAGGCGTTCTTGTTATCGCCTTCGAACATTGAATACCCGTCGCCGCCATTGCGGACGTAGTTGTTGGTTACTGCCAGGTAAGTTTTGTTCGGGTCGATCGGAACGAACCCATCACCCTCGGCGACCATCACATCAATGATACGCCCTTCGTTCGGCGCTACGCTGGGATCCCAGGTAAAGCGCAGGCCTGCCACTTGCGGGAACCGGCCCTTGACCTCTTCCACCTGGCTTACGCCGTTTTCCAGCGCGTCAATAACGGTCTGCCCGGTGATCTCAAAAGTGGACAGCGTGTTCTGGAACGGCAGCACGGTCAGCACTTCGCCCATGGTCACGTCTCCGGGGTCGATAGACGCCCGCAAACCACCCGAGTTCGCGATGGCAATCTGAACGCCCTGATCGGCAACCCGCGCCAGCATCGCATCGGCAACAAGATTGCCCATCTGGCATTCCTGTACGCGACATACAGAGCGATCCCCCTCGATGGCCTCGGCCGCGCTGGCGACAACCTTGTTTCGGATTTCATCCAGAGGCTGAGCAAGTTCCGCGATTCGATCCAATGCGGCCTGATCCTCGGTCACGGTGTTGTCCATGATCAAGGGTTCACCAACCGCTTCGACCACATTGCCGTCATCATCAAACGTGACGTTCAGTTCGCCCAGAAACTTGCCGTAGGCATAGGCTTGAACGATCTGCACACCGTTGACCACCGTCGGATAAGGGCCCACGGCCTTGTCCGATGCATTCGAAAGATAGGTGTTCGAATGGCCGCCAACGATCACGTCGACGCCGCTTGTCTCAGCCGCGACACGCTGATCGACGCCATAGCCCGAATGGCTGAGTACGATGATCTTGTTGACGCCTTCGCCCGTCAGCTTGTCGACCTCGGCCTGAACCGCGGGCACCGGGTCTGAAAAGGTCACGTTGGGACCGGGCGACGCAAGTTCGTGCGTATCGATCGGCGTCAGCCCGATCAGGCCAATCTTTTCGCCCCCCACCTCGATCACGGTGGATTTCTTGATGTGGTCAGTCAGAAGTTCTTCGTCGCGAACATCGGCATTGGACATCAGGACCGGGAAATCAACCGAGTCGATAAAGCCACGCAACACTTCCGGGCCGTCGTCAAACTCGTGATTGCCCACGGTCATGGCATCATAGCCCAGCTTGTTCATGAACTCGGCAGCGACCTTGCCCTTGTAGTACGTGTAGAAAAGAGACCCCTGAAACTGATCGCCGCCATCCACCAAAATCGAATTGTCGGCACGTTCACGTGCGTCTTTCACGGCTGTGACCAGGCGCGCCGATCCACCAAAGCACTTCCCTTCGGCATTGTCTTCCGCATCGCATCCGCTGTCGTATTTGTTGATCGGCTCGAAACGAGCATGAAAATCGTTGGTGTGCAAAATTGTCAACTTGTAGTCGGCTGCCGCAACTCCGGCGGTCAGGCTCAGAACCGCGACTGAAGTCAAAATTCGGGTCTGCATTATGGTACTCCCAGTTATTATTTGTGGTGATCGTGCGCGCATGACGGCAGAGAGTCAAAGAAGAAATCCGACTTGATTCCATCTTCCGCGCGGGGCATCAGGTCCGTATGCTGATTTACAAGATTTTCCGAGCCGAAGAGTGGGCCACCTTGCAGAACCAAGGTGCCTCGGACGGTGCTCCGATCGACGTCGCTGACGGGTTTGTCCACTTTTCCACCGCTGAACAAGCCGCTGAAACAGCAGCCAAACATTTTGCCGGTGTCGATGGTCTGGTTTTGCTGGCCTGTGACGCAGATGCGATGGGCGACGACCTGAAATGGGAGGTCTCGCGCGGCGGTGCCCTGTTCCCGCATCTCTATCGCCAGATCCGGATGAGCGATGTTGTCTGGTCACGCCCTCTGCCGTTTGACGGCACCGCGCACCAGTTCCCAAAGGATATGTCATGACATCCTATATTGACCCGGACCGCGACCAGTTCGAGGCCTTCAAGGCATTGGATCGGGACAAGCCGATCGAAATGCTCAACCTGGTGAACTTTCGGGCCAAGGCGCAGTACCCACCCGCGCATGAACTGGCGGATGCAGACCTGACCGGAGCGCAAGCCTATCAGAACTACGGGGCTGAAACCGCTGCGATCATTGAACGTATCGGGGCGCGCATCCTCTGGCGTGGGGTGTTTGAATCAACCCTGATTGGCCCGGCGGACGAGGTGTGGGATGCCGTTTTCATTGCCCGCTATCCGACGGCACATGCATTTTTGGAAATGGTCACCGACCCGGCCTATCAGGCGGCGGTGATCCACCGTCAGGCGGCGGTGGAAACGTCGCGCCTGATCCGATGCGGTTCTGGTGAAGCCGGGGCGACATTCGGATGAAACTGATAGAAAAACTGGGCCTTGCCGCCCTGCACCGCATGGACCCCGAGACCGCCCACGGGATGTCGATCAGGGCGTTGAAGGCTGGGCTTGCACCCGCACCCGGGGCGGTAACGACGCCGCGCCTGAAAACGGTCGTTGCCGGGCTGACCTTGCCGAACCCGGTTGGGCTGGCCGCCGGGTTCGACAAGAATGGTGAGGTTTTGGCCCCGCTGTCCCGCGCCGGGTTCGGTTTTGTCGAGGTCGGGGCGGTCACGCCGCGCCCGCAACCGGGAAACCCCAAACCCCGCCTGTTTCGCCTGACCGAGGACAAGGCAGCCATCAACCGCTTTGGCTTCAACAATGAAGGCATGGAGGTGATGGCCAAACGGCTGGCAGACCGCCCCAAAGACGCGGTCATCGGCCTGAATCTGGGGGCCAACAAGGACAGCGAAGACCGTGCCGGAGATTTTGTCAAAGTGCTGGCCCATTGTGCCGAACACCTAGATTTTGCAACCGTCAACGTGTCATCCCCGAATACGGAGAAGCTGCGGGATTTGCAGGGCAAAGCCGCTCTCACCGCGTTGTTGAGCGGTGTGATCGAGACACGTGACGCGCTGCCGCGCCCGCTGCCGATCTTCCTGAAAATCGCTCCGGATCTCACCGAGGCGGAATTGCAGGACATTGCCGAGGTCGCACGCGAAACCGGGGTGGACGCTGTGATCGCCACCAATACCACCTTGTCCCGCGACGGGTTGCGCAGCGCGCAGAAAAACGAAAGTGGTGGTTTGTCGGGCGCCCCGCTGTTTGAAAAGTCGACCCGCGTACTGGCTCGGCTGAGCAAACTGACGGACGGGGATATCCCCCTGATCGGCGTGGGCGGCATCGGCACTGCCGAGCAAGCCTATGCCAAGATCTGTGCCGGGGCATCGGCCGTGCAGTTCTATACCGCAATGGTGTATGGCGGCATTTCCCTGGCGGCCGACATCGCCAAAGGGCTGGATGACTTGCTGGCGCGTGACGGTTTTGACACTGTATCGCAAGCCGTCGGCAGCAAACGAGAGGATTGGCTGTGATCGAATACTGGCACAACCCCCGCTGTTCCAAATCCCGCGTCGGTCTGGCGCTTTTGGAAGAAAACGGTGCGCAGATCTGCGTTCGAAAGTACCTGGAAGACGCGCCGTCAATCGACGAGTTGCGCGCTGCACAATCCGCCCTTGGGCTGTCGCCGATCGAAATGATGCGCACAGGAGAAAAACGGTTCAAGGAACTGGGGCTGGCCAAAACCTCGCCCGACGAACACCTGATCCGTGCCATGGCCGAAAACCCGATCCTGATCGAGCGCCCTCTTGCAATTGCCGGAGACAAAGCCGCCATCGGACGCCCGCCGGAAAATCTGTTGACGTTGCTCTAGGCCACCTGGGCTTCAAGCTTGGGATAGCGCCAACCCATTGTCACACCACGTGCGATATTGAGAACCATCAGCGCCGCCCACAGGCCGTGATTGCCGAAGACAGGCACCAGCATGAACAAAGCGACCACATAGATCGCCACCGACTGAATCATCGCGTTTCGCATAGCGCGGGTCCAGGTGGCGCCGATGTAGATACCGTCGAACATCCAGCTTGCCACCCCGATCACCGGAGCGATCGCGGCCCAGAACAGGTATTCGCGCCCGGCTTCACGCACCTGTGGTGAAGTTGACATCAGGTCGATCAGTGCCGGTCCGGCAACGAAGAAAACCGCCGCCAGCAACAGCGCCCCCCCGACACCCCATTGCGAGGCCATGACAGAGGCGCGACGCACCTGATACCTGTCTCTGGCACCGACTGCGCCTCCGACCAGCGCTTCGGCGGAAAAGGCAAACCCATCAAGCGCAAAGGCGGTGATTTCAAGAAATTGCAGCAAAACTTGATTGGCCGCCAGATTCACGTCACCCAGATCCGAACCAACAAAAAGGAATGTCGTGAACGATCCGGTCAACAGAACCGAGCGCAGCATGATATCACCGTTGACCTGCAACATACGCCGCAGCCGGGCGGCATCGAAAACCCGAGCCCAATCGCGCCAGATTCCATCTGCGAACCCATCCCGGCAAAGCCACAACCCCAAAGCCAATCCGGTCCATTCTGCAATCAGGGTGGCAATGGCAACCCCTTCGACCCCCCAGCCAAGGCCCAAAACGAACCACAGGTCTAAACCGATATTCAACCCGTTCATCCAGACCTGAAGGATGAACACGCCGCGCGTACGTTCGACGGCGATCAGCCAGCCGGTAACGGCATATAACGCGATGGTGGCGGGCGCCCCCCAGATGCGGATTTCCAGATAGGATCGGGTCAGGGCTTCGACTTCGGGGCTTGCCGGGGAAAGCGCGAACGCACCCGCAAACACGGCCACCTGCGCAAGGATAAAGAACAGCCCTGCCGCGCCTCCCAGGATCAGGCCGCGCATCAGCAGCGCCCGGGTTTCGACGGTATCGCCTGCCCCGCGTGCCTGCGCCGCCATCCCGGTCGTACCCATCCGCAGGAAACCGAAGATCCAATAGACTGTGGACAGGATCACAGCCCCGATGCCGACCGCCCCGATCGGGGCCGCCTCGCCCATCTGACCGACAACGCCCGTATCCACCGCACCCAGTATCGGCACGGTGGCATTCGACAGAACTATGGGCACCGCGATCTTCAGCACCCGCCTGTGCGTGATGGGCGCCGAGGTGTCCTGCACGGTCAGCTCTTATCTCTGGGAGGTTGCGGCATCAGGAAATGTCCGGAAGCCTGCGCAAACAGTTTCGCATGGTTATCCTGCCAGGCTTCGACCCGGACCGAGGCATACCGCCGCCCGGATCTGCTGATGAAGGCCCGTGCATATGCGTCCCGTGGAAGGCCCGAGCGCAGATAGTCGACGGTAAAGTCGATGGTCTTGGGAAAGCGGATATTCGGGTCGGTCACAATCGCCTCTCCGTCGATCTCGCCACTTTCGATACGTGGGAACATATGTTCCCAACTTAGGGTGATGACAGCGGTCACTTCGAGGAATGCCGCGGTTACACCGCCGTGAATCGCAGGCAGAAACGGGTTGCCGATCAACTTGTCGTCGAAGTTCAGAACACCGGTCAGTTCGTCCCCGCGCCGGTCGAAGCTGATATTGAGAAAGCGGATATACGGGACGCCGTCAACCAGCGCTCGCAACGCTGCATCGCGTCGCTGCTTGACCACCTGCATTGGTTCGGGACGAGGTCTCGCCATGTTATTTCCCCTCAACCGTAAAGGACCCCGAGGCCGTGGCCACCGGCAGGTCTTTGTCCTGGTCCATAGCCGTCGCGCGTACAAACGCCACGTTTCGCGTGATGTGATAGCAGACGGCGTGCGCTGTAACCGTCTGACCCGGTGTCGCCGCGCGCATGTAGTCAATGCGCAGATCAATCGTGGCTGTCCCGCCGGGGGCCGACGGGTGGCTCATCACGGCAGCACCGCAGCACGTGTCCAGAATTGTGGAAATCGCCCCACCGTGAATTACCCCTGTGCGCGGATCACCGATCAGATCCTCATTGTAGGGCAACGTGATCTCTGCCTCGCCCTCGCCGATCTGCGTGAGCTTGAGGTTCAATGCCCGCGCATGGGGGATCGCCTCGATAAACTGGCGGGCTAAAACTGTCTTGTCGACCATAGGTTTACGTCCTGTTCTCTGCCCCTCCTTTATGAGCCGCTGTTTCCGCAAAGGGCAAGCCCACCTGTTGCGCTTGGGATCGGGACCGCCTAGGTTGCTGACAAGGAGATCGGGAATGTCCAACAACCGTTTGTCATTCAAAGAGATGTGCGCCGAGTTCGACGTGACCCCGCGCACTCTGCGCTATTACGAATACATCGAGCTTTTGCAACCGGACCGTGAAGGTCGGTCTCGGTTTTACGGCCCGCGCGAATGCGCGCGGATGAAGCTGATCATGCGCGGCCGCAAGTTCGGATTCCCCCTGGAAGAGATCCGCCAATGGCTTTTGATCTACGAAGATCAGGGCAATGAGGCGCAGATGGCCACTTTTGTCGAAATGGCAGATCGTCAGATGAACGAGCTTCAGCAGCAGCGCCAGCAACTGGACGAAGCCATGGACGAGCTCAAGCGTCTGCGCGACCAGACGGCCAAGTCCTTGGGATAGCCGCCCCCAATCCGAAAATTCGAGTTGATCACCCTGAATCTGCGCAAACAGATGCGCGGTGTTTCCTCAATTGCGCCAGATTTGGCGGGAAATTCCGCATGACGCTACGGAAAGAAAATTGCGTCAGACCGTGCTTACGTGACCGGATGTTACGTCAACTTTGAAATGACGCAGCGTCTGGATTACGTAAACGTCACTCTCGTGTTGTAAAGCGCGTACCAACTGCGCAACTCATATCTCATGACGCCAGTGACGAGAGTATGACGAATGACCGAAGATGTGATGACCATCCGTGAGATGTGCGAGACCTATGATGTCACGCCACGCACCTTGCGGTTCTATGAGGCCAAGGAACTTCTGTTCCCGATCCGTGAAGGCCAGAAACGTCTGTTCACCAAGCGTGATCGGGCGCGGCTCAAACTGATCCTGCGCGGCAAACGATTTGGGTTCAGCCTGGAAGAAATTCGGCAATTGCTGGATTTGTACCATGTCGGCGACCAGCAGGTCACACAGATGACCCGCACCTATGAAATCGCGTGCGAGCGTCTGGAGGACATGGAAGCGCGCCGCGAAGAGCTGACGCAGGCCATCGACGATCTGAAAGAGCAGTTGCGCTGGGGCGAGAAAGTCATCGCCTCGATGAAACAGGAAAAGAAGGCAGCCGAGTAACCTCGACCTGTCATCCGGACATATGAATTAAGGGAGCTTCACATGCCCGTTTACAACGCGCCAACCAAAGACATGCAGTTCATCCTGCACGACGTACTGCATGTCTCGCAGTCGGACATACCCGGCTATAACGAACTGGAAGCCGAGTTTACCGGCGCGGTTCTGGAAGAAGCTGGCAAAGTTGCCACCAATGTTCTGCATCCGCTGAACGTGGTTGGCGACACCGAAGGGTGCCGGTTGGAAAACGGTATTGTGTACACCCCGACCGGGTTCAAGGAAGCCTTCGAGCAGATGAAGGAAGGCGGCTGGACTGGCCTCGACATGCCGGAAGAGTATGGCGGCCAAAACATGCCCTATGTGCTGGGCACTGCTGTGGGTGAGATGTTCTCGGGCTCTAACCAGGCCTTCACCATGTACCAGGGCCTGACGCACGGCGCGGCCTCGGCGATTCTGGCGCACGGAACGGACGAGCAGAAGAACAAGTACCTGCCCAAAATGGTCAGCTGTGAATGGACCGGTACCATGAACCTGACCGAACCGCATTGCGGCACCGATCTGGGCCTGATGCGCACCAAAGCGGAACCGCAGGGCGACGGCAGCTACAAAATCTCGGGCCAGAAGATCTTTATCTCGGCTGGCGATCACGACATGGCCGACAACATCATCCATCTGGTGTTGGCGAAGATTCCGGGCGGCCCCGAGGGTATCAAAGGCGTATCGCTGTTCATCGTCCCCAAGTTCATCGTCAACGAAGACGGCTCTTTGGGCGAACGCAACGGCGTCTCGGTCGGCAAGATCGAAGAGAAAATGGGCATCCACGGCAACTCGACCTGCGTCATGAACTATGACGAAGCCACCGGCTGGCTGCTGGGCGAAGAGCACAAGGGCATGCGCGCCATGTTCACCATGATGAACGAAGCGCGTCTGGGTGTGGGTATGCAGGGCCTGTCGCAGGCCGAAGCGGCGTATCAGAACGCTCTGGAATACGCCAAAGACCGCCTGCAGGGCCGCGATGTAACCGGTGTAAAGAACCCCGATGGCCCGGCTGATCCGCTGATCGTTCACCCTGACATCCGTCGCAATCTGATGGATCAGAAAAGCTTCACCGAAGGCGCACGCGCGTTCATCCTTTGGGGCGCGACCATGATCGACAAGGCGCACCGGTCGGGTGACAAGGATGCGGACGGGCTGATCTCGCTGCTGACCCCGGTCATCAAGGGCTTCCTGACGGATGAAGGTTACGACATGACCGTTCAGGCGCAGCAAGTCTATGGCGGGCACGGCTACATCGAGGAATGGGGCATGTCGCAATATACCCGCGATGCGCGGATCGCCATGATCTATGAAGGCGCCAACGGCGTACAGGCGTTGGACCTTGTTGGCCGCAAACTGGCGCAGGATGGCGGTAAGCACGTCATGGCCTTCTTCGACATGGTCAAAACCTTCTGCAAGGAAAACTCAGGCCAGAACGAGGCTTATGACAAAGCCTTCATCGAACCGCTGAAGGCTGCGTCCAAGGATCTGCAGGCGGCTGGTATGTATTTCATGCAGGAAGGCATGAAAAATCCGAACAACGCGCTGTCCGGTTCCTATGACTTCATGCACATGTTCGGTCATGTCTGCCTGGGCCTGATGTGGGCCCGTATGGCCAAGGCCGCACAAGAAGCGCTGGACAGTGGCACGTCGGACAAAGAGTTCTACGAGACCAAGATCGACACCGGCCGCTTCTACATGGCCCGCCGTCTGCCCGCCACGGCGTTGCATCTGTCGCGCATTCAAACTGGCGCAGATACGGTCATGGCGCTGGAGGCTGCAAACTTCTGATCTTTCTCCGGTTCCGGGGCCCCGCCCCGGAGCCGGTTTTCGGAGGAGATACAATGCCAAAACGATTTCGCCTGACCCGCCGATTCCCGGTCGCCATGACCGAGGACGGCTATCGAAAGCTCAGGGCTTTTGCCCGTGAGGCAGGATTAGATGAAGGCGAAGCGCTGTCTTTTCTGTTCGAAAATTTCAACAGCGTCATTGATGAAGACAACCTTACCCATCGATTGCGTCTTTTCAATTCCGAGTTGGAGGCGCGCAAGCGCTAGGCACCAGAACCGCCAAGCTAGGATGAAAGATGCACTAAACGCCACGGGAGGGGCGATTGCATGACCATAAAACTGCACTGCTTCGGAGAAAGCGGCAATTCCTACAAGGCCGCTCTGGCGCTGGAAATGTCTGGCCTCGATTGGGAACCGGTCTTTGTCGATTTCTTCAACGGCGTCACCCGAAGCCCCGAGTTCCGTTCGGAAATCAACGTGATGGGCGAAGCGCCTTTCATGGTCGATGACGATTTCCAAACCTCCCAATCCGGTGCCATTCAGGCCTATGTAACTGAAAAATCAGGCAAGTTTGGAGGCAAAAACCGGGAAGAGAACTATGACATCCTGCGCTGGGTGCTGTGGGACAATCACAAGCTTAGCTCGATGGCGGGCCTGACCCGGTTCCTGATCAACTTTCTGCCCGAACAGCATCGCAACCCGGATGTGATCGCCTTCAACCAGGGCCGCCTGAAGGCCGCTTATCAGGTGCTGAACGCGCATCTGGAAGGCCGTGACTGGATCGTCGGCGACGGCGTGACCAACGCCGATCTCAGCTGCTGCGGCTATCTGTATTACCCCGAACCATTCGGCTTTGACCGTGCCGACTGGCCCAACATCGACGCCTGGCTGACTCGCCTGTCCGAACAGCCCGGCTGGAAACACCCCTATGACCTGATGCCCGGCAACCCGTCGGATCGAGCTTGAGGAGAAGACCCATGACCGAAGCTTATATTTATGACGCCCTGCGCACCCCGCGCGGCAAGGGCCGCAAGGATGGCAGCCTGCACGAGGTGACCTCGGTACGCCTGTCCGCCCTGACCCTGAACGCGATGAAGGAACGCAACAACCTGGAAGGCCACGCCGTCGAGGACGTGATCTGGGGCAACGTCACGCAGGTGATGGAGCAAGGCGGCTGTCTGGCACGTTCGGCGGTTCTGGCCTCGGATCTGGACCAGTCGATCCCCGGCCTGGCGATCAACCGCTTCTGCGCGAGCGGGATGGAAGCCGTGAACCTGGCCGCAAACCAGGTCAAGGGCGGCGCGGGCGACGCTTATATCGCCGGTGGCGTCGAGATGATGGGCCGTGTTCCCATGGGCAGCGACGGGGCGGCGATTGCCGTTGACCCCTCTCTGGCGATGGAGACCTACTTTGTGCCGCAGGGCATCTCGGCCGACATCATTGCCACAGAATACGGGTTCAGCCGCGATGACGCAGACGCTCTGGCGGTTGAATCGCAAAAGCGCGCGGCCGAAGCTTGGGCCGACAACCGGTTCGAAAAGTCGATCATCACAGTGAAAGACCAGAACGGCCTGCCCATTCTGGACCGCGACGAGTACATGCGCCCAGGCACCGACATGCAAAGCCTTGGCGCGCTGAACCCGTCCTTCCAGATGATGGGCGAGCAGATGCCTGGCTTCGACAAGGTGGCGATGCTGAAATACCCACATCTTGAGCGGATCAATCACATCCACCATGCGGGCAACAGCTCGGGCATCGTGGATGGGGCTGCGGCCGTGCTGATCGGCAACAAGGAATTCGGCGAGAAATACGGCCTGAAACCGCGCGCCCGCATCAAGGCCACCGCCAAAATCGGTACCGACCCGACCATCATGCTGACCGGCCCAGTTCCAGTGACCGAGAAAATTCTGGCCGACAACGGCATGAAGATCAGCGATCTGGACCTGTTCGAAGTGAACGAAGCCTTCGCCTCGGTCGTACTGCGGTTCCAACAGGCGTTTGATGTCGACCCGGCGTTGGTGAACGTCAACGGCGGGTCAATCGCGATGGGTCACCCGCTGGGCGCAACCGGCGCGATCATCATCGGCACCTTGCTGGATGAACTGGAGCGTCAGGACAAGGAAACCGGTCTGGCCACGCTTTGCATTGCGTCCGGCATGGGTGCGGCAACGATTATCGAGCGGGTCTGATGCCCAAGCTGGATCTCTCTCAGATCCCGTTCAAGGGGGGCTCGTCCTATCCGGGCAAGCTGGCCGAGGCGACCGCTGGTCGTTTCGTGCAGCGCGTCGGGGATGCGGGCGGGTTGACCCAATACGGGGTCAACATCGTGCGGCTGGAGCCTCAGGGCCTCTCGTCGCTGCGCCACTACCATATGGAGCAGGACGAGTTTGCCATCATGCTCAGCGGCAAATGCGTGCTGATCGATGACGATGGTGAGCATGAGATGCTGCCCGGTGACTGCGCCGCTTGGCCCGCTGGTGAGGCCAATGGCCACCACCTTGTGAACAAGACCGATGCGCCCGCGACCTTTCTGGTGGTGGGCACACGGACCCCGACCGAGACTGGCTATTACAGCGACATAGACATGATGGTGAAGGATGATGAAAACGGATTCTCTTTCACCCGGAAAGACGGCAGCCCGCTGACGGCTGACCAGATTGGAGATGACAATGACTGATTTCACTCTGACCAAAGACGCGGACGGCGTCGCCTTTGTGACCTGGGACGCCCAGGGAAAATCCATGAACGTGCTGACCCGCGAGGCTTTTCAAGAAGTCAGCCAACTGATTGATCAGGCCCTGAGCGACGACGAGATCAAAGGTGTTGTCATTACCTCGGGCAAGGAAGGCTCGTTTGCCGGCGGAATGGACCTGAACACATTGGCCACTATCCGTCAGGAAGCGGGGGACGAACCTGCGCAGGCGTTGTTTGATTTCGTCATGGGCGGGCATCACATCCTGCGCAAACTGGAATTGGCGGGCATGGACCCCAAGACCAAGAAAGGTGGCAAGCCCATCGCCTGCGCGATCAACGGAACCTGCGCCGGGATCGGGACCGAGATCGCACTGGCCTGCCATCACCGCGTCATGACAAGCAACCCAAAATCCAAGATCGGGCTGCCCGAAATCCTGCTGGGCATCTTCCCCGGCGGCGGCGGCACCATCCGTTACAGCCGCATGGTGGGCGCCATGGCGGCGGCCCCGGTACTGCTTGAAGGCAAGATGATGGACCCGGCCAAGGCCAAGGGCGCGCAGTTGATCGACGCAGTTGCCGACGATCCGGTCGCTGCGGCCAAGGAATGGGTTCTGAATGCCAAGGACGCCGACCTGGTGAAACCCTGGGACGCGAAGGGCTACAAGATGCCCGGTGGTGCGCCCTACCACCCTGCCGGTTTCATGACCTTCGTGGGCGCGAGCGCCATGGTTCATGGGAAAACGCAAGGCGCCTTCCCCGCGGCCAAAGCCCTTCTGAGCGCAATCTATGAAGGCGCGCTGGTCGACTTTGACACCGCTTTGAAAATTGAAGCCCGCTGGTTCACCAACGTTCTGATGAACCCGTCCTCGTCGGCGATGATCCGGTCACTGTTCCTCAACAAGGAAGCGCTTGAAAAAGGCGCGGTCCGTCCGAAAGGTGTGCCCGATCAGCGTGTTAAGAAGATCGGCGTTCTGGGCGCTGGGATGATGGGGGCCGGTATCGCGCTGGTTTCGGCCCAAGCTGGCATGGAAGTCGTTCTGGTCGACCGCGATCAAGAGGCGGCCGACAAAGGCAAAGCTTACACCGAAACCTATCTGGACAAGGGTATCAAGCGCGGCAAGGTCACGGCCGAAAAGAAAGAGGCCATGCTGGCCCGCATCACGTCGACACCGGATCTGGACCATCTGAATGGGTGTGACCTGATCATCGAAGCCGTGTTTGAAGACATGGGCGTAAAGGCCGAGATGACCAAAAAGGTCGAGGCAATCATCCCCGAGGACTGCATCTTTGCCTCGAACACCTCGACCCTGCCGATCACCGATCTGGCCAAGGCAAGCGTGCGTCCCGACCAATTCATCGGCATCCACTTCTTCTCACCGGTCGAGAAGATGTTGCTGGTCGAGATCATAAAGGGCAAGGAAACCGGTGATCGCGCCGTTGCCAAGGCGCTAGACTACGTGCGCCAGATCCGCAAGACGCCGATCGTGGTCAACGATGCGCGCTTCTTCTACGCCAATCGCTGCATCATTCCGTACATCAACGAAGGCGCACGGATGATCACCGAAGGCGTGAGCCCCGTGCTGATCGACAACGCTGCGCGTCAGTTGGGCTTTCCGGTTGGTCCGATCCAACTGACCGATGAAACCTCGATTGATCTGGGGGCCAAGATCGCTCGGGCGACCAAGGCAGCCATGGGCAATGCCTATCCGGAAAGCCCCTCGGACGATCTGATCTTCTGGATGGAAGAACAGGGCCGCCTGGGCCGCAAGGCGAATGCCGGTTTCTTCGACTATGACGAGAAGGGCAAGCGCGTCGAATACTGGAAGGGCCTGCAAGACAAGTATCCGCTTGCCGATGACCAGCCTGACCTGATCGAAGTGCAGGAACGTCTGATGTTTGCTCAGGTTCTGGAAGCTGTCCGCGCGCTGGAAGAGGGTGTTCTGGAAGACATCCGTGAAGGCGACGTGGGCGCCATTCTGGGCTGGGGCTTTGCGCCGTGGTCCGGTGGTCCGCTCAGCTGGCTCGACATAATCGGTACGCCCTACGCAGCCGAAAGATGTGATCAGCTGGCCGAGAAATATGGCGAACGCTTTGCCTGCCCTCCGCTGCTGCGTGAGATGGCAGAAAAGGGTCAAACCTTCTACGGGCGTTTCAACCCCGAAGCAAAGGCTGCCTGAATCAGTGACGCAGGCGCGTGAGATCACGCGCCTGCATCGTTTTTGTCAGTGTTTGGTTAGATCTGCCATTCGGGCCGCAGAAACAGCACCGGCGCGTTTGGACGCCCCGGTCGACCCGGCCGCCTGACCCCAGAGGGCGGACGGATCGGAAATATCGGTTCCTGCGGAATGGGTGCAGGCAGGGCACCCAATGGGTTGGCAAGGGCTGACATATCTCCCCTGCTTGCAATCAGGTTGACCAGCTTTGGGCCGGTCTCTTCATCGGCGACATCGTAACCAGCCCCGCTGACCCTGCCGCGCATGTTAAACAGGCCGGAAGGGCAGTAAGCTTGCAGGCCGCCCTCGATAAAGATCACCTGATCTTCGTCGAAAAACAGGGAACGGACCTCGAACGACGATCCCGGTGCCTGCGACATAAGCCGACCCACGCCATTCAGCAGTCTTGCGGATACGACGGAACATCCGCTGACATTGGCATCAAACTGCGACAGGTTCAGAGCGATGCCCTGCTCGGGCATCAGCCAAACGGGGCGCCCGTTATACGCGGCGCGTGCCGGCACGAAAACCGGCAAATACTCGGAACGGCGCTCTTCGGCAGGAATGACCACGACGCTGGTCGAGATGCGGCGCACCTCTTTGAACCCGTGATCCAGAGTTCGGACGAGATCGCCGACTGCAATGCGCTCAACAGGTTTCCACCCGCTGGTTGTCGCAACCTTCGTGCCGCTCAAAAAACCACCACGGCGCGCGTTCACGGCATGGTTCAAACTGGTTGGATCAGTGTCGGACGACTGATCAAGATAAACAGAAATACTCGTAACTTCAGACACGTGCCTAACCCCCTTTGGCACAAACTCACTATGCCAAACAGCTAACATCAAAAATCGGGACTGTCTTATTTCAGACATATTTTTGCCCATTTTGGGCCGTCTCAGCGCATTGCCGGGGCGATTTGGTAAACACTTGCAAGACATAAACAGGCTTTTGTGCAATTTCCGAAACGGTCAGCATGAATGGATCTTACGAATCCATTTGCACCTGTTCCGTTGAAATGAACCTGCTTGTTGAGGTTGCAGCGTGCAAAAAACGTTGGCAGAGCGCTATTGTACGTGTCAGGCAAAATCTTGCTGGGTGGATGACCGCCTGGCCCGCCAGCCCAGCAAAACCCCTGCCGTCGCGATCAGGACAATCCCGGACACTTGCATCAAATCGAGGGTCTGACCCAGTGCGACGAATGCAAAGAGCGGCCCGAAAATCATCACCGAGTACTCGAACACGGCCACGTAAGAGGTCTCGCCTATCTGATAGGCTTTGATGAGCATGAAGACCGCAATCGTCGACCCGACCGCCTGAATAACAATCCATTGCAGCGCGGGCCCCACTTCCCAGACCCAACCCCGTGTAACAAAGCCGTCCGGCCCGTCCAGCGTGGCAACGGGTGCAAGCGTGAACAAGGCGGCGCCCACGGCCCCCGACAGCCCAAGGGTAATGACCATCGCAGCCAGCATCGCAACCGTGCTTTCACGCGCGCAATATGTCCGCGTCATGATCGAACTCAAAGCATAGAAAAAACCTGCCGCAACTGGAAAAACCGAACGCATGTCAAATTCGACAGGGTTTGGCTGCAAAACCAGAAGAGTGCCCGAAAAACCGACCAACACAGCCAGAATGCGCCACGGCCCGATCTTTTGCCCAAGCGCAATGGACGAAATCAACAGCACGAAAATCGGCGAGGTGAACAACCCTGCCAGAGCTTGCGCAATCGGCATCATCGACAGCGATGCAAAATAGAAAAACATGGCCGTCGTAATCAGAAGACTGCGTAAGATGACCGCCCTCCACCGTTGCGGCCTCAGCCCGCCCAGCCCCAATAGGGACAGCCCGACAATCAGCGGCAGCATCAGCAATGCCCGCATAAAATGGAACTGCCACAGCCCGACCGTCTCGGCCAGCAGGATCACAACATTGTCGATCACGCCGATAATTGCCATTGCTGCTACCATAAGGGCTGAAGCCAGCACCGGAGAGGTGGTCGTATCTGCCTGCATGTTCGCGCCCTTGTTGCGATCAAAGATCGGCGATCTTTTTCCTGACGGGTATCCAGCACAAATCGGAATACCTGCGCAACAGGTTTGCGCACGGCGTTTTCACCATGCTAAGCTGCGGCAAAACAATTTCGAGCAGACCCCAACCAGATGACGGCCCTGAAACAGTACCAGCGGATCGAAGCCACCGGTCTGTGGCGCCCTTCGCCCGATGAACAGCGGCGCGAAGTTGTGGTATCGATTGGCAAGGCGACCCTGACCATCTCCGATTTCAATGACAGGGCTTTGACGCATTGGTCTTTGGCGGCGCTTGAAAGACAGAACCCCGGTGTCTTTCCGGCTGTTTTTTGCCCCGACGGTGATCCGGATGAGACACTGGAACTGGGAGAATCCGAAACCACGATGCTTGAAGCGATCGATCGGCTGCAACATGCCATCGAACGTTCGCGCCCCCATCCCGGCCGTTTGCGCTGGATGAGCGTCGGAGGCGTTGTGGCCGCGGTTCTGGCCGTATTGTTGTTTTGGCTGCCCGGTGCGTTGCAAAACCATGTTGTCTCGGTCGTGCCCGAAATCAAACGACAGGAAATCGGAGACACGATACTGCGTCGGATCGAGCGCGTCTCGGGACAGGCCTGCTCGTCTGTGGATGCGCAGGCGTCACTGGATCGGTTGGCCAGTCGTACGGGCGTACGGCAAATCATTATTCTGCCCGCTGGCGTTCAGTACAGTCTCAGCTTGCCGGGTGGCACCGTTCTGTTGAACCGGGCGCTGGTTGAAGACCACGAAGACCCTGCTGTCGCAGCAGGCTATGTTATTGCAGAACGCGCGCGGGCGGCGCTCAACGACCCGCTGGATGATCTGCTGGACAGAACCGGAGCGGCCTCGGCCTTTCGGCTGTTGACGACCGGGGAACTGACACCTGAGATCATCGACACCTATACCGAACAGGTCCTTTCGCAGCCCCGACCTTCCCTTCCGGACGATGACTTGCTGGCGATGTTCTCGCAAAACGCCCTGCCCTCTACCCCTTACGCCTACGCTCAGGACATTACCGGTGAATCAGTACTGGGTCTGATCGAGGCCGATCCCATGGCCGGCCGGACACTGGAACAGGTGTTGCCGGACCGTGATTGGGTCCGGCTACAAAACATATGCGGTGAATAAGCCGGGTTACTTGGTTCCGAACATCCGGTCGCCCGCGTCACCCAGACCCGGCATGATATAGCCTTTCGAGTTCAGCTCGCGGTCCAATGCGGCAGTGACGATGTGCACATCCGGGTGCGCCTCTTTCATACGCGCCACACCTTCCGGCGCGGCCAACAGGCACAGAAACCGGATATCCGTCGCCCCCGCCTCTTTCAGCAGGTCAATCGCCGCGGCCGAGCTGTTGCCGGTGGCCAGCATCGGATCCACCGCGATAACCAAACGGTCTTTCAGGCTCTCGGGTGCCTTGAAGTAATACTGCACGGGCTTCAGCGTTTCTTCGTCGCGATACAGACCGACAAAGCCGACACGCGCAGAGGGAACAAGCTCCAGCACCCCATCCAGCATTCCGTTTCCGGCACGCAGGATCGACACCAGCGCCATTTTCTTGCCCGCCAGTATGGGAGCGTCCATCTCTTCCATCGGCGTTTCGATATTACGCGTGGTCAGGGGAATGTCGCGCGTGACCTCATAGGCCAGCAGCAGCGTTATTTCGCGCAGCAACTGCCGGAACACGGCGGTCGAAGTGCCCTTGTCCCGCATGAGCGTCAGTTTGTGTTGCACCAGAGGGTGATCGACGATGGTCAGATGTTCGCTCATGTTTTCTCCAGTCTCTTCTTGACCCGCGCACGGGTGGCGTCATCGCAAAAGGCCGCTTCCAGGGCGGTTTCGTTCAGGGCCGCAAAATCTTCGGCCTCCCAGCCGAAAGCTGCGTTCAGCATTTCATATTCCCGCCGCATGGTCGTGTGAAAAAATGGCGGGTCATCCGTTGAGACGGTGACCTTCACGCCCGCATCACGCAAGGCCGCGATTGGATGTGTCGCAAAATCCGGGAAAAGCCCCAAAACCACATTCGATCCCGGACAGACCTCAAGAGTGATGTCCCGGTCGACCAATTCGCGAACAAGGTCCGGATCCTCGATGGCGCGAACACCGTGCCCGATGCGCTCGACCCCCAGATCGCGGACGGCATCGCGCACACTTTGAGGGCCTCCAAACTCACCGGCATGTGTCGTCAGCCGCAGGCCGGCCTCGCGCGCGCAGTCAAACGCCCATTTGAAATCGCCCTGAGTGCCAACGGATTCATTGCCACCCATGCCAAAACCGGTGATCCAGTCGCCCGCAGTCTCTGCCGCGCAATAGGCGCTGCGCTTGGCTTGATCGGGGCCGAAATGGCGCACACAGGTAATGACGCCGCGCAGGGTGATGTCAAACTTGCGCTCGGCCTCGTCCGCCGCGTCCTGAATGGCGTTCAGATAGTCCCGCCAGGCGTGCAGGTCGCCGCCGCCACAAAAATCGGGGCTCAGAAAAGTCTCAGAATAGACGACACCGTTTTTGGCGCTTTCTTCAAGAATGGCCAATGTCAGCCGCCGGAAGTCTTCGGGCGTCTTCAGGACTTCGCAAGCAGCTTCATACACATTCAGGAAATGCGCGAAATCGCGGAAATCATAGGATCCGTCCGGCTTGAAGATACCGCTCAGATCCACTCGTTTTTCATGCGCAAGCTGACGTATGAATGCCGGTGGCGCGGCGCCTTCGTGATGCAGGTGCAGTTCTATTTTCGGCAGATCGGCGACGCTCATAGAAAGTTCCTTCCCGGCCCTTGCGCCGGAATGTTCAGGTGATGGGCGATGCTGGCGGCAATATCGGCAAAGTCCACTTGGCCGATCTGCCCCGTGCCCGACCCGGAAATCAGAACCGGCACTTGTTCACGTGTGTGATCTGTCCCGGTCCAGCTGGGATCATTGCCATGATCGGCGGTCAACAACAACAGGTCGTCGGGGCGCAGCCTGGCCAGAATCTTGCCGATCTCGTGATCGAACCATTCCAACGCTCGGGCATAGCCGCTGATATCGCGGCGGTGGCCGTAAAGACTGTCGAATTCAACAAAGTTGGCAAAAGTCAGGCTGCCCTGTTCGGCGTCATCCACCAGCTCTGAAAGGTGCCGCATAAGTTCAGCGTCCGACCCTTTGCGCAGCGTGTCGATACCCTGCATGGAAAAGATGTCGCCGATCTTGCCCACCGCGTGCACCTTCCGCCCGGCATCCTGCACCCAATTGGTCAGAACCTGTGCGGGAGGCAGAATGGCGAAATCCTTGCGGTTGGCAGTCCGTTCGAATCCCACCTCTGGCGAGCCGACAAAGGGGCGCGCAATGACACGGCCCACTTTCATCTTGTGCAAGCGCGGTGCAAGTGCGCGGCACATACCCAGCAAACGGTCCAGTCCGAAACTCTCTTCATGGGCTGCGATCTGAAACACACTGTCGGCTGAGGTGTAGCAGATCGGCCAGCCGGTTCGCATATGCTCGGCACCCAGTTCGGCGATGATCGCCGTGCCCGAGGCATGGCAATCGCCAAGGATGCCTTCGGTCCCGGCGGCCTGGGCCGCTGCGCGGCTCAGGCCCGCGGGAAAAGCCGGAACAGTATCGGGGAAATAGTGCCAATCCCACGGCACCGGCAGACCTGCCAGTTCCCAGTGGCCCGACGGCGTGTCTTTGCCGGGCGAATGCTCGCGCGCGCAGCCCCACAGCCCATTGGGTTTCGCGTTCAATCCGGGGGTTGCGTCCCCAGACGCCAGCCGCGCAGCCGCACCCAAACCCAGCGCATCGAGGGTCGGTAGGATCAAAGGGCCCGAGCGCCCGTCTTCGGCCCGCCCTAAGGCACAGGCTTGCGCGATATGGGCCAGCGTATTTGCCCCACTATCCGGGACGTCGCCATTGAAAAAACGATCGGCATCAGGCGCACCGCCTATTCCAACGGAGTCCATGACGACGAGAAATGCACGGCTCATACGCTGATCCTTTCGTGGATCAGATCCGGAAACGTCGGAGCCATATCGCTGATCTCAATCGCGCTCAGCACGGTTTCAGCTGCTCGGCGCGCGGCATCTTCCCGAGCAGCATGGATCACTGCAATCGGCGCGCCTTTTGACACGCGATCCCCAAGCCGAAGAACACTGGATATTCCGACGGCGGGGTCGATCTCATCACTTTCGACCTGACGGCCACCGCCCAGCGCAACCACGGCAAGACCCAGAGCTTCTCCGTCAACGGCCGAGATGAAGCCGTCCTGCGGGGCCGGAACCTCTTGGATGACATTCGCCTCAGGCAGGAAGCGGGCCCAGGTATCGACAAACTGAACCGGGCCACCAACCGCTGCCATCATACGCCCGAACCGTTCGGCAGCGCGGCCGTCACGGATGGTTTCAAAGATCTTCTCACGCCCTTCCTCAACCGTTCCGCACATTCCTGCATCGGTCAGCAGGACCCCCCCCAGCTCGGCGGAAATGTCTGCCAAAGGGGACGCATTCGACGTGGTCAGCACCTTCATCACTTCCGCGATTTCCAAGGCATTCCCCAACGCCGGGGCCAATGGTTGGTTCATATCCGTGATCACCGCCGACGTGCGGCAGCCTGCTGCGTTTGCTGTCTCGGTCAATGCGGTGGCCAATTTGCGGGCATCTTCCATCGTTTTCATGAAAGCACCGCTGCCGGTTTTGACATCCAGAACCAGCGCGTCCGGGCTGGCGGCCAGTTTCTTGGACAGGATCGACGCCGTGATCAGATCCAGGCTCTCGACCGTCGCGGTCACATCCCGCACCGCATAAAGGCGCTTGTCTGCCGGCGCGATCTGGCCGGTCGCCCCGACGATGGCCGCGCCGGTATCGCGTAAAATCTGCGCAAGGCGGTCTTGCCCGATCTGAGTGCTGACTCCCGGTATCGCCTCTAGCTTGTCCAGCGTTCCGCCGGTATGCCCAAGACCCCGGCCCGAGATCATTGGGACATACGCCCCACATTCCGCCAGCGCCGGAGCAAGAACCAGACTGACGCTATCCCCGACCCCTCCGGTCGAGTGCTTGTCGATCACTGGCCCGTCCACGTCCCACGTCAGAACGTCACCGCTGTCGCGCATCGCAATCGTCAGATCCGCACGCCCCCGAGGGCCCAATCCGCCCATGCAGACAGCCATGGCGAATGCCCCGGCCTGCGCGTCGCTGACGCTTCCATCCGCAAGCCCCTGCGCAAACCAGGTCAGCTCCTCGCGACCGGGCACCTCCTGCCTGCGCAGTTTTGCTATGATCGAGCGGGCATCCATGCGTTCAGACATCCTCCATATGAGACGCGTCGAATGCGCCCGGCAACAAATCCCCGATGGTTGTCTTAAATTCAGCACCGTCCACGGTTGCCAGAGTAACCTTAACGTCGCGCTTGCCAAACTCGGCCAGTTTCTGGCGACACCCACCGCAAGGCGGCACAGGCTGAGGGCTGGAGGCGACCACATAGACCTCGGTCAGTTCCTGCTCACCTGCGGCGACCATCGCGGCAATTGCGCCGGCCTCGGCACAAGTGCCTTCGGGATAGGCCACGTTTTCAACGTTGCACCCGGAAAAGATCTGACCCGTCGAAGTCCGAAGCGCTGCGCCAACCTTGAAATTCGAATAAGGCGCATAGGCGTTTTCGCGGACTGACAAGGCAGCGTCTTTGAGCGACATGGCGATTCCCCGTTTTTTGATCATCTGGTCAGAAATTTGGATCGTTACGTAAAAAGGCCGAGGAATTGAAGCCCCCAGCCAGTGTTTTTCAGTCAGCCCAGTGTTGTCGTGAACGTACCGGGCAAGGTTACTTCCAGCAACTCGATGTTGTCCGAGGGCGAGGACAAGCGCGTGCGCATCCCGGGCGGGATGACAAAGGCATCTCCTTGCTCCAGCCGGTAGGGCTCGCGCCCCTCGCCTTCCAGTGTTACCGCCCCGTCCATCACGAAGGTAAAGTGAATGTCCGTATCGTGACTGGCCCATTCGGTATCGCCCTGCCCTTTGCGTACGACCTGGACGCCAGCGACCCCTTTGGTGTTCTCGGCAATTGTCGTATCGCGGCAGATGTAACCTGGAAGACGGAATGGCACCCATTCAGCATCCTTGGCCTGGTTGTAGACAAAGCGCTGCCCCTGCCATTCACGGTCCGGGCGAAAATGCGGCGTGGGAAGCTGCATATCATGGTCGATTTCCGTGACATGTTCCGCTGGCACACCTATCTCGATGACCTGAACATTGTCTGACGCCTCGAGCACGCGGTGACGAATTTCCGGCGGCTGGATAAAGCAATCCCCTGCGATCAGGCGCATTTTCTCTCCCTGATCCTCGTAGACGACATCCACCCAGCCATGAATGCAGAATATCAGCTGGAACCCGACTTTGTGAAAATGCACCATATCGGGCACCGGGCCCCCGTCCGGGATGCGGATATGGCTGGCGATGATCGATCCACCCAGACGATCCGGCACCAGATCGCGATAGTGCATCCCCGCCCGACCGATGATCCATGGCGCCTGATCCTTGAGCCGGCGCACCACAAAGGAATGAACTGTTTCAGGCATCACCAGCGGCGGATTACGCTCTTCGATTTCGATCCGGGTCCCATTCGGCGCGACAAGAACGCGTTGGCCATCTGCAAAGCTTTCCGGGTCATCTGTCAGGATGCGCAATGTTCCCGGAGCTTCGGGCGCGTCTTTTTCAATCCGCAGCCGCAGACCGTGCCCCGAAAACACTGCGACGCGCGGATCGTCCGCGGGATAGATCATGTCCATCTGCATCCCCAACACCTTGGTATAAAAGGGGATGTCGTTTCGAATTTCCTGGGTAGGCAACCGGAATTCAGCTTGGGTCCGGGAAGGCACGTATGTCTTTGTCATGAGATGTCTCGTCAGAATTCGATTTTGACCATCCGATCAGAACAGAGGCCAAAATGCCAATCGAAAAGAACATCTCGAGCGTTTCTTCCATCACAAAAAGGCGCGTCTTCACAACTGACGACAAAGCTTGGCCGTGCAGACCGGTGAATTCTTCAAGAAGCTGAGCGATGACGGCAAGACAGCCGGCCGCAATGAACACGATCAGAAAAGACGCGCGCTGTTTGACAGCACACCATCCCGTCGGGATCCCATGCCAGATGACACCGCCCAGAACAACGCAGGCCAGAACGACCCTGACCAGAGTGACGTCCAGCACCACATCCAGACCGTCAAGGATCAGGAACGGCAAACTGCCTTCAGGATAAACGTCTGCTTCCAGCTCACGCTCGGCCAACAACAGGAATGCTAACCCGATATACAGCCGGGTGACACCTGGATATCGCCACAAAGCCGCCACACCTGCTGCAAACAAACACGCGGCGGAAATTGTTTCAAACAACCCGCCTTCCTGGTTGAGAACCAGTGCCTGTTCTGGCCAGATGCCAACAGCACCAAGAAGCACAACACCTGACAGCACCGCAAACCAAAGGGTTAGCCGCACAACTCCGGTATCCGACACAGAACCGGAAAACAGGCCATCGACCTGATCATTTGCCTTGAAAGTCATTACTGCTTCGTCTTGCCTGAGTGTTTGTTCGTTTCGCAAAGTTGCCTAGATTTAAAAAAAATATGTCAAAATTCAACCCATTTCGGGTGTGCAACTGCGCCACGTCGGCAAAATTACGCAACGTAGCCAAGCTTGGACGAATAGTTTAATGTTAAATCAAATTCTAAGAGGGAACTGAAACTTCAATGTCTGACACCCCCAGCCTGCGACAGGCCGCGCTTGACTATCACGCCCATCCGAAACCCGGAAAACTTGAGATCAAGGCCACGAAACCGATGGCCAACGGTCGCGATCTGGCGCGCGCCTATTCGCCCGGCGTGGCCGAGGCCAGCCTTGAAATCAAAGCCGACGCCGCAAACGCGGAAAAGTACACGGCGCGCGGCAACCTTGTCGCCGTGGTATCCAACGGCACCGCGGTTCTTGGTCTGGGCAATATCGGGGCGCTGGCCTCGAAACCAGTGATGGAGGGCAAAGCCGTCCTGTTCAAAAAATTCGCTGGTATTGACTGTTTTGATATCGAAGTAGACCAGCCTGATCCGGAAAAGCTGGCGGATATCGTCTGCGCACTGGAACCGACATTCGGGGCCATCAACCTGGAAGACATCAAGGCACCGGATTGTTTCATTGTCGAAAAGCTGTGCCGCGAGCGCATGAACATTCCCGTTTTCCACGACGATCAGCACGGAACCGCCATTGTCGTCGGGGCCGCGGCCAAGAACGCTTTGCATGTGGCGGGGAAATCCTTTGCGGACATCAAAGTCGTATCAACCGGCGGCGGGGCTGCTGGGATTGCCTGCCTGAACATGCTGGTGAAACTGGGCGTGAAACAGGAAAACATCTGGCTGTGCGATATTCACGGGCTCGTCTACGAGGGGCGCGCCGAGGATATGAACCCGCACAAGTCGCAGTTTGCTCAGAAAACGGAATTGCGGACTCTGGATGATGTGATCGGCGATGCGGATCTGTTTCTGGGCCTGAGTGGCCCGAATGTCCTGAAGCCTGAAATGGTTCAGAAAATGGCCGATCGTCCGATCATCTTCGCACTGGCCAACCCAACGCCAGAAATTCTGCCTCAGGCCGCGCGTGAGGTTGCACCGGACGCGATCATCGCCACGGGGCGCAGCGATTTTCCCAATCAGGTCAACAACGTATTGTGCTTTCCGTTTATCTTCCGGGGCGCTCTGGATGTGGGCGCGACCGAGATCAATGACGCAATGCAGATCGCCTGCGTTGACGGCATTGCGGAAATGGCCCGCGCGACGACAAGCGCCGAGGCGGCAGCCGCCTACAAGGGCGAGCAACTGACCTTTGGGCCGGATTACCTGATTCCGAAACCTTTTGATCCGCGTTTGGTGGGTGTCGTCTCGTCTTCCGTTGCCAAGGCAGCCATGGAAAGCGGCGTCGCAAAGCGCCCCATCAAGGATCTTGAGGCCTATAAGGAAAAACTCAACCAGTCTGTTTTCAAGTCGGCGCTTTTGATGCGCCCCGTATTCGAGGCCGCGGCCGTCGCATCCCGTCGCATCGTATTTGCCGAAGGCGAAGATGAAAGGGTGCTGCGGGCTGCACAGGCCATTCTTGAGGAAACAACGGAAACACCGATCCTGATCGGACGCCCTGAAGTCATCGAATCCCGATGCGAAAAACTGGGCCTGACCATTCGCCCGGGCACAGACTGCCAGATCGTGAACCCGGAAAACGATCCGCGTTATTACGATTACTGGAACTCGTATCATCAGATCATGCAGCGCCGAGGTGTGACCCCGGATCTGGCCAAGGCGATCATGCGCACAAATACAACCGCCATCGGCGCGATCATGGTGCATCGGGGCGAGGCTGACAGCCTGATCTGCGGCACGTTCGGCGAGTATCGCTGGCATCTGAATTATGTTGAACAGGTGCTTGACGATGGAAACCTGCGTCCGCACGGCGCGTTGTCTCTGATGATTTTGGAAGACGGCCCTCTGTTCATCGCCGATACGCATGTCCGGCAATTGCCGACACCCGAAGAACTGGCGGAATCCACCATTGGCGCCGCGCGGCATGTTCGCCGATTTGGGATCGAACCCAAGATCGCATTCTGTTCGCAATCACAATTCGGCAATCAGGCAGAAGGATCTGGAAAACGCCTGCGCGCAGCATTGGACATCCTGGACCAGAAACCGCGTGACTTTGTCTATGAAGGCGAAATGAACCTGGATGCGGCCCTTGATGCGGATCTTCGGGCACGAATTTTTCCGGGTTCTCGCCTACAGGGCGCGGCAAATGTGCTGATCTTTGCTCATGCGGATGCGGCCAGCGGCGTGCGCAATATCCTGAAAATGAAAGCGGACGGTATCGAAGTTGGCCCCATTCTGATGGGGATGGGCAACAAGGCGCACATCGTCACCCCGTCCATTACCGCACGCGGATTGCTGAACATGGCTGCCATCGCGGGGACCCCGGTGGCGCATTACGGGTGAGCCGACCGCCCGACGCCCAAAACCGCATCCCCTACGGGGGTGCGGTTAACACAATTCTCACCTTTTGACTGCTATATGTCGTTGCATCTCCGTGGAAGCCGTGGGGTACGCGGAAGAAGGACGAATAGGCCTCGCGCCGAGTCGCCTCGGACGTGATCTTTTGCACAGTCGAATTTGCAAGTTTGCAAAATGGCCTCTTTGGCGCAGAAAATCCAATGCTGGAAAAGATGTTTGCAAAAATTTGCAAGCTGTTGCGCGAATTACTGCAAATATTTTGCGATAAACTGACGCGTCGTCATTTGACGCGCTTGCCCGATAGTTTTCTGGGTCCTAACACAAAGACCAAGTCGTTGTGAGGAGGACGAGATGGCGTATCAGGACGTTTATGACAGTTGGAAGAAAGACCCCGAGGCATTCTGGATGAACGCCGCCAAGGGGATCGATTGGGTCAAAGAACCCAGCAAAGCTCTGTTCGACGACAACGCGCCTTTGTACGAATGGTTCAGCGACGCACGGGTCAATACCTGCTGGAACGCCGTGGACCGCCACGTGGAAAACGGGCGCGGCGAGCAGACCGCCATCATCTATGACAGCCCGATCACCCATACCAAGCGCGAGATTTCCTATGTCGAGCTGCGCAACCGCGTGGCCAATCTTGCCGGCGCGCTGCGGGCGAAAGGTATCGAGAAAGGTGACCGCGTCATCATCTACATGCCGATGATCCCCGAGGCGCTTGAGGCGATGCTGGCCTGCGCACGTCTGGGCGCTGTGCATTCCGTTGTGTTCGGCGGATTTGCCAGCAACGAACTGGCAGTTCGCATCGACGACGCCAAACCCAAAGCCGTCATTGCAGCGTCCTGCGGTATGGAACCTGGCCGGGTCGTACACTACAAGCCGCTTCTGGACGGTGCCATCGAACTTGCCAAGCACAAGCCGGATTTCTGCGTCATCTTTCAGCGCGAACAGGAAGTTGCGCAGCTGATCGAAGGCCGCGACTACAACTGGCACGGGTTCCAGTACGGTGTCGAACCGGCGGAATGTGTTCCCGTCGACGGCAATGATCCGGCCTACATCCTGTACACATCGGGCACCACGGGGGCACCCAAGGGTGTCGT
This sequence comes from Ruegeria sp. AG6, assembly GCF_056541565.1. Lineage (NCBI taxonomy): Bacteria > Pseudomonadati > Pseudomonadota > Alphaproteobacteria > Rhodobacterales > Roseobacteraceae > Ruegeria > Ruegeria sp. AG6. The sequence goes on along the minus strand of NZ_JBQFYQ010000001.1, from coordinate 3,967 downwards.
GCGTCCCACTGCCGGACATCTGGTGGCACTGAACTGGACCATGAAGAACATCTATGACGTTGATCCCGGTGATGTATTCTGGGCGGCCTCCGATGTGGGTTGGGTCGTTGGACATTCCTATATCTGCTATGCCCCCCTGATCCACGGCAACACGACGATTGTGTTCGAAGGCAAACCGGTCGGCACCCCTGATGCGGGAACCTTCTGGCGCGTGATCTCGGAACACAAGGTTAAAAGCTTCTTCACCGCCCCTACGGCGATCCGTGCCGTGAAACGAGAAGACCCCAAAGGCGAATTGATCGCCAAGTACGATCTGTCTCATCTACGGGCACTGTATCTTGCGGGGGAACGGGCTGACCCCGACACCATCATCTGGGCGCAGGATGCGCTGAAGGTTCCGGTGATCGACCATTGGTGGCAGACCGAAACCGGATGGTCCATCGCCGGAAATCCGCTGGGTATCGAAGAGCTTCCGATTAAGCTGGGTTCGCCCGCGAAACCGATGCCCGGCTATGATGTGCAAATTCTCGACGAAGGCGGCCACCCAATGAAAGCCGGCGAACTGGGGGCCATCGCGGTCAAACTGCCATTGCCTCCGGGCACCCTGCCGACCTTGTGGAACGCCGAAGAACGGTTCCGGAAGTCATATCTGGAGCATTTCCCCGGGTATTATGAAACCGGCGATGCCGGCATGATCGACGAGGACGGATATCTTTACATTATGGCCCGCACCGATGATGTCATCAACGTCGCGGGTCACCGCCTGTCGACCGGGGGGATGGAGGAAGTGCTTGCCGCTCACCCGGACGTCGCGGAATGCGCGGTGATCGGCGTATCGGATCAGCTTAAAGGTCAGATGCCCGTTGGGTTCCTGTGCCTGAATGCCGGCGCTGATCGGGATCATGGCGACGTGGTTCAGGAGGTCGTCAAGATGGTGCGGGAAAAGATCGGCCCGGTGGCGGCCTTTAAACTGGCCGTCGTCGTCGACAGGTTGCCCAAGACACGTTCGGGTAAAATCCTGCGGGGTACGATGGTGTCGATTGCAGACGGTCAGGATTACAAAATGCCTGCAACGATCGATGATCCAGCCATTCTTGACGAGATCAAAGAGGCCTTGCAGACAATCGGTTACGCCAAGTAACCCGAGGGGCGGCATTAGCCGCCCATTTTTTGTCTTCTCTTGCAACCGGAAGCAGCCCCTCTACTGTCACGTTAAGACAGTGAGGACCCATGACACAAACCGATATCTGGCGTCTCAGCGCCACAGACCTGACCACCCTGACAAGACGCGGCGACCTGAGTGCAACCGAGGCGGTTCGGGCCTCGATCGAGCGAATGGATGAGGTCAACCCCGGTTTGAATGCGGTGGTGGAAAACCTGCGCGAGCAAGCGTTGGAACGTGCCGAAGCGCTGGACAATGCGCGGGCTGGCGGCAAACCCACGGGTCCGCTGCATGGCGTGCCGGTCACGATCAAGGTGAACGTTGACCAAAAAGGCCATGCCACAACCAACGGTGTCGTCGCATTGAAAGATGTGATTGCACCGGATGACGCCCCGGTTGTGAGCAATCTGCTAAAGGCAGGGGCTGTTGTTGTCGGGCGAACCAACACGCCCGAGTTCTCTTTCCGCGCCGACACGGACAATCCGCTGTATGGGCGTACGCACAACCCCTGGGGGCGGCATATCTCGCCCGGCGGCTCTTCCGGTGGCGCTGGCGTCGCGGTCATGGCCGGAATCGGCGCGCTGGCCCATGGCAACGATATCGGCGGCAGCCTGCGCTTTCCCGCGGCGGCCAACGGAGCCGTGACCGTGAAACCCGGGCTGGGGCGTGTCCCGGCGTGGAACCCAAGCCAGAAAGTCGAACGCGGTTTGCTGGCGCAGTCGATGTCAGTTCAGGGTCTGATAACCCGGTCGGCTGCTGACCTGCATCTGTCCATGCCCAGCCTGATCGCCGCCGACGCGCGTGACCCGTTTCACGTGCCGATGCCCTGGCGTGGTCCCGATCCTGACGCGCCCGTCAAGGTGGCCTTTACCAAGAACACATTCGGCTATGCCCTGCACCCCGAGGTGGAAAAAGCGCTCGACACGGCACGGGACGCACTGACCGATGCGGGTTATGTGGTGCAAGAGATTGACCCGCCTGATGTATTTGAATGCGGTCGGATCGGTTACCGTACGCTGATGGGCGAAGTGCTCACGCTCATGCAATCAGATATCGAAACGGTCGGCTCGAAAACCATTCAGAATATCTTTGCGGTCTATTTCCAGGAGTTCCCGCCAATTGTCGAAACCGAGATGGTTCAGATGCTGGCCAAACGAAGCCACTATGCGCGGGAATGGTCCCTGTTTTTACAAGATTACCCTTTGGTGCTGTCGCCTTTCCTGCCACAGCCGTTCTTCAAACCTGACCGGGACACCGAAGGCGCCGACGGAGTGCATGAGGTTCTGGGGTGCGCCGTTTATTCCTATGCGATGAACTTTCTGGGCCTGCCTGCGGCATGTGTCCCGGCCCGGCTGGCTGAATTGCCAAAGGGCCCACAGCCGATCAATGTTCAGATTGCAGCACAGCGCTGGCGCGAAGATCTGGCGGTGGATGCGGCCTCGGCAATCGAGGCACGCGTGGGCCAAATGTGCCTGCCGCTTTGGGAGAAGTCAGAGTTGCAGGGCGGCTGCAAAAAATAGACCCCGGGACATTGTACCCGGGGTCCGACTGCTAAAATAAGCCCGGATTTCTGATGACGAGCGTAGCACCACCCACCCTCGCCAGCGCAAAATCTGCGCAATCATTCGAATACGCCGTTCAGGTGGCCACTCACTCCCACCTTGGCGTGTTCTCCGGGCTATTTCACATTAGCCAATCGTTAAGGGAATTCCTGTGAACTGCTTCACATAGGCGTGAGAAAAAATTTGGAGATGGCCGATTTTACGTGAATTGTTCGGATATTAGACGTTCTTCCAACCCATGGCCGGGGTCGAAAAGGATACGGTGCGCAATGGCTGGTTCCGACCTGATCTCGACCCAGTCTATATCCGGGAAAGAAACGGAATCAGCAGCCACGATGACGGGTCGCTTGTCAGCTTCGACCACATCGAACCTGACTTTCGCCATTTTCGGCAACAAGGCACCGCGCCACCGCCGTGGGCGAAACGCCGCGATGGGTGTCAGGGCCAGAACGTCAGCGCCAATCGGAACAATCGGCCCATGCGCGGAATAGTTATAGGCGGTCGATCCCGCAGGAGTGGCAAGTAATGCCCCGTCACAGACCAATTCGGCCATGCGCACCCGGTCGTCTACGCTGATCTTGAGCCTTGCTGCCTGAGGACCGGCGCGTAGCAATGACACTTCGTTGATCGCCAAGGCTTGGTGCAGTTTTCCTGATTGGTCCATCGCCTGCATGGCCAACGGGTTGATAACCTCTTCTTCGGCATCCTCCAACCGCGCCATCAGATCGTCTTCGTGATACTCATTCATCAGAAAGCCGATCGTGCCGCGATTCATCCCGTAAACCGGAGTATCGAGATGCTGCACATTGTACAAAGTGTGCAACATGAAGCCATCACCCCCAAGAGCAACCACAACATCTGCGTCGCGGGGCGCCACATTACCGTGTTTGGACACCAGAATATCCCGGGCCGTTTGCGCCACTTTGACCTCACTGGCAAGAAAGGCGATTCTTTTTTTCATGTTTTCCGGTTTCCGGTGCTGCACATTTGGTTCCGAAACAAACATACCTTTCCCCGATAGGCCAGTCTTGACGCCGCAGCGGGCCAAATCGTCGCTTTAAGCCTTTTGCGAATGTGGCGTTTCCGATAGGAAATCCGCAAGATTTTTACCCAGCCATGTGGAGCGCCCATGAACGCCAATCTTCGTGATACCGGATTTTTTACCCAGTCCCTTTCTGATCGTGATCCCGAGCTTTTTGGCTCGATCACGTCGGAACTGGGTCGTCAGCGCGACGAGATCGAG